>NZ_JADHDV010000042.1 GCF_016820515.1 Pseudoxanthomonas beigongshangi | reverse complement strand
TCAGGTCGCCCTGCGAGAGCGCGGACAACACGTATTGGAGTTTGGACAGATTGCCCTGCAGGACCTCGAACAGCGCGTTGATGCTGCGCGCCAACGGTTGCAGGTAGCCCTGCTTGCCGGACACCTCGATGCGGCCCGCGAGGTCGCCCTCCGCCGCCGCGCGCAGCAGCGCGGTGATCTCGCGCTCCACCATCTTCTCCAACGCCAGGCTCTTCCATTCCAGGGTGGCACCCATCCGTTCCCCGTCGATCCGGATCGGGCTGGCGACCAGCAGATAGTCTTGCTCGCCCAGCGTGAGGGTCTGTTCGAAACCCGCCTCCTCGTCCTGGATGCGTCGCGCCATCGGCGCCAGCGTGTCATCCAGCTTTTCCAGCGGCAGGCCGTCCGGCGCCGCGATGCCGTGACCCGCCAACGCCTCGCGCAGACCGTGGTTGGCGAAAGCGATCGTGCCGTCGGCGGCGAGCACCATCAATCCCGCATGCGCGTGGTCCATCGCCTGGCGGATGCGCGCGTTCTCGCGGGCCGCCGCGCGCTCGCCTGCGATGCGTTCGCGCAGGCGGGCCTGCATGTGCGCCAGCGACGTCATCAGCTGGCCGATTTCGTCATGCGGATTGTCGACCCGCACGGCCGTGTCGAGGCGGTCGTCGGCGATGGCGCCCGCCACTTCGGCGGCTTCGGCCAGGGGCCGGCGCACCGCCCGCAGCACCGCCCACAACACGCCGCCCAACACCAGCGCGACGCCGGCGAGCGTCACCACGAACAACACCGCCATGCCGAACCGTTGCGAGCGCTGCTGGCGCGCCGCGATGGCCAACCCGCGTTCGCGGGCCTGCTCCAGATCCGCCAGCGCCGGCGCGATGGCGGCGGCGGTGTCTTCCAGCGACGAGACTTCCACGTCCAGTCCGACCCGCGCGGCGGTATACGCCAGCAGTGCCGCCTGGTAAGCCTCCGCCTGCTGGCGAAGCTCGTCGCGCCGAACCTCGTCGATGCGGCTCGCCGACAGCGCCAGTTCGAACGGCAGCTTCTCCTCGCTGACCCGGTCCGCCAATGCGGAATCGCCACTGCGAAGGAACTCGCTCTCGAAACGGCGCATCCGCTGCATCGGGGCGTCCAGCGCCACGACCTGCTCGACCTGCACCGCCTCTTCCAGCGCCTGGCCGGAACCGCGCAAGGTCGCGGACAGGCTGGCGTCGCCCTGTCCCATCTCGTCCACCCGTGCGTTCAGCGCATCGATGCCGGCGGCGAACTCGTCGATGCGGCCGGCCGCCGCGTCCAGCAGTTTCCTGTCCGCCGCGCCGGCCGGATGCTTGCGCAGTCGTTCCAGATCGCGACGCAAACGCTGCTGCGCCTGCCGCAGGGCATCGCGATCGGCGTCATCCAGGCGGGTCGCATAGACCGTCTGCAATCGCCGGGTCTGCTCGACCTGGCGCTCCAGCGCGGCGAGCAGCGCACCGTAGCCCTGTTGCGCCTGGAAGCTGGCGGCGGCGCGCGCCTGTCCGGTGCTGGCCTGCCAATACGACAGCGCGATCAGCGACAATCCCGCGCCGGCCACCCATGCGCACAGGCGCAGCTTGCCGGCTATCGTCATCCGCCCCAGCCACCGTGTCAGCGCGGCGTGGGTGTCGCGGAAGGAAAGGCGTCGGGGAAACGGGCGCTTCCAGGAGAAAGGCAGGCGGAAGGCGGTCGGCATGGCGGACTCCGGGCAGAATTCCGCATCGGTATCGGCCGGTTCCTTCTGGACTTTAATGCCGGTTTTCAGGCCGTTTGCGCAGTGCATCGGCGGCAACGATGTTGTACCCGGTGTGTGCGACACCGCGATGACGTCGCGTGATCACCGCCATGTCGAAGCGCCACTTGCAGATGACGGAACGTCATCAGCCGCGTCGCGGAACTGTCATGAAGGCGCGCTAGGTTCGCGGCCCCATGTGCACACCCGATTCCGCCGTCTCGTCTGATCCGCTGCTGGACACGGTCCTGCGTGGCCGCGAACTGCTGGCGGCATTCCAGCCGGTGGTGCGATTGGAGGACAACAAGGTGGTCGCGCACGAGGGGCTGATGCGCATCGCCGGCCGCGCCTGCTCGCCGCTGGAGCTGCTGGATCGCGCGCGCGCCGCCGGCCGCCTGGGCGAACTGGAGACCGTCGCCGCCGGCACGCTGGCGCGCAGCTTCGACTTCGATCGCGGCGGCCGCCTGCTGGTCAACCTGAGCGCCCACGCGATCCTGCAGGGCGCGCTGCGCCCGCAGCAGGTCATCGAGGTGCTGCTGTCGGCCGGCCGCGACCTGGGCCGCTTCGTCATCGAGATTACCGAACGCGACATCGTCGAGGACGTCGGCCAGCTGGCCGACGCGCTGGGCTACCTGCGCGCGGCCGGCATCCGCATCGCCCTGGACGACTTCGGCAATGGCCATTCCAACTTCGAGCTCTGGCACGAGTTGTCGCCGGAGTACGTCAAGCTCGACCGCTACCTGATCCACCACATCGCCGACAGCCCGGGTCGGCTGAGCATCGTCCGCTCGCTGGTGCAGGTGGCCGAAAGCCTGGGCGCCGAACTGGTCGCCGAAGGCGTCGAACGCCTGCAGGACCTGGCGATCATCAAGGATCTCGGCATCCCCTACGCGCAGGGCTACCTGCTGGGACGCCCGGCCAGCGAGGTGGCGCTGGCGGTGCCGGCGGAAGTCCGCGAGGCGCGTTTCGAGAAATTGCCGGTGTGGCCGCGCGCGCGGCGCGCCTCCGATTTCCGCGGGGTCACCGCCGCGCACCTGCTGATCGATGCGCCGTCGCTGACCGACGAGGCAAGCAACTTCGATGCGGAACAGCTGTTCCGCAATCATCCCGATTTGCCGTCGCTGCCGGTGGTGGACACCGATGGCCAGCCACTGGGCCTGATCAACCGGCGGGTATTCAATGAACGCATGGCGGTGCCGTTCGCACGCGAGCTCAACGGCCGAAAATCCTGCGTACTGCTGATGCACGCCGCGCCGATCGTCTGCGACGTCGGCCAGAGCATCGACGCGATGTCGGAAATCCTGCTGGGCGAGGATCAGCGCTACCTGTCGGATGGCTTCATCATCACCCGCGACGGTCGCTACCTGGGCGTGGGCACCGGCGAAGCACTGGTGCGACGGGTGACCGAACTGCGCATCGAGGCTGCGCGCTACGCCAATCCGCTGACCCTGCTGCCCGGCAATATCCCCATCTCCGAGCATATCGGCCGCCTGCTCGAAACCGGTCGCTCCTTCGTCGCGGCCTACTGCGATCTCAACAGCTTCAAGCCGTACAACGACCAGTACGGCTACTTCCGCGGCGACCGCATGATCCGGCTGGTCGCCTCCACCCTGCTCAAGCACGTGGCGCCGAGCATGGATTTCGTCGGCCATGTCGGCGGCGACGATTTCGTGGTGCTGCTGCAGAGCGAGGACTGGGAGCGGCGCTGCCGCGACATCATCGCCGACTTCAACGCCGCCTCGCGGGCGCTGTTCGACGAACCGGACCTGGCGCGTGGCGTGCTGGAAAGCGAAGACCGCAGCGGCCGCTACACCACCTTCCCGCTGACCACCCTGACCATCGGCGTGGTCCAGGTGGACCCGGCCCGCTACGACAGCGCCGAGCAGGTCGCCTCCGACGCCGCTGCCGCCAAACGGCACGCCAAGCGGCACGGCCTGGGCCTGCACGGCGTGGCAACCGCGGAACCGGTCACGGAATAGGATCGCCGGCGCCGGCTGTCACACAATCAGAACGCGGCCTTCGTATAGTCCGCCGCATGGAGACCTTGGCCGAAATCCGGATTGCTCTGGATGCCGCCAGCGACCGGCTGGCGCGTGGCCTCGTGCGCCAACCCGCGCAGGAATTCCTGGACGACCTGTGGGCCCGCGTCTATGCCGGCGCGCCGGTGGACCTGCAACCCTACGTCTGGTCGCGCCTGGTCGAACTCGGCGCCGGCCTGATGCTGCCGGCGGACCAGAGCAGCCGCTTCCCGCCGCCAGCGAGCCACTACCGCCTCTGATCGCTGTTCAGGCCGGCAGGGCCTGCGGTCGCTCGCCGGGACAATAGCCGCGAAGATAATCCATGTGCGCGGGCAGCTGGCGCACGGTGGCGTCCACGCCTTCCCGGATCTCGCGCATGAAGCGGGCCAGTTCGGCTTCGCCCATCACGTCGGCCAGCGGGTGATGGCGCTTCGGGACGATGCCTTGCCCGGTCATCACCTGGATCCAGGAGTTCTCCGCGAACAGCTCCGTCGGCACGTGGTAGACATTGCCCGTCTCCCGGAACAGATCGATCCGCCGCTGCAGCGACGGCGGCAGCTCCATCGTCCCGACCGTGCGCCAATAGGGCGTGTCCCGGCGCCGGGTCGCATGGTAGTGCAGGACGACGAAATCCCGGACGTGCTGCAATTCCGCGTCCAGGCGCGCGTTGTAGTCGTCGATGGCTTCCTGGGTGATGACATGCGGAAAGGCATGCAGCAGGCGCAGGATGCCTCGCTGGATCAGATGGATGGTGGTGGATTCCAGCGGTTCGATGAAGCTGCCCGCAAGCCCCAGCGCCACGCAGTTCCGGCTCCAGCACTTGTGCCGCTGGCCAGGCCGGAACCTCACCGGCCAAGGCTGCTTGATGATCTCGCCTTCCAGGCTGGACAGGAACTCCTCGCGCGCCTCGTCGTCGCCGATGAAGCGGCTGGAGTACACGATGCCGTTGCCTACCCGGTGCTGCAGTGGAATCCGCCATTGCCAGCCCGCCTTGCCGGCGATCGCGCGCGTGTACGGCACCGCGTCGCGCACGGCGGTGGTCTGGGTGGCGAGCGCACTGTCATTGAGCAGCCAGTGCGACCAGTCAGTGAATCCCACGTTGAGCGCCTTGCCGATCAGCAACGCGCGAAAGCCCGTGCAGTCCAGGAACAAGTCGCCCTCGATCACGTCGCCATTCTCCAGGCGCAACGCGGCGATGCAGCCCGACGTCTCATCGACCTGCACGTCCGCGATCTTGCCTTCCACCCTGCGGACCCCGTAGCCCTCGCTGAAGCGGCGCAGGAAGCGTGCGTACAGGCTGGCGTCCAGGTGGTAGGCGTAGTTCATCTGGTAGCGCGGCAGGTGCGCGAACCGGTCCTCCAGCGCCGCCTTCAATTCGATGCAGTAATCGTCGTAGCTCCCCGCCAGCCCCAGCGCATGGGCACGCATCCAGAAGTGGTGGAAGTTCGCCATCCAGTGGTCGCGTCCGGTGACGCCGAACGAGTGGATGTAGCGATGCCCGACCTCGCGCCAGCCTTCGAAGGAGATGCCGAGCTTGATCGTGCCCTGGGTGGCGGCCATGAACTCCTGCTCGTTGATCTCCAGCAGGCGATGGAAGGTCACGAGGGTGGGAATGGTGGCTTCGCCGACGCCCACCGTCCCGATCTCCTCCGATTCCACCAGGGTGATGTCCAGTACCCTGCCCAGCATCCGTGACAGTGCCGCCGCCGCCATCCAGCCCGCCGTGCCGCCGCCGGCAATGACCACGCGCCTGACGGTTTTTCCGTTGATGCCTTCGGCCTGCGCCATGATGTCTCCTCAGCGGTTGAGTCTTTTCAGCAGGCGTGCGCGCAACTCGCGCGCCCGGTTCTCGTCCATCGGCCCGAGCACGCGGCGGGCGGCTTCCGGCATGTGCCCGGCGGTGGCTTCGCCGGGCAGGAACACGTAGTGATCGAACACGTCTCGCCAGATGGCACGCTGTTCCGGCGGAAGATCGCGCACCGTCATCAGCGCCAGCATCAGCGCGTTCATCGGCGTGTCCATCCAGGCCGGCGATTGCCGCCACCAGTAGTTGACCAGCACATTGAAAGGTTCCAGTCCCTCCATGTGGTGCCACCACATCGACGGAATCAGCACCGCGTCGCCGGGCGCCAGTTCGGCCACCCGCGCGTGTTTCCACGCCTCTGCGAAGCGCGGGTGGCGCTCCGGATCGGGCGCGGCGAAATCGACCAGGCTGATCGGCTGCCCCGCCGGGGTGAAATCGAGGGGTCCCACGTACAGGTTCGCGAGCTGATCCGGCGGGAACAGGGTGACGCGCCGCCGGCCGGCGACGACGCAGGCCAGGTTGTCGGGCACGTCCTGGTGCGCGGCGATGCGGGTCCGGTTGCCGATCCAGATGCTTGCCAGCGCCTCGCGCTCGCCGAGCCAAAGATCGTTGTGTTCGCGGAATCCGGGCAGCCACGTATCGAGAGTGGTGGAGGCGACGTAGATGGCCGGCGGCGCCGGGTCCGGCAGGTATTTGCGCAGCGTGTCCAGCGCCACGCCCAGCGGCACCTTTTCCTGCCTGAAATTGAATCCCTGCAGATCCGCGTCATAGAAGAATCGGCCGCGGATGTCCGGAGGCCCGACCGTCGCCACCACCGGCGGCGCGCCGGGACGCTCAAATCCCTTCAGGTACGCGATCGCCTCCTCCGTCGAGCGCCGCGCTACCTGGACCATCGGCCAATGGGCAACCAGTCCGCGCAGGATCACCGGCCGGGACGAGCCCAGCAGCCGTGCCGGCAATGCCTGCGGGTCGACGTCGTTGACCTCCTCGATGGGTTCAGCGGCAGGCAGCATGACGGCCATTGAGCCTGGCGATGAGGTCGCGAAAATTGGAGAGCGAGGCAATCGCCATGTAGATCGCTTCCAGGTGGCCGGCGGCATGCAGGCTGGCCAGTGCCCCGGCGTCCAGCGCTTTCAGGCGTTCCTCGTGGATCGTGTGGAAGCCCGCCAGCCGGCATGGCGTACCGTCATCCAGGGAGATATCGAGTACGAAGGATTCCAGCAGGCCGTGCGCCAGCAATGCGGCCGACAGCACCGGGTTGGCGGCAAGCCCGTCGTGCAACGCCAGCAACACGGAGTTGATCCGCTCCAGGTAGTCGCTGGTTCCGCCATGTTCGCGGAACACGGCCTCTCCCGAATGCCCGCCAACGCGAGGGTGATCCAGATCCACATGGATGAGCAGTTCCCCGCCCGAGGCGCCGATCAGGAAAGGCTGCCGCTCCACCGACAGCGGAAGATAGGGTGCCTGCCAGTCGTCCCCTTCCAGGAACAGGTTCTGCCCCGGCTCGAACCCGAACAGCGCCACCGGCTGGAAGCTACCGTCCTGCAGGCGCTGGAACACGATCGGATAGTGCGGCTGGATGGCGCGGAACTCGGCCGGGAAGATCGGCGCCAGCATGACCGCGTCGCCCAGCGCCTCGCCGCGGCGGACGTCGATACGCAGATCGCGGTGATCGATGTTGTTGAGCAGGGCGTGTCGGGGCATTGCGGGAACCGTGCTGTCCGGGCTGGCCCATGATAGGCCGGACCCGCGCGTTGGCGGTGGCCCGGCCTTTCATGGGCCTGGTTTCAGAACTTGTAGCGCAGCCCGAACATGTAGCGTGGTCCGTTCTGGGTGACCCACAACGCCTGGTTCACGTGCCGCCCGTGGACGCGCTGGGTTTCGTCGGTCAGGTTGATGCCTTCCAGGCTCAGGCTCAGGCGGTCGTTGAACTGGTAGCTGATGTTGGCGTCCAGTTGCCCGTAGGGCTCGGTGTAGTTCGGATTGGGCCCCTGGCCATCGAAGCGGCTCGACAGGAACCTGTCGCGCCAGTTGTACGCCAGTCGTATCTGCCACTTGTCCTTGTCGTAGAACCCGACCACGTTGAAGGAATCGCTAAGACCTTCCAGCGCGAACTGTTCGCCGAGATTGTAGTTGTCGTAGGTCAGGCTCGAATTGACGATGGTGTAGTTGGCGGCGATGCCGAAACCGGTGTCCTCGATCATGTGCTGGACGTTGAATTCCCAGCCATCCAGCGACGCCGATTTCTGGTTGGCCGGCACCGTGATGTCGAAACTGGCGACCGGATCCCCCGGCTGACCGACGATGGTTCCGGTCTCCTCGCCGTTGCTGTTGGTGCCGGTATGGGTCACCCCGGGGTCGCCATCATGATTGCGGAAGATGTAGTTGCGGATGCATACCATGTCGGTGGCCGGGCAGCCGGCATCGATCGCATTGTTCCAGTAGGTGCCGCCCACCGGCGTATGCAGCCCGAAGGAGGTATCGGCGACCTGGGTGGTGCCGATGTAGTTGTCGATGTTCTTGCGGAAGTAGCCCACCGAAACGAAGCTTGCCTCGCCGTAATACCACTCGAACGAGACGTCGAAGTTGTCCGACACGAGCGGCTTGAGCGCCGGGTTGCCCTGGCTGCCATCGCCACCGTCCACGCGCACGATGTTGGCGATGGTCTTGCCGCCCTGGATCTGCTCCCAGCCGGGCCGGCCGATGGTCCGGCCGTAGCTGGCACGCAGGACCATGTTGTCGCTCAGGTCCGCGCGCAGATCGAGATTGGGCAGCCAGTAGGCGTAGTCGCCTTCCAGCTGGGTGAAGCCGGCCTCGCCGTAGTTCACCACCATCTCGTTGGCGGACAGCCAGGTGATGGTCTGTCCGATCGGCACCAGCGCGGTGGATTCCACGTCGGTCTTTTCGTAGCGGACCCCGACCGCGGCGTGGATGGGCACCTTCCAGTCCCAGGTCGTGGTCCACTGCAGGAACGCGCTCTTTGACTTTTCCGTCGTGCGCATGTCGCGGGTGAACTCGTCCGGTGCCACGTAGCAGGTCGGGCATGCCGGATTGTTCTCGTCGCCGACCTGCGCGGCGCGCTGGCGCAGGCGTTCGAAATCGAACACCAGGAACCGGCTGCTCCAGCGGGGGTCGCTGTGGTTGTCGAAGCTGCTGAAGTAACGCGACATGTCGTCCGCGTACCAGATGTCGTCGTCGTAGTCGCCGGGCTGGCCCACGCCGCCCCAGGTATCGCGCTGCATGTACCCGTAGGCTGTCCGGTTCTGCACTTCGGTCGAAGCCACGCCGAAATCCAGCCCGGAGTAGTCGCCGAACTTGAAGCGACCCTTGACCTGACCCTGTTCAACTTCCGATTTGGTATAGCTGTTGTGGAAGACCGAACCGGTCACCAGCGCGCGCGAGGGCTCCACCCCACCATTGGGGAACTCCATGTGCACGATCGGCAACGGACGGCTGTAGTCGACGGTGGTGGTGCCGCGCACGAAGGCCGCCGCGGCCAGCACGCCGGCCGATCCATAGGGGCTGTCCGGCATCGTCTCGGCGGTGGAGTCGTGATAGTCGAATTCGAGGTTCAGCGTGTCGTTGACTTCCCACTCGACGTTGAAGCCAAGCGACTTGTTCTCGCTCTTGGTGGCGAACTGCGCACCGCCCATGGCCACGTCCGCCGTCCCCGAGGTGAACTCCGAGTAGGAGGTAGGCGCCGATACCGGACCATCGGTCCAGGTGCTCTCGCCCGGCTGGTAGTTGAACCAGACCGAAAGCTCGCTGCGCTGCTGCTGGATCTTGTTTTCCGAATAGGTGTAGTCCAGCGTCGTGGTCACCCGGTCGGTGGGAGCCCATTGCAGGACGAGTTGGCCGTTGGTGCGCTGGCGCTGCACGCCGTTGACGCTGTAGCCGGTGTTCTGCGGCCGCGAATAGACGTCGTTGGGTCCCGGCCGGTTGGTGATGAGCTCGGAGTTGGGTTCGCCCGGTTGCGGCAACCGGTTCCAGCTGGTGGTGTCATCGCCACGGAACTTGGCCCAGCCGTTGGCGACCGACGCCTGGCTGAAACCGAAATCACGCTCCTGGTAGCTGGCCGACAAAGCCACGCCGAACTTTCCGTCGGCGAAGGTGTTGCTGAAGATGCCCGAGATTTCCGGGGTGACCGACTCGCCCTTGAAGGTGCGGGGCAGATTGTCCACCGTGGTGTCGTTGACGGCCTTGAGTCCGACACTGGCGACCAATCCGGGATTGTCGAGCGGGCGTGCGGTCTTNGTCGAGCGGGCGTGCGGTCTTGATGTTGATGGTCGCGCCGATGCCGCCGCTGGGCGTGTCCGAGCGCGCCGTCTTGTAGACCTCGATGGCGCTGATCGCTTCGGAGGCCAGATTGGCGAAATCGAAGGCGCGCGAATTGGAAACACCCGCACCGCCGGTCCCCAACAAGCCGCCAGGCATCTGCCTGCCGTTCAACAACACGAGGTTGAAGTCCGGTCCGACGCCGCGCACGGTGACCTTGGAACCCTCGCCGAGCGAGCGATCGATGGACACGCCGCTGATCCGCTGCAGGGATTCTGCGAGGTTGGTGTCGGGGAACTTGCCGATGTCCTCGGCAACGATACCGTCGATCACGCCCTGTGAATCACGCTTCAGGTTCATCGACGACATGAAACTGCCACGGATACCGGTGACCGTGACGGTATCGAGAGTGGCTGGGTCAGCCTGCGGCGGCGTGCCCTGCGCATTCCCCTCGTTCTGCGCGCTTTCCTGCGACCAGGCCGGACTGGCCAATGCCAGCAACAGTGCCGACGTCAGGAGTTTCTTCTTCGGAACGAACACCTGCTTCATGGATCTTCCTCCCCGGAAATTCACGAACTGCACGACGCGCGTTTGCTCAGGCGATAGCTGTCACCTCTGCTGGCGCCGAATTGGACGCCCGATTGACAGCGTTGTCAACTTTCGCGTCATTTTTGCTTTTGGTTGTTTAAAAACACTTGTTTTCAGCCTTTTTCGTCATTTGTGCAATGCAGCTGAAATCGTTTTCCAGTCATTGGGCCAGCAATATTCTTCTACTGAAATTCGTTTCATTTTTTTCTATACACGTGTACATAAACACGCGGGAAGAACGACTCGCGTGTGGCACGCCGCGCTGTTTTATCTGGCGTAGACACTCACTTGTCCGCCGATGTCCTGCGCATGTCCGATATGGACTTGATCGGACAACGGACCTAGCATGCGCGCGGCGGGTGCCCCGTCGACTCGCGGAACAGCACTTCGTGCTCCACATGCACCATCCGCCCAGCATCGGGGGAGCGGATCCTCGCCAACAGTTCCATCGTCGCCATTCGCCCCATCTCGGAAGTCGGTTGACGCACCGTGGTCAGGGCGGGATGGATATGTCGCGCGATAGGCGTGTCGTCGAATCCGCAGATGGAAAGGTCGGCGGGCACACGAAGTCCGCGCAGGGAAGCAACACGGATACAACCCGCCGCCATGTCGTCGTTGGCCGCGAAGATGGCCGTGGGCGGGTGTGCCATGTCCAGCAGGCGATGTACGGCTTCGATGCCCGATTCGAAGGAGAACCTTCCCTGCACGACCAGGCCTGGCTCTTCGTCGATGCCCGCCGCTTTCAGCGCCTGCCTGTAGCCGCGGTAGCGCCAGAGGCAGGCTCCATGCGCGGGCGGTCCCTTGATGTGCCCGATCCGGTGGTGCCCCAGCGCGATCAGGCCGCGAACCAACTCGATGACCGCCGCGGTCTCGTCCATCATCACGCCGATTCGCCCCGTCGAATGCCTCGGCGCGATGCAGGCGAAAGGAACCTCATGTTCTTCGAGGTATTCCAGCACCGTCGCGTCGTCGGTCAGGGGAGGAATCAGCACCACGCCATCCGGCGCGAAATGCTCGAAAACGGCCCTGAGGTCCGCTGCCTTCCGCAGGCGTGGCGCGCCGACCGGTGCCAGCACCAGGTTGTAGTGACTGGCGCGGCATGCCTCCAGCATTCCGCCCTGCACTTCCATCAGGTAATTGCGCGAAGGGTTGTTGTAGACCAGCGCCACCGTGTATGAGCGCTGGCCGGCCAGGCTGCGTGCCGAGAGGTTCGGCCGGTATTGCAGCGCCTCCACGGCCTGCATCACCCGCTGGCGCGTTTCCTCGCGCACGTTGGGTTCATGGTTCAGCACCCGGGAGACGGTCTTCATGGACACACCCGCCGCCGCCGCCACGTCCTCGATTCGACTGCGCATTCTTCATCCGCCCCCGTCGCGACGCCGCAACCAATGACCGCACATTCGGACGCCGCACCTGGCAGCCGCTGTCCCGACGCGGTGCGTCGAATGGCGGCATGGTTTAGCAGTCACATGACAGCGCTGTCAACCCATGTCCGGATCTGCCGCGTGTCCAGCGTGTGTCGCCGGACATCGATGCGTTTGGCGAGCCGTCGGTGCGTGGGCGCGGTCCAGACGGATGCCCCCGGGCCGTGATTTCACTGCGATGCGGCGACCCGGAATGGGAAGTTCGCGTATGCGGCATGCCCCCGCCCGTCATGCACCTCCACGAACAGCCGATAGTTGCCGGCGACCACGGGCGCCTGGAAGGAGATGCCTCCACGGCCATCCTCCTCCCCTTTGAACGCTACCGCGGGCGGCACGGCTTCCGCGTCGCCCCCCACCGTGGTGGCCCTGCTCTCTTCGCGGATCCGCCAGCGGAACGTCAACCGGTCGGCATCCGGATCCTCGCTGGTGGTCCGGGCGGTGACGCGTTGTCCGGGCAGCAAGACCAGACTGCTTTCCGCTTGCTTCCCGTCGATGGCAATCGGGGTGATTGATGGCGCGCGATTTCGTGGCCATTGGCCGGTCCACAGGTATTGCATCGTATCGACGCCCGGGGTGCTTTCCCCACTCGCCAGGAACAGGCCGTACCAGGTGGGCGTTCGCTCCTGCTTGTCGCCCCAGAGAAACACGTAGGAACCCAACCCCTGGCGGGTATCGCGCGCGATCACGCGCTGGTAGCGCTCTTGGAGCCATGCCGCCTTCCGCGACGCATCGCCCTCGATGGGCGCGCCCCAATCGGTCTGCGGGCTTTCCCAATGCCCGGTCGGTCCCCACTCGGTGACGACGTAAGGCCCCGTCCAGCGGCTGCGTTCCAGCTTCGCAGGAAGATCCACGATATCTCCGTACAGCTGGATCCCGACCAGGTCCAGGGCTGGCGCGCGCGTCCTGATCAGCTCCATCAAATCCGGGTCGAATCCCGCCAGCGTGGTCATCACCGGATGATGGGGATCCTCGCGATGGATCATGACCGCCAGGTCGTTGACGGCGTTCCATACCCGCGGATCGCGGGATTCGAGGTTCAGTTCGTTGCCGACCACCCACATCAGCACCGCGGGATGATTCCGGTAGAGACGTACCTCCTCGCGGACGCGCTTCCACTGCCTTTCCACCGCCGCCGAGTCGCCGTAATCGAAACCGTGGCGTTCCCGCGCGACTTCGATGCCCATCGCCACCATCAGGCCGTTGCGCCGCGCCCGATCCAGCATGCCGACCACCCTGGCCCGATCCGTACCGGTGCTCCAGGTCCGGAACGAGTTTCCACCGCGCGCGGCGAGTGCTTCCTGGTTGCCATCCGCCAGTCCCGCGCCACGGATCAGGAACGGATGACCGTCCACGGTGAGCCGATAACCGTCCGGTCCCTCGCTGATCTGGACGTGTGCAGGTATCGCCGGGTCATCGGATGCCAGCGCCATCAGCGGAACCAGACAGCACCAGAGCAGGATGTTTCGCATGGGAACTCTCCAGGCAAGCGCCGTGGCATCGCGCCCGCGGCGCTCCATGGTCCCGCATCAGGTCCCGCCACGCCAGTTATTGCCTCAGACGAACGGCTGATCGATGGCCGGCGAAGGCGGCGTGAACCAGCGCGCACCTTCGTCGGTGACGTGGAAGTGATCTTCCAGGCGCACGCCGAAACGACCGGGCACCACGATCATCGGTTCGTTGCTGCAGCACATGCCCGGCTGCAGCGCGCTGGCATTTCCGCGCACCAGATACGGCGCTTCGTGCACCGACAGCCCGCAACCGTGCCCGGTGCGATGCGGCAATCCGGGCAGCCGGTAGTCCGGTCCCAGCCCGGCGGACTCCAGCACGCGTCGCGCCGCCTGGTCCACGCTTTCGCAGGACACGCCGGGCCGCACCGCCGCGAACGCGGCCGCCTGCGCGGCCTGTTCCAGATCCCAGATACGACGCTGTTCGTCATCGGCGCGACCGTGGATCCAGGTGCGGGTGATGTCGGAGTGGTAGCCCTGCACGCTGCAGCCGGTATCGATCAGGACCAGATCGCCTTCGCGCAGCGACTGCACGCCCGGCACGCCATGCGGAAACGCGGTGGCATGGCCGAACTGGACGATGCAGAACGTGGAACCGGCATCGGCGCCCAGCGCGCGGTGGGCATCGTCGATGAAGCGCACCAGTTCGGCGGTGGTGGTGCCTTCGCAGGCGATGCCGGCCGCCAGCCGGTGCACCTGCAGGGTCATGTCGCAGGCCTGCTGCATCAGCGCCAGCTCCGCCGGCGACTTGCACATCCGGCAACCGTCGATGATCCCGCCCGCCTCGCAGATGCGGCGTGCGTCCAGGTGTTCGCACAGGCCATGGTGAATCGCGAAGGCGGCGGCCGGATCCAGTGCCAGCGTGCGCGCGCCACGCTCCTTCATCGCCTGGGCCACGCGCGCATAGGGGTCCTCGTCTTCTTCCCACAGGCGGGGTTCGACTTGAATCTTCAGCACCGCCTCCAGCGAACCGGCTTCGAATGCAGGACAAATCATCACCGGCAGGCCATTCCCGGTGATCAGCAGGGCCACCAGCCGCTCGCTGGCGCCCCACGGAACCCCGCAGAAATATCGCAGCGAGGCACCCGCGTTGACCAGCAGCGCATCCACGCCGCGCGCCCGCATCAGCACGCGCGCGCGTTCGATTCGCTGTTCGTACTCCTGCGCGGCGATGGGCGCGGCACGCCGTTCCCATGGATGCAGCATGCCGGTCGCCTGCGTCGGCGAGAGATGGCCGATCTGCGCACTCATTCCGGAATCTCCAGATCGCGATCGGTCCAGCTGCCGTCGACGAGTCTCGGCACGCGGCCGGGATTGCGGTTCCGCAATGGCGCGGGCAACAACGCGTCGGGCACCTGGTCGTAGCTGTGCAGGGCTGCGAAGCGCCTGATCGCACCCGGCATCCCGACCGAGGTGAAGCCCGGATGGCTCGCGCTCGGCCAGGGGCCGCCGTGGTTCATCGCCGCGCTGACCGCCACGCCGGTAGGCATGCGGTTGGCGATCAGGCGTCCCACTTTCGCGCGCAACGGCGGCGCCAGCTGTCGCCACAGGTCGGCGTCGCTACCGTCATCGGCCAGGTAGATCGTGCCGGTCAGCTGGCCTTCCAGCGTGCGGATGATGGCGTCCATCTGCGCGGGATCGCGTACGCGCACCAGCAGCGTGACGGGTCCGAAGGCTTCCCGCTGAAGCGCGTCCGCGGCGGCGAGGAAGCGCTCGCCGTCCACGCTCAGCAGTGCCGGACGACAGCGGAAACCACCGCCGCTGGCGACACCACCACCGGCCAGCGGCGTGGCGCCCGCCGCGATCAGCGCTTCCACGGCGGCACGCAGGTGGCGCTGGCCGCCGCGCGACAGCAGCAGGCCTTCCGGCGCCTCGGCGAAACCGCGGCGCGCGGTGTCGACGAAGACGTCGCCATCGTTGCCCTCGGGCACCAGCACCAGCCCCGGGTTGGTGCAGAACTGGCCGGCGCCGAGCGTGCAGGAGGACAGCAGTTCCTGCGCCAGCGTCTCCGCGCGCGCGGCCAATGCCCCTGGCAGCATCAGTACCGGATTGATGCTGGAGAGTTCGCCGTAGAACAGCACGCCGGCCGCGTCCGCGGCGCGCTTCAAGGCGACGCCGGCGGCACGGCTTCCGGTGAATGCGACCGCGCCGATCCGGGCGTCACCGGCGGCGCGCAGGCCAAGCGCTTCCGGCAACTGATACAGCATCTGCACGCTGGCGGCGGGCAGCCCGCTGGCGACCAATGCCTCGTGGGCCAGCCGCGCCAGCTGCTCGCTGGTGCCGGGATGGCCGGGATGCGCCTTGGCGATCACCGGCGTGCGCGCCACCAATGCGGACGCGAAGTCGCTGCCGGAAATTGCGTTGAACGCGAACGGGAAGTTGCCCGGTCCCAGCACCAGCACCGGCTTGCCGAGTGGCGCCAGCCACGCGCGCAGGCCATTGCGGGTGTCGATGGTCGGCAGGGTCCAGGCGTGGCTGCGCGCCGCCTCGGCGGCCAGTCGCAACTGGCCGCAGGTGCGCGGAATCTCGGCACCGAGGAAACGCGGGGAAACCGGCAACCCGGTTTCCCGTTGCGCCAGCGCCGCCAGCGATTCGCGGTTCGCCTCGATGGCGTCGGCGTAGCGCTCCAGGAAATCCGCGATGGCGGCCGGATCCGCTGCGGCGAGTTCGTCCACGACGGCGCAGGCCGACGCGATCGCCGTTTCCAGATCGCGCTCGCCGCTGATCGGATACGCGGTGCCGAAAGCTTCGCCGCTGTCCGGATCATCGGCCTGGAACGCATGGGCTCCATTCGCGCCGGATCCATCCTGGCTTTGCCGCCATTGGCCGGCCAGCAGGACCGGCGCCGCCGGCCCGCTCATGACTGCCGCGGCGGATGGGCGATGGCATGACGGATGACCGCCAGCGCCGCTTCGCGTTCGGCGCCTTCCACCGGCAGGCGCGGCGCGCGAACGTGTTCGCTGCCCATGCCGACCTGCGCCTGCACCAGCTTGATCAGCTGGACGAACTTGGCGACCGTGTCCAGCCGCAGCAGCGGCAGGAACCATTCGTAGAGTTCGCGCGCGGCCGTGTAGCCGCCGTCGCGGGCAAGTTCGAACAGGCGCACGGACTCGCGCGGATAAGCGTTCACGAGGCCGGCGATCCAGCCCTCGGCGCCCATCGACAGGCCTTCGACGATCGCATCGTCCATGCCCACCAGCAGCACCAGCTTGTCGCCGGTCAGTTCCTTGATGGCGGCGAAGCGGCGCACGTCACCGGAGGATTCCTTCACCGCGTGCACATGCGGATAGTCGCGCGCCAGCTCGGCAATCTGCGACGGCGTGATGTCGGTCCGGTAGGCGATCGGGTTGTTGTAGATGATGGCCGGCAGGTCCACCGCTTCCAGCACCGCGCGCGCATGCGCGGAAGCTTCGTGCCAATCACTGGTGTAGACGTAGACCGGCAGGACCATCATGCCGCCCGCGCCGGCTTCCTTCGCCGCGCGCGCCAGCCGCACCGCCTCGGCGGTGGACAGGGCGGCGATGCCGGGCACGATCGGCGCGCGGTCGCCGACCGCCGCGACCAGGGTGCGGATGATCGCGATCTTCTCGTCGAAACTCAGGGTCGCGGCTTCGCCCAGCGATCCCAACGGCACAAGCGCGGTGCAGCCGGCATCGACCAGCTTCCGCGCATGTTCGGCCAGGAAGGCGTGATCGACGCTGCCGTCTTGCGTGAAAGGCGTGGTGATGGCGGGCAGGACGCCGCGCAGGAATTGGCTTGGATTCATGGTGATGCACCTGTCTGGGTAGGAACGGAAAAGTCGGCCAGCGTGTCTATGCGGGCCGGAAACACGGGGGGACGGCGGTCCCCGGCGGAGACGGGGCCGGCGAGCAGCCCCCATTCGGTGAGCGCGGTACCGCAGATCCGGCCCTGGCACGCGCCCATGCCGCAGCGGGTGGCCAGCTTGGCGTCGCGCGCGTCGGCGAACCGCTGCAGTTGATCCACGGTGACGTCCTCACAACGGCACACCACGGTGCCGGGCGCGATCGCCGGCCAGTCCGGTGCGTCGGGTTCGAAGTGGCGTTGCAGCCACGCGGCGAAGGCGCGGGCATGCCGTTGCCGGCGGCGCAGTGCGACCGGCACCGCGTCCGCGCCGGCGGCGGC
>NZ_JADHDV010000041.1 GCF_016820515.1 Pseudoxanthomonas beigongshangi | reverse complement strand
ATGTCTACGAAAGGCTGGCCGGTCCAGTTGTGAATCTGCAGTGCGAGAGAGTCGAAAGTTCTGGGGGGGTGAACCGGCGGTGCGCCAGCATCCAGGAGGGTAGGGGTAGTATGGGTTTTGAATTTTTGAAAGTTCCAACAATTTTGGTTCTGGTAAGTAGCGGATACGTCTGCGGATTGTCGGTACTGGTTGGAATTCGAATATCCAGCGTGCTCAAGTCGGAGAAGACACGCTCAGCGAAGAATGTATGGATTTTGGCAGGGATGATGAATGCCTTGCTTTGCGGGGCGGCACCTATTTTTCTGCTGGCTATCCTCGCTTTTTCTTACGAGGAAAAAGTTGCTCAGAGAGTATTATTTTTCTCTATGGCAGTCGTGGTGGGAATGGCCTCGGCATTTTATATTTCTTGGAATGAGCGCCATTGAGTAGACTGAAATTAGTAATTACTGCGAATGCTAGAAAAATAAGACAGGGACCAGTTTTTGAAAAGAATGGCGGGCTGGTCCCTGCAAACGATGGGGGCTTGGTGATCTTACAAATGCTGCTATAGCTCATGTTTTATTGTTTAGGTCTTGGGGGGTGTATGCGTGGCGTTGAGCTACACGGTCTGGAAATAGTGATTGTTTTTGTCGCCATCGCCTTGGTTATCTCATCATTCGGATTCAGGGTTTACCTGTTTCACAAGTTGAAGGGGGATGATTCTGTCCGAGATCTATTGGAAGATGCATCGGCGGTGGGATCGGACTTCCTGGTCCTGAAGTTTCTTCGTCGCTGGCGCTCGCTTTCGAGTGAGGCAAGGGGGGCGGTTCTAGTGTTCTCCGTCATGCAGATTTTTGGTGTATTTCTGTTGCTCTGTGTTGGTCTTCTCATGTTGGTAAGCCGCTTGTAGCGGGCGGTTAATCTAATGTATGTGGGGAACATGGGGCAGAATAAATCATTCCATGAAAGTCAGATCAGACAAACTTCTACAAAAAAAGCTTATTTATACGCTGAAATACTGATCTGAATCCTATTTCTAGCTCTTTTTTTGATGGAGCGTTCGATATTTAACATCTGTGTTGAGCTGGCGAGGGGATGGATGATGGGCGGGGTTGGCTTTATTTTGATACTTCTCGGATTTAGCTCATTTGCGCAAGAGCCTATTAGCATTGATGCTGCTCTTGATAAAATACACGGTGAGAAAGATATAAATACGCGAGTGTCGCATGCTCAGGACATCGCGAAAGCGATAGAAGTGCTCACTGAGGAAGATATTGACAGCTTATCCTGCCAGTCAATTGGAAAATTGGTTGATGCACTGGGGGTAGAGATACCGCCTGTTCGCGCTCAGTTGGCGCGTGTCGCCGGTGCAATAGGGCCTAGAGCAGGTGCTGCACTACCCGTGCTGAGAAAGGCATTGGATGATGAACTGTCGCCGCCGGGAATAGGCCCTTTCGAGCCATTGCCATCTTGGGACGACTCCAAGGTCTATCGTTCGGCGATAGAGAAAATAGAGGGTCCCGCGAAAGCTCAAGAAGGGTGTGGTTAGAACAGCGGATGGATATCCATTTGGCCGCCCGCTCGTTGTAGTAGAAGAACAACCCGAGTGCGGGTGGATGAGGCAGAGTTCGGGATGGCCATCTTTATGGACGTCTTGGACGAATACCGCACACGATAGCCCGAATCTCGAAGCGCGCGCTTTCAAGACATGGTGCGTTCGTTGCCCATAGAACGCGGGCGCTAGCAGCCCGCGTTTTTGTTACGCGTCGTTGGCCGATTCGACGTCCGGTTTTCCGGAATGCCAGCGGAGCTGGTCGAGGATGTGGCTGGCGTCGTGGGCGAGGCCGGCGAAGCAGTCGCTCAGGGGTTGCAGCGGGATGGGCAGGCTGTGGTGCTCGTCCTGGCGGAAGCGGGGACTGATGAGCAGGGACAGCAGTTTGAGGTGATCACGCAGCTGGATAAGATTCAGCTGGGTTTGTTCTTCCAACAGATAGACCATTCGAACACTGGTCATGGGACCTCCATTTCTTCGTTGAAGAATCCCGGCGCGCGTGATTGCGGCCGGGTGCCGGGAGGTCAGATACCGCACGTAGTCGGCTGGGCTATTTCCCATACGGGTCTTGCATTCACCCACCTCCCGGCATTGAAACGAGGTCGCCGGTTGCTATCCGGTGATGAAGAAAAGAGCCGCCGGATAACAGGGGTACTACCGCTACGTGGGGAGGTCTGAACTCCTGATGCAGGAGTCTGCCGATGTGGTTGGGCGGTGTCGACTAACTTTGAGCGTTTTGGCCTCAGTGTTTCTGGGCTCACTTTTTTATTCGCGTGACGATAGGCGTCCGTTGTGCTTGGCGAAGTGGCGAGTGGTGGTGGTCGGCGCCAAGAGCAAATCCCCCTCAGTCCCCCTTTTTCAAAGGGGGAGGCAGAGGTAGTCGTTTTTGCTGGGATGTTGGTTATCTTGAAGAACGCGTGGACTGCGTGCGTCACGGTAGCCTTCCCTGCGACGATGGTGTCACTGGGCGAAGCTCTGGCCGACTTCCGACTTCCGACTTCCGACTTCCGACTTCCGACTCCCGAATCCCGAATCCCGATTCCCGATTCCCGATTCCCGATTCCCGATTCCCGCCCCTCACCCCATCATCTTGAACAACGACAACTGCTGCATCTGCATGAACACGCTCTGCGCAGCCTGGAGGGCGGTGTTTTCCAGGTTGTAGCGGCCGATGGCCTCGGCCCAGTCGAGGTCGCGCAGGCTGGAGAGGGTGCCCTTGAGGGTGACGGCGTTGGCGTCGCGCAGTTCGGCGGCGCTGTCGATGGCCATCAGTTGGGCGCCGCCGCTGGCGCGGGCGTCGATCATGTGGCCCTGGGCGCTGGCGACGTCGCGCATGGCGGCCTGCAACTGGTTCTGCATGGCGGCGCGCTGGGCGTCGGTGGTGGGATTGGTTTCCAGCGCGCCGATCAGGTTCTGGATGGTGGCGAACACGTCGCGGGTGGCGGAGGGACCGATGTTGAATGCATCGCCAGTGTTGGGCTGGCCGTCGATCTTCACCTGCACGCCGGCGAAGGCGATGCTCTGGCCCTTGGTGTAGGTGCCGGTGGAAATCGGGGTGGGGCCTGCACCGTAGACCTCGTAGGTGGTCGGGCTGGTGAAGCGGATGCTGTACTGGCCGCCGTCGTAGGCGCTGGAGTCGGTGACGCTGAGATCCATCAGCAGGCCGGTGCCAGTGTTGGCGCCGGAGGCGGCGCCGTCGATGCGGCCGGTGCCGGTGCGCAGGCGCAGGAAGATTTCGCTGCCGGGCAGGGTGTCGGAGACGAAGGTGTCCGGCGCGACCTCGACCTGGCGCTGGGTCTGGTCGCCGCTGTAGATGACGCCGCCGGCCGCCAGCGCGAACGGGGCGCTGCCGTCGGCGGTGCCGCCGAACAGGTAGCGGCCGGTGCCGTCGGTGCTGTTGGCCAGATCCAGCAGGCCGTCATGGATGGATTTGAGTTCGGCGCTGATCGCCTTGCGGCTGTCGTCGCCGAGCGCGGCGTTGTTGGCCTGCACGGTCAGTTCGTGCACGCGCGCCATCGCGTCGCCAACCAGCTTGAGCGCGTTTTCCTGCAAGCCCAGGCGGTTCTGCAGGGTGCTGGCGTTGGCGGCGAAGCGTTCCAGTTCGGCCAGGGTGCGATCCAGGCCAACGGCATTGCCGGCGGCGACCGGATCGTCCTTGGCGCTGATCAGCTTCTGCCCGGAGGCGAGCTGCTGCTGGGTGTGGGCCAGCTTGGCCTGCTTGGCCAGCATCGTGGTGATCGACTGCTGGTACATCAGGCCGGTGGAGATGCGATTGTTCATCGGCGGGTCGCGCTCAGCAGGGACTGGAACAGGGTGTCGGCGGTGGAGATGATCTGCGCCGCGGCCTGGTAGGCCTGCTGCAGGCGCATCAGATCCGCCGCTTCCTCATCCAGGTTGACGCCGGAAATGGCATCGCGCGCGGCCTGCGCCTGATCCTGCAGCACCTGCTGTGCCTCGGCCGAGTAGTCGGCCTGGCGCGCGGCCGAGCCAACCGTGGTGGTCAGGCCGGAGATGGCGCCGTTGAGGGTGAGGGTGCCGCCGTTGAGCTTGCGCGCGTCGTCCAGGTTGGACAGCAGCTTGGCGTTGCCGTTGTCGCTGGAGTTGGCGCCGGTGGGGCCGAGGTTGAAGGCGTCGCCGGCGGCGGGCGCGCCGTCGAGGGTGACGCTCCAGCCGTTGTGGGTGATGGCCTGGCCGGGCGTGTAGGTGAACGGGCCGGCGCCGTCGATGGTGTACTGGTTGGCGTCGATGAATTCGATCACCGACGGTGCCAGCAGGTTCGGATCCGCCGGGTTGGTGATGGTGACCGCGCCCAGCTTGCCGGTGCCGGTGTTGGCCAGATCGGCCTTGGCCTTGACCGGGCTGGCGGCGGCGATCCGGCTGGGATCGCTGATGGCGAGCTTGATCGTGCCGGCCGCGCCCGCGGTGGGTTGCAGCAGGAAGCGATCGTTGGTGGCGGGCGTGCCGCTGGACAGCACCAGTTCCACGCCGTTGACCACCAGCGGATCGGCGGCGGTGCCGGTCCCGGTGACAGGGATGGCGGTGCCGGTGTCCGGATCGCTGGCGACCCAGTTGCCGCCGTCGAAGCGCAGCATCACGTTCTTGCCGTTGAGCGCGCCCAGATCGCCCAGTGACGGTTGCAGCACGGCGTTGCCGGTGTTGCCCGAGTGCGACGAGATCTGCGGCTGCGGCGCGGTGAAGAAATCCCCGCCCATCTGGCCGTACTGATCCATGCCGGCGCGATGGCCTTCGTTGAAGGTTTCGGCCAGCGACATGGCGATGCGACCGAGTTCGGCGATGGCAGGATCCAGCACGGTGGTGCGGAATTCCATCAGGCCGCCGATTTGGCCGCCGAGCGCGCGCTTGTCCAGGGTGACCCGCTGGCCGTTGGTTTCCAGCGCCACCTGCAGGCGCTCGGGCCGATAGGGATCGGCCACGGTCACCAGCGAACTGGCGGTGGCGCCGACCACCATCGGCTGGCCGCCGGCGGTGAACACGTTGATCTGGCCGCCGTCCTGCTGCACGGCGGTGCCGCCGGTGTAGCCGATCAGCTGGCTGATCAGCTGATCGCGGCGATCCAGCAGATCGCCCGAGGCATTGGCGCCGTTGCCGATGCGACCGTTGAGCTGGGCGATTTCCTTGGCCAGCCGGTTCACTTCACCCACGGCGGAGGTGAGGCCGCTGTTGACCTCGCCATCCACCTTGTCCAGTTGCTGATCGATCTGGTTGAAGCGGGTGACCAGCGCGTTGGCCTGGGACAGCACGCTCTGTCGATCGGCCGCGCCGGCGGCGCTGGAGGACAGCGCGCTGATCGAATCGAAGAAGCCCGACCACGGCGCGGCGATGCCGGTGGCCTTTTCCGAGAACAGGCTGTCCAGGCGGTTGGACAGCACCGACATCTGCTGCAGGCGGTTCAGTTCGCCGGTGCTGTCGAGCAGGCGCGCGGTGGCCAGCGAATCGGCCATGCGATGGACGTCGACGATCTGCACACCGCCGCCCTGGTAGCCGTAGCCGTGGAAGGTGCCGTTGCGCGCGGCGAACTCGGTGCGCTGGCGCGAGTAACCCGGCGTGTTGAGGTTGGCGACGTTGTGGCTGACCGTGGATAGCGCCCGCTGGAAGGCGAGCAGGGCGCTGGAACCGGTGGCGAGGAGGTTGGACATGGACTACTCCGTTCAGCGGCCCAGGAAGCGGCTGGCGAGCGCGTTGCCCACCGTGGCGCCAATCGCACCGCCGACGGTGTTGCCGACCGCGGAGATGACCTTGCCGAGGGTGGGGCCGGTGGCGATGCTGGCGATCTTCTTCGCATACGACGGATCCGTGGCGTAACCGGCCTGTTGCAGGCCACGCGCGAAACCGTGGATGTCCTTGCCGGCGGCCAGCGCCTTCTGGTAGCGCGGGTTGTTCTTCAGCAGGCGCACGTAGTCGGCGAAGCTTTCGGCCGGGGAGCTGTAGGCGCGGAAGTCGGCGGTCTCGTTCTGGCGCACGCCGTTGCGGTATTCGTGGGTGCCGGTGCGGGCGCGTTCGCCCTTCCAGCCGGTGGCCTTGATGCCGAACAGGTTGTGCGCGCTGCCGCCGTCGTTGCGCTGGATGACGCGCTTGCCCCAGCCGGTTTCCAGCGCGGCCTGGGCGACCAGGGCGCGCGGATCCACGCCCAGTTCCCTGGCGGCGCGCTGGGCGTGGTCCCAGATCTCGGCGACGAAGCGTTCGGGCGTGTTGCGGGCGTACTGCTGCGGATTGGCGCTGGCGACCTGTTCCACCTCGTCGCACGCGGCCTGGGCTTCCGGCGCGGTCAGCGCGGCCCAGTCGATGCGCGGCAGGCCCATCGCGGCGCCGGGATCGCCGGCTTCGGCGGACGACGCGCCGGACAGACCGGGCGCGCGCCCGGCGATCACGTCCAGCATCTGCTCGGCGCCGGACGGCATCATCTTACGGTACTGCGACAGCGCGGTGTTGACCGGCACCGGCGCGGTGTTCGTGTCGGTGGCGCCGAGCTGGCGCGCGATCATCGGCGCCAGTCCCATGCCCTTGCCCTGGGTCATCGCCTTGGCCAGCTGCTGGTCGTACATCTCGCGGAACATCTGGTTTTCGCCGGGGAACAGCGAGTCCCCGAAGCTGGCCTCGCGCATGCACTTGATCAGCATCTGCGCGAACTGGCCCTCGAATTTCTGCGCCACCTCGTGGATGCGCGCGTTGTCCGCCGCCGGGTTGGCGGTCGGGTTCAGCGGCAGGGTGGGTTGCAGGATGTTCATCAGATGATTTCCAGCTCCGCGCGCAGCGCGCCGGCCTGCTTGAGCGCTTCCAGGATGGCGATCAGATCGCCCGGCGCGGCGCCGACTTCGTTGACGGCGCGGACGATCTCGTCCAGCGAGGTGCCGCCCTCGAACTTGAACATGCGGTTGCCTTCGGCGGTGATCTGCACGTCGGATTGCGGGGTGACCACGGTCTGGCCGCCGCGATTGAAACTGTTGGGCTGGCTGACGTTGGCCGATTCGGTGATGGTGACGGTCAGCGAGCCGTGGGTGACCGCAGCCGGCATCACCTGCACCTGCGCGCCGATCACGACAGTGCCGGTGCGGGCGTTGACGATGACCTTGGCCGGCGCGCTGCCGGGGGTCAGTTCCAGGTTCTCGACCTGGGCCAGGAAGTTGACCCGGCTGCCGGCATCGGCCGGCGCGCGCACCGCCACGGTGACCGCATCGACCGCGTAGGCGGCGCCGGCGCCGAAGCGCTGGTCGAGCGCGGCGACCATGCGCGAGACGGTGGTGAAGTCGGCCTGGTGCAGGTTGAGGGTGACGCTGCCGCTGCCGTCGTTCATCGCGTTGGGCACCGCGCGTTCGACGATGGCGCCGTTGGGAATGCGGCCGACGCTGGGCACGTTGACCGAGACCTTGGAACCGTCGCGGCCCTGCGCGCCGAAACCGCCGACCACCAGGTTGCCCTGGGCGATGGCGTAGACCTCGCCGTCGGCGCCGCGCAGTGGGGCCATCAGCAGGCTGCCGCCGCGCAGCGAGGTGGCGTTGCCGATGGAGGAGACGGTGATGTCGATCGGCTGGCCGGGCTTGGCGAAGGCGGGCAGGTCGGCGTGGATGGCGACCGCGGCGACGTTCTTGAGCTGCGGATTGACGTTGGGCGGCACATTGACGCCCAGTTCGCCCAGCAGGTTCTTCAGGCTCTGCACGGTGAAGGGCGCCTGGCTGGTGCGATCGCCGCTGCCGTCCAGGCCCACCACCAGGCCGTAGCCGACCAGCGGGTTGCTGCGCACGCCGCCGACCTGGGCGAGATCCTTGATCCGCTCGGCGCGCGCCGACGGCGCCAGGCAGGCCAGCACCATCAGCCACCACAGCAGGGCGCCGATCGTGGTCCACGGATCGACGCGACGACGGTTGGGATCGCGCGGGTTGCGATGGAAGGGCAGGCGGATGGCCATCATGCGGCGCTCCCGGGTGACTCGTCAGTTCAGAGGGTTAATTGGGATAAATCGGCGAATTGAAGAAGCGCCCCAGCCAGCCCATCGAGTTGGACTGGGCGATGGCGCCGCGACCGCCGTAGGCGATGCGTGCCTCGCCGACCTTGCTGGACGGAATGCTGTTGTCCGGCGAAATGTCGGCCGGGCGCACGATGCCCTGGATCTGGACGAGCTCGTCGCCCTGGTTCAGGCGCATGTTCTTCTGGCCCTGCACCACCAGGTTGCCGTTGGGCAGGCGCTGGATGACGGTGACGGTCACGCTGCCCTGCAGGCGATTGCTCTGCGCGCTCTTGCCATTGCCGTTGAAGCCGCGATCACCCTTGACCGAGGCGCTCAGCAGATCGCGGCCGTTGTAGGTCAGCGGCGCGCCGGCGATGTTCGGCGCCGCCATGGTGACCTCGCTGGTCTTGTCGACCTGGGTGGTCGCGCTGGTCTGCGCGTTGGTGTTCTCGATCAGGTTGATCGTCAGCAGGTCGCCGACGTCGCGAGCGCGACGGTCGGAGTACAGGTTCAGGCCCGGGCCGGCGCGGTAGATCGCGCCGGAGGTGGGTTCGGCCTGCGCCGCCATCACCACCTGCACCGGCTGCATCGGCGCGAACGGGCGCACGTCGCCGAACGAGCGCGAACAGCCGGCCAGCGCGAAGACGCAGCAGGCGAGGGTGGCGGTGCGGGACAGGTGGGTCATGGCGGGCCTCAGACGTTGTTGTTCAGATAGCCGAGCATGGAGTCGGTGGTGGAGATGGCCTT
The DNA here is from genome assembly GCF_016820515.1 of Pseudoxanthomonas beigongshangi. Taxonomy (GTDB): domain Bacteria; phylum Pseudomonadota; class Gammaproteobacteria; order Xanthomonadales; family Xanthomonadaceae; genus Pseudoxanthomonas_A; species Pseudoxanthomonas_A beigongshangi. The sequence continues at coordinate 8,871 of NZ_JADHDV010000041.1, read as the reverse complement.
GGCGTTCATTTCGTAGGCGCGCTGGGTTTCGATCATGCTGACCAGCTCTTCCACCACGTTGACGTTGGAACCTTCCAGCGAGCCCTGCACCAGGTTGCCCAGGCCATTGAGGCCGGGCGTGCCGTTCTGGGCGGGGCCGGAGGCGGTGGTTTCGACGTACAGGTTCTCGCCCTTGGCCTGCAGGCCGGATGGATTGACGAAGTCGGTGAGGGTGAGCGATCCGATTTCCACCGCCTGCGCCTCGCCGGCCATGGTCACGCTGACCGTGCCGTCGTTGCCGATGGTCATCGACTGCGCGCCTTCCGGCACCTGGATGCCGGGCTGCACGGCATAGCCGCTGTTGGTGACCAGTTCGCCCTGGGCGTTGATCTGGAACGAGCCATCACGGGTGTAGGCGGGCGTGCCGTCGGGCAGCATCACCTCGAAGAAACCGCGGCCGTTGACCATCACGTCCAGCGAGCGCCCGGTCTGCTGCGGATTGCCCTGCTGGAAATCCTTGGAGGTGGCGACCACGCGCACGCCGGTGCCCAGCTGCACGCCGGACGGCAACTGGGTCTGCTGCGAGGTCGAACCGCCGGGCTGGCGCAGCTGCTGGTACAGCAGATCCTCGAAGCTGGCGCGATCGCGCTTGAAGCCGGTGGTGTTGGTGTTGGCCAGGTTGTTGGAGACCACGGACATGCGCGTCTGCTGCGCATCGAGCCCGGTCTTGGCGACCCAGAGTGCCTGGTTCATGGCGTGGTCCTTTGAGCGATGGGATTGGGGATTCGGGATTGGGGATTCGACGTGGGCGTCGGATCCTTCTTCGCATGGGGAAGAGGCAAGGTCCGTGCCAACCCGGTGGTCGGGATTTCGACGCGGACAAGAACCGGGACGACGGCCACAAAGTCGCTGTTACCAATCCCGAATCCCGACTCCCCAATCACGGCCCCTAACCCCCCAGCCGCAGCAACTGATTCGACGATTGCGCCATGTCGTCGCCGGTGCGGATGACCTTGACCTGCATTTCGAACTGGCGCTGGAGCTGGATCATCTGCACCAGGGCGCCGGCGGCGTCGACGTTGCTGCCTTCGAGCACGCCGGTGGTCAGGCTGTTGCCCTGCGCCATCGGCGGGGGCGGCTGGGTGGGGTCGGCCGGACGCATCAGGCCGTCGGCGCCGCGCGCCAGTTGCGAGGCCGGCACGTCGACGATGCGCATGCGGGCGACCATCGCCATGGTCTGCGGGCCTTCGCCCTGCGGCACGATGGAAATGGTGCCGTCGGCGCCGAGATCGAAGGACTGCGCCGGCGGGATGGCGATCGGATTGCCGTTCTCATCGAGCACGGCGCGGCCCCCGTTGGTGACCAGCTGGCCGTTGGGGGTGACGCTGAGTTCGCCGTTGCGGGTATAGGCGGTGCCGCCGTCCGGCGCCTGCACGGCCAGCCAGCGGCCCGGTTGCAGCGAGACGTCCAGCGAACGGCCGGTGACCATCTGGGTGCCGGTGCGCGAATCGAAACCCGGATCCGTCAGCACCGCGTCCACGCGTGAGGGAAATCCCTGGCCGGGAATCTTGAACGCCTCGGTCGCGGCCAAGGCGGCTTTGAATCCCTTGGTGTCGACGTTGGCGAGGTTGTGCGACACCGCGCCTTGGGCCTGCAGCGAAGCGCGGGCACCGGTCATGGCGACGTAGAGGGCTTTGTCCATGGGCAGGGATTCGGGATTGGGGATTCGGGATTGGGAAGAGCGGGGAACGGAGCGGGATGGGGCGCGCTTTAGACGAATCCCCAATCCCGAATCCCCAATCCCCCCGTCATCAACGGATGTTGATGACGGTCTGCGTGATCTGATCCTGGGTGGACAGCATCTGCGAGTTGGCCTGGAAGTTGCGCTGGGCGACGATCATGTTGACCAGTTGTTCGGTCAGGTCGACGGTCGAGGCTTCCAGCGCGCCGGAGGCGACCTGGCCGAAGTCGGACGTGCCCGGCGCGCCGGTGCGCGGTTCACCCGAGGCGTAGCTGTGGGTCCAGGTGTTGTTGCCCTGCGAGACCAGGCCCTGCGGGTTGGTGAAGTTGGTCAGCGCGACCTGGCCGATGGCGCGGTCCACGCCGTTGGAGTAGCGCGCGAACACCACGCCTTCCGGCGACACGGTGAATTCGTTGAGCTTGCCGCTGGCGTAGCCGTCCTGCCGCTGATCCTTCTTGGCGAAGGCTTCGCCGTACTGGTTGGTGCCGGTGATGTCCAGGGTCATGTTGAGCACGCCGGCGCCGGTGGTCGGGGTGAACGGCGCCAGGGCGATGCGGCCGTTGGCCGGCAGGGTCAGCGCGCCGTTGTTGTCGAACTGCACGGTGGTGGCCGGACCCATCGAGGTGCCGTCGACGTAGACGTGGGCTTGCCATTCGTTCGGATTGGCGGTCTTCACGTAGTAGACCGACTGCTGGTGCGCCACGCCGAGCGAGTCGTACACGGTGACCGAGGTGGTCTCGTTGTAGCTGTTGCCGTCGTTGGGCGTGAACGGCGTGATGGTCGGCTGCGCGGCGTTGCCGGGCAGGGTGACGCCCAGGTTGACCAGGGTGGTCGGCGCCGGCGGGCTGTCGCTGGTCAGCAGTTGCAGGTCGACCAGGCGGCCGGTATCGAAACCGCTGCCGTCGGCGCGCGGCGGGAACACCTGCAGGCGGAAGCCGTCCGGGGTGGTGACGAAACCGTTGGGATCGCGCTGGAAGTTGCCGGCGCGGGTGTAGACGTTGGTGCCGTTGTTGCTGACCGTGAAGAAGCCTTCGCGGTCCACCGCCAGATCCAGGTAGCGGCCGGTCTGGTTGATGTCGCCCTGCGAGAACTGCTGGGCCACGTTGGTCAGACGCACGCCGGCGCCGATGCCGTTGCGCAGCAGGCCATAGCCGGTGGTGGAAAACACTTCGGCGAACTCGGCACGCGATTCCTTGAATCCGGTGGTGCCGACATTGGCGATGTTGTGCGAGGTGACGTTGAGGTCGGCGTTGGCCGCCTTCATGCCGGAGAGCGAACTGTTGAAAGCCATGGAAAACTCCTTAGCGGATGCCGGGTCGGAATGGCCCGTGGATGTCAGGGATCAGGAAGCCGACTTGCCGATGCGCAGCACGTAGTCGAGCGGAGCGGTGCCCAGGCCGGGCAGGTTGAGATACAGGCCGTCGGAACCGATGGTCACGCTTTCCACGGTGGAATCGACGTAGGTGTTGAGCTTGGTGGCCTTGCCGGTGTCGTCGGTGTGGGTGGCCTTGATCGCATACACGCCTTCCGGTGCGCGTTCGCCGTTGGCCTTCACGCCGTCCCAGGCGAACGCGGTCTCGCCCTTGGCGGCGTCGAGTTCGATGGTGTCCACGACCACGCCGCTGGCGTCGGTGATTTCCACCTTGAGCGTGCCGGTGGCGGGCGACATGACCAGGCCGGTGGCGCTGCCCTGCGCGCCGAGCGCGATCTTTTCCGACGGCACCAGCACGTCGTGGCCGACCAGCGAGGCGCCCTTGAGCACCTGGTCGCCGGTCAGGGCGGTGGTGAAGCCGTTGACGGTGGTGTTGAGTTCGCTGATGCCCTGCACGGTGGAGAACTGCGCGAGCTGGCCGATGAATTCGCTGTTGGACAGCGGCTTGAGCGGATCCTGGTGCTTGAGCTGCTCGGTCATCAGGCGCATGAACTCGGCCTGGCCCAGGCTTTCCTTCTTCTTGTTCGAACCGGTGCCGGTGGTGCTGTTGTTGATCGCGGCGAAGGGATCGCCATTCACGGCGGTGGTCATGCGGTTGCTCCGGTGGGCGGGACGCGTCAGCGGCCCATGGTCAGCGTGGCCAGCGCCAGTTCCTTGGCGGTGTTGAGGACTTCGACGCCGGCCTGGTAGCCACGCGAAGCGGAAATGAGGTTGACCATCTGCGCGACCGGATCCACGTCCGGCGCATAGACGTAGCCTTCGGCGTCGGCCATCGGGTGGCCGGGCTCGTAGCGCTTGATCGGCGGTGCTTCGCTCTGGGTGATCTCCTTGACCTGCACCGAGGTCAGCGAGCCGTCGGCGTTGAGCGGGCGGGCCTGGAAGATCGGTTCGATCGGCTTGTACACCGCCTCCGGCGAGGAGGCGATGGAGTCGGCGTTGGAGAGATTGCTGGCGATGGTGTTCAGGCGCACCGACTGCGCCTGCAGGGCCGAACCGGCGACGTCGAAGATCGGCAGGTTGCTCATGGCTTATTGCCCCGTGATGGCGGTGAGCATGGTGCGCACCTTGGATTCGATGAAACTCAGCGAGGCGCGGTACTCCAGCGCGGCGCGGCCGTAGGCGGCGCGCTCGGTGTCGGCGTCGACGGTGTTGCCGTCCAGGCTGGGCTGCACGCCCTGGCGTTCGTGGATCTGCGGGCCGAATTCCAGTCCGTTCAGATGGCGCCCGTCGGTGGTCTGCAACGGCGCGGCCTGGCGGGCGGCGGCGTTCTCCAGCACGGCCTGGAAGTTGAGATCCTTGGCCTTGTAGTTGGGGGTGTCCGCATTGCTGAGGTTGCTGGCGATCAACTGCATGCGCTGCTCGCGCAGCGGCAGGGCGGCGGCATGGACACCCAGGTAATCGCGGATGGGATTGGACATTGGCGGGCCCCGTTGGGAACGTTGCCCGGGTGGGTGCAAGGCTTGTGCCAGTCCGGGGGAGATGCTTCCCCCACTAAGTGCCGGTGCCATTCCTTCTCTTGGGGAACGATGGGCACCTTGTGGCTTTGCCTCCCCCTTTAAAAAAGGGGGACCGAGGGGGATTTGCTCTTCGCCGGTTCCTGGCACCGCGCGCAAATCCCCCGTCGCCCCGCTGGCGCGGGCCGCCCGCCCCCTTTTCCAAAGGGGGCTATCCCGAATCCCGAATCCCCAATCCCGGCGGCCAACCGGCCGCCGTCAGGCCGCCCGCTTCGTCGCCACCACCTGCTTCAGCCGGTTCAGCACGTAGTCCGCCAGCTCGTGCGGGCTGTACTTGGCGACAAAGGCGTTGGCGCCGACCCGTTCGACCATGGCATTGTTGAACACGCCCGAGAGCGAGGTGTGCAGAAGTACGTACAGACCGGCCAGGCCGGGGTGGCGACGGATTTCCGTCGTCAGGGTGTAGCCGTCCATGGCCGGCATTTCGATGTCGGAGATGACCATGGCGTAGCGCTCGGCCGGGTCCTCGCCGGCGGCGTGGATCTGCACGAGGTGGTCGAGCGCCTGCTTGCCGTCGGAAAGCAGGGTGGCGCTCACCCCCAACTGGTCCAGCACGCTGCGGATCTGCGAACGGGCCACCCGCGAGTCGTCCACCACCAGCACCTGCAACGGCGGGGCGTCGGCCGGCAGCGCCATTTCCGGCGCCAGCGGCGCGTCCATGCGCGCCTGCGAGATGTCGGCCAGCACGCTTTCCACGTCGATCACCTGGATCAGCTCGCCCTGGAAGCGGGTGACCGCGGTCAGGTAGCTGGCCTCCGCGCCGAGTTCGGGCGGCGGGTGGATGTCCTCGACCGCGATGTTGACGATGCGCTCGACGTCGCTGACCAGGAAGCCCTGCACCGATCGGTTGAACTCGGTGACCACCAGGTAGTTGGGCGCGCGCGCCGGATCCGGATCGCGCTCGGGATGGCCGATGCTCAGGCCCAGGTCCAGCACCGGAATCGAACGCCCGCGCACGTCGGCCGCGCCGGCGAACTCGGCGGGCAGGCCGGGCAGCTGGAACAGCGGCGGACGGCGCAGGACTTCCTGCACCTTGAACACGTTGACGCCAAAAAGCTGACGCCCGCCCAGGCGGAACAGCAACAGGGCGAGCCGGTTGTGGCCGGCCAGGCGGGTGCGCTGGTCGATGCGGTTGAGCAGATCCTGGGTCATGCAGGCATATCGGCCGGGTTGCGCACGGCTTGAGCGGTGCGGGGCGTCCGGCGGCAGGGAAGGGCTCGTCCTCGAGGGACGGCGGTCACGCAGACGATTTCGCCGACGCGCACCGCGGCAGGCGCGAGGACCGCCGGTTTCGGCACATCGCTTGCATTCCTTGTCGCCGATGAACCGATGGAGCCCGCTCATGCGACGACTCGTGCTGCTGCCCGCGCTGCTGGCGGCGTTTGCCGTGCCCGCCGCGGACTTCCAACCGGTGGACAGCATCCGCCAGGCCGCGATTGGCGCGATGGCGTCGGCCGGCGAGGCGGAAGCGACGCTGGACCCGAACCTGCGCCTGCCGCGTTGCGCCGCGCCGCTGGAAGCGCGGGTGCAGAACAGTGGTTCGGTCGAGGTCGGTTGCCCGCAGGGCTGGCGCCTGTTCGTGCCGGTGCGGGTACGCCGCAGCCAGACCGTGCTGGTGCTCAATCGCGGCATCGCGCCGGGGCAGGTGGTGACCGCCGATGCGTTTGTCGCCGAAACCCGTGACGGCGGCCGTATCGCCGCCGGCGCCTTGACCGACCCCGCCCAGGCCGTGGGCCAGGTGGCGCGGCGGATGTTGACCGCCGGCTCGGTGCTGGGAGCCAACGATCTGGTCGCGCCGCGATTGATCCGGCGCGGCGACAACGTGGCGCTGGTGTCGCGTCGCGGTGGCGTCGAGGTGCGGGTGGCCGGCAAGGCGCTGGCCGACGCCGGCGAGAACGAACGGGTGACGGTGGAAAACCTGTCCTCGCGCCGGGTGGTGCAGGGCGTGGTCGGCCCGGGCGGCGACGTCTGGGTGAGCCGTTGAGGAAAAAAATGGAATCGGCCCTAAAGTCCCCGGACGGGCGGCCGATACCGAGCTGGCAGGGAAGTACGCCTCGGGTGCGCTTCCGATAGAAAAATGTGGATTCCGTCACTAAAGCTTTGTCTTTGACGGCCGATATGCTGTTTGAACCCGCAACAGGTAGACCGACATGAGCCAGAAAATCGAAGGCAACGCGCCTTCTGCCATCCGCACCACCGGTCCGATCGGTGGCAAGGTGGCGGCGTCCGGCGCCGAACGTTCCCGGCCGGTGGAAGCCAGCGCGGGTGGCGACAGCCTGCGCCTGACCGGCGAAGCCACTGGTCTGCAGGCACTGCAGCGCGAGCTGTCCTCGGCCTCCGCGATGGATACCGCGCGGGTCCAGCAGGTCCGCGATGCGCTCCAGGCCGGTACGTACCGGATCAATGCCGAGGCGATCGCTGACGGCATGCTGAGCCTGGAACGCCAGCTCGGCCAATGAGCGCCGAACTGGAGACCCAGTTCGAGCGTCTGGCCTCGGCGCTGGCCGAGGAGCGCCGCGCGATCCTGGAACACGATGTCGAAGCCCTGGTGTGCTCGACCCGGGAGAAGCTGGCCTCGCTGCGCGAACTGGAAAACCGCATGCCCGCGGCCGCGCCCGCGCCGTTCGAGCAGCGGCTGCGCGAGCTGTCGGAGGCCAATCAGTCCAACGGCGCGCTGCTGGCGCGGCGTCGCCGCGAAGTGAACTGGGCACTGCGTCACCTTGGGCGCAGCGAAAGCAGCGGCGCCTACGACGCCAACGGACAGACCGAAGTCCTGCGCGGCAGCCGCCCGATCGCGGTGGCCTGAGGCGCGGTGCGCGCGGCTTGCCGCCGCCGCGACGCTTGCCGATACTGACGGCCCCTTTTTGCCGCAACTCCCTTTCGCGGGGTCATCCGTCGTGAGTGTTTCCTCCGCTTCCCGTCTTCCCGCGGACATCCCGTCCTTCGTCGACATCCAGGCGCTCACCGAGCTGATGGACGATGGCGTGCTGCTGTGCCGCGGCGATGACCGCGCGCTGCATGCCAATGCCTCCGCGCTGGCACTGCTGCCCGAGGGCGAGGAGCCGGAATCGTTGCAGGCCGTACTGGAGCTGGTGCCGGCCGAGGCGCGCCGCGCCGCCCGCGCGACGGGACGCTGGAACGGCGAACTGGCGCTGGAGGATGGCCGCATCCTGCAACTGCGCATCTACCATCACCACGCGCCCGGCGACGACGGCTACGCGCTGATCCTGTTCCACGACATCAGCGAAGGCCACGCGCGCCAGCAGGAGTTGCAGCGCCGGCACGCCCAGTTGCGGCAGACCCTGATCCGCCTGGCCGGTACCCAGGAGCAACTGGTGCAGTCGGAAAAGATGGCCTCCATCGGCCAACTGGCCGCTGGCGTGGCGCACGAGATCAACAATCCGATCGGCTACGTGCATTCCAACCTGGGATCGCTGCAGGAATACCTGCACAGCCTGTTCGCCCTGATCGAAATCTACGAGCGCGCCCTGCGCGCGCCGGATCCGAAGGCGCTGCTGCCGGAAATCGACGACATGCGCTCGCGCTTCGACATCGACTTCATCACCAGCGACCTGCCGCAGCTGATGTCGGAGTCGCGCGAGGGCATCGAGCGGGTGACCCAGATCGTGCGCAGCCTCAAGGACTTCTCCTACTCCGGGCGCGACGACTCGTGGAAGCTGGCGGATCTGCACCACGGCCTGGACTCGACTATCAACATCATCTGGAACGAGCTCAAGTACAAGGTCACCCTGGAAAAGCATTACGGCAAGCTGCCGCTGGTACAGTGCCTGCCGTCCGAGCTCAACCAGGTGTTCATGAACATCCTGCTCAATGCCGGCCACGCGATCGAGGAAAAGGGCCGCATCAGCGTCACCACCGGGCTGGCCGGCGAAGAGGCGTGGATCGAGATCGCCGATACCGGCAGCGGCATGCCCGAGAGCATCCTGCAGAACATCTTCGATCCCTTCTTCACCACCAAGCCGGTAGGCAGTGGCACCGGCCTGGGCCTGTCGATTTCCTACGGCATCGTGAAGAAGCACAACGGCCGCATCGAGGTGGACAGCAAGCCCGGTGAAGGTTCGCGTTTCCGCATCACCCTGCCGGTGCGGCAGCCGGTGAAGGACGCGGGCTGAGGTTCGCGTGGGGTTTGGCGAATGGCAAGGGCAGCCGAGCAGGCCCGGCTCTACGCATCGGTAGAGCGGAGC
>NZ_JADHDV010000040.1 GCF_016820515.1 Pseudoxanthomonas beigongshangi | reverse complement strand
GCGACCGCGCTGTCGGCCGCGCCGCGCAAGGTGCTGTTGCTGGGACGCGCGCCAGCCGGCATCGACTGTTGCACCGCGCTGGCCCAGGGCGGCATCGCCGCGGCGCTGGACAGCGGCGACAGCGCCGACGCGCATGCGCACGACACCCTGGCCGCCGGCGCCGATCACAACGACTACGACGCGGTCCGCTACCTGGTCGACAACGCGGTGATGGCGGTGCGCTGGCTGCAGGCGCAGGGGGTTCCCTTCGACCTGGAAGGCACGCGCTTCCTGCTGGGTCGCGAAGGCGGGCATCGGCGCAACCGCATCGTCCATGCCGGTGGCGACGCCAGCGGCGCCTCGCTGCTGCTGGCGCTGATCCGCGCGGCGCAGAACGCGCCGCATATCGACTGGCGTCCACCGGCGATGCTGGACGCGCTGCGGATCGGCGACCATGGCGTCAGCGGACTGCGCATCGCCTGGCCGGATGAAGGCCGCAGCGAGGACATCGACTGCGCCGAACTGGTGCTCGCCACCGGTGGCTGCGGCGCGCTGTTCGCGGCCAGCACCAATCCCTCCGGCGCCGACGGCAATGGGCTTGCGCTGGCGCTCGCCGCCGGCGCGCAGGCGCGCGACTTGGAGTTCGTCCAGTTCCATCCCACCGCACTGTCGGTCCGGGTCAACGGCGCGCTGCCGCTGATCACCGAAGCGCTGCGCGGCGCCGGCGCGCGCCTGTACGACGACGACGGCGCCCCGATCATGGCCGAGCGCCATCCGCTGGGCGATCTCGCGCCCCGCGACGTGGTGGCCCGGCAAGTGTGGCAGGCGCAACAGGCCGGCCAGCGCATCTGGCTGGATGCCACCCACCTGCACGAGACCTGGCTGCTGCAGTTCCCCACCGTGTACGCGCTGTGCCGCGCGCACGGCATCGATCCGCGGGTGCAACGCATCCCGGTAACCCCCGCCGCGCACTTCCACATGGGCGGCATCGCCGCGGATCTGGACGGGCGCACCGCGGTGGAAGGCCTGTACGCGGTTGGCGAGGCCGCCTGCAACGGCGTGCATGGCGCCAACCGGCTGGCCAGCAATTCGCTGCTGGAGGGCGTGGTCTACGGCCGCCGCCTGGGCCAGTCGCTGGCCGGCATCCATCGGCATCTGCTCACCGAACACGGCCGCTGGGTGGTGCGCGGACGCTCCGCCGACACGGCGGCGCTGCTCGAACTGCGCGCACTGACCTGGCGCGCGCTGGGACCGGTGCGCGACGGAGCGGTCATGCGCGAGGCGCGTGAGGAACTGGCGCGCGATGCCGGCCTTGCTGGCAGCTGGCAGGGCGAACTGGTCACGCAGATCCTGGACGCGGCGCTGGCGCGGACGCGCAGCCTGGGCGCGCATTACCGGAGCGACGCGCCGGTCGACTGAACCGCGCCGCACCTGTCATTCGAATTCGTGGCATGCGAAAGCGGCGGGATGACTCCCGCCGCTTCGTTCGACATCCGCCTTCAGGCCGGTTCCGGCGCCGCCAGCGACGCGCGTCCGGGTTTTCCATGCCAGTAGCCGTTGCGCGCCCCCAACCGTGGCGGCGGCAGTGGCGTGCGCAGCATCCGGTGGAAATGATCCACCACCGCCGCCATGTCGTCCTGCGCGGGCGACAGCCGCAGGATGTCCACGCCGCAGGCAATCAGCTCGTCGCGCTCGGGCGCCATGTCGACGATCTCCATGCCCTGCACCTGGATGCCGTTGATCACCATGAACGCCTCGCCTTCGCGGGTACCCAGCGGCAATCCGTCGGGATGCTCGATGCAGCGGAAACCGCAGTCGTCCTTGGGCACGTCGTAGGCGCGTGCGGTGAAGCAGCGCGCCGACCAGGCCAGCGGCAGGCGCCCCCAGGCCATGATTTCCAGCTCCGGCATCGGCGTGCCCTGCTCCACCATCCCCGCGCGCAGTTCCTCCAGCAACCGGCGCCCCTGCTCCACGCCCGGCACCCAGCGCATCAGCCCGTCCTCGATCAGCAGGCCAAGGGCGACGTGGTTGTAGACATTCAGCGTGGGTCCGGCCACGAACGGCAGGCCGCGCTCGCGGCAGACCTGCACGGCGGACAGATCGTTGGCTTCCAGCAGGAACGCGCCGTTCTCCGCCAGTCGCACCACCGTCGACAGTTCGGACTCGGCCTCGATCAGGGCCAGCGACGACAGCACGATCTGCTTGCCGCTGCCGGCCAGTTCCTCGGCCAGCGCCAGCCAGTCGCGGGTGCGCAGTTCGCGGCGCTTGCTGCACACGGTCTCGCCGAGATAGAGGATGTCCAGCGGCCACCGCGCGGCCTCGCGGTAGAAGGCCAGCACGCGCTCGCGCGGCCAGAAATACTGCAATGGTCCAAGACTGAGTTTCATCGTCAATGCCAGGCGCGGTGATAGGGGCCGAGGGTGGTCTGCTGGCCCTCGGCGTGGGCGGAAAGATCGGCCTGCCAGTCCTCGCGCAGGCGCCAGTCGGCCGGCGCGCGCGCCTGCGCGTCGATGGCCTCGCGCCAGACCCGGGTCACGGTGCGCACGTACGCCGCACCGCGCTGCCGGCCCTCGATCTTCAGCGCCGCCACGCCAGCCTCGGCCAGGCGCGGCAGCAATTCCAGGGTGTTGAGGCTGGTGGGTTCCTCCAGTGCATGGAAGATCTCGCCGCCGACGGCGTAGCGCCCCTTGCACACGGTGGGATAGCCGGCCGGCTCGGTCGCGCCGAAACGATCGATGAGCATGCCGTTCAGGCGCACGCTGCGTCCCTGGTCCGGATGTTCCTCCCAGCGCACGAAGCTGGCCGGCGAACACACGCCGTGGCGATTCGGCGACACCCCGGTGACGTAGCTGGACAGCTGGCAGCGTCCCTCCACCATGATGCACAGGCTGCCGAACGCGAACACCTCCAGCGGCACCGGCGAGGCCTGGCACAGTCGCTCGACCTGCTGCACCGACAGCACGCGCGGCAATACCGCGCGGGCGATGCCGAAGCGCTCGTGCGCATAGCGCAACGCCGCGGCGGTGGTCGCCGAACCCTGCACCGACAGATGCCTCGCCAGCCCGGGGTGTTGCCGCGACGCGTAGTGCAGCACCGCCATCTCGGCGGCGATGATGGCGTCGGCGCCGAACGCGGCCGCCTGATCCACCGCATGCCGCCATTGCGGCAGCCGCGCGCTGTCCGGGTACGTGTTCAGCGCCAGGTACACCTGGCGTCCGCGCGCATGCGCATAGGCGATGCCTTCGCGCATCTCGGCGTCGTCGAAGTTCAGGCCGGGAAACGCGCGCGCGTTGGTCTGGTCGCGGAAGCCCGCGTAGACCGCGTCGGCGCCGGCGTCGATGGCGGCCTTCAGCGCCGGCAGGTTGCCGGCGGGACATACCAGTTGCATCAGGGAGTTCTCCAGTCGGCGGAAGGCACGGGACGCGGCGTCCACGCGGAGACCGCTTCGATGCCGGCTTCGACCTGGTTCGCGTCGGGATTTCCAGCCTCGGCGGCGGCGGTCCGGCATACCTGCCGCCACAATGCATCCACGCGCTGCTCGACCTGCGGATCCAGGGTGATCGGGCGCCCCCATTCGCGCGCGCTCTCGCCGGCCCATTTTCGGGTCGCGTCCAGGCCGAGCTTGGAGCCCACGCCCGAGACCGGGGTGGCGAAATCCAGGTAGTCGATCGGCGTGTTCTCCACCAGCATGCTGTCGCGCGCCGGATCCACCCGGGTGGACACCGCCCAGATCACCTGCGCCCAGTCGCGCACGTCGATGTCCTCGTCGGTGACGATGACGAACTTGGTGTAGGTGAACTGGCGAAGGTAGGACCAGATGCCCATCATCACCCGCCGTGCGTGTCCGGCGTACTGCTTGCGGATGCTGACCACCGCCACCCGGTACGAGCACGCCTCCGGCGGCAGGTAGAAGTCCACGATCTCCGGGAACACCTTGCGCAGGATCGGCACGAAGATGTCGTTCAGCGCCATCGACAGCACCGACGGTTCGTCGAACGGCGCCCGCCCCATGTAGCTGCCGTGGTAGATGGCGTCGCGACGCAGGCGCATGCGCTCGATGGTGAGCACCGGGAAGTGCGCCTGCGCGTTGTAGTAGCCGGTGTGATCGCCGAACGGGCCTTCCAGCGCGGTGTCGCCGGGATGGATGAAACCCTCCAGCAGGATTTCCGCGCCCGCCGGCGCATCCAGGCCGGTCAACGCGCTGCGCCAGACCCGCGTGCGCGCGGCCCGCAGCAGGCCAGCGAATTCGTATTCCGACAGCGTGTCCGGCACCGGCGCCACCGCCGCCAGCAGCGTGGCCGGATCGGCGCCGATCGCGACCAGCACCGGAAAGGGCTTCTCCGGATGCGCGGCCTGCCAGCTGGCGTAATCGAGCGCGCCGCCGCGATGCGGCAGCCAGCGCATGATCACCCGGTTGCGGCCGATCACCTGTTGCCGGTAGATCGCCACGTTCTGCCGCTGCTGATGGATGCCGCGGGTAATCACCAGGCCGAAGGTGATCAGGCGATCGACGTCTTCCGGCCAGCAGCGCTGGATCGGCAGGCGTCCCAGATCGACGTCCCCGCCTTCCAGCACCTGTTCGTTGAACGCGGCGGCGTCGACCACCCGCGGCGCGACGTAGGCCAGTTGCGCCAGCCCCGGCCAGTCGGACAGCGCGCTGCGCAGATTGCCGGGCCAGCGCGGTTCCTTGATGCTGGCCAGCAGTTCGCCCAGTTCACGCAACGAGGCCAGCGGCCGGCCGGCCAGCGCCAGCTCGATTCGGCGGCGATGGCCGAACAGATTGCCCAGCAACGCATGGTTCGAACCTGCGTTGTGCATCAGCAGCGCCGGCCCGGATTCGCGCAGGGCCCGCAGGCTCAGCGCGGTGCTTTCCAGCTCCGGGCTGACCGGCGCGTCGATGTCCAGCAACTGTCCGTGTGCGGAAAGATGCTCCAGGAATTCGCGCAGATCGTGGAAGGCCATGCCGCGTCCTGTGGCGGGAAGGAGGCGGCATTGTCCTCACGCCCCGCCACGGGACACATTGATCCACGTCAAGCCGGAACGGCTCAGTACGTGTACTGCACCTGCACCCAGAACTTGTCGGTATCCACCGTGCGGGAGGTGTCACTGCTGCGGTAGCTCGCCAGCTTGAGCAGGCCTTCCAGTCCCTTCACGCCGGGTATCGCGCGGCGCCAGGACAGATCCAGCTCGCGGCCGAAACGGTCGCCGCCGCGATCGCTGCGGAAGTCGTGGTACCAGGTTTGCCATTCGCCACCGCCCAGCGGCAGGCTGAAGCCGGCGTAGGCATCGCGCAGTCCGTCGGTCGGGGTGGTCAGGAACTGATCGGCCCAACCCTGGAACGCGTGCTTGGTCGCCAGTGGTGTCTGGAACGCGCGGTTGCCCGTGCCGCCGCCGCCCGCGCCCAGCACTTCGTAGCCGGCCTTCCACTGGATGTCCTGCCAGCGGTAGCCGGCTTCGGCCAGCCAGTAGCGGCTGTCCAGCCGCCACGGGTTTCCCGCCAGCTCGCGCTGCCGGGCGTGTTCCAGCACGTAGGAGAACCCGCCGGCCTTGCCCTGCACGCGCAGGCCGCTGGTGCGGCTGGAAAGCGTGCCCAGCGGCGCGCCCGCGACCACCGCGATGTTGTCGAGGCCCAGCCGGTAGTGGTAGCCGATCGCGGTCAGGTTCGGCGAGAACGCGTACTGCGCCTGCAACAGGTGGCTGTGGCCCTCGATGTCGGCCGGTGCGGTGCGGCTGACTGGGCGGGTGTCGTCCGGGCCGAACACGCTGTTGATGTTGTCCAGGTACGCATACATCAGCTTCCAGCCGGCGCCCGGCGTCAATTCGATCATCGCGCCATCGTAGGTCTGCTCGTTCTGCCGCCAGCCCACGCCGCCGACGAAGCGCTGGTTGCCCAGGTTGATGCGCTGGCGGCCGACCTGCGCGTTGCCCCAGTCCGCCGCATAGCGGATCAGCGCCTGGTTGACCTCGGTGCCTTCCGGGTCGCCGACCGTGGCGTAGCCGGCGTGGCCGTTGCGGGTGTCGTTGAAGTGTTCCGCGCCCAGGTGGTGGACATCGTCGATTTCCACCAGCCCGGACAGGCCGTGCCAGCGTGGCGTGCGATAGCCGATGCGGGTGCGCAGGGTATGCGCCTTGGCGGTGTCGAGCGCATTGTCCTGATCGACCTGCTCGAAGCGGTAGCGGGCATCCAGGATCAGTTTGCCGCCGATGTCCTCCGGCGAGGCGGCGATGGCCGGAAGCGCGAGGGCCAGGCAAGGCAGGCCCAGCAGTCCGCCGATGAGATGTTTCATGCGTGTGTTCCCCTTTTTTCTTCGTGCTTGGAAGGCTCGTGTCGATGCGCGCTCAGTAGCGGTAGTTGAGCTTCAACCAGGCGGTGCGGCCGGGTTCGTTGATGCGCACCGGATCGGCCGGATAGCCGAACGCGCTGTTGCCGCCCAGGTTGAGGTGTTCGCTGTAGGCGCGGTCGAACAGGTTGTCGATGCCGGCGGTGAGTTGCAGCCGGTCGCTGAAGCGGTAGCCACCGTTGACCGAGAACACCGCGAAGCCCGCGCTCGGGCCGAGATCGCGTCCCACCACGTTGCCCTGCCCCGTGCTCACCCGATCCTGATCGTCGACGATGCGCAGCAGCGTGCCCCACGACCAGCGCCGGTATTCGCGGCTGGCCGACAGGCGCAGTTCCAGCGGGGTCATCTGCGGCAGCGGCTTGCCGCTGGCGCGATCCTCGCCCCAGGCGTAGGCCAGCGCGCCGCCGAGTTTCCAGCCATCGGCCGGCCGCCACTCCACGCCCGCCTCGCCGCCGCGGATGTCGGCATCGATGTTGCGCGCGCGGGTGGTCGCGCCCATGCCCATCATCCCGGGCAGGTAGTCGAACAGGATGTAGTCCTGCATGCGGCCGGCATAGACCGATACCCACGCCTCGACGCGTTCGCCGCGGTACTGCAGGCCCAGGTCGAGCTGGGTGGTGCGCTCGGGCTGGACGCCGGCGAAGGCGTTGGCCGCACCGGCCGGTCCGCGCTTGGGCGAAAACAGTTCCCAGTAGTCGGGCATGCGCTGGGTGTGGCCCAGACCCACATAGGCGCCGAGACGCCCGGACATGTTGTATTCGTAGCGGACGAACGCGCTGGGCAGGGTTTCGCGGCGTTCCTGGCCGGCGGTCGGATTGGGCATCGGCATCATCCCGCCGGTGCTGCGACGCAGATCCCGCACCTGCGCGCGGTCCAGGCGCAGTCCGCTCATCAGGTGGTGCTTGTCGGTGATGTGCCAGTGCGATTCGGCGAATGCGCCGAAGGTGCGGAAGCGCGCATCCACCGTCCACGGCTGCAGCCGGTAGGTGCCGCGCCCCATGCCGCTGCGCTGGCGATGGCGACTGTCGCGCAGATCCACGCCGGCGGTGATTTCCCATTCGCCCTGCTGCCAGGTCGCGGCCGCGCGCCCGCCCCAGGTGCGGTGGCCGACGTTGCTGGCCATCGGCATCGGCATGCTGCTGGACGGATCCGGCCGCCGCAGCGTGTAGTTGTCCATCACGTGATCGACGTCGTTGAGGTACAGGTTGGCCTTGAAGGCATCCAGCACGCCGCCGATGTCGCTCTTCTCGAAGCGCAGGCCGAGGCTGTCGCGACGGAAACGCGATCCGTCCATGCCGCGACCGGCGTAGCGCGCCTGCGCGTCGCCGGTGCCGGCGCTCAGTTCCAGCACGGTGTTCGCGCCCGGCGTCCAGCCCAACGCGGCATCGGCGTTCCACTTGCGCCATGCCGACGGCACCTCGTCGCCATTGCCATCCTGGTAGTCGTCCGCTTCCGAACGGTTGCCGCCCAGTCGCACATAACCGGTGGAGTTGCCGAGGGTGGCGTCCACCACCTGGTCGTTGCGGTTTCGGCTGCCGGCCAGCGCGCTGGCGTTGACGCGCACGCCGGGGCGGTCGAAGTACGGAATCTCGCGTTCGAAGCGCACCGTGCCCGCCGATGCGCCACCGCCCCACAGCACCGTCTGCGGTCCCTTGATGACCACCAGGCGATCGTAGGTTTCCGGCGCGATGTAGGACATCGCGTTGTCCATGCGCGAGGGACAGGCGCCGCTCAATGCACCGTCGTTGGTCATCAGGTTCAACCGCGATCCGAACATGCCGCGCAGCACCGGGTCACCGTTGGTGCCACCGCTGCGCAACAGCGCGAAGCCGGGAATCGTCTTCAGGTAATCGGCGCCGTCGCTCGCCGGCACCGGCTGGCGCGGCAGTTTGGGATCGGTGACGAAGGTGGTCGCCATCGCCGGCGCCACGCCGACCACGACCACGCCATCGAGTTCGGTGGGCGAAGCGGGTCCTGCGTCATGCACATGCTGGCCGGCATCGTTGGGCGGCGCCTCGGCGGCGAGCACCATCGAAACCGGTGCGAGCGCGAGGGACAGGGCGACGGCAAGACAATCTCTACGCATGACACGACACTCCGTTTAGGTCGGTGCCATTGTCTGGAGTCGCT
Source organism: Pseudoxanthomonas beigongshangi (assembly GCF_016820515.1). Lineage (GTDB taxonomy): Bacteria > Pseudomonadota > Gammaproteobacteria > Xanthomonadales > Xanthomonadaceae > Pseudoxanthomonas_A > Pseudoxanthomonas_A beigongshangi. Next base: position 9,221 of record NZ_JADHDV010000040.1, on the reverse strand, counting down.
CCAACCTTGGGATGCGTCAGGTTGTCGCAGGCGGGGGCGATCTTGATCCATGTCAAGCGGGTCGCATTTGCCGGCTTTTTTCGCCGAATCGGGGTCGGCGATTGATGCAAATCAAGGCGACCACGAAGGTCGGACAACTAACGTTCCCCCATCGGCCCAAGGCCATGACAAGGAACGCGCCATGAAGCGCAAGAGCAACTCCCTGCTTTATTACGCCCTCGCCTGCGCGATGGGCGCCACGCTGGCCGGCAACGCCCTTGCCGGCGATGCCTCCGCCCCGCTGGGCGAACCGATCAAGGCGGTCCTGACCGCCCCGCCGATGGTGCCGCCGCCGATCACGCGCAGCACGCCGGCCAAGGTCATCGTCGACCTGGAAGTGGTCGAGAAGGAGATGAAGATCTCCGACGGCGTGACCTACAACTTCTGGACCTTCGGTGGTTCGGTGCCGGGCAGTTTCATCCGCGTGCGCCAGGGCGACACGGTGGAGTTCCACCTGAAGAACCACCACAGCTCGCACATGCCGCACAACATCGACCTGCATGCCGTCACCGGCACGGGCGGCGGCGCCGAGGCGACGTTCACCCTGCCCGGCCACGAAACGCAGTTCACCTTCAAGGCGCTGAATCCCGGCCTGTACGTCTACCACTGCGCGATGCCGCCGGTCGGCATGCACATCGCCAACGGCATGTACGGCCTGATCCTGGTCGAGCCGCCGGAAGGCCTGCCGAAGGTGGACAAGGAGTTCTACGTGATGCAGGGCGACTTCTACACCGAGGGCAAGTACGGCGAACCCGGCCTGCAGCCCTTCAGCCTGGAAAAGGCCATCGACGAGCATCCGACCTACGTGGTGTTCAACGGCGCGGAAGGATCGCTGACGGGCGACAACGCGCTGCAGGCCAAGGCCGGCGAGAGCATCCGCATGTTCGTCGGCAATGGCGGCCCCAACCTGGTGTCCAGCTTCCACGTCATCGGCGAGATCTTCGACAAGGTCTACATGGAAGGCGGCAGCAAGTACCAGGAAAACGTGCAGACCACGCTGGTGCCTGCCGGTGGCGCGACCATCGTCGAGTTCAAGGCCGACGTGCCGGGCAACTTCGTGCTGGTCGACCACAGCATCTTCCGCACCTTCCACAAGGGCTCGCTGGGCATCCTGAAGGTCGACGGTGAAGCCAAGCACGACATCTACACCGGCCAGCAGTCCAGCAAGGAGTACCCGCAGGGCGAACCTGCCGGCAAGTAAGCGAAGAAACCCCGTGAGGATGCCCATGTACCGGAGACTGCCCGCCCTGTTGCTTGCAAGCCTCGTCGCGCCGGCGATGGCGAGCGGTCCCGGCTACGTGGACGTGCCGGGCGGAAGCTTCCGCTCGGCCATCCGCTACGAGGAAAGCAGCGACGCGCGTTCCGTCCCGGCCTTCGCCCTGATGGAACGCGCGGTCAGCAATGCCGACTTCGCCCGCTTCGTCGAACGGCAGCCGCAATGGCGACGGGACCGGGTGCCGGCGCTGTTCGCCGGTCCCGGTTACCTCGGGCACTGGGAGAGCGCCACCGTGCCGGGCGCGGCGGTCGACGCGGACGCGCCGGTGGTGCAGGTCAGCTGGTACGCCGCCGATGCCTACTGCCGCGCGCAGGACGCGCGCCTGCCGACCTTCCTGGAATGGGAATACGTCGCCGCCGCCGATGCCGACCGGCGCGACGCCCGCGCCGACCAGGGCTGGCAGGCCCTCCTGCTCAACGACGCCACCGCCCGCGCGATCGATGCCGGCGACGCGCCGCCCAACGCCTACGGCATCCACGGCCTGCATGGCGTGGCGTGGGAATGGGTGGACGACTTCGCCACCCTGATGGGCGACAGCGACAAGCGCGGCGCAGACGACGGCGACAAGCTCAAGTATTGCGGCGCCACCTCGCTGGCCTTCAACNTATTGCGGCGCCACCTCGCTGGCCTTCAACGACCGCCAGCACTACGGGGTGATGAAACGCTTCGCCCTGCTGTCCGCCCTGCAACCGGTCAACACCCTCGGCAACCTCGGATTCCGCTGCGCAAGGAGCCAGCCATGAAGATGCCCCTTTCTTTCCTCCTGCTCGGGCTGGCGCTTCTGCAGCCCGGCCTCCCCGCCGCCGCGCAGACGCTGCCGGGCGATTCCCTCTACCAACTGGACGCGAAGGTCACCGACCAGGACGGCAACACCGGCCAATGGCGGGATCTGCGCGGCAAGCCACGCATCGTGTCGATGTTCTACACCAACTGCCACCTCATGTGCCCGCTCATCATCGAGAACGGCAAGGCGGTGCAGAAACAGCTGACGCCCGCCGAACGCGCGCGCGTGGAGCTGGTGATGATCAGCCTGGATCCCGCCCGCGACACCCCGCAGGCCCTGCGCGAGACCGCGCAACGGCACCGCGTGCCCGCGCAATGGCGGTTCCTGCAACCCGGCGCCAACGATGCCCGCGCGATCGCCAGCGTGCTCGACGTGCGCTACCGCCCGCGCGAGGACGGCAGCATCAACCACACCAGCGTGCTGGTGCTGGTGGATGCCGATGGCCGCGTCCTCGCCCGCTCCGAGGTGGCCAGCGCGATACCGGATCCGGCTTTCGTCGCCGCCGTCCGCACCGCGCTGTCCTCCTCCGTTTCTCCTGTCCATTGAATCCCCGCAACCACACCAAGGAGTTTCCGATGAAAGTCGTTTCCGCTTCCCTGCTCGCCCTGGGCCTGATGGCCGCCGCCGGCATGGCCCAGGCCGCCAACAACTGCACCGTCAGCCTGAAGGGCGACGACGCGATGAAGTTCGATCTGAAGACGGCCACCGTCTCGGCCAGTTGCCCGACGATCACCATCGAGCTGGCCCACACCGGCAAGATGCCGGCCGCCGCGATGGGCCATAACGTGGTCATCTCCGCCGCCAAGGACATGGACGGCATCGCCCGCGACGCCATCAAGGCCGGCGTGGGCAACCACTACGTGCCCAAGGGCGACGCCCGCGTGCTCGCCGCCACCACCCTGATTGGCGGCGGCCAGAAGACCAGGATCACGCTCCCCGGCAAGAAGCTGACCGCCGGCGGCGACTACAACTTCTTCTGCAGCTTCCCCGGCCACTCCACCTTGATGAAGGGCAAGTTGGTGGTGACCAAGTAGTTCGCCGGGGACAGGAGCGCCGGGGCCGGTTTGCCGGCGCTCCTGCTTTCACCGTCGCATTTCCTTTCCCATACTGACCGTCGGTACCGCCATGGAATACCACATCCCCCTCCCCGGCCCGTCCGTGGATCCAATCACCATCGAACGGGTGTTGCAGGAATTCGATCCCGCCGGCCTGGTCGACCTGGACGCCAAGGCGGGCAAGCTGCGCATCTCCACCGTGGTGATGGACATCGAACTGGTGTTCATCATGGAACAGGCCGGACATCCGGTGCGCCTGACCCAGATCGAACGCATTGCCTCGGTGTGCTGCGGAGGTTGCAGCGGGTAACCACCGATGAGGGCCCAAGGGACGCCGCCATTTCGCCGCTCCTTCCACCTCCTCGATGGCATCGAGGTGGCATCCCGGAAATTCGGACAAATCCGATATTTTTCGACGTACCCCACAATCATGCTTGCGAAATTTCGTCACGCATGATGCTTCATGAACGCCCGCGCACAAGGATTCACACTCGTCGAATTGATGATCGCCCTGGCCGTCATCTCACTGCTGCTTGCGCTCGCACTACCGGCGTATCGCGACTATCGAATCCGCGCCGCCTTCAGCGAAGGCCTGAACGCGGCTTCACAGATCAAGCTGGCGGTGAACGAATACGTCTTCACGGAGGGAAACCCGCGCGACCGGTTGCAGGGCATCGGCTGGCGCCCCGGAGCGATCGGCCACACCCCTTGGCGGACGTCGGAGCAACTTGGTTACCGGCCCTACATGACCTTCAGCGGCAAACCCGGCAGCTACAATTTCTGGGTCGACGCCAGTGCGCGCGGCGAGATATTCGTGCGGATGATGGGCGACTCCATCGCCCGCTGTCGACCGGCGTTGGGAGGGCCGCTGACCGTCGTGCTGGTGCCGACGCTGGACGCCAACGCGACCACCTTGAGCTGGACCTGCAGGGTCTACCAGGGTGATGGCAGCACCGATCCTGCTTGCGTCCCCGCCAACTGCCAGACGCCCTACAAGCGTTCTTGACGTCGGAATGACGTCGCGAGGCGCTCACGCACCGGCCGCACTTCAGCTCACCGGCAACGGCGAAGGCACCACTGTGGGCAGTTGCCTGGCCTGATAGCGTTGCCAGAAATGGTTGGCCATGCGCAGCGCGGCATCGTCGGCCTCGTGGCGCATCGCTTCGTTGCCGCAATCGGCGGTGGTCTGGCGGAACAACGCCAGCCAGCGCAGGAACATGGCTTCGGTCAGCCCGGCCATTCCCAGGTGGCAGCCCACCGGAGCACCATGAAACCGCCGGGTTCCGCGCAACAACGACGACCAGAACGCGACCAGAAGCGAATGGTGCGCGGCCCAGTCCCGCACGCGCTTCTCGAAAAAATGACCCAGCAGATCGTCCCGGCGCACACGCAGGTAGAACGTCTCCACCAGCCTGACGACCTCCGCCTCACTGCACAGGCCGAGGCCCGGGCCACCGTCTTCGGGGGGATGGATGCGCATCGGGCCTTTCCGGATCGTGGACCCGCGCACCGTACCGCATCGCGCGCGGATTCCAATTGATCGCGATCAAGCCGCCGGGAGGCCGTCGTGGCGGTGATGTTGTATCGCGCGGCGCATGGCCGCCGCTATCCCGCGTGCGCCGGCACCTGCGGTTCCATCCCGGCATGCATCACCCGTTGCAGGACGCGGCCGGCCTCCTGCTGTTCGTGCAGCGGCAATCCGTCGAGGAAGCGCACTTCGCCACCGGCCAGCACCGCGACCGCCAGGCCATCGCGATAGAGCACGCGCGCGCCGGGCACGCGCGCGACCTTCTCGCCCGGTAGCAGTGTGCCCAGCAGGTTGGCCGGATCGGTGGCGGCGATCGCCAGCCACTTGCCATTGGCGGGCCGGCGGCGCACCTGGCGCAGCGCGGCGACGGCTTCCGGCAAGGCGAACTGTTCGCCCGGGATGCCGGTGATGAAGCGGCCGCCGCGGATTTCACCGCGTGCTTCCAGGCGCTGGTAGATCCGTACCAGCTCGCGCCAGGGCGGCAGCCATGCGGCCTCGCGTTCGAGCAGCCGCCAGCAGACCACACCGTAGCGCCGCAGCAGCATGCGCGCGACGTGTTCGACCGCCTCGGCCCGGGCCTCGCCACTGCCCGATGGCGCACCGGCGCGGATCAGCGCCCAGCGGCCGGCGTCCTGGATGCCGAACATCGGCTTGCGGCGGCGATGGCGGGATCCGCCATCGCGCTTGGACGCGGGGACCAGCAACGCCCGCAGGCCGCCGAAACTGTCGCAATGGACCCGGCCCCGCACCACCAGTTCGGCCAGCGCGTCTTCCAGTTCGGTGCGCAACAGATGCGCGCCGTCGCCGATTTCATCGAAGAACGAGGCGCCGTGCGCGCCGAGATAATCCACCACGCGGCGCGCGCGCGAACCCAAATCGTCATCGTCCACCGGCGCGGGGGCCAGGCGCGTCCACAGCGGCGCCTGGCGACGCGGCAACAGCAGGATGGGCGTGCCGCGCAACGAAATATTGCCGCGCCCGCCACCCTCGCTCGCGGGCGGACGCAGCCGCGTCCACAGCGTGCGTCCCGCGGTGCACAGATCATCCAGCCAATGAATCGCGTAACCACGCACGCGCGCGGGCAGCAGGTCCGCTTCCCAACTGGCGGCGGGCGCTTCGAATCCTTCCAGTTGCCCCAGTACGCCGGCCAGCGCTTCCGGTCCACTGACCCGCTCCGCCTCGCTCAGGTGCTGCCAGTCGAACAGGAACCGCTGGAAATCGCGCGGTTCGACCGGTTCTATTTCGCGCCGCAGTTGCTTGAGCGTGTAGCGATGGATGCGCGCCAGCAGGTGACGCTCGCACCACTCCTCCTCGCGCGCGCCGGGCGTGAAATGACCCTGCATCACGTAGCCTTCGCTCTGCAGGGCCAGCAATGCCGGATCCACCTCGTTCACCGGCAATGCCAGCGAATGCGCGAGCGCGGTGGCGGTCACCGGCCCCAGCGAGGTCAGGCGCGCGCGCAGCAGTTCGCGCAACGCGGTCTCGCGCGGCCAGTCGGCCTGCGCGTATTCGTCGGGCGCCTCGACCACCGGCTCGATCGGCGCGGCGGGAAACAAGGCGCGCAGCATCGGCAACTGCTCAGTCGCCAGCCACAGCGCCCGCGCGCCGCCGTTGCCCACCTGCATGCGGGTGGAGCGTCCGTCCGCCGCCAGTGCCCGCAGCCATTCCTGCCAGCCGGCGTTGTCGGCGGCTTCATCGGCGGTGATGGCGCCCACGCCGGTTAGTGCTTCATGCATCTCGTCGGGATTGCGCGGCTGCGGCCAGGCTTCCGCGCGCACCGCCTGGATCGCGCCGATGTCCAGTTTGCCGAGTTCGTCGGCCGATTCGGCCTCGCGATAGAGCCGGCTCTGCACCGCCTGGGTGCGGCGTTCCTCCAGCGGCGCGTCGTCGAGGAAGGCATAGGGACGCGCGTTGATCACTTCGGCCGCCAGCGGCGACGGCAGCGGCAGGTCCCGCGCGACCACTTCGATCTTCCCGGCCTCCAGCCGGCGCAGCAATTGCAGCCAGCCGTCGGCGTCCATCGCCTCGTGCAGGCAGTCGTCCAGGGTCTGCGCGACCAGCGGGTGATCCGGAATCTCGCGCTCGCCGACGATGTTTTCCAGGCAGGCCACCTGATCCGGGAACACCGTCGCCAGCAGATCCTCGGACTTCATCCGCTGCAACTGCGGCGGCACTTTGCGGCCGCCGACGAAGCGCGGAAGTGCCAGTGCGGTGGTGGCGTTCCAGCGCCAGCGCACGCCGAACAGCGGCGCATCCAGCAGCGCCTGGATCAGCACGTCCAGCGCCGAGGACGAATGCAGGTAGCGCGAGACCTCGATCAGCGGGAAGCTGTGGCTGGTCGACAGTGACAGGATGATCGCGTCCTCGGTCGCGGCGGCCTGCAGTTCGAAATTGAACTGGCGGCAGAAGCGCTTACGCAGGGCCAGGCCCCAGGCACGGTTGAGCCGGCTGCCGAACGGCGAATGCAGGATCAGCTGGGTACCGCCGGATTCGTCGAAGAAACGCTCCAGCACGATCCGCGACTGGCTGGGCACCTGGCCCAGCGCGGCCAGGGTCTTGTCCAGGTAGTCGGCGATCTGGCGCGCGGCTTCCTCGTCCAGCGCCACCTCCTGCATCAGCCAGCGCATGCCGGCGTCCACGCCGTCCGCGATGATCGCGGCGGCCACGGCTTCGCGCAGGCGCGACACGCCGAACGACAGTTCATCGCTGCGTCCGGGTGCCTCACCCAGCCAGAACGGGATGTTGGGCGGTGCGCCGCGCGCATCCTCCACCCGCACCCGGCCCGGTTCCACCCGCAGGATGCGGTAGCTGGCGTTGCCCAGTTGGAACACGTCGCCGGACAGGCTTTCGACCGCGAAGTCCTCGTTGACGGTGCCGATGGTGTGCGCTTCCGGTTCCAGGATCACCGCGTAGTCGCCGGTGTCGGGAATGGTGCCGCCGGACATCAGCGCGGTCATCCGCGCGCCCTTGCGCTCACGCAAGCGGTGATGCACGGCATCGCGGTGCAGATAACCCGCGCGTGGGCCGCGCCGGGTGCTGAAGCCCTCGGCCAGCATCCGCACCACCGCCGCGTAATCCTCGCGCGCCAGCATGGCATATGGCGCCGCCCGCCGGACCAGCGCATACAGCGCGTCCTCGTCCCATTCACGGCTGGCGGTCTCGGCCACCAGTTGCTGGGCGAGCACGTCCAGCGGCGCGATCGGGATCCGCAGTGCATCCAGCTCGCCGCGGCGGACGCAATCCAGCAGCGCCGCGCATTCGATCAGTTCGTCGCGCGACTGCGGGAACAGGCGCGCCTTCGGCACTCCGCCCACCGCATGGCCGGAACGGCCCGCGCGTTGCAGGAACGTGGCGATGGAGCGTGGCGAGCCCAACTGGCACACCAGATCCACGTCACCGATGTCCAGGCCCAGTTCCAGCGACGCGGTCGCCACCAGCACCTTCAGATCGCCGCGCTTGAGCCGCTGTTCGGCATCCAGCCGCGCTTCCCTGGCCAGGCTGCCGTGGTGCGCCGCCACGCCCTCCTTGCCCAGCCGCTCGCCGAGGTGGCGGGCGGCGCGTTCGGCCATGCGCCGGGTATTGACGAACACCAGCGTGGTGCGGTGTTCGCGCACCAGCGCCGCGACCCGGTCGTAGACCTGTTCCCACTGGTCGTTGGACATCACCGCGCCCAGCGGCGTCGGCGGCAGCTCCAGTGCCAGATCGCGCTGCTTGCCGTAGCCGATGTCGACGATTTCGCAATGCGGCGGTTCCGGCCCTTCGCCCGCGCCTACCAGGAAGCGCGCCACCGCGTCGATGGGTTTCTGGGTCGCCGACAGGCCGACCCGCACCGGCGGCTGCGCGCACAGCGCCTGCAGGCGTTCCAGCGACAGCGCCAGGTGGCTGCCGCGCTTGCTGGCGGCAACCGCGTGGATTTCGTCGACGATCACCGTGCGCACGCTGGACAGCATGCTGCGGCCGGAAGCCGAACCCAGCAGCACGTACAGTGATTCGGGCGTGGTCACCAGCACGTGCGGCGGCTTGCGGAACACTTTCTGGCGCTCACCGGCCGGCGTGTCGCCGGTGCGCACCGCTGTGCGGATCTCGACGTCGGGCAGGCCCATGTCCGCGAGTTCGGCGCGGATGCCGGCCAGCGGCGCGTCGAGGTTGAGGTGGATGTCGTTGGACAGCGCCTTCAGCGGCGAGACGTAGACCACGGCGGTCTCGTCCGGCAACCCGCCCTCGTCCAACCCGCGCCGGACCAGGTCGTCGAGTGCGGCGAGGAAGGCCGTCAGGGTCTTGCCCGAACCAGTCGGGGCCGCCACCAGCGTATGGCGGCCCGCGCGGATCGCCGGCCACGCGGCGCGCTGGGCCGGCGTGGGCCCGGGAAACGTGCGCCCGAACCAGCGGGCGACGGCGGGATGGAACGAGTCCAGCGGCATGGCGGCGACGATACCGGGAAACCTCCCGGAAAACGGTGAAAACCTGGAGCCGAGATGGTGCTGTTTGATCGCGGATCCAAGCGCGTGGGGTGAACGGATGCCGTCCGTGGGTTCCGTT
>NZ_JADHDV010000004.1 GCF_016820515.1 Pseudoxanthomonas beigongshangi | reverse complement strand
GGGGATTGAGGGGGATTGGCTCTTCGCCGCAAACCTCAATGCGCCAACGCATACCCCTTCAACCGCGCGGAGTACTCCTGCAACGCCCGGATACCACTGGCCTCGGCCTCATGGCACCACGCCTGCAACGCCTTCAACCGCTCCGCCGCATCATGGCTGCGGGCTTCAAGCAGCGCCGACAGGCGCGCGCGGTGTTCGACCAGCGCGCTGATGCGCGGCCGCTGCGAGACCCAGTTGCGCAGTTGTTCGCGCGCGTCCGGCTTGAGCCAGCGGCCGTCGTCGACCAGGCCACGACGCAGCTTGCGCGGCAGTAGTGCGCGCAGCTTGGCGCCCGCCTGCGCGGCCTCTTCCTTCAGCGCCGGCTTGAGCACGTTGCGCTGGTAGTCGGTCATGGCCTGGAAACGGTGCGACAGCAGCGCCTTCAGCGTGTCTGCGTCAGGCACCGCGATGTTCGGGCGAATGTCCAGGGTGGGTGCCACCCGCAACACTTTCGCCAGCCGGACCTTCTCCATGCCCTTGATCACGATCCAGCCGATATCCACTTCCCAGCGGCGCATCGAGAAGCGTGCCGAACTGGGGAAGGCGTGATGGTTGTTATGCAGCTCCTCGCCGCCCACCCACACGCCCCATGGCGTCAGGTTGGTCGAGGTATCGGAGGATTCGAAATTGCGATAGCCCCACCAGTGGCCCAGGCCATTGATCACGCCCGCCGCCCAGAACGGAATCCACGCCATCTGGATCGCCCACAACGCGACGCCGGGCAGGCCGAACAGGGTGGCGTTGATCAGCAGCAACAAGGTCGGTCCCAGGTTGGCGTGCGGGGTGTACACATGGCGCTCGATCCAATCGTCCGGCGCGCCCTTGCCGTACTGCTCGATGTCGGCGCGCTGCCCGCGCGCTTCGCGGTACAGCTCCACGCCGCGCCAGAACACATTGCCGATGCCCTTGGTCTGCGGACTGTGCGGATCCTCTTCGGTCTCCACCTTCGCGTGATGCTTGCGATGGATGGCGACCCACTCCTTGGTGATCATCGAGGTGGTCAGCCAGGTCCAGAACCGGAAGAAGTGGTTCAGCACCGGATGGAAATCCACGCCCCGGTGCGCCTGGCTGCGATGCAGGTACAGCGTCACCGAGAAGATGGTCAGCTGGGTGAAGACCAGCAGCACGATCAACAGCTCCCACCAGACCAGGCCGGTCAGGCCTCCGATCAGGAACTGCAGCAACGAGTCGGACATGGAAAGCGCTCCGTCAGGCACCGGCGCCGGTGGGGTCCGGTGCCGTCAGCGCATCATGCGGCCTGCACGTGACGATTTCACCCGACGCCGCCGAATGGTGTTCAGCTGGCGGATTTCGCCGCTGCCGCGGCCGCTTCCTGGCGGTGCATTTCTTCGGTCAGCACCCGCTTGATCTCGCCCACAATCGACTCGAGCGAGTCCTCGCCGTAGCCGACGTGATGGCTGGCGATACGACCCTGGGTGTCGATCACCCACAGATTCGGGTAGGCCTTCACACTGTAGGTGCGCGCGATGTCACCGTTGGGGTCGCGGGACTGCAGCAGGCTGTAATCGCGCATCTGCCGCATCATCTGCCGGTAGGTGGCGGGCGGGTCCTCGACGTTCACCGCGATGACCTGCAGCCACTGGGGGTCGACCTTCTTCTGCAGGGCGTCCAGCACCGGCAGTTCCTTCAGGCAGTAACCGCACCAGGACGCCCAGAAGGTCACGATCACCACCTTGCCCCGGTGTTCGGCCAGATCGACTATCTTTCCGTCACGTCCCTTGCCGAGTACGGTCGGTGCCGGATCGCCGATGGCGGGCGACTGCGCGAACGCGGGGAAGGTCAACGAAAGACAGAGCAGCAGGACGGCGAGGCGGATGCGGCGCATGGTCGGTTCCCTCCCTGGACTGGCGCCGAGTCTATCCCGCTTCCACTCCCCCAGACAGCCCCGCCGATGTCCCTCGCCCCCGATGCCGCGCCCGCGCCGGCGCCCCTGTTCGAACTCGATCGCGCCACCGTCATCCGCGGCTCCGTCCGCGTGCTGCGCGAGCTGACCCTGAGCATCCCGCTGGGCCAGCACACCGTCATCCTCGGCCCCAACGGCTGCGGCAAGTCGACCTTCATCAAGCTGATCAACCGCGAGCTGTATCCGCTGGCCCGTGAAGGCGACGCGCCGGTCAAGGTGTTCGGCCTGCGCCGCTGGAACGTGGCCGAACTGCGCACCCGGCTGGGCGTGGTCACCAGCGACCTCACCCGCAACCTGCAGGAGATGCCGCAGCTGCGGGTGGAGGACGCGGTCGTCACCGGCTTCTTCTCCAGTTTCGTGATCCCGCCGCATTGCGAGGTGGACGCGCAGATGCGCGCGCAGGCCCGCCGCGCGCTGGCGGCGGTCGAGGCCACCGCGCTGGCCGACCGCGAAGTCGCCGAACTGTCCACCGGCGAAATGCGCCGCGTGCTCATCGCCCGCGCGCTCGTGCACCAGCCCGAGGCGCTGTTGCTGGACGAACCCACGGCCGGCCTGGACCTGATCGCCCAGCGCCACTTCCTGGAACTACTGCGCGATCTCGCGCGCCAGGGCATCACCCTGGTGCTGGTCACCCATCACCTGGAAGAAATCGTCCCCGAATTCCAGCGCGTGATCCTGCTGCGCGCCGGCGATGTGATGGCCGACGGCGCACCCGACGACATCCTCACCTCGGAAAACCTGTCCGCCGCCTATGGCGGGCCGTTGCAGGTGCGGCGTGAGGGTGGGCGGTTCGTGCTGGGGCTGGATTGAAGCGGACCTTGCCGTGACGCTCCGCATCCCCATCTGATCGTCATCGCCTCTCCTTCCCGGCCGCACCGGTTTCCCCATGCCCGAACTGCCCGAAGTCGAAACCACCCGCCGGGGTCTGGCCCCGCATCTGGAAGGACGGCGCATCCGCGAGGTGACGCTGCGCCGGCCGGATCTGCGCTGGCCGATTCCGCCGGAGATCGCGCGCGAGCTGCCCGGCCAGCGCATCGCCGAGGTGCGGCGGCGGGCCAAGTACCTGTTGATGGATGTGGACGGCGGCAGCGCGTTGCTGCACCTGGGCATGTCCGGCAGCCTGCGGGTGCTGCCGGTGGATACGCCGGTGCGTGCGCACGATCATGTCGACATCGCGGTGGAAGGTCCGCGCGGGCAGCAGCGGGTGTTGCGCTTCAATGACCCGCGGCGCTTCGGTTGCCTGCTGTGGCAGCCGGCCGGCGAGATCCATCCCCTCCTGCAGGGACTGGGGCCGGAACCGCTGTCGGACGCGTTCGACGGCGACTACCTGTTCGAACTCAGCCGTGGCCGCAAGGCGCCGGTGAAGACCTTCCTGATGGACCAGGGCGTGGTGGTCGGGGTGGGCAACATCTACGCGGCCGAGAGCCTGTTCCTGGCCGGCATCTCGCCGCTGCGCGCCGCCGGCAGGGTCTCGCGCGAGCGCTACGTGGCCCTGGCCGACGCGGTCAAGCGGATCCTCGGTTACGCCATTACCCGCGGAGGGACCACCCTGCGCGACTTCATCAGCCCGGACGGGGCGCCCGGCTACTTCGAGCAGGAACTGTCGGCCTACGGGCGCGGCGGCGAGCCCTGCCCGCGCTGCCGGCGGCCGATGAAGGAAGCCAGCATCGGCCAGCGCACGACCGTCTGGTGCGGCCACTGCCAGAAGTGACAGGGACCTTCTCCCGAATGCCTTTATTCACATTTGGGGCTATATTCGCCGCCTGACTTGTGGGGAAAGCACATGGCGGACGCTTCAGACATCACCCTCTGGCTGGATTCGGCCCGCAACGGCGATCGCGCCGCGCTGGATCGGGTGCTGGCCACGCTCTACCAGGAACTGCACACCATGGCCCGCCGCCAGCTGTCGGGCCAGCATGGCTACACCCTGGACGCGACCGCGCTGGTCCACGAGTCCTACCTCAAGCTGATCGGTTCCACCGGAACGGCCAAGTTCGAGGACCGCGCGCACTTCTTCGCCTATGCCGCCTCCTCCATGCGCAGCGTGGTGGTGGATTACGCGCGCAGCCGGCTGGCGCGCAAGCGCGGCGGCGACCTCAAGCGGGTCGCGGACATTCCCGAGGAAGTTGAAGGCAACCTGAAACTCGACGAGGACCTGCTGGCGCTGAACGCCGCGCTGGACCAGCTGGCGCAGGCGGACGAACGCCTGGCCAAGGTGGTGGAACTGCGTTACTTCGCCGGTCTGTCGGAACTGGAAATCGCCGAGCTCCTGCAGCGCTCCGAACGCAGCATCCGCCGCGACTGGCAAAAGGCGCGGATGTTCCTGCTGTCGACGATGCAGGAACCCTGATCACGGCGGTCCATCGTGGACGTCGAACGCTGGAAACAGCTTTCCCCCCTGCTTGATGTCCTGCTGGAACTGGCGCCGGACGCGCGCGCGCACCGGATGGACGCGATTCGCGCCGAGGATCCGGAGCTGGCGATCGAGCTGGAGAAACTGCTCGCGCTGGAGGATGAGAGCGAGGGTTTCATGGAAGCCCCGCTGCTGGAAAAGCCCCAGAGCGGACTGCAGCCCGGCATGCTCATCGGCCCCTACCGGCTGGAGGACCTGCTGGGCGAAGGCGGCATGGGCATGGTCTGGCTGGCCTCGCGCGCCGATGGCCTGTACCAGCGCCGGGTCGCGCTGAAACTGCTGCGCCCGGGCCTGGCTGATCCCAACCTGCGCCTGCGCTTCACCCGCGAACGCGAAATCCTGGCGCGGCTGGAGCACCCCAACATCGCGCGCCTGCTCGACGCCGGGGTGAGCCAGGGCAGCCAGCCCTACCTGGCGCTGGAGTATGTCGAGGGCATCCCGCTGACCGAGTACTGCCAGGTCAACGCGCTGTCCATCGACGATCGCCTGCGCCTGTTCCTGCAGGTCTGCGAGGCGGTCAGCCACGCCCACGCCAACCTGATCGTCCATCGCGATCTCAAGCCTTCCAACATCCTGGTCTCGCCGGACCGCAATGTGCGCCTGCTCGACTTCGGCATCGCCAAGCTGCTGGATGAAAGCGAGCCCGCGCCGCTGAATCCACGCACCGAAGTCCGCGCGTTCACCCTGCACTACGCCGCGCCCGAACAGATCCGCGGCGAACCGGTCACCACCATGACCGACGTGTACTCGCTGGGCGTGGTGCTGTACGAACTGCTGGCCGGCACCAAGCCGTACCGGCTGCGCCGGCAGAGCGATGCGGAGTGGGAGGAAGCGATCCTGGCGGTGGAACCGCTCAAGCCCTCGGTGGCCGCGCAGCGCACCACCGGCGGCGGGCGCACCGAGTGCCCGAACGCGCGCCGCCACGGCCGCCAGCTGTCTGGCGATCTGGACAACATCGCGCTGAAGGCGCTGGCCAAGTCGCCGGAACAACGCTATCCGTCGGTGGAAGCGCTGGCGCTGGATCTGCGCCGGCACATGGATGGGCGACCGGTGCACGCGCGGCCGCAGAGCCTGGGCTATCGCGCGCGCAAGTACATTTCCCGCCATCGCTGGGCGCTGGCCGCCGGCAGCGTGACCGCGCTGATCCTGGTCGCCGCGCTCGGCGCCAGCCTGTGGCAGAGCCAGCAGGCGGTGCGCGAGGCCGCGCGCGCGCAGGCGATGCAGAACTTCGTGATCGGCCTGTTCGACAATGCCGGCAGCGCGCAGCGCGGCAACACCTACGACGCGCGCGAACTGCTGGTGGCGGGCGAGCGTCGCGGCGAACGCGAACTGGCCCGGCAGCCGCTGGCGCACGCCGAACTGCTGGGCGTGATCGCGCGCCTGCGCATCGGCCTGGGCGACTACCGCGAGGCGCTGGACCTGCTGGACCGGCAACAGCGCCTGCTGCAAGGCAGCGACGCGCCCGCGCTGACCCTGGAAAGCACCACCCAGCGAGGCCGCGTGCTGGCCCTGCTGGGGCGGCAGCGCGACTGCATCGACGCGATGATCCGGCTGGAAGCGGACATCGGCCGCCTGCAGATCCAGTTGCCGCAACAGGCCGCCGATTTCCTGTCGCAGGACGGACGTTGCCGACGCGCGGTCGCCGACCGCCAGACCGCGCGCCAGTTGTTCCTGCGCTCGCAGCTGATCCGTCGCGGCCTGCGTGATCAGACCGGCGTTGCCGAGAGCCTGTACGACCTGGCCGGACTGGAAAGCGACATGGGCAATGCCGATGGCGCGATCCGCGGTTTCAACGCCGCGCTCGTGCACCTGCGCCAGTACGACGGCCAGCGCCATCCGCTGGCGGTCGACATCGAACGCAGTCTCGCCAGCCTGTACCGGATCCGCGGCGATTCGCAGACCGCGCTGATGCACTACCGGCGCGCGCTCGCGCTGGCCCGCGACATCCACGGTGATCGCCATCCGGCGACCCTGGCGGTGCGCCGGCAGATGGGCGCGGTGCAGGTGGATCTGGGCCATTTCACCGAAGCCAACGCGCAGATGCGCCAGCTGCACGAGCAGACGATCAATGCGCTGGGACCGGCCCATCGCGAAACCGGATCCAGCTGGAACTCGCTGGGCATCATCGCCTGGGAACTGGGCGACACCGATGCCGCCGTCGCCGACATCGAACGCGCGGTGCGGGTCTGGCGCAGCCCGGACAGCCGCCAGCAACTGCCCGGCGGGCTCTACAACTACGGCATGGTGCTGCACAGCGCCGGCCGCGAGGACGAGGCGCTGGCCGCGTTGCAGGAAGCGCGCGGACTGCGCGCCGAACTGTTCGGCGCCAGCCACGCGCTGGTCGGCGAAACCGATCGCCTGATCGGCGAGGTGCTGGCCTCGCGCGGGGATCTGGCCGCAGCCAGCGAGTACTTCGATCGCGCCGAGAAACTGACCCGCATCGGCTACGGCACCGACCATCCGCGCACGCTGTTCGCCGAGCTGTCGCTGGCCCGCCAGCTGGGCCGCACCGGACAGGTCAACGAAGCGCTGCGCCGGATGGACGCGCTGGCCGTGCGCAAGGGCGAAGGCAGCGAGATCCCGAAACTGCGCTGGAGCGCGCGCGGCTACGCCGCCGAGCTGCGCTGCGAACGCGATCAACGCGAGCGTGGCCGCCGGGATCTGGATGCGCTGCTGACCGAACTGCGCACCGCGCAGCCGGATGGTGGTGTCATTCCGCGGGAGATTGCGCGGATTCGGGCGCGGTGCATTTGAGGTTGGGGATGGATCTTCGCTCCTGTTGAAGGGGAGCGAAGTGGGGTTTTCTTTNGATCTTCGCTCCTGTTGAAGGGGAGCGAAGTGGGGTTTTCTTTTTCGCGCCAAGAGCCAATCCCCCGTCGCCTCCGGCGCCCGCCCCCTTTTTCAAAGGGGGCTACCAGGAAGCTTCAGCGCCCGAAAACCCGCTGTTCCTCCCCCTTTGTAAAAGGGGGATTGAGGGGGATTTGCTGTTCGCGCCAAGAGCCAATCCCCCATCGCCTTCGGCGCCCGCCCCCTTTTTCAAAGGGGGCTAACAAGCAACTCCGACGCCCGAAAACCCGCTGTTCCTCCCCCCCTTTGTAAAAGGGGGATTGAGGGGGATTTGCTGTTCGCGCCAAGAGCCAATCCCCCATCGCCTTCGGCGCCCGCCCCCTTTTTCAAAGGGGGCTAACAAGCAACTCCGACGCCCGAAAACCCGCTGTTCCTCCCCCCCTTTGTAAAAGGGGGATTGAGGGGGATTTGCTGTTCGCGCCAAGAGCCAATCCCCCATCGCCTTCGGCGCCCGCCCCCTTTTTCAAAGGGGGCTAACAAGCAACTCCGACGCCCGAAAACCCGCTGTTCCTCCCCCCCTTTGTAAAAGGGGGATTGAGGGGGATTTGCTGTTCGCGCCAAGAGCCAATCCCCCATCGCCTTCGGCGCCCGCCCCCTTTTTCAAAGGGGGCTAACAAGCAACTCCGACGCCCGAAAACCCGCTGTTCCTCCCCCCCTTTGTAAAAGGGGGATTGAGGGGGATTTGCTGTTCGCGCCAAGAGCCAATCCCCCGTCGCCTCCGGCGCCCGCCCCCTTTTTCAAAGGGGGCTAACAAGCAACTCCGACGCCCGGAAACCCGCTGTTCCTCCCCCTTTGCAAAAGGGGGATTGAGGGGGATTTGCTTTTAGGCTTCTCCAGGACAAAGCAGCCGAGCAAGCTCGGCTCTACAAGGGTAGCGGGGCCTGCATTGGTTCGATGCGGCTTTCGCCGCGCGCGATGCGCTTGAACTCGGCGCGGCTGACCGAGACGTAGCGGTCGTTGCCGCCGATTTCCACCTGCGGGCCGTCCTGAACCGCGCGGCCTTCCTCGTCCACGCGCACGGTCATGATCGCCTTCTTGCCGGTGTGGCAGATGGTCTTGATTTCGGCGATCTCGTCGGCCCAGGCCAGCAGGTACTGGCTGCCTTCGAACAGTTCGCCGCGGAAGTCGGTGCGCAGGCCGTAGCACAGCACCGGGATGCGCAACGCATCCACCACTTCGCTGAGCTGCCACACCTGCGGCTTGGTCAGGAACTGCGCCTCGTCCACCAGCACGCAGTCGAGCTTGCCGTGTTCGGCGAGGTCCGCGCGGATCAGCCTTTCCAGATCGGTGTCGTGGACGAAGGCGGTGCCGCTGGCCTTCAGGCCGATGCGCGAGGCGACCACGCCGGTGCCGGCGCGATCGTCCAGGCGGGGGGTCAGGATCAGCACGCGCATGCCCCGCTCCCGGTAGTTGTGGGCGGATTGCAGCAACGTGGTGGTCTTCCCGGCGTTCATCGCCGAGTAGTAGAAGTAGAGCTTGGCCATGCGCGGATTCTACTGCCGCGCATGGCCGGCCCGTCAGGGATTGACGGGCGCGGGCTCCTCGGGCACGTCCGGTTCCGGCGCGTCGATCTGCGGGGTGGTTTCCGGCACGCGCGAGCTGGGGGCCGGCGGCAGTTCATCGACCTGCTCCACCTCGCCCACCGAGACCCGGCCGATGCGCGGTTTCGCCCAGACCTGGTCGGTATAGGCCCAGTACTTCTTGGCGTCCCAGTAACGTGGGTCGTAGAACTTGCTGCCGTCGATGGTTTGCTCGCCGCCGGGACCGGGCACGATGATCTGCACGTTGCCGGCGAAGCCGGTGCGGCTGCCGGTGATTTGCATGCGGCCGCGCCGCAGCTGGGTTTCATAGCGCGGCTTGGCGGCGGCGTCGCCGAAGCGGGCATAGATGGCCTGGCCCTCGCTGACGGCGCGCTCGCGCTCGGCCTCGGTCAGGGCACTCCAGTAGCGCTCGCGCAGGCCGAGGAAACCGGCATAGCCGCGCTCGGCAGCCAGATCCATCCAGGCGTAGGCCAGCACCCTGTCCTGCGGCGCGCCCTGCCCGTTCCACAGCATTTCCGCGACCATGCCCTGCGAGGGCTTGTCGGCATAGAAGCTGGCGCGGCGGAAGAAGCGCATCGCGTCTTCATACTTCTTGGCCTTGAACGCCTCCATGCCCAGCAGGCGGTACTTCATGTCCGGGTGATGGGTCAGGAAGCCGGCCGTGATCATCAACGGATCGGACGTCGGATCCGGCGGCGGCGCGGGCTTCTTGTCCGCCGCCATGGCGGCGGATATCGGCAGCATGGCCAGCAGCCAAAGTCGTTTGCGCATCATCCTGATCATTTCCTGTAAATCCCCGGTGGTCCAAATCCTAGAAGGAATGCCGGCGACTGTCTCTCCCACTGATGGCACGGTCGCGCGGATGGATGGCGGCGCTAATCCCGGATGATCTCCATCCAGGACACCCGCCCGTAGTGCGAACCCATGCCCTGCAGGTTCAGGGACACGCAGCCGGGCGTGCCGGACGCGCCTCCGACACAGGCCAGCGATGGATTGCTCCCCTGCACCAGATCGCCCAGCAGGATGCCCGGGTCGGTCACCATCCCCAGGTCCAGATCGATCGATCCCGTCGGCGTGCCATCGACATTGTCGTTTCCGTCGAAACGGCCATCGCCGTCCACATCGAAGAACGGATTGGAGGTAGCGCCGCCGGAGAAGGCGTCGATCGCATTGAGGTAGCCACGCCCCGCGCCGCCGCAGCCACCGCCTTCCGCGATCATGCTGGACGCCATCAGCGTACGGCCGCCGATCACCTGCTGGGTTTCGCCGATCATGCGCTCGCCTTCGGCATCGGTGCCCGGTGTCTGCAGGTCGACCACCCAACCGCGCTTGCCGGTCATGTCGTTCGCCGACGCCTTGCCGAAGGCGCGCACGGTTTTTCCGCCGATGCTGCCGGTGGCAACGATTCGCCGCGTGCGCAGTTGATTCCGACTGGCCGCAGTACCCCGGTCCTCCACGCCATACCAGCTCTGCACCGACACGTCGGCGGCGTCGTCCGCGCTCAAATAGCTCCCGGTGCCGAAAAACACCCAGGGCCGACGGGTGGCGGGGTGCAGGGCGACGCCTACCCCGCCGGTGATGGGCTGGCGTTGGCCTGCCGCGTTGGTGGCGGTGAACATTCGGCTGGCCTGCCCGTTGCCCGCGGTACCCGACAGGTCGAACCGCCATACGTTGCCGCGCAGATCGCCGGCATACGCGGTATCGACGCGGCCATCACCGTTGCGGTCCAGCACCGTCAACGCGGAAAGTCCGTTGCCGGTTTCATTGCCCGCCACGATCTTGCCGATCCGCTCGCCGGTCTCCGCGTCGAGCACGTACAGGGCCGCCCGACCGCTGGGGCTGTTGATGCCGTTGGGTACCAGCGCCACCGTCCGGGCCGCCCCTCCCTGCCCGGCGATGCGATGGATCTGCGGGCGCGACAGCACCATCCCCATGTCCTCGTCATCGGTGTACTCCCATCCGGCCGGCGCGCTGGAGGGTTTGGCCAGATTCAACGAAACCGCGTACACCCTGCGTCCGCCACGTCCCAGCGTGCCGACCACGGTGACCTCATCGCCGTCGATGCGTCCGGCCACCAACGGGCCGTCGACGTAGTAGCGATGCCGGTACTTCTCCGCCTCGGCGAGGTACTTCAGCGATTCCATGTCCAGCAAGCCGGGCACGTAGGCGAATATCTCCTTGCCGGTGACGGCGTCGAACGCATGCAGCATGCCGTCGTTGGCGCCGACAAAGATCGCTTCGGCGTTGGCCGTCTTCACATGCAGCGGCGAGCTATGCACGATGTCGCCCAGCACACCGGAACGGACGCGCAGACCCTTGCCTTCGCGACTGCGATCGCCGCGAATCCAGTCGGCGACCGGCTCGGTGAGCGTGTCCTTCTGCGCCAGGGTCGGAAAAGTCGCCAGTTTCGACAGGCCGCGTCCGGATTGCCCGGCCTCTCCCTGGGTGAATATGTGCCGCTTGGCGGCGGCGGGGATCTGGCTGGCCGCGCGCCAGATCGGCGCGCCGGAAATACCGCTGGCCGTCACCGGATAGGCCTTCAGATCACCTGTCCACCGTTTCGAGGTGAAGTTCGCCACATAGGTGCGGCTTCCCGCCTTCAGCTCGGGTCCGTTGAAACTGATGCTGCTGGCCGAGCTGTTGCCCACTCCCACGTCGTCGAGGATCTCGGTGAATCCTTTCGCCAGATCCTCCGGTTTTTTGGCGCTGACGAACAGGCCGCGACTGTTGAGGGTTGCGTGGAACAGATCATCCACCCGATGCGTCTCGTCGCCTCCATACGGGTCCATCCAGGACTTCTGCCCGGACCTGAGCAGGGGCAGATCATCGGCGCTGAGGTAACCACGATTGACGATGGAAGCGGCCGACACCACCATGTGTTGCCAGAACGCCGGATTGGTATCGGACGCGGGCACGTTATTGGTCAGGTCGGGACGCAGGTCAGTCTTCCAGTAGTGCATGACCAGATCGGCCAGGGTGTCGGCATGCGTGTCGGCATGGGGAGGACCGGGCTGGTACCGGTAATGCCGGCCGTCGGGCCCGTGGATGTCCTCGCCGGGCGTGCCATCGGTGTTGCCGACCGGCCGGTAGCGCAGCGAGGGGTTTTCCCATAAGCCGTTGCTCGCCACGATCACGTGGTTCTGCCGACAGGTGGCCTGCTGCGAGAGGTTGCCTGGTCCCCACGGCCCATTGGCATCGCTGCGGGAGAAGTAGTCGCCGGCATTCTGCAGCGCGGTATGTAGCGCCGTCGCCGTCCACGTGGCCCGCTCGCCGTACATCCGGCTGAACCAGGCACTGCGGTTGGACGACACGCCCGGCTTGTCCCGGAACCGCCCGCCATCCGAATTCACCGGGATTGGCAGTTCGATCCCCTTGATGCCGGTGGCGAGGTTCATGTAGCCGACGCGGTAGTGCTCCGGCAACTGGCTGAAGGCCTCGCCCGCGGCGGCCTTGCCGACCTTCAACCGGGTGCGGTGATAGCCGTACCAGTTGGCGTAGTTCTTCCATTCCTCGGCCAGGGAACGCCGGATGGTCCGCCCGTCCTCGGTTGTCCAGGTGAAATCCCATACCCGCTCGCACTCCCCCTGTTCCATCCAGAAATAGGTTGTTTTCTTCCAGATGCCGTTGTCGCCCATTTCGGCCGTCGTGCAGCGCCACGCGGTGTCCGCGTTGACCAGCCGGTAGAGCGTGTACTGGAGCAGGTCGCTGATGTTGTCGCCGTTGTGCTTGAACACGTAGAACGGCTGCCCGAGCCATCCGTACTTGTTCGGCTTGTATATCGGCGGGGGTGCGCCGGAATGCGTCGGATCATGCGGGTCCCAGTCGTACAGCGAACCCCGCGGGCTTTCGGCGATCCTGCCGATGGTCCGGTCGTAGGCGGGCACCGCCAGATCCAGATGCGTGTAGGTGTTCGCCGGATCCATGTCCGGGTAGCGGCTGCCATCCGGACGTACCCAGGGCCGGTACGTCACCCGCGGATCATAGTGGAGCAGATTGTACTTATAGGAAGCGTCCCTGCTCTCACCCCTCATGTAGTGAAATCCGCCGTCCTTGCCGTTGTAAGTCTTGATCGTGCTCCGGCCGTACCAGGTGTGCTTGTAATCGACAAGCCGTGTCGCCGGCAGCGAGTTGTTCAGGAGCAGCATGATGTTCGGCGCCACCGCCGAGCCGGACACCAGCGGTTCGGCCGGAATCGGGACGTCGTCGATGGCGGCCCGCACCGGCGCGCACAGCAACGTGATCAGGAAGGCGGCGGTTCCCGCGAAAACGCGGGAGCTCCGCCGGGAATGCAGACAAGGGGTTCTTGGTTTCATCGCAGCCGGCTACGGTGAGGGAGAAGAAGGCGCGGGGACATGCACCACCGAGCGCAGCACCACCACTGCGCGATCGGGAGCCTCGTAGCGGGCCTCCACCTGGTAGGCCTCGACCAGGCACAGCGGGTCCCTGATCGCGCCGCCGGGACCCAGGACACGCGAGCAGCCATGGGTGGATTCGGCGCGTCCGCGATGCACGACCAGATAGCGGACGTTGTCCGGATTGGGTACGGCCAGCGTATTCTTTTCCAACGGGCTGGCCCTGCGTGCGTATTTCTTGAACAAGGCGGTGATCTGTTGCTCCGACAGCACGCTCTGCGGTTTTCCGCAGAGGCCGTTGACGCAGTCGCTGCCAGCGGCCGGCGGCGTCGATGACGACCGTGCCAACCTTTCGCCTTCGCGCAAGGCCGCCTCGGTGGCCTGGAAGGCCAGGCCGCGATCGAACAGGTTGGCGGTCATGCGCTCTTCCAGGTTGCCGATACGCAGGCTGGCCAACGCCAGCAGGGTCATCACCAGCAGCAGCACCAGCACGACCAGCAGGGTGTTGCCCCGCTGGCGCGCGCGTGGGTCGTGGAGACAAGGACGGGATGCGGCGCTCATGGATTGCGGTTCCGCAGGCTGACGACATGCACGATGCGGCGGCCGATTTTTTCGTTGCCGGCGCCGCCGCCCGGCGAGGCTTCCAGTTCCAGCGCGACACGCACCGCGCGCACCGCCTTCCAGTCGCCGACCTGGGCGGCCGGGACGTACTCGGTCTTGCCGGGCAGCAGGTAGCGCAGCGTCAGCGTGCGCACGCCGTCGATGACTTCCGCCCTGTCGTCGCCGACGTGGGATCCCGACGCCGGCGTCACGCGATACAGCGCTCGGCCGCCCCGCGGGTTGGTGCCCACTTCCCAGCGGATCGCGGCGACCGGGGCCAGGAAGGCCGGGCGGAGCGCGGGGTCGAGAGGAAGTTGCTCTTCGTCGCAGTTGCCGGAGATCACTGCATTGCAAGCTGAAGGCGTATAGGAAACGGCACTTCCCTCCACGCCGGATGCGCTCAGCAGGTAACCGGTGTTGCCGTCGCAGGCCAGCAGTTCATCCGCCTGCTTGAACCGGGGCGGGCCGACGTGACTCAATGTGTTGGAGATGTGCGTCTCGATGGGCACGGCACCCGCCGTAGCCGAGCGCAGTTCGATGACATCACCCAGTTGCCCGCTCCATCCCCGCAGGCCATCCCCCCAGAGGCCGAAGCCCCATGCGGGCTTGCTGGCTGCACCCGCCCACCGGATCAGCGGCATCTTTTCCGGCGAGGCAGCCGCGGCCGCCGTGCTTGTGTCGACGGGCGTCCGGCACACGGTGCCGTCCGCGGCGCGGAGGTCGCGCGCCATCAGTTCGAATCCGGCGCGGGCGTTTTCCTGGATGCGCGACAGCGCCTCGGTGCTGTCGTAGACGGCGCGATTGCTGGTGAACAGGCCGATCGCGGCCAGCACGACCAGCAAGCCAAGCACGACGGCAATCATGAGTTCGATCAGCGACAGGCCCGCCATCGACGCGGGCGGCATCGCGATGGTCCGGCGCCGACGGGCCCGCGTGCACGGGAAGGACGGGAACGCAACGGCGCTCATGGGCGGCTCTTGATGGTGAGGGTGTTGCCCGACTGGCCGCCGGGCAGGCGCGATTCGTCCCACTCCACCGTGATCGCGCATTCGCCGCTCTTGGGATTGCAGGCGACGGTGCCGCAGGCGCCCTCCCCCAGATCGTTCCGCAGCGCCGTCACCCATTGGCGCAGATCGTTCTCGGCCAGCGTGCCGGCGGCGCCGGCACTGGCGTTGCAGGTCCGCTGCAACTGGTAGGCGGCCAGGAACGTCGCGCGCGCGGAAGAGGAAGTCAGCGCTTCCGGCGGCATCGCCGCGCGGATCGCATCGAGCATGCCGTAACTCTCGATGATGGCCTGGGAGCGCATCGCCGATACCTGGTTGGCCTTCAGCGCCACGCTCTGGGTGGCGGCCACGCCGAGCAGGCCGATGCCGAGCACCAGCACCGCGACCAGCACTTCGAGCAATCCGGCGCCTGTCATCCGGCGGCGCGTGGTTGGCGACCGGAGCGCGGCACTGCGTTGACCTATTTTCATCCGCGCCTCAACTCGGCGATGTGTCGGGGAAGGGGCAGGCGCCATCGCCGTTGGCATCCCTCACGTCCACGCGTCCGCTGGGATGCAGCACCACGTCGCGGATGTTGTTGGCGGGCCGGGAGGTGGGAATGCAGACCCGCAGCGTGATCGGGCCGGACAACGACGGCCAGGGTCCGTTCGCCGGCCGGCCATCCGCGCGGTAGGCGATCCGGTGTTCCCAGTAGTTGCTGTTGGACGCCGCCCCGGGAATGAACTCGACGGGCGCATTGAACTGCGTGAACGCCAGCGATCGGCTGCCGCTCTCCCCCTCGGGCTGGGCGAGCAGCAGGCCGCGCCATCTGCGCTCGCAGCATCGGCATTGGGCGCCGTCTGCGGAATCGCAGATCATCACCTTCCGGTTCTGGCGGATGGCCTCGACGCGCGCGGTCTGCAGGGTGGCGATCACCTGGTTGCTGGCCGCGCCCAGGCGGTTCTGGTTGATCAGGGTCTCGAAGGAAGGGAACGCGATCGCGAGCAGGATCGCCAGCACCGCGATGGTCACCGCCAGTTCGATCAGCGTGAAGCCCGCCGCGTTGCGCGCCGCATCGGGACACGCGCCACTCCGTCGCTTCAAACCCATTGCGCTCTCCACCGCGTAGCCCCTCACGGGAACGATCCCCCTGCATCAGGCGCCATGCCTTGGACGTTTCCGGCCGGCACCCACGGACCGGGAATGGAATCGTCAACACGGTGGGAGGGCCATCGGAGAATTCCGAAAGGCGCGCAAACGCGGCGATGGTCACGCGGTGGACGATGCGTTGCCGGCAGTTTCGGCGTTACCGGAACGCGGGTGCGTCGGGCGCTTGGCCGTCGCCACGCGGCGTGCGCGGGCCCGCGCTTCGTTGGCTGGATCTTCGTCCCGTCAGTCCGACGGTGACGGGCATTCGCCGTTGCCGCTGGAGGCGGTCACTTCGACCCGGCCACTGGCGCGGATCGTCACGTCGCGGATGTTGTCGCGCGGGCGGGTCGTCGGAATGCACAGGCGCATGCGGCCGGAAGACAGGAACTGCGGGCGGGTGCGGATCCGGCCGTCGGCGTCGTATCCCGTCCAGCCCGCCGCGGCCTGATTGAGTTGCAGGACGATGCGGCCATCCATCCGGGTGGCGGCCACCACCTCGATCCCGTCGCCCTCCGGTCGATAGGCCATCCAGCCGGCCGGGGACGGCGCGTCGTCCGAACAACGTTCGCCATCCGCACTGCGGCAGAGGTCGACCCGCGTGTGATGGGTGACGGCTTCCAGGCGCGCCGCATTCAGGAACGCGAGCATCTCGTTGCTGGCGTTCGCCAGGCGATTGCCGTTGATCAGGTTTTCAAGCGACGGCATCGCCATCGCGCCCAGGAGGGCGAGCAACGCGGTCGTCGCCATCAGTTCGACGAGGCTGAAGCCTTCCGCGCACTTGCGTGCGCCATGCCATGTGGGTCGGTGCATCCGTTGACTCCGTGGGTATCGATTCGTGCCATCGCGGCGCGATCCCCGGATACGAACAAGAGTGCGTCACGTGACAATGGGAGGAGACCACGGCAGCCGGTGCGACCCCATCGGAATCGTCCGAAAGCACGCGAACCGGGATGACGGTCTAGTGGGCGACCGTGGAACGGATGCGGCGTGACCGCCGTTGCCCCGCCGATGCGGGGCCGGATGTCAATGTGAAAATTTTCTGTTTCGAGCCGTTCCGGACCCCGATGCGGGGCGGCCTTGGCCCTACAATAGCGCCCCCATGCAAGGCCTCAACCCTCCCCAACGCGCCGCGGTCCAGCACGTGCACGGACCGCTGCTGGTGCTCGCCGGCGCCGGCAGCGGCAAGACGCGCGTGATCATCGAGAAGATCGCGCACCTGATCACCTCGGGCCGGATGCCGGCCAAGCGCATCGCCGCGATCACCTTCACCAACAAGTCCGCCAAGGAAATGCGCGAGCGCCTGGGCAAGCGGCTCAAGAGCGACGTGACCGACGGCCTGACCGTATGCACCTTCCATGCGCTGGGGTTGAAGTTCCTGCAGATCGAGCACGCGGCGGCCGGCCTGAAGCGCGGCTTCTCGATCTTCGACGCCGACGACGCGGCCGCGCAGATCAAGGATCTGATGACCGGCGCCAAGCCCGACGCCATCGACGCGGCCAAGAACCTGATTTCGCGCGCCAAGAATGCCGGCCTGTCGCCCGAGGAGGCGATGGCCGCCGCGCGCAGCGCGCGCGAACAGGAGGCGGCCAGCCTGTACGCGCGCTACCAGGCGCGCCTGTCGACCTTCAACGCGGTGGACTTCGACGATCTGATCCGACTGCCAGTGCAGATCCTGGAAGGCAACGAGGAGATCGCCAAGGCCTGGCGCGAGCGCATCGGCTACCTGCTGGTGGACGAGTGCCAGGACACCAACGACGCCCAGTACCGCCTGCTGAAGCAACTGGCCGGCCCGCGCGGCGATTTCACCTGCGTGGGCGACGACGACCAGAGCATCTACGCCTGGCGCGGCGCCAACCCGGACAACCTGCTGGAGATGGCCAAGGACTATCCCAAGCTGGAAATCATCAAGCTGGAGCAGAACTACCGCTGCTCCAACCGGGTGCTGCGCGCGGCCAACACACTGATCGCCAACAACCCGCATGAACACCTGAAGAAACTGTGGAGCGACCAGCCCGACGGCGATCGCATCCGGGTGTGGGAGTGCCGCGACAGCGAGCACGAGGCGGAGAAGGTGGCCGCCGAGATTTCGTTCCTGCACACGGCCCGCGAGGCACCGTGGAGCGACTTCTGCATCCTGTTCCGCGGCAACCACCAGTCGCGCGTGCTGGAAAAAGCGCTGCAATTGCTGCGCGTGCCCTATCACCTGACCGGCGGCACCGCGTTCCTGGAGCGCCAGGAAGTGAAGGACGCGCTGTCGTGGCTGCGGCTGGTCGCCAATCCGGATGACGACACGGCGTTCCTGCGCGCGGTGCAGTCGCCCAAGCGCGAAGTGGGCACCACCTCGCTGGCCAAGCTGGCGGAGATGGCCCAGCACGCGAGCATGCCGATGTCGCGCGCGGCCGAGTCGATGACCGTGCTCAAGGCATTGCCCGCGCGCGCGGCCAACGGCCTGAGCGCGTTCAACGACGTGATCCGGGATCTGCGCGATCACACCAAGACGCTGTCGGCCAAGGAACTGCTGCTGCGGTTGGTCGAGCGCTCCGGCCTGCTGGCCGATCTGCGCGCGCAGAGCAAGGATCAGGCCGGCTTCGAACGCCGGCGCGCCAACCTGGACGAGCTGGCGGACTGGTTCGACGGCGGACCGCGCGGCGGCAACGTCGGCGATCTTGCCGCGCAGCTGGCGCTGCTGTCGCGCAACGACAAGGACGACGGCGGCAACCAGGTGCGGCTGATGAGCCTGCACGCGGCCAAGGGCCTGGAGTTCCGCTATGTCTTCATCGTCGGCTGCGAGGACGGCACCCTGCCGCACGAGATCAGCGTGGAGGAAGGCAACCTGGCCGAGGAACGCCGCCTGATGTACGTGGGCATCACCCGCGCCAAGCAGGCGCTGTGGCTGAGCCACAGCCGCGAGACCCGCCGCTTCGGCGAACGCATCCGGCTGATGCCGAGCCGCTTCCTGGATGAACTTCCCGCCGCCGAGTTGCAGCGCGACGGCGCGGACCCGGTGGCGGATGCCGAGCGCAAGAAGGAGCGCGCGAGCGCGGGGCTGGCGGCGATTCAGGCGTTGCTGGACGGGTAGGCGGGCTTGCGTCCTTGAGCCGCTGTTTGGCGGTTGTCTTTGGGTTTGCGCGAAAGAGCAAATCCCCCGTCGCCTGCGGCGCCCGCCCCCTTTTTCAAAGGGGGCTACCAGGAGACTTCAACGGTCGGAAACCCGCTGTTCCTCCCCCTTTGAAAAAGGGGGATTGAGGGGGATTTGCTTTTGACGCATCGCAGGACACAAGGTGGACGCCGCCCCGTCCGTCTCGCTAGGCTGCGCGCAGGCTCTTCGCAGGTGTCTCCATGACCCGATCCAGTCCCATCTGGTTGCCGATCGGTTTTGTCATCGCGCTGATCGGCATCGGCTTCAAGTACTGGCAATTGCCCGTCGATCAGGCGGTGCTGCCGGTCGCGCTGTATACGCCCGGGCTGGCCGCCGTGGCGGTGGTGGCGATGCTGCTGCGCGCGTTCGGGACCGGGCGTTTCCTGCGCGTGTGGCTGTGGGCGGCGCTGGCGGTGCCGACGGCGGTGGTGCTGCGCCATCTGCTGGCGGGCGATGCGGCGATGGTGCCGTGGCCGCGGGAACTGTGGATCGCGACCATGCTCGGCTTGGGCGCGTCCCTGATCGGTACCGTCATCGGCAGCCTGCTGCTGTTGCGCAGCAGCCGGCGCCCGCAATGAGCGATCTGGCGGGCGCGTTCCGGCTGCTGGCCGGCTACAACCGCTGGATGAACGAGCGGCTGTACGCGCTGGCCGGCGACTTGCCGGAGGCGGAGGTCACGGCGGATCGCGGTGCCTTTTTCGGGTCGATCTTCGGCACGCTGAGCCATCTGGTGGTGGCCGACACGATCTGGCTGAAGCGCTTCCGCCAGCATGCTTCGGGATCGGAAATCCTGGCGCCGATGGATGCGCTGGAGCTCCCGCGCGTGCTGGATGCCCGACCTTGTGTCGATCTGCCCGCGCTGCGCGCGCGGCGCGAATGGCTGGATGGGATCATCGTCGCCTGGGTGGACACGCTCGACGCGGCGACGCTGGCGGTGCCGCTGGAATACCTGAATCTGCGTGGCGATGCGTTCCGGCGCCCGCTGGACGGCACGCTGCTGCATTTCTTCAACCACCAGACCCATCATCGCGGGCAGATCACGACGCTGTTCGCGCAGATGGGGGTCGACGTGGGGGTGACGGATCTGTTCGTGCGGGTGCCGGATCTGTCTGAATCCGCTTTGCCTCCCCCTTTGAAAAAGGGGGATGACCCGCCATGCGGCGGTTGAGAAGCACTTGAGGGGGATTTGGCTTCGGCGCGAAGAGCAAATCCCCCGTCGCCTTCGGCGCCCGCCCCCTTTTGCAAAGGGGGCCAAGGAGGTTTTTCTGCGCACGGAGCTGCTTTTACATCCCCCTTGACCAGCCATTCGGCTGTTAAAAACGAAAAAGGGGGATTGAGGGGGATTTACGCTTCCCGCTGCGCCAGCAGCTGCGCGATCTGTTCCTGCAACGCGGCGACATCCGCTTCCAGCGCCTGCACCCGCGCTTCCAGATCCGAAGCGCCGGAAGCCGACGCCGCCGGTGCCCGCGCGGCGATGGCGGCGACATCCACGGGGCCGGACAGCAGGTGCATGTAGCGGTCCTCGCGCTGGCCGGGGCCGCGCGGAATCTGTACCACCAGTGCGGGCTGGCGCTGGGCGAGGCGATCCAGGTGGTGCCGCAGATCCTCGGCGTCGGCGAACTTGGCCAGCCGCTCGCTGCGCGCGAGCAGTTCGTGGATGGTCTGCGGGCCACGCAGCAGGAGCAGGCCGAGCAGCGCGACCTGTTGTTGCGGCAGGCTGAAATGCTGGCCGGTGCGGTGTTCGTAGCGCTCGGCGCGGGAAGAGAACACCTGTCGCGCCAGGCCCTTCTGTTCCAGCGCGCGCAGGCCGCGGTTCACTTCGCCCGGCTCCAGGTTCAGCACCGGGTCGCGGGCGGTCTTCTGGTTGGATGCCGACTGGGCGGCGTTGACGGTCAGCGGATAGACGTCCGGCGTGGTGGCCTCCTTCTCGATCAGACAGCCCAGCAGGCGGGCTTCGGTGGCATCGAGGGTCGGCGCGGACGGCATGGTCTCGGAGGAAGAATCGGATTCGGTACTCATGGCGATCAGGATAACGCCCCCGCATGGCAATCCCGCGCCGCCGGTGGCCGGATGCCCGGAAAAGCGGCTGAAACCGGGCTCGGCTAAAATCGCGCCACTCCTGTTCGATGGAACCGCGATGCGTCCTGCCCTGCTGACGGCCAGTGTCCTGGCCTCCCTCCTGACCCTGTCCGCGTGCAAGCGCACCGACGCGCCGGCTCCGGCCGCGCCCGCCGACGCGCCGAAGGCCGAAGCCGCCGCCACGCCCGCGGCCGGTTTCCACGACAACCTCAACGCGGTGGCCTGGGTGCAGACCTCGGTGGAATACAAGGCGCTGTCCGAGCAGAGCTACCGCGCCGCCGCCGACCACCTGGACGCGGCGCTGAAGGAAAAGCACTGGGACGCGCTGGTGCCGGACGAGCGCGGCAACGCGGCCACCGGCCTGAAGCCGGCGGTGGTGATGGACGTGGACGAGACGGTCCTGGACAACTCGCCCTACCAGGCGCGCCTGATCCGCGACGGCAAGGAATACGACGAAGTCAGCTGGGACCAGTGGGTGGCCGAGAAGAAGGCCAAGCCGGTGCCGGGCGTGGTCGATTTCGCCAAGGCCGCCAATGCCAAGGGCGTGACCGTGCTGTACATCTCCAACCGCGCGGTGCATTTGAAGGAGGCCACCCTGGCCAACCTGCGCGCGGTCGGCCTGCCGGTCGCCGACGACAGCGTGTTCCTGGGCCTGGGCACGGTGGTGGAAGGCTGCGAGCAGAACGGTTCGGAGAAGAACTGCCGCCGCCGCCTAGCCGGGCAGAAGTACCGCGTGCTGATGCAGTTCGGCGACCAGATCGGCGACTTCGTGCAGGTCGAGGTCAACACCCCCGAAGGCCGGCAGAAGCTGTATGACGAATACGAGGACTGGTTCGGCGAACGCTGGTGGATGTTGCCCAACCCGACCTACGGTTCCTGGGAGCCGGCGCTGTTCAACAACGACTGGGCGCAGCCGGCCGAGGCCCGCAGCCAGGCCAAGCGCGCCGCGCTGGACGTGGCCCGATGAGCGGCCGGCCGCTGCAACTCGGTCCGCGCGAGCGGCTGATCGTCGCGCTCGACGAACCCACCGGCGACGAAGCGCTGGCCTGGGTGGAGCGGCTGGGCGATGCGGTGCAGTTCTACAAGATCGGCATGGAGCTGCTGGCCTCGGGCGACTACTTCCGGGTGCTGGACGAACTGGCGCGGCGCGAGAAGAAGATCTTCGTCGACCTGAAGTTCTTCGACATCCCCGCCACCATCGCCGGCGTCATCAAGGGCCTGTCCCGCTGGCCGGTGAGCTACTGCACCCTCCACGGCTGGCATGCCGGGATGATGGAGGCCGCCGCCGCCGCGCGCAGCGGCGACCTGCGCCTGCTGGCGGTCACCGTGCTGACGTCGATGGATGGCAAGGATCTCAAGGCGATGGGCATCGACGGCGAACCTGCCGACATCGTCGTCCAACGTGCGCTTGCGGCGCAGGCCGCCGGCATCGACGGCGTGATCGCCTCGGGCCAGGAGGCCGGCGTCATCCGCGCCGCCACCGGTCCGGGTTTCGACATCGTCTGCCCCGGCATCCGCCCGGGCGGCCCGGTGGGCGATGACCAGAAGCGCACGGTGGGCGTGGCCGAGGCCTTCCGCCTGGGCGCGGACGCCATCGTGGTGGGCCGGCCGGTCCGCCAGGCCGCGGATCCGCGCGCGGCGGCGGAGGCGATTCAGCGTGAGATCGCCGAATCACTCATATAAATCATTAAGTTACACGCCATTTACTCAGGTATTGCTTTAAGTTTGGCCGAGCGCTAGGCTGTGCGCCATCCGGCTTCGGCCGGACATGTGCCACAACACATAGTCCTCCGGCTTCGGCCGGCTTCAGGAGGCTGGCGGTTCCCATCCGGGATCGCCGCCTCCTTTTTTATTGGACCAAGAGCAAATCCCCCGTCGCCTTCGGCGCCCGCCCCCTTTTTCAAAGGGGGCTATTAATACGGCCATCTTTCAGCGGCACTGGACCGGCGGTTGCCTCCCCCCTTGCAAAAGGGGGATTGAGGGGGATTTGCTTTAGCAAGGAAGGAAACAGGGACCGGCGTCCCTTGCCCCGATCGCGCCGGACCGGCCAAGATGCGGCCCGACTTGGGGAAGTCTGCCGATGCCTATCGTTCCGCGCGCACGCCGCGTACTGCCCGTCCTGGTACCGCTGTTGCTGGCGACACTGCTGGTCGCCTGCAAGCGCGAACCGGAGGAGCTCGCCGGCGCGACCAGCGAACCGGCCGCGACCGTGCGCGAGCTGGTGGACCACCTGCGCCGCGACGACCTGGCCGGCTTTGCCCGTGCCGCGGTGCCGCCGGCGGACCATGCCGTCCTGGAAACCGCCTGGCGCGAGGACCGCAGCCGCTGGCCGCTGACCGAGTTGCCACTGAGCCAGCAACTGGTGCCGATGCTGGCCACGTTCTCGGCGCCGGGTTCGGAACAGGCGCTGATGCGCGACTTCAACCGCCAGTTTGCCCGCCAGGATCGCGATCTGCGCGATGCCGCGCGCTCGCTGGGCCTGTTCGGCGTGCAGTACCTGAAGAAGGAAGGCGAGTACTCGCCGACCCAGCGCGTCCACTACACCCAGGTGGTCCAGGCGCTGAGCGCCTGGGCCCAGGACGCACCGCTGGCCGACCCCGCGCTGGCCCGCAACACCATCAACCGGATGGCCGCCGCCGCCCGCAAGGCGGGTCTGTCCAGCGAAGCCGATCTGCGTGCCGCCGGCATGGACGGCAGCCTGCGCCGGCTGGCGCCGGTGCTCGCCGAGACCAAGGCGACCTTCACGCGCTACGGGCTGCCGCTGGAGACCACCCTCGCGGACCTGCGCACCGGCCTGGTCGAGCAAAAGGGCGACCGCGCCACCGTGCGCATCCACTATCCGCTGGGCAACCGCGAGATCGACAGCCAGGTCAGCCTGGAGCGCCGCGACGGTCGCTGGTACCTGAGCGATTACCTGCGGGCGGCCGAACGTGCCCGGCCGCCCCCGCCACCGGCCGAGCCGCCCGCCGAGCCCGAACCCCCGACCTCGGCACCGCCGACCACCGCCGCCAGGTAGGAGCGCCGTCCCCGGCGCGAGCCCTTCGGCCCGTCCCTGGGAATCACGCACATGCGAGACCATCCATAAAAGCTCGCGGCCGGAGGCCGCTCCTACCTTGGGACCTGCCGGCCCAACGCACGCACGCCCCACCGGCAGGAGCGCCGTCCCGGCGCGAGCCCTATCCGTCCGGCTCCGGGAACCACTCACATGCGAGACCGCGCACAGAAGCTCGCGGCCGGAGGCCGCTCCTACCCCCGGGGTGCGGGTAGGCGCTTTTCTGCCGGACAGGCCCGTGCGCCATAATGCCGCCGATGCCAGAACAGAACCCCCTGCCGTTCCCGGAAGCCCCCGCCCCGACGCCGCCGGACAAGAAACCGGAAGCGCCGCGC
Source organism: Pseudoxanthomonas beigongshangi (assembly GCF_016820515.1). GTDB lineage: Bacteria > Pseudomonadota > Gammaproteobacteria > Xanthomonadales > Xanthomonadaceae > Pseudoxanthomonas_A > Pseudoxanthomonas_A beigongshangi. The sequence goes on along the minus strand of NZ_JADHDV010000004.1, from coordinate 220,302 downwards.
GAACCGGCGTCCGAATCCCCTCCCCCGGCGCGCCCGCCCGTGCCGGCACCGCCCGCGCGCGCCTCGCGGCGGCCGCTGTGGGCCCGCCTGCTGGGTCGCCTGGCCGACCCCTGGCTGTCCCTGCGCATCGATCCGGAGTCGCCGCGGGAAGTCGTGGACGGACGCCCGATCTGCTACGTGCTGGAGGACTACGGCCTGTCCAATGCGCTGATCCTGGACCGGGCCTGCCGCGACGCCGGCCTGCCCTCGCCGCTGGAACCGCTGCCGGTCGGCGGCGACCCGCTGGGTCGCAAGCGCGCCTACGTGGCGCTGTCGCGGCGCAACGCCAGCACCCTGATTCCCGACCAGATCAGTGCCAAGACCCATTCCGGCTCGCTGGCCAAGCTGCTCGACGCCCACCGCGTGAACCCGGACCTGGATGTGCAGCTGGTGCCGGTGTCGATCTTCGTCGGCCGGGCACCGGACAAGCAGAGCGGCTGGTTCTCGGTGCTGTTCTCGGAAAACTGGGCCATCGTCGGCCGCTTCCGCCGCCTGCTGGCGATCCTGCTCAACGGCCGCGGCACCATCGTCCGCTTCGCCGCGCCGGTCTCGCTGCGCGACACCGTGGCCGAGGGGCTGGACCCGGAACGCACGGTGCGCAAGCTCTCGCGGGTACTGCGCACGCACTTCCACCGCATCCGCGAAGCCATCATCGGACCCGACCTGTCGACCCGGCGCCTGCTGGTGGACCAGGTGCTGGCGGCCGAGCCGGTGCGCGAAGCGATCACCGAGCAGGCCCGGCGCGACAAGAGCAAGCCCGAGGACGCCTGGAAGAAGGCGCACGCCTACGCCTGGGAAATCGCCGCCGACTATTCCAACCCGGTGGTGCGCTCGGCCAGCTTCCTGCTCTCGCACGTGTGGAACCAGATCTACGACGGCGTGCTGGTCCACCACCTGGACAAGTTCAAGGAGGCCGCGCCCGGCCACGAAGTGGTCTACGTGCCCTGCCACCGCAGCCACATGGACTACCTGCTGCTGTCGTACCTGCTGTACGAACGCGGCATCGTGCCGCCGCACATCGCCGCCGGCATCAACCTCAACCTGCCGGTGGTGGGGACCATCCTGCGCAAGGGCGGCGCGTTCTTCATGCGCCGCAGCTTCCGCGGCAACCCGCTGTACTCGGCGGTGTTCACCGAGTACGTGGCACAGCTGGTCTCCGGCGGCTATTCGCTGGAGTACTTCATCGAGGGCGGGCGCTCGCGCACCGGCCGGCTGCTGCCCCCCAAGGGCGGCATGATCTCGATGACCGTGCGCGCGTTCCTGCGCCAGCCGCGCAAGCCGGTGCTGTTCCAGCCGGTCTACATCGGCTACGAAAAGCTGCTGGAAGGCAACAGCTACCTGGACGAACTCAGCGGTCGCCCGAAGGAAAAGGAATCCATCTGGGTGCTGCTGTGGAACATCCCCAAGGTGCTCAAGCAGAACTACGGCCAGGTGGTGGTGAACTTCGGCGAACCGATTCCGCTGGGCGACGTGCTGGCCGAACACGCGCCGGAATGGGACGGCAAGCCGGTCTCCGACGACGAGAAGCCGGCCTGGCTGTCCGACACCATCGACACCCTGGCCGAGCGCATCCAGATCAATATCAACCGCGCCGCGGACGTGAACCCGATCAACCTGCTGGCGCTGGCGCTGCTGTCCACGCCCAAGCACGCGATGGGCGAAGTGGATCTGATCGCGCAGATCGAACTGTCCAAGTCGGTGCTGGCGGACCTGCCGTATTCGGATCGGGTGACGGTGACCCCGCATTCGCCGGAGCGGATCATCGCCCACGGCGAGGAGATCGGCGTGCTCCGCCGCATCAAGCATCCGCTGGGCGACGTGCTGAGCTTCGACAGCGACGATACCGCGGTGCTGATGAGCTACTACCGCAACAACGTGCTGCACCTGTTCACCGCCTCGTCGTGGATCGCCTGCTGCTTCCAGAACAACCGGCGGATGAGCCGGGCCGGCGTGCTGCGCCTGGGCCGCGGGCTGTATCCGTTCCTGCAGGAGGAGCTGTTCCTGCCTTGGAGCGAGGACGAGTTCGTCGAGCGCATGGATCGCACCGTCGATGTGTTCATCCGCGAGGGCCTTCTGCAGCAGGTCAACGAGGAGGATGGCGGCATCCTGGCGCGCAGCGCCGGCCAGACCGACGAGGTGTTCCGCCTGCGCGCGATCGGCCACTCGCTGCAGCAGGCGTTCGAGCGCTACTACATCGCGATCTCGGTGCTGGTGAAGAACGGCCCGGGCAAGCTGGGCACGGCCGAACTGGAAAGCCTGTGCCAGCAGGCCGCGCAGCGCCTGAGCCTGCTGTACGCGCCGGCCGCGCCGGAATTCTTCGACAAGACCCTGTTCCGCAGCTTCATCCAGAAGATGCGCGAAATGAAGCTGGTGTGGCCGGACGAGAACAGCAAGCTGATGTTCGACGAGCGGCTGGACGCGTGGGCCAAGGACGCCAAGGTGATCCTGGGCCGCGAACTGCGCCACACCATCGAGCGGGTCAGCCCGGAAGCGGCCGCGCCGGAACCGCCTCCCGCGCCGGTGGAATAAGCGCGGTGACGGAATCGCGGCGCCCCCCCCGGGCGCCGCGCACGTTTTCAGTTGACGTGGCCGAAGCTGCGGGTGAGCCAGGCCTTGGCCATGGCGCCGGAGGCCGGATCCTCCACCAGCGGACGCAGCGGCGATCCGCATTCGCCCAGGTGCTGGGCATCATCGATCACCAGCGCCATCCGCAGCAGTTCCGCGCCGCCGGCCAGGATCACCGGCGGCAGGTATTCGCGGAAGCCGTAGTGCTCGAACGCATCGATCAGGAACGGTTCGCAGGCCACCAGCCAGAAGCGGATGCCGTTGTCCTGCGCCCAGCGGTAGGTGCCTTCCATCAGCCGATCCACCACCGGTTTGGCGCGCTGGTCGGCCTGCACCGCGAAGCGGGTGCCCACCGCGATGCTCCGCGGCGGCCAGGCGCGGGCGAAGCGATCGACCTGGAACAGGCTGCCGTATTCCACCTGCACCGCCGGCGAGCCGAAGTCGTGCAGGCGCAGGGTCGCCACCGCCTGTGGCCCGACCTCGACCACGACGGTGGTGCCGCAGCCGTCCAGGCCGTCGGCGATGCGTTTGCCACGCCCGTCCGGCCGGCCCCGTTCCAGGAAGTACACCTCGCGGCGCAGGCGCTGGACATCGCCCAGCGCTTCGCCGGGAGCGATGCGGCGGACCCGCAGCGGGGCCATGCCCGCGCCCGGATCGCGCGGCGGGGACAAGCTCCCGATGGGTTCTTTTTCCTGGTTCATGCGGCTCCCGGCCACGTCCTGCCCGCCCGAAATGGGCAACTGTTCACAGAAATGAAGCAAGCATCGGGCCAACTCCGGGCCAGCCCCGGATGCCCCGCGCGGAAGGGGCTGGGCGGCATTCCGGCGGACCACGGCGCCGCCGCCGAACGGATGGGAGGTGACGCGACGCGTCAGCTTCGGGCCGGATGGGACGCCGGGGGCGGCGGGCGAAGGCCGGTCAGGCCGGCTCGTCCGGGATCAGTGCGCTTTCCAGCCGGGCAATGCAGTCCTTCAGCCAGAGCTTGCGCTTCTTCATGCGCTTGATGGCGATTTCGTCGTCTTCCAGGCTGGTGGACACCCGCTGCGCGATCGCGTCGTCCAGCTCGCGGTGCTCGCGCCGGAGCTCGGCGATGCGCTGGGCGATGTCGGCGGGGTTCTGGCTGTCCACGCACCGAGCGTACACCGCCGGGGTTTCGTCGTCATCGCAACGCGGCCGGTACAATGGTCGTTCGCATGAACGCCATCCATCCCCTGCCCCAGGTCCTCGCCGATCCCGCGCCGCGTGGCGCGGATCCCCGCCGCCACGCCCGCGAACAGGGCAAGCTGGCCAAGCGCCTGCGCCGCCAGGTCGGCCAGGCGATCGCCGACTACGGGATGATCGAGGATGGCGACAAGGTCATGGTGTGCCTGTCCGGAGGCAAGGACAGCTATACGATGCTGGACATCCTGCTGCAGCTGCGGAAGAAGGCGCCGGTCGATTTCGAGCTGGTCGCCGTCAACCTGGACCAGAAGCAGCCCGGCTTTCCCGAACACATCCTGCCGGAGTACCTCGAATCGATCGGGGTGCCCTACCGGATCCTGGAGCAGGACACCTATTCGGTGGTGTCGCGGGTGGTGCCGGAAGGCAAGACGATGTGCTCGCTGTGCTCGCGCCTGCGCCGCGGCGCGCTGTACTCGTACGCCGAGGAACAGGGCTTCACCAAGATCGCGCTGGGCCACCACCGCGACGATCTGGTGGCGACCTTCTTCCTCAACCTGTTCTTCCACGCCAAGCTGTCCGGCATGCCGCCCAAGCTGCTGTCGGACGACGGCAAGCACGTGGTGATCCGGCCGCTGGCCTACGTGCGTGAGTCGGACATCGAAACCTACGCCGAGGCGAAGGGATTTCCGATCATCCCGTGCAACCTGTGCGGCAGCCAGGAAAACCTGCAGCGCAAGCAGGTCAAGAAGATGATGGATGCCTGGGAACGCGAGTCCCCCGGCCGCATCGAGACGATCTCGCGCGCGCTCGGCGACATCCGGCCCTCGCAGCTCAGCGATCCGAAACTGTTCGACTTCCTTTCCCTCGGCCACCGCGAAGGCGCGCAGCAAGCCGACGCGCATGCGTGGCTGGCGGGCGAGGCACGGGATTCGGAATTGGAGATTGGGGATTCGTAACACCATCCCCATCTCTTCCGTCCGACCGAATCCCCACTCCCGAATCCCCAATCCCGGCCCCTGAATGTTCTTCCGCAACCTGACGCTGTTCCGTTTCAATCCCTCGCTCGATTTCTCCCAGCTCGATGAACTGCTTCCCGAGGCCCGGCTCAAGCCGGTCGGCCCGCTGGAGCTGTCCTCGCGCGGCTTCATCTCGCCGTTCGGGCGGGGTGAGGAAGCGCTGTCGCACCGCATCCAGGATTCGATCTGGCTGAGCGTGGGCGGCGAGGACAAGATCCTGCCCGGCGCGGTGGTCAACGACCTGCTGGCGCGCAAGCTGGAGGAAATCGAGGAGAAGGAAGGCCGCAAGCCGAGCGGGCGCACCCGCAAGCGGCTGAAGGACGACCTGCTGATGGAGCTGCTGCCGCGCGCCTTCGTCAAGCCTTCGCGCACCGACGCGCTGCTGGATCTGGAGCACGGCTTCGTCGCCGTGGACAGTTCCTCGCGCAAGAGCGGCGAGAACACGGTGTCGGAAATCCGCCGCGCGATGGGCAGCTTCCCGGCCCTGCCGCTCAATGCCGAAGTGGCGCCGCGTTCGGTGATGACCGGCTGGATCGCCGGCGAACCGCTGCCCGAAGGCCTGAGCCTGGGCGAGGAGTGCGAACTCAAGGACGCGATGGACGGCGGCGCGGTGGTCAAGTGCCAGCACCAGGAACTGCAGAGCGACGAAATCGCCAAGCACCTGGAAGCCGGCAAACAGGTCACCCGGCTGGCGCTGACGCTGGACGATCACGTCTCCTTCGTCCTCGGCGAGGACCTGATCATCCGCAAGCTGAAGTTCCTCGACGGCGTGGTGGATCAGCTGGAAAACTCCGAGCGCGAGGATTTGCGCGCCGAACTGGACGCCCGCTTCGCCTTGATGGCCGGCGAGGTGAAGCGCCTGTTCATCGTGCTGGAGCATGCGCTGAAGCTGAGCAAGGCGGAGGCTTGAGGCACTGGGATTCGGGAGTCGGGAGTCGGGATTCGTAAGAGCCCTGCATTTGCCTCCCCCTTTGCAAAAGGGGGATTGAGGGGGATTTAGCTTTTGGCGCCAAGAGCCAAATCCCCCGTCACCCGCTTCGCGGGTGCCCGCCCCCTTTTGCAAAGGGGGCTACTGAAGCGTTCGTCCCCGTTTGCAAAGGGGGCTTACTCAGCACCTCGATCTCGCGAAAGCCTCCGCTTTGCCTCCCCCTTTGAAAAAGGGGGACTGAGGGGGATTTGGCTCTTGGCGCCAAAAGCCAAATCCCCCGTCACCCGCTTCGCGGGCTTCCGCCCCCCTTTTTTGCAAAGGGGGCAATCAACATCGCTCCCCTGCGCACTCCCGGACAGCCAGCAGCCGGGTATTCCATGCGATGCTTTTGTCCATGCCCTTCCGGTTGCAACGCCTGATCGCCAAGACGCCCCGCAGCGTCGAGCGCGACGTCGTCCCGCTGGCGCTGGAGGACGGCCGCACGATCGAGGTGCAGCGGGTCCGCGATCCGCGCGCGCGCCGGCTCAAGCTGAGCGTGGACGAACGCGGCGCGCGGCTGACCCTGCCGATGCGCGCCAGCCTGGTCTCGGGCGAACGTTTCCTGCACGAACACCGCGCCTGGCTGCAGGCGCAGCTGGCTCGCCAGCTCGGCGGCGAGGCACTACCTTCGCTGGTGCCGTTCACCACCGCCACCCTGCCGCTGCGCGGCGAGGATGTGCCGGTGGACTGGCAGGAAGGGCGCTACGCGGCCATCCGGCACGAAGACGGACGCATCCGCATCCAGCTGCCGGCCCGGCTGGGCGACGCCGGACTGCGCCGGCACCTGCGCGCGTTCTACGAAACCGAGGCGCGTGCGGACATCAACCGCTGGCTGCCGCGCTACCTGGCGGCGCTGCCGCGCACGCCCTCGCCGATCCGGCTGAAGATGATGTCCTCGCTGTGGGGCTCGCTGAGCCCGGACGGTGCGATGACGCTGGATCTGTCGCTGGTCGTCGCGCGGCCGTCGGCGTTCGAGTATGTCCTGGTCCACGAGCTGTGCCATCTGATCCACGCCAATCATTCGCGCGCGTTCTGGCGCGAAGTGGAAGCGCGGTTCCCGGCCTGGCGCGACGAGCGCGCCTACTTCCATGAGCATGGCCGCCGCCTCAAGGCGGGCCTGCGCGCACTGCTGGCCGGCTGAGGTTTCCGCTATCGTTCGATCCGGTGACGGACCGGCGTGGATGCCGGTTCCGGTGATCATCGATGACAAGGAGAAATGCGGAATGCGTGGAATGCTGTTGGTGTGCTGCGTGGCGCTGGCCCTGGCGGGCTGCAAGCAATCGGCCGAGGAAACCCTGGCCGAGGCGGCGCTGGAAAAGGCGACCGGCCATAAGGTCGATCTCGACAAGGACGGTGAGACGGTCACCATCAAGACCGAAGAGGGGGAAATGAAGATCAGCGGCGGCGACAACGCCAAGCTGCCCGCGACCTTCCCCAAGGACGTCTACCTGCCGCCCAATTACGCGGTGGAAAGCGTGATGGAAGTGAACAAGACCCAGCTGATCGCGCTGAAGGCGCCGGGCGAGGTTGCCAAGCTGTACGCGGACGCGCGCACGGCGATGGAAAAGGAAGGCTGGAAGCAGACCATGGCGATGCAGGGCAGCGCCAACGACGGCCTGCTGGCCTACGAGAAGGAAGGCCGCAAGGCCACGGTCTCGTTCAACGGCGAAGGCGCGGGCGAGCCGGTCTCGATCGGCCTGCAGGTGATGGACGCGGAAACCGCCGCGCAGTAATCACCGTCGTGCCGGCAGCACCCGTGACCGAAGGTTTCGGGCAGGCGCGGATCCCGGAAAAAAAGCGGCCTTCGGGCCGCTTTTTTTCCGCCGTCCGCTTCCTCGCCACACACCTCGGAAAGCTCGCGCCGGGACGGCGCTCCTACCCCGCTCCAGACCGATTGCGCATTGAGAACCCCCGGTAGGAGCGGCCTCCGGCCGCGAGCTCCTTCCCGCACGCCCCGGAAAAGCTCGCGCCGGGATGGCGCTCCTACCCCCAAGCTCAGGGGGCGGTGAAGAAATCACCGATCGCGCGCGCCACGCCGACCGGATCTTCCATGTGCAGGTGATGGGTGCCGGCCATGACGATCAACTCGCCGTTCGGCAACAGCGCCGCGCGCTGGCTGCGCAGCGGTTCGGGGAAGTAGGGCTGCGCCGGCTCGGCGAAGATCACCCGGGTCGGGCAGCGGATGTCGGCGACCAGCGCGGCGATCTGCGCCTCGTCCAGGCGCTGCGGGGTCGGCAGGGTCAGGCGCTGGTCGCTGCTCCAGACATGGCCGCCGTCCACCGCGCGGATGCCGCGTTCCACCAGCAGCCGCGCATTGGCCTCGCTCAACTGGTTGGCCTGCATGCGCGCGCGGATCGGCGTGGCCGTGTCGGTGAACACGCGCAGGCGCTTGCCCGGCAGCGCGCGCGCGGCGGCGATCGCCTCCTGCCAGCGCGCGGCGGTGCGATCCACGGTCTCGGACAGGCCGCCGAGGGCTTCGATCACCAGCAGCCGGCGCACCCGCCGTGGCGAGGAAGCGGCCAGCAGGCTGGCGATGCCGGCGCCCATCGAGTGGCCAAGCAGGCAGAACTCGTCCCAGCCCAGCGCGTCGGCCAGATCCAGGACCGCGTTGACCGCCACCCCGCTGGTGTACTCGGCACCCGGACCGATATGCACGCTGTGGCCATGCCCGGGCAGGTCCGGAATGACCAGTTCGACGCCGGACAGATGCGCGGCCAGCGGCACGAAGCTGGCCGCGTTGTCGAGCCAGCCGTGCAGCGCCAGCACCCGCGTGCCGCCGGGCGCGCCGCCGCGCAGGCCGCCGATCCGTCCCATCGCGATGTCGGCGGAAAACTCCTCCAGCCTCATGCCGGCTCCCCGGCCACCTGGCGGGCCAGCGCCGCCAGCGCGTCGGCGTGCGCCGGCGACGCGTTGAGGCAGGGGATGTAGCGCAGCTCGCCGCCGCGTTCGGCGAAACGCTGGACGAAACCGATCGCCACTTCCTCCAGGGTCTCCAGGCAGTCCACGGCGAAACCGGGGCAGACCACGTCGACCTTGCGCAGGCCGCGCGTGGCCATCGCGTCGAGGGTGGCGTCGGTGGCCGGTTCCAGCCAACGCTCCTTGCCGAAGCGCGACTGGTAGGTCAGGGTCCATTCGCCCTCGCCCAGCCCCAGCGCGGTGGCAATGGCGCGGCTGCTGGCCTCGCAGCGCTGCGGGTAGGGATCGCCCTCGCGCGCCAGGCGCTGCGGCAGGCCGTGGAACGAGAACAGCAGGTGCTCGCCGGCGCCGTTGCGCGCGCGCCAGTCGCGGATCGAATCGGCGACCGCGCCCACCCAGCCGGCATCGACCGAGTAGTCATCGATCACGGTCAGGTCGAAGCCCTTGGCCTCGCGCGCCAGCACGTCCTTGACCGACTCGGTGGTGGTGCTGGAGTACTGCGGGTACAGCGGCAGCACGATCAGCCGGCGAATCCCGGCCTGGCGCAGCTCGCGCAGCCGCTCCGGCAGGGCCGGCTGGCCGTAGCGCATGGCATCGACCACCCGCCAACGCGGCAGGCGTTGCTGGATCGCCTCGGCCAGGCGGCGGGTATGCACGGCCAGCGGCGAGCCTTCCGGCAACCAGATCTGGGCGTACTTGTGGGCCGCGCGCGGACCGCGCAGCGGCAGGATCAGGCCGAACAGCAGCGGGTACCAGATCCAGCGACTGAGCTGGACCACGCGTGGATCGAGCAGGAACTCGCCCAGATAGCGCCGGACGGCGGGAGCCGTGGGCGCCTCGGGCGTGCCTAGATTGACCGCGATCAGCGCGGTATCGGGTGCGTCGGGCATCCGCCTATTGTGGCAGAGCGCACTCTTGCGAGCCGCTTCTCCTTATCAATGGCCTTCTTCGATCGAATCGATGGACGGCGGCCGAAGGCCGGAATCCTCAGCGCCGATTCATTCGCATTTACCTATTTTCAAGCGGTTGCAGTAAATTTCTGCGAATCCACCTTCGGAGCGCCCATGAAACGCCGCCATTCCCGCCTGCTGATGCTGCCGGCCGCGACCCTGCTGGCCACCGCCCTGTTCGCCGGCCAGGCCCTCGCCGGTCCCAAGGAGGACGAGCGCGCCACCAACGCGGTGCGCGTGCTGGACGAAATCCGCCGCATCCCCGAGGAAGGCATCCCCGACAAGCTGCTGGACGAAGGGCGCGCCATCGTCGTCATTCCCGACACCCTCAAGGCCGGCCTGGTGTTCGGCGGCCGCCGCGGCCATGGCCTGATGTCGGTCAAGAATCCGGACGGCACCTGGTCGCAGCCGGTGTTCGTCAAGCTGACCGGCGGCAGCATCGGCTTCCAGGCCGGCGTGCAGTCCTCGGACATCGTCCTGGTGTTCCGCAACGACCGCAACCTGGACAACATCGTCAACGGCAAGATCACCCTGGGCGCCGATGCCGGCGTGGCCGCCGGTCCGGTGGGCCGCAACGCCGCCGCCGCCACCGATGGCCAGCTCAAGGCCGAGATCTGGTCGTGGTCGCGCGCCCGCGGCCTGTTCGCGGGCGTGGCACTGGATGGCGCCGTGTTGCAGATCGATGACGACGCCAACACCGCGGTCTACGGTGGCGGCAGCACGCCGCGCGCCATTTTCGAAGGCCGCGCCGGCCATCCGTCCGGCGCCGTGGTCGGCTTCCGGGATCAACTGGAGGAAGTGACCGCGGCCGCGCGCGCCGCACGTGCCGGCAAGTCGACGCCCGCACCGGCCGCGACCGTGACCGCAGCGGCCCCGGCAGCGGCCGCTTCGACCGCGCCGGCGGCCGAAACCGCCCCGCTGGGTCAGGCGCCCGCCACCCCACCCGCCCAGTCCGGTTTCCAGCCGGTGGCCGAGGGTGAAGTCCGCACTGAACCGCTCAACAGTACGCCCTAGGAAAAGCGAAAACATCGCACCGCGCCCGGGATCTCCGGGCGTGCCTGCGCTATGCTGATCGCCTGAATTTCATTACTCAACGCACGAGAAGACCATGGGCGGTTTCAGCATCTGGCATTGGATCATCGTTCTGGTGGTCGTTCTGCTGATCTTCGGCACCAAGCGCTTGCGCAACGTCGGCCAGGATCTGGGCGAAGCGGTCAAGGGCTTCAAGAAGGGCATGCAGCAGGACGAGGACAAGCCGGTCGAACGGCTTGACGATCAGTCGCAGTCCCGCAACGCCGAATCCAGCGCGTCGAAAGAGCGCGACCGCGACGCCAACTGACCGCGCGGCCGGCCTGCCGCCATGTTCGATATCGGCTTCAGCGAACTGCTGATCATTGCCATCGTCGCGCTGGTCGTCCTGGGCCCGGAACGGCTGCCCAAGGCGGCGCGTTTCGCCGGCCTGTGGGTACGCCGCGCGCGCGCGCAATGGCATTCGGTGAAGGACGAGTTCGAACGCGAACTGGCGGCCGAGGAACTCAAGCGCAGCCTGCGCGACACCGAAGAAGCACTGCGCGAGACCGAACGCAAGGTGCGCGAGGGCGCGGCGCAGACCGAACGCGAATTCGAGGACCTGCGCGCCTCGGTGGAAAGCACGCCGGCCCCCGCCCCGGGCGCCGAACCGGAACCCGCCCCGCCGGCCGACGACGCCGCGACCACGCCCCACGACGCCAGCGATGAACCACGACGCACCTGAGGATCAGGCCGAAAGCAGCCTGATGGGCCACCTGCTGGAGCTGCGCACGCGGTTGATGCGGGCGCTGCTGGGCGTGGTGATCGTGCTGGTGGCGCTGCTGCCGTTCGTGAAGACGCTGTACAGCCAGCTGGCCCTGCCCATGCTGAGCCAGTTGCCGAAAAGCCAGGCCGCGCAGATGATCGCCAACGATCCGACCTCCGGCTTCTTCGCGCCGATCAAGCTGGCGTTCTTCGCCGCCCTGTTCGCGACCGCGCCGTGGCTGCTGTACCAGGCCTGGGGTTTCGTCGCGCCGGGTCTCTACAAACACGAGAAGCGGCTGGCGCTGCCACTGCTGGTCTCGGCGATCACGCTGTTCTACGCCGGCTGCGCGTTCGCCTACTTCCTGGTGCTGCCGGGCGTCTTCCACGCATTGATGATGTTCACTCCGGACATCGTCACCATCGCGCCGGATCCGGGCAAGTATCTCGATTTCGTGCTGGTGATCTTCCTGGCCTTCGGGGTCAGCTTCGAGCTGCCGGTGGCGCTGGTGATCATGGCGGTGATGGGCTGGGTGACGCCGCAGCAGTTGCGCCAGGGGCGTGGCTACGCGGTGGTCGGCATCTTCATCCTGGCCGCGGTGATCACGCCGCCGGACGTGGTCTCCCAGCTGATGCTGGCGATTCCGATGTGCCTGCTGTACGAAGCCGGCATCCTGGCCGCGCAATGGGTTGCGCCGAAACCCGACAGCGACGATTCGCGTACGCCGCGCGATGCGTGATCCGCATTCGCGCTGATCGCGCCGGGTGATTGGCCGGCGTTAACTGCTCTCCACATTGCTGAAGTCGCGAGCCTGAACCGTTCGCGGCGGTGCCTTGGGTACGTTCATCCTCGCTTTGCCAGACTCGCCCGCGCTGAAGCGAACGAGAAAGGAAGATCGATGAATCAACGCCTGGGTGCGGTCTGTCTGCTGAGCCTGTTGTCGGCCTGCCAATCGGAACATCCCGTCGATACCGCCAACGCCACGTCCGCCACGCGCGCGGTCGCGACCGCACCGGCTCCGCCGCCGGTGCCCGATGCGCAGGCCTCGCGCATCGCCTTGCAGGCGCAATTCGTGGACGAAGCGCTGGGCGTGGCGATCCTGCCGTGGCCGGGTTTCACCCTGCGCCGCGACTTCCGCCGCAGCTATCTGGCCACCGATGACTGGAAGGCCTTCGCCCAGACCGACAGCCGCGGCAAAGCGGTGGCCGCGCTGGTGCTGGACGGCTCCAACGAGGTGACGGCGGCGGAGCTTCGCGTGGGCGTCAGCGATGACGCGGACAGCGTGGCCCGCTGCCTGGAGGTTTCCGATTCGGCGCTGCCCACGCCGCGCGACGAAGTCCGCATCGATGGCCAGCCGTTCCGGCATTTCCGCGCCAGCGACGCGGCGATGAGCCACTACCTGACCGTGGACGCCTACCGCGCGGTGCGCCAGCAACGCTGCTACGCCATCGACCTGCTGGTGGTCGGCACCCGTCCGGAGGTCTACGACCCGCCGCGCACGCCGCCGTTCGACGGGGCCGTCGCGCAGGCGCGCCTGCACGAAGCGCTGGCGGCGATCCGCTTCGTGAAGTAGTCATCGCGTGGAACGCCCGCCACTGCAAGGTGTCGGGTTTCACAACAGCGTCGGCACCATATTTGGTGTTGACGCTCCCATATGCCCCCACTATCTTGTGGCCGTCGGTTCCTCCGGCCGCAAGCCGGGGGATGAAAAGGGAAGCCGGTCGAATGCCGGCGCTGCCCCGCAGCGGTAGGTGGAAACGAACCCGTCATTGGCACTGAGGCGCCTCGCCTTGGGAAGCGACGGGCTAGGAGGAAGCAAGGCTTCCGTGTCCACGAGTCCGAAGACCTGCCGACAGCCGCGCGTTGCACACCGCGCGGTGCCGGCCGCGGAATCTCCGGGGGGAGATGGCTGGTGAAGCAGGCCGGCCATCCGTTCCACGGTCGCGGTCCCTGCGACGCCGCTTCCCCACCCTGATGCTCCATCCGGCCTTCCGCTGCCTGCGAGGGACAGGTCGCCGCGTGCATCACGCATGGAGGAAGCCCCGTGACCCCGACCGATACCGCCGTCGCCGAAACCGACGTCTCCCCGTCCCAGAAGGACGCATTCCTGTTGACCTCGCCGCCCACCGCCACCGCGATGAGCGTGACCAAGCGCAACGGCAGCCGCGAGCCGGTGGATCTGAACAAGATCGTCCGCGCGGTGCAGCGCAGCTGCGAGGGCCTGCACGCCATCGATCCGATGCGCGTGGCCACCCGCACCATCTCCGGCCTGTACGACGGCGCCAGCACGCGCGAACTGGACGAACTGTCCATCCGCACCGCCGCGCTGCTGACCGCCGAGGAACCCGAATACAGCCGGCTGGCCGCGCGCCTGCTGGCCAGCTACATCGCCAAGGAAGTGACCGGGCAGGAAATCCACGCGTTCTCGCAGTCGGTGACGCGCGGCCACGAGGTGGGACTCATCAACGATCGCCTGCTGAACTTCGTGCAGACCAACGCGCGCAAGCTCAACGACGCGCTGGACGCCTCGCTGGATCTGCATTTCGATTACTTCGGCCTGCGCACCCTGTACGACCGCTACCTGCTGCGCCATCCGCACACCCGCAAGGTCATCGAGACCCCGCAGCAGTTCTTCCTGCGCATCGCCTGCGCGCTCAGCGAGGACGTGTCCGAAGCGCTGGCGCTGTACCGCCGGATGGGCAACCTGGACTACCTGCCCAGTTCGCCGACCCTGTTCAACTCCGGCACCACCCACGAACAGCTGTCCTCGTGCTTCCTGCTGGACTCGCCGCAGGATTCGCTGGAATCGATCTACCAGAAGTACGGCGATATCGCCCAGCTGTCCAAGTTCAGCGGCGGCATCGGCGTCAGCTACACGCGGGTGCGTTCGCGCGGCTCGCTGATCAAGTCGACCAACGGCCATTCCAACGGCATCGTGCCGTGGCTGAAGACGCTGGACTCCTCGGTCGCTGCGGTCAACCAGGGCGGCAAGCGCAAGGGCGCGGCCTGCGTGTACCTGGAAACCTGGCACGCCGACGTCGAGGATTTCCTGGAACTGCGCGACAACACCGGCGACGAATCGCGCCGCACCCACAACCTCAACCTGGCCAACTGGGTGCCGGATCTGTTCATGAAGCGGGTGGAGGCCGATCAGCAATGGTCGCTGTTCGATCCGCGCGTGGTGCCGGAGCTGACGGATCTGTACGGCGAGGCGTTCGAGCAGGCCTACCTGCAGGCCGAGACCCAGGGCAAGGCCGCCAAGGCGGTGCCGGCGCGCAAGCTGTACGCGCGGATGATGCGCACGCTGGCCGAGACCGGCAACGGCTGGATGACCTTCAAGGACAAGTGCAACCGCGCCAGCAACCAGACCCTGCGCGCGAACAACGTCATCCACCTGTCCAACCTGTGCACCGAGATCCTGGAGATCACCTCGGCCGAGGAGACCGCGGTCTGCAACCTGGGCTCGATCAACCTCGCCCGCCATTTCGACGAGTACGGCGACTTCGATTTCGAACGCCTGGCCGAAACCGTCCGGCTGGCGGTGCGCCAGCTGGATCGGGTGATTGATCTGAACTTCTACCCGATCGAATCGGCGCGCCGCGGCAACCTGCGCTGGCGTCCGGTCGGCCTGGGCTGCATGGGCCTGCAGGACGTTTTCTTCCGCAAGCGGCTGGCGTTCGACAGCACCGAGGCGCGCGCGCTGTCGCAGAAGATCGCCGAGACCATCTATTTCCACGCGCTGGAAACCTCGTGCGAGCTGGCCGAGGAACGCGGCCGCCATCCGTCCTTCGCCGACACCCGCGCGGCCTCCGGTGAACTGCAGTTCGACGCCTGGAACGTGGCGCCGCAGGACGGCGCGCGCTGGGACGCGCTGCGCGCGCGCATCCGCGAGCACGGCCTGCGCAACTCGCTGCTGATCGCCATCGCCCCGACCGCGACGATCGCCTCGATCGCCGGCTGCTACGAATGCGTGGAGCCGCAGATCTCCAACCTGTTCAAGCGCGAGACCCTGTCCGGCGACTTCCTGCAGGTCAACCGCTATCTGGTGGCCGAACTGAAGCAGCTGGGCCTGTGGACGCCGGAGATGCGCGACGCGATCAAACTGGCCGAGGGTTCGATCCAGGGCATCGCGCAGATTCCCGAGCCGCTGCGCCAGATCTACCGCACCGCCTGGGAACTGCCGATGCGCTCGCTGATCGACATGGCCGCCGAGCGCGGCGCCTACATCGATCAGTCGGCCTCGCTCAACCTGTTCATGGAAAGCCCGAACATCGGCGCGCTGTCGTCCATGTACATGTACGCGTGGAAGCAGGGCATCAAGACCACGTACTACCTGCGCTCGCGCCCGGCCACCCGCATCGCCAAGACCACGGTCAGCAGCGTGGGCAGCGAGGCGCCGAAGCCGGCCTATACGGCGGTGGAAGCGGTGTCGTGCTCGCTGGAGAACCCGGAAGCGTGTGAGGCGTGCCAGTAGCGAATTCATGCGTGGTCGAAAGATCACCCTCCGAAATCCCCACGCAGGATGCACATAGGGAAGAAAGGAACAGGACGTTCCGGGCGAAGGGATGCGCCAATACCCGCTGGACAGTCCCCTCCCCCGCTCGCGGGGAGGGTCAGGGTGGGGGCAAGGCCGAAGCCATTGAACACAAACGGCCGGAACGCCCATCGAAGAGTCACCCCGCTTCATCACGTTTTTTTCGCAGACGGATACGCCTCCACTTCGTTCGCCCCCATCCCAACCTTCCCCCGCCAGCGGGGGAAGGGGCGGAAATTCGCGAACGGATGCATCCCGCTCCGTTTGCCTCCATCCCGGCCTTCCCCCGCTTGCGGGGGAAGGCGCTGAAACAGGAAAAATGCGACATGTCCTCCCAACCCCGCCAGATGCTGCTGGACCCCGGCTTTGAACTGACCCTGCGCCCGATGCGCTATCCGCAGTTCTACGAGATGTACCGCGACGCGATCAAGAACACCTGGACGGTGGAGGAGATCAATTTCCAGATCGACATCAGCGATCTGCACGACAAGATGACCCCGGCCGATCGTCACCTGATCCACCGGCTGGTCGCGTTCTTCGCCACCGGCGATTCGATCGTGTCCAACAACCTGGTGCTCAACCTCTACCAGCACCTCAACGCGCCGGAAGCGCGCATGTACCTGTCGCGCCAGCTGTACGAGGAAGCGCTGCATGTGCAGTTCTACCTGACCCTGCTGGACAACTACCTGCCGGATCCGGCCGAACGGGTGAAGGCGTTCGCGGCGGTGGAGAACATCCCCTCCATCCGCAAGAAGGCCGAGTTCTGCTTCAAGTGGATCGACTCGATCCAGGGCCTGCGCCGGATCGAAACCCGCGAACAGCGGCGGCAGTTCCTGCTCAACCAGATCTGCTTCGCCGCCTGCATCGAGGGCCTGTTCTTCTTCGCCGCGTTCGCCTACGTGTACTACTTCCGCTCGCGCGGCCTGCTGCCGGGGCTGGCCTCGGGCACCAACTGGGTGTTCCGCGACGAGAGCTGCCACATGGAGTTCGCGTTCGAGTCGGTGCGCACGGTGCGCGAGGAGGAGCCGGACCTGTTCGACGACACCATGCGCCAGCAGGTCTACGACATGCTGGCCGAGGCCATCGAGTGCGAGGTGCAGTTCGCCGAGGACGTGCTGTCCGGCGGCGTGGCCGGCATCTCCACCCGCGACATGCGCCAGTACCTGCAGCATTGCGCCGACCAGCACTTCGTCAAGCTGGGCATGGAGAAGAAGTACAACGTGCGCAACCCACTGCCGTTCATGGAACTGCAGGACGTGCAGGAGCTGACCAACTTCTTCGAACGCCGCGTCTCGGCCTACCAGGTCGGCGTGCAGGGCGAAGTCGGCTTCGACCACGCGTTCTGACCGTTTCCTGTAAACCACCTTGTGGGAGCGACGTCAGTCGCGATGCTCTTCGGCCGGATCAGGAGCTTTCGCGACTGACGTCGCTCCCACAGGGATTCATTCCGGAATCCGTTTCCTGCGCTAGGATGCAGCCGGGAGGCACTGGCACCACGGAGCAACCCCATGCCCGAACATCCCCTGTCCGACCTGCGCCCGACCGAGGCGCGCCTGCTGCACATGGTCTTCCCGGACCACACCAACCACCTGGGCACGCTGTTCGGCGGCCAGGCGCTGGCGTGGATGGACATGTCCGCCTTCATCGCCGCCTCGCGCTACGCGCGCACCACCGTGGTCACCGCAAGGTCGGAACAGGTCGATTTCAACCAGCCGATCCACAAGGGCGATCTGGTCGAGGTCATCGCCCGCATCGTCAAGGTCGGGCGCAGTTCGATGAACGTCGATGTCGAAGTCATCACCGAGGATCTGCTGAGCGGCGAGCGCAAGCTATGCACGCGCGGCCACTTCGTGATGATCGCGCTGGATCCGCTGGGCCGGCCCACCCAGGCTCCGCCGCTGCCGCCACCGGTCGTGCAAGGCTGAGGTCCGTCCCCCTCCGCTGACCGCGGATGCCGTGGCGCGCACGAAGCTGCGCGCGCCACGGCCCGGCCGCATCACGCCGCGGCCCGCATCCTCTTCGCCGCCTCCACCATCGCCTCCAGCGCCGCGCGGGTCTCCGGCCAGCCACGCGTCTTCAGCCCGCAGTCCGGATTGACCCAGATCTGCTCCGGTGCCAGTACCTCCCGCGCCTTGTCCAGCAGGGCGTGCATCTCGCCGCTGTCCGGAACCCGCGGCGAATGGATGTCGTAAACGCCCGGCCCGATCTGGTTCGGATAGCGGAACTTCACGAATGCGTCCAGCAGTTCCATCCGCGAGCGCGAGGTTTCGATGGAGATCACGTCGGCGTCCATCGCCGCCACGGCTTCGATGATGTCGTTGAACTCGGAGTAGCACATGTGGGTGTGGATCTGGGTTTCGTCGGCCGCCACCGCGGCGGTGATGCGGAAACACTCCACCGCCCAATCGAGGTAGCGTGGCCAATCGACCCTGCGCAGCGGCAGCCCCTCGCGCAGCGCCGGTTCGTCGATCTGGATCACGCCGATGCCGGCGGCTTCCAGGTCGCGGACCTCGTCGCGCAATGCCAGCGCGATCTGCCGGCAGGTCCGCGCGCGCGGCTGATCGTCGCGGACAAAGGACCACTGCAGCACCGTCACCGGTCCGGTCAGCATGCCCTTCATCGGCCGGGATGTGAGTGATTGCGCGTGCCGCGACCAGCGCACCGTCATCGGCGCCGGCCGCACCACATCGCCGAAGATGATCGGCGGCTTCACGCAGCGGGAGCCGTAGCTCTGGACCCAGCCGTTGCGGGTGAAGGCGAAACCGTCGAGCTGCTCGCCGAAGTACTCGACCATGTCGTTGCGCTCGAACTCGCCGTGCACCAGCACGTCGATGCCGAGTTCCTCCTGCACGCGCACGCAGCGCGCGATCTCGGTCGCCAGGAAGGCGTCGTATTCCGCATCGGGCAGTTTCCCGGCGCGGTTGAGCGCACGGGCCTGGCGTACTTCCGGCGTCTGCGGAAAGGAACCGATGGTCGTGGTCGGATAGGGTGGCAGGCGCAGGCCGGCCTGCTGGCGCGCGCGGCGCGTGGGATAGGGCGAGGAACGATGGGCGGCCGCGGGCGTCAGCGCGGCCAGGCGCTCGGCCACCTCTTTCCGATGCACGCGCGCGGAACGGCGACGGCTTTCGTGGCGCTCGCGGGCGATGGCCAGCGCCGGCCCGGCCACGGGCGCATCGTCCAGGGCGGTCGCCAGCAGGCGCAGTTCCTCCAGCTTCTGCCGCGCGAACGCCAGCCAGCCACGCAGTTCGGCATCCAGCCCGGTTTCGCCTTCCGCGTCCACCGGCACGTGCAGCAGGGAGCAGGAAGGCGCCAGCCACAGCCGGTCGGCACCGACATGGCCCTGCGCGTAACGCGCGAGCACCAACGCGTTGTCGAGGTTGGCGCGCCAGATGTTGCGGCCGTCGATCAGCCCGAGCGACAGCGTCCGTCCCTCCGGCATGGCTTTCAGCACGGCGTCGAGTTGATCCAGCCCGCGCACCAGATCCACATGCAGGCCATCGACCGGCAGGGCCGCCACCAGCGGCAGGTTCCCCCCCAGGTCGCCGAAATAGGTGGTCAGCAGCAGCTTCGGGCGCGTCGCTTGCGCGAGGGCGGTGTAGGCGTGCCGGTAGGCCTGTTGCAACGCCGGGTCGGCGTCCAGCACCAGGCAAGGCTCATCGATCTGCACCCATTCGGCGCCGGCGGCGGCCAGCCGCGACAGCAGTTCCGCATAGGGTGGCAGCAGGCGTTCGAGCAGCGCCAGCGGATCGCCGCCATCGCTTGCCTTGGACAGGCGCAGGAAGCTCACCGGTCCCAGCAGCACCGGCCGCGCATTGAAACCGGCCGCATGGGCCTCGTTGAACTCGCTCAACGGCTTGTCGCCACGCAGGCGGAACGTTTGCTCGCGATGCAGTTCCGGCACCAGGTAGTGGTAGTTGGTGTCGAACCACTTGGTCATTTCCAGCGCGCGCAGGTCCACGCCGTCCTGTTGCCGCCCCCGCGCGAGGGCGAAATAGGCCGCCAGCGGATCCACGTCCGCCAGCACGCGATAGGGTTCGGGGATGGCGTCGAACAGGAAGGCAGTGTCGAGCACGTGGTCGTACAGCGAAAAGTCGTTGCACGGCACGACATCGACGCCCGCGTCTACCTGCAGGTGCCAATGGCGGAGACGAAGCGCGCGCGCGGCGGCGTGCAGTTCTTCGCCGGTGGCGTCGCCGCGCCAATGGGCTTCCAGTGCCCGCTTGAGTTCCCGGCGCACGCCGATGCGCGGGAAACCGAGATTGCCAACAGTCGTCATGATGCATGTCCTCATTCGTGGTCGGATGAGGAACGAAGGACCGCGCCGCCTTCATCGCCGATGGCGATGGCGGACAACGCCAGCGACCTTCGCCCCCTCGGGCGAACCGGAACGGCGAAGGGAGGCGCACGGACTTGCGCGCGGACGCGACGCGTCCGCGGCAGTTCCGGGCACCTCCCCTCGGAAGTTCCAGGTCATGCGGAAGACTTCGGGTCTTCCGGCCAAGGCAGGTCTTCGGGCTCATGGACGTCGGCCCGATCCGGGGATCGGGGCCGGCCTACTGTCCGCCGCTTCCCGGCCCTTGGGGGCCAGTGCCGATGACGGGGGTCGTTTCCAAATACCGCTGCGGGGCAGCGCCGGAATGGGGCTTTTCGGCCCGCACCGGCTTCCCTATTAATTCCATCTCTTCATTCGCATGAAGAGATGGAAACCCTGGCCCGGGCACGTTACGGCGATGCAACCGCAGCGTCAAGCGGCCTTCCTCGCGGGATACGGCCCGCCACCGTGGCGGGCGCGGCAAAAGCCGGCACGGTGAAGGTCGGGGAAGACAGGGTCACTTCCGTCGGCAGATCGCGAAGCTCTCCCGTGCGCAGGAAACGGTGGACCGCTTCCCGGGCCGCCGGCTCGTTGCGCAACTGATAGAACGTGCCGTCGTGACCACCGCGATGGATCACGATGGCGTGGCCATTGCGCAGGTAGGGCAGTTGCGCCAGCGCGTTGTCGATGGGCGTGGAGGTATCCCAGTCGCCGTGCACCAGCAGCACCGGCGTATCGATCGGCCGCAGCTGGCGGTAGTCGTCGCCCAGATCCGGTGTCGGCCATGTCGACGCGGCCGCCAGATAGGGCGCGAAGCCGCCCTCGCCGAGATAGGCGCTGGCCGGATCGTGGCGCAGACGGAACTCGTGAGACGGCGTGATGCCCAGGCTGGTGTCGATCAGCGGTCCAATCAGCTTGTATTCCTGCGCCTGCCGGCCCCTGGCCACTTCGCGGGCCCAGTCCGTGTAGCGGCCGTGGTACAGCGACAGCACGAACGCGGGCCAGGTGTGCGGCACGCTGGCCTCGGCCAGCAGCGAAGCCTGCAGGTCGACCAACCCGATCACCACCGGTCCACCGCCATCCTGCGGATCGACCGTGATCGGCTGCAGCGCGAAGCGTTCGCGCAGCGCGTCGATGGCGGCCATCAGTCCGCCCGTCGGCAGATACGGCGCCAGGCCGGGATCCCGATCGGCATCGAAGGCGATGCGCTGCATCGTCGCCAGCAGCGGCGATGGCATGTCGTAGCCGAAATCCAGCGGCTCCACCGACGACAGCACGGCGCGCGCGACGATGTCCGGATGCGAGCGCATCACCGCGAAGCTCCATTGCGATCCAAAGCTGCCGCCGAACAGGCTGATGCGCGGGTAGCCCAGCGCGCGACGCAGATCGTCGACGTCGTCGGCGCAGGCGTCGATGGTGTAGCCCGCCAGATCCTTGTCCGGATGCGCGGCGATGGCCGAGGCGGCGCGACGAAGCGCGTCGTCGATGTCATCCCGCGCGGTGTATTCGCGGTCGCGCGGCCACGCCGGCGACATCGCGGTCAGTTTCTCACCGCGCTCGCTGTAACCGCGCTGTTCGATGATGACCAGGTCCGCGGTGTCCCGGTAGGTCAGCCAGGATCCGAGCCGATTGCGCGCGGTCTCGGTATCGCCGTCGAATGCCTCCAGCACCGCCAGGCCCGGGCCACCGGGCAGCCAGAAGACGGGCGGCGCACCGGTGGGCACGCGTGCGCGGATGCGGGCGAAGCCCACCCCGATCAGGCGGCTGCCGGTGGCACGGCGGTTTTCCGGCACGTACAGCGTGCCGATTTCGTAGGGCACCGTCGTACCATCCGCGGCGCGGACCGTCGCCGCGGTGACCACGATGTCGCCGGCGCGGCGCGCCTGCGCGAAGGCGCCGGAAGCGATGGAACCAAACATCATCACGACAGCCGACAACCAGAGCCTGCGCTTCATGGGCGGATTCCCGACGATGGGGTGGGCGTAGCCTCGCTCCACAGATATCTTTATGTCAAGATATTTTTCATGACGACCCCACCGACCGATTCCCCGCCCTCCCCCGCTCCCGACCTGATCGACCAGCTGCTGGCGGACTGGCGCCGCGAACGGCCCGATCTGGATGCGTCCGCGATGGCGGTGGCGGGCCGCGTCCTGCATCTGGGCCGCCTGCTGGAGGCACAGGCCGACGAATGCCTGAAGGCGCTGGAACTGAGCTACACGGAGCTGGACCTGCTGGCGACGCTGCGCCGCTCCGGCGCGCCCTACCGGCTGTCGCCGACCGACCTTCGCCGTTCGGTGCTGCTGACCTCCGGCGCGATGACCGCCTGCCTCAACCGACTGCAGCGGCGCGGCCTGCTTCGGCGCGAGGCGGATCCGCGCGACGGCCGTTCCCTGTTCGCGGTGCTGACCGCCAAGGGCGTCAAGCTGGCGGAGCGCGCCATCGCGCTGCGTTTCGAACAGGCGCGCCTGGCCGTGGCCGGACTGGACGCCGGCGAACAGGCGACACTGGCGGGACTGCTGCGCAAGCTGGGCCAGGGCATGGCGGCGGACTGAGGCGGACCGCGCCGGGTCCGCGCGGTGCGGCGACACCGCGCGCGGCCTACACTGGCCCGCCCACCCGTGCCCGGCTCCATGCGCCACGATCACATCCTGACCCTGTCCTGTCCCGATCGCACCGGCATCGTCTACCGGGTCACCGGGCTGCTGTTCGAGTCGGACTGCAACATCATCGACGCGCAGCAGTTCGGCGACGAGGAATCCGGGCGCTTCTTCCTGCGCGTGCATTTCGACGTGCCGTCCGCGGCGACCCTGCCGGCACTGGAAGCGCGCTTCGAGACGCTGGCCGAAGCGTTCGGCATGGAATGGCGAATCCACGATGCGCGCCGCAAGGCGCGCCTGCTGGTACTGGTCAGCAAGCAGGGACATTGCCTCAACGATCTGCTGTTCCGCGCGCACAGCCGGCAGTTGCCGGTGGAGATCGCGGCGGTGGCGTCCAACCACGCGGACTTCGGCCCGCTCGCCGCCTCCTATGGCGTGCCGTTCCACCATCTGCCGGTGGATGCGGGCAATCGTCCCGCGCAGGAGCGGCGGATCCTGGATCTGGTCGAATCCGGGCAGGTGGATCTGGTGGTGCTGGCGCGCTACATGCAGATCCTGTCGCCGGAGCTGTGCGACGCGCTGTCCGGGCGCGCGATCAACATCCACCACAGCTTCCTGCCCAGCTTCAAGGGCGCGCATCCGTACCACCAGGCGCACCGGCGCGGGGTCAAGATCATCGGCGCCACCGCGCACTACGTGACCCGCGATCTCGATGAAGGACCGATCATCGAGCAGGACATCGCACGGGTGGATCACGCGATGACGCCGCGCGATCTGGTCCGGCTGGGCAGCGACACCGAATCGCTGGTGCTGGCGCGCGCGGTGCGCCGGCACGTGGAGCACCGCATCCTGCTCAACGGGCATCGCACGGTGGTGTTCCGCTGACGCGCGCGGAAACCGGAACGGCGCTCAGGGCGGCGGCAGCACTTCGCGCAGGTAGTCGATGAACACCCGCAACTTGGGCGGCAGGTGTTCGCGCGCCGGGTAGTAGATGTGGAAACCGGCGAACGGCGCCTGCCAGGCTTCCAGCACCCGTACCAGCGCCCCGCTGCGCAGTTCCGCTTCGACCTGGGACTCGAACACCTGCGCCATGCCCAGGCCCTGCCGCACCAGCACCAGGCCGAGATCACTGTCGTTGACGATCAACCGGCCACCCACCTCCACCTCGAAATCGCAACCCTCGCGGGTGAACTCCCATGCCATGATGCGGCCGTTGCTGCGCCGGTAGCGCACGCAGGCGTGGTGCACCAGGTCCGCCGGTTCGGCGGGCGCGGGATGGCGGCGGAAGTAGTCGGGGGTGGCGACGATCGCCTGCCGCTGCATCGGCCCGATCGGCAGCGCGATCATTTCCCGGGCCAGCGATTCGCCCAGGCGGATGCCGGCGTCGAAACCGCCACCGACCAGATCCGCCAGCGCCGGATCGACGAACAGTTCCACCTCCACCTCGGGCCAGCGCGCCATGAAGCCGGGCAGGTGCGGCGCGATCATGCGCTCGGCCACCACCCCGGGCAGGTTGATGCGCAGATGACCGGCGGGCCGGTCACGCAGGAAGTCCATGTCGCGGAAGGCCTCGTCGATCTGGCGCAGGCCCGGCGCGACCTGCTGCAGGAAGCGCTGGCCGTGTTCGGTCAGCGCGACCCGGCGGGTGGTGCGGTTGAACAGGCGCACGCCGAGCTGGCGTTCCAGCGCGCGCACCGTCTGCGACAGCGCCGAGGGACTGACCTCCAGCTCCAGCGCGGCGCGGGTGAAGCTGGCGTGGTGGGCCACCCGCGCGAAGGCGAGTACGGCCGGCAACGGATGGGACGCCATTGTGAAGTCTTGCTTCAAACAGGATTCTGATATTGCGCCTTTATCGACGCAATCGCCAGTTCTATCGTGCCCGGGTCGCGTCGGCCCGGCATCGCCGTGCCGGCGTGCCTCCCCCATCCGCAAGGAGTTCCCGATGAAAACCCGCACGCTGGGCCGCAATGGCCCGACCGTCTCCGCCCTGGGCCTGGGCTGCATGGGCATGAGCGCCTTCTACGGCGGCCGTGGCGAAGAAGGCGAATCCATCGCCGTGATCCACCGCGCGCTGGAGCGTGGCCTGACCCTGCTGGACACCGCCGACATGTACGGCCCGCACACCAACGAAGTGCTGGTCGGCAAGGCCATCGCCGATCGTCGCGATCAGGTGTTCCTGGCCACCAAGTTCGGCATCCGCATGGACCCGGCCGACCCGCACGCGCGTGGCGTCGACGGCCGACCCGAATACGTGCAGGCCGCCTGCGAGGGCAGCCTCGAGCGGCTCGGCGTGGATCACATCGATCTGTACTACCAGCACCGGGTCGATCCGCAGGTGCCGATCGAGGACACCGTGGGCGCGATGTCGCGCCTGGTCGAACAGGGCAAGGTGCGTTTCCTCGGCCTGTCCGAGGCCGCGCCGGACACCATCCGCCGCGCCCACGCGGTGCATCCGATCACCGCGGTGCAGACCGAGTACTCACTGTGGTCGCGCGAGCCCGAGAGCAACCACGTGCTGGATACGGTGCGCGAGTTGGGCATCGGCTTCGTGCCCTATTCGCCGCTGGGACGCGGCTTCCTGACCGGCGCGATCCGTTCGCTGGAGGATTTCGACGCCGACGACTACCGCCGTCATTCGCCGCGCTTCCAGGGCGAGAACTTCGCCCGCAACCTGGCGCTGGTGGACCGGGTGCACGCGCTGGCCGCGGACAAGGGCGTGACCGCCGGCCAGCTCGCGCTGGCCTGGGTGCTGGCGCAGGGCGATGACCTGGTGCCGATTCCCGGCACCAAGCGCCTGCGCTATCTGGAGGAGAACCTGGACGCGCTGGACGTGGTGCTGGCACCGGATGAACTGGCCGGCATCGAAGCCGCGTTCCCGCTGGAAGCGGTGGCCGGCGATCGCTACACCGCCGCCGGCATGGCGATGGTCAGCCGCTGAGGAGCAGCCGCTGAGGATCGGCGGATCCCGCCACGCGTCCGGCCATCGCCGGGCGCGTGGTGGCAGGTTTCCGTCACAGGCCCAGCCACTGGCGCAGCGGATGCGCCGGATCCGCCAGCAGGCGGATCGCCAGCGCGATGGACACGGTCACCAGCAGCGGCTTGATGATTTTCGCGCCCTGCTTCATCGCGAAACGCGAGCCCAATTGCGCGCCGATGAACTGCCCGGCGCCCATCGCCAGGCCGACCTTCCACAGCACCGCGCCGGTGGCGAGGAACACCGCGAAGCCACCGACGTTGGAGCCGAAGTTGAGGAACTTGGTGTGCGCGGTGGCCTTGAGGATGCCGTAGCCGGCCAGGCTGACGAAGCCCAGCATCAGGAACGAGCCGGTGCCCGGACCGAACACGCCGTCATAGAAACCCACCACCGGAACGAAGCCGAAACCGAACGCGGTCACGCCCATGCGGCGATGCTTGTCCACGTCGCCGATGTTGGGCTTGAGGCCGAAATACACCGCGATGGCGATCAGCAGGAACGGCAGCGCCATCTTCAGCCAGTCCCCCGGCACCACCGTCGCCAGCAACGCGCCGCCCACCGCGCCCAACGCCGCCATCAGCGCCATCGGCCATTGCATGCGCAGGTCCACGTGGCCATGGCGCGCGTAGCTCCAGCTGGCCGACGCGGATCCGAACAGCGATTGCAGCTTGTTGGTGCCCAGCGTCTGCAACGGCGGAATGCCGGCCAGCAGCATCGCCGGTATGGTGATCATGCCGCCGCCACCGGCGATGGAATCGATGAATCCGGCCAGCAGGCCGGCAAGGAACAGCAGCAGCAGGACCTGCAGGGCGATCTCGGGCATGGGTGTTTCTGGGGAAAGGACGGCGGCGGCTCCTCCGGCCGCTCGGACCTTGTGGGACGCGTGTGACAATGATAATCGCGATGCGCACTGCGCGACGGGAAACGGCTAGCATCGGACCGTCCCCGATACGGAGTTCGATGATGCGCGTCGCCCTGCCCATCCTTCCGCTGCTGTCCGCATTCCTGCTGTGCCCCGCCCAGGCGTGGGCTTCCGACACCGCGCAACGTCCCGAGGTAGCCGCGGCCGCGCGCGATTTGCAGGACAAGGTGCTCGCCTGGCGGCGCGACTTCCACCAGCATCCGGAACTGTCCAACCGCGAGGAACGCACCGCCGCGCAGGTGGCCGCGCACCTGCGCAAGCTGGGCCTGCAACCGAAGACCGGCGTCGCGTTCCATGGCGTCACCGCGGTGATCAAGGGCGGCAAGCCGGGCCCGCGCGTGGCGCTGCGGGCGGACATGGACGCGTTGCCGGTGACCGAACAGACCGGCCTGCCGTTCGCCTCCAAGGCCACATCGACCTACCGCGGCGAGACCGTGGGCGTGATGCACGCCTGCGGCCACGACGCGCACACCAGCATCCTGATGGGCGTGGCCGAGGCCTTGGTGGCGATGCGCAAGGATCTGCCGGGCGAGGTGCTGCTGGTGTTCCAGCCGGCCGAGGAAGGCCCGCCCAGCGGCGAGGAAGGCGGTGCCTCGCTGATGCTCAAGCAGGGCCTGTTCGATGGCTTCAAGCCGGACGCGGTGTTCGGCCTGCACGTGTTCGCCAATATCCCGGTGGGACGCATCGCGGTGCGCCAGGGTCCGATGATGGCGGCCTCGGATCGCTTCAGCATCCGCATGATCGGCCGCCAGACCCATGGCTCGCGGCCATGGGGCGGTGTCGATCCGATCGTGGCGATGGCGGATCTGATCGGCAGCGCGCAGACGATCGTCAGCCGCCGCACCGACATCTCGCGGTTGCCGGCGGTGGTGACCTTCGGCGCGATCAAGGGCGGCATCCGCTACAACATCATTCCCGACGACGTCGAGGTGCTGGGCACCATCCGCACCTTCGACGAGGGCATGCGGCAGAAGATCTTCGCCGACCTGACCAACGTGTCCGAGCATGTCGGCGCCGCGCACGGCGCACGCGCGGAAGTGAACATCGAAAGCCACGACGGCAATCCCGCGACCATCAACGATCCCGCCCTGACCGCGCGCATGCTGCCGAGCCTGCGCGCGGTGGCCGGCGTGGACAACGTGTTCGAGCCGCCGCTGCAGATGGGTTCGGAGGACTTCTCGCTGTACGGGCAGAAGGCGCCAGCGATGTTCTTCTTCGTCGGCGCGACCGGCAAGGACGTGGATCCGGCCACCGCGCCGAGCAACCATTCGCCGAAGTTCCTGCTCGACGAAGGCGCGCTGGACGTGGGTTTCCGCGCGCTGCTGCAGGTCACCCTGGATTATCTGAACGGTGCGCCGGCACCCGCCCCGGCCACTGCCGGCTAGGCCTGCCTTTCCCGGCGGGGTTCAGTCCCCGTCGGCTCCATCCACGGCCGCCGTGACCGTCACCCGGTAGCGCGCCTCGCGCGCCGGCGGCACCTCCTTTTCCCACGAACGCCGATAGACCAGCCGCAGCTGCGCGGTGCCCGCGCGTTCGGCGACGAAGCGCCAGCGCGACACGCCGCCGGCGCCGGGCATCGGCGGCGACGCGGGCGCGGCCTCGGCAACGGGAGGCGGGTCGACCCGGCGCAATACCGGCGCGCCGGTCTCGATGAGTTCCCAGCCATAGCCGGTGCTGGCGTTGGCCGGCAAGGCGAGGTCGAGGAAGCCGCCCACCGCCAGTTCCCGCGCCTCGGTGCTGGTCTCGCCGGCCGGCGTGGCCGGTGTGGCCCCCGCGGAAGGCGACGGAGAAGTCGCCGGTGGCTGTGCGCAGGCGGCCAGCAGGCCGGCCAACGTGGCGACGACGATGCCGCGATGCGCTCCGTTGCTTTCCATGGCGTTCTCCAGGACAGCCTGGCGTACAGGCGGACGGGACTAAACTAACACCATGAGCAAGCCCGAAGATTCCCTGCTGGGGCGCGAGGTCGCCTATCCGGATCACTACGATCCCAGCCTGCTGTTCCCGATTCCACGCCGCCAGGCGCGCGCCGAGATTGGCATCGCCGACGACACCCTGCCCTTCGCCGGACACGACCGCTGGCACGCCTACGAGCTGAGCTGGCTGGACGCGCGCGGCAAGCCGCGGGTCGCCACCGCGACCTTCACCGTGCCGTGCGATTCGCCGAACCTGATCGAATCCAAGTCGCTCAAGCTGTTCCTCAATTCGCTCAACGCCACCCGCTTCAACAGCGATGCCGCGGTGCTCGAGTGCATCCGCACGGATCTGTCGGCGCGCGCCGGCGCCGACGTGACGGTGGCGTTCGGGTTGCCGCCGATGATCGAAACGATCGAGGGCGAGTCGCTGGACGACCTGGACGTGGAGATTGATCACTACGGTCCGCCGCGTCCGGAGGGACTGCTGATCGACGGCACCGTGCTGGTGGAGGAAACCCTGGTGTCGGCGCTGCTCAAGTCCAACTGCCCGGTCACCGGCCAGCCCGACTGGGCCACCGTGGTCATCCGCTACGCGGGGCCGCGCATCGATCGCGCCGAGCTGCTGCGCTATCTGGTCGGCTTCCGTGATCACGCCGAGTTCCACGAGCAATGCGTCGAACGCATTCATTGCGATTTGATGACGCATTGCTCGCCGCAATGGCTGTCGGTGGAAGCGCGCTATACCCGCCGCGGGGGCCTGGATATCAATCCCTGGCGCGCCACCCCCGGCGTAACCGCGCTTCCGGCGCAACGTGAACCGCGTCAATAGCCGCTGGCTGAAGGCCACGCCGGTCTTCACGCCAATGCCATGATTTCTTAACAGGGCGCATGCAAGGCTAGCTCGTCCCAACATCCTGCACGGAAGGACGGTTGTGTATGAGCAACGAGAAGAAAGCGGATTTTTCGGGCGTCACCGCGAAGGTGGATTCCACCGAGCAACTCGTGGAGAAGGCTGACTTCTCCGGTGTCACCGCACGCGTGGACAGCACCGAGGAACTGGTCGGCGAACAGAGCTACACGATCGAGAAGGGCGACACGCTCTCCAAGATCGCCAAGGAACACTACGGCAATGCCAACGCCTGGAAGCATATCTTCGAGGCCAATCGCGACGTCATCGAGGATCCGGATCGGATCTTCCCGGGCCAGGTGATCAAGCTGCCTCCCAAGGACAGCATCGCCTGACCGCGCGCTCACCCTACCGACCATTCAACGGCTGACACAAGGACTGACACCATGAAGCAGAACCGCATTTCCTATGCCCTGATGATCGCGCTGGCCGGCACCGTGGCCTTGGCCGCCTGCAAGAAGAAGGAAGAACCGGTAGCCCCGCCGCCGGCCGCGACCGAACCGGCTCCGGCACCCGCGCCCGCTCCGGCCGAACCCGCTCCCGCTCCGGTGAGCGCCACCAGCGTGACCGTGGGCAACACCGCAGCCGCCGACAAGTCGGTGGCCGCCGTTTCCACCTTCACCCCGAAGGACAAGATCATCGTTTCGGTGAAGACCGATGCGAACACGCCGGCCAATGCCAATATCGATGCCAAGTTGACCTACCAGGACGGGCAGGTTGCCGGCCAGAAGACTCAAGCCATCAAGGCCGAGGATGCTGGCACCACGAACATCGAATTCACCAATGCCAATCCCTGGCCCGCCGGCAAGTACAAGGTCGACGTGACCTTGGACGGGCAGGCCGTCGGCATGACCCAGGAAATCGAAGTCAAGTAATCCCACCCTCTCTCCCACCCTGGTGGGCAAGCTCGGGCGCGATGCGAATCGCGCCCGCTTTTTTTTGCAGCCTCCCACCATGCCGCGGGCCATACGCCGGGCCACGGTGATCCGGGTTTTGCCCATGGCTGCATAAACCGCGACAATGGGGGTCCGCTTCACCCCGTCGTACCCCACACCTTTGCTGGACCCTTTTTGTTCACCCCCGCGCGCGGTCCGCCGCGTGCCATCTCAACCGGGAGCAGTTCCATGGCAGAACCTGTCCTCACCCCGCCCCCCGGCGGTGAGAAGATCACCATCTCCGGCGGCAAGCTCAATGTCCCCAACCATCCGATCATTCCCTTCATCGAGGGTGACGGCACCGGTCCGGACATCTGGCGCGCCAGCGTCCGCGTGCTCGACGCGGCGGTGGAAAAAGCCTACGGCGGCGCCAAGAAGATCCATTGGCTGGAAGTGTTCGCCGGCGAGAAATCTAACAACCAGTTCGGCACCTGGCTGCCGGATTCGACCGTGCAGGCCTGCCGCGACTACCTGGTCTCGATCAAGGGCCCGCTGACCACGCCGGTCGGCGGCGGCATCCGCTCGCTCAACGTGGCGCTGCGCCAGATGCTGGACCTGTACGTCTGCCTGCGCCCGGTGCGCTGGTTCGAGGGCGTGCCCTCGCCGGTCAAGAAGCCGGGCGACGTCGACATGGTGATCTTCCGCGAGAACACCGAGGACATCTACGCCGGCATCGAATGGGCCGGCGGCAGCGCCGAGTCGCAGAAGGTGCTGGACTTCCTGGCCAAGGAATTCCCGCAGGCGTTCGGCAAGATCCGCTTCGGCACCCAGGAAAAGGCCAACGAGTGGCAGCAGGCGCTGGAAGGCATCGGCGCCCCGCACCGCGAGGTGGGCGTGGACGTCGGCCTGGGCATCAAGCCGGTCAGCCGCCTGGGCACCGAGCGCCTGGTCCACAGCGCCATCCAGTACGCCATCGACAACGGCCGCAAGTCGGTCACGCTGGTGCACAAGGGCAACATCATGAAGTTCACCGAAGGTGGCTTCCGTGACTGGGGCTACCAGGTGGCGCGCGACTACTTCGGCGCGGTGGAGCTGGACGGCGGTCCGTGGCACGTGATTCCGGAAGGCAAGCCGGGCGCGGGCATCGTCATCAAGGACGCCATCGCCGACGCGTTCCTGCAGCAGATCCTGCTGCGTCCGCGCGAGTACGACGTGTCCGCCACGCTCAACCTCAACGGTGACTACCTGTCCGACGCGCTGGCCGCGCAGGTCGGCGGCATCGGCATCGCGCCGGGCGCCAACATCAACTACGTGACCGGCCACGCGGTGTTCGAGGCGACCCACGGCACCGCGCCCAAGTACGCCGATCTGGACAAGGTGAACCCGGGTTCGGTGATCCTGTCCGGCGAGATGATGCTGCGCTACATGGGCTGGACCGAAGCCGCCGACAAGATCATCGACGGCGTCAACAAGGCCATCGCCAGCAAGCGCGTGACCTACGACTTCGCCCGCCTGATGGACGGCGCCACCGAAGTGAAGTGCAGCGAGTTCGCCGACGAGATCATCAAGCACCTGTGAGGGTGGTGATCCGCGGTTGATGTCGCAGACGCCCGGCCTTGCGCCGGGCGTCTTCTTTTTGGGGGGCGATTCCCGCAACTCCGCGCCAAAAGCAAATCCCCCTCGGTCCCCCTTTTTCAAAGGGGGAGGCAAAGCCGGTTTCCGAGCGTCGGGGTTGCTCGTATGCCCCCTTTGAAAAAGGGGGCGGGCGCCGAAGGCGACGGGGGATTGGCTCTTCGCGCCAAAAGCAAATTCCCCTCGGTCCCCCTTTTTCAAAGGGGGAGGCAAAGCCGGTTTCCGAGCGTCGGGGTTGCTCGTATGCCCCCTTTGAAAAAGGGGGCGGGCGCCGAAGGCGACGGGGGATTGGCTCTTCGCGCCAAAAGCAAATTCCCCTCGGTCCCCCTTTTTCAAAGGGGGAGGCAAAGCCGGTTTCCGAGCGTCGGGGTTGCTCGTATGCCCCCTTTGAAAAAGGGGGCGGGCGCCGAAGGCGACGGGGGATTGGCTCTTCGCGCCAAAAGCAAATTCCCCTCGGTCCCCCTTTTTCAAAGGGGGAGGCAAAGCCGGTTTCCGAGCGTCGGGGTTGCTCGTATGCCCCCTTTGAAAAAGGGGGCGGGCGCCGAAGGCGACGGGGGATTGGCTCTTCGCGCCAAAAGCAAATTCCCCTCGGTCCCCCTTTTTCAAAGGGGGAGGCAAAGCCGGTTTCCGAGCGTCGGGGTTGCTCGTATGCCCCCTTTGAAAAAGGGGGCGGGCGCCGAAGGCGACGGGGGATTGGCTCTTCGCGCCAAAGGCAAATCGGCCCTGGTTCCCCTTTGGCTTTCAACAGCCAAATGGCTGATCAAACAGGAGGTGGAGAAGTGCGCTCCCGAGCCGACGCCGCGGGCTCACCGGAACAGCGACAGCGCGGTCATCTCGCGTCGCCGACGTGCGTGCAGTACCCGCAGGGCACGCTCGTGGCGTTCGGGCGGGACCGGCCGCCGCGCCGGGCGCTGCTCGCCGTCGCCCGCGCGGAGCGCTTCGGTACTGGCGATGTGACCATCGAGGAACAGCATGCCCTGGCTGACGGCGCCCAGTTCACGCCACCACGAATGCTTCGTTTCGGTACGCATGGGATTCTCCTGCCGCCGGGACGTCCGGCTTGAACAGGAGCCAAGCTAGGCTCATCCTGATTGCAGAAAAAGCGAAACCTCCGCAAGCCAGCCTTGAGCCGGGTTCAACATGGACCAATCCGCATGAGCCGTTTGCCGCTGGACCAGATCGACGCCTTCGTCACCGCCGCGCGGTTGAAGAACCTGACCCGCGCGGCCGAGGCCATGCACCTGACGGTGAGCGCGCTCAGCCACCGTATGCGATTGCTGGAAGAGCGGGTCGGCCACAAGCTGCTGGCGCGCGGACCGCGCGGGGTCGAACTGACTCCGGAGGGCCAGCGCCTGTTCGACGCGGTGGCCACGCCGCTGGATGCGATCGGCCACGCGCTGCAACGGATGTCGGCGCGCAACGACCACGTCATCACCCTGAGCCTGATCCCGTCGATGGCCACCGCCTGGCTGGTGCCGCGCCTGCCCGATTTCCTGGCCGCCAATCCGGAGCTCGGCCTGAACCTGCAATCGAGCACCCACGTGGTGGATTTCGATCGCGAACCGGTGGACGTGGCGCTGCGGCTGGGCGGCGGGCGCTGGCCCGGCGTCCGCTCGGAACTGCTGTTCCACGAATGGATCCAACCGGTCGCCAGCCCGGCCTTCCTCAAGCGCCACGGCAAGCCCGCGCTCACGCGCATCGGCAGCCTGCCGCTGCTGGGCGATCCCTCCGATCGCTGGAAGGAATGGTTCGCCGAGTTCGGCGGCGAGGTGCCGCGCCGGTTCGTGGCCCAGTTCGACGACACCGAGACCCTGCACCAGGCCGCCGCGCAGGGCATGGGGGTGGCATTGGCGCGGCTCACCCTCGCCGAACCGCTGATCAAGGCGGGCCGGCTGGTACCGCTGACCGGCAAATGCCTGCAGGCCGATTTCGCCCACTACCTGGTCTATCCGGAGCGCAGCCTGGCGCATCCGGATTTCCAGACCGTGCGCAAATGGGTGCTGGACCAGGCGCGGGTGGACGCATGATCCAGCCGACCGTCATCGCCACGCTCATCCACGATGCGTTCGCCGACTATCACGCGCGCTTCGCCGAGATCACCCAGCGCGCGCGGCATCGGTTCGAGACCATGGACTGGGCCGGCGCGCGCGCCGATGCGGTCGAGCGCATCGAGCTGTACGACGAATGCATCGCCGAATGCGCGCTGCGCCTGCAGGCGGCGCTGCTGGATCACGCGCATGACCGTACCCTGTGGTCGGCGGTGCGCGACGGCTACGACCGGCTGATCGCGGATCTGATCGACCGCGAGCTGTACAAGACCTTCTACAACACCCTGACCCGGCGCTTCTTCAAGACCCGCGGCGTGGATCCGTCGATCGAGTTCATCGCGATGGACGTCGAACCGACCGACGCCATCACCCATCCGGTCGCGCGGCACAGCTACGCGGTGTCCGAGCAGCGCCCCACCGACACCTTCGTGCGGGTGCTGGGCGATTATCGCTTCGATATTCCCTACGCACACCGCACCCGCTGCGCGGCCTCGATTGCCATCCGCCTGCAGGACGATCTGGCGCACTGGGGCGAGAACCCGGTGCGCGGGATCGAACTGCTGGACACGGTGTTCTACCGCGAGCGCCGCGCCTACCTGATCGGCCGGGTGTTCGGCGAGCACCGCTTCTCGCCCTGCGTGATCGCGCTGGTCAACGACGGCGGCAAGCTGAAGGCCGAGGCGGTGCTGACCCGGCGTGGCGACGTCGCGCACCTGTTCGGCACCTCGCGCAGCTATTTCCATGCGGACCTGTCCACCGTCGGCGACGCGGTGGTGTTCCTGCGCTCGCTGCTGCCGGGCAAGCCGATCGACGAGATCTACACGGTGCTGGGCCGGGCCAAGCAGGGCAAGACCGAACGCTTCCGCACCTTCTTCCATCACTTCGACACCCAGGCCGGCGAGCAGCTGGTGCAGGCCGAGGGCACCCCGGGCATGGTGATGGCGGTGTTCACCCTGCCCAGCTATCCGCTGGTGTTCAAGATCATCCGCGACCGTTTCGCCTATCCCAAGGAAGTCAGCCGCAAGGACGTGGAGGACCGCTACAACCTGGTGTTCCACCTGGATCGCGTCGGTCGCCTGCTGGACACCCAGCCCTACCGTTTCCTGCGCTTCCCGCGCGCGCGTTTCGCGCCTGCCCTGCTGGAGGAACTGCGGTCCACCTGCGGTCACGGCATCACCGAGGACGGCGACGACCTGATCATCCACCTGTGCTACGTGCAACGGCGGTTGCGCCCGCTCAACCTGTACCTGCGCGAGCAGAAGCCCGAGGCCGCGCTCGCCGCCGCCATCGACTACGGCCAGGCGGTCAAGGACATGGCGCGCAACAACATCTTCCCCGGCGACATGCTGCTGAAGAATTTCGGCGTGTCGCGGCACGGCCGCGCGGTGTTCTACGACTACGACGAGCTGTGCCTGGTCACCGACTGCCACTTCCGCGACTGGCCGCAACCCACCTGTTATGAGGAGGAAATGGCCGACGGGCCGTGGTTCTACGTTGGTCCTGGCGACGTGTTTCCGGAACGCTTCCCGCAGTTCCTCGGCCTGCCCGCGCCGCAGGCGAGCGCATTGCGCGCGGCGCATGGCGATCTGTTCCGCGCCGGCTGGTGGCGCGATCTGCAGGCGCGGCTGGCCGCCGGCGACTATCCGGACACGCCGCCGTATCCGGACGCGTTGAAACTGGCCTGAGCTTCGCCTG
Organism: Pseudoxanthomonas beigongshangi; assembly: GCF_016820515.1. Lineage (GTDB taxonomy): Bacteria > Pseudomonadota > Gammaproteobacteria > Xanthomonadales > Xanthomonadaceae > Pseudoxanthomonas_A > Pseudoxanthomonas_A beigongshangi. The sequence goes on along the minus strand of NZ_JADHDV010000004.1, from coordinate 184,508 downwards.
AGCCGCTACGCGCGGGCTTCCACGATCGCGTCCATTTCCCTGCGGCGGTGCGGCTCGACATTCGGACACGTCCTATGGGAGATCCCGCCCGGGCCGCCTAACGTCTCCGGTTCCTTCACCGGTAACGGCATCGTGCGACTCATTCCCCGAATCCTGCTTTCCATTCTGATGGTCGCCGCATGGCCGCTTGCGGCCGAGGACGCGGTACCGCCATCGCCAGCGGAAACCTTCCAGCTCTATATCCGCACCTTCCTCCGTTTCGACACGGAAGCCGCCAGAACGCTCCAGGACGCAATCGAACCCCGGTATGGCGCCGGTATCGTCCCCAAACCGGAAGACGTCGCCGCGATGGCGGCACTGGTTCGCTCCGGCGGCGTACCCGGATTCCCGACCCAGGCCGAGGTCGCGGGAAGCGGCGAGGATCCGGTGGAAAAGAAGATCATGCAGTCCATGCAGCTGATATCCGCCCCTCTGTACGATACTTTCACCAGCGTGGCCTGCACGGTCGGGGACGTCACCATCACCAGTCCCGGCGAGCCTGCCGAGGGAAAGGTCGCGACCTTCGCCTACACCTGTCTTGTTCCGGATGTCTCCCGCACGCACGAAGCTTTCCAGGCCGCCATGAACGAGCCCTCGCCGGAGCGGATGGAGGCCTTCGCCAATACGTACATCGCCGCACTGAAGGGTCCTCGCAACAGCCGGGTCGAGGGCACCTTCACGCTATCCGCCGCGACCGCCGATGGTCCCTGGTACGACCCTGACCGCGATTTCATCAGCGTCCTGTACGCGCTGCAGATGGCGATGGTCCCGTTCGCGGATCTGCACGAGGAAACCGAGGTCGCGAAGGTTCCACCGCTCACCGGCGTCCCGATCTGCGACGTGCTGATCGCGCGGCATCGCGCCTGCATGACCCGGCGCGCCCCCGACGCGCTGCCGGTGGTGGAGGAGATGGCGGACGAACTCGAGCAGATGTCGGCATTCCGGGATGCCCGGGACATGACCCGCCATTGCAAGACGCTTCATCTGCTGCTCCAAACCCAGTGGGGACCGGAGTGCTTCGCCACTCCCTGACCCCTTGTTACGGTATCGACACGGGGAGGCGGGGCTTCCCGAAGCGACAATTGTCCCCGCCAGTTCCGAAGATCGCCAGCGACCTGATCATGGCCCGCTGACAGCCAGCGCGTTACCTTTGTCGCGCCTCCCGTCTTTCCGGTCCGCGATGAGCACCTACCGCCTGCAATCCATCTTCCGGCCCACCTCGGTGGCGGTGGTCGGCAGCCGGTCGCGGCCGCGTTCGGTCGGACGCGCGGTGATCAACAACCTGCTGGAAGCCGGTTTCGGCGGACCGATCGGCCTGGTCAACCTGCATCCGGCCACCATCGACGGCGTGACCACCGCCCGGCGCCTGCGGGACCTGCCGTGGAAGCCGGATCTGGTGGTGATCGCCACCCCGCCGGCCACGGTGCCGGGCATCGCCCGCGAGGCGGCCGAGTGCGGCGCCGGCGCGGTCGCGGTGCTGACCGCGGCGATGGGTTCGGGTCCGGACTCACCGGCGGCGCAACTGGATGCCATCGCGCGCGAGAAGGGCCTGCGCGTGCTGGGACCGAACTGCCTGGGCGTGATCGCCCCGCACGTGCGCCTCAATGCCAGCCTCGCCGGGCGCCTGCCGAGCGCGGGCGATCTGGCGCTGATTTCGCAATCGGGCGCGATTTCCGGCGGGCTGGTGGAATGGAGCGTCGGCCGCTCGGTCGGATTCTCCGCGGTGGTGTCGCTGGGCGATGCGCTGGACGTGGATTTCGCCGATCTGCTCGACTACTTCGCCACCGATCACCGCACCCGTGCCATCCTGCTCTACGTCGAGGCGATCAAAGACGCGCGCAAGTTCATGTCGGCCGCGCGCGCGGCGGCGCGCACCAAGCCGGTGGTGGTGGTGAAATCGGGCCTGCCCTCCGCAGCGGGCGGCCGCGCGGCCGCCGACAGCACCCACGTGCAGCACCTGGCGCATCCGCGCGCGGTGTATGACGCCGCGTTCCGACGCGCCGGCCTGTTGCAGGTGCGTTCGCTGGACGAACTGTTTTCCGCCGCCGAAACCCTGGGACGCCTGCGCGCGTTTCCGGGTCGGCGGTTGGCGATCCTGACCAACGGTGGCGGCGTGGGCGCGCTGTCGGTGGACCGCCTGCACGAACTGGGCGGCACCCTGGCCGCGCTGTCCGACGGCACCCGCGACCGCCTGGACGCGATGCTGCCGGCGGGCTGGTCGCGCAGCAATCCGGTGGATCTGCTGACCGACATCGACGCCGAACGCTACGCCGCCACCATCGCCGCACTGCTGGACGATCCGGAGAACGACGCCCTGCTGGCGGTCAACGTACCCACCGTGTTGTCCTCGGCGGTGGAGACCGCCGAAGCGATGACCCGCCTGCTGCGGGCGCGCCCCGCGCACGGCCCGCACAAGCCGGTGTTCGCGGTCTGGCTGGGCCACGATCCGGCCGCCGCCGAAGTGCTCGATGCGGCGCGCATTCCCAACTACCCGACCGAGTCCGACGCGGTCGGCGGCTTCATGCACCTGGTCCGCTACCGCGAAGCGCAGGCGGCGCTGATGGAGACGCCGCCCAGCCTGCCCGAGGATTTCGTGGTCGACACCGATGCGGCGCGCGCGCTGGTGGAGCAGGCATTGAGGGATGGCCAGCACTGGCTGGATCCGCTGGCGACCGCGCACGTGCTGGCGGCCTACGGCATTCCGGTCGCGCCGTTGCAGCGCGCGCGCGATCCGGACGACGCGGCGCGGGTGGCCGAGCCGCTGCTCGCGCAGGGCCTGGCGGTGGCGGTGAAGATTCTTTCGCCGGACATCCCGCACAAATCCGATGTCGACGGCGTGCGCCTGAACCTGGTCAGCGCCGACGCGGTGCGCGAGGCGGCCGCCGGCATCCTCCAGCGCGCGCGCGCGGCGCGCCCGGACGCGCGCATCGGCGGTGTGCTGGTGCAGCCGACCCTGTTGCGGCCGAAGGCACGCGAGCTGATCGCCGGCATCGCCGACGACGAGGTGTTCGGCCCGGTGATCGTATTCGGTCGCGGCGGCACCGCGGTGGACGTGATCGACGACAAGGCGCTGGCGCTGCCGCCGCTGGATCTGCGCCTGGCGCACGAGCTGATCGGCCGCACCCGGGTCTCGCGGGTGCTCAAGGCGTATCGCGACGTGCCGGCCGCCGACGAGCGCGCGATCGCGCTGGTGCTGGTCAAGCTCGCCCAGCTGGCCGCCGACATCCCGGAAATCCGCCAGCTGGACATCAATCCGCTGCTGGCCGATCGCGACGGCGTGATCGCGGTGGATGCGCGCATCGCGGTGGCGCCGGGCCGCAAGCTGCACAAGGGCCGCGGCCATCCGCGCTTCGCGATCTTCCCCTATCCGAAGGAATGGGAGCGCACGATCACCCTGGCCGACGGCAGCGACGCCTTCGTGCGGCCGGTGCGGCCGGAGGACGACGCGATGTTCCGCGAGTTCTTCACCCACGTCACCGACGAGGACCTGCGCCTGCGCTTCTTCCAGTCGGTACGCCATTTCAGCCACGAGTTCATCGCCCGCCTGACCCAGATCGACTACGCGCGCTCGATGGCGCTGGTGGCGCTGGATCCGGCCAGCGGACAGATGCTGGGCGCGGTGCGCCTGCACGCCGACGCCAATTACGAACGTGGCGAGTACGGCATCCTGGTGCGCTCGGATCTCAAGGGCCACGGCATCGGCTGGCGGCTGATGCGGATCATGATCGAATACGCGCGCTGGCTGGGGCTGGCGCTGGTGGAAGGCCAGGTGCTGCGCGACAACCGCACCATGCTGGCGATGTGCGAGCAGCTGGGCTTCCGCATCCGCGCCGATCCCGACGAGCCGACCCTGATGGACGTGGAACTGCCCATCGACGGACGCACCGAGGACGGCGCCGGCTAGAGCCGGAAGACCTGGCGCAGGCGCACCTCGCCCGGATCCACGCCATGCTGGTCGGCGGCCGCCTGGCGCAGCCGCCGGATCAACCCCGCGGGGTCGCGGTTGGCGGCTTCGGTGGCGCAGCCCAGGGTGATCTGGCCCCAGGCGACCGCTTCGCCCATCACGTAGACCTCGTAGTCGGCGAAGTAGCCGCTTCCGGCCGCTGCCCGCTCAGGTACCGACATGGCGTTCGGACTCGCATTCGGCGCAGCCCAGGTGCTCCAGCGCCATTTCCAGCGCCAGCGTATAACTCTGCGCGCGATAGCCCTGGGCGACCGCGAGGCAGGCCGGCGAGGGTGGCAAGCGCGGTTCGGGCGCGTCGCAGGCGTCGTCGTGCACTTCGATGTAGGGAATCCCGGTGTGGTCCACCGCCTCATGCAGGCGCGCGCTGCCGGCGGCGCTGCCGGGATCCAGCAGCAACAGCTCGGTGTGCGCCCGTCGCGCGCTGTCCAGTGCATGCAGGTACTCGGCTTCGTTGGCGCACACGCGCACCGCCAGGGTCTTGCCGGCGACGGCCGCGCGCTCGGCCAGTCCGCGCAGGATCTGCGGCGGCAACGGGGGCGGAGGTTCGCTGTGATGGGCGCGGCGCTCCGGGCCGCGGATGAGCAGTAACGACATGGGAGAACTCCGTCGGGAGGGAGGAATGGAAAGTGGTCAGACGCCGCTCGCCGGCATGGCCAGCCGGCGCAGGGCGATGGACAGCGCCAGTGCGTGACCGCCGGGACGATCCCGGTTGAACACGACCGTCGCCAGCGGTGCGTGTCGCAGATCCAGATAGGTCTCCAGCACCTGCGCGCTGTCGTCGTGCACCTCGATGTAGGGCATCGACAGGTGATCCAGGGTTTCGCGCAACGCCGGCAGGCCGGGGTCGTTGGCGGCGATGTCACCGGAATCCAGCAACAGCATGCGCGCGTCCAGGCTGGTGCCGGCACGCAGTCCGGTCAGCAGCGCGTCCACGCTGGGGCAATGGCAATGGAACACGGTGTGGCCGCGGGCGCGCGCCTGGGATTGCAGGCCGCGCACGGCCCGCGGCGCCAGCATCGGCGCGTGGCCAGCCGATGATGCGTGCGGGCCTTCGATGATCAGCAGGTTCATGCCTGGCTTCCGGACGCGCTTGCGCGCAGTCCGGTCAGCCTAGGCGGCGGTGGCGTAAACGGGCCATTCCGGACACGGGCGTCCTGCGTAAATTCCACATAAGCGCGCCGACGCCGATGGCATGGATTCAGCCATGCCGCAGCGCGACCGCATGGTAGGCTCGCGGCACTTTTCCCCCGGAGGACACCCGATGAAGTCGCATTCGATTTGCCTCGCCGTGCTGCTGGCCCTGGGCGCACCCGTGATCGCGCAGGCGCAGGATGCCGCGGCAACCGCCGCCGACGCCGCTTCCGGCATCGACACGATGCTCAAGGGCAACTGGCGCGCGCCAGCCAACGTGGCCCGCGACGATGCCCGCCATCCGCTGGAAACCCTGACGTTCTTCGGGCTGAAACCGGACCAGACCGTGGTCGAGATCACGCCCGGTGGCGGCTGGTACTCCGAGATCCTGGCGCCGTACCTGCGCGAACGCGGCCAGTACGTGGCGGCGGTGGTGGATCCGATGGCGGTGGCCGAAGGCCGCGGGCGCGATTACCAGCAGCGCAGCAAGGACGGACTGGAAAAGAAGCTCGCCGCCTCCCCCGCCCAGTACGACAAGGTCCGGGTGACGGCCTATTCGCCGTCGGCGCCGGTGTTCGGCGCGCCGGGCTCGGCGGATCTGGTGCTGACCTTCCGCAACGTCCACAACTGGCGCTCGGCGGGCCAGGCCGAAGGCATGTTCAAGGGCTTCTTCGACGTGCTCAAGTCCGGCGGCGTGCTGGGCGTGGTCGAGCATCGCGCCAAGCGCGACGTGCCGGCGGACGACAACAGCGGCTATGTCGGCGAGGCGCAGGTGATCGCGCTGGCCGAGGCGGCGGGATTCCGCCTGGACGGCAAGAGCGAGGTCAATGCCAATCCGCGCGACACCAAGGACCATCCCAATGGCGTGTGGACGCTGCCGCCGACCAACAACCACGATGCCAAGGATGCGGCGAAGTACCAGGCCATCGGCGAAAGCGACCGGATGACGCTGCGCTTCGTGAAGCCCTGATTCAAGCGGTTGTTCCGTGCTGATCGCGTTCAACAAACCCTTCAACGTGCTGTGCCAGTTCACCGACCGCAGCGTTCCGCCCCGGCGGACGCTGGCGGAATTCGGCCTGCCGCCGCGGGTATACGCGGCCGGCCGCCTGGACCACGACAGCGAAGGCTTGCTGTTGCTGACCGACGACGGCGGACTGGCGCATCGCCTGACGGATCCCCGCCACAAGCAGGCCAAGACCTACCGGGTGCAGGTGGAAGGCGCGCCGGACGAGGCGCAGCTGGACGCGTTGCGGCGCGGGGTGGTGTTGAGCGATGGACCGACCCGGCCGGCGGAGGTGCGCCGGCTGGATCCGCCGCCGGTGCTGTGGCCGCGCGATCCGCCGGTGCGCTTCCGCAAGACCGTACCGGACGCCTGGCTGGAAGTGCGCATCACCGAAGGCCGCAACCGGCAGGTGCGGCGGATGACCGCCGCCGTCGGCTTGCCGACCCTGCGACTGGTGCGCGTGGCGATGGGTGAAGTCTCCCTGGGCGAGCTCGCTCCCGGCCAATGGCGGGAAATCCGCACGTAGAGCCGAGCTTGCCCGGCTTGGGGGTCATCGGGAAGGAAACACCGCGCGCAGCGGAGCAAGCTCCGCTCTACAGCTTTGTGTAGAGCCGGGCTTGCCCGGCTTGGGTCATCGGGACGGAAATGCCATATGAAGCGGAGCAAGCTCCGCTCTACGTCAGGGGTTGGGCGAGGTGGAGCGGGAGGCCGCGGCGCGGCGGCCGGCGCGGCCGGTGCCGTTGACCTTGCGCGCTTCGATGCGACGCGACTTGCCTTCGATCGGCGCGTCGGCGGCGTCGCGCTTGCGCTTGCGGTAGGCCGCATAGGCCAGCAGGCCAATGCCGGCGGCCGCGGCGACGGCCACCACCGGGTTGCGGCGGATGAACTTGCCCGCGGTCTTGGCGCCGGTCTTCGCCGCGCCCAGCACCACGCCGGTCTGCAGCAGCTTGTCGGCGTTCTTCGGCATCGCCTGCTTGAGGTTGCTGCCGGCCTGGCTGACCAGCTCCAATGCGCGGTCGGTAATGATGGTGAGCTTGCTCATCGTCGTTGTCCTGTGGGAGATGACGGGTCCAGTGTCCATCGGGGGATGTTCACGGCCCGTTAGCGGACCACGCCCGCGCCGACCGTTGGCTGAACGGCTGCGGCCCCGTTCTTGTGGCCCTGTGGGAGCGACGTCAGTCGCGAAGGGGCTTTCCCGCAGGCGTCCATCGCGACTGACGTCGCTCCCACAAGGGAAGAAACCTGATCTCAGGTCCCGCGCGGCTTGGCGCGGTGGGTGGCCTGGGCGGTCCAGGGATCGTCGGGCCAGGGGTGCTTGGGGTAGCGGCCCTTCATTTCCTTCTTCACTTCCGGGTAGGTGCGTTCCCAGAAGCCGCGCAGGTCCTGGGTCACCTGCAAGGGGCGTCCGCCCGGCGAAAGCAGGTGCAGGGTCAGCGGGACGCGACCGTCGGCGATACGCGGCGTTTCGGCCAGGCCGAACAGTTCCTGCAGCTTCACCGCCAGCACCGGCGGTTGCCCGTGCGCGTATTCGATGCGCCGTTCCATGCCCGACGGCACGATGATGCGGGTCGGGGCGAGCGCATCGACACGCTGGCGCAGCGACCAGTCCAGCGGCGACTTGAGCGCCTCGGCCAGTTCGGATTCGCCGAGCGCATCCAGCCGGCTCTTGCCGGCGAAGGCGGGCCGCAGCCAGCGATCCAGATCCGCCAGCAGGGCCTCGTCGGACAAATCCGGCAGGCCAAGCTCGGGCATCCATTCGCGCAGGCAGCGCACGCGTTCGCGCCATTGGCCCAGTGATTCGGTCCATGGCAAGGCATCGATGCCCAGTTCGCGCACCGCGTCGGTGAGCGCTTGCGCCGCCAATGCGGGATCGACACGGCCGGTTGAACGCGCTTCCAGCACGATGCGATCGAAGCGGGTTTCGCGCTGCGCGCTCAGCGCGCGCTTGCCGGCATCCCAGCGCAGCGCGTCCGCGGTGACGAAGCGGTCCGGAAACTCGGCGCGCAGAAACCCTTCATCGACCGGCGCACCGCGCTGGATCAATGCGTCCTTGGCTTCGTAACGCAGTTCGCTGGCGACAATCCAGGGTTCGCCGAACAGCGCGCTGTCGTCGAACAGGCGCGCCATGCGTCCGTTCGCCAGCGCATAGCGGCGCGGGTCCTGCGGATGCTGGTAGCCGATGCGATCGGGATAGGCATGGCTCAGGCGATCACCCAGCAGGTGCGCCTCGACGGTCGATGGCGGCGGCGCGTCTTCGCGCAGGCGCCGACGCCACTGCTTGGACGCCGCGTCGATGGCGGCGAGCGCGGAACGATGCGCGTCCGCCGGCGCCCTGCCCTGGCGGAATGCCGCCAGCGCGCGCCAACGCGCGGCCAGGGCATCACCGCCGCCACGCAGCGGATCCCGCGCTTCGATCAGCGCCGCCAGATCGCAGGCCAATGCGCGGGTCGCACCCGCCGGCGCCGATAGCAGCATCGCCGCCAGCCTGGGATGCGTGCCCAGCGCCAGCATCCGCTGGCCCAGCGCGGTGACGCCGCCGCTGTCGCCGAGCGCGCCCAGCCGCTGCAACAACTCGCGCGCCGCGCCGAGGGCGCCGGCCGGCGGCGGATCCACGAAGCGGAGTTGGTCGCTGCCCCACGCCGCCAGTTCCAGCGCCAGCGCGGCCAGTTCGACCTGGGCGATTTCCGGGCGGCGCTGTGGTTCCAGCCGCTGCGATTGCGGCCACAACCGGTATGCCCATCCTTCGGCGACGCGACCGGCGCGACCGGCGCGCTGGTCGGCGGAAGCCTGCGAGATGGCAACGACTTCCAGTCGCGCGAAACCGCTGTTGGGATCGTAGCGCGGCTCGCGCGCCAGCCCGGCGTCGATCACCACGCGCACGCCCGGCAGGGTCACCGAGGATTCGGCCACGTTGGTCGCCAGCACCACCCGGCGATGGCCGTGCGGATCCGGTTGCAGCACTTCGGCCTGGCGCTCCACGGGCAGCTCGCCGTGCAGCGGCAGCACCGCGACATCGCGCGGCAAGCCATCGAGCAGCGATTGCAGCCGCGCGATTTCGCGCTGGCCGGGCAGGAACACCAGCACGTCGCCCGGATGCGACGCCAGCGCCTGCTCGATCGCGCGGCGCGCCTGCACCTCGGCGGGTTCGTCGCGGCGCGCGGGGAAATGCGCCACCGTCACCGGGAAGCTCCGCCCTTCGCTGGCCAGGCGCGGGGCATCGAGGAAACGCGCCAGGCGTTCGCCATCCAGGGTGGCCGACATCGCCACGATGCGCAGGTCCTCGCGCAGCTGCGCCTGCACATCGAGCGCCAGCGCCAGGCCGAGATCGGCCGACAGATGGCGTTCGTGGAATTCGTCGAACAGGATCGCCGCGACCGATTCAAGCATCGGATCGTCCTGGATCATCCGGGTCAGGATGCCCTCGGTGACGACCTCGATGCGGGTGCGCGCCGACACCTTGTTCTCGAAGCGGATGCGGTAGCCGACGGTTTCGCCGACCGCCTCGCCGCGCTGCTTCGCCATGAAGCCGGCGGCCGCGCGCGCGGCCACCCGGCGCGGTTCCAGCATCAGGATGCGGCGCCCCTGCACCCACGGCTCGTCGAGCAGCGCCAGCGGCACCTGGGTGGTCTTGCCCGCGCCGGGCGGCGCTTCCAGCACCAGCCGCGGATGCGCCGACAGGCTCCGCCGGATCTCCGGCAGCAGCGGGGTGATGGGGAATTCCGGTGACGGCACGGGCGACGGCATGGCCCGCTAGGATACCGGCTCCGCGCGCCGGGCCGACTACAATGGCGCGCCCTCCGCTCCACGACTTCCGCTCCATGCACCTGATCGACATCGGCGCCAACCTGACCCACGAAAGCTTCGGCCACGATTTCGACGCGGTGATGCAACGCGCCCGCGCGCACGGCGTGGTGCAGATGGTGGTGACCGGCGCCAGCCGCGAGCATTCGCCGCAGGCGCTCGCGCTGGCCCAGGCGCATCCGGGTGAACTGTTCGCCACCGCCGGCGTGCATCCGCATCACGCGGTCGAGTACACCGACGAGTGCGACGCCGAGATGCGCGCGCTGCACGCGCATCCGGAAGTGGTCGCGGTGGGCGAATGCGGGCTGGACTACTTCCGTGATTTCTCGCCACGGCCGGCGCAGCGGCGCGCCTTCGAGCGCCAGCTGCAGATCGCGGCGGAGAACGGCAAGCCGCTGTTCCTGCACCAGCGCGACGCGCATGCGGACTTCGTGGCGATGATGAAGAACTTCGACGGCCGGCTGGGCCCGGCGGTGGTGCACTGCTTCACCGGCAACCGCGAGGAATTGTTCGACTACCTGGACCAGGACTGGCACATCGGCATCACCGGCTGGTTGTGCGACGAACGCCGCGGCCAGCACCTGCGCGAACTGGTCCGGCACATCCCCGCCGAACGGCTGATGATCGAGACCGACTCGCCCTATCTGCTGCCCCGCACCGTCCGGCCGCAGCCCTCGCATCGCCGCAACGAGCCGATGTACCTGGCCCACATCGTCGACGAGCTGGCACGTGATCGCGGCGAATCGGTGGAGGCCACCGCCGCCGCGACCACCGCGACCGCGCGCGCGTTCTTCCGCCTGCCGTCGCGCGAACCGGGTACCTAGCAGGTACCTAGGGTCGTCCGGCCAACCCACGCTCCGGCGCATCGGCCGGACGCGGAAACTGCAACACGACCGTGCGGATGCCGGGCTTCCGGCAGGCGCGCTGGATCTCGGCCATCAGCCGCTGGCGCGAGGCATAGGCCTGGCCGGCGTTGGGCTGGCCCAGCCAGCGACCGGTCTCGTACTGGGACGGCAGGCGTGGTTGCGCGCAATCCACCCGCAGGTCGGTCGGCGGCGTCGCGGCGCCGGCACGGGCGGGCGGCGACGGGACCGCTGCCAGCAGCAGGGCGGACAGCACGGTGGCGGGAATGGCGTTCATGGGGTTTGTTCCTTCGATGGCCGGGTCGCCAGCCTCGCGCCGCCGCCGCGTCCGGGTCTTGAGGAGGCTGGCGGGAAACCCCGATGGACGGCTTGGGAAGCTTGGGAAATGCTTAGGCCGGCACGGCCGCGCTTCCGCGTATCCCTAGGATGTACGTGTTCCGCCGGAACCTTCCTGCGCCGATCGCCATGCCGTCATCCGCTTCCGCCCGCATCGTGCTCGACGGCGTGGTCATCGACCTAGCCGGACGCCAGTTGCTGCGCGACGGCGAAGTGCGTCCGCTGGAGCCCAAGGCGTTCGACGTGCTGGCGCTGCTGGCGTCGGAACCGGGCCGCGCGTTCAGCCGCGACGAGATCCTCGACGCGGTGTGGGGCCACCGCCACGTCACCCCGGGCGTGCTCAACCGGGTGATCACCCTGCTGCGACAGGCGCTGGGCGAGGACGCCCATCATCCGCGCCGGCTGCACACCCTGCACGGCATCGGCTACCGCTTCAACGAGGAACCGGCACCGCCCGGTGCGGCCTCCGCTCCCGCAACCGATCCTTTGGTCGCCACGGCGCACCCAGGCCCTCCGCGTGCGCCGGCCTGGGCCATCGCCTCCTTGCTGGGCCTGCTGTTGCTGGCCGCCGCGGTATTCGTCCCGCGTGCTTACGACACGGCGCCGGCATCGGCCCGGGCCGAGCCGCGCACCCTGATCGTGATGCCGCTGGTCGCGGTGGGCGAAGGAGATCGCGACATCGCCTTCGGCCTCAGCGAGGAGCTGATCAGCACGCTCTCGCGCATCCGGGGGCTGCGTGTGATCGCACGCGATTCGACCCGCCTGGCCACGGCCGACGGCGCCGACCTGTCGCGGCTGGTCCGCCGGCTCGGCGTCAGCCATGCGCTCGAAGGCAGCGCCCGCCAAGCCGGGGAGCGCCTGCGGGTGCACCTGCGGCTGGTGGATGCGGCGACCGGACGCACCTTGTGGACCCAGGACTACGATCGCGACGTGGCCGACGTGCTGGCGCTTGAACGCGACATCGCCCAGGCCGTCGCCGGCGCACTCGCGCTCAACCTGGGGCTGGCACATCCGGCCGCGGCAACGCGCGGCGGCGACGCGGATTTCTACCGTCGCTACCTGGCGGTGCAGGCCTTGCTGCGTGCGCCGCCACCGGTACCGCCCGAGCGGGTCGAGCTGGCCGAAACGCGCCTGCGCCAACTGGTCGCCGAACAACCCCGGCACGCGCCTTCGCACGCCGCCCTCGCCGCGGCGCTGGACGGGCGCGCCTACCTGCGGCCGGAACTGGCCATCGAGCTGCGCCAGGATGCGGCGCACCACGCCGCATTGGCGCAGCGTCTGGATCCCGCCTTGCCCGAGCCCTACCTGGTGCAGGCCAGCGCCGCCTGTCGCGGCAACCAATGGGAGCTATGCCTCTCGCTGTACCGCCATGCCACCGACCTGGCGCCCAGCGAGATGCGCGCGCAGTTCCAGTACGCCATGGCGCTGGCGTCGCTGGGCTACCTGGACCAGGCCGAGCAGGTGATGCGGCGCGGCGCCCGCCGCGATCCGCTCAACCAGGGCTGGCATTTCGGTCATGGCCGCATCCTCGACACCCTGGGCCGGCACCGCGAGGCCCTGGTCGAATTGCAGCGCGCCGGCCGCTTCGGGCGCTATGGCCGCTGGTTCAACGCGGTGTGGCGCGGCGATCACGCGGCCTTGCCGGTGATCGCCGCCGGCATCGGCGGACCCGAGGACACCAGCAGCCGGCAGTATGGCCCGCTGCTTCGCCAGTCCTACCTGCTGGCCAGCCGGGCCGTGGTGGATCCTTCCGCCTGGCCGCGGACGCGCATCGCGATGAAGGAGTTCGAACAGCGCACCGGGTTGATGAACTTCCTCAGCGTGCTGGATCCGCAACGCGACACCGCCGCCGTGATCGACGGGCTGGATCAGGTGCGAAGGCGTTCGTATTCATCCTGGGATCTGCTGCTGTGGACCCGCGACCTGGCGTATCTGCGCGAGGATCCGGCGTTCCAGGACTACCTGCACCGCAGCGGCATCGCCGCGTACTGGGACAAGCATGGCCTGCCGGCGCAATGCCGGCGCGACGCACGCCGTTACCGGTGCCAGTGAATCCGTGGATGCGGAGGCGACTCTTCTCTAGCGATCCCGCGCCTTCCATTCGCAAACGTCCCGCACCCGCGCCAGATCGCAGTGCATGTCGATACGGCGGGGCGGCCATCCGATGTCGCCTTCCTTGAATCCTTCGACCCAGCGTCCGTCGTCCTCGATGCAGACGCCCCACGTGTTGATGCGATCGCCCATCGGCAACATCATCCCGATCTCGCTGGCGCCGCGGATCGTGAACCGGCCCGTCGCGTCGGTGACTGCCGTATACCGGGAGGGTCCGCAGTCGGCCTTGAACATGCTCGGCAACACGTGGATCCGCGCACCCGCAACGGGAACCTGCCCTCGCACCAGCATTCCTTCGATTGCCGGGACGATCTGCTGCCCATGCGGGAAACAGCCAGTCAACAGCAGCAGGCTCGCGGACAGCGGCAAAAGGCGTCGCAGATGGCGTGTATGCATCAGTTGAAGGACTCCGGGAGGGTTCATGGCGGTGTCCCCACCGTACGAACGGCGATCGCCGGCGGCCATCGGAGCATTCCGAATGGCGCCGATTCTCCGCTCCGCGCGATCAACGTGCCGGCAGCGACGCCTCGTAGGCCTGCAGATGGCACCAGGCGGTGGACAGCAGGGACGCCGGCAGTCCGAAGCCCTGCGCGCGATGCACCATGTCGCCGACGATCTGCCGGCCCTCCACGCGCTGGCCGGCTTCCAGGTCGCGCAGCATCGAGGCCTTGATGTCCGACCCCGATTGCCGCAGCGTCGCCAGCGCGGTGTCCTGCGCAGCCTGCGGAATCGGTTGTCCGGATGCCGCGGCCACCGCGATGCATTCGGCGTACAGCGCGGTCATGAACGCCTCGCCGCCCTCGCCCGCCACGATCCGCCCGATTGGCGCGCGCATCAGGCAGGTACCGGCGGCCAGCGCGGTGAGGAAGCTGTACTTGATCCACTGTTCGCGGGCGATGTCCGGCGACAGCAGGTGATCGACGCCGGCCTGCGCGCAGGCCTCGGCGAAGGCCGACAGGCGCGCGCGCGGCGCGGCGCCATCGCGTTCTCCAAAGGTGACCGAAGCGGGCTTGCCCAGATGCAGGATTTCGCCCTGCGGTCCCTTGGTGGCGCTGATGAAGCACAGGCCGCCGACCACGTGATCGCGGCCGAACCGCTCATCCAGCCGCGCGTAGTGCAGCAGGCCGTTGAGCACCGGCAGTACGTCGGCGCCGGCCTCGACCGCGGGTGCGATCGCTTCGATCGAACTGTCCAGGTCGTAGGCCTTGCAGCTGAGCAGGACCAGATCGAAGGGACGCGACGCAATCAGTGCCGGCAGGGCTTCGGCGGTCACCGTCGCCACCGGCAGGTCGGCGTCGCCGAGCGGACTGCGGATGCGCAGGCCCTCGCGCGCCAGATCCGCCGCGCGCGGCGCGCGGACCAGGAAGGTGACGTCGGCGCCGGACTGCGCCAGGCGGCCGCCGAAATATCCGCCGGTGCCACCGGCGCCCAGGATCAGGATTCGCATCCGCACCACTCCCTGCATCGCGCCGGACCGTGCCGGCGCAAGTTCAACTGCGCAGGCCGACGCCGCGCTTGAGCAACCACAGCGCCAGCGAACTGAGCGCCAGCACGAATCCCAGCATCAGCGCGTAGGCCACCCACAGCGGCACGTCGCTGCTGCCCAGCAGGCCGTAGCGGAACGCGTTGACCATGTAGAAGATCGGGTTGGCGTGGGTCAGCGCCTCGGCCCAGGACGGTAGCAGTTTCACCGAATAGAACACGCCGCCCAGGTAGGTCAGCGGGGTCAGGATGAAGGTGGGCACGATCGCCACGTCGTCGAACTTCTTGGCGTAGACCGCATTGATGAAACCGGCCAGCGAGAAAATCGTCGCGCCCAGCAGGACCGTGCTCAGGGTGACCAGCGGATGCGGCATGCGCACGGGGGTGAAGAAGGTGGCGATGATCAGCACGATGATGCCGACCATCAGGCCACGCAGCACCGCGCCGGCCACGTAGCCCCACAGGATCACCCAGTTCGGCATCGGGCTGACCAGCAACTCCTCGATGTGGCGTCCGAACTTGGCGCCGAAGAAACTGGAGGAGATGTTGCCGTAGCTGTTCTGGATGACGCTCATCATCACCAGACCCGGCACGATGAACTCCATGTAGCTGTATCCGCCCATGTCCCGGATCTGCGAGCCGATCAGGCCGCCGAAGATCAGGAAGTACAGGGTCATGGTGATGGCCGGCGGCACCAGGGTCTGGCCCCAGATGCGCAGGATCCGCGCCACTTCGCGGCGGACGATGGTGCCGAAGGCGATCAGGTTGGGATTGCTCATGCCGCCTGCTCCTTGCCGTTGCCGGTCATGCGCACGAACAGTTCCTCCAGTCGGTTGCTCTTGGTGCGCATCGAGCGCACCCGGATGCCGGCTTCGTTGAGCGCGGCGAAGATGCGGTTGAGATCCATCGCCCGCGGCATGTCCAGATCCAGCGTATGCGGATCGGTCGCCACCAGCGTCGCGCCTTCGATGAGCGGCAGCTGCGCCGGCAGCTCGCCGTCGATGTCCAGCAGGAAGCCTTCCACGTCCAGCTTGGCCAGCAGCTCGCGCATCGGGCCCTGCTCGACGATGGTGCCGTGGTCGATGATGGCCAGGTTGCGGCAGAGGCTTTCGGCCTCCTCCAGGTAATGGGTGGTCAGGATGATGGTGGTGCCGGCGGCGTTGATGTCCTTCAGGGTCTTCCACATGCCACGCCGGATTTCGATGTCCACGCCGGCGGTCGGTTCGTCGAGGATCAGCAGCTTCGGCCGGGTCATCATCGCGCGGGCGATCATCAGCCGCCGCTTCATGCCACCGGACAGCGTGCGGCTCATCATCTGCGCCTTGTCCCACAGCTGGGCGCGCTTGAGTTCCTCTTCGGCCAGCACCAGCGCCTCGGCGCGGGGCACCCCGTAGAAACCGGCGTAGTTGACCAGGATGTCGATCGGCTTCTCGAACATGTTGAAGTTCAATTCCTGCGGCACCAGGCCGATCAGCCGCAGGGCGTCGTCGCGGTGGCGCGACAGGTTGACGCCGAACACCTCGACTTCGCCGCCGCTCTTGTTCACCAGCGAGCTGACGATGCCGATCAGGGTCGACTTGCCGGCGCCATTGGGGCCGAGCAGGGCGAAGAAATCGCCGGGCGCGACCTGCAGCGAGATGCCCTTGAGCGCCTGCACGCCGTTGTCGTAGACCTTACGGAGATCGGAAATGGCGAGCGCGGGCGCGTTCGCGGGAACCACGGGTTGGGACACGTAGGGGACCTTGCGGCGCCAGCGTGGGCGCCCGGGGGGACACGAACGCTTATTATAGGCACCCCGCCGGGTCGGTCCCGGCACCACACCGTTCCATCGCCCAGCACCTTGGCCATCGTCCATTTTCCGTTGAAGCTCGTCGGGCGCCGCATGCTGGCCCCCAGCGTCGGCCACTATGTCTTCGTCCGTGACGACGGCCAGCCCCTGGACTTCATCCCGGGCCAGTTCATCCAGGTGCATTTCAGCTACGCCGACGGGACCCCTGCCAAGCGCAGCTATTCGCTGGCGACCATCCACGATCACCGGCTGGGACCGGGCGAGGCGGTGGAGATCGCGGTCAGCTACGTGCCCGGCGGCGCGGCCACGGCCCTGTTCGAGGGCCTGCCCGAAGGTGGCCACGTCGACGCCAGCGGTCCCTACGGCCGGTTCTGCCTGATGCCCAACGACCGCAACCGCCGCTACCTGCTGATCGCCACCGGCACCGGCGTCACGCCCTACCGGGCGATGCTGCCGCAGCTGGCCGAGCAGATCGCCGGCCGCGACATCGAGGTGGTGCTGCTGTTCGGCGCGCGTACACCCGCCGAACTGCTGTACGGCGAGGATTTCCGCGCCTTCGCCGACCAGCATCCGCAGTTCCGTTTCGTGCCCTGCTTCTCCCGCGAACTGCCGGAACATCCGCACCCGGATGTCCGCCAGGGCTACGTGCAGCAGCATCTGGCCGAGTTCGCCCCGAATGCGGATACCGACATCGCCTACCTGTGCGGCAATCCGGACATGGTCGATGCCTGCTTCGAGGCGCTGAAGGCCGCCGGCCTGCCGATTCCGCAGATCCGCCGCGAAAAATACGTCAGCAGCAAATAAAACCGGTAGGAGCGGCGTCCCGCCGCGAGCTCTTCGCCGGACTCTTCGCCGAGCTCTTCACCGGGCATTGGCGGCCGCTGTGTGAAAAGGCTCGCGGCGGGACGCGGCTCCTACCGCCGGTCGGTGATTCCGATGGTTTGGGATGCCTGCAGGCGGTCGGAAAAAAAGCCACCGCACTTTGGTCACATCCGTCGGTTGGCGTCGTCATGGCATCCTGAAACGCATCGCAACCAGGACGAACGCCCATGCGACACCACCGCAAGACCCTGCTGGCCTGCGCCGGCCTGCTCGCGCTCACCGCCTGCAGCAACGCCCCCGCGCCGGACAAGGCGGCCACCGGCCGCCACTATGGCCGCGTCACTTTCCAGCCCTGCACCCTGGCCGAGGCCGGGACCGGCGGGAACGTGGAAGCGCAATGCGCGACCTTCGAGGTGCCGGAGAACCGGCAGGCGCCGCAGGGCCGCAAGATCGCCCTCAACCTCGCCTGGCTGCCGGCCACCGACGAAGGCGCGGCCCTCGAGGATCCGGTGTTCTTCCTGGCCGGTGGTCCCGGCCAGGCCGCGACCGAGCATGCGGTCCTGGTCGACGCGGCCCTGCGCGAGGTCCGCAAGCAGCGCCACGTGGTGCTGGTGGACCAGCGCGGCACCGGCCGCTCCAATCCGCTGGAATGCGATGGCCCCGAGGACGGTCCGTCGGTCGCCGACATGGATTCGCTGGATGAGGCCGCCCTGCAGGCCATATCGCGCAAGTGCGTGGACGCGCTGTCCAAGCACGCCGATTTGCGCTTCTACACCACCACCGAAGCCATCCGCGACCTGGACGCCGTGCGCGCCGCAATCGGCGCCGCGCAGATCAACCTGATCGGGGTGTCCTACGGCACCCGCGTCGCCCAGCAGTACGCCGGCACCTATCCGCAGCACACCCGCGCGATCGTATTGGACGGCGTGGCGCCGAACGCGCTGGTGGTCGGCGGTGAGTTCGCCCGCCGTTTCGATGACGCGCTGGCGCTGCAATCCAAGGCCTGCGCCGCCGATGCCGCCTGCCGCGCGCGCTATCCGACCGACCTGCGCACCCGCCTGCTGGCGCTCAAGCAGCGCCTGTCCGCCGCGCCGGTGGAGGTGACCTACCGGGATCCGTCCAACGGACAGGAGAAGCGGGACAAGCTGTCCGCCTCGACGGTCACCGGCCTGACCCATGCGTTCTCCTACATGCCGGCCACCACCTCGCTGCTGCCGCTGGTGCTGGACGAAGCCGACCAAGGCCGCTACGGCCCGCTGATGTCGCTGGCCAAGTTCATGGACGGACAGGTGTCCGGCCAGATGGCGCGCGGCATGCAGCTGTCGGTGATCTGCGCCGAGGACGCCGATCGCTATCGGCCGGATCCGGCCGACGCCGATACGGTGATGGGCGACGACCTGGCCCGGCTGTTCTTCAGTCCCTGCGCAGTTTGGCCGAAGGGCGAACGCCCGGCCGGCTTCAACCAGCCGCTGGTGTCGAAGGTGCCGGCGCTGCTGATGTCCGGTGAGCAGGATCCGGTCACTCCGCCCAGCTACGGCGAAGCCGTGCTCAAGGGATTGTCCAACGGCCGCCACCTGGTCCTGCGCGGCCAGGGCCACAACGTGATCGGCCAGGGCTGCATGCCCAAGCTGGTCAGCCAGTTCATCGAATCGACGGATGCCAAGGCGCTGGACGCCAAGTGCCTGGATGCGATCGACGGCACGCCCGCCTTCACCAGCTTCAACGGATGGGAGCCGTGATGGACCTTCGCATTCCCTTCCCATCCGCAGCAGCGATTCCAGGAGACATTCGATGATCGTGGCACAGGATCTGCACAAGAGCTTCAAGACCAAGACCGGCCTGGTCAATGCGGTGGACGCGGTCAGCTTCCAGGCGCGCGACGGCGAGATCACCGGCCTGCTCGGCCCCAACGGCGCCGGCAAGACCACCACCATGCGCATGCTGTACACGCTGATGTCACCGGATCGCGGCAGCGTGCTGGTCGACGGCATCGATGCCGCCCGCGACCCGGTCGCGGTGCGTCGCGCGCTGGGCGTGCTGCCGGATGCGCGCGGCGTGTACAAGCGCCTGACCGCGCGCGAGAACATCGCCTATTTCGGCGAGCTGCACGGCCTGTCGCGCGAGGTCATCGCCGAGCGCACCCGCAAGCTGTCGCAGGCGCTGGACATGGACGACATCCTGGATCGGCAGACCGAGGGGTTCTCGCAGGGCCAGCGCACCAAGACCGCGATTGCGCGGGCGCTGGTGCACGACCCGAAGAACGTCATCCTCGACGAACCGACCAACGGCCTGGACGTGATGACCACGCGCGCCATGCGCGGCTTCCTGCGCCAGCTGCGCGAAGAGGGCCGCTGCGTGATCTTCTCCAGCCACATCATGCAGGAGGTCGCCGCGCTGTGTGATCGCATCGTGGTCATCGCCAAGGGGCGCGTGGTCGCCGCCGGCACCGCCGACGAACTGCGCCGGCAGGTCGGCGAGGACAACCTGGAAGACGCCTTCGTCAAAGTGATCGGGTCCGAGGAGGGACTGCACGCATGAGCCTGTTCGGTACCGTCATCACCGTGATGCGCAAGGAGCTCAAGGACCTGTCGCGCGACCGCCGCACGCTCGCCCTGGCCCTGTTCCTCGGCCCGCTGCTGTACCCGGCACTGATGCTGGGCATGGGTTCGCTGGCCGAGAAGCGCGCCCGCACCCAGATCGACAAGGAACTCGACATTCCCGTGGTCGGCAAGGAGAACGCGCCCAACCTGGTGGCCTTCCTCGCCAGCTACGGCCTGAAGGCGGTGGAACCGCCAAAGGATCTGGCCGCGGCGATCCGCAACCAGGACATCGACGTCGCCCTGCGCATCAGCCCCGACTACGCCCGGGACTGGCGCGCCGGCAAGCCGGCGCTGGTGGAAATCATCAAGGACAGCACCCGTCGCGATGCCGAGATTCCCAGCCGACGGCTGGAAACCACGCTGGCGATCTACAGCCAGCAGGCGGGCGCGCTGCGGCTGATGGCGCGGGGGCTGGATGCCTCGGTCGCCAAGCCGGTGAACATCGGCGCGCAGGATCTGGCCACGCCGGAAGCCAAGCGTGGCGTGCTGCTGTCGGTGCTGCTGCCCTACCTGCTGATCCTGACCTCGTTCATCGGCGGCGCCTACCTGATCCTGGACGCCACCGCCGGCGAGCGCGAACGGCAGTCGCTGGAACCCTTGCTCGCCACGCCGGCTTCGCGCGGCGCGGTGGTCAGCGGCAAGATCGCCGCGGCCTGCGTGATCGGCATGGGCACGCTGGTGCTGACCTTGCTGGCGTTCCGTTTCAGCGCGCAGATTTCCTCCGGTGTCGGCCGCCAGTTGAACGTGTCGTTCCCGGCGATGGCGCAGATGCTGCTGGTGCTGCTGCCGATGCTGTTCATCGGCACGTCGCTGCTGACCTGGCTGGCCGCCAGCGCCAAGAGCATGAAGGAGGCGCAGAGCCACATGACCTGGTTGCTGCTGTTGCCGATGGTGCCGACCTTCGCGCTGATGGCCAGCCCGGTGAAGAGCCAGCTGTGGCAGTTCGCGGTGCCGTTCCTCGCGCAGAACCAGCTGATCCTCAAGGTCATCCGCAACGAGGCCATCACCCCGCAGATATGGGGCATCTACCTGGCCAGCGCGTTCGCCCTGGCGGCGTTGCTGTGGTTCGCCGCGGTGCGCCGCTACCACCAGGAGCGGTTGGCGATCTCGGGCTGACGGGGCGCGATGCCGGAATGAAAAAAGGGGGCGGAAATTCCGCCCCCTTTTTTTGCCTGGTGTTCCGGTTCAACCGCCCGGATTGAACCCGATGGTGCGGCGGGTGGTGACCGGCTCGCTGACCGGCTGGAACTTCCAGCGCTTGGCCGCGTTGACCGCTTCGCGATCGAATACACGGGCCGGAGTGGCGCGCACGACCCGCGCGGAGGTGACCGAACCGTCGGTGCCCACCGTGAATTCCACCAGCACCTCGCCGGCGGTACCGGCGCGCAGGGCTTCGGGCGGATAGCGCGGCGCCGGCGTGCTGATCGGACGCAACTGGTTGCTGCCGCTGGAAGTCGCCGCGGTGCTGGCTGGCGCCGACGCGGGTGCGGACGGTGTCTGCGCCGCCGCGCGGGCGGCGGCCTCGCGCTGTTCGGCCTCGCGCCGCGCCGCGGCCTGGCGTTCGGCTTCCTGGCGGGCGGCTTCCTGCTGCTGGGCCAGCTGCTGTGCGGCGGCGGCCTCGGTCGCGCGTTGCTGTTCGGCCTGCTGCGCCAGTCGCTGCTGGTCCTTCAACCTCGCCTCTTCCGCGGCCTTGGTCTTGGCCTCGCTGTCCTGCGCACGCTGGGCGACCGCTTCCTGCGCCGCGGTGATGCTCTGCTTCAAGCGCGGCAGTGCCGGCGCCTTGGGATCGGCCTTCTCGATGATCGCCGACAGGCGTTGCGCCTCGGTGAACTCCTCGCGCGCGATGCTCTGCTCGGCGGCGATCAGCGTATAGGGCATCAGGTCGGTCAAGGCGCTCGTTACGCCCGGATCGTTGGGTAGCTTGTCGCGCAGGGCCAGGTAGTACTCCATGGCGTTGTTGCCGCCGGGCGCGTAGATGCGGTTCTCGCGCAACGCGTTGGTGGCGGCGTCGCGGAGCTGGTCCACGTTCATGGCCTGGACTTCGGCTGAAACCGCCGGCGGCGGCGGCGTGGCCTGTCCCGCGGCGGCGGCCTGTCCGGTGGCAGGGGCCGTGGCCGGTTCGTCCTTGGAGCATGCGGCGATGGTCAGTACCAGCAATAGCGGTACCGCCAAGCGCGACTTGGCGTAGTGCGTCTTCGACAGCATCGGTTGTTTCCCCCAGAAACACGAAAGTGAATCAATGGATCCCGCGTGCCCAGCACACGGGATCACGCCCCGTCTGTCAATCTTGTCACCTTATTTGCCGATGCAGAAGGTCGAGAAGATGTATCCCAGCATCTCGTCGGCGGAAATCTTGCCGGTAATCTCCCCCAGCGCGTCGTGCGCCAACCGCAGTTCCTCGGCGGCCAGCTCCAGCATTTCGTGATTCAGTTCACCATTTGCCTGTTCAGCATGCCCGGATGCGCGGCGCAGGGCATCGACGTGGCGGGCCCGGGCGGAGAACTCCCCTTCGCTGCCCTCGCCCGCTCCCTGCCCGGCCAGTTCCCGCAGGCGCGCATGCAGTGCCGGCAAACCCTGGCCGGTCGCGGCTGAAACCGTCACGACCTCCGCATCGGGATCCTCCGGCGCCGTCGGCAGCAAATCGACCTTGTTGTGGATCCACAACCGGCGCGGCACGTCGGCAACCACGTCGGCCACCGCCGCCGCGCCAGCCTGCACGTCGCGGGCATCGACCACGATCAGGGCCAGGTCCGCGCGCTGCAATTCGGCGCGGGCGCGGCGCATGCCTTCGCGTTCGATTGCGTCGCCGCCCTCGCGCAGGCCGGCGGTGTCGACCAGATGCAATTCCAGTCCATCCAGGCGGATGGTTTCGTGCAGGGTGTCGCGGGTGGTGCCGGCGACATCGGTGACGATGGCACGATCACTGCCGGCCAGCGCATTCAGCAGCGAGCTCTTGCCGGCGTTGGGCGGGCCGACGATGACCGTATGCAGACCGTCGCGCAGTTTGCGCCCGCGTTCGGCGTCGGCCAGCAGTTGCCGCAATTCGGCCTGCGCCTGCTGCAACCCGGCCCGGACCTCGCCGCCGCCGAGCGTTTCAATCGACTCGTCGGCGAAATCGATCGCCGCCTCGACATGCACGCGCAGCCGCAGCAGGCGCGCGGCGATGGCGTCCACCCGGCGCGAGAACACACCGTCCAGCGAACGCCGCGCGGCCCGCGCGGCGCGGGTGTCGGACGCGGCGATCAGATCGGCCACCGCTTCGGCCTGGGCGAGATCCAGCTTGTCGTTGTGGAAGGCGCGTTCGCTGAACTCGCCGGGACGGGCACGTCGGGCGCCCAGCGCGCAGGCGCGATCGACCAGTGCCTGCAGGACCACCGGACTGCCGTGGGCCTGCAGTTCGGCCACGTCCTCGCCGGTGAAACTCGCCGGACCCGGGAACGCCAGCGCGATGCCGTCGTCCAGGATGCCGCCTTCGCCGTCATCGAAACGCACGTGGTGGGCACGCCGCGCATGCAGCGCGCGTCCGCACATCGCCGCCGCGATGGCCAGCGCACGCGGGCCGGACAGGCGCACGATGCCCACGCCGCCCGCACCGGGCGCGGTGGCGACGGCGGCGATGGTGTCGGAAGCCGGCGCGGGATTCATTGCAGTTGCCTCAGCTGTTCGCGCGCCGCGTAGGCGGAGGCGCCGGCCGGTTGCAGAGCCGGATACGCGCTGATCGCCTCCGCCCGGGGCGCGATCTTTGCTTTTCCGATCCCGACCGCCGAAGTGACGTCGTCCTTGTCGCGCGCCACCCGCGTGAAGCCGGACAGCGGCGCCGGCACCGGAGCAAGGAAACAGCGGAATGGCATCGCGGCACGCCCCGTGGAACGGCGGAAAGGTGGTCGCGCATGTTACCCCGGCAAAGAAAAACCCGCCTTGCGGCGGGTTTTTCTCGGAATGGCGCGGCTTACTTCTTGGCGGTGGCCGTCGCGGTGGCCGGTTCGCCGTGCCGCTTGGTCATCCACCACTGCTGGAGCAGGCCCAGCGCGCCGTTGGTGACCCAGTACAGGACCAGACCGGACGGGAAGAAGGCCATCATGACGCCGAACACCAGCGGCATGAACTGCATCATCTTCTGCTGCATCGGATCCATGCCCGGCGCCGGCGTCAGCTTCTGGGTCAACCACATCACCAGCATGTTGAGAATCGGCAGGATGAAGTACGGATCCTGCGCGGTCAGGTCCTGGATCCAGGCGAACCACGGCGCCTGGCGCAGTTCCACCGATTCCACCAGCACCCAGTACAGCGACAGGAAGATCGGCATCTGCACGAGGATCGGCAGGCAGCCGCCCATCGGGTTGATCTTCTCCTTCTTGTACAGCTCCATCATGGCGACCTGGAACTTCTGCTTGTCGTCGCCGTAGCGTTCCTTCAGCTGCTGGATGCGCGGCTGGAACTTGCGCATCTTGGCGAAGCTCTTGTACTGCGCCGCCGACAGCGGATACAGCGCCAGCTTCACCAGCACCACCAGGCCGATGATCGACCAGCCCCAGTTGCCCAGCAGCGCATGCAGGTGCGCCAGGATCCAGAACAGGCCCTGGCCGATCAGGTCGAAGATCTTGAACTGGCTGTAGTCGACCGCGCGGTGCAGGCCCGGCACGTTCTCGGCCTTGATCTTGTTGACCAGCTTCGGGCCCACCCACAGGCGCGCGCTGATGGCCACGGTCTGGCCCGGCGCGACGTTCAGCGGATCGGCCATGTCGCGGATCAGCGGACGCGGGCCAGTGGCGTATTTGGGCTCGTCCAGCGAGATGGTGGTGTGATCGGCCGCCTGCGGAATCCAGGCGGTGAAGAAGTGGTGCTGCAGCATCGCGATCCAGCCACCGGTGCCGCGCCAATCGACGCGGCCATCGGCCACGTAGTCCTCGTCGAACTTGCGACGCTGGTAGCCGCCGTCATACCAGGTGGCGCCGTTGAAGCTGAAGGACTCCGGATTGGTCATACCGCGCTTGACCAGCGGCGGGATCCGGGTCAGCTGGCGATAGATCGCACCCTGCCATGGCGTGCTGCCACCGTTGACCACTTCGTCGCGCACGGTCAGCGCGTATTCGCCGCGCTTGAGCGTGTAGACACGGCGGATGGTCACGCCGTCCGGACCGCGCCAGATGAAGGGCGCGGAGATGTCATTGCCACCCGCCGCCAGCGCGAAGGCGGTGCCGGCTTCCGGCACGAAACCCTTCTCGTGATTCGGCGCGGCGCGCGTTCCGCCGGCGGGCACCCAGCCGCTCTCGGCGACGTAGTAGTGCGCCGGATCCTGGTTGAACAGCTTCACCGCCGGGCTGCCGGGGCGCTTTTCCTGCGGGTATTGCAGCAGTTCGGCTTCCAGCACGCTGCCGCCATCCAGGGTCAGCTTCAGCACGTCGCTGCTGATGGTGACGCGCTGGCCGGCCGACGGCGCGGCGGCAACGGCGGCCGGGGCCTCGACCGCAGTCGGCGCCTGCGGGACCGTACTGCCGGGTTGCGCAGCGGGCGCCGAGGCGGGCACGGTGCTGCCGGACTGCGTCGCGGCGGTGGCCGCCACGGTGGGCGCAGCGACGGCGGGCGCATTGAACTTGCCCCACTCCATCCACAACAGGATCGCCACCATCAGCCAGGCGAAAATCAGGAAAACACGGGTCTGGTTCATCGGACAGGCAATCTCAACCGGCGTCGGGTTCCGGTGTCGTGGAGGGAGAAGAGGGGGAATTCAAGGCCGCCGGCATTGTGCCTACCGTCGCTGGCGGCGGCAATGCGCCGGCGCGGGTCAGCACGCGGAGGAAGGTCGCGCGCAGCTGCGCATTGCTGGCGGCGGCGGCCGGCGGTCGCGCAACCACGACATAGTCGCCGCCGGGCAGCTGCGAACGCAGGCTGCGGAACTGTTCGCGCAGCTGGCGCTTGATCCGGTTGCGGCCCACCGCGCGGCGATCGACCTTGCGGGAAACGGCCATGCCCAGCCGGGCCGGCTGCTCGCCGGCCAGCCAGTGCAGGCTCAGCAACGGATCCGAAGTGCGGCGTGACTGCTCGAACACGCGCGCATACTCCGCGCCCGTGCGGACCCGGGCGTGGCGTGGAAATGCTGCGCTCATGACAGCAAGAAGCCCGCACCGTTCAGTGCGGGCTCCTGGCAAGGGCATCGCATGATTGATGTCTCGGCCGCGAATTGCGGCAAAGCCATCAGGCGGTCAGGCGCTTGCGGCCCTTGGCGCGGCGACGCGACAGGATCTTGCGGCCGTCGGCGGTCTTCATGCGGGCACGGAAACCGTGGTCGCGCTTGCGCTTGAGATTGCTGGGTTGGTAAGTGCGCTTGGTGGCCATGGGGCCCTCGTGCGGGTTTGCGGATGGAAAGAACCGGAAATTCTATAGGTATCCGCCGGTTACGGTCAACACCGGCGAAGAAGATCGAAATGGGCTGCGCAAGGCCCCGCGCCGGAAGGGATCGCCGCCGGTCCATTCATCCACATCTTATGCACAGGAACCATTGGCGCGGCCGGATGGCGGTGGTAGTCTGGCCGACCCCTTCTTTACAGGCTCCCGTCCATGCAATCGCGTGGCGCGGACGCCGTGTTTTCCACACCTTATCAAGAACGAGTTGTTTCACGCGATGGATGCCTGGCCCCGCTGCCTTGAACGCCTGGAAGCCGAATTTCCGGCAGAGGATGTACACACCTGGTTGAAGCCGCTGCAGGCCGAACAGCGCAGCGATGCGGTGGTCCTGTACGCGCCGAACGCCTTCATCGTGGAACAGGTGCGCGAGCGTTACCTGGACCGGATCCGGGAGCTGCTGGACTATTTCGCCGGCCACGCCGAGGTTTCGCTGGAGATCGGCTCGCGCGCCCGCGCGCCGGAACCGGCCAGGCCGGCCGCCCCCGGCCAGGGAATGCCGGCCGTGGCCTCGGCCGAGCCCTATGCCGGCAACCTGGATACCCATTACACCTTCGACAATTTCGTCGAAGGCCGCAGCAACCAGCTGGGCCGCGCCGCGGCCTGGCAGGCGGCGCAGAAGCCGGGTGACCGCGCCCACAACCCGTTGCTGCTGTACGGCGGCACCGGCCTGGGCAAGACCCACCTGATGTTCGCCGCCGGCAACGAGATGCGTCGGCAGAACCCGAACGCGCGCGTGCTCTACCTGCGCTCGGAACAGTTCTTCAGCGCGATGACCAAGGCGCTGATCGAGAAATCGATGGATCAGTTCAAGCGCCGCTTCCAGCAGGTCGACGCGCTGTTGATTGACGACATCCAGTTCTTCGCCGGCAAGGACCGCACCCAGGAAGAGTTCTTCCACACCTTCAACGCGCTGTTCGACAGCCGCCAGCAGATCATCCTGACCTGCGATCGCTATCCGCGCGAAGTGGAAGGGCTCGAGCCACGATTGAAATCGCGCCTGGCCTGGGGCCTGTCGGTGGCGATCGAACCGCCGGATTTCGAGACGCGCGCGGCGATCGTGCTGGCCAAGGCGCGCGATCGCGGCGCCGAGATTCCCGACGAGGTCGCGTTCCTGCTGGCCAAGAAGATGCGCAGCAACGTGCGCGATCTGGAAGGTGCGCTCAACACCCTGGCCGCGCGCGCCAACTTCACCGGGCGCGCGATCACTCCAGAATTCGCCCAGGAAACCCTGCGCGATCTGCTGCGCGCGCAGCAGCAGGCGATCAGCATCCCCAACATCCAGAAAACGGTCGCCGACTACTACGGACTGCAGATCAAGGATCTGCTGTCCAAGCGCCGCACGCGCTCGCTGGCGCGGCCGCGACAGGTCGCGATGGCGCTGGCCAAGGAACTCACCGAGCACAGCCTGCCGGAAATCGGCGACGCGTTCGCCGGCCGCGACCACACCACCGTGCTGCATGCCTGCCGCCAGATCCGGAGCCTGATGGAGACCGATGGCAAACTCCGCGAGGATTGGGATAAGTTGATCCGTAAACTCAGTGAGTAAGCGGCCTGCTCCCTTGTGGACAAACTGTGGCTGGAATTTCCGCCAAAATTTATCCACAGGTTTCAGTGCCCTTCCCGAGGGGCTTGTCCACGGGGTTGGATCTGTCGGAAAATCGTTGTGATTCAAATGTTTGTGATGGTTCCCCACTGAAATCGGCGAAACCATCACCACCAGTTTTTAAGATCTTTCCTTCTTTTTAGAAGCACAAGGCACAAGGGGCACCCACCGACATGCGTTTCAGCCTTCAGCGCGAAGCATTCCTCAAGCCGTTGGCCCAGGTGGTCAATGTGGTCGAACGGCGGCAGACCCTGCCGGTCCTGGCGAACTTCCTGGTGCAGGTGCAGAACGGGCAGCTGTCGCTGACCGGCACCGATCTGGAAGTGGAAATGATTGCGCGCAGCGCGGTCGAGGACGCGCAGGACGGCGAAACCACGATCCCCGCGCGCAAGTTGTTTGAAATCGTGCGTGCCCTGCCCGATGGCAGCAAGGTCACCGTCAGCCAATCGGCGGACAAGGTCACCGTGCAAGCCGGGCGCAGCCGTTTCACCCTTGCCACCCTGCCCGCCAACGACTTCCCGTCGGTGGATGAAGTCGAGGCGACCGAGCGCGTGGACGTGCCAGAGGCGACCCTGAAGGAACTGATCGAGCGCACCGCGTTCGCGATGGCGCAGCAGGACGTGCGCTATTACCTCAACGGCCTGCTGTTCGACCTGGCCGACCGCACCCTGCGCTGCGTGGCCACCGACGGCCATCGCCTGGCCCTGTGCGAAGCGCAACTGGAAGGCTCGCCGCTGTCCAAGCGCCAGATCATCGTGCCGCGCAAGGGCGTGACCGAGCTGCAGCGCCTGCTGGAAGGCGGTGATCGGGCGCTGGAACTGGAAGTCGGTCGCAGCCACATCCGGGTCAAGCGGGACGATGTCACCTTCACGTCCAAGCTGATCGATGGCCGTTTTCCGGACTATGCCGCGGTGATTCCGATTGGCGCGGATCGCGAGGTTCTGCTGGATCGCGAAGTCCTGCGCGCGGCGCTGCAACGCGCGGCGATCCTGTCCAACGAAAAGTACCGCGGCGTGCGGGTGGAAGTTTCGCCCGGCCAGCTGAAGATCAGCGCGCACAACCCGGAACAGGAAGAAGCCCAGGAAGAAATCGAAGCCGACACCAAGGTGGACGGACTGGCCATCGGCTTCAACGTCAACTATCTGCTGGATGCGCTCAGCGCGCTGCGCGACGAGCAGGTCGTCATCCAGCTGCGAGACGCCAATTCCTCCGCCCTGGTGCGTGAAGCCAGCAGCGAGAAGTCCCGCCACGTGGTCATGCCGCTGCGCCTCTGACATCTTGTTTCACGTGGAACACGAACAGCGCCCGGCTTGATGCCGGGCGTTTTCGTTGTGGAGTCCCGTCGACATTCCCTGGGAGCCCAGGGCGCTACGGTGTCGATTCCAGAGTCCAGCGGAGGCCACCATGCACCGGAGCAGGCTTGGCAATCTCGTCATCGATTGCCGGACAGACGATCTCCCAGCTGCGGCGGAGTTCTGGAGTGCCACGCTCGGCCTGGCTCTGCCGGGGGATTGGGAAGGCCGTTTCATCCGGCTGCGGACGCCGGCGGACGACGTGCGGGTCATTCTCCAGCAGGTCCGCCATGCCCCCCGCGTCCATCTGGACCTGGAGACGGATTCGATCCCGCTGGAAGTCCGTCGGCTGGGACAGTTGGGGGCGGTCCTGGTCAGCCGGCAGGCCGAATGGGTGGTCATGCAGGCGCCCAGTGGGCACCGCTTCTGCGTGGGCAAGCCCTACCGAGGTGGATTCAACCGGAGCGCGCATGTCTGGCCCTGATGCGATGGCCGCCCATTGCGCATCCGCCCGGAATCGGGGGCGCCGGATCCCGGTAAGATCCCTGCATGCCCTCCCGCACCTTTCCGCCAACACCGGCGGCTTCCTGGTTTTCGTTCCCTGTTTCCAGCCCCCGTCCGGCCGGAGCGGTGTCCCTGTGCATGTGACCCGATTGACGGTGGCAGGGCTGCGTCGGTTCGAGCAGGCCAGCCTGCAGCCGGGCCCGGGCCTGAACCTGGTGACCGGGGACAACGGTGCGGGCAAGACCAGCCTGCTGGAGGCGTTGCACGTGATGGCCTATGGCCGGAGCTTTCGCGGCCGGGTCCGGGACGGGTTGGTACGGACGGGAAGCGAGGCGGTCGAGATTTTCGTGGAGTGGGAGGAAGCCACGGCCGTCCGGCCGCGCCGCGCCGGCCTGCGCCACAGCGGCCAGGTCTGGACCGGCCGGCTGGATGGCGAGACGGTCGGCCAGCTGGGCGAGCTTTGCGCGGCATTGGCCGTGGTGAGCTTCGAACCTGGCAGCCATGCCCTGGTCACCGGGGGCGGGGAGCCCCGCCGGCGCTTCGTCGATTGGGGCTTGTTCCACGTGGAACAGGACTTCCTGGGACTGTGGCGCCGCTATGCCCGCGCCCTGAAGCAGCGCAATGCCCTGCTCAAATCCGGAATCGGCGGCGCCCAGCTGGACGCCTGGGACCATGAGCTGGCCGAATCCGGTGAACCGCTGACCCAGCGGCGGCTCGGATATCTGGAGCAGCTGCAACCTCGCCTGAGCCGGGTGGCGGCCGAATTGGTCCCCGGGCTGGGCCGGGCCACCCTGGAGTTCCAACCCGGCTGGCGCCGACACGAACTGTCCCTGGCCGATGCCCTGCTGCTGGCCAGGGACCGGGATCGCGCGGCCGGCCATACCTCCGTGGGGCCGCATCGCGCCGACTGGCGGGTGGACTATGCCGCCTGCCCCGCCAGGGAAGCGCTTTCGCGCGGCCAGGCCAAGCTCACCGCGCTGGCCTGCCTGCTCACCCAGGCCGAGGACTATGCGGCGCGGCGCGGCGAGTGGCCGGTGATCGCCCTGGACGACCTGGCTTCCGAACTGGACCGCGGACACCAACGCCGCGTGCTGGAACGCCTGCTGGGCAGTGGTGCCCAGATCTTCATCACCGGCACCGAGCCTCCAGCCGCGTTGGAGGAAATAGGCGTCAACCCAACCCGGTTCCACGTGGAACACGGCCGGCTGTCCCCTGTCTGACGCCGCCGCGCGGCGGGGCCGGGTCCGCCGGGGTGCTATAATTTCGCTTCGTATCCCTATAGCTGCGTGCCTGCCCGGCGTTCCCCGGTCCGGCACCAGTGGCTATGCAGCCGACCACGAAGCGAATGACCGACGAAACGATTCCTGCACCGAACGGCAATTACGACTCCAGCAAAATCACCGTCCTTCGGGGCCTGGAAGCGGTCCGCAAGCGGCCCGGCATGTACATCGGCGACGTGCACGACGGTACCGGCCTGCACCACATGGTGTTCGAAGTCGTCGACAACTCGATCGACGAAGCCCTGGCGGGCCATGCCGACGACGTGATCGTGAAGATCCACGAGGACGGCTCGGTTTCGGTGTCCGACAACGGCCGCGGCATTCCGGTCGACATCCACAAGGAAGAAGGCGTTTCGGCGGCCGAAGTCATCATGACCGTGCTGCACGCCGGCGGTAAGTTCGACGACAACAGCTACAAGGTTTCCGGCGGCCTGCATGGTGTCGGCGTGTCGGTGGTCAACGCACTGTCGAACAAGCTCACCCTCGATATCTGGCGCGATGGCTTCCACCACGAGCAGGAATACCACCTCGGTGAGCCGGTGTATCCGCTGAGGCAGCTGGAAGCCTCGAACAAGCGCGGCACCCTGACCCGGTTCTGGCCGTCGGCGGAAATCTTCACCGATGTCGAGTTCCACTACGACATCCTGGCCCGCCGCCTGCGCGAACTGTCGTTCCTCAATTCGGGCGTGAAGATCACCCTGATCGACGAGCGCGGCGAAGGCCGCCAGGACGTGTTCCAGTACGAAGGCGGCATCCGCAGCTTCGTCGAGCACCTGGCCCAGCTGAAGACCCCGCTGCACCCGAACGTCATCTCGGTGACCGGAGAAACCAACGGCATCACCGTGGACGTCGCCCTGCAGTGGACCGACGCCTACCAGGAAACGATGTTCTGCTTCACCAACAACATCCCGCAGAAGGACGGCGGCACCCACCTCGCGGGTTTCCGCGCGGCGCTGACCCGCACCCTCAGCAACTACATCGAACAGAACGGCATCGCCAAGCAGGCCAAGGTCAACCTGTCCGGCGACGACATGCGCGAAGGCATGATCGCGGTGCTGTCGGTGAAGGTGCCAGATCCCAGCTTCTCCTCGCAGACCAAGGAGAAACTGGTCAGTTCCGACGTGAAGCCAGCCGTTGAGGCCGCGTTCGGTGCACGTTTGGAGGAGTTCCTGCAGGAACACCCGAACGAGGCCCGCGCCATCGCGGAAAAGGTCGTCGACGCCGCCCGCGCCCGCGAAGCCGCGCGCAAGGCCCGCGAACTGACCCGCCGCAAGGGCGCGCTGGACATCGCCGGCCTGCCCGGCAAGCTGGCCGACTGCCAGGAGAAGGATCCGGCGCTGTCGGAACTGTTCATCGTCGAGGGTGACTCGGCAGGCGGCTCCGCCAAGCAGGGCCGCAACCGCAAGAACCAGGCGGTGCTGCCGCTGCGCGGCAAGATCCTCAACGTGGAACGCGCGCGCTTCGATCGCATGCTGTCCTCGGCCGAAGTGGGCACGCTGATCACCGCGCTGGGCACCGGCATCGGCAAGGACGAATACAACCCGGACAAGCTGCGCTACCACCGCATCATCATCATGACCGACGCCGACGTGGACGGATCCCACATCCGCACGCTGCTGCTGACGTTCTTCTACCGGCAGATGCCGGAACTGATCGAGCGCGGCCACGTCTACATCGGCCTGCCGCCGCTGTACAAGCTCAAGCAGGGCAAGCAGGAGCTGTACCTGAAGGACGACGCGGCACTGAATGTCTATCTCGCCAACAGCGCGGTGGAAGGCGCTTCGCTGATCCCGGCCGACGGCGAACCGCCGATCGCCGGCGAAGCGCTGGAGAAGCTGCTGCTCGCCTACGCCAACGCGCGCGAAGCGATTGCGCGCAATGCGCACCGCTTCGATTCGCAGCTGCTCGAAGCGCTGATCGACGCGCCGGCGCTGGATGCCGCTTTCGCCGAGCGCAACCAGGACCAGCGTGCCGATCTCGACGCGTTGGAAGCCAAGCTCAACCGGGGCCGCCTGGGCAGTCCGCGCTATTCGCTGCACCTGCAGTCGGCCAACGAACAGCGTCCGGCCGCGTTGCTGTCCACCCGCCGGCACATGGGCGAGGAACTGACCCAGGTGCTGCCGCTGTCGGTGTTCGAAACCGGCGAACTGCGCGCGCTGCGCGAAGCGGCGGATCTGCTGCATGGCCTGGTCCGCGAAGGCGCGACCATCGTGCGCGGCAACAAGACCCAGGCGATCGAAGGTTTCGCCCAGGCGCAGGCCTGGCTGCTGGAGGAAGCGAAGAAGGGCCGCAGCATCCAGCGCTTCAAGGGCCTCGGTGAAATGAACCCCGAGCAGTTGTGGGATACCACGGTCAATCCGGATACCCGTCGCCTGCTGCAGGTGCGCATCGAGGACGTGGTGGCCGCCGACCAGATCTTCAGCACGTTGATGGGTGACGTGGTGGAGCCGCGCCGCGACTTCATCGAAGCCAACGCGCTGAAGGTCGCCAACCTCGACGTCTGATCCGATGCCGGACGCGCCGGAAACAGGGCTGTCTTCGCCGCCGCCATTGCGGCCGCTGCGTTCGGCCCTTGCCGGCTTCTGCGCCGACACCGCGCTGGCGCTCGTCATCACCGTCGTGCTGATGCTGGGCGCCGGCGTTCTCTGGGGCGTCGCGCGTGCCATCCAGTTGGCTGCCGCGGGCGCCGAGCAAGCTGAAATCACGGCCGCGCTCGAAAGGCCCGACGCGGTCGTGCAGATCCTGATCGCGCTGTTCTCGATGGGCAGCGCCGCCTTGCTGCTGTACTTCTGGCGACGTCCCGCCAGCGCGCAGGAACGCCGGCATTCGCAATGGGCGGCGCGCCGGACCGGCACCTGGGTCGCGGTGGTCGGCGTGGCGGTGCTGACGTTCCTGTCCAGCAGCCTGGCGAGCTGGCTGGGAGAACGGATGGGGGTGCCGCCGAATCCCAGCAACCTGGCGCCGATCCAGGACCTCTCCCAACACCATCCCTATTTCATGATGGCGTTCGCGGTGCTGCTGGCGCCGCTGTACGAGGAACTGCTGTTCCGGCGCGTGCTGTTCGGCGGCATGTGGCAGGCCGGATATCCGGTGCTGGGCATGATCCTCAGTGGCTGCGCCTTCGCGCTCGCGCACGAAGCGCCCGGACTCAACGGCAACGGCGCGGCGGCCACGACACTGCTGCTGGTCGTTTATGCCGGCATGGGCGTGGCCTTCGCCTGGCTGTATCGGCGCACGGGCACGCTCTGGGCGCCCATCGCCGCCCATGCGCTGAACAACGCCCTGGCCCTGGGGGCCATGCAGCTGGCCGGTGGCTGACCGCCGCGCCCGGTTGACGGAATGTTAAGACGGCCTTGCCGACACTAAACGCGGTTCCGCACTGGAGTGCACTGCCATGAAACCCTGGTTGCTCGCCGCCGCCGTCGCGACTTTGCTGGTCGCCTGCGCCACCACCACCTCGCCCACCGGCCGCACCCAGGTGGTGGGCGGCATTTCGCAGCAGCAGCTGGATCAGCTGGGCGCCCAGGCCTTCGCCGAGACCAAGGCCAAGGAACCCGCCAACCGCGACGCGAAGCAGAACGCCTATGTCACCTGCGTGGTCAACGCGCTGGTGCGCCAGCTGCCGCCCGCGCAGCGCTCGGTTGCGTGGGAAACGGCGGTATTCGTCGACAAGGAACCCAATGCCTTCGCCCTGCCGGGCGGCAAGGTCGGGGTGAACACCGGCATCTTCACGGTCGCCAGGAACCAGGACCAGCTCGCCGCGGTGCTGGGGCATGAAATCGGCCATGTCATCAGTCGCCACCACGAGGAGCGCATCACGCGCCAGATGGGCACGCAGACGGGCCTGAGCATCCTTGGCGCGCTGGCCGGCGCCAAATACGGCCAGACCGGCATGGATGCGGTCAGCCAGTTCGGCAGCCTGGGCGCGCAGGGCCTGATCCTGCTGCCCAATTCCCGCACCCAGGAAAGCGAGGCGGACGTGGTCGGCCAGCGGCTGATGGCCCAGGCCGGCTTCGACCCCCGCCAGGCGGTCAATCTGTGGGAAAACATGATGGCCGCTGGCGGCGGAAGGCCGCCGCAGTGGCTCTCCACCCACCCGGACCCGACCAACCGCATCCGCGAACTCCAGCGCGATGCCCCGGCGCTGGTCCCCACCTATGAAGCCGCCCGCAAGGCCGGAAACATCCCCCGCTGCGGCTGAGAACGCCAGGGTATTGCTGCCCTGCAGCAACAAAAACCTTACCTGTTTCACCGAAGTTTCTGATAGCTTTTCCGGCCCCGGAAGGATCCGACCGCCCCCGATAGACTTCTGCCGTCCGCTTTGAGGTGACCCCCATGCTGCATCGCAAGTCCAGACACGCCCTGCTTTCCTTCGCCATCATCGGCCTGCTGGGCGCAGGGGTTGCCGCCGATGCCGTTGCCCAGATGAACCGCGATGACAGCAGTTCGATGCGCCGGCAGAAGAAGGAAAAGGTCGAAATCAGGTATCCCGAAGCGACCCGCCAGGAGCCGAAGGAAAAGGCGTCGGCCAAGATGCAGAACCAGCTCAACAAGCTGTTCAAGGCCTACGAGAAGGAAAACAACGAAGACGAGACGATGACGCTCGTCAACGAGATCATCGCCAGCGACAAGGCCAACGCCTACGACAAGTCGGTCGCCGCGCAGATCGGTGCGCAGGCCGCCTACGGCAAGGATGATGCCAAGCTGGCCAAGGACTATGCGAACAAGGTCCTGGAGTTCAACGGCCTGGACAACAACAACCACTACCAGACGATGTTCTTCCTGGCCCAACTGCAGATGCAGGACGACCAGTTCAACGAAGCGCTGGCGACGATGGACAAGTTCTTCGCCGAGACCAAGTCGCAGAAGCCCGAGGAACTGGTGGTCAAGGGCAACATCCTGTATCGCGCCGAGCGCTACGCCGACGCGATTCCGTTCCTGAAGCAGGCCGTGGAAGGCTCGCCGGAACCGAAGAACGAATGGCTGCAGATCCTGATGGCCAGCTATGCCGAAGCCGGCCAGAACGACGCCGCCGTCAAGCTCGCCGAACAGCTGGCCGCCAAGAGCCCGACCGACAAGAAGGCGCAGATGAACCTGGCCTCGGTCTACCTGCAGGCCGACAAGACCGACCAGGCCGCCGGCGTGCTGGAGAAGCTGCGCGCTTCCGGCCAGCTCACCGACGATCGCGAGTATCGCCAGCTGTACAGCATGTACGCGAACATGGACGGCCGCGAAAAGGACGTCATCGCCGTCATCAACGAAGGCCTGCAGAAAGGCGTCCTGAAGGACGACTACCAGACCCAGTTGGCGCTGGCCCAGTCCTACTACTACTCCGAGCAGATCCCGCAGGCCATCGAGGCCTGGAAGAAGGCCGCGCCGCAGTCGCCCAACGGCGAAACCTACCTGAACCTGGCGCGCGTGCTGTGGCAGGAAAACCGGATCCCGGAGGCCAAGCAGGCCGCCAAGTCCGCACTGGACAAGGGTCTGAAGAAGCCCGAGGACGCCAAGAAAATCCTGGCCCTGCCCTAACGGGAAACCAATAAACCGACGGCCAGAAACATCGAAAAAACGATGGTTTTGGCACCACGGAATGGTATAAGCTGAGAGTTCCCCCTGCCAAAAGTCAGGTGGGGGAAACCAATACGACGCGGACGTTGCGGCGTCCCGCACCAACCTTGAGTTCATTGGCGCATGGCTGAACAACTGGTCATCAATAGGTATCGGGAAGAGGAAGAGGACAAGAGCCTCAACTGGCCCCGGATCATCGGCATTGCCTTCGTGATCGCGTTGCACGCGGCCGCGCTGCTGCTGCTCCTCATTCCGGCTGTGGCTCCGCCGGCGGAAAAGGAAGAAACGCAACGTACCTCCGTGGTGATCGTTGACGCACCGCCTCCCCCGCCGCCGCCGCCGCCGCCGCCGCCCAAGCAGGACACGCCGCCGCCGCCGGTCAAGAACCTGGCGCCGCCGAAGCAGACTCCGCTGCCGCCGCCGCCGGAAGCGCCGCCGGTCGAAGTGTCCGAGCCGCGTCCGACCGACGTCTACCAGCCGCCGGCTCCCCCGGCGCCGCCGGCTCCGGTCGCCGACATCGGCGCCAGCGTGGACATCTCGTCCAAGAACATGAACCCGCCGCGCTACCCACCGTCGGCCGCCCGCGCCGGTATCGAAGGCACGGTCATCCTGATCATCGACGTGGACGCCAGTGGCAACGTCACCAACGTCTCCGTCGAGAAGTCCAGCCGCAACCGCGACCTGGACCGCGCGGCGATGGAAGCCGCCCGCAAGTGGCGCTTCAATCCGTCCGTCGTCAACGGCCAGAAGGCCGCCGGCCGCGTCCGCGTCCCGGTCGACTTCAAGATGGGCGGCTGATCGGCC
The DNA here is from genome assembly GCF_016820515.1 of Pseudoxanthomonas beigongshangi. Lineage (GTDB taxonomy): Bacteria > Pseudomonadota > Gammaproteobacteria > Xanthomonadales > Xanthomonadaceae > Pseudoxanthomonas_A > Pseudoxanthomonas_A beigongshangi. Next base: position 147,110 of record NZ_JADHDV010000004.1, on the reverse strand, counting down.
GCCCCTCGCGAGTTACTCCATCCGTTTCGTCACCCGCAACACCCTCAATCAACACTCTTAAATAAAGGTAAGCGTCATGCTGCAGGAAACCATCATCGCCGCCGCAGCCGGGGGCAACAACGCCGCGAGTGCCCTCACCAACATGGGCTTCGAGCACCTGATCACCGAAATGGTGCAAAAGCCCGGCGAGTACGCCGTCTCCTGGGCAGTGCTGCTCATCCTGGTCGCGATGTCGGCCATGTCCTGGTACTGGACCGTCATCAACTCGCTCAAGAGCGTGCGCCTGAAGGGCCAGGCCGACCGCGTCGTCAGCACCTTCTGGGAAACCCCGAACGCGCAGGACGCCATCCGCCTGATGGAAGAACAGCCGAAGAACGAGCCGTTCTCCAAGATCGCCCTGGACGCCGCCCAGGCCGCCGCCCACCACCAGCGCGCCGAAGGTTCCAGCGCCGGTCTGGGTGAAGCCCTGAGCCGTTCCGAGTTCGTCGACCGCGCCCTGCGCCAGGCCGTCACCCGCGAAAGCGCCAAGCTCCAGAGCGGCATGACCCTGCTCGCCACCGTCGGTGCGACCGCCCCGTTCGTGGGTCTGCTGGGTACGGTGTGGGGCATCTACGGCGCCCTGATCCGCATCGGCGCCACCGGCCAGGCTTCGATCGACGCCGTTGCCGGCCCGGTGGGTGAAGCGCTGATCATGACCGCCATCGGTCTGTTCGTCGCCATCCCGGCCGTGTTCGCCTACAACTTCTTCAGCAAGACGAACAGCTCGACCATCTCCAAGTTCGATACGTTCGCCCACGATCTGCACGACTTCTTCGCCACCGGCTCGCGCGTCCGCTAAGCCGCAGGCAACAGCAGTCCCACGCACATCGACTAGCATTGACGGAGCCCGAAAATGGCTTTCAGTAGTGGTAATAGCAGTGGCCCGATGGCCGAGATCAACGTCACGCCCCTCGTGGACGTGATGTTGGTGCTGCTGATCATCTTCATCATCACCGCGCCGCTGATGTCGCATAAGGTGAAGATCGAACTGCCCGAGGCCAACCTCGTGCAGAACGAAGAGGACAAGAAGGCTCCGCCGGTTCCGCCGATCACCATCTCGGTGAAGGAAGACGGTTCGCTGTATTGGAACGACGAGAAGATCGGCAAGGAAATCCTTGAGTCGCGTCTGTCCAGTACGGCGCAGCTGCAGCCGCAGCCCAAGCTCAATCTGCGTGGTGATCGCACCACCAAGATGCGCACGATCACCGAGGTGACGAAGATCGCGCAGGGCCAGGGCATGCTGGACATCGGCTACGTTGCCACCAAAGAGAAGGGTCAGTAAGCCATGGCATTCAGTAGTGGTGGAAGCAAGGGCCCCATGGCCGACATCAACGTCACGCCCCTCGTGGACGTGATGCTGGTGCTGTTGATCATCTTCATCGTGACCGCGCCGATCATGACCTACCCGATCGACGTGGCCCTGCCGCAGCGCGTGATCAACCCGCCGCCGCAGTTGAAGGAACCGCCGCCGCCGATCGATCTGCGCATCGATGCGGGTGGCTCGGTTTACTGGAACAACTCGCCTGTCAACGTGCGCGATCTGCAGCAGCGCATGGAGCAGGAGATCCAGCGTGATCCGACCAACCAGCCGGAACTGCGCATCGACGCGAACCCGGACGCCCAGTACGACGTGATGGCGAAAGTACTGGCCGCGGCCAAGAACGCTCAGATGCAGAAAATCGGTTTCGTGCAGTAGTACGCATAGACGCAAACCTGTTGAACGCCGCCTTCGGGCGGCGTTTTTTTTGGCCGTTCTCCGCGGAAGCTAGTCCTTGTAGGAGCGACGTCAGTCGCGACCGGAATCCAGCATCTGCTCACGGCGTCCTTTCGCCCGCATGGGGTTGGCTCCACAACCAACCAAGCTTCCCGGTCGCGACTGACGTCGCTCCACGGCGCTTTCCCACCCTCTTGCCAGGAGGCAACAGGCAGGCGTAGCGTGGAGTCGACCCGACGCGAAAGGAGTACGCCATGGCTTTCTCCGCAACCGCACGTCCCTCCGCCCTGGCGGAGATGAATGTCACCCCGTTGGTCGATGTCATGCTGGTCCTGCTGATCATCTTCATGGTGACGGCTCCGCTGCTCTCGCGGCCACTGGACCTGTCCCTGCCACAGGGTAGGGATACGCCCTCGCCCGACAAACCCAGCATCCTCAGTCTGGATGTCGCCGCCGATGGCACGTTGCGGCTGGACGATCGTCCGCTTTCGGCGCGGGATCTGCGCGTGCGCCTGGACGATGCGCTGCGCAGCGACCCGAAGACGGTGCTGACCTTGAGCGCTTCGCCCGATGCGGACTATCAGCAAGTGGTTACCGCCCTGGCCGAAGTCCGTGCCAGCGGGATCGAGCAGGTGTCCTGGCGCGGGGAGCGCTGATTCGCGGGCGGTTGCCGTGAAACGGCCAGGCGAACCTCAGTGCTTCGCCTGTGCCGCGCGTACCGATTCGAGGATGGCTAGGTAGTTCTGCACCGTGCGGTGCAGGCCCGCGTACAGCGCCTCGCCGATCAGGGCGTGGCCGATGGAGACTTCGAGGACGCCGGGCACGGCTTCCAGGAATTCCTGCAGGTTGGCCTGGCTGAGATCGTGGCCGGCATTGACTCCCATGCCCAGCGAGCGCGCCAGGCGCGCCGTCTGGATGCAGTGCGCCAGTTCCGCCTCCGCGTCGCCGGCGGCCATCGCCTCGGCGAACGGTCCGGTATAGATCTCGATGCGGTCGGCGCCGATGGCGGCCGCCTTTTCCAGGGAAGAACAACCGGCGTCGACGAACACGCTCACGCGGCAGCCGTAGGATTTCAGCTCGGCGACGAGCGGCCGCAGGCGCTCGCCGTCACGATCGAAATCGAAACCGTGGTCGGAAGTGATCTGGCCGTCGCTGTCGGGAACCAGGGTCGCCTGGGCCGGACGCGCCTGTTCGCACAGGGCCAGGAAACCCGGATAGCCCTCGCGCGGCGGCGCGAACGGGTTGCCTTCCAGGTTGAGCTCCACCTGGCTTTCGCGGGTCAGCTCGGCCAGTCCGTGGACATCATCGGCGCGGATGTGGCGCTGGTCGGGCCGCGGATGCACGGTGATGCCATGCGCGCCGGCATACAGGCAGGCGCGGGCGGCGCGCACGACATCCGGCTCGCTGCCGCCGCGCGAATTGCGCAGCACCGCGATCTTGTTGACGTTGACGCTCAGGAGGCTCATGCCGGCTTCCCTGCGGAACAAGGTTCGCCTCTCACAGCGGTGGTGGTCCTGGCGGCGGCACCGTGCCCTGCTTGCGCGCCTCGGCCAATTCGCGCAGGCGACGCAGTTCGGTGGGGTCGATCATGTGCGATTCGTCGCGCTGGCTGTCGCCCATCCGTGCGGCGTACCAGCCGACGATCCATGCGACGAACAGGCCCAGCGACGCGATCAGGCCGACCACCATCAATGCGGTGGACGTGGTGCGCATGGACAGCACCAGCGCGCCGGCGGCGAACAATAGATAGAGCCAGTGCATGACCGTCCCTCCCCTGGATGGCGGGAGTTTACAACGCCCGGCGATGGCGTGAAGCGTTGCGGATCACAACAGCGGGGAGGTCAGTCGCGCCAGCGCCTCCGGCAGGCGGTGCCGCCACAATGACCGCCGACGTTCCGGGCTGACCGGCCTCGAGGATGCGAATTCACCCTCCAGCAACTGCGCCAACTGGCCGGCCAGGCCGCGGTCGCGGAACAGCATCGAGATCTCGAAATTCAGCCGGAAGCTGCGGTGATCGAAGTTGGCGCTGCCGATCAGGGCCAGGTTGTCGTCGCACAGCAGCGCCTTGCTGTGCATCATGCGCGGCCCGTATTCGTAGACCTTCACGCCGGCGGCCAGCAGTTCATCGAAATAGGAACGCGCGGCGTAGGTGACCAGCCGTGAGTCGCTCATCCGCGGCACCAGCAGGCGCACGTCCAGTCCGCCCAGCGCCGCCGAGGTCAACGCCATCCGCGCCGCCTCGCCGGGGACGAAATAGGGCGTCACCAGCCATACCCGCGACTTCGCTTCGTGGATGGCGGACACGTAGGTGCGGTGGATCGGCTCCCAGGACGAATCCGGTCCCGATACCAGGGTCTGCGCCGCGATGCCGCCCTCGATGCCGTTGTCGGTCGCATGCCACAGGCGCGTGCCCTGGAAGTCCTTGCGCTTCTGGCCGGTGGCGTACACCCAATCCTCGACGAACACCTGCTGCACGCTGCGCACCACGTCGCCTTCCATCCGCAGGTGCAGATCCCGGTAGGCATCGGGGCGCAGCGATTCGTCTTCCTCGTCGGTGATGTTGATGCCGCCGGTGAAGGCGATGCGGCCGTCGACCACCACGATCTTGCGGTGGGTGCGCAGGTTGACCCAGGGACGGGTGAATGGCCGGAACCGGGTCGGGTGGAACCAGGCGCTCTCGCCGCCGGCCTCGTGCAGCGGCTGGAGGAAGCGCCGACCCACCTGCGAGGAGCCGACCGCGTCCAGCAGCAGCCGCACCTTCACCCCTTCCCGCGCCTTGGCGATCAACGCTTCCAGCAGGCGCTGGCCGCAGCGATCCGGGTTGTAGATGTAGTACTCCAGATGGATGTGGTTGGTGGCCTGGCGGACCGCGTCCAGGATGGCTTCGTAGGTCGCCGAGCCGTCCACCAGCAACTGCACCGAGGTGGCGGTGGACGGCGGCAGGCCGGTGGTGGTCTGGGCCAGCATCGCCAGTTCGGTGCAGCCCTCATCGACCGGGCAGAACGTCTCGTAGGTATCCATTCCCGTGCGTGACTGGTGCCGGCGCAGCTGCTGGCGCTTGATCTTCTGCGGCCCCAGCAGGAAGTAGATCAGGTAGCCGATGTAGGGCAGCAGCGACAGCGACAGCACCCAGCTGAGGGTGGCGACCGGCTCGCGCTTCTGCAGCACGATCCAGCCGCACAGCGGGATCAGGTAGAGCAGCCAGGCGGCGGTGAGCCAGCGGTTCAGGTGCGGGATGGACAGGAAGGCATCCCACCAGGCGTGCAGGGTTTCCAGCATGGCGAGATTCTATGCGGTGTTGCCCATGCGGTGTCGCCGCCGCTGAGACGCCGGCGGCGTAACCTGCATGGATGGGCGAGATGATCAAAGGCCGCGGTTCCACGGGACACCTGCCCGGCCGGTTCGCCGTGACCACGGCGCAGGCCGAGGACGACGGTTGGCACGAGCGGGACCGCGAGGACGAGATCGCGTCCTCGCCGGCGACCCGGGTGACCGAGGAGCGCGCACGCAGCATCATCAGCCGCAACCAGTCGCCGGACATCCCGTTCCAGCAATCGCTCAATCCCTACCGGGGCTGCGAGCATGGTTGCTCGTACTGCTTTGCCCGGCCGAGCCACGCCTATCTGGACCTGTCGCCCGGCCTGGACTTCGAGACCCGGATCTTCGCCAAGACCAACGCGCCGGAACTGCTGCGCAAGGAGCTGGCGAAGCCGGGCTACCGGTGCAGCCCGATCGCGCTGGGCATCAATACCGACGCCTACCAGCCGACCGAGCGGAAACTGGGCCTGACCCGGCGCATCATCGAGGTGCTAGCCGAAACCCGGCATCCGTTCTCGCTGATCACCAAGAATGCGCTGGTCGAGCGCGATCTGGATCTGTTGGCGCCGATGGCGCGCGAACACCTGGTGCAGGTGTATTTCTCGATCACCACCCTGGACAACCACCTGTCCGCGCGGCTGGAGCCACGGGCGTCGGCGCCGCATTCGCGCCTGCGCGCCGTGCGCCGGCTGAGCGAGGCCGGCATTCCGGTCGGGGTGATGTTCGCGCCGGTGATCCCCTGGGTGAACGATGCGGAGCTGGAAGCGGTGCTGGAGGCGGCGCGGGATGCGGGCGCCGATTCCGCCGGCTACGTGCTGCTGCGCCTGCCGCACGAGGTGTCGCCCCTGTTCCGTGACTGGTTGCAGACCCACCTGCCGCAGCGCGCCGAACACGTGATGAGCACCATCCAGCAACTGCGCGGCGGCAAGGATTACGACGCCCGCTTCGGCAAGCGATTCAGCGGCGACGGGGTGTATGCGGAGCTGTTGGCGCGCCGCTTCGATTTGGCCTATCGGCGACTGGGTTTCGATCGGCGCAGGCACCAGGGACTGGATGTGAGCAAGTTCGTGCCACCGCGGCCGCCCTCGCCGCAGGGGGAGCTGTTCTGAATGGCCAAGGCATTTGTGGGAGCGACGTGAGTCGCGACCGTATCAATCCCGTCTCCGGAAAGTATCGCGACTGACGCCGCTCCCACAGGTCAGGTGCGGGGATCAGCGGGCTCCGAGGTGATACCGCGCGGCCGCTTCCACCTCGTTGCGCGAGCCCAGGAACACCGGCACTCGCTGGTGCAGGTGGTCGGGTTGCAGATCGAGGATGGATTCGCGCCCGGTGCTGGCCGCGCCGCCGGCCTGCTCGACCAGCATGCCCATCGGATTGGCCTCGTACATCAGGCGCAGCTTGCCCGGCTTGCCGGGTTCCTTGCGATCCCAGGGATAGATGAAGATGCCGCCGCGGGTCAGGATGCGATGCACGTCGGCGACCATGCTGGCGATCCAGCGCATGTTGAAATCCTTGCCGCGCGGGCCTTCCTTGCCGGCCAGGAGGTCGGTCACGTAAGCCTGCATCGCCGGCTCCCAGTGACGCTGGTTGGAGACGTTGATGGCGAACTCGCGGGTGTCCTCCGGGATGCGCATGTCGCGCTGGGTCAGGACGAACGCGCCCTGTTCCCGGTCCAGGGTGAAGGCGTGAGTGCCGTGGCCGGTAGTCAGCACCAGCATCGTGCTGGGCCCGTAGATGCAGTAGCCGGCGGCGACCTGCCGGCGTCCCGGCTGGAGGAAATGCTCGTCGCCCGGCCGGCTCACGCCCTCGGGGCTGCGCAGGACCGAGAAGATGGTGCCGACCGAGACGTTGACGTCGATGTTGGAACTGCCGTCCAGCGGATCGAACAGCAGCAGGAAGCCGCCGCGCGGATAGGCGTCCGGGATCGGCTGGCTGTGCTCCATTTCCTCCGAGGCGCAGGCCGCCAGGTGGCCGCCCCAGGCATTGGCCTCCAGCAGGATGTCGTTGCTCAGCACGTCCAGCTTCTTCTGCGCCTCGCCCTGGACGTTGCCGGTGCCGGCGTCGCCCAGCACCCCGCCCAGCGCGCCCTTGCTGACCGCGATGGAGATGCTGGTGCAGGCCCGCGCGACCACCGCGATCAGCTGGCGCAGTTCGGCGTCGATGCGGCCGGCGCGCTGTTCCTCGATCAGGTAGCGGCTGAGGGAGACGGTATGGGCGGTGGGCGTGGGCATGGCAGGATGGCGGGCGGAAGAACCGCGCATTGTCCGGACATTGCGGACCAATGCAAGACCAATTTCATGGATCCGAGGGCACACCTTGATTCCGACCCCCCCGGCGGTATGGCTTTCCCTGTCTTCGGCGCTGGGCCTGGGCCTGCTGATCGGCCTGGTCCGCGAGCGCGCCGGGGGCGAGGCGCGCGCCATCGCCGGCCTGCGCACCCACGCCCTGACCGCACTGGGCGCGGCGGTTGCCGCCCAGCTTGGCCTGCCGGTGCTGCTGGTGATGCTGGCCGGGGTGGTGGTCCTGGCCGCCCTGGCCTACCTGGGCACGCGCGACCACGATGCCGGCCTGACCAGCGAGGTCGCCCTGCTCCTGACCGCCCTGCTGGGTGCGCTGGCGATGCAGTCGCCGCCGCTGGCGACCGGACTGGCGGTGGTCGCGGCACTGCTGCTGTACGCCAAGGAGCCTCTGCACCGGTTGACCCGCCAGGTGCTGAGCGAACGCGAGGTATTCGACGGCCTGCTGCTGTTGGCCTCGGCGCTGGTGATCCTGCCGATCCTGCCGGACGAGGCGATCGGTCCGTTCCAGGCCATCAACCCGGCGACCCTGTGGAAGCTGGTGGTGCTGGTGATGGCAGTCAGTGCGCTCGGCCATGTCGCGCTGCGCCTGATCGGCAACCGCTGGGGCCTGGCCGCGGCGGGATTCTTCGCCGGCTATGTGTCCTCCACCGCGGCGGTGATCGGTTTCGGCCAGCGGGCGCGGGAAACCCCCGCGCTGCTGTCCTCGACGGTGGCCGCGGCACTGCTGTCCAACCTGGCGTCATTGAGTCTGTGCGTGCCGATCCTGTGGGCGGTGTCGCCGCCGCTGGTCATCGACCTGTGGCCCGAGCTGGCCGCGATCGGCGCGGTGTTGCTGGCCGGCGGCCTGCTGGGCCTGCGCGCGGGACGCGACGATCCCGCCGCGCCGCCGACCGCGGAAAGCCGGATGTTCCGGTTCGGACAGGCGCTGGGATTCGCGCTGGTGGTGGCCGTGCTGACGTTCGTGTCGGCCGCGCTCGCGGCATGGATCGGGCCGCGTGGCGCGATGGCCGCGGCGGTGATCTCGGCGACCGCCGAATTGCACGCGGCGGTGGCGACGCTGGCCAACCAGTTCGCCCGCGGCGGCCTGAGCGACATCGAGGCGCGCTGGCTGATGCTGGCGCTGCTGGGCGCGAGCCTGGCGACCAAATCGGTGATCGCCTGGATCAGTGGCGGCGCCGCCTACGGCATGCGTGTCGCGGCTGGATTGCTGGCCGCGCTGGCGGCGGGGTTGGCGGTGCTGGTGTTGACCTGAGCGGGGAATTCCTTACTTGTGGGAGCGACGTGAGTCGCGACCGTCATCCAATCAGACACGGAATCGTCGCGACTCACGTCGCTCCCACAAGGAGAGTCCGATCAGATGATCCGCAGGGTGATCGCCTTGAGCACGGCGCGGGTGCGGTCGCGGGTGCCGAGTTTGTCGAGGATGTTGGAGACGTAGTTCTTCACCGTGCCTTCGGCGAGGAACAGCGTGCGCGCGATTTCCTTGTTGGAGTAGCCACCGGCGAGCAGGCGCAGGATCGCGACTTCGCGCTCGCTGAAACGATCGCTGGACGGACTCTCGTCGTGGAACCGGTAGCGCGCGCGCACCGGATCGGTGGCGACCGGCTGCAGCAGGGTGTCGCCGGCGGCGACCCGGCGGATGGCGGCGCGCAGGTCTTCCGGCGCCGCGTCCTTGAGCAGGAATCCCTGTGCGCCGGCTTCGGCCGCGCGCAGCAGCAGGTCGCGGTCATCGAAGGTGGTCAGCAACAGCACCGGTGTCCGGTCACCGCGCGCGCGCAGTCGCAGCAGCGCGTCGATGCCGTCTACGCCGGGCATGCGGATGTCGCTGAGGATCACATCCACCGGGCTGTCGGCGAGCCGCTCGAGCAATTCCGCGCCGCCCTCGGCCTCGAACGCCACCCGGATTTCGTCCGGGCCGTCCAGCAACGCGCGCAGGCCGGCGCGGACCAGGGCCTGATCGTCGGCCAGCGCGACCCGCACGATCGCGGATCCGGACATATCACTCATGAGAAAACTCCACGGTCAGTTCCAGGTTGCCGGCCAGGCCGCGGCCGATGCGCAGATCCCCGCCGACCGCGGCGACCCGTTCGCGGATGCCGGCCAGCCCATTGCCTTCGCGCAGCAGCGCCGGGGCCTGGCCATCATCGGCGATCCGCAGCCACAGCCGCGAACCCTCGCGCCGCAGTTCGACCCACAACGTCGCCGCGCCGGCATGGCGCGCCGCATTGGTCATGGCTTCCTGCACGATCCGCAGCACGGTCTCGGCCAGCTGCGGATCCCGGATCACCGCGTCCTCGCCGATGTTCAGCTGCATGCGAAGCTGCGGCAACGGCGCGGCCAATGCGCGCAACGCGGTTTCCAGATCCAGCCCGCGCGAATCGCGCAGCGCCTGGACCACGTTGCGGATGTCCTCCAGCAGTTCGCTGGCCAGCTGCTCGCTCAAGCGCACCTGCGGACGTCCGGCCAGCGCGGGATCGGAAGCCAGCGCGCGCAGGTTGAGCTTCATCGCGGTCAATTTGTGCCCGGCGACATCATGCAGCTCGCGCGCCACCCGCAGGCGCTCGGCGTCGCGCGCGCTGTCGGCGAGCAACGCGCGGGTGGCGAGCAGATCGGCGTTGACCAGCGCCAGGCGATCGCGGGCGTTCTCGGCGCTGCGCGCGTAGTGGCCGATCAGCGCGGCGAAGGCCTGGAAGCCACCGTAGATGGCGACCATGAACCAGGCCGCGTCGTGCCCGGCACGGACCATCAGCAGGCCGAACACCAGGTTCGCCGCCAGCATCACCAGCAGCGCATGCAGCGGGCGCCAGGTCATCGCCAGTTGCGCGGCCACCACCACCAGCAGGACCGGCGCGGTTCCGGTGCGTGGCGCCAGTTCGATCATGAGCAAGGCGAGCAGCAGTTGCAGCCACAACAGCGCATCGCGCAGGCGCCGGCCGACGCCGGGCTGATCCAGCAGCAGGAAGGCGGCCAGGAACGCCAGCAGCGTACCCAGGCGCGGGCCGTCGAGGCCGCCGGTCTCACCGCGCATCGCCAGCATCACCGCCGCCCAGGTCAGGACGCCGGACAGATTGAGGGGTTGCAGCAGCAGCTTCAGGCGTTCGCGCATGCGGACATGCTGCCTGCCGCCGCTGGCGGACGCCACGGGCATCGCGCAAGTCGTGACTTCCGGCAGGTCGATGGCTGCTGACACCACGTTGTCAGCAGCCCCGCATCAGGATGGACCCCTGCCATTTTCAGGAGGAAATACGCATGAGCCCCCGGAGTCTGACCGCGCGCGCCCAGGACCTGCTGCCGCGCGCCTTCCACGCCTACGTTGCCGGCCTGGGACGTAGCCTGGTGAGCGGCGACCAGCTTGTCTATCCGGCGTCGCCCGGCCACCCATTGCCCGCGGAAGGCCGGCACGACTTCGATTTCCTGCACGGCCGCTGGCGGGTGCGCAACGTGCGGCTGAAGGAGCGGTTGGCCGGGTGCGAGGAATGGGAACACTTCGAGGCGCGCCAGCAATGCGGTCCGGTGCTGGGCGGCGTCGGCAACATGGACGAGTTCGTCACCGACTGGTCGGGTGGCTATCGCGGCATGACCCTGCGCCTGTACGACCCGCTCCAGCGGCAGTGGAGCCTGTACTGGGCCAACAACCTCCAGGGCCTGCTCGAACCGCCGGTGATCGGCCGATTCGAGAACGGCGTCGGCACCTTCCATGGCCGCGATCGCCACAAGGGCCGCGAGGTGTGGGTGCGGTTCCGCTGGCACGAGATCCAGCCGGACAGCGCGCACTGGGAGCAGGCGTTCTCGCCGGATCGTGGCGGCCACTGGGAAACCAACTGGCACATGTACCTGAGCCGGGAGGCCGCATGAGCGCGTCGGTTTCCACCCGGGCCGTCGAGTTCCGCAGCTATCGCCTGCGCCCCGGCACGCGCGAAGACTTCCACCGGCTGATCACCGCCACGGTCATGCCGATGCTGCGCGGCTGGCCGATGGACGTGGTCCGGCACGGGCCGTCCCCGCACGACCGCACGTCCTACCTATTGATCCGTGCCTACGCGGATCTGGACGCGCGCCAGCGCGAGCAGGACGCCTTCTACGGCAGCGATCAATGGCGCGATGGACCGCGCCAGGCCGTGCTCGATCTGATCGAGGAATACCTGTCGGTGGTGATCGAGATGGACACCACCGTTGTCGATGCCCTGCGCCAGGAGTGACGTGATGCTGGATACCCTCTCCCCCACGACGGCCCGCCCTTCCCGTCCCCTCGCTGTCCCGCCGGTCGCCACCGCGGTTCCAGGCGTGATCGAACTGCGCCAGTACACCCTGCACCCGGGCCGGCGCGACGAACTGATCACCCTGTTCGAACGCGAGTTCATCGAAACCCAGGAAGCGGCCGGGATGCACCTGCTGGGCCAGTTCCGCGATCTGGACGATCCGGATCGCTTCGTCTGGTTGCGCGGATTCGCCGACATGGCGACGCGGCGGGAGGCACTGGCGCGGTTCTACCAGGGACAGGCCTGGCGCGCGAATCGCGATGCCGCCAACGCGACGATGATCGATTCGGACAACGTGCTGCTGCTGCAGCCCGCGCATCCGGGCCCGGCGTTGCGGGTGTCGACGCCGCCGCCGCCGATGGACGCGGCCGCGCCGGAGCAGGCCCGCGTCGTCATCTGCCTGCACCATTTCGATGCGCCGGTGAGCCAGGAGTGGCGGGATCATTTCGAACAGATACAACGGCCATGGCTGGAGGACATGCAGGCGCGCGTGCTTGGCACGCTGGTGAGCAGCGCCGCGCCGAACGACTACGCCGCCCTGCCGGTGCGCGAGGGCGAGCACGTGTTCGCCTGTCTCCTGCAGTTCGCCGACGAAGCCACCCACGAACGCTGCGATCGCCAGCTCCAGGCCGCCTGGCGGATCGGCGCGCAGCCGCATCGCACCGAGTTGCTGCGGCTGGCGCCCACCGCGCGTTCGCGGATGGGGCGCGACTCGCGTCCCGGCGGGGAGGCGTGAGATGCGTGCGTCCCTTTGCGTCCCCCGGCGCCGGCAAGGGATGATGCCGACATGCGCCGCGCCGACCGCCTGTTCCTGATCATCCATGCCCTGCGTGGACGCCGCACCGCCCTGCCCGCCCGTACCCTCGCCGAGACCCTGGCGGTCTCGCTGCGAACGGTCTATCGCGATGTCGCCGACCTGCAATTGTCCGGCGTGCCGATCGAAGGCGAGGCCGGCATCGGTTATCTGCTGCGCAAGGGCGCGGACATTCCTCCGTTGATGTTCAACGCCGACGAACTCGAAGCCCTGGTGGTCGGCACGCGCTTCGTCCGTGCCTTCGGCGGCAAGCGCCTGTCCGTCGGCGCGCGCTCGGCACTGCTGAAAATACAGGCGGTGTTGCCGCCGGATCTGCAGGCGCGTGCGCAGCGCACCCGCATCTACGCGCCGGAACTGAAGGATCGCTTCGAATCCACCGGCCTGCTGGATCGCCTGCACGAAGCCATCGAGCAGCGCCGGGTGCTGCGGTTCCGCTACGCCGATCATTCCGGCGAGGAAACCGGGCGCGACATCGAGCCGCTGTGCCTGGCGTTCTGGGGCGGCAGCTGGACGCTCGGGGCCTGGTGCCGTTTCCGCCGCGATTTCCGCAACTTCCGTCCCGACCGCATCCTTCAACTGGATGAGACCGGCGAGATCTTCGCCGACGATCCCGAGCATGGCCTGGAGGCGTACTTCCGCCGGGTCGGCCCGCCGCCTTCGGATGCCTGAGGGGCGTCAGGGCATCTTGCGCCACTCCAGGCCCAGCAGGAATCCACGGTCGGGTCCGGGCTCGTAGTAACGGCTGTTGCCTTCGTTGACGATCACCGAGCCGGCGTAACGCTGGTCCAGCGCGTTGTCCACGCGCAGGAACGCGCGCAGCGTATCGTCGCCGAATCGCCAGCGGCGCGCGGCTTCCAGGTGCAGCAATGCGTAGCCCGGGGCCTGCTCGCTGCCGATATCGTTCACGCCCACCCGATCCTGGGCGACGGCTTCGGCGGCCGCGCTCCAGGTCTCCGAACGCCATTCAAGCCGGCCGAAGAACTGCTGGCGCGCGATACCGGGAATCGTGGCGCCCGCCTTCACCGGCATGTCCGGCACGGCGCAACCGCTGCGTGCGCAGGTCAGGAAGCCGTCGCGGAACTCGGCATCCAGCAAGGTCCAGGCGGCCTGCCATTGCCAGTGTTCGCCGAACGACGCGCGCATGCTCGCCTCCGCGCCTTGCCGTCGCGCACGCCCCACGTTGCGGTAGGTGCTGCGCCCGCCCAGGTTGCTGGCGACCGACAACTCGTCGTCGGTGTCGGCGCGGAACAGCGCGAACGCCAGGTCGCCGGCGGACCAGCGCCATTTGCTGCCCAGTTCCCAGTGCCGGCTGATCGCCGGACGCAGGTCCAGCGCCAACCCGGCACCGCCATCGGCGCGATAGCCGAGTTCGTTGAAGGTCGGGGTCTCGAAACCACGTCCGCTCGACAGGTACAGGCGCCAGTCGGCGCCGGCATCGAACATCACGCCCGCGACCGGAGTGGTCTCGGCATAGCGCACGCGACCGCTGTCATCGGGGTTGGTGGCGGTGACGTAATGATCGCGCGAGGCGAACCGCAAGGCGCTGTGGCGCGCGCCGGCGAGCAGCGACCAGCGATCGGCGAAGCGCCACCACGCCTGCGCATACTGGTCCACGTTCTCCACCCGGTTGCGTTCGTCGCGACGCGGCCGGCCCCGCACGCCCCACTCCGCATCGATGAAATTCTCGTAACCGCGCCGGTGCTGGCGCTGGCGGTCCGCATTCACGCCCACGGTGGCCTCGAACGGCCGTGCGGCCAGTTCGCCCTGCCATGACCAGCGCGCGTCGATGCCGGCCTGGTCATTGCCCAGATCGATGACGCCGCCGCTGTTGAGCGGATTGCCCTGCGCACCGACGGGAAGCGGCAGGAACTGTTCGACATCGCGGCTGCCGGCATAGGCCGTCGCGCGCAGGCGATGACCGGCGGCCAGCGGCTGATCCAGTACCAGCCCGAGCTGATCCTGGCGCACCGACTTGCGGGTGTTGAACTGGTGCGCGGCGGCGATCGCCTGCGCCGGGTCCGCGCGCCACTGTGCCCGGGTCAGGCCGAGCGGATCCTGCGCGCGCGGCGAATCGAAATGGTTGAACACCAGATCCAGCGTGCCCTCGCCTGGCAGATCGAAACCCAGCTTGCCGTTGAACGACTCGCGCCGCGCCGCGCTGTGGTCCCGGTAGCCGTCGGTGTCGAAAATGCTGGCCGCGAGGTTGTAGTGCACTCCGTCCTGCGCGCCTGACCATTGCGCGCCCAGCGTGCGGGTCGCATGGCTGCCCACCGAGCCCCGCACCCGCAGTTCGCCCGGCGCTTCGCCGCGCGCGCTGGACAACTGCATCACTCCGCCGGAGGAATTGCCGTACAGCGCCGAGAACGGACCGCGCAGCACTTCCACCCGTTCGGCACCCATCAGGTTGAAATGCGACAGCTGGCCTTGCCCGTCCGGCAGCGTGGCCGGAATGCCGTCGGCATACAGCCGCACCCCGCGTACCCCGAAGGTCGCGCGCGCGCCGAAACCGCGGATCGACAACTGGGTGTCCTGCGCGTAGTTCTGCCGGTCACGCGCGAGCAGTCCGGGCACGCCGCCCAGGCGCTCGGACAGGTTTACCCCGGCGGTGGCGGCATCCTCGCGCAGATCGATCAGATCGAGCGAGGCAGGCGTGTCGAACGCCGAGACACCCTCCAGGCGAGCGGCCTGCACGGTGACACGGTCCAGGGTGCGCGCGGTGTCCTGCGCGGCCGCCGGCAAGGCGACGAGAAGGGCCAGCGCCAGCGTGGCACGAGGTAGATGCGTCATGCGTGCATTCTAGAGTCCCGCCGTACCCTGTAGGAGCGACGTCAGTCGCGACCGGAGTCTCCGGACCACCTGCATCCCTGGAAGACCATGAAGCCAGCCCGCTGTTGGAAACAGACGGCGGGCCTGATGGTGCGGTCGCGACTGACGTCGCTCCTACAGGGGAATCGGACGGCCGGGTCAGACGTCGCCGTCGGCCAGCCAGCCTTCGCCGGTGCCACGGGTGAACACCCGGTCGCCCTCGCGCACGTCGCCGGCCGGAATGGCCTCCTGGTCGGCCAGGCGCGCGTAGATCGGGGTGAAGTCCGGCGCGGTGGCGTTCATCAGCTGATCGAAGCTGTCGATGACGAAGTAGGTCTTCTGGTAGGTATCGATGCGGTAGCGGGTGCGCATCAGCCGCTCCAGATCGAAACCGATCCGGTTGGGCGCCGGCGATTCCAGCGAGTACAGCGATTCGCCCTTCGACGAGACGATGCCGGCACCGTAGATGCGCAGTCCGCCGGGCGTGTTGATCAGGCCGAATTCCACCGTGTACCAGTACAGCCGGGTCAGGTGGACCAGCGCCTCCGGATCGATGCCGTGCGCCTTCACCCCGCCCTTGCCGTACGCCTCCATGTAGTCGGCGAACACCGGATTCATCAGCAGCGGCACGTGGCCGAACAGATCGTGGAACAGATCCGGTTCGGCGATGTAGTCGATCTGGTCGGGGCGGCGAATCCACCAGGTGACCGGGAAACGCCGGTTGGCCAGGTGATCGAAGAAGTCCAGTTCCGGCAGCAGGCCCTCGACGCCGATCAGGGTCCAGCCGGTAGTCGCCTTCAGCACCCGGTTGAGTTCGTCAAAGCGCGGGATGCGGTCCGGGCTCATGCCCATCGCGTCCTGCGCCCGCAGGAATTCGTCGCAGGCGCGGCCGATCAGCAGCGCGCGCTGGCGTTCGTACAGCTTGCCCCAGGTGTCGTGGTCGGCGGCCGGATAGTCGGCCGGCTGCTCCACTACGGCGGTCGTGTAGACCGGCACATAGCCCTTGTCGGTCTGCTGGTGCTCGACGCGGCGGGGTTCGTTCATGGTGGGCTCCTGGCAGGGCAAGTCCTGCGATCGCATGCTAGCGCCGGGACCGCGCAATGGGCTTGCAAAGTTGCGCACATAGGGGTCATTGGCGCAATCTTGTTGCGTAGAATCATGTTGCGAGGCAACAAATGGCCGAATCCGTAACCCTGGACCGGACCGACCTGCGCCTGCTGGCCCTGCTGCAGCAGCAGGGCCGGGCCCCCAACTCCGACATCGCCACCCAGGTGAACCTGTCGGCCTCGGCCTGCCTGCGCCGGATCCAGCGGCTGGAAGCGGCCGGGGTCATCACCGGCTACGCCGCGCGGGTGGAACCGCAGAGCGTCGGCCTGGGCTTGCAGGCGTTCGTGCGCGTGCAGCTGGAGAAGCATGGCCAGAGCGGCATCGCCCTGTTCGCCGACAACGTGCAGCATTGGGATGAAGTGGTCACCTGCCACGCCCTGACCGGCGACATGGACTACCTGCTGCACGTCGTGGTGCAGGATCTGGAACACTTCTCGCGTTTCCTGCTGGACAAGCTGCTCGACGCCAGCGGCGTCGCCGACGTGAATTCCAGTTTCGTGCTGCGCACCGTGAAAGCCTTCGGTGGCTGGCCGCTGCCGAAGGCATGAGAACGCTCCCGGGAGATTGAATGGACACATTGCACATCCGGCCCGCCACGACCGGCGACCTCGACGCCATGTGGACGATTTTCCGCGCGGTGATCGCGCCGGGCGACGCACTGCCGTTCGACGAGGGTTTCGATCGCGACACCTTTCGCGAGCACTGGTTCGGCGCCCATGCCGCCTCGGTGGCGGAGCAGGGCGGCGAGGTGATCGGCATGTACAAGCTGGGGGCCAACCACGCCGGGCGGGGTGCGCATGTCGCCAGCGCCACCTACGCGGTCGCGCCCGCCATGCAGGGCCGGGGCGTGGGCAGGCGACTGGTCGAGCACAGCCTGGCCCGTGCACGCGCCGCCGGGTTCCGCGGCATCCAGTTCAACTACGTGGTCAGTACCAACGGGGGCGCGGTGGAACTCTATCGCCGGCTCGGTTTCGACATCGTCGGGACACTGCCCGGCGCGTTCCGCCACGAGCGGTTGGGCTGGGTGGATGCGTACGTGATGTTCCGGGGACTGGAGCCGCCGGAAGCCGATGCAAAGGCATGACGCGGGAACCGCGCGGGCATGCCGATCGCATTGGGTGAGATCGGTTGCGTGATGATGGTGGTGTGAGTCGATCCTGCCGGTGCAGCCCTGACGCATGCCGCAGGCGATCTCCTTTCCGTTGCCGGCGCGGGTCGCGCGCCTCGAAGAGTGATGCGGACACCATGAGCGAAATCCAGTTTTCCACGGAAGAAAAGGCGTTGATCGTCAATCGGATCCAGCTGTACTTCAGTGAAGAGCTGAAACAGGCCATCGGCCGGTTCGACGCCGAATTCCTGCTCGATTTCTTCTCCCGGGAGGTCGGCGCCTATTACTACAATCGCGGCCTGTACGACGCGCAGGCCGCGCTTGTGGCGAAGCTGGACGATATCCAGGACGCCATCTACCAGCTCGAGCGTCCGACCGACTTCAAGCGTTGACGCCGCATGCGCGGCAGGGAGTCCGAGATGAGCGCTCCACCTCCGGTTCCGCCCCGCAACCTGGTCGCGATGCTCCAGGTCGCCGATATGGCGCGTTCATTGGCGTTCTATTCGCGGCTGGGTTTCGAGCTACGCAACACTCATGCACCGGGCGGTGCCGACGACGATGGCGCGCCGGTGTGGGCCTGGCTGGAGGGCGGGGCAGGGCAGCTGATGCTGACGAAGGCCAGTGAGTCGGTCGATGCGGGCAAGCAGGGAATCCTGTTCTATCTGTACTTTGACGATATCGCGGTGGTGCATGCGCGACTGGGCGCCGAGGGGTGGCCGGTCGGTCCGATGAGCCATCCGTTCTATTGCCCGCGGGGCGAGTTCCCGCTGGCCGATCCGGATGGCTATCGGTTGATGTTGACCCATACCTGATGCGCCACCACGTCGCTCATCACGATCGTAATAAACTGGCGTCCCCGCGGCGCGGCGCGTCGGAACGAGAGGCAGGCACGGCATGATCCGGGAAGTCGGCCGTGTACCCATCCAGGCCACGCATCGCGCGCGCTGCCATTGCGGCGCGGTGGTGCTGGAGCTGGATCTGCCAGACGGCATCGTCAAACCGCGCCGCTGCGACTGCTCGCTGTGCCGACGCAAGGGTGCCATCGTCGCTTCGGTGCCACTGTCCGGCCTGCGGGTGGTGCAGGGCGGGGACGTGTTGACCCTGTACCAGTTCAACACGAAGGTCGCGCGGCACTACTTCTGTTCGCGTTGCGGCATCTACACGCACCACCAGCGCCGCTCCGATCCCAACGAATACGGCTACAACGTCGGTTGCCTGGATGGCGTCAACCCGTTCGCACTGGGCGAAGTGCCGGTCGAGGATGGCGTGAACCATCCCTCCGATCGAAAGCCTTCGGAGCCGTGAAATGAAACGCCGCGATCTGTTGGCCGGGACCGGCGCGGCACTGATGCTCGTATCCGCACGACTGCCGGCCCATATCCATGGAGAACCCCCGATGTATGGATTGATTGGCAAGATGAAAGCGGTGGGCGGCCAGCGCGAAGCGCTGATCGCCTTGATGCTGGAGGAAGTCGGCGCCATGCCCGGTTGCCTGAGCTACATCGTCGCGCGCGACCCGGCCGACGCCGATGGCATCTGGATCACCGAGGTCTGGGACAGCGCCGCCAGCCACAAGGCCTCCCTGTCGTTGCCGGCGGTGCAACAGGTGATCGCCCGCGCCAAGCCGCTGATCGCCGGCTTCGGCGAACATTTCGAGACCGCGCCCGTCGGCGGCCATGGTCTGGCACAGGCGACGGCATGAAACCGCAGCCACTGATCGCGGTGCGGGATGTTGCGACCAGCCGGCGCTGGTACCAGGCCGCGCTTGGCCTGGACAGCGGTCACGGCGGCGACGAGTACGAACAGCTGATGGCCGACGGCGAGATGATCCTGCAACTGCACCGCTGGGAAGCGCATGCGCACCCGCATCTGGGCCAGCCGGATATCGCGCCCGGCAATGGTGTGCTGCTGTGGTTCCTGGCCGAAGACTTCGATGCCGCGATCCGGCGCGTGGAACAGGCCGGTGCGGAGGTGCTGGAAGGACCGAAGGTCAATCCGAACGCGCAGCATCGCGAGATCTGGCTGCGTGATCCGGATGGCTATGTCGTGGTCGTGGCCGGACCCTACGGCGACCTCGGCGCATGAGCCGCATCCTCTACAGTGGCACCCGCAACGCCTCCAGCTGGGCGTTCCGCGCGTGGCTGGCGCTGCGCGAACAGGACATCGCGTTCGAGGAACGCATCGTCGACATCCGCAAGCCGCAGCGGTTCGAGAACCTCGCCCGCATCGCGGTGTTCTCGCCGCCGGCCGCCGTGCCGGTGCTGGTGGACGGCGAGACCGTCATCTACGACTCGCTCGCGATCATGGAATACGCCAGTGAACTGGGTGCTTCGCCACTGCTGCCCGCCGACATCCTCGCTCGCGCACGGGCGCGAGCGTTGCTCGCCTGGGTTGTCCGGACTATGTGGCCGGCTGTCGTTCGAAAGCGCTTTCTATCCGCAACGGCGGCGCATGACCACGCAGGAACAGGCCGAGGCCGGGCGCATCCTGGCCGCCTGCCAGCAGGCGCTGATGCACAGCGGCGGGCCCTATCTGTGTGGCGCGCTGTCACTGGCGGATCTGGCGTTCGTGCCGGTGCTGTGGCGATTGTTCGCGCACGATGTCGACGCCAGCGCCTGGCCGCATGCCATCGACTGGAGCGAACGCCTGTTGTCCCGGCCCACCGTGCGCGAATGGCTGCATGAGGCCGAAGCGCTGCCGCCGGTGTACCTGGACGACTACGAAGCGTAGGCGCGCGTCCTACGCTTCCAGCCAGCGCAGGCCGATGATGCCGAGCAGGATCAGCGCCATGCAGCCCAGCCGCGCCGGCGACGGGCTGTCGCCGTAGGCGAAGATGCCCAGCGCGGCGACGCCGATCGCGCCGATCCCGGTCCACACCGCGTAGGCGGTGCCGGTGGGCAGATCGCGGATGGCGTGGGTCAGCAGGAAGATGCTGACCAGCGCCGCGACGATGCCGATGACGCCGGGCAGGGGACGCGTCCATCCCTGCGCGGATTTGAGCGCGCCGGCCATGACGATTTCCATCAGGCCGGCAAGGATCAGCAGCCACCACGCCATCGCGGACTCCGGTTCACTTGAAGGGCGCCCAGCCTGACCACACACTGGCTACCGTACAAGTACGCACTTCGAGGTGCCTGTGGACAGCGCTCAGCCAGCCCTGCCGGAACAGCCGGAAACCGCAAGCGGCGCCTGCCCGTCGCAGGCGGTGATGACCCTGCTCGCGGGCAAGTGGGCACTGCCGATCCTCACCGAACTGGCGCGCGGCGCGGTGCGCAACAACGCGTTGCTTCGGCGCATCGACGGCGTGTCGCAGAAGGTACTGACCCAGAACCTGCGCGAACTGGAGCGCAGCGGCCTGATCGAACGCATCGACCATGGCACGGTGCCGCCGAGCGTGGAATATCGCCTGACCGACCTGGGGCGTTCGCTGGACCGCACGCTGGTCGGGCTGGACCGTTGGGCGGAGCGCCACCACGCCGCACTGGCCGAAGCGCGGGCGCAGCATGACCTGGGCCGGGTGGAACCGGAATAATCCGCGGGCCCGATCCCGGGTGACAGGAGCGTCGCCGCCATGCACCGCAAGACCACCGACACCACGGACGCCGTCGATGCCTACATGGCCGCGCTGGATCATCCCTGCAAGGCGGAATTGGAAGCGCTGCGCCGGATCATCACCGGCGTGGACGCGCGTATCGCCGAAGGCGTCAAATGGAATGCGCCGAGCTGGCGCCTGGACGAATACTTCGCCACCACCCACCTGCGTGCGAAACAGGGCATGGGCGTGATCCTGCATCTGGGCGCGAAGACGCGGGCGCCGGAGCGAAAACCCGCGATTGATGATCCCGACGGCTTGCTGGAATGGCTGGGACCGGATCGCGCGCGGGTGGTCTTCGCCGACATGGCGGATCTGCGCCGTCGCCAGGCCGCGTTCGAAGCCGTGCTGCGGCAATGGATCCGCCTGCTCTAGACGGATGGCGTCTCCAGCGCGGTCAAGCGTCGCCGCTTTCCACGCGCGCGCCGTCCCGGTGCGCCAATGCCAGTTCGCCCACGTGGCGCCGACCGGGATTGTCGCCGGCGATCCATTCGGCCGGCGGGAACAGATCGAACAGGCCGACCTTGAACAGGGTCGGGATGGCGGCGGCCAGTTCGGTTTCCACCCGGCCGCGTTCGCCCGCGTTGTACAGGGTGATGTTGTGCAGCAGCGTGGCCACGGTACCGGTCTGCACGCGGCTGCCGTCCTTCAGGGTGACCGCGGGCAGGACTTCGCCCGCGGCGACGATCTTGTGGTTGATGGCGGCCAGGTCGGCAGGGGAGGAAACGGACATGCGGCGGGAACTCCGGCGGGGGATTCGATGGCAGAGATGCGGGCGGATCACGCGTGGGCAAGAGGCGTAGACTTCGCACGATGAAACAGCATCTGCAATCGTCCTGGCAGCGCGCATGGCGCGGCGTCGGCGCGATCGGTGATGGCCTGGCGTGGTGCGAGCGGCTGCTGGCCTGCTACCAGGAACCGCATCGCCACTACCACACG
Source organism: Pseudoxanthomonas beigongshangi (assembly GCF_016820515.1). GTDB lineage: Bacteria > Pseudomonadota > Gammaproteobacteria > Xanthomonadales > Xanthomonadaceae > Pseudoxanthomonas_A > Pseudoxanthomonas_A beigongshangi. Next base: position 125,115 of record NZ_JADHDV010000004.1, on the reverse strand, counting down.
CTGCAACACCTCGGCGAATGCCTGGCGGCCTTCGACCAGGCGCGCGCGCTGGCGCCACATCCCGATGAGATCGCGCTGGCCTTGTGGTTCCACGACGCCATCTACGACGTGAAGCGATCCGACAACGAGGCTCGCAGCGCGGACTGGGCGCGTGAGGCGCTGCTGGACGCGGAGGTGGAACGCGCGGTCGCCGATCGCGTGCATGCGCTGATCATGGCCACCCGGCACGATGCGGTTCCCGCCGATGCCGACGCGCAGCTGCTGGTGGATATCGATCTGGGCATCCTCGGTGCGGACACGGCGCGCTTCGCCGAATACGAAGCGCAGATCCGGCGGGAATACGCCTTCGTGCCCGGCTGGCTGTTCCGGCGCAAGCGGCGCGCCATCCTGCAGGGATTCCTGGAGCGGCCACGGCTGTACACGACGCCATATTTCCACGACCGGCTGGAAACCCGCGCAAGGGAAAACCTGGCACGCGCGGTGGCTTAGCGGCGGGTACGCGGCATCATGTAGATGCCGAGCTTGCCCGGCATTGGCGCCGGTCCGGAAACGCTCAGCGGAGCAAGCTCCGCTCTACTCGCATTTCTTCTTGCCGCCCCACAGCTTGCCGAGGCGGAATCCCTCGTCGTCGCAGTCCGCGGGCTTGGGCGGAACGACCGGCGCGGTCTTCGCCGTGTGCGCGGCCAGGCGCTCGCGCTGCACGCGTTGCAGCTTTTCGCGGATCTGCGGCATCACCGCCATCGCCGCGCGCTCGCCTTCCAGGATCGCGTTGTTCTTCTGCTCGAAATCCGCAGGACCAATCTCGTTGACCCGTGGCCGGATGACGATGTCCGCGCGCGCCAACTCCTGCTCGCCGAGTTTCTGGCCCATGATCGTGATCGACTGGTTGACGATGCCGAGCATGCTGCCCGGCCGCGTGCCAGGCGCCTTGGTGGAGATGTCCACGGCGATCACGAAGTCCGCGCCCAGTTGGCGCGCGGCATCCACCGGCACCGGACTGACCACGCCGCCGTCGACGTAGGTCGACTTGCCGATCACCACCGGCTCGAACACGCCGGGGATGCTGCTGGAGGCGCGCACCGCCTGGCCCACATTGCCGCGCACGAACACGGTGCGCTGTCCGGTTTCCAGTTGCGTGGCGACGGCGGCGAACGGCTTTTTCAGCTTCTCGATGGGACGCTTGCCCAGTAGGTCGTTGACGTAGTCCTGCAAGGCCTGGCCCTGCACCAGCCCGCCGGAGAACAGCCGCACGTCGCGGATTTTCGTTTCATCCAGCGCGAAGGCCTGCTTCTGCATCTGGAACGGATCCATGCCGCTGGCGTACAGCGCGCCGACCACGCTGCCGGCGCTGGTGCCGGAAACCACCACCGGCTGGATGCCATTGGCCTCGAGCATCTTGATCACGCCGATGTGGGCGAAACCCTTGGCCGCGCCGCCGCCCAGGGCGATGCCGATCTTCACCGGCGGCGGTGGCGGTACCGGCGCGACCGGCGTCACCGCGGCGGGCGGCGGCGATGGCCGGGTATTGCCGCCGCAGGCGGCCAGCAGCACCAGTGGCAGCAGCCAGGAAAGGCGAGGGCGGAGCGGATTCATGAATGTGCAGGTGGAGTGGAAATCGACGGCGCAGGATACCGCGCGGCGGTTCAATGGCTTCCAACCGGCGGCTCCGGTTGCCCGAGGCTGTCCTGGCAGCCAGCCGGCTTCGGGGCGACGGGAGTGGCTGCGCTCCCGCCGCCGGTGCCTGCTCAGAAGCTGTTGTCGCCGTCCAGGATCCGGCCCAGCCCGCCCAGCACCGAGCCTTCGCCGCGCGCCTGTCCGCCGGCCTGCGGCGCGGCCTGCAGCATGCGGCCGGCCAGGCGCGAGAACGGCAGCGACTGCATCCAGACCTTGCCCGGACCGGTCAGGGTGGCCAGGAACACACCTTCGCCGCCGAAGAACATGCTCTTGATACCGCTGACCGGACGCACGTCCATGTGCACGCTGGCGTGGTAGGCGACCACGCAGCCGGTGTCGACGTCGATGCGCTCGCCGGCCTGCAGCTCGCGCTCGACCACGGTGCCGCCGGCATGCACGAACACCCAACCGTCGCCTTCCAGCTTCTGCATGATGAAGCCCTCGCCGCCGAACAGGCCGGTGAGGATCTTGCGCTGGAAGTGGATGCCCACGCTGACGCCGCGCGCGCCGGCCAGGAAGCTGTCCTTCTGGCAGATCAGGCGACCGCCGTGCTCGTCCAGCTTCATCGCCAGCACCGTGCCGGGGTAGGGCGCGGCGAACGCGACCTTGGCCTTGCCCGTGCCGGTATGGGTGAACACCGTGGTGAACAGGCTCTCGCCGGTCAGCACGCGCTTGCCGGCCGACAGCAGCTTGTCCATGAAGCCGCCGCCCTGGCCGCTGTGCGAGCCGTTGCCGAACACGGTATCCATCTGCACCGTGCCGTCCTTGAACATCAGCGCACCGGCTTCGGCGATCGCGCTCTCGCCCGGATCCAGCTCGACCTCGACGAACTGCATGTCGTGGCCGACGATGCGGAAATCGATCTCGTCGGCACCGCGGCGTCCGCCGGAACCCGGCAGCGGCGGCACATGCGGCGGGGTGCTGGCGCCGCCGCCCAGTTCCGGCACCTCGCGCACCGCCTTCCACTCGCGCATGCCCTCGCGCCAGGCCAGCGCGCCGGGGTTGAGCTGGGCGTGGCGGCGGGCGGCTTCGTCGTCCAGCGGACCGACCCGCTGCTGATCATTGGGGCTATGGAAATACCACTGGCTCATGAGGGGTGTCCGGGGGTGGAAAGAGCCGCGAGTCTAGCCGCGCGACCCCGCCTGCGACATACCCGGAAGTCCTGCCCGGTACGGTCGGAACGCGACCGCCATCGCGGGGCGGCGGGATTGCCGTTACCTTCGGCATGAACAGGACTTCCGGCCATTGCCCCGCCTGTTGCTGTAATGCAACATTCGCATGCTAGGCGGCGCCCGCCGCTCCCGACCACCCACCGGAAAGCCATCGCCATGTCCCGACTCCGCTCCACCGCCGTGCGGCCGCACCGCCTTGCCTTCGCCATCGCCGCGCTGCTGCCGTTCGGCAGTGTGCTCGCCCAGGAAGCAGCCACCACCGCTCCCAAGACCGAAGCGTCCACGCTGGACACCGTGCAGGTGACCGCGCAGCGCAAGGTCGAGAACATCCAGGACGTCCCGGTCTCCATCTCCAGCGTCAGCAGCGAGAAGCTGGACGTGCTTGGTTCCGGCGGCAACGACATCCGCTTCCTGTCCGCGCGCGTGCCCAGCCTCAACATCGAATCCTCCTACGGCCGCGCGTTCCCGCGCTTCTACATCCGCGGCCTGGGCAACACCGACTTCGATCTCAACGCCTCGCAGCCGGTCTCGCTGGTGTACGACGAAGTGGTCCAGGAAAGCCCGCTGCTGAAGGGCTTCCCGATCTTCGACCTGGAGCGCATCGAGGTGCTGCGCGGTCCGCAGGGCACGCTGTTCGGCCGCAACACCCCGGCCGGCGTGGTCAAGTTCGAATCGGCCAAGCCGACCCGCGAGCTGGACGGCTATGCCCAGCTGTCCTACGGCAGCGACAACATGTGGAATTTCGAGGGCGCCATCGGCGGTCCGCTGAGCGAGCGCTGGTCCGCGCGCGTGTCGGCGCTGTACCAGCGCAAGGAAGACTGGGTGACGAACCAGAACCCGGCCGGCCCGGATCGCGGTGCCGAGGGCTACGACGAATCCGCCGCGCGCGTGCAGTTCCTGTACGAGGGCGACGCGTTCGAAGGCCTGTTCAACCTGCACAAGCGCCACCTCAACGGCACCGCCCGCCTGTTCCGCGCCAACATCATCAAGCCGGGCACGAATGACTTCGTGCCGGGTTTCGACAAGGAGAAGATGTACACGGATGGCGTGAACTTCTCCGAGCTCGACACCTGGGGCGGCAGCGCCCGCCTGCGCTGGGATCTGGGCGATTACAACCTGTATTCGATCACCGGTTACGAGACCGCCGAATCGCTCAACCGCGGCGACATCGACGGCGGCTACGTGTACACCTTCGACTTCAACCCGGCCGACGGCATCGACGCCGGCCAGCCGCTGATCGGCGCGCGCTTCCCGTCCGAATCGGCCGACGGCCTGCCGCACCACAAGCAGCTCACCCAGGAGTTCCGCCTGGAATCGGACTACGCCGGCAAGTTCAACTGGCAGGCCGGCCTGTTCTGGTTCAAGGAAGACATCCGCATCGACAGCTTCAACTACGACTCGCTGGCCTCGGGCAATCCGCAGAGCGGCCACGCGATCCAGGAGCAGGAAAACAAGGCGTGGGCGGTGTTCGCCTCCGGTGAGTACCAGGCCACCGACAAGCTGAAGCTGCGCGGCGGCGTGCGCTACACCCAGGACAAGAAGGACTTCAGCGCCAGCGTGCTGCAGGCGGTACCCGGCGGTTCGCCGATCGGCGGTCCGTTCCGCGAGCACACCGACGTGGACGATGTCAGCTGGGATGGCAGCGCGGTCTATGCGTTCAACGACAACGTGAACTTCTACGCCCGCGTCGCCAAGGGCTTCCGTGCGCCGTCGATCCAGGGCCGCGTGGCCTTCGGCACCGTGACCAAGGCCGACTCGGAGGAAGTGATTTCCTACGAGGCCGGCGTCAAGGCGGACCTGTGGGACAAGCGCGCGCGCGTGGGCTTCAACGTGTTCCGCTACAACGTCGACGGCCAGCAGCTGATCGCGGTCGGCGGTGGTACCAACCAGGCCAACCTGCTCAATGCCGACAAGACCATCGGCCAAGGCTTCGAGCTGGATCTGGAAGCCTACGTGCTGGACAACCTGCTGGTGACCTTCGGCAGCAGCTACAACGACACCGAGATCAAGGATGCGGATCTTGGCGTCGCCCCGTGCGGCGGCGGTTGCACGGTCACCGATCCGATCGTCAATGGCTTCGCCCGCATCAACGGCAATCCGCTGCCGCAGGCGCCGAAGTGGGTGCACAACCTGACCGCGCGCTACAGCGTACCGATGGGCGACGGCGCCGAGCTGTACTTCTACACCGACTGGGCCTATCGCAGCGAAGTCAACTTCTTCCTGTACGAGTCGGTGGAATTCACCGGCAAGTCCTCGCTGGAAGGCGGCCTGCGCATCGGCTACGGCTGGAACTACGGTGACTACGAAGTGGCACTGTTCGGCCGCAACATCACCGACCAGACCCGCATCGTCGGCGCGATCGACTTCAACAACCTGACCGGATTCATCAACGAACCGCGCACCGTCGGCGCCGAGTTCACGATGAAGTTCTGAGGAAACGCCCGCTCCGCCGTCCAACCGGCGGAGCGGGATGCCATCGCTTTTTGTAGGAGCGACGTGAGTCGCGACGCCTTCCAGCGCATCGGCTTCGGAAACCGCTGTCGCGACTCACGTCGCTCCTACAAGGGCGATTCGGGTGTTGCATTGCATCCGATTCTCACAACCCTTCCCTGTGGGAGCGACGTAAGTCGCGACGCCTTTCCAGCGCATCGGCTCCGGAAACCACCGTCGCGACTCACGTCGCTCCCACAAGAAGGCATTTCCGCGGTTCAGCGTTTCGCGGGCGTGTCGGTGAACAGGGCTTCGCGGGTCACATCCAGCAGCTGCTCGTCCGGGTCGTTGCTCTGCTCCCAGTACATCACGCCGCCCAGGCCCTTCTCGCGCACGTAGGCCACCTTGGCTTTCAGCGCCTGCGGATCCTCGTAGCTGATCATCTTGCGCAGCGTCGGATTCCACAGCCACGCCGCCTGTGCCTGCTCGTCCCAATGGCGGACGTAGCCTTCCTTGTTCAGCCGTGAACGGGCGATCTCCCGCCAGGAAATGAAGCCGCCGCCGCTGGCAAACGGTTGGTCCAGGCCATTGTTGCCGTCGGTCACCTCGTCGAAGGTGCGGCCGTAGAATGCCAGGCCGACGTGCAGCTTGCGTGGCGGCGTGCCGCCAGCGAGGAACTCCTCCACCGCCTGCACCGTGTTGCGGCTGCCCGGCTCGGCCGTGCGCGACGGACGCAGGCCGGCGTGGTGGCCGGTGGTGCGCTTGAGGCTGCCGTAGAAGTCGTAGGTCATCAGGTTGATCCAGTCCAGGATCGCCGAGATGCGCGGGATGTCCAGGCCGCGCGCCGCGTCACCGTCGGCCGCCGCGATGGTCAGCAGGTAATACCGATCTCCCTGGGTCTTGCCGAGCGCGTCGAGTTTCGTGCGTACAGCCTCCAGCATCAGCGGGAAGTTGGCCTTGTCGTCGGCGCTGTAGCTGATGCCCGGCCCGGGATGGCCGGGGTATTCCCAGTCGATGTCCACGCCATCGAGATCATGCCGGCGCACCAGTTCGACCGCGGTGTCGGCGAAGCGCGCACGCGCCGCTTCGGTGGCGGCCGCTTCGGAGAAATTTCCCGCGCCCCAGCCGCCGACCGACAGCACGATCTTCAGATCCGGATTGTCCTTGCGCAGCGCGGTCAGTCCCGCCAGCGAGCGCGCCGCGGTTTCGCGGGGCAGGAACACTTCATGTTGCGGATTGACGTGGGCAAAGGCGAAGTTGATGACGTCCAGCTTGCGCGCGCTGATCGGCGGAAGCTTCTCGCCGTCGGAGACGTAGCCGATCACTCGATATCCCGAATCGTCCTTCGCCTGCGCGGCCTGTGTTTCGACGGCGCCGACCGAGAAAGCGAAAGCCAGCGCCAACCACCCTGACCGAATCAATCTGCTCATTTCATCGCGACTCCAAGCGGGGCCGTCACTATACGATTACTTTCATATTGAGGAAGCGACTCGAATCGCGATGGCGATGAATGTCCGGGCGGCGTCGTTACTTCGCAAGGGAAGGTCATGCGATGACTGTCATGCGCCCCCGGATGTCCGTTCGGATGACGGCAGGACATGGGGTTGGACTGCGGCCTGGATATGGACGGCGTTTCGCCATTCCATCGAAAGGCTGTCGCGACTTACGTCGCTCCTACAGAAAGCGGTGCCACGAATCCATCCTTGTAGGAGCGACGTAAGTCGCGACAATCCCGTCTCGTCCGAGGAGTCAAAAGCTCGCGACTCACGTCGCTCCCACAAGGAACAATGCCGAGAATCCCATCATGTGGGAGCGACGTCAGTCGCGATTCCCGACCCGCTCGAACAACAAAACGGATCGCAGTGGAATCGCCCCAACAGGCAAACGATTTACTGCCCCGGCGGCTCGCGCGGCGGAAAGCGCAGGACCACCCCGCGCACGCCGTCGTCCTGCGGGCGCACCCACAGCACCGGCACCTCGCGCGGCGCCGGGGGTTCCAGTTCGTCGTCGATTGGCGCGATCGATTCTTCCTCGTCCTCCCAGCTGTAGCGCTTGCGCGGCAGTGGCGGGTCCAGGCGGCGGAACAGGATCGCGGCGATGAAGCCGCCGACGGCGCCGCCCATGTGCGCCTGCCAGGACACGCCGGGTTCCTGCGGCAAAATGCTCAGCACCATGCCGCCGTAGAACAGGAACGCGATCATGCCGGCCGCGATCGCGGCGCGGTCCCGGCGCAGCAGGCCGAGCATGAAGATCATGAACATCAGGCCATGGGTCAGGCCGCTGGCGCCGAGGTGATGCGAACCCGGATCGCCCAGCAGCCACGGCCCCAATCCCGCGCCCAGCCACACCAGTGGCACGGCGCAGGCGGTCGCGCGCGGGTATACCGCGCCGGCGAGGGTGCCGAGCATCAGCAGGGCGGTGGCGTTGGCGGCGATGTGCTCGACCGAACCGTGCAGCAGCGGCGCGGTCAGGATGCCGATGAGGCCTTGCACCTGCAGCGGCGCGATGGCGAACCGGGCCCAGTCGAAGCTGGACTGCGCCGAGAACACCACCGCCAGCAGCAGCACGAAGGCCAGGCTGAGGTTCAGCGCCCACAGCAGGCGCCGGCGGTCATGCCGGCGCTGGGTGTCCGGATCGAAGGCCGGATGATCGGGATGATGCAGGTCCATGGAAATCTGCATGGCGCCCGGCCCCCGCGTTTGCAAGGGCCGGCGGCCGGGGACAGACCATCCCGTGGACGGGATGGCCGTCCCGGCGGCCGGTCAGGCGTGCGTGCCCGGCTTGGCCGGACGCGCCAGGCTGAGGGCGATGGTCACGCCCAGGATCGCGGCCACGCCAGCCAGCGACCACAGCACCGGGATCTTGAACACGTCGATCAGCAGCATCTTGGTGCCGATGAAGGCCAGCACCACCGCCAGGCCGTAGGGCAACAGGTGGAAGCGATCGGCCATGCCGGCCAGCAGGAAGAACATCGCGCGCAGGCCCAGCACCGCGAACACGTTGGAGGTCAGCACGATGAACGGATCGGCGGTGATCGCGAAGATCGCCGGGATGCTGTCCACCGCGAAGATCACGTCGGTGACGCCAATCAGCACCAGCACCACGAACAGCGGGGTGTACCAGCGCTTGCCGTCGCGGACGACGCTCAGTGCCTCGCCGTGGTACTCGGGCGAAAGCGGCAGGTGCCCGCGCATCCAGCGCAGCACTGGGTTGCGCTCCAGATCCGGCTCCTTGCCGGCGGCGAACCACATCTTCACGCCGGTCAGCAGCAGGAACGCGCCGAACACGTACAGCAGCCAGTGGAAATGGGCCAACAGCGCGGCGCCGGCGAAGATCAGGATGCTGCGCAGGACGATCGCGCCGAGGATGCCGATCACCAGCACGCGCTGGCGCTGCTCCTCCGGTACCGCGAAGTAGCTCATCAGCATCAGGAACACGAAGATGTTGTCGACAGCCAGCGATTTCTCCACCAGGTAACCGGTGAGGAATTCCAGGCCGACCTTGTTCGCCATCGCCACGCCGGCGGTTTCATTGACGTACCACCACAGGCCGGCGTTGAACAGCAGCGCCAGGCCGATCCAGCCCAGGCTCCAGTACAGCGCCTCCTTGAAGGTCACCCGGTGCGCGCCGCCGTGGCGCATCAGCACCAGATCGACCAGCAGCGCGATCACCACCACGCCGGCGAAGCCGGCCCACAACCATGGATTGCCTATCGTTTGCATCGAAAGTCCCGTCGGAAAGAGTCAAGTCCAGGCCGCAGGGCGACAGGCATGCACGGGATCGGGGGGACTCCGGGGCAGATCTTCGCCGTTGCGGCGAAGGTCTCGCTCACAGCCAGGTCTCTGGCTGCCGTGGGACCGGAGCGTGAACGCTCGAAATGACGGCCGGCACGTTGGGAGCTACTCCCCTTCTGGCGGCGATTTTCAGGGCAAGGGGCCGGGCCGGTCAACGGGAAATGTAAAATGGCGTTCATGAACAGCCCGCTCCCCGTCGTACGCCTCAAGAACGCCTGGCGCTCCAGCCACCCGTGGATTTTCCAGAAACTGGTGGAGAAGCCCGTCCAGAAGCCCAAGCCGGGCAGCATCGTCGACGTGGTCGGGGTGGACGGCGAGTGGATCGGCCGGGGCTTCTACAACGGCCATTCGCGCATCGCCGTGCGTATCCTGGAGACCCATCCGGAGGTTCCGATCGACGCCGGCTGGTTCTCGCGCAAGATCGCCGAGGCGGTGTCGCTGCGGCGTGACGTGCTCAAGCTGGACGCGACCACCGACGCCTGGCGGGTGGTCCACGCCGAGGGCGACGGTCTGTCGGGCCTGGTGGTGGATCGTTACGGCGACCTGCTGGTGGTCGAGTTCTTCAGCGCCGGCATGTTCCGCCACCGCGAGTGGATCTACGAGGCCCTGCAGGAACAGTTCCCCGGCGCGCGCTTCTACAGCTTCGCCGAGGAGCACATCCAGAAACAGGAGAGCTTCGATTTCCGCGGCAGCGATCCGGTGCCGCCGGCCGTCATCAGCGAGTACGGGGTGAAGTTCCGCGCCGATCCGGCAGGGGCGCACAAGACCGGCTTCTTCGCCGACCAGCGCGAGAACCGCGAATGGCTGTCGCACCAGTGCGGCGGCAAGCGGGTGCTGGACCTGTGCTGCAACACCGGCGGTTTCGCCGTCTACGCGGCCGCGCGCGGCGCCAGCGAAGTGGTCGGCGTGGACATCGACCAGGATGTGATCGAGATCGCCAAGGGCAACGCGCGCTTGAACGACGTGCGGCCGAAGTTCGTGCAGGCCGACATCTTCCCGTACCTGCGCGATGCGGCGAACCGGGGCGATCAGTACGACGTGGTGATCCTGGATCCGGCCAAGATGACCCGCGATCGCGAACAGGTCATCGCGGCGCTGAAGAAATACCTGGACATGAACAAGCTGGCACTGGGCGTGGTCAAGCCGGGCGGCCTGTTCGCGACCTTTTCCTGCACCGGCCTGGTCAGCGAGGAACAGTTCCTCGACATGCTGCGCCGCGCGGCCTACTTCTCCGGCCGCACCATCCAGATCCTCAAGGTGTCCGGCGCCGGCGCCGACCATCCCTTCATGGCGCACGTGCAGGAATCGCGCTACCTGAAAGCGGTGTTCTGCCGGGTGGTGGACTGAGCGGTCGGCGGGAGACCTTGCAAAAGCAAATCCCCCTCATTCCCCCTTTTTCAAAGGGGGAGGTCAAAGCGGGCTCCGGACGATAGAGTTTCTCTTAGCCCCCTTGACCAGCCATTCGGCTGTTGGGAAGCGCCTGCTCTTGGCGCGAAAGCAAATCCCCCTCAATCCCCCTTTTGCAAAGGGGGAAGAAGAAGAGGGTTCCTGACGATAAGGCTTTCACTTAGCCCCCTTTGAAAAAGGGGGCGGGCGCCGGAGGCGACGGGGGATTTGCTCTTCGCGCAAACAGTGAGTCCCCCTCATTCCCCCTTCTCCGAAGGGGGAGGCAGAAGCAAGAAAGCTCCCTGATCCCTCAGCCTTCCGGCGACAATTCGATGCAGTCGAACTTCACGTCCGGATCCACGTCGGCGTCATAGTCCACGTCATCGCGCTCGAAGCCGAACAGCTTCAGGAATTCGTGCTTGTAGTTGGCGTAGTCGGTCAGCGCGAACAGGTTCTCGCTGGTGATCTGCGGCCACAGCGCCTTGGCCTTGGCCTGCACTTCCGGACGCAGTTCCCAGTCGTCCAGCCGCAGGCGGTTCTCGTCGTCGGTCTGCGCCGGCTGGCCGTCCGCGCGGTACATGCGATCGCGGAACAGGCGGTCGAGCTGCTCGATGGTGCCTTCGTGCAGGCCCAGTTCCTTCATCACCTTGAACACGATGCTGATGTACAGCGGCATCACCGGAATCGCCGAGCTGGCCTGGGTCACCACCGACTTCAGCACAGCGACATTGGCACCGCCGCCGGTCGCTTCCAGGCGCTTGTCCAGGCGGTGCGCGGTCTGGTCCAGATCGACCTTGGCCCGGCCCAGCGCGCCATGCCAGTAGATCGGCCAGGTGATGTCGGTGCCGATATAGCTGAAGGCGACCGTGCGCGCGCCGTCGGCCAGCACGCCGGCCTTGGCCAGCGCGTCGATCCACAGTTCCCAGTCCTGGCCGCCCATCACGGTGATCGTGTCCTCGATCTCCTGCTCGGTCGCCGGCTCGATGGTCGCCTGGATGATGGCGTCCTTGTTGGTGTCGATGGCGGTGGAGGTGTAGGCCGCGCCGATCGGCTTGAGCGCCGAGCGCTTCAGCTCGCCGGTCGAGGGCAGCCTGCGCACCGGCGAGGCCAGCGAGTAGATCACTAGGTCCACCTGGCCACCCATTTCGTTCTTGATCAGCTCGATGACCTGGGCGCGGGCTTCGTCGGAGAACGCGTCGCCATTGATGGAACGGCTGTAGAGCCCGGCTTCCTTGGCGAACTTGTCGAACGCGGCGGCGTTGTACCAGCCGGCGGTGCCGGCCTTCTTCTCGCTGCCCGGCTTCTCGAAGAACACGCCCAGGGTGTCCGCGCCGAAACCGAACGCCGCCGAGATGCGCGCCGCCAGCCCGTAGCCACTGGACGCACCAATCACCAATACCTTCTTCGGACCGTCCGTGCGCACGCCCTGCGCGCGCGTGGCGGCGATCTGGTCACGGACGTTGAGCTCGCAACCGAGCGGATGGGTGGTGGTGCAGATGAAGCCGCGGACTTTGGGATGGATGATCAACGTCGGGTACCAGGCGGTGTTTGTCTGCGCGGCATCTTACCCGCCCGCGCCCCGCGGAATGAAGCAGGCCGGTATCGGTGGCATTCCGTTCGCCTGCGTACAGTCGCCATCGCGCATGAAAAAAAGCGGGCCGGAGCCCGCTTCTTCCCGGCGTGTTGCCGGCGGCGAGGCTTACGCGTCGCTGCCCTTGGCCAGCAGGCTGCTGCGACGGCTGTACAGCAGGTAGACCACCACGCCGATGGCGTTCCAGGCCAGGAACCACAGCTGGGTGGTGCGCGGCAGGCTCCAGAACAGATACAGGCAGCCGCCGATCGCCAGCGGGCCGACCAGCCAGGCGGCCGGCGTGCGGAACACGCGCGGACGGTTGGGATCGCGTTTGCGCAGCACCAGCAGGCATACCGCCACCGCGATGAACGCCGCCAGCGTGCCGGCGTTGGCCAGCGCAGCGATTTCGTCCAGGCGCGCCACGCCGGCCAGCGCGGCCACCAGGATCGCGGTGAACACGGTGATCGCCACCGGCGTGCCGGTGCGGGGGTTGACCTTGGACAGCCCGCGCGGCAGCAGGCCGTCACGCGACATCACGAAGAAGATGCGGCTCTGGCCGTACAGGAACGCCAGCAGCACAGTCGGCAGGGCGACCACGGCGGCGCCGGCGATGACCTTGGCGGCGGTGCCCTGGCCCAGTTCGCGCAGGATCAGCGCCAGCGGTTCCGGGCTCTGGCCGAACACGGTGTAGCTCATCGCGCCGACCGCGGCGGCGGCGACCACGATGTAGATCAGGGTGCAGCCAATCATCGAGCCGACGATGCCGATCGAAAGATCCCGACCGGGATTCTTGGTTTCTTCCGCGGCGGTGGAGATCGCATCGAAGCCGTAGAAGGCGAAGAAGATGATCGCCGCCGCGGCCATCACCCCGCGCTCGACGCCGTCCGCACCCATCGACTTGACGAAGCCGTAGGGCATGAAGGGTTCCAGGTGGGCCGCATCGAACTGCGGCAGCGCGATGGCGACGAACACCGCCAGCGCGATCACCTTGACCACCACCAGGATGGCGTTGAGGGTGGCGCTCTCGCGGGTGCCGGCAATCAGCAGGCCGGCCACCACGAAGGTGATCAGCACCGCCGGCAGGTTGATCAGGCCGCCTGCGTGCGGACCGACGGTCAGCATGGTCGGCAAATCAACGCCCATGCCTTTCAGGAAGCCGACCGCGTAACCCGACCAGCCCACCGCGACCGTGCTGACCACCAGCGAGTACTCCAGGATCAGGCTCCAGCCGACCACCCAGGCGATGGATTCGCCCAGCACGGTGTAGCTGTAGGTATAGGCACTGCCGGCCGCGGGCATCAGCGTCGCCATCTCGGCATAGGCCAGCGCCGCGCAGGCGCAGACCACGCCGGCGACCACGAACGACAGCAGCACGGCGGGACCGGCCAGGTTCGCGCCCACCCCGATCAGGGTGTAGATGCCGGTCCCGACGATCGCGCCGATGCCCAGCGCCACCAGATGGGGCCAGCTCAGCGTGGGCACCAGCCGGCGGCCCTCCTCGTGCACGGTGACGCGATCGATGGACTTGCGCCGGAGCCAGGTCTGCATGGAGTGTCCTTGAATACGGAAGGGACCCGGCAGGCCGGGTGAGGCTCGACGGCAATATGAGTCGAGGCGCGTGCAGGCTAAAGGCCGGTCGCCCTGCTGGCAATCGGCAGCGCACCACCGGTGTCCGGGTTTACGGTTGCCGAAGAGCGCTGGATGCTGGCGCGAAAAGCAAGCGCTTCTCAACCGCCGAATGCGGGTCAAGCCCCGTCACCCGCTGACGCGGCCGCCCGCCCCCTTTTTCAAGCGCCTTTCAACAGCCGCATGGCTGGTCAAAGGGGCATGCAGGGAAGCCCCGCGCCGGAAACCAGCTTTTCCTCCCCTTTGAAAAAGGGGGACCGAGGGGGATTTGCTTCTGCCCCGGGGCGCCGAACCCTACCGCCCGCGATGCTTCTTCAGATACTCCGCCAGCGCCACGGCCTGGTTGTGCTCGGGGTCGCGCGCGCCGTAGACCAGGGTCACCCGGCCGTGCTTCAAAGCCTCGCGCAGCGGTGCCAATGCTTCGGGCTGGGCGTCCAGTTCGGCGAAGTAACGCTCCCGGAACCCATCCCAGCGCGATGGCTCATGCCCGTACCAGGTACGCAATTCGGCGCTGGGCGCCACCGCCTTCATCCACTCCGCGTCCAGCTTTTCCTTCGACACCCCGCGCGGCCAAAGCCGGTCGACCAGGATCCGCTTGCCGTCCGTCCGCGCGGCGGGTTCGTAGGCACGCTTGATCCGCAGGTCCATGGGAGTCTCCTCAACCAGTGCCCAGCCGCACGCCAAAGCCGACCAGGAAAACGCCCGCCAACGATTGCAGCCAGCGTCGCAGGCGTGGCTGCTGGCGCACCCGCTGGCTCATCGCGTGGCCGGCCAGGATCAGCAGCGAGCAGTACAGCAGCGTGATCACCGCGATCAGCGCCGCCATCGTGGCGAAGGTCGCCAGGCCCTGGTGGTGGGCCGGATCGATGAACAGCGGGAAGAACGCCATGTAGAAGATGATGGCCTTCGGATTCAGCAGGGTGACCAGGATGCCCTGGCGGAAATAGCGCCCGGCTTCCATCCGCACCGGACCACCGGCGCCTTCGCCGCGCTGCCACAGCAGTTGCACGCCAATCCAGATCAGATAGGCGGCGCCGGCGTACTTCACCAGCCCGAACAGCACCGGATTGGCCTTCAGCAGCGCGGCCACGCCGATCACCGCCAGCCACATCAGGATCTGATCGCCCAGCGCCAGTCCGGCCAGGGTCGCGTAACCGGCGCGCAGGCCGCCCTTGCCGGTGGCCGTCAGCAGCGAAAACGTGCCCGGACCGGGAATGGCGAGGAAGACGATCACGGCCGCCACGAAGGTGCCGAGATCCTGGATGCCCATCCACTGCATGGCGATTCGTTTCAATCAGGGGAACTCGGATTCTGCGCCCGAAAATCCGGCCTGTCATGCGCGTGCACCGGCGGTTTGCCGCGACGTTGGTATCAAGGACTGAGACGCGCCCGGCTACACTGTCCGCCATGGATACCCAGACCCTGCTCGTCCTGCTCCTGATCCTCGCCGCCGCGGCCGTCGTGTTGTTGGTCGTGTTGCTGCTGCGCCGACCCGAGGACCGTCTGGGCGGCGTACTGGAGCGCGCGCTGCGCGACGAACAGCGCGACGGGCGCGGCGAGCTGCGCGAGCAGCTGGAAGGGTTGTCGCGCCAGCAGGAAATCCGCATCGAGGGCTTCGGTCGCAGCCTGGCCGATCTGAGCACCCGCACCGACCAGCGATTGGACGTCCTGCGCGAGGCACTGAACGAGGATGCCCGTAAAGGCCGGCTGGAAGCGGCCGAATCGCAGCAGCGTTTCGCCGACACCCTGGGCCAGCGGCTGGCCGAACTGACCCAGCGCAACGAACTGCGCATCGGCGAGATGCGCACCACCCTGGAAGCGCGACTGAAGGAACTGCAGGCCGACAACACCGCCAAGCTGGAGCAGATGCGGCAGACGGTGGATGAAAAACTGCAGACCACCCTGGAAGCGCGGCTGGGCGCCTCGTTCAAGCTGGTGTCCGAGCGGCTGGAGCAGGTGCAGCGTGGGCTGGGCGAAATGCAGCAGTTGGCCACCGGCGTGGGTGACCTCAAGCGTGTGCTGAACAACGTCAAGGATCGCGGCGGCTGGGGCGAAGTGCAGCTGGAAAACCTGCTCGAACAGGTGCTGACCGGCGAGCAGTTCGCGCGCGGCGTGCGGGTTCGTCCGGACAGCAGCGAAGCGGTCGACTTCGCCATCCGTCTGCCCGGGCGTGGCGAGGATCAGGCGCCGGTGTGGCTGCCGATCGACGCCAAGTTCCCGCGCGAGGATTTCGAGCGCCTGCTGGACGCGCAGGAACGCGGCGACACCGAAGCGATGCGCGGCGCGGGCGCGCAGCTCGAACGCGCGATCAAGGTGCAGGCCAAGTCAATCAACGAAAAGTACGTGGTGCCGCCGCACACCACCGACTTCGCGGTGATGTTCCTGGCCACCGAGGGCCTCTATGCGGAAGCGATCCGCCGGCCCGGCCTGGTCGATACCCTGCAGCGCGAACACCGCATCGTGGTGGCCGGCCCGACCACGCTCGCCGCGCTGCTCAACAGCCTGCAGATGGGTTTCCGCACCCTGGCCATCGAACAGCGCTCCAGCGAGGTCCGTCACCTGCTGGGCGCGGTGAAGACCGAGTTCGGCAAGTTCGCCACCGTGCTGGAGAAGGCCCACAGCCAGCTCGATACCGTGCAGAACAGCATCAAGGCCGCCGGCGTGCGCACCCGCGCCATCGAGCGCCAGCTGCGCAACGTCGAAGCCCTGCCCGGCGAGGACAGCCAGAAGCTGCTCGGCGCCGACGAGGCGGAATAGCCTCGACCCCTGGGCCCATCCCTGTGGGAGCGACGTCAGTCGCGATTGTTCCAACGTTCGGAACCCCAAAACTCGCGACTGACGCCGCTCCCACAGGAAGCCATCCGGAACCGGTTGGAAAAACAAAAAACCGGCGCATTGCGCCGGTTTTCTTTGCGGGAGATCCGCTTCGCGACCAACGTCGGTCGCGGAGAGCCTCAGCCGCCCGGAGTGATCTCCGGCATCGGCATGGCGTTGGCCGGAACGGTCGGATCCGGATCCTCGTCGTTGAGGTAGTCCGGCAGAGACTGGTCCTGATCCTGCGAGCGGGTGCCCTCGATCTGATAGGCGCGGCGCTGCATCCACGAATCGCGGACCAGGGTGTAGTCGTCGACCGCGCCTTCGCGCAGGCTGTCCAGCGACAGCAGCTGGGCGCGGGTGTCCACCAG
The DNA here is from genome assembly GCF_016820515.1 of Pseudoxanthomonas beigongshangi. Lineage (GTDB taxonomy): Bacteria > Pseudomonadota > Gammaproteobacteria > Xanthomonadales > Xanthomonadaceae > Pseudoxanthomonas_A > Pseudoxanthomonas_A beigongshangi. Next base: position 108,275 of record NZ_JADHDV010000004.1, on the reverse strand, counting down.
GTTCAGGCCCTGCAGGAAGATGCGGGTCTTGTCGTCCTCGATGTAGCGCACCGGACTGAGCGGAATGTCGCCAGCCAGGCCGAACACGTCGCGCACGGTGCGCGGGCCGAAGAACGGCAGTTCCACGTAGCGCGACTTCTTCCAGCCCCAGACGCCCAGGGTCTGGCCGAAATCCTCGCTGCGACGGGGCAGCTTCGCGTCGGAAGCCGGATCGAAAATGCCGCCGATGCCCAGCGTGGAGTTCAACAGGAACCGGCCCAGCGCCTGGCCGGCGTACTTGGGGCGGCCCTGCAACAGGTGGTTGATGGCGGCCAGCGGCTGGGTCAGGTTGTCGAAGAAATTGCTCACGCCCAGTCGCATCGGCCGCGGCACCACGTTGGAATAGGCGCGGGCCAGCGGGCGCGCGACCGCGCGATCCACCGCGTTGTTGAAGCGGTGCACCTTGCGGTTGAACTTCTCCCACGGGTCGTACACCGCCGGCGATGACACCGCGGCGGGCAGGGTGGGGTCTGCCACCGCACCGCCGTAGATGGCGGCGAAGTCGTCTTCGGCACTGGTGGCCGGCGCATCGGCATCGGTGGTCGCGGCAGTGGCCGGCACTTCCACCGGCGGAACCGTGGCGCCGGGATCCGGTGCGATTTCGGTCGAGGACGAAGGTGCGGCTTCGGCGGCGGCCACCGGTGCGCTACCGTCGATCACGGTGGCGCCGGCGGCGGGATCCGGAGCGGAGGCCGTCTTCGGCGCCGACGCGCAGGCCGTGGCCAGCGCGGCGAACAGGAGCACGGTGCAGAGTCGGAAGGTGTTCATCCCGTTTCCTTGGAATCTCGGGGGGAGAGGGTCAGGCCGGGAACTCCAGTCCCGGCGTCAGGCGGTACGCGGCACACAGTTCGGTGAAGCCGGCAGGCTGGCCTTCGATGGCCAGCACGCCGCCGGACGCGCGTACCTGCGCGGCCAGTTCGGCCAACAATGCCAAGCCGGCGCTATCCACGGTAGTGACATTGGTCAGGACGATGCGTTGCACGCCGGTGGCCTTGGCCAGTTGCGGCCACAGCGCGACCGCCGCGGCGCGATCCAGCGCACCGCGGAATACCAGCGCGTCGCCCTCGCGGGCGACGCCGGCGTCACTTCTTGCCGCTGGCGCTGGCATTGGTCTGCAACTTGCCGGCACGGAGGTCGGCGGCGACCTGGCTGATCGATTTTTGCCGCAGCGGGGTGTCGAACTGGGTCTTGAACGTCTGCACGAACGAGACGCCCTCCACCATCACGTCGAACACCTTCCACTTGCCGCCCGCCTGGCGCAGCAGGTAATCCACCGGAATCGGCTCGCCGTCCGGGCGCAGCATCTCGCTGGCGACCTTCACGCCGCGTCCGCCGGGCAGGGCGGACTCGGACTTCACCCGCACCTTCAGCTGGGTATTGAAGTCGAGCAGCGCCGAACCGTAACGGGTCATCAGGCTGTCGCCGAGCGCGTCGGCGAAAGTCTTGACGTCGGCGTCGCTGGCGCCGCGTCCGTGGATGCCCAGCACCAGCCGGGCCGCGTACTCGCGGTCGAACAGGTTGTTGAACTCGCCGGACACGTACTGGCGCAGGGTGGCCGGGTTGGCCTTGAACTCGGCACGGCGCTTTTCCAGCGTGCCGATGATGCGCGAGCTGTTGGTCAGCACCACCTGGCTGGCCGAACTCGGCGCGGCCTGGGCGGTGGCGGTCTGCGCGCTGGCGAGCACCGGCACGCCTGCAAGCAGCGCGGTGGCCAAGGCGAACGGCAGGAGGGAACGTTTCATGATCGTTTTCATGGCTGGGTTTGTTCTTCCGTCGGTTGTGCGGGCGGAGCGGCTTCTTCGCCGGGGGGGCTGCTGCCGGCGCTGCCGCCGCCGCTGAACATGTATTTGCCGGCCAGCTGCAACAGATCCACGGCCGGTTGGGTGAAGGCGATTTCCTCGCCGGGCTTCAGTACTTCCGGATCGCCGCCGGGCGACAGGCCGACGTAGTTCTCACCCAGCAGGCCGCTGGTGAAGATGCCGGCGGAGGTATCGGCGGGCAGATCCTTGAACTTGGTATCCAGCGACAGGGTGACGATGGACTCGAACTTGACCGGATCCAGCTGAATGTCGGCCACCTGGCCGACCACCACGCCGCCGATCTTGACCGGCGCCTGCTTGCGCAGCTGGCCCAGGTTGGTGAAGCGCGCCTTCAGCTCGTAGCTGCCGCCACCGATGCCGAAGCGCTTGTTGGTGGAGGCGATCGCCAGCACCAGCAGCGAGGCCAGGGCCAGCAGCAGGAAGGCGCCGACGGCGAATTCGAGACGGGGTCCACGGACGGCCATGGCATCAACTCCGGAAAAGCAGGGCGGAAAGGACGAAATTGAACATCAGCACCAGCAGTGAGGCGTTCACCACCGCGCGGGTGGTCGCCACCGAGGTGCCCTCGATGGTCGGTTCGGCGTGGTAGCCCACGTAGGCCGCGACCAGCGCGCTGGTGCCGCCGAACACCGCCGACTTCAGCAGCGCCACGCCGAAGTCGTCCCAGAAATCCACGCTGTTCTGCAACGCGGACCAGAACGTGCCGTTGTCCAGGCCCAGCACGTGCACGGCTTCGAAGTAGCTGGCGCTGATCGCCAGGCTGCAGAAGAAACCGGTCAGCAGTGGTACCGTCAGCACCGCCGCCCAGAAGCGCGGCGCGACCGCCTTGGCGACCGGATCGATGGCCATCAGCTCGAGCGCCTTGATCTGATCGGTGGCGCGCATCAGGCCCAGCTCGGCGGCAATCGAACTGCCGGCGCGGCCGATGAACAGCAGCGCGGTCAGCACCGGACCCAGTTCGCGGTACAGCGACAGGCCCAGCAGCGTCGACAGCGCGTCGGAGGCGCCGAACGTGGTCAGGGTGCGATAGCCCTGCAGGGTCAGCACCAGCCCCACGAACGCGCCGCCGACCGCGATGATCGGCAACGAGCGCCCGCCGATCTTGTAGATCTCGCGGGTCAGCTCGGCGAAGAAATCACGGGTCGGCGCCGAGGCCCGGAACACCGACAGCGAGAACAGCCCCGCACGGCCAAGCGAACGGGTGGCGGCAATGAACGGCATCAGTGGATCCCTCCCTTAGGCCGCAGTCCCTTCCCCCGCTGGCGGGGGAAGGTGCCCGAAGGGCGGATGGGGGCAAATGCAGGAACCTGGACGAATACGTCTTCATCCCTGCCCCCACCCCAACCCTCCCCCGCGTCGCGGGGGAGGGGGCTATTTATGAGTGCGGCAAGGCGGCCGTGCACGGCTTCGATTCCCGCTTCCCGCTTCCCGCTTCCCGGCTTCAAGCGGCTTCCCCCACGCGCTTGACCGCATCGAATGCGATCGGGCCATCCGGTTCGCCGCGCAGGAACTGGCGCACCAGCGGGTCGCCGGTGTTCTCCAGTTCGGCCGGCGTACCGGTGAACACCAGGCCGCCGTTGGCGATCACCAGCGCCTGGTCGGCGATCGGCAGGGTTTCGTGGACGTGGTGGGTGACGATGATGCTGGTCAGCCCCAGGGTGTCGTTGAGGCGCTGGATCAGGCTCATGATCACGCCGCTGGCGATGGGATCCAGTCCGGTCAGCGGCTCGTCGTAGATCATCAGCGGCGGATCCAGCGCCAGGGCGCGCGCCAGCGCGACCCGGCGGGCCATGCCGCCGGACAGTTCGCGCGGATACAGATCGGCGGCGGCGCGCAGGCCGACCGCGTTCAACTTGAACTCGACCAGGCGCCGGATCAGCGGCGCGGCCAGCCGGGTGTGGGTGCGCAGCGGCAGCGCCACGTTCTCGGCCACGGTCAGATCGGTGAGCAGGCCATTGCCCTGCAACAGCACACCGATACCCTTGCGCATCTCCAGCAGCGCGTGGCTGCGGCGCGGCACGGCCTGGCCGAACACTTCCACCTGGCCCGCGGCCGGCGGCAGTTCGCCGGTCAGCGCCGCCAGCAGGGTGGACTTGCCGCTGCCGCTGGGACCGAGCACGGCGGTGATGCTGCCGCGCGGCACCGTCAGCGCGATGTCGCGCAGGATGGCGCGTCCGCCGCGATCGAGGCGGACATCGGACAGGCGCACGGCGGGTGTGTCGGCGGATGTCATGGCGGGGGCGGGCGCTTAACGGAAAAGCAACGAGGAAGCTTCGCGGCTGGCGGCTGAACAAAACCGAACTGACCGGTACAGGTATTGTGCCGGAAACCTGGACCGACGGAGCCGGTTTCCGGCGGGAAAGACAATCCCATCGCGCGGGCCCCGCGGGCCCCGCGGGCCGCCGGATCGGATCCGGCTCGGCGCCACGGGTCCGCTGCGGCAAGATAGCCGGATGCCCGACGCCGCGATGCCCGACTTCCGCCTCTACCACTCCAATTCCCTGGACGTGCTGGCGGGCCTGTTGGCGGCCGAGCTGCGCCGGCCCGTGCCCGGACAGCCGTTGCTGGCGCCGGAGCTGGTGCTGATTCCGCAGGTGGCGATGCGGCGCTGGCTGCAGGCCACGCTGGCGGCCGAACACGGGGTGGCGGCGAACCTGGAATTCCTGACCCCTGGCGAATTCGTCGCCCGCGCGCTGGCCGCCAACGTGCCCGGCGAAGGCGAGGATCTGGACGCGGCCGGCCTGCGCTGGCGCCTGTACGCGGCGCTGACCGATCCGGCGCTGCTGGCGCGGCCCGCGCTGGCGGCGCTGCGCGCCTATCTGGCCGGTCGCGACCCGGTGAAGCCATGGGCGCTGGCCGGCGAGCTGGCCGGGGTGTTCGAGAAGTACCAGGCCTGGCGTCGCGACTGGCTGCTGCGCTGGGAAGCCGGCGCCGATCCGGAAGATCCGCAGGCGCTGCTGTGGCGGCACATCGCCGCCGGGCGCGAACATCGCGCGCGCCGCATCCAGCAATATCTCGATCGCTTCGCCGGCCCCGACTCGGCGCTGCCGGCCGGCTTGCCGGGGCGCCTGTTCGCCTTCGCCACCCTCAATATTTCGCCCGACGTGCTGCGCGTGGTCGCCACCCAGGCGCGCGCCGGCACCCTGCATTTCTATCTGCCCACGCCCACCCAGGCGTATTGGGGCGATCTGCAGACACTGGGCGAACGCCTGCGCGCGGGCGTGGCCGATCCCTTTGCCGGGCAAGCCGGCGAGAACCCGCTGTTGCAGGCCTGGGGCGCGGCCGGTCGCGATTTCATGGCCGTGCTCGGCAGTTACGAAGTCGTGCATCCGGCCGGCGAAATCGCCGCCTATGCCGATCCCGAACAGGACCCCGCGCCCACCCTGGCCGAGGGCGGTCTGTCCGACAGCCTGCTGCACCGCATGCAGCGGGATCTGTTCCATCGTCGTCCCGCGCCATCCGGTCCGCCGCGCGGGCAGGTGGATCGCCAGGATCCCGGCCTGCAGATCCACGCCTGCCACACCCGCCTGCGGGAAGTGCAGGTACTGCATGACCAACTGCGCGCGCTGCTGGACGACAAACGATTCGATCCGCCGCTGCAGCCGCGCGAGATCGCGGTGCTGGCGCCGGACATCGATCCCTACGTGCCCTACCTTGACGCGGTATTCGGCGGTGAAGGCCACGCCGACGCGCTGCCGTGGGCGCTGGCCGACACCAGTCCGCTGGCCAGCGAACCGCTGGCCGAGGTCTTCCTGCGGCTGCTGGCGCTGCCGATCTCGCGCTTCGGCCTGGACGAGATCCTCGATCTTCTGGCCAGCGCGCCGGTGGCCGAGGCCGCCGAGCTGGACACCGACGCCATCGAGCGCCTGCATGGCTGGCTGCGCGCGGCCGGCGCGCGCTGGGGCCTGGACGCCGCGCACCGCGCCGCGTCCGCTGCGCCCGCCGACGACGCCTACACCTGGCAGTTCGCGCTGGATCGGCTGTTGCTGGGCCACGCCAGCGGCGCCGCGGACGAGATCGCCGGGGTCGCGCCGTGGACGGAGCTGGAAGGCGGCGCGCTCGATGCGCTCGACACCCTGATCCGCCTGCTGCGCGAACTGGCCCGCCAGCGCCGCGACCTGGGCCAGGCGCTGGCGCCCGCGCAGTGGCGCGAACGCCTGTTGCGCCTGCTCGACGCGCTGCTGCCGGAGCGCCCGGCTGCGCCGCGCGCGCAACGCGCGCTGGATCGCCTGCGCACGCTGATTGATCGCTTCGCCCGCGACGCCGAGGCCGCCGGCCACGACGCCGAGGTGCCGGCGGAAGTGGTGCGCGCGCACTTCACCGAACTGCTCTCGGAAGCCGACACCCGCGCGCCGCTGCTCACCGGCGGCATCAGCGTGGGCCGGATGGTGCCGATGCGGCTGTTGCCATTCCGGGTGACCTGCCTGCTCGGCATGAACGACGGCGAGTTCCCGCACCGGGATCCGGCCGCCGGCCTCAACCGCCTCACCGCCGAACTGGGCACCGAGCGCCGCCGGCATGGCGACCGCTCCACCCGCGAGGACGATCGCTACCTGTTCCTGCAACTGTTCGCGGCCGCGCAGGATGTGTTCTACCTCAGCTACCAGGGCGCGGATCCGCGCGACGGCAGCGCCCGCGAGCCTTCGGTGCTGGTCAGCGAACTGCTGGACGCGGCGGCGGCGTACCACGCCGACCCGGCCGCGCGGAAAGCGCTGGTCGTGCAGCATCCCTTGCAGCCGTTCGCGCCGGCGGCCTTCGGTGGCGACGAACCACGCCGCTTCAGTTATCGCGCGCAATGGCGTCCGGCCGCGGATCGTCTGGGTGGCGCGCGCGCCGCGTTGTCGCCGTGGCTGGCCGGCCCGCTGCCGGCACTGGACACGCCCGCCACCGAATTGTCGCTGGACACGCTGCGTCGTTTCTTCGCCGATCCGCACGGCCAGTTCCTCGCCCAGCGGCTGGGTCTGCGGCTGCCGGAGCCGATCGAACAGGCCGAGGATGTCGAACCGCTGGTGCTGCCCGGCCGCGGGCTGGAGCGCGCCGCCCTGCAACAGGCGGTGATCGAGGCGCTCGACGCCGGCGAGGAGCCCGGCCTGCGCGCCCGCCTGCGTGCCCGCGCGCTGCTGCCTTCCGGCGCGCTGGGCGAACGCCAGTTCGAAACCCTGCTCGCGGAAATCCGCCCGTTCGCGCAGGCGCGCCGCGACTGGCTGGCGAACGACGTCGTCACCTCCGCGCGCTATGAGATCCGCATTGACGATGTGCAGCTGCACGGTCGCGTCGCCGACGTGCATCCGCGCGGCCTGGTGCGGATGCGCGCGGACCCGATCAACGGCAACGCCGCGCTGCGCTGGGGCCTGGATTGGCTGCTCGCCAACGCGGCCGGCGCGCGACTGCCGCTGGTGCAGTTCCATGACGGCGGCGATGGTCCGGGCCCGTACGTGATCGACGCGCCGGACGAGGCACAGGCGCGCGATGCGCTGCGGCAACTGCTTTCCCTGCACGCCCGGGGCCTGCGCGAACCGCTGTGGTTCGCGCCCTATACCGGCTGGGACATCTGGAACGCCGATCCGGAGAAGCGTCGCGGCGTTGCCTGGAAGCGCTGGCACGGCGACGGCAACGGCGGCTGGGCCGAAGGGGAGGGCGAGGCGATCCGGCTCGCACTGCGCGGTCGGGACCCGTTCGCCAACGAAGCCGACTATCGCCAGCTGGAAGACACCAGCCTGGTGATCTACGACCTCGTGCGGCGCGGCCATGCGCGCGATCGCGACGTCGGCGAAGGAGACGCCGCATGAGCGCGACCATGCCCGCGGCCGATGCCTACCTGACCCGCGCGCTCGATGGCGTGCAGCTGATCGAAGCCAGCGCCGGCACCGGCAAGACCTACACGCTCGCCACCCTGTTCACCCGCCTGATCGTCGAACAGCGCCTGCGCATGGGCCAGGTGCTGGCGGTGACCTACACCGAGGCCGCCACCCAGGAACTGCGCAAGCGCATCCGCGAACGCCTGTCGCTGGCCGCCGGCCTCGTCGGCACGCTCGCCGGCAACGACGACAGCCACGAGGCCGCGCTGACCCGCGGCATTCTCCAGCGCCAGCTCGAACGCGGCGAGGAAACTCCCGACCAGTTGTCCCGCCGCCTGCGCATCGCGGCGGAGGAAACCGATCTGGCCGCGATCTTCACCATCCACGGTTTCTGCGCGCGCGTGCTGCGCGAACACGCGCTGGAAACCGGGCAGGGCTTCGATGCGTTCGAACTGCTCGGCAACGCACGCGATCTGTACGCCGAGGTCGCCGCCGATCTGTGGCGCGCGCACGCGGCCGATCCGGCCGACGCCGACGCGCTGGTGGGCCTGTGGAACGGACCGGATGCGCTCGCCGGGGATCTGCCGGCGCTGTGCGGACCGTTGCCGCTGTATCCGCAGGTACCGCCCGATGCCGATCCGCGGGCGCAGGCTGAAACACAGGCCGTGCGCGCGGCCCGCGCCGCGAATCTGATCCAGGCCATCACCAACCATCAGGCCGACGCACGCGCGGCGATTGCGGCTGCGTTCGACAACAAGGTGTTCGATGGCCGGCGCGCGAAGCGGCCGAGCTTCGACAAGGCGTTCGAGGAACTCCAGGCGGGCACGCGGCTGGGCGACTGGCCACGCACCGACAAAACCCACGTGCAGAAGCTGTTGCCGGACGCGTTGGCCGGCTTCTGCAAGGAAGGGCAGGGTGCCGGCGCGCCGGCGTCGCCGTTGTTCGACGCCTTGCGCGATTGGTGCGAGGCCGATGCGGCCTGGCAGCGGGTGCAGCTGCTGCAACGCACGGCCCTGCTGCACCGCCTGCGCGCCGAGGCGCGCCAGCGCCTGGACGCGCTCAGGCGGCTGCGTCGCGTGCGAACCTACGATGATCTGATCGAAGGCGTCGCCGAAGCGCTGGAAGGTCCGCACCGGCAAGCGCTGGTGGCGCGGTTGCGCGCGCAGTACCGGGTCGCGCTGGTGGATGAATTCCAGGACACCGACGAGCGCCAATGGCGCATCTTCGCGCGGGTGTTCGGCGACTCGGACGAGGTGCGCGCGATCGGCGACGTGCCGGCGCTATTCCTGATTGGCGATCCCAAGCAGGCCATCTACGGTTTCCGCGGCGGCGACGTGGCCACCTACCTGCTCGCGCGCGGTGAAGCCGACGAGGCGCCGCGGCTGGATCACAACTTCCGCTCGCGCCCCGGCGTGCTGCGCGCCGTCCAGGCGCTGTACGACGGCGCGCGGGAGGCGGGGCAGGACGCCTTTCTCCATCCCGGCATCCAGTTCGAACCCGTGCATGCCGGCGGCAAGCGCGGTGACGCCGACTATCTGCGCGATGGCGAACCGGCGCCCGCGTTGACCCTGCGCCTGCTGCGCCAGGCGGATGGCCAGCCGCTCGGCGCCGACGGCTCGCGCGACGCCGCCACCGCCGCCTGCGTGGCCGAGATCCATCGCGTATTGAACGACGCGCGCGAAGGCCGCGCGCTGCTCGACGGCCGTCCGGTGCGTCCCGGCGACATCGCCGTGCTGGTGCGCAACCACCGCGACGCCACCCGCATGCAGCAGGCGCTCGCCCGCGCCGGCGTGCCCGCCGTCGCCGCCGGCAAGCAGAGCCTGTTCGAGACCACCGAAGCCGATGAACTGCGCACCCTGCTGCTGGCGCTGCTGCAACCGGCCGACAGCGGCCGCCTGCGCACCGCGTTGTCCACCGTGCTGCTGGGCGAGGACGCCCACGCGATTGCCGCGCTGGAAACCGAAGGTGACGCGCAGCGGCACCACCAGGCCCGTCTGCTGCACTGGCGCGAGCGCTGGCAGCGCAGCGGTCCGTTCGCGCTGGTGTCCGACCTGTGCGCCGAACAGGCCGAACGCCTGCTTGGCCTGATCGACGGCGAGCGCCGCATGACCAACTACCTGCAGTTGGGCGAACAGTTGCAGGAAGCCGCCGCGCACACGCTCGGCCTGCACGGCCTGCTCGACTGGTTGCAGGCGCGCATCGCCAACGCCGATCCCGACGACGAGACCCAGCTGCTGCGACTGGAATCGGACGCGCTCCGCGTGCAGATCGTCACCCTGCACAAGAGCAAGGGCCTGGAGTACCCGCTGGTGTACCTGCCCTTCACCGGCATCGGCACGCGCCGTCCGGACAGTGGCCGCTACCGCGTGCTGCACGAAGGCGGCCGCCGCGTGTTGCGCTGGCGCATCGACAAGGAGGATCCGGCGTGGAAGGCCGCCGGCGACGCGGCTTCCGGCGATGGCCAGGCCGAGGACGCACGCCTGCTCTATGTCGGCCTCACCCGCGCCGAGCATGCGCTGTGGATCGCGGCGGGCGACATCACCGACTTCGCCAGGAGTCGCCTCGCGCCGCTGCTGGCCGGCGCCGAATCGCTGCGCGGGCACGCCGATGTCCGCATCGTCGAAGGCCCGGCCGAACCGCCGCCGCCACGCCTGCCTGCCGAACACGACGCCGGCGTGGCGCCCGCGCGCATCGCCCGCCGCCGTATCGCCGCCGACTGGTGGGTCTACAGCTTCACCCAGCTCGCCCACGCCGAATCCGGCGCCGACCCGCTGGCCGCCGCCACCCAGGCCGACCCCGGCGGCGAGGACGAAACCCGCGTGGCCGACGTCGACGAAGCCGGCGCCGAAACCGCCGCTTCCGTCTTCACCGCCGATCCGCGTTTCGCCGGCAGCCACTTCGGCGTGGTCATGCACGCCGCGCTGGAAGACGCCGACTTCGCTGCCTGGCGCGACTGGCGACCCGGCGACGATGCGCCCGCCGGACAGGACCGGATCATCGCCGACGCCCTGCGCGCGGGTGGCTATGCCGAAGCCGATGTCGCCGACGGCCTCGCCGTGCTGGTGCCGCTGATCGGCCATACCCTGGGCACGGTGATGCCCGAAGGCGGTCGCCTCGCCGACCTGCCGCCGAACATGCGCCGCGCGGAAATCGAATTCCATTTCGCCATGACCTCCACGCCGGTCACCGCGCTGCTCGCGTTGCTGCACGAGCATGGCGTGCTGCGCCAGCGGCACGCGTTCGGCCTGCGCCAGCGGCTGGAAGGCCTGATGACCGGCCTGATCGATCTGACCTATTGCCGGGACGGACGCTGGTACGTGCTGGACTACAAGTCCAACCAGTTGCCCGGCTATGACACCGCCTCGATGCAGCAGGCGATGGCGCACAGCGAATACGACCTGCAGGCGCTGATCTACACGCTGGCCCTGCACCGCTGGCTGCGTTTCCGGCTGGGCGAGGCCTATGACTATGTACGCGACTTCGGCGGCGTGCGCTACCTGTTCTGCCGCGGCATGGATCTCACCCGGGATCCCTCGCCTGGCGTCCACGCCCAACGCTTCGCTCCCGAACTCGTCCATGCACTCGATGCCTTGTTCGCCGGCTCCGTTCCATCGTCCCGCGATCTGCCCCCTCCCCCGCAAGCGGGGGAGGGCCGGGGTGGGGGCAACCGCGCAGGTGATCGCGCATGAACACCCACAACCTCCTCGCCAACCTCTGGCAAGCCGGCCACCTGCGCACCCTCGATCACGCGCTCGCCCAGAGCCTGCGCCGTCTCGATCGCGACACTCCCGACGACGTCCTCGCCGCCACCGCGTTCGCCTCGCTCGCCGTGTCCAAGGGCCATGCCGGGCTATTGCTCGCGCAGCCGCAGGCACTGCTGGAGACGGATGCCGATATCGTCTGGCCGGCAGCGGACACGTGGGCTTCGCAACTGGCGGCGTCGCGCTGGGTTGCCACCCCGGATGATCCGGTCGCCGTTTCCGATCCGCATGCACCGCTGGTGCTGGAGCGGGGACTGCTCTACCTGCGTCGTTATCGCGAATACGAACGCCAACTGGCGGAGGGTCTGCGGCGTATCGCGGCGCATCGAGTTGATGCGGGAGAAGTGTCCGCGCTTGATGCGTTGTTTGTTCGGCTGTTTCCGGGTGTCCCCATCCCAACCCTTTCCCCGCACGCGGGGGAAGGGCTCAAGGTAGAGAAGAATCAGACACTTCCTCTATTCGCGGAAGAGCAATTTGGTGCTGAACCCAACAAATCCCTTCCCCCGCCTGCGGGGGAAGGTGCCCGAAGGGCGGATGGGGGCAACACGACCATCGATCACCAGGCACTGGCCGCCACCCTCGCCCTCCATCACAGCCTCCTGCTCGTCACTGGCGGCCCCGGCACCGGCAAGACCACTACCACCGCGCGCCTGCTGGTGCTGCTCGCGGCACAGGCGCGCGATGTCGGCCACCCGCTGCCGCGCATCGCCCTGGCCGCGCCCACCGGACGCGCCGCCGAGCGCATGGCCGAAAGCGTGCGCCATGCCATCCAGGCACTGGCCGCCGCCGGCATCGACGCCGACCTGCTTTCCGCATTGCCCACCACCGGCACCACCCTGCATCGCCTGCTCGGCACGATTCCCGACTCACCGCGCTTCCGCCACGACGCCGATCATCCCTTGCCGTTCGACGTCGTGGTCGTGGACGAAGCCTCCATGGTCGATCTGCCACTGATGGCCAAGCTGGTCGACGCCATCCCCGACGGCTCACGGCTGGTGCTGCTGGGCGATCCGGATCAGCTGCCCTCGGTGGAGGCGGGCGACGTCCTGTCCGCCATCCTCGCCGCCGCCATCGACGGGATCGCCCATCGTCCCGGCGAAGGCAGCGACCCGCACCCGGGCACGCAGGAAACGTTTTCCGGCATCCGCGTCCATCTCCAGCGTGGCTGGCGCCAGAGCGAGTCGCTGCAACTCGCTCCCCTCGCCGACGCCGTGCGCGCAGGCGATGTCGACACCACGCTCGCCCTGCTGCGCGCCGGCGAACTGTCCAACGTCCACTTCCACGAAAACCTCGCCGACCCGCTGCAAACCCAGCAGGACGCCTTGCTCGCCCACTGGCAAGCGTTGGCGACCGCGACCACGCCCGCACAGGCGCTGGCACTCTCCAGCCGCCTGCGCATCCTCACCGCCGTGCGCGAAGGCCCGCAGGGCGCGCGCACGCTCAATGCACGCATCGAACGCCTGCTGCTGGAAAGCCAGGGCGCCGGCCTGCCCCGCGCCGCCGGGCAGGGCCACTTCCACGGCCAACTGCTCATCGTCACCGAGAACAGCTACCGCCACCGCCTGTTCAATGGCGATATCGGCATCTGCCTGAGGGACGAACAGGGCGCGCTCGCCGCCTGGTTCCCCGGCGACGACCCGGCCCAGCCACGCGCCTTCCATCCCGCCGCCCTGCCCGCGCACGAATCCGCTTTCGCCATGACCGTGCACAAGGCCCAGGGCTCGGAGTTCGACACCGTCTGGCTGCTGCTCCCCGCCCGCACCAACCGCGTGCTCTCGCGCGAACTGGTTTACACCGGCCTTACCCGCGCCCGCCGCGAACTGCACGTGGCCGGTGGCGAAGCGGTGATCCGCGAAGCACTGGCGAGGCACGCGAGCCGGTGGTCGGGGTTGGGGTGGCGTCTAGGGGCGGAAGGGCTAACCTGATGGGCGTAGTTGAGAAACACAAGGAGATTGCATGAGTCCGGAAGACACCCAAGAGCCGGTTTCGGATCTGATCCTGTATCGCACGGAGGATGCGAAGACCCGCATCCAGGTGCGGCTGGATGGCGGATCAGTTTGGCTAGCCCAAGTGCAGATCGCTGATCTATACCAAGTAAGCGTCAAGACAATCAGTGAGCACCTGCAAAACGTCTTTTCAGAAGGAGAACTTGAACCTGAACGAACTATCCGGAAATTCCGGATAGTTCAGAACGAAGGACAGCGCCAGGTTCGCCGCCAGGTGGACCATTACCATCTCGAAGCGATCCTCGCCGTTGGATATCGCGTCCGCTCTGCCCGCGGCACCCAGTTTCGCCAGTGGGCCACCACGCAGCTCTCCGAATATCTGGTCAAAGGCTTCGTCATGGACGACGCCCGCCTCAAGGATCCGAGAGGTTGGGACTATTTTGATGAGCTGCTGGCACGCATCCGTGATATCCGTGCGTCGGAGAAGCGCTTCTACCAGAAGGTTCGCGATCTCTTCGCCCTCAGTGTGGATTACCGCGACAGCGAGCAGCAGGCGTCGCTGTTCTTTGCCGAAGTCCAGAACAAACTGCTGTATGCGGTGACCGGCAAGACGGCCGCCGAGCTGGTCATCGCGCGTGCCGACCCCGACCAGCCCAATATGGGGCTCAACGCCTGGGAAGGTAGTCGCGTCCGCAAGGCGGACGTCATCGTCGCCAAGAACTATCTAACCGCCGACGAGATCGATTCGCTCAACCGCCTGGTGGTGATATTCCTTGAACAGGCGGAACTTCGGGTCAAGGATCGCAAATCGCTTACCCTCGACTACTGGCGCGAGAACGTGGACAAGCTGCTGGCCTTCAATGATCGTCCCGTCCTGGAGGGCACTGGCACGGTCAGCCATGCTTCGATGAAAGCCCTGGCCTACGAGCGCTACGAGCAATTTTCCACCCAGCGGCGCAGCGCGGAAGCGATGGCGGCGGATATGGAAGATCTGCGAACGCTGGAAGCGGCGGAGAAGGCGCTCAAGACCCGTGGAAAGGGTAAGCGTCCCTGATGAGGAAATCCCAATGCGCCTAGAAAAGCTCTTCGCGATGAAGTTCTCCAGCGTGTATCCGCTGTACCTCAAGAAAGTGGAATCCAAGGGGCGATCGCAAGAGGAGCTCGACCAGGTCATCCGCTGGCTCACCGGCTACAGCGAGGCCGGCCTGCGCAAGCAGATCGAATCCGACGCCAGCCTCGAATCCTTCTTCGCGCAGGCGCCGCAACTGAATCCCAACGTCTCGCTGATCACCGGCGTGGTGTGTGGCATCCGGGTGGAGGAGGTCGAGGATCCGCTGATGCGGAAAATCCGCTACCTGGACAAGCTGGTCGATGAATTGGCGAAGGGCAAGGCGATGGAGAAGATCCTGCGCAAATAGGGAATGTCCCGCACGATCACTCGTCCGCGACACGCTCCAGATCCGTCCAGAACGGGAACATGTTCATGTTCTCGGAAGTCTTGCGCCAGGCAACGATTTCGCCGTCGATCCGGTTGCCGCGCAGCTTCAATGCCAATGCCAGATCCTTCAGCCTTTCGCGGCGGGTATCCGGGCTGCCGACATCGCCCTTGACCTCGCCCGACACCAGCCCGTCGATCAGGCCGAAATCGGCAATCGGATTGGCCGGGCCGTCGCCGACCGCCAGCGTCGCCTTGCCGGCATCCGCAATGACCATCACGATCGGCACGCGCCGGCCCTGCGCCAGCAGCGTCCCGCGCCAGGTGCCGCGATAGTCCTTCACCGGCTGCAAGGGCAGCAGCGGCGCGTTCGCCGGCCGGGGCAGGCGGGTCCAGCCGGGCACCACCGTTTTCAGCAGGCGGTCGCGCACGTCGTCGATGAAGTTCTTCTCGCCGCGCCGGTTGCTGAGCACGATCACCGCGGCGTTGGCCGACGGCACCAGCACGAACTCCGCCTTGACGCCCGCCTGTCCGCCGCCGTGATGCAGCACGCCGATCCGTCCGGGCTCGTCGTAGATCTCCCAACCCATCCCGTAGTGGAAGTGCGGCGCGACCTGAGTGGCCGGACGATGCAGCTCGTCCAGTTGCGCCTGGCCCAGAATCCTCGCGGAGGCGTCCAGCCCCTCGCCGCCCAGGTGCAGCATCGCGAACCGCGCCAGGTCGTGCGCGCTGGCGTACAGCTCGCCGGAACCCGGCGTGCCGGTCAGGTAGAAAGGCAGCGGCTTGCCGTCGTCGTTGTAGCGCACGGCCATTTCCGCGCGGCGCGACAGATCGGTGTCGAAGAAGCTGTCCTTCATGCCCAGCGGCTGGAGGATGCGATCGCGCAGGAAGGCGCCGAATTCCTGTTCCGATTGGCGCGCGACGATCTCGCCCAGGATGCCCATCGCCACGTTGGAATACTCGTAGCGCTCGCCGACCGGCGCGATCAGGTGGCCATAGTCGCGGATAAGTTCCGGCATGGTCGGTTGCCTGGCGACGCCGCCCTCGGGATACATCGAGAAGAACGTCGGCAAGCCCGACGAATGCGTCGCCAGCCGGCGCACGGTGGCCTCGCGCGAAGGCCCGTTCGCGTCGACGATCTTTTCCACGCCCAGGTAGTCATTGGCCGGGCGATCCAGATCGAGCTTGCCTTCGGTCGCCAGCATCATCACTGCCTGGGTGGTGAACGGCTTGGTGGTCGAGGCCACCGAGAACGCCGTGTGCGCCGTGGCCGGCCGGCGCGCTTCGCGATCGGCCCAGCCGAAGCCCTGCTCCCAGATAATCCGGCCGTCCTTGACCACCGCCATCGAAATACCGGTGAGCCGGCCGGCCGCGACTTCCTTCTCGACGTCCGCCTGGATCGCCGCATACGGTTCTGGCGGCTCCGCGGCGCTAGCCGCGAACAGGGCGGACAGCCACAGGGCGGAACCGAGCAATATGCAAAGCAGGCGGAGCTTGCGCGCTGGACTCATGTGCCTTTTCCTCGCCGGGATTGCCGAATGGGATGCGTGAACCACACGCGCGGTTTAATCCGCCTTGCGCCTTCCCGCACACCGAAGCGGACTCAACCACGCAATCGCGCCCTGTAGGAGCGACGTAAGTCGCGACCGCGTCATCGCCCAAGGCTTCCAATCACACGGATATCCACCAGCGGACCGGCAATGGCAGGTCTTGAGTGCAATATACGAAACATATATGCTTCGTATAGTCCAACCACTGGAAAGACCCATGGGTATAGTCAACATCGACGACGACCTCCACGACCAGATTCGTCGCGCCTGCACCGTGACAAGCCGCTCCATCAACGCGCAGGCCAACTTCTGGATCAAGGTCGGCATGCTCTGCGAAATGAACCCGGAACTGAGCTTCCAGGACATCGTCGCCAACGAATTGCGCGCGGCCGGCGTGCGACCGCAAACCCTGCGCCCGGGCCGCACGTGATCAAGAGCACCGCCGAAATCGCGTTGATGGCGGAAGCCGGATCGCTGCTGGCCAAGGTGTTCGACGCGCTGGGTCGTATGGATCTGGAAGGGCGGAATACGCTGGACATCAATGATTTCGTCGAGCGCATGATCGTCGGCGAACTGAAAGCGCGGCCCGCCAGCAAGGGACAGTACGGATTTCCGTATGTGCTCAACGCCTCCATCGACGACGTCGTCTGCCATGGCATGCCGTCGAAGGACGACGTGCTGCGCGGCGGCCAGATTGTCAACCTGGATATCACCCTGGAAAAGAACGGCTACATCGCCGATTCCAGCACCACCTACCTGGTGGGCGAGGTCGCCTATCCGGCGCGAAGGCTGGTGGCCACCGCCTACCGCGCCATGTGGCAGGGCATCGCGGCGGTGCGTCCGGGCGCGCGCCTGGGCGACGTCGGCCACGCCATCGCCCACTACGCGCGCGCGCATGGCTACAGCGTCGTGAAGGAATATTGCGGCCATGGCATCGGCCGCGAAATGCACGAGGACCCACAGGTGCTCCACTACGGCACGCCGGGCACCGGACTGGAACTGGAAGAGGGCATGGTGTTCACCATCGAGCCCATGCTCAACGCCGGCCGGGCAGCCATTCGCTCCCATCCGGATGAATGGCCGGTCTACACCCGCGACGGCAAGTTGTCAGCGCAGTTCGAGCACACCGTGGCGGTGACCAGGACCGGCGTGCGGGTGCTGACCTTGCGCTCGGGGGAGACTCCGCCGCGTGCAATGAGCTGATTCGGTTCAATGCCGGGAGCGCGAACCGCTTTCCGGCCGTAAGCTCACTTGCGTATTCTGCTTTCCGCCGACGCGTTGTACGATTTTGTCCCCGGATCAGACCCGCAAGGCAAGGCGTCCCATGCCGCTTTATAGATGCTCTATCTGTGGAGAGAACTTTCCAGGCGCCATGCTGGGCGAATCGTCACCAATTGGTTTCTATACGACACGTTTCGTGGAGGCTCCCAATCCGGACGAGGCCGAGATGCTCGCGTTGGGCCTCCTGCGTGACGAAGAGATTTTCAATGTTCCTCCAGAATCAAAGTCAGAGGATGCAAGGGTCTTCTTCGAGGAAATCTTGGAGGTTCCAATGAATGCTGACCGGGTTACCGGCAGTGGCTTTACCTTCTTCGTCATGGGGACCTAGCAGGTCAGAAAAGTGGAACCTGCGCCGTCCATCCGGCATGGGGACCAGGGTCATCTCCAGACGACGATCTCATATCTGAATCATCCATTGGTCAATACCGTTCTTCATCCCGCCTGCGAAGCCTCGAACACCGCCAACTGCGCCGCGAACGCCCGCTGATACGCTGGCCTCGCTTCCCCTCGCGCCACATAGGCGGCGAGGTTCGGATACTCGTCCACCAGGTTCGAACCGCGCAGCCGTTGCAGCACCGAGATCATCAGCAGGTCGCCGGCGCTGAAGGCACCATCCAGCCAGTCGGCGTCGCCCATGCGCGCGGAGAGCTGGGCCAGCCGGGTCCGGACCCGCTGCTCGATCATGGCAATGCGCGGTTCGAACCAGGGCTGGCCGCTCTCGAAGATCCTCATCATGCCGTGCTCGACGATGGGCGGCTCCATCGTGCTGACCGCGGTGAACATCCAGGTGATCGCGCGTGCGCGGCCATTGGGGTCTTCGGGAAACAAGCCGGCGTGGCGCTCCGCGATGTGGAGCACGATGGCGCCCGAGTCGAACAGCGTCAGGTCGCCTTCCTCATAGGTGGGAATCTGGCCGAAGGGCTGCAGCGCCAGGTGCCCGGGTTGCTTGAGCGCGGCGAAGGACAACAGCCGCACATCGTAGGGTTGCCCGGCTTCCTCCAATGCCCAGCGCACCCGCACGTCGCGTGACAGGCCCCCGCCGCGATCCGGCGAGCTTTCGAAGGCGGTGATGGTGGGGCTCATGGCGGGTCTCCTGATGATGGGAATGGCGCTGCCGCGCCGCCTTCTCTGGATAGACGAACGACCTGGCCGGAAATCGACAGGCCGTCAGAACGGTCTTCCCGGCCACATGGCTAGTCGGCTTCCGCCTTCAACGCCCTCAGGAAGCTATGTGGATCATCCGGCGTCAACATCAGGTCGAAACCCGCCGAAGTGGGCACATAAACGCGCTGCCGGCGGCGGGTAACGATGGCGAAGATCTTCTTCTTCCTGGGGCCACTGAACCAGCCCTGGCAGTAACCGGGAATGCCGATGCCGTTGAGCCGCCACCCCAGCCCGGACGGTTCGTCGCCATCCAATAGGGAAGCGCCCGTGACCTCGAGTTGGCACAGGGCGACCCTGGCCTTGTAGAGACCGCCGCCCACGACCAGGACATCCCCCGAGAGCGTGATCCGCGGGAAATGCATCTGGAAGAACAAGGCAAAGAAGATCAATCCGCAGATCGACAAGACATAGAGGATGAAGCCGCGATCATTCTCCCCGGAGAGCAGCAGGGCAACCAGGGAGACAAGAACGATCAGCGTGGTGATGGACTTCCAGTTGAAGGCACCCACGCTGAATATCCTGGGCGAACGTGGGTGGGACGTATTGGAGTGCAAGCAAGATTCCCATTCCGGATGCAGTCGGGAACCGGTCCAGGGAAGCAATAGCAGGCTTGCCGATCGCGACATTAACTTCTATCGCTCGAATTGCTTGCAGGATTTGCCCGATGGCCCCTCACCCCAACGCGTCCCGCCAGTTGAGCCACCACGTCTTGGGCGGACGCGGAACCTGTTCCCACCACAGGTCCATGGCGTGCACGCTGCCGTGCTGCCAGGCTGCGCGGTGATTGGGATCCATAACCGGCCCATCGAGCATCATGGCGAGCCTTGGGTAGATCGGGCCGGACGCGAGTGCCGGATAGCGGGTGACGCCCGGCGCCAAATGGCGCCTCCGCCAGGACTTCGCTATCGTGGTGGCGACCGCCGCGCGACGGGAGGGGCAGGGAACCAGGTACATGCTGGAGTACTACACCGGGACCGGCCGCTTCGCACCCAAGGCGGCGGAGACGGTTGGACGTTCCGAGTGACTCCATTCCCGGCGTTCCGCCGGATCCATTGACCTCGAGGTTCGGATGATCAAGCCCGCATGCATGCTGACCCTGCTCCTGTTCACCGGAATGGCGTACGCCGGTGACGATTTCGACGCGCGTGTTGCCCGCGCCACCAAGGTGGAACGCTCATCGCCGGTTGGTCGCGAGTATCTGATGCAGGAGTTCATGCCGGAAACAGACGAGGCGTTCGAAAAGGCCCATGGCGATTGCTCCAGCCAGGGACAGAAAGGAACAACGGAGAAGTTCACCACGGTGTTCGACATCGATGCCACGGGCAACATCATCAATGTCGCCGTCGCGGAAAAGGAACAGAGCAACTACACCCGGTGCTACGCGGAGCGCATCACGAAGATAAAAGCCCCGCCGCCGCCGGAGTCATTCGCCAAGAAGGGTTTCCCCGTCGTGATTCAGGGGACTTACCAGATTCGTTGAATCCCTCCATCGGCAGGACGTCTATTGCCACTGGCAGGAAGCAGCACCGGCAGCGTCACCACAAGCCCCAAGCCGAGCCCGCTATCCCCACCGGCAGTGCCGTTCCACCCGCATGCCTGGCTTCGCCGCCTTCGCCAGGCATTTGTCGGGAGCCGTGACTTACGGCGCTTGAGCCGGGAGCGGTAATCCTTCCCAATCGTGCCTGCTGAAGCGGAGGCATGGGACATGAAGCAGACCAGGTTTCTGATGGCCGCGTCACTCCTCGTGGCCATCGCGGCATCGCCCGCGGCGGAGAACGAAGACGCACAGGTCCGCGCCGCCGACACGCAATTCTGGAAGGCCTACAACGCCTGCGACATGAAGGAGATGGGCCGCCTGCTCACGGCCGATGTCGAGTTCTACCACGACAAGACCGGCCTGACGGTTTCACGCGAGGCCTTGATTGAGTCGCTGCGAAAGGGTGTGTGTGGCAATCCACAGATGCGGGTGCGGCGCGAAGTCGTGGATGAAAGCCTGGTGTTCCATCCCCTCAAGGACGGCTATGCCATCCTCTCCGGCAAGCACCGGTTTTACGCGCAGGAAGCGGGAAAGCCCGAGTACCTGGACGGGCAGGCCGAATTCACCACCGTCTGGAAGTTCGCCGACGGCCAATGGCGCATGCATCGTGTACTGAGCTACGGCCACGGGCCGGTCCCCTACACGCCGCCATCCGTCACCTTCGCACTCGACCCCTCGACGCTCGCCACGTACGCGGGCCGCTACCGCTCGGCACGGATTGGCGACATCCTCGTTTCCGTCGATGGCGATCACCTCAAGCTCACCGCCGGCGACTTCGTGGCCACGCTTTACCCGGAGACGAAAAACCGCTTCTTCGCCCGAGAGCGCGATCTGCACTTTGAATTTGAAAGCGACGCGGCGGGCAGGGTGCGCACGCTGGCGGTGTTCGAGAACGGGGCGGTCAGTGAACGGGCCGAACGCGTCGAATCTGATTAGAGACGGTCATACCGGCTTGGCGGGAGCAGTTGCCCGAGCGATTCAGCCCGCCGCCGGATACCCGGCGCCAGGTACCCGGCCGCCCCATGCTAAGGTCTGCCCACGACGCGCGGAGCATTGGGGACGTTGCTCTGCGTGGCCCTAGGGAACAGGCCAAAAGGGGACGCCATGCACCACTGGATTCGCACCAAAGCGCTGCTGATCGCAGCCCTGCTCTGTATCGTGCCCATGTCCGCCCGGGCGATCACCTGGGCCAAGAGCGAGGTGCGCGATCCGGTCACGAACGAGCGCGTAAAGGTTCACCAACCCATGTCATCCGGCAGCTACGTCTACAGCTGGCCGGAAAAGTCCGATCAGGTCTTCTGGCCATTCACCGACAGCAACTGGCTCTGGTTCAACCCGGCGTCCGGCTACATCGCATTCGGAAACGACTTCGCGGAGCTGGATACGGCCAAGCGAGCAGTCCTGAAGGACTGGCTCAAGACCAACTTCGATCGAAATGCGCCGCCACAGTCCCGGCAGGATCACCTGAAGTGGGCGGAGAAGGTTTATGCCGCCCGTGGAATGGACGATGACTTCTGGTGCCATTTCTTCCGTTTGATGGCGTTTGAAACCCGGGAAGATAGCGAGACTAGCCTTGCGTATGTGAGGAAGGCGCTCCCCCTGCTCGAGAAGAGCCTGGCGGCGTCAGCTGACCCCGGTGAGACCCTTAAAAACCTGTACCTGCTCGGCGAGTACAACCGAAGGATCGGCCGGAACGACGACGCAAAGCGCTACCTGGAGCGGCTCGATGCGCTCGAAGTTGACGGCGAGCTTTCCGGGTTCAAGCAATACCTGCAAGAAATCGCCAAGGAACAACAGGCGCTCCCGCCCGGAAAGTCGGCCGGGAGCAACGCCTCCGGCGACGCGGCAGAGGGACGTGACTGAAATCCGAAGTGCAGGAAAATCGCTCACGGGTGATATCAGCCTGTACCGACACTTCCATTAGAACAACTCATGCGTCGCACAAGTTTTGGTTATTTGTGCGCCGAAGCCCGCCGGGGCAATGTCCCAGTCCTTCCCGACAGAGGACTGGCAGTGAGCATGAACGCAGGTCATGGGTTTCGTTCGGTGGTTCGGATTTTCGCGATGGTCATGGCCGGCGCCATGACGCTGCCGGTCCTGGCGCACGATCCGCCGGAATGGTCGGAACCCGTCAAACCTTTCCGCATCGTCGGGAACGTCTACTACGTCGGCACCCAGGGCCTGGCCGCCTACCTCATCAAGTCCGATGAAGGCGCCATCCTGCTCGACGCCACCCTGGCCGAGAACGCCAGCCAGATCGAGCGCAACATCGAAAGCCTGGGTGTGCCCCTGCGCGAGGTCAAACTGCTGCTCAGCGACCACGCCCATGCCGACCACGTCGGCGCCATGGCGCAGCTCAAGCGCGACACCGGCGCGCGCTTTCTCGCCAGCGAAGGCGACCGCTGGGCGCTGGAGAACGGCCGGAACGAAGGCGACAACAACTACGGCATCATGCCCTTCGACCCCATCCCGGTGGACGAGGTCATCAGCGACGGCCAGCAGGCCCGCCTGGGCGACGTCGTCCTGACCGCCCACCTCACCCCCGGCCACACCCGCGGCTGCACCAGCTGGAGCATGACCGTGGACGACCGCGGCACCCCGCGCCAGGTGCTGTTCCTGTGCAGCATCACCGTGGCCGGCAACACCCTGGTCGGCAACCAGGCGTATCCCGGCATCGCCGACGACTACCGCGCCACCTTCGCCAAGCTCGCCGCCATGCGCGCGGACATCGTGCTGACCAGCCATCCCGAGATGGCGGATGTGCTGGAGCGGGCGGCCAGGCGTGATGCGGGGGAGCCGGATGCGTTTGTTGACCCTGCCGTACTTCCTGCGATGGTGAAGGACTTCAGGGCGGCGTTCGAGGAAGCGCTGAAGGAAAAGGAAGCCGCAAAACGGCACTAAGGAGGGATGCCGCCGTGGAGCCGGATTCAAGCTGACCCATGAGATAGTGGGCGTCCGCCAGACAGGGAACGCTTCGGCTCATGCAGTACCGCATCGATTGGGTTGACCGGGAGACGCTTGCATATCGCATGGAGGGGCTCTCGGTGCTGGTGTGGGTCGACTATGAAGAGGGTCTATTCTCTCGTGGCCGGGTAATCCATGCGGACTCAATTCAGCATTGGCTGGATGCTGATGAGACATCGGTGCGTGCCGTATCAGACGATGAGCGGGAATCCATCATCAAGGCCATCCAGAAGCACTACGCGGAAGAACGCAGACCATGCAGGTTAGTTCGATAAGCTGCGGCTGTAAGCCAAAGGAAAGTCATGGAATTTGACGACAAAATCCGCGCAAGCATGGGCGTTGTAGTCTGTCTTCGCGATATGGGGGATGGCACAAGTCGCCTCTTTTTTGATGATGTGCGAGCCGATGGAGAGACCAATCCCATCAACTGGTCGCACGACTATTTCTTTACCTTTACTCCTGAACTTTCGAATGCAGAAATGGAGGCAATGAGCCTCAGCTCGGAAATGTACGAAAGGATTGGGGTCATGGTCATCGCCAGACTTCTTGCGCTCAACGGTCGGGTCATATGACCTGGGCTGCGACACTGGCGGAGTAAAGTCCAAGTCGGCAGGAAGATAGATTCCGAGGCTCCACCATTCCCCAAGCCGACAAACGGCGGGCCGCACCCTTCAATAGCGCCCAGATTCGCGCTATGGTCCGCCCCGGGGTAATGGGGAAGGCCACATGGGACGTGGTAAACGCAATCTCATCGACGTGCTGGCGGGCCTGCCTTGGCCGGTCGGTCTGATGGTTGGTGCGCTGGGCTATCTCACGCTCGCTCACGGCGTACCGCTGTGGTTCGCCCGTCAGGGTGGGCCGTTGGCGCAGGCGTTCACCGGCGCGTCCCATCCGTTCTCGCTGCTCGGCTGGCTGTTCTTCGGCGTGTGCGCCATCGGCGCGCTGGCTTCGTTCTTCAATGCCCGGCGCACCCGCCGGTTGCTGGATACACGCACCGATCTGGAAAGCCTCGCTGCGCTGGGTTGGCGCGACTTCGAGCGGCTGGTCGGCGAAGCCTTTCGCCGTCGCGGCTACAGCGTCGAGGAAACCGGCTTGGGTGGCGCCGACGGCGGAATCGATCTGATTCTGCGTCGCGATGGTCGACGCATCCTGGTGCAGTGCAAGCAATGGCGACGCGAACGCGTGCCGGTCAATGTGGTGCGGGAGATGTATGGGCTGATGGCTCATCATCGGGCGGATGAGGTGCGGATTGCTGCGCTGGGCGGCTTCACGCCGGATGCGGAGCGGTTTGCCGAGGGGAAGCGGATAGGGCTGATCGACGGTTCAACTTTGTTGGCGATGATCGAGCTAGGACGAGTTGTGAGCTCGGGAGCGATTGACGCAAGGAATCGCGTAGAACCAAAGCTGGCTGCAACGACAGAGAAGCTGATAGACATACCGTCCTGCCCGCGATGTGGCGAAACGATGGTTCACAGAGTTAATCGGCGGAATGGAAATGGATTCTGGGGATGCTCCACGTTCCCTACGTGCAAAGGAATACGCAACTGAATTTATTTGAGAAAAGACTGGAGAGTGGAATGACCGCTTTCGACCCGAAGCGGACGGTGCGCCTGCCAGGGAACTTTCGGGTGATGGCATGATCCTCCCTCAACCCCTGTACTAACGGTCCGCCTGATATGCAATTCGTGCGTAACGGCCCAGATGTCCCGGAACGACTGCTGCAATTACACGAAGACGGGCAGGTAGTGTTCTTCTGTGGCGCGGGAATTTCGTATCCTGCACAGCTGCCTGGGTTTTCCGGTCTGGTAGACAAGCTCTATCAAGCCCTTTCGGTCACGCCAAATCTGGTACAGCAGTCCGCGATCAAGGCCGGGCAGTTCGACACCGCCATTGGACTCCTGGAAGCGGATGTCGTCGGTGGTCGAGGGAAAGTGCGCAGTGAACTTGCGACGATCCTGACGCCAAACCTCACGGCCCCGAACGCGACGGCCACACACGAAGCCCTACTAACGCTTGGGCAGAATCGCGATGGCCGCACACGACTCATCACAACCAACTTCGACCGTCTGTTCGAGGAGGTCAGGGCAGCGAAATCGCTGTCGTTTCCAGACTACAAGGCTCCTCTGCTCCCCGTGCCGAAGACCCGGTGGGATGGGCTAGTGTATCTGCACGGCCTGTTGCCCATCACGGCAACGGCAGGCGATCTGGATCGGCTCGTGGTCTCCAGCGGGGACTTTGGGCTGGCCTACCTGACGGAACGCTGGGCCGCTCGTTTTGTGAGCGAGTTGTTCCGAAACTTCACCGTCTGCTTCATTGGGTATAGCATCAACGATCCGGTGTTGCGCTACATGATGGATGCGTTGGCCGCGGACCGCTTGCTGGGGGAATCCCCACCGGAGATGTTCGCCTTCGGCAGCTATTCCAAGGGCAAGGAGGTCGATCGCGCCAGCGAATGGAAGGCAAAAAACGTCACCCCCATCCTCTACCGTGAGCATCAGCATCACGCCTATTTGCACAAAACCTTACGGGCTTGGGCAAACACCTACCGCGACGGTGTACGCGGAAAGGAACGTATCGTTGTCGAATGCGCCATCGCCCGCCCTCTAGCGAGCACGAAGCAGGACGATTTCGTCGGGCGGATGCTGTGGGCGTTGAGCGATCCAGGCGGCTTGCCCGCAAAGCGGTTCGCGGAACTTGACCCGGTGCCGTCGCTGGACTGGCTGGAGCCGTTGAGTGAGGAGCTCTATCGTCATGCCGACTTGGGACGATTCAGTGTGCCGGCTCAAACTACCGTGGACAACAAGCTCGCCTACAGCTTGATCAATAGGCCCACTCCATACCCGCTCGCCCCCTGGATGAGGATCGTTGACGCCGGACATCGCAGCAGCGGCTGGGATTCGGTGATGTTCCAACTGGCTCATTGGCTACTTCGTCACCTCGACGACCCAAAACTATTGATCTGGCTAATCAAGCGCGGTGGCCAGCTGCACAATCAACTGATCTGGTTGATCGAACGTCGTCTCGACGAACTAGACAAACTCAAAAATGGTGGCAGCAACACCGAATTGAATCGTATTCGAGCGAATGCCCCTAACGCCATTCCTCGTCCCGCAATGCGAACCCTTTGGCGCTTGCTGCTCAACGGGCATGTGAAGTCGGGCTTTCGTGACTTAAGCCTCTACCGTTGGCGTGACCAATTCAAGCACGAAGGGTTGACCGCAAGCGTGCGCTTGGCTCTTCGGGAGACACTCACACCACGCCTGTCTTTGCGCGAGCCTTTCCGCTGGTCCGGCGCGGACAGTGACAACGAAGTGCAGGATCGAATCAAAGACATTGTGGAATGGGAAGTCGTGCTGGCATCAGATCACGTCCATTCTGGACTGCGTGACATGCCCGACGATGAACGATGGGCAGCGGCACTGCCGGAACTGATGGACGATTTCAGCGCCTTACTGCGCGACGCGCTCGACTTGATGCGTGAACTTGGCGGCGTGGACAGCAATAGCGATCATTCGTACATCCATCAACCTTCGATTTCAGATCACTCTCAGAACAGGAACTTTCACGACTGGACGGCGCTAATCGAATTGACCCGCGATGCGTGGTTGTCCGTCGCCAAGAAGTCCCCGGAACGAGCGCGGATCGTCGCCGAGTCCTGGGCGCACGGTTCATATCCGGTATTCCGGCGACTTGCGCTGTTCGCGGCCGCGCAGGAGCGTGTCATCCCACTTCGGCAGGCATTCGACTGGCTGTTGACAGATGGGCGACGGTGGCTCTGGTCTGAAGAAACCAGGCGTGAAACCATGCGTCTGCTGGTTTCTCTGGCTCCGCAACTGGATGCAGATATGCTGGCCGAGCTGGAGCAGGCCATTCTTTCCGGGCCACCTCGCGATCTTTATCGCGCAGAAATCGAGCAAGATGCTTGGAACGACATCGTTGATCACGGCATTTGGCTGCGACTTGCGAAAATAGCCCAAACAGGCGCGATGCTCAGCCAATCGGGACTGTCCCGGTTCGACACTCTGTCAGCAGAGCACCCTTGGCAACTCGCAGCGGATGAGAGCGACGAATTTCCCATCTGGATGGGAGGCGGTTGGGTCGGTGATCGCGATCCGTGGAAGGTTTTCACTCCAATTCCGCACACGAGGCGGGGTCTCCTCAACTATCTGTCGGCACATCCGGTTCTGGGAGACTCGGAGCAAGACGACTGGCGCAAGTTGTGCTCAGACATGTTTCAGGCAACGGCCTACGCGTTGTGGACACTCGCGCAGCAGAACAATTGGCCCGTCGAGCGGTGGCGCGATGCGCTGCAAGCCTGGGCGGAAGAAAATCTGCGCGATCGTTCGTGGCATTTCATGGCTCCAGTGGTCGTCGGTTCCCCGGATAACTTGGTACAAGCCTTGTCTCACGGCATCGGTTGGTGGCTGCAAGCCGTGGCGAAGACCTTCGAGGGGCACGAGGATCACTTCCTGACGTTGGCCAAACGGATCTTGCATTTGGATTTCGATGTCGATAGCGACGGCGACACTGATGATCCAGTCTTTCGGGCCATTAATCACCCTGTCGGCCATGTGACGCAGGCATTGCTGGATTGGTTGTACCGCCGAGAACCAGACGATGGACAAGGATTGCCGGATTCCATCAAGCCAATTTTCACGGCACTTTGCGACACGCAGGTCGCCAAGTTCAGGCACGGTCGGGTCTTGCTGGCAGCCCATGCCCTCTCGCTGTTCCGGGTGGATAAGGCTTGGTCGGAGCAACATCTGCTGCCACTGCTCGACTGGAATCGTTCCGAAGCCGAAGCGCAGGCTGCATGGGAAGGGTTCCTTTGGTCGCCACGCCTTTATCGCCCGTTGATGGAAGCGATCAGGCCCGCCTTTCTCGACACGGCGAATCACTATTCACAGTTGGGCAAGCACAGCGAGCAGTTCGCGGCGTTCCTGACATTCGCGGCGCTCGATCCCGGCGACACTTTCACCATAGCGCAACTGGCCACAGCCATCCGCGGGCTCCCTGCCGAAGGCCTGCGCGAATCGGCTCGAGCCCTAGTGCGGGCGCTGGAAGGCGCAGGAGAACAGCGCGAAGACTACTGGAAGAACCGGGTCTTGCCCTTCTGGGAAAGGATTTGGCCGAAATCGAATGACCAAGCATTGAATGCCAATGCTGAGTCTTTGGCCCGCTTGTGTGTCGCCGCTGGAGACGAATTCCCATCAGCCATCACTGTGGTCGGCAACTGGCTAGGTGTGGTCGATGAGCCTGGCTATCTGATTCACCAGCTACGGCAATCTGGGCTCTCTGAGCGCTTCCCGGAGCATGCAGTGCGTCTGTTATCCACTGTTTTTAGCGACCAGCCGAGATGGCTTACGCAGGAACTTCGTCAATGCCTTGATGCAATTGGCCTCGCTGCACCTAATTTGATTCGGGATCCTAGATACATGAGGCTGGATGAACTAGCGAGAAGATCTGGGGTTTAGGACTTAGGAGAGGCACGTGCCAACGTCCGCTTCTGGCCGATAGCCGCCATACGGCGCAGTGTTCCAAAGTCATTTGACGCCACACCCTCTCCGTAGCACCATTCCCCTGCTGCCCTGAATCCGGCAGCCGGGTTTGACAGCCCGAATCACCGAGGCGCACCAGCGCCCATCGACCGATGACCGGCGCTTTTTTCATGCCGGTCTTCGGCGCATGGATGCATGCCTGTCATATGGCGGGCGGTGCGCGGAGACCGCAAGGTCTGCCGGTCCTCGGTCCGGTCTGTCAACCGCGTACCGTCCGTCGCCCTGATTGACAGCAGGACGATGGATTCCAGACAACCGAGGAATCCCACATGACCCATCGCAAGTCACCGGCGCGCAACACCGCGTCCAGATCCCCCACTCGCAAAACCCGCCGCGCCCGATGCGTCTGGACCATCGCGGAAGATCCGCCCGCCACGGAAGCCACGCCACCCGAACCGCTGCCGCCCGCAAAGCCTCCGCGCCCGCAACGCCGCCGCTTCCGCATTCCGCAACGCTGCACGATGGGTTTCCAGTACTACGACGAACGCCACGACGAGCAGGTCGTCAGCCGCCCCGTGCCCAAGCTGCGCCTGTCCGGCCGCTGGCTGGAGCAATGCGGCTTCGCGGTTGGTGATGATTTACAGGTGACGGTCGGGCGTGGCGTGTTGCTGGTGAGTCGGCGCACGCGCGGTTGACGATTGACGCCATGCCGGCGCGATCTCGTTGCTCGAATCCGGTATCGCCACCCACAAAAAAAAACAGGCCCGGACATGACATGTCCGGGCCTGTTGCCATGCGGCTGACTTACTTGCCCAGGAAGTCCAGCAGGTCCTGGTTGAGGCGATCCTTGTGGGTGTCCGCCAGGCCGTGCGGGGCGCCCTTGTAGACGATCAGCTGTGCGCCCTTGACCAGCGCGGCCGAGGCCTTGCCCGAGCTGTCGATGGGGACGATCTGGTCGTCATCGCCGTGGACCACCAGGGTGGGCACGTCGAACTTCTTCAGGTCGGCGCGGAAGTCGGTGGCGGAGAACGCGGCGATGGAGTCGTAGGTGTTCTTGTGGCCGGCCTGCAGGCCCTGGGCGACGAACGACTGGATCATCGCGGCGTTCGGCTTCTGGCCCGGACGGTTGAAGTTGAAGAAGGGGCCGGAGGCGATGTCGGTGTACAGCTGCGCGCGGTTGTCCAGCGAACCCTTGCGCAGGCCGTCGAACACTTCGATCGGCAGGCCGCCCGGGTTGTCGGCGGTCTTGAGCATCAGCGGCGGCACGGCGCTGACCAGCACGGCCTTCTTGACCCGCGCGGTGCCGTGGCGGCCGATGTAGCGGGCCACTTCGCCGCCGCCGGTGGAGAAGCCGACCAGGGTGACGTCCTTCAGGTCCAGCGCTTCGATGACCGCGGCCAGGTCGTCGGCGTAGTGGTCCATGTCGTTGCCGTCCCACGGCTGGCTTGAGCGGCCGTGGCCGCGGCGGTCGTGGGCAACCACGCGGTAGCCCTTGGCGGCCAGGAACAGCATTTGCGATTCCCAGCTGTCCGAGTTGAGCGGCCAGCCATGGCTGAAGGTGACGACCGGGCCGTCCTTCGGGCCCCAGTCCTTGTAGTACAGCTGCACGCCGTCGCGGGTGGTGACGTAGCTGCCGCTGACGGTGGCGCCCAGGGCGGTGGGCGTCTGCGGGGATTGGGCGGCCTGGGCGGTGGCGCCGGTCTGGGCGGCAAAGGCGATCAGGGCGACGGCGACGGAGCGGGTGAGCACGTTCATGGGTGGAATCCTTGGCTGAAGGGGTGGGTGGTCGGCGGTGAGGCCGTGCCGGTTGGCGAGGTGTACTTTGCGCGCCAAGGCGATACGATTGGCTACGTATCGTCCTTTAAACTTGACCGAGCGTCCTGATGTCCGACCGACTCGCCGCCCTGCTGGAGCGCTTTTCCGTCACCGCCCAGGTGTTCCAGGCCGGGGCCCTGTGTGGCGTCAACCTGCTGGAGGCCGAGGCGGGCCTGGGCCAGCTGCACCTGATCCGGCACGGCGCGGTGGAGGTTTTCCACGGCAATGCCTCGCACTGCGTGGAGGTGCCCAGCCTGCTGCTGTACCCGCGGCCGATGTCGCACCGCTTCGTCACCGATCCGGTGCGCGGCGCGGACATGACCTGCGCCAACGTGCGCTTCGACGGTGGCGCGAGCAATCCCATCGCGGCGTCGCTGCCGGAATTCATCTGCCTGCCGCTCGACGCGATTGATGGCGCCTCGCCGGTGCTGGATCTGCTGTTCGACGAGGCGTTCGCGCAGCGGTGCGGCCGCCATGCCTTGATCAACCGCCTGTTCGAGGCGCTGATGGTCCTCATCCTGCGCCAGCTGATGGAACGCGGCGAGGTGCGCGGCGGCATGCTGGCCGGCATGTCGCACCCGCGCCTGCGCCACGCCCTGGTGGCCATGCACGAATCACCGGCCCGGGAATGGACGCTGGACGATCTGGCCGCGACCGCCGGCATGTCGCGCAGCGTCTTCGCCGGCGCCTTCCGCGAAACGCTGGGCATCACGCCCGGCCAGTACCTGCAAGGCTGGCGGGTCAGCCTGGCCCAACAGGCCCTGCGCCAGGACCGTCCCCTGAAAGTCGTGGCCGCCGACGTCGGCTACGGCAGCGAAGCCGCGCTGTCGCGCGCGTTCAAGGCGCATGTGGGGCTGGCGCCGCGGGATTGGAAGCGTGCGCAGGCGTTGGGGTGAGGGGGTGGAGGTTGCGTGAAACGGATTGTCAGCCGCAACGGCTCCAGGCTGCGCCTGTCGGACTGCCTACGGTAGCCATGCGGCTTTGCCGTCGGAGATGGCCCACAGATGACCGTAGGGCGTGGCATGCTGCTGATCAGTCATTGGAAGGATGGCGGAAGGAGCGAAGCATGCGGTCTGCTCAAGGAGAACGCCGGGCCGGCCTATTGCCGCATGTGCTGGGTGCCTGCGTATTGGCCGGTCTGATATTGGCCTATGCGGGTCTGTGCTGGGTGGCGCTGCATAGACCGGACTGGTTGCCGGGCGGCTCAATCTTCAATGCGTCGCTCGTTGGTCCCCCGCATCTGCTGGTATGGGGAGGAACCCGCACGCTGTTCTGGATGACCACGCTTGCACTCGCGGCTGCGCTCGCACTGGGCGCGTTCTTCCGTGTGCTGGTGTTGCCCGCCGCCGTTCTGTTCCTTCTGATTTGGCTCGGGGCCGGGTTCTTCTCCGTAGCGTTGTCGGTGTAGACAAACGGCAAGTAGGCAATGGACGAGAAAATCATCAAAAAAAGGGAGATTCTCAATGGATTACTTCAGGGCGCTCTCGCCCAGATTTCATCTGTTGATGGACATTCTGAGGTCTCCGAGTACCTGTCGCACAATGAGTTTGAAGTAGCATTGAATGCATTGGAGCGCCACGGCTCCAACGCATCCGTCAACATGGAGTACTGGCGGAATCTCAAGAAGGCGGCTGAACTGATGGAGCTCAGCGTGCATTACCCCGTACTGTTGATTGGCCGAATCGTGCACAGGATCTGGGTGTTCCGGGCGAGTGGCGTTCATTCCGCCTGGGTGGATGACCTGACTTTGCCGATCGTTGCCTATGCCGCGTTTCTGGAGTTCAGTGATGGTGAACTGGTTCGGATCAACCCGAGCGAATTCAACATGTGGCCAGATCGCTATTCCGGACTGAATCTTGAGGTGGAGAGCAGTTCGCCTTCAGCACTGCGCCTTTCCTATTCGAAAGATCAGTGCATCGATGCCGTGCCATTGGAGGAAGTACTGCCATTCTTGCCTTTTTCGATCCTGCGGATTGATGAATCGGATCCCGTGGGAGATGGCCTTGTCAGCCAATATGCGCTGACCACCAGCAACGGGCAGCGGATAGTCTTTCGCCACATCATGCCGCCGACCACGCTGGGAATAGAAGTAACGCAGGAGCATTCAATCGTAGCGTCAGAGAATGAGTTCGCATAGGCAGAAGCGCCGAATGCCGCTTGTGCTCGCCCTCGCCGGAGGCCAGCCGGTATTCACTTGAACCAAATGTCACCGCAGTACGCTCCCCATCCCGAACCCGACTCACGAGGCCCGCCATGATCCCGCGCATCCAGCCCTGCCTGTGTTTCGATGGCAACGCCGAAGAAGCCGCCCAGTTCTACGCGGACACCTTCGCCGATAGCCGCATCGACAAGGTCAACCGCGCGCCCGGCGACTATCCCGACGGCAAGCAGGGCGGCGTGCTGACCATCGAGATGACGATTCTCGGCAAGCCCTTCCTGCTGTTGAACGGAGGCGCCTCGTTTACCTTCAGCGATGCGATGAGCTTTCAGGTGTCGACGGAGGATCAGGCGGAAACCGATCGCTACTGGAAGGCCATCACCGAGGGCGGCGGCCAGGAGATCATGTGCGGCTGGTGCAAGGACCGTTTCGGCCTGTGCTGGCAGATCACCCCCCGGCGCCTGATCGAGCTGGTCAGTGGTGGCGGCGAACAGGCCGAGCGCGCGTTCAAGGCGATGATGGAGATGAAGAAGATCGACATCGCGGCGCTGGAGAAGGCGGTGGCGAGCTAAATACTGATGGAATGATCCGATGGACTTTTCCTCGTTACCTCTGAAGCTTATCTCCGTCCAGCCCTCGGGAGCTGGCACGGTTCACAACGTCCATATCACCGGTGAGTCAATGCGAAGTGCGCTTAGGCAGGTGATCAGGGCCTTGCCTGTTGATGCTCTCATTTATGTGCCCGTTCCGGACGACAACGACTCCACATTGGATGTCCGCCGAACCGAGGCGGAGCTGTTGGTCCGGCGAGGTCGTCACGCACCTCAAAAGGGATGGCGACACGCCAGCGAGGACGAAGCAGTGGAATGGATTTTCGATGGGGCGTCCCGTTTTTTGGGTGCGCAGACCGGGCTGTGGATCTCGATTCCAGATAGTCCTGTTCCTTCGAAAGGAGTGGGCCAGGCCAATGAAGGCGAATGACCCCTGCCGATGCTATCGTTCGCCTCCATGAGCACAGCCACCAACACCGTCAAATTCAAGGCGAAGCTGTCCCGGCCGGCGGAGCCGAAAGGCGCGGCCTGGACTTTCCTGGTCCTGCCGGCCGAGGCCAGTGCGAAGCTGCCCACGCGCAGCCAGGTGACCGTGGACGGCAGGCTCGACGGGCATGCCTTCCAGGCGACGCTGGAGCCGGATGGGCAGGGCAGCCACTGGCTCAAGGTGGAAAAGAAACTGCGCGAGGCCGCCGGCGTGTCGGTGGGCGACACCGTGGCGCTGGAAATGGCGCCGGTGGCGGTGGAACCCGAACCCAAGGTCCCGCCCGATATCCGCAAGGCGCTGGCCGAACACCCGGCCGCCAAGGCGCAGTGGGCCACCCTCACCCCGGTCGCGCGCCGCGACTGGATCCAGTGGATGACTTCCGGCAAGAAAGCCGAAACCCGGGTGAAGCGCATTGCTACCGCGTGTGATCAGCTGGAGTCCGGCAAGCGCCGGGCCTGCTGTTTTGATCGGTCGGGGATTTACAGCAATGCGTTCTGTGCGCCGGAGGCGGCGGAGTAGGGTTGACGTGAAGGCTCGCCACAAACCCCGATGCACACGAAGCAATGCAGAAAAAAACGAGGTAGGAGCGGCCTCCGGCCGCGATCTTTTTGCGCGATCGCCACGACCCTCACCGTCGCAATCATCGGAACCGGACATCGCGCGGGAGAGCTCGCGGCCGGAGGCCGCTCCTACCTGGGGTGGATATTCGCCCGTGAGGGCCTCGAGGGCATCAGCGCATTCCAGACATGCGGCAAGGCTGCATAGGAGAGCACCTTGGCAAGCTGGTCAGTGATTGCTTACAGGGACTTCTGGGACGTGCCGCGCATGGTAGTTGCGAGGCGTGGCGAGGAAACTTTTTTCTTTTACTCCCGCTTCGATGAAGAACTGGATGACTTCATCGGCCACTACGAGGTCTGGCGGATGCCATCGTTGGCAGAGGAAGACCTTCAGGGTTCATGGGAAGGGCTGGAATTGCGGGCGCTGGAACGGATGCCGGATATCGGTCTACGGGAGCTGCCATTCCCGTTTGTTCAACGGGGTTCCGGTAGAGGGGATGGCTGATGGTTCGCAGAGATACCAAGGAGAGCGCATGAGCTGGATATGGGGCGCCCTCATCGGGGTTTGGTTGATACTCAACTTCGTTGCCTCCGCCAGGGTTGTTGGCGACGCCGACATGCCGCGTTCGCGCCGTGTGGCCCAGCTTGCGCTGGTGTGGCTGGTACCCGTATTGGGGGCGGTCGTCTGTCTTGCCTTCAGGGCCACGGTTACGCTCGGCGACAAGCCATTCATGGATCGGACCGCGTTCGCGAACAATGCGGATGCGACTGGCGGGGACGCGCCTGGAGCTTCGGGGAGCGGCTTTGACGGATGTGCCGGGGGCGGTGGTGATGGGGGATGTTCGGACTAGTCTGGTGTGCGCGTCGGTGTTGTTTGTGGATGTGGCTTTCCGATGTGTCAGCGTTTGGATGTTTGGCTTTTGATGGCGATCCGGGCTGGCGTGGTTTCCGGTCGCGACTTACGTCGCTCCTACAAGGGATGGAAGGGGGCGGTACCCGGGTGGCCGGGTACCGGTGAGGCGGGTTATTTGCGGGTGGCCAGGAGGCTGCGGATTTTGGCTTCGGTGGTGTCGTAGTCGCCTTCGCCGAAGTGCTGGTAGACGACGCGGCCGTTGGCGTCGATGAGGTACAGCGCGGGCCAGTACTGGTTGCCGTAGGCGTTCCAGGTTTCGTAGTTGTTGTCCTGCGCCACCGGGTAGGTGATGCCGAAGCGTTTCACCGCCGCCTGCAGGTTGGACAGTTTCTTTTCGTAGCCGTATTCGGGCGTGTGCACGCCGACCACCACCAGGCCCTGGTCGCGGTACTTGGCATGCCAGTCCTTGATGTGCGGCATAACCCGCACGCAGTTGATGCACGAGTAGGTCCAGAACTCGACCAGCACCACCTTGCCGCGCAGGGCGGCCAGGGTCTGCGGCGGGCCGTTGAGCCATTGGTCGATGCCGCGGAATTCCGGTGCGACCGGCGCGGGCGAACTGGCGGTGGGGGACACCGGATCGGCCTGCACGCTGGGGGAACAGGAAGCGGCGAACAGGCAGGCGGCGAGCAGGGTGGAGAGGGAAGCGATCTTGTTCATGGTCAGAGTCCTTGCGAGACGGGGGGAAGCCACTGGGTGGCCCAGGCCGAGACGAACACGTCGTACTGGGTCAGTTGCAGCACGGCGACACCGACGGCCAGCGCGCCGAAACCCTGGCGCAATCGACCGGCATGGCGTTTGAGGAACGGCAACCGGTCGTTGATCCAGTGGCCGCCGTAAGCGATGAGCAGCATCGGAACGCCGGCGCCGGCCGCGTACAGGCCGAGCAGCGCGCTGGCCTTGCCCGGTGCCTGCGAGGTCGCCGCGAGCGACAGCACCGAGGCGAGTACCGGTCCGGCGCAGGGCGTCCACGCCAGGCCGAGTGACGCACCCACCAGCAGCGCGCCGGGACGGCCGCCGATGCGCGGACCCTGCCAGCCCGCCGGCACGAGTTGCTGGCGCCATTGTTGGAACAGCATCACCAGCCGATCGAACGGCGCGGGCCAGAAGCAGGCCAGGCCGGCCAGCAGCAACACGCTGATGGAGACGGTGCGGATGACGCCTTGCAGTTCGCCGGAAGAGGCGGACAGCGCGCCGAGCAGGATGCCGCCGGCGGCGAAGGTGCCGACGAAGCCGGCGATCACCCACAGCGGGCCGGCGCGATCGCCGCCGGTGCTGGTGGCCAGCACGATCGGCAGCACCGGCAGGATGCAGGGAGACAGGATGGTGGCCATGCCGGCGGCGATGGCCAGTGCGTATTCGATCATGGGAAGAGACTCGCGTGCGGGATGGAGGCCATTGCAACGCGCGCATGTCGCGGGGGTGTGTGCGGCGCCCGGCGGTTTTGTATCCGGACGTGTCCGGGACCGGGCGCCGCGTGTTTCGTTACCGAACGGGATCAGACGATCCGGATCTGCACGTCGATATTGCCGCGCGTGGCCTTGGAGTACGGGCAGGTGCGGTGCGCTTCATCGACCACCGCCTGCGCCTGCGCGGGATCCACGCCAGGCAGCGAGATATTGAGACGTGCCTGCAACTGGTAGCCGTCGCCGACCTTGCCCAGATCCACCTCGGCGTCGATGGCCAGATCCGCCGGCAGGGCGATGCGCTGGGCGCGCGCGGCGATCTTCATCGCGCCTTCGAAGCAGGCCGACCAGCCGGCGGCGAACAGCTGTTCGGGATTGGTGCCGGGTCGGCCGCTGCCGGGCGGTGACAGTGCGGTGTCGAGCTGGCCGTCGTCGCTGCGGGCATGGCCTTCGCGGCCGCCGGTGACGCGGGTCTTTCCGGTGTAGAGGACGGTGTCGAGTGCGTTCATGGGAATCTCCTGTGATGGGTGGGTGTTGTGGGTTGGAGCGGGAGAGGAACGCCGTGGACTCACGGCGCGTAGCGGGTGAACACGTAGTCGCGATCGCTCACGCGGGCGGCGTGGCAGGCATGGCAGGTGCGATGCTGGGCTTCATCGACCGGACGCCCGTCGATGAAGCGCCCATAGCCCCAGCCGCCGGTGGACGCGTAGCGCTTGGAATCCTTGACCATCACCTGCACGGTGGTGGCGGCGCCGGGAGTGGAGGCCGGTTCGAAATCCGGCGATTGCTCATGTTTCCAGGCCCGCTTGACCAGCACGCTGCCGTCGGGGAAGGGGCGGATGTTGTCGCGGTAGGCGCGCATGGCGATCGGGTTGCCGACGATCACGCGCAGTTCGTCCAGCGGCGCGGCTTCCTGCGCGGGCGCCACCAGCGGCCAGTCGCGGTAGCCGTCCGGCAGTTGCACGCCATAGATCGGCGCGGCGGGCGAGCGGCTGCCGTCGCGTGCTTCCACGATACCGATCAGGCCGAGCGTCAGCGCGGCGGCGCCGAACACGCCGGCGGCAATCAACAAGCGTCTCATCGCGCACCTCCCTTCGCGTGGGCCAGGTGGGTGGCGTCGATGACCGCCTGCACGAAGGCCTCCGGCGCTTCCTGCGGCGGGTTGTGGCCGATGCCGCCTTCGAAGGTGCGGTGCTCGTACTTGCCGGTGAATTTGCCGGCGTAGGCCTGCGGCTGCGGGTGCGGCGCGCCGTTGGCGTCGCCTTCGATGGTGATGGTCGGCACGGTGATCGCCGGGGCCTGCGCCAGCTGCTGCTCCAGTGCCGCGTACTTCGGTTCGCCCTCGGCCAGGCCCAGCCGCCAGCGGTAGTTGTGCACGACGATGGCGACGTGATCCGGATTGTCCAGCGCGGCGGCGCTGCGCGCGAAGGTGGCGTCGTCGAACTTCCAGCGCGGCGAGGCCAGCTGCCAGATCTGGCGGGCGAAGTCGTGCGTGTACTGGGTGTAGCCGGCGCGGCCGCGATCGGTGGCGAAGTAGTACTGGTACCACCATTGCAGCTCGGCCTGCGGCGGCAGCGGCTTGCGGCCGGCCTCCTGGCTGCTGATCAGATAGCCGCTGACCGCGACCAGCGCGTTGACCCGCTCCGGCCACAGCGCGGCGACGATGTCGGCCGAGCGCGCGCCCCAGTCGTAGCCGGCCAGGGTGGCGCGCGGAATCTTCAGCGCGTCCATCAGCGCGATGACGTCGGAGGCCAGCGCCGCCGGCTCGCCGTTGCGGGGCGTGTCGGCGGAACGGAAGCGGGTGCTGCCGTAGCCGCGCAGGTGCGGAACGATCACCCGGTAGCCGCGTGCGGCGAGTTGGGGCGCGACCTGGGCATAGCTGTTGATATCGTAGGGCCAGCCGTGCAGCAGGATCACCACCTCGCCCTTGGCCGGCCCCAGATCGGCGTAGCCGATGCTGAGATCACCGGCGTCGATCTGCTTGTCGGCGATCAGCGCGGGCGTGGCGGTGCTGGCCTGTGCTTCGACCGGCGTGGCGGCGGCGTTGCCGGAAGCGAGCAACGCGGCCAGCAGCCAGGACACCAGGGGCAGGCGGCGGAGGGAGGAAGTCGGAGCGATGGAAACGGTGTTCATGGCGATGCCTCGATGCGAAGGGAGGGGTTAGAGGGTCTTGCGCAGCGGCCGGAACGCGGCGCGCAGTTCGGCACTGAACAGCTGCGGCTGTTCCCAGGCAGCGAAGTGCCCGCCCTTGTCGAGCGAGTTGAAGTAGTACAGCGAGGGATAGGCGCGCTCGGTCCAGCTGCGCGGCGCGCGGTAGATCTCGCCGGGGAACACCGAGACCGCCACCGGCACGGTGATGCGATCGGTCTTCTGCGCGGTGGCGCTGAAGTTGTTGTTGTTGTTTTCCCAGTAGAAGCGCCCGGCCGAGGTCGCGGTGCCGGTGAGCCAGTACAGGCTGATGTCGTCGAGGATGGCGTCGCGGCCGAGCACGCGTTCGGGCTGGCCGTCGCTGTCGGTCCACTGCGCGATCTTGTCGTACATCCACGCGGCCAGGCCGACCGGCGAATCGTTCAGCGCATAGCCGATCGTCTGCGGCCGGGTGACCATCATCGCGCCGTAGGCGGCGTTGCGGCCGAAGAACGCGCTCAAGGCCTGGAATGCCTCGCGCTCGTCGGCGGCCAGTCCGGCCGGCGGCGCGGCGCCGGCGTTGATCGCCGCCATCAGATCGCCGGGCACGGTGGCCGGCATGGTCAGGTGGATGCCGCGCAAGCCCGGCGGCGGCTGCCGGCCCATCGCATCGGAGATCACCGAACCGTGATCGCCGCCCTGCGAAACATAATGGTGGTAGCCGAGGCGGCGCATCAGCTCGTCCCACGCGCGGCCGACCCGCTCCGGCCCCCAGCCGGTGGTGTCCGGACGCGAGGAGAAGCCGTAGCCGGGAATCGACGGGATGACCACGTCGAAGGCGTCTTCGGCGCGTCCGCCGTGCGCGGTGGGGTTGGTGAGCGGATCGATGGCGCCGAGGAATTCGAGGAAGGAGCCCGGCCAGCCGTGGGTCAGGATCACCGGCAGCGCATCGGCATGGCGCGAGCGCACATGGATGAAGTGGATATCCACGCCGTCGATGCGGGTGATGAACTGCGGCAGGCGGTTGATGCGC
The DNA here is from genome assembly GCF_016820515.1 of Pseudoxanthomonas beigongshangi. Taxonomy (GTDB): domain Bacteria; phylum Pseudomonadota; class Gammaproteobacteria; order Xanthomonadales; family Xanthomonadaceae; genus Pseudoxanthomonas_A; species Pseudoxanthomonas_A beigongshangi. The sequence continues at coordinate 68,435 of NZ_JADHDV010000004.1, read as the reverse complement.
GTTTCCAGCCGCCGCCAGTCGTAGTCGCCGCCCCAGTAATCGACCAGCGTGCGCAGCGTCGCCAGCGGCAGGCCCTGCGAGGTATCGGCGACGGTTTCGCGATCCGGCCAGCGGGTGGCACGCACGCGCCGGCGCAGATCGGCCAGGTCCTGTTCGGATACCTGCGCCCGGAATGGGCGGATGCGGTCATCGCCCAGCGACGTGGCGGCGCGCACGGCGGCCGAGGGCAGCAGGGCAAGCAGTCCCGCGCCAGCCGCGGCGGCGGCGGCCGAGCCGAGCAGGCGGCGGCGTTCGAGATCGACGGGGAAGCGGGCATCGGACAGCGACATGGGAATCTCCTGAGGGGGAAGGGCGTGCGGATACGGGGAAATCGGCGGGACTAGATCGAGAAGCCGCCGTCGAGGGTCAGGCTGGCGCCGGTCATGTAGCCGGCCTCGTCGCCGGCCAGATAGGCGGCGAGCGCGGCGACTTCGTCGGGGTGGCCGATCCGCTTGAGCGGATTGCGATCGGCCAGCACGTCGACGATCCCGGTGGTGATGTCGGTGTCGATCGGACCGGGCTGGATGTTGTTGATGGTGATCCGGCGCGGTCCCAGATCCAGCGCCAGTTCGCGCACCAATGTGGCCACCGCGGCCTTGCTCATCGCGTACACGCTGCTGCCGACCACACCGCCGCGCACGGCGGTGTTGCTGCCGATGGTGATGACGCGACCGCCGTCCACCATTTGTGCCGCAGCGGCCTGGATGGCCAGGAACACGCCACGGATGTTGATCGCCAGCATCTGGTCCAGCATCTCCAGCGGAAACCGATCCAGCGGACTGCCGCGGTAGACGCCGGCATTGATCACCGCGACCTGCAGCGGGCCGAGGCGGGCGGTGGCATCGGCCACCGCCGCGGTGACCGCATGCGGGTCGGCGCTGTCGGCCTGTATCGCGATGGCCTGGCCACCGGCGGCCCGGATGTCGGCGACCACCTCGGCCGCCTTGTCGGCGCGCGAGGCATAGGTCAGCGCCACCGCATGGCCCTCGCGTGCCAGCCGGCGGGCGATCGCGGCGCCGATGCCGCGGGATCCGCCGAATACCAGCGCGGTCCTGTTCGAAGTCGAAAGGTCTTGGCTCATGTGCGTGTCCTCGTGGGGAGCCGGCGGAGGCCCCGTCGGCGATGGGGCCATTGCACGCCCCGGGCGTATCGGCGACGTGTCCCCGCAAGCCCGCATTTGTCAGCCAAGCCGGCGAAAACCGGCGGTCGATACATTCGGATACAAAGCGGCCGGCGGCCGACACCCGGCGGATACAGCGCGGCGGTGCAATGGCGCACCCCAACCCGAGGAGTGTTCCCATGCTGCGTTCGCTATCGCTTTCCCTGAGCCTGTCGCTGGCGGCCCTGTCCGCCGCCCTGCCCGCCACCGCCGCGCCGCGCGCGGATGCGCAGGCGCCCACCGTCATCCTCGTCCACGGCGCCTTCGCCGACGCCTCCAGCTGGGACAAGGTGGCCGAACGCCTGCGCCAGCGTGGCGTGCCGGTGGTCGCGGTGGACAATCCATTGAGTTCGCTGGGCGACGACGTGGCCGCCACCCGCAAGGCGATCGCCGCCGCGCCGGGCAAGGTGGTGCTGGTCGGCCATTCCTGGGGCGGCACGGTGATCACCGAAGCCGGCGACGATCCCAAGGTCTCCGGCCTGGTCTACGTGGCGGCGTTCGCACCGGATGCGGGCCAGACTTCCGCCCAGCAGGGCGAAGGTTTCCCGGTCGCTCCGGGCCTGCAACAGTTGCAGGAGCGCGACGGCTGGCTGTCGCTCTCGCCGGCCACGCTGGCCAGCGATTTCGCCCAGGACGTGGCGCCGGAAGAATTGCGCCAGGTCGAAGCGCACCAGTTGCCGCTCAAGGCCAGCGCGCTGGGCGAGGCGGTGACGACCGCCGCGTGGAAATCGCACCCGAGCTGGTACGTGCTCTCGCGCAACGACCGCATGCTGTCGCCGGAGTTGCAGGCCGCCACCGCGCAGCGCATCGGCGCCCATCTGCGTGCGACCGATGCCGGCCACGTGTCGCCGTTGTCGGCGCCGGACGCGGTGAGCGAGGCCATCCTCGAAGCCAGCGGCCTGCCGTCCGCGCAAGCCACCGGCGGCCACTGAACCGCATCGCATTGCCCGCCGTGTGCCCGCTTTGAAGGAACGGGCACACGGTCAGGCGCTAACATTCGACATCCACATAGAACCACCGGCCCCCGCGGCCGGATTTCCGGAGCAGAAGACGCATGTCATCCCACACCGATCATGTCCTGGTGGTCGACGACGACCGCGAGATCCGCCAGATGGTGGGGGACTACCTGCGCCGCAACGGCCTGCGGGTCAGCCTGGCCGCCGACGGGCGCGAGATGCGCGCCACCCTGGACACCAGCGACATCGACCTGATCGTGCTGGACGTGATGATGCCCGGCGAGGACGGCCTGTCGCTGTGCCGCAACCTGCGCGCCGGCAAGCACCGCACGGTGCCGGTGGTGCTGCTGACCGCGCGCGACGACGAGACCGACCGCATCATCGGGCTGGAGATGGGTGCTGACGACTACGTTACCAAGCCGTTCTCCTCGCGCGAGTTGCTGGCGCGCATCAACGCGGTGATCCGCCGCGCGCGGATGCTGCCGCCCAATCTCCAGGTCAGCGAGGCCAGCCGCCTGATCGGTTTCGGCCAGTGGCGACTGGACACCACCGCGCGCCACCTGCTCGACGTCGACGACACCGCCTACCCGCTCAGCGGTGCCGAGTTCCGGCTGCTGCGGGTCTTCATCGATCATCCGCAGCGCGTGCTCAGCCGCGACCAGCTGCTCAACCTCACCCAGGGCCGCGATGCGGAACTGTTCGATCGCTCCATCGATCTGCTGGTCAGTCGCCTGCGCCAACGCCTGGGCGACGGCGCGCGCGAGCAGACCTACATCAAGACCGTGCGCAACGAAGGCTACGTCTTCAGCCTGCCGGTCGTGCTGGTTGGCGAGGAATCATGAATACGCCCTCGCCATCACCCTTGCCATCGCGCGCCGGGCGCTGGCTGCCGCGCACGCTGGGCGCGCGGGTGCTGCTGATACTCGCCACCGGCCTGCTGCTGGCGCATGCGCTGTCCTTCGCCCTGCTGTTCTACGAGCGCGCCGCCGCGACGCGCTCGATGATGCTGACCAGCCTGGAGCAGGACATTCCGTTGAGCGTGGCGCTGCTGGAACGTCTGTCGCCGGCCGAACGCGCGCGCTGGGTGCCGCGGCTGGAGCGTCGCACCTACCGCTACCTGCTGCGCCCGGCGCAGCCCGGCGCGCCGCTGACCAACGATCGCGCGCGGCAGGTCACCGCCGCCATCGATGATGTGCTGATGCACCGCTATGCCCTGCGGCCGCGCGCGGTGTCGAGTTCGCCCGAGCGCTACGAGGTGGAACTGACCCTGGCGGACGGGCAGCCGCTGACCATCGAAGTCACCCCGTCGCTGATGCCGATCGCGCGCTGGTTGCCGTGGGTGCTTGTGGCGCAGGTGCTTCTGCTGCTGGGCTGCGCCTGGATCGCGGTGCGCCTGGCGACGCGTCCGCTGGCCCGCCTGGCCGCCGCCGCCGAGGGCATGGATCCCGCCGGACCGCCCGAACCGGTATCGCAGGAAGGTCCGGCGGAAGTGGCCAAGGCGGCTCGCGCGCTCAACGTCCTGCAATCGAGGGTCGCCGCGCACGTGTCCGAGCGCACCCAGATCCTGGCCGCCATCTCCCATGATCTGCAGACCCCGATCACGCGCATGCGGCTGCGTCTGGAAGCGATGGACGAAAGTCCGTCGCAGATCCGCCTGCTCGAGGACGTGGATCAGATCAGCCAGCTGGTGCGCGAAGGCGTCAACTACGCGCGCGGCGCCAATGTCGCCACCGGGCCCGCGGTGCGGCTGGATGTGGGCGCGTTCCTGGACAGCCTGGTGGGCGACTACCAGGACATGGGCAAGCCCGTGCAACGCCTGGAAGGCGACAGCGCGTCTTTGAAAACCCATCCGCAGGTGCTGCGCCGCGTGGTGCAGAACCTGATCGACAACGCGCTGGCGTATGCCGGCGGCGCGGAGACGCGACTGCGGTTGGATGACGCGGGGCGCGTATGCATCGACGTGCTCGATCGCGGCCCCGGCATTCCGGAGGACAAGCTCGACCTCGTGCTGGAACCCTTCCAGCGACTCGAACCCTCGCGCGGCCGCGCCACCGGCGGCACCGGCCTGGGCCTGGCCATCGCCCAGCAACTCGCGCGCGCGCTGGGCGGCCAGGTGCAACTCGGAAACCGGGAAGGGGGTGGTTTGCGGGCGACGGTGGTGCTGGGCGCGAATCCGTAGTGGCATGGATTCATCCTGCGCTCATCGGAAACGAAAGATGGCTTGATTTCCGACGATTCTGACCCGCGACGACGCGCGCCGCGAAATCACGCCATTGGCCGCGATGCGGTAGGATCTCCAGCCCCGCAAGCAGGTTTTCGATGCCATGAGCCATTCCGACGACAAGCCCGGCAAGGTCAGCCAGGAGCAGGCCGAGGACGCGGTCCGCGTGCTGCTGGAGTGGGCCGGCGAGGATCCGGCGCGTGAGGGCCTGCTGGACACGCCCAAGCGGGTGGCCAAGGCGTATCGCGACTGGTTCAGTGGCTACCGGATGGATCCGCGCGAGTATCTGGCGCGTACCTTCGAGGAAGTGGCCGGCTACGACGAGATGATCGTGCTGCGCGACATCGAGTTCGAGAGCCATTGCGAGCACCACATGGCGCCGATCATCGGCAAGGCGCACGTGGGTTACCTGCCCAACGGCAAGGTGGTCGGCATCAGCAAGCTGGCGCGGGTGGTGGACGTGTACGCGCGTCGCTTCCAGGTGCAGGAGAAGCTGACCGCGCAGATCGCGCAGTGCATCCAGGACGTGCTGCAACCGCGCGGCGTCGGCGTGGTGATCGACGGCGCGCACGAGTGCATGACCACGCGCGGCGTGCACAAGCGCGGCGTCAGCATGGTCACTTCCAAGATGCTGGGCGAGTTCCGCGAGGACGCGCGCACCCGCGCCGAATTCCTGCGTTTCATCGAGACCGGCGGCCGCCGCTGAGTGCCGTCGGCCAGTTGCGCGCGGCTGTGTCGCGGGCTGGCCCGGACAGGTTCGCGAAGCCGGCCTGCCGCGAGGCGCGCGGACATGATCCCCACGCAATGCCATCGGAGGGCTGTCGCATGATCCACCCCGTATCGATTCGTTTTCGCCTGCTGGCATGCCTGCTGCCGGTGCTGCTGGCGGCCTGCGCGTCTCCCACGTCATCCGGATCGGTGACTCCGGCGGGACCGCTGGACGTGACGGCGCTGTTCGCCGACGCGCTGCATTGCCGCACCGATTTCCCGGATGGGCGTGATCCGGCATTGGCCGAACGCTTGCGCGCGTCCGGCGTCGAAATCACCGACCGCGCGCCTGGCGAGATCATCGACCTGCTGTACCGGTTCCGCGAACCGTTGAAGATCGACGGCACCGAGATTCCCGCCATCGTCGTGCGCGGCGATAGCGGTGTGGCGGTGATCGCGCAGGCGCGCGGCGACATGGAGGATTTCGTCCGTCGTGTGCAAGCCACGCCGCACGCACCAGAGCGGGCGGCGATCGACGGTTTCGGCGAACTGGACGTGCAATACAGCCGTGTCATGCCGCTGCGTTCCGGCGTGGATGCGACCGCACCGCGCCTGGTGATCGGGCGCGGCATCGAAGCTGCCGCCTACGCGTTCCGCTGGGGTTGCCGTTCCTACGACGGTTGAGCGGATTCGGCCCTGCGGGCGTGATTTTCAGATGCGGCACGTGACATTGAAGAGTCCATCGGCTCGAACCGGGCGTGGCGCCCGCACAATGGCGCTTTGTTTTCGGGAAATGCCGATGCCATGGCGTCATGCCAAGCCGGCTCGCATCTTGCGCCTTCTGGCCTGCGGACTGGGTCTGCTGGGAGGGACAGGGGCCGCGATGGCCGCCGATGAGCCCTACCTGCAACTGGAAGCGCGGCTGGCCGATGAGCCCTATCAGTGGCAACTGCCCGATGGCACGGTGATCCGCAAGGGCCTCAGCGACACGGCCGCGCGGGTCACGGTGGCGCCGCGCGAGGGTCACGAGGACTACGTGCTGGAGATGATCTGGGGCCGCTTTCCGGTGAAGGTGCCGGCGCACTGCTGGCCGTTGCCGGCGGCCCGGTTCGAAGGTTGCGTGACCATCCGCCCGCGCGAGGATTCGGCGTGGCAGCGCGAGCAGGCCGAGACCTTCGAACGACAGGACGCCGCGCGCCGGCAGAACCGCGAGACACGCGTCGCCTGGGCGAGCGAGCGTGTCGGCCTCAAGCAGGTGCCGCGCATCCTGGAAAACTCGCTGGCCGCGCATCGGCGCTGGCTGGCGACGGACGCGGGGCGTGCCGGTCCGGATGCGTTTTCCTGTGGCCGGCTCAAGCCCGCCGTGGCCACCGCGCCCTCGCAGGACGCGGTGCCGCGCCAGGCGATGCTGGATGATGAGCCCGGCGCGGTCGCCGCATACGCGCAGGCCGCACGCGGCGGCAACTGGCGCGCCGCCGCGGGCCTGTTCGACGCGATGCTGGCGGACGAGGATTTCGAATCGGCCCAGGTGGTCGTGGCCTGGCTGCTGAAACAGGAGGTTCCCGCCGGCTACAACAAGCTCGCCACGCTGCTGGCGGCGACGTCCGGGTATGACGGCGGCTCCGGTGGCGCTAGTGCATTGGTCGAGGGCCTGCGCCGGCATGCGGCGTGGCTGGGGGATCCGGCCGCGCAGATGGATCTGGCGAATCTTCTCGACGACGCGGGCGACGAAGCCAATGCCGCCCGTCTGCGTGACTGCGCGGTTGCGCAGAACCCGACGCTGGCAAGGTAGGGCGCGCGACACCGGTGGCGCGTGCATGGATGCCGCGCCGCTGCGATGATGGCGCGGATGAAACCCGTTCCCGATGCCTGTCCCTGCGGCTCCGGCACCGCCCATGCCGCCTGCTGCGGCCGATACCATGCTGGTGAAGCCGCGCCTGACGCCGAAGCGTTGATGCGTTCGCGTTACAGCGCGTTCGTGCGCGGCGATGAAGCCTACCTGCGCGCGAGCTGGGATCCGGCGACGTGCCCGCCGGACCTCGGACTGGACGCGCCCGGCGGCGTGCGCACCCAATGGCTGGGCCTGACGGTGAAACAGCATCGCCTGACTGGCGAGAACGCCGCCGGGGAACGCATCGCCGAAGTCGAATTCGTCGCGCGCTATCGCGTGGGTGGCGGCGCGGCGGTGCGTCTGCATGAGCTCAGTCGTTTCATGCAAAGGGATGGCCGCTGGTTCTACGTGGACGGCGATCACCGCTGAGCCGGGGCGTCGGGTGCGGCACAGCGCGCCGTTCAGGCATGTGGTCGCCAATCGACAACGGGCAGGGCAGAGTAGGGTTCCCCACTGGCCAGGGAGGCCCGCCGATGAAACCGCTGCTGCTGTGGGCGCTGCTGGCGCCGCAGGATCCGCCGCCGCTTCCACCCCCCGCGCCACCGGTGGGTCCGCCGGCGCAATCGACGTCCGCGCCTTCACCGCCCGCCGCGCCTCCCGTGCCGGTGCGGCGGGACCCGGTATTCGACGCTTGCCTGGCGAAGATCCGGCCGTTGGCCGCGGCACGCGGAATCACGGCGGACAGCTTTGATCGGCTGACCGCCGATCTGGCGCCGGATCTGTCCGTGCTGGATCTGCTGGATGCGCAGCCGGAGTTCACCACGCCGCTATGGGACTATCTCGCCGGGCTGGTCGACGACCAGCGCGTGGCCGATGGCCGGGCCCAGCTCGATCTGCATCGCGATCTGCTCGCCACGGTGGACACGCAGTCGGGCGTGGATCCGGCGACGGTGGTGGCGGTATGGGGCGTTGAGAGCGACTACGGCCGGGTGTCGGGCAAGCGCCCGCTGCTCGTTTCGCTGTCCACCCTGTCCTGCTTCGGCCGCCGGCAGTCGTTCTTCCGCGGCGAGTTGCTGTCGCTGCTCGGCCTGCTGCAATCCGGCGATCTGCGGGATCCGAACCTGACCGGTTCCTGGGCGGGGGCGTTCGGGCATACCCAGTTCATGCCCTCGACCTATGCGCGCATCGCGGTGGATCAGGATGGCGATGGCCGGCGCGATCTGGTCGACAGCATTCCCGACGCGCTGGGTTCCACCGCGGCCTATCTGCAACGCGCGGGCTGGCGCAGCGGCGAGCCGTGGGGCTACGAGGTGAAGCTGCCGCCGGGTTTCGATGTCTCGCTGGCGGGCCGCACGAAGCGGCGGCCACTGTCGGACTGGCTGGCGCGAGGCGTCGCCCGCGCCGATGGCGGAGCGTTGATCACGGCGGATATGCCTGCGGCATTGCTGTTGCCGACCGGTGCGCAGGGTCCGGCCTTCCTGGTGTTCCGCAACTACGATGCGATCTACGCCTACAACGCCGCCGAAAGCTATGCGTTGGCGATTGCGCTGCTGTCCGATCGCTTGCGCGGTGGCACCGGCCTGCTGACCCCGTGGCCCACCGACGATCCCGGCCTGTCGCGCGTGCAGCGCAAGCAGTTGCAGATGTTGCTGCTGGCACGCGGCCACGCGATCGGCGCGGCCGATGGCATGATCGGCACCAATACCCGCCGCGCCATCCAGGCCGAACAGCAGGCCCTCGGTCTGCTGCCTGCCGATGGCCGCGCCGGGCAGAAAATCCTGACCGCCCTCGAACGCGCCGGCCCGCCGGTCGCACCGCCCAAGAGTCCACCATGACCTCGACGCCCGCTTCCATCCACCTCGGCGACTTCAACGGCATTCCCGCCTGGCGGATCGACACGTCCGCCGTGCGCGCGGCGGTCAGCGTCCAGGGTGGACAGTTGCTGGCGTGGCAGCCGGCGGGCTTCGACGAGGTGTTGTGGTGCTCGCCGACCACGCGCCGGCCACCGCAGGCGATCCGCGGCGGCGTGCCGGTATGCTGGCCGTACTTCGGTCGCGACGGGCAACCTGCCGACGCGCCGCAGCATGGCCATGCGCGCATCTCGGCCTGGCAGTTCGTCGACGCGGTGGAAGAGGACGATGCGGTGGTGCTGGATCTGGCGTTGCCGCCGGATCCGCGCACGCCCTTGCGCCTGCGCCAGCGGCTGCGCATCGGCGCCGTGCTGGAGCAGACGCTCATCACCACCCATGACGGTGACGCGGATATCGCCTTCACCCAGGCGCTGCACAGCTACTTCGCCGTGGGCGATGTGCGGCAGGTGTCCGTTTCCGGCGTGGATGGACTGCGGTACGCCGACAAGTTCGATGGCAACGAGCACGCTCAGGCCGGCGACTGGCGGCTGGACGAACCGCGTGATCCCGGGCGCAGCGACCGCATCTACGCCGATGCCGGCGCGCGCTTCACCCTGACCGATCCGGTTGGCCGGCGCCGCATCGCGCTGGAAACCCGGGGCAGCCGGTCGCTGGTGATCTGGAATCCCGGCGAGGCCGGGACCGCCGCCATCGCCGACCTGCCGGCGCAGGGCTGGCGGGAATTCCTGTGCGTGGAAACCGCCAACGCCGGCGCCGATGTCGTCCGTCTGGCACCGGGTGCGGAACATCGACTGGGGCAGCGCCTGTCCGTCTCACCTTTGTAGACGGGAGATCCACTACACTGCGGCACCTTTTTTCCGCCGTGCGTATCCCGTGACCGATGCCCCGCCTGTCAGCGGCCGCCGCGCCGCGCTGATCTTCATTTTCGTCACCGTCCTGATCGACATCCTGTCGTTCGGCGTGATCATTCCCGTGCTGCCCGGCCTGGTGCGCGAGTTCGTCGGTGGCGACTTCGCCAAGGCGGCCTGGTGGGTCGGCATCTTCGGCACCCTGTTCGCGATCATCCAGTTCGTGTCCTCGCCGATCCAGGGCGCGCTGTCGGATCGTTTCGGCCGCCGCCCGGTGATCCTGCTGTCCTGCCTGGGGCTGGGCGCGGACTTCCTGCTGATGGCGCTGGCGCAGTCGCTGCCGTGGCTGCTGATCGCACGCATCTTCTCGGGCGTGTTCTCGGCCAGCTTCACCACCGCCAACGCCTATATCGCCGACATCACTCCGCCGGAGAAGCGCGCCCAGGCGTTCGGCATGATCGGTGCGGCGTTCGGCGTGGGCTTCATCATTGGTCCCATCATCGGTGGTCAGCTGGGGGCGATTGATCTGCGCCTGCCGTTCTGGTTCTCGGCCGGGCTGGCGCTGCTGAATTTCCTGTACGGCTGGTTCGTGCTGCCGGAGTCGTTGCCGAAGGAAAGGCGCACGCCCCGGTTCGACTGGTCGCATGCCAATCCGATCGGTTCGCTGGTGCTGCTGAAGCGCTACCCGCAGGTGTTTGGCCTGGCGACGGTGGTGCTGATCGCCAACCTCGCCCACTACGTGTACCCGAGCATCTTCGTGCTGTTCGCCGAGTACCAGTACAAGTGGAATGAAAGGCAGGTGGCGTGGGTGCTGGCGATCGTCGGCGTGTTCAGCGTGATCGTGCAGGCGGGGCTGGTCGGACGGATCGTGCCGAAGTTGGGCGAGCGCCGCACGCTATTGTTCGGCCTGGCCTGCGGCGTGGCCGGTTTCTTCATCTATGGGCTGGCCGAAGCGGGTTGGATGTTCCTGGTCGGCCTGCCGATCAGCGCGCTGTGGGGATTGGCGGGACCGGCGACCCAGGCGCTGATCACGCGCCAGGTCGGTCCGGAAGTGCAGGGCCGCATCCAGGGCGCGCTGATGAGCCTGGTCAGCCTGGCCGGCATCGCGGGCCCGATGATGTACGCCAGCACCTTCGCCCTGTTCATCGGCAAGAACGCGCCGGCGCATCTGCCGGGCGCACCGTGGATGCTGGCGTCGCTGCTGCTTTTCATCGGCCTGCTGGTGGGGTGGCGTTTCGCCCGGCCGGCGCCGGTATCGCACGCCTGATCATCCGGACCCGCCGAGGGACTCAACCTCCGGCACTGTTCGCCGTGCCCGCGATGGGAGATGCTCGCGCCGGAGACATACGGTGAGGTGACCCATGCGTGGAACGATATTGCTTGTCTTTGCAGTGGTACTGGCCGGTTGCGCAAGCCAGCCCGAGTATTACGACACCAACGCGGCGGTGGACATGAATCCGCTGTGCGCCGGCCGCCCGGACAATCCGAATGATCCGGTGTCGAAGGACTGCGAACGCACCAGTGGCGTGCGCTGGTCGCAGGATGAGAAGAGCAGCCAGCCGCTGGATCTGAGCGGGGCGAAGAAAAAGGACGACTGAGGCGCGTCGTCCGGCGAGCGCATTCCGCGCCGGGAGGCGGCCTGCCGGCGCGCAGGCCGGAGGCCACCTCCCTCCACCGCCGACCACGCCCCGGACGGGAGAGAGACTTCATTCGGGGCGTAGGCCGGCGATGCCGCGTCAGTCGTTTTCGACGTGGACGATCGCGCCGCTGGTGGCGTCCAGATGGATCTCAACGTCATTGCCGTCGGCGCGCTCGGCCTCGGCCTTCCACATGCCGTCGTCGAAATCGACGTCATGCACCTTGGAGTAGCCGGCGGCGGCCAGTTTCGCCTTGATGTCGTTCTCGCTGAAGTTGGACACCAGCGCCTCGGCCTTGATGTCGCCGTTGGCCGGATTCACGCGCACGTCGACGCGATTGCCGTCCGCACTGGTGGCGTCGGTTTCCCACATGCCGTCCTCGAAATCGAGATCGTCCATGCGGGTATAGCCTTTCTCGGTCAGCAGCGCCCGTACCTGCGGTTCGGTCATCGCGGCCTTGGCGGGATCCTGCGCCTGCTGGGTTTGCGCCTGCGCCAGCAGCGGCGTGGCGGCCAATGCCAGCGACAACAACCAGAGCTTGCGGGAAGGGCGGATGAAGGAAAGCGTCTGCATGGTTCGCTCCTGTCGGGAGGGAACCCAATCCTGCCGCCGTCGACTTCACCGGCGGATGAACCCGCTGGAAAGACGGCGTGAACCGTTCGGCGAAATGAAAACCGCGTGAGCGCGGCGTTCTATCCGCGTCGCCAGATCAACAGCGTCACGACGCCGGCGATCAAACCCCAGAACGCCGATCCGATGCCCGCGACGGTCAGGCCCGAAGCCGTCACCAGGAAGGTGATCAACGCGGGTTCACGATGCGATTCCTCGCGCAGTGCCGCCGACAGGCTGTTGCCGATCGTGCCCAGCAGGGCGATGCCGGCGATTGCCATGATCAGTTCCTTCGGGAACGCGGCGAACAGCGCGGCCACGGTGGCGCCGAAGATGCCGACCAGCACGTAGAACACGCCGGCCGCGATCGCCGCGACGTAGCGCCGATCCGGATCCTCGTGGGCTTCGCGGCCCATGCAGATCGCGGCGGTGATCGCGGCCAGGTTCAGCGCGAACGCGCCGAATGGCGCCAGCAGCAGGTTCGCCACGCCGGTCCAGCCCACCGCCGGCGAGATCGGAATCGCATAGCCGGAGGCGCGGATCACCGCCACGCCCGGCACGTTCTGAGACGCCATCGTCACCACGAACAGCGGCAGCGCGATACCGAACAGCGCGGGCAGCGAGAAGCTCGGGAAGATGAAGATCGGCTTCGCCAGTTCCCAGCTCAGCCCGTCGGTCTTCAGCTGGCCGAGCCCGGCGGCGAAGGCGATGCCGACCAGCAGGGTGAGGATCACCGCGTAGCGCGGCAGCAGCCGGCGCGCGAGCAGGTAGACCACGAACATGGTCAGCGCCATGCCCAATTGGGTCTTCATGGCGACGAAGGCGTCCAGGCCGAAGCGCAGCAGCACGCCGGCCAGCATGCCCGAGGCCAGCGGCACCGGGATGCGGCTGATGGTCTTCTCGAACAGGCCGGAGAAACCGGCGACGGTGATCAGCCCCGCCGAGATCAGGAACGCGCCGATGGCATCGGACAGCGGCAATCCCGCCGCGCTGCTGATCAACATCGCCGCGCCGGGCGTGGACCACGCGGTCACCACCGGCATGCGGTAGCGCAGCGACAGGCCGATGCAGGTCAGGCCCATGCCCAGGCCGAGGGCCCACATCCACGAACTGATTTCCTCCGGCGACGCACCCAGCGACTGCGCGGCCTGGAACACGATGACCGCCGAACTGGCGAAGCCGACCAGCACGGTGACGAAACCGGCGGCGATGGCGGACAGGGAGAGATCGCGCAACAGGTGGCGCGGCGGGGAAGCGTTGGACATGGAGATGCCGCTCAACGGAACCGGGGCATTGTCGCCCAGGGATGCGGGGGGAAGAAGGTGTGGGGTGATTCGATGCGTGGAGATGAGTGGAATGCTGGATTCCCCATTTGTCTCACTGGGCGGGTGGGGAAAGTGGCCGCGCGTTCGCTTTGGGGGCTGTCATGGCACGGGGTTCGTCCGCCTGGCCCCCACCCCAACCCTCCCCCGCGGGCGGGGGAGGGAGCTGTGTCCGGGCGGTGATGGCTCTTGGCAAGCCAGTCTCGCTGTCCTCCCATGCTTCGGAAGCTATTGGCGTCCGTGATACGCCCCTTCCCCCGCTTGCGGGGGAAGGCTGGGATGGGGGCGCTCGCAGGAAGCGTGATCCCGCAGCAGCGGAGCAAGCTCCGCTCTACGCGATCGAACCGGGATGCGCGATCAGCGTTTCGTCGCGCGCAACCCCACCGCCGCCAGCCAGCGCCTGGCCACCACCGGCGAAGTCATGCACACCGCCTCATCGGTGACGGTGGTGACCGCGCGCTCCAGCAACTGGATGTCGGCTTCGTGCTGGCGCGCCACGTGCGGATCCTCGAAGAAAATCACTCGCTGGCAGCGATGCTCCAGCACGCGATCGGCAATTTGCGCGTCGCCGCCCATCGGGCCGCTCTGGTAGCGCTCGGCCCAGGGTTTGTCCTGCGGCCAGCCGCGGCTCCAGGCCAGTTCGTTGAGGCGTTGGCCGGTGGTGCCGGTGGCGACGCGGTGGGCGAAGCGCGAGAGCTGATCGAAATGCTCGGCGGCGAAGGCCAGCATCTGCGGTTTCATCGCGTCGTGTGCGATCAGCGCCAGGGTCTGGTCCTCCAGTGCGTGGAAACGATCGGCGCCGGCGTCCGGCGCGAAGCCGGCATGGATGCGTTCCATCTCCACCCAGTCGCGCGCCGAGGCGACGGTCGACAGGAACGGCTTGCCGTGGATCACGCATTGCCGCTTGAGCGCGATCGCTTCGGGAAAGATGGAAGAAGGATCCACCGGATCGATCAGGTAGATCGCGCCATCCAGATTGCGCTCGGCGCCTTCCAGCCCGACCACTTCCGCGACCAGCTTCATCAGCCCGCCTTCGCGTCCGTAGGGATAGCGGCGCAGCTGCGGATAGTTGGCCAGCATGCCGGCCGCGGCGATGGCGTCGTAGGTACGGCCGACCGCGTGCAGGCCGAGCTTCAGTTCGCGGATGCCGGATTCGCTGGCACGCAGCCAGCGGAACAATGCGGCGTCTTCGTTGTGGTGGTGCAGGCGGTTGGCGGCAAGACCCAGGCGCATGGACGGGGCGTCGAAGGGAAAGCGCTAGTCTAGCGATCCCGCGTGCGCGGCACAGGTGGGCTCCGGCCCACCATTGCCATACCAATTCAACAACGCCCGCGAGTGAACGCGGTGGGTCGGTGTGAAGACCTATTCCGCCAGCATCTCCGCGATGCTTGCCGCCGCGTCGCGCCCTTCGGCGACCGCGGTCACCACCAGATCCGCGCCGCGCACCGCGTCGCCACCGGCGAACAGCTTCGGGTTCGTGGTCTGGAACGGCAGGCGATCGCCGCCACCGGCGACGATGCGTCCGTTCGGCGTGCCTTCCACGCCCTGCGTGGCCAGCCATTCGGGCACGGTCGGCGAGAAACCGAACGCGATGATCACCACGTCGGCCTCCAGCAGCGATTCGCTGCCCTCGATCGGCACCGCGCTCTGGCGGCCGCGCGCGTCCGGCTCGCCCAGGCGCGTTTCGACGACCTCCACGCCGACGACCTTGCCGTCGGCGTCGCCGCGGATCGCCAGCGGCTGGCGGTTGAACAGGAAGCGCACGCCTTCCTCGCGCGCGTTGGCGACTTCGCGCGCCGAGCCGGGCATGTTGGCCTCGTCGCGGCGGTAGGCGCAGGTGACCTTGGCCGCGCCCAGCCGGATCGCGCTGCGCACGCAGTCCATGCCGGTGTCGCCGCCGCCCAGCACCACGACGCGCTTGCCGGCCAGATCCGGCAGCGCCAGCTTGTCTTCCCAGCCGGCGATCGGTCGACCCCAGGGATCATTGCCGCCGACAATGCGGCCGTTCTGCACCAGGAACGGCAGTGCTGGCAGCACGCCGTCCAGATCCTGCCCTTCCAGCCCGCCATCGGTGTAGCGATAGGCGCCGGTGCCGAGGAACACCGCGTCGTAATCGGCCAGCAGTTCCTCCAGGCTCACGTCGCGGCCCACTTCCATGCCCAGGCGGAACTCCACGCCCATGCCTTCCAGCACCTCGCGGCGGCGGGCGATGACGCTCTTCTCCAGCTTGAAGGTGGGAATGCCGAACTGCAGCAGGCCGCCGATCTGTTCATAGCGGTCGTATACCACCGCGTGGATGCCGGCGCGCGCCAGCCGATCCGCGCAGCCGATGCCCGCCGGACCGGCGCCGATCACCGCCACCCGCTTGCCGGTCGGCTTGACGTCGCTCAGGTCCGGACGCCAGCCGTTGGCCAGCGCGGTGTCGGTGATGAACTTCTCGACCGCGCCGATGGTGACCGCGCCGAATTCCTCCAGCGTGCAGGCGCCTTCGCACAGGCGATCCTGCGGGCACACGCGGCCGCAGACTTCCGGCAGCGGGTTGGTCGAGTGGCAGAGCGCGGCGGCTTCCTCGATGCGGTTTTCCTGCACCAGTTGCAGCCACTGCGGAATCGCGTTGTGCACCGGGCATTTCCAACTGCAATACGGATTGCCGCAATCCAGACAGCGCCCCGCCTGGTACTGCGCCTCGGGCTTGTCGAATTTCCCGTACAGCTCGCCCCAGTCGCCGGATGTGCGCAGTTCCAGCGGAATGCGCTGCGGCATGGTGCGGGGCAGTTCGAGGAACTGGAAGACGCTTTTCTTGCTCATGGTGGGGATTCGGGAATGGGGATTCGGGATTCGCGAAATCAAAAGCCAGGTGAACCGGGACCCGGAAAGTGGATGGGGATCGCGCTCCTGCAAATCCCGAATCCCGATTCCCGAATCCCGTCGCTCAGGCGGCCCGCCTGAGCGAATCCGTCAACGACTCCAGGCTGGCCGCTTTCGGCTTCACCAACCAGAACTTGCCGACGTAGTCGCGGAACTCGTCCAGGATCTGCTGCGCCCAGATGCTGCCGGTGAGTTCGCGATGGCGCTGGATCAGCTTGTGCAGGTGCTGGCGGTGGCTCTCGAAGCCTTCCGGCGAGATCCGGTGGATATCGATCAGCTCGTGGTTGTAGCGATCGACGAAATCGCGATCCAGATCCAGCACGTAGGCCAGGCCGCCGGTGAAGCCGGCGCCGAAGTTCAGGCCCACCCGGCCCAGCACCATCACGATGCCGTCGGTCATGTATTCGCAGCAGTGATCGCCTGCGCCCTCGATGACCGCCAGCGCGCCGGAGTTGCGCACCGCGAAGCGCTCGCCGGCTCGGCCCGCGGCGAACAGTTCGCCGCCGGTGGCGCCGTACAGGCAGGTGTTGCCGATGATCGGCGTATTGCGGGCTTCGAAGCGCGCGCCGCGCGGCGGACGCACCACCAGCCGGCCCCCGGCCATGCCCTTGCCGACGTAGTCGTTGGCCTCGCCTTCCAGTTCCATCTGCAGGCCACCGGCGTTGAAAGCGCCGAAGCTCTGCCCGGCGGTGCCGCGGAAGCGCAGGTTGAGCGGCGCGTCGGCCATGCCCTGGTTGCCGTGCATGCGGGCGATCGCGCCGGACAGGCGGGTGCCGATCGAACGGTCGGTGTTGTGGATCAGGAACCGGTGCTCGCCGCCGGCCTTGCGCCGGATCGGTTCGGCCAGCAGGCCGTCGAGCTGGGTGGCCAGACTGTCGGGCGATTCGTACAGGCGCTGGGCCGCGCAGCTTTCGCTGCCGGTCTGCGCGCCCTGCAGCAGGCGGGCCAGATCGATGCGCACGCCGGCGCGCGGCGAGGCGTCGATCTGCTCCAGCAGATCGGTGCGGCCGACGATCTCGTCCAGCGAACGCGCGCCCAGGTAGGACAGCCACTGGCGCACTTCCTCGCTGAGCAGGCGGAAGAAGTTCTCCACGCGCTCAGGCAAGCCGGTGAAGTACTGCGAGCGCAGGCGTTCGTCCTGGGTGGCCACGCCGGTGGCGCAGTTGTTGAGGTGGCAGATGCGCAGGTACTTGCAGCCCAGCACGATCATCGGGCCGGTGCCGAAACCGAAGCTGTCCGCGCCCAGCAGCGCCGCCTTGACCACGTCCAGGCCGGTCTTCAGGCCGCCGTCGGTCTGCAGCACGGTGCGCTCGCGCAGCTGGTTGGTGACCAGCGCCTGGTGCGCCTCGGCCACGCCGAGTTCCCACGGCACGCCGGCGTAGCGGATCGAACTGATCGGGCTGGCACCGGTGCCACCGTCGTGGCCGGAGATGGTGATCAGATCCGCGCCGGCCTTGACCACGCCGGCGGCAATCGTGCCCACGCCCGCGTGCGAGACCAGCTTCACCGAGACCAGGGCCTGCGGATTGACCTGCTTGAGGTCGTAGATCAGCTGGGCCAGATCCTCGATGGAGTAGATGTCGTGATGCGGCGGCGGCGAGATCAGGCCGATGCCCGGGCGCGCGTAGCGCAGGCGGGCGATCAGTTCGTTGACCTTGTGGCCGGGCAACTGGCCGCCTTCGCCGGGCTTGGCGCCCTGGGCGACCTTGATCTGCAGCACCTCGGCATTGACCAGGTACTCGGGGGTGACGCCGAAACGGCCGGAGGCGACCTGCTTGATCTTGCTGCGCTTCTCGGTGCCGTAGCGCGCCGGGTCCTCGCCGCCCTCGCCGGAGTTGCTGCGCCCGCCCAGGCGATTCATCGCGATCGCCAGCGCTTCGTGCGCTTCCGGCGACAGCGCGCCCAGGCTGATCGCGGCGGTGTCGAAACGGCGCAGCAGATCGCCGGCTTCGGCCACTTCCGACAGCGGCGTCGGGGTGGCGGCGGGCTTGAGACGCAGCAGGTCGCGCAGCGCCGAGGGCGGACGCGAGTTCACCGCGTCGGCGTACTGCTGCCAGTCGGCGGCCTCGCCGGTGCGGGTGGCGCGTTGCAGCGTCGTCACCACGTCCGGGTTGTACATGTGGTACTCGCCACCGTGGACGTACTTGAGCAGGCCGCCGATTTCCGGTTGCGCGCGATCGTTCCAGCCGCGCGCTTCCAGTTCGCGCGCCTCGGTGTCCAGGCGTTCGAAACCGACGCCGCCGATGCGCGCGGGGGTGTCGGCGAAGCACAGCTCGACCACGTCCGGATCCAGGCCGACGATCTCGAACAGCTGCGCGCCGCGGTAGCTGCTGATGGTGCAGATGCCCATCTTGGAGATGATCTTGGACAGGCCCTTGTAGATGCCCTTGCGGTAGCTGCGGCCGATCTGGGCCTGTTCGCCGCCCTTCTTCAGTTGCAGGATGCCGCGCCGGCCCAGGTCGAACAGGGTCTGGTAGGCCAGGTACGGATACACCGCGGTGGCGCCGTAACCGATCAGGCAGGCGATGTGGTGGGCGTCGCGAGCGGTGCCGGTCTCGATGATCAGGTTGACGTCGCAGCGCAGGCCTTCGCGGCACAGGTGGTGATGGACCGCACCGGTCGCCATCAGCGCATGCACCATCGGCCGGCCCTGCTGTGGCCGGCGATCGCTCAGCACCACCATGACCATGCCTTCGCGCGCGGCCTGCTCGACCTCGGCGCAGATGCGCTCGATCGCCGCCTTCAGGCCTTCCTCGACGCTGTAGGACAGGTCGATGTAGCGGTGCTTCTGATCGTACGGATCCATCTTCAGCAGCTGGCGCAGCTTGCGCTGGCTGAGCACCGGCGAATTGAGGATGACGTGGCTGACCGTCTCCGGGCCGGCGTGGAAGATGTTGGTCTCCTTGCCGAGCTGGGTCGCCAGCGACATCACGCAGTCTTCGCGCAAGGGATCGATGGGCGGGTTGGTGACCTGGGCGAAGCCCTGGCGGAAGTAGTCGTACAGCGGCCGGGTCTGCCGGCTCAGCACCGCCATCGGGGTGTCGTCGCCCATCGAGCCGGTGGCTTCCTGCTCGGTCTCGGCGAGCGGGCGCAGTACCTGCTCCACTTCCTCGCTGGTGAGCTGGAACAGCTTGTGGAAGCCGCGCAGGGTCTTCTCGTCGAACGGCGCGTCGGTGAGCGACGGATCGATCAGTTCGGTCTGCAGGTAGGTGACGCCGTGGTGCAGCCATTGCTTGTATGGCGCGCGACCGCGGTTGATGCGATCCACCGCCTCGCTGTCGAGCAGGTCGCCGCGCTTCAGGTCGATGGCCATCATCTCGCCGGGGCCGAGCTTGCCCTTGCGGGTGACGCGTTCGGCGGGCACTTCCCACACGCCGGCTTCGGAGGCGACCAGGAAATGGCGATCGCTGGTCAGCATCCAGCGCGCCGGGCGCAGGCCGTTGCGATCCAGCATGCAGGCGGCGTAGCGGCCGTCGCAGGCGACGATGCCGGCGGGACCGTCCCACGGCTCGGTGTTGAGGCCGTAGAACTCGTAGAACGCGGCCAGGTCGGCGTCCTTGAATTCCAGCGACTGGGTCGCCGGCGGCACCAGGATGCGCAGCGCCTGCAGCAGATCCATGCCACCGGCGATCAGCAGCTCCAGCATGTTGTCCAGGCTCTGCGAATCGGAGCCGTGCATGGAAATGACCGGATCGAATTCGGCGATGTCGAAGCGCGGGGTCTTCCACACCTTGCTGCGCGCCTGCGCCCAGCGGCGGTTGCCTTCGATGGTGTTGATTTCGCCGTTGTGCGCCAGCAGCCGGAACGGATGCGCCAGCGGCCAGCGCGGCAGGGTGTTGGTGGAGAAGCGCTGGTGGAACACCACCGCGCTGCTGCCCAGGTCGCTGCGTTGCAGGTCCGGATAGAAGACCGGCAGCTTGTCCGGCAGCACCATGCCCTTGTAGCCGATGGCGTGCGGGGACAGGGTGACCACGTAGAAGTCGGAGACGTCCTTGCGCAGCTGCTGTTCGCCGCGACGGCGGGCGAGGAACAGGGCCAGGCCGAAGGCATCATCATCCTGCTGGTCGCCGGCGTCGACGAAGATCTGTTCGATGCGCGGCAGGGTTTCCTTGGCCAGCACGCCGCAGACGCTGTCGTCGGTCGGCGGCACGCGCCAGCCGCGCGGCATCACGCCGACGCGGCGCAGTTCGGCTTCCAGGGTGGCGCGACATCGATCCGCCTGCGCGGCGTCGTGGGGCAGGAACACCAGCCCGGCGGCGAAGCGCGCGCCGATCGTGATGCCGGCTTCCTGGGCCAGCGCGCGCAGGAAGGCATCGGGTTTTCGGATCAGCAGGCCACAGCCATCGCCGGTAAGCCCGTCGGCGGCGACGCCGCCGCGATGGGTCATCCGCGAAAGCGCGGCAATGGCGGTGTCGACCAGCGCACGCGAAGGCTGGTCATCCAACTGCGCGATCATGCCGAAACCGCATGCGTCGCGTTCGTCGTTCGGGTCGTAGAGCCCGTGGCGACTGCGAGGGGCCATCTCTGCCTCAAACCTTGCTGACGGCGACACCGTGCCCTGCCCACGCAGCGGCACTTCGAAATGTCACCGGAGTCCCGACTAAAGCACAGATGTTGCGGTGCCGCAACAGCGTTCCGACGAGTACGACGATAGTTGCAGAAGCAACTTTTCCAGTGGATTTTCTTTGGTCTGCTGCGCGCGGCACGCGCGCCTGTTCACCCGCAGCCGACGCGCGCGACGCGTCGCTGCGTGTCGAGATACAAGTTGAGGCGGCCAGCGCGGAAATCCTGCACGCCGACCTGATCCACGCGCACGGCGCGCGCCATGTCGGCGCCAGCGGCCGCGCGCGCTTTCTCGATCACGCCGGCATCGATCGGCAGGCCGATGACGAGCTGCGCGGCGGAAGGATCACAGCGTGGCGGCAATGGGGCCCGGGCTGCGGCGGCGGGCGGCGCGGATTTCGGCGGAGGCGTGGAACCGCAGCCTGCGAGCGCGGCGGCGAACAGCCATGCGAGGGTGCGGAGCTTGCTGGCCATGCGGGATCCCTTCCCGGTGCGTGCCGACGCCGGTGGCGTCGATGCGAATGGCGAGGATCTTAAGTGTTTCCGGATGCGCGTGATCGCGCGGGAAGTCATGGGGGCATGTTTTGCCCCCACCCCAACCCTCCCCCGCAGGCGGGGGAGGGAGTCGTGTCCGTGTTCCGATTCTTTTCCCGCGAACCGCGGAATGCCCGAACGATGGGAGAGGAAGCAGCGTCCGGAGGCTGCCCCTTCCCGACACCGGATACCGCCCCTTCCCCCGCTCGCGGGGGAAGGCCGGGATGGGGGCGCTTTTTTCCGGTTATCGAAGCCCGATCAGCCGCAACGAACCGCCGTCACCATACCCTTGTCATCCAGGTCGATGTTCAGGCGACTGGGATTGAAGTCCATGGTGGCGGCCTCGCCCGGCTTGAGCGTACGCACGGCGTTGGCCTTCGCGTCCTTGCCGGCCTGCTCGGTGTCGGCGGGCGTGGCGGCCTTGCCGATGATCCACTGCGCCTGGGTGTCGTCGCAGCTGCCGCCGGGCGCGGGTGCGGTGCCAGTGGGATCGCTGCCGGGTTCGGGCGGTTGCGCGGCGGCGGCGGCGGCGGCCTGCGACTGTTCCGTGGCGGCCGTCTGTTCGTCGGGCGCCGGCGCCGAACAGGCGGCGAGCGTCAGGGAAAGCAACAGGGCGGGAATCGCATAACGGGACATGCAGGCTCCAGTGGCAAACGGATGATGGGCCAAGCATCGCCCAGCTCACATTCGCATGTCGTTAACCGCACTCGTCGGCAGGATTGGGCATGCCCGGATCTCCCGAAGTCTTGAATGCTCTCGCCGACGCGGCCGCGCAGGCGCGCGAAGCCGGCCTGATTCATGTCAGCGATGCTGAACCGGGGATCCGCCGCCGGCGTGCCGGCAAGGGTTTCGTTTATCTGGACCCGGCGGGCGCGCGTGTCCGCGATGCGGCGACGCTGGAACGCATCCGCGCGCTGGCCGTCCCGCCGGCCTATACCGAGGTGTGGATCTGCCCGCATGCGCGCGGCCATCTGCAGGCCACCGGACGCGATGCGCGGCGGCGCAAGCAGTACCGCTACCACCCGCAATGGAGCGAAGTGCGCGGCAATGGCAAGTTCACCCGGATCGTTGCCTTCGGCCGTGCCCTGCCGCGCCTGCGTCGCCGGGTTCGTACCGATCTGGCGCGGCCAGGCCATCCGCGCGGGAAGGTGCTGGCGATCGTGGTGGCGCTGATGGGCGCGACGCTGGTGCGGATCGGCAACGCCGGCTACGTGCGCGACAACGGTTCCTTCGGCCTGACCACCCTTCGCAATCGCCATGTCGAGTTCGTGCGTGGGGGCCGGGTGCGGCTTCGCTTCGCCGGCAAGGGCGGACAGGTGCACGACATCGCGGTGGATGATCGACGGCTGGTCCGGCTGGTGCGTGGCTGCCGGCAACTGCCCGGGCAATTGCTGTTCCAGTACCGCGATGACGATGGCCAGCTGCATCCGGTGGATTCGGGTGCGGTCAACGACTACCTGCGCGAGGCGATGGACGAAGCGTTCACCGCCAAGGATTTCCGCACCTGGGGCGGGACCCTGGCCGCGTTCCAGCAACTGGCGGCGATTCCGTTGCCGGCGCGCGGCGGTGAGCGAGCGCTGGCGCGGGTGCGGCAGACGGTCACCGAGGCGGTGGCCGGAATGCTGGGCAACACGGTGGCGGTGTGCCGCAAGGCGTATATCGACCCGTGCGTGTTCGAGGGCTGGCGCGACGGCCGGGTGGCGCGCTGCGCGGGAGACGCGCGCGGGCCCCGGCAATGGGAAAGCGCCGCGCTGCGTTTTCTCAGCCGGGCGCACCGCGACGCCGCGCGTGCGGCGTCGGGCGGGAAGCGGAAAGCGGCGAAGCGGAAATGATCAGCCGCAGGCGACCTTGCTGATCTTGTTGTCCTTGTCCAGGTGCACGTTCACCCGGTCCTCGCGGTAGTCCATGGTCACCGCCTGGTTCGGACCGATGGGACGCATCAGGCCCGCACCGCTCTCGCGCCAGACGCGGCCCATGTTGGCCTGGTTGCCTTCCTGGCCGACGGCCCACTGCACGGCGTCGGCGTTGCACTTGCCCGAGCCGGGTGCGGGCGTGGCGGCTCCGGTGTCGGCTGATGGCGGGGTCGAGCTGCAGCCAGCCAGGGCCAGCGCGGCGGTGATGGCGGCGGAGCCCAGCAAGGGACGTAGGGACATGGCGGCTTCCTTATCGGCGGGTGGATGGCGCGCATGGTATGCCGAACGCGACCGGTATTTCCGGGTGGGCCGTCGCGGGTTGGGCGGGCTTCCAAAAGCGAAGAGCAAATCCCCCTCGGTCCCCCTTTTGCAAAGGGGGAGGAAAACCTCGGTCCCCTTTTTACAAAGGGGGAGGAAAAACGCGTCTCCTGAAGTACACCTTGATCAGCCATTCGGCTGTTGGAGAGCGTCCGCTGTTGGAACTGAAGCAAATCCCCCTCAATCCCCCTTTTGCGCTTAACAGCCGCATGGCTGGTCAAGAAGGAGGAAACGCGGAGTCTTTCAGTAGAAGGTAGAAGGATTAGCCCCCTTTGAAAAAGGGGGCGGGCGGCCGCGCAGCGGGCGACGGGGGATTTGCGCTTGGAGCAGAAACAAATCCCTCGCGGTCTCCCTTCCTGGTCCTGGGCGTGGGAAGCAGGTCGTCAGTCGCGATAGATCCGCGGTGCGCGCTTCAGTCCGCACAGCAGCGAGTAGGCGCTGCCGTTGGCGTGGCGGGCCAGTTCGGTGACCGGCACCTGCGCGCCCCACAGTTCGACCCGGCTGCCCAGACCCGCCTGCGGCACATCGGTCAGATCGACGGTGAGCATGTCCATCGACACGCGGCCGATCAGCCGGCTGCGCTGGCCGTCGATGGCGACCGGGGTGCCGGTGAGGGCGAAGTGCGGATAGCCGTCGGCGTAGCCGAAGGCGACCACGCCGACCCGGGTCGGGCGTTCGGTGACGAAGCCGCCGCCGTAGCCGACTGGTTCGCCGGCGGCGAGTTCGCGCACGCTGATGATCTTCGATTCGGCGGTCATCACCGGACGCAGGCGATCGGCCTGCGGGTGGGAGGACGGGAACGGATTGGCGCCGTACAGCATCAGGCCGGCTCGGCCCCAGTCGCTGCCGGCCGCCGGCCAGCCGAGCAGGCCGGGCGAGTTGCACAGGCTGCGTTCGCCGGGCAGATCGTCCAGGGTCGCGGCGAAGGCTTCCACCTGCTGCGGCGTGCGTTCGCTGTCCAGTTCGTCGGCGCGGGCGAAGTGGGTCATCGCCACCACCGAGGCCACCTGCGGCAGCGCGGCCAGTCGCTGCCAGGCGGCGCGATAGTCCTCCGGCGCCAGGCCGACCCGGTGCATGCCCGAATCCAGCTTCAGCCAGATCCGCAGCGGCTGTTCCAGCGCGGTACTGGCGAGTGCCTCGATCTGCCAGTGGGCGTGAATCACGCACCACAGATCATGCGCGGCGATCACCGCCAGTTCGTCGGCCTCGAAGAAACCTTCCAGCAACAGGATCGGCGAGCGGATGCCGGCGCCGCGCAGGGCCAGCGCCTCTTCCAGGCAGGCGACCGCGAAACCGTCGGCGGCTTCGGCCTCCAGCGCCTGGGCGCAGCGGACCGCGCCATGCCCGTAGGCGTCGGCCTTGACCACGGCGAGGGAACGACCGCCGGCGAGTTCGCGGGCGATGCGGTAGTTGTGGCGCAGCGACTGCAGGTCGATCAGCGCGCGGGCTGGGCGCATGGTTCAGGCTGGGGGTCGTGGCCGCCGCGGCGCGCGCCGTAGCGGGAAATGTCGAGGCCTTCGCCGCTGATTTGCGGCATGCGCGAGGCCATCAGGTCGGCCAGGTAACGGCCCGAGCCGCACGCCATGGTCCAGCCCAGTGTGCCATGTCCGGTGTTGAGGAACAGGTTCGAGTATTGGGTCGCACCCACCACCGGCGTGCCGTCCGGCGTGGCCGGGCGCAGGCCGGTCCAGAAGCTGGCGCGGGACAGATCGCCGCCGCGCGGATACAGGTCGCCGACCACCATTTCCAGGGTCGCACGACGCTTCGGCGACAGCGACAGATCGAAGCCGGCCACCTCGGCCATGCCGCCGACGCGGATGCGATCGTCGAAGCGGGTGATCGCGATCTTGTAGGTCTCGTCGAGGATGGTCGACGTCGGCGCCATCGCCGCGTCGACGATCGGCAGGGTCAGCGAATAGCCCTTGAGCGGATACACCGGCAGGCGGATGCCCAGCGGCGCCAGCAGTCGCGGCGAATAGCTGCCGAGCGCCAGCACGTAGCGGTCGGCGGTTTCCCGCTTGCCGTCGATGCGCACGCCGCGGATGCGGCCGCCTTCGGTTTCCAGCGCCTCGATGGTCTGGCCGTAGCGGAACTCCACGCCGGCCGCCGCGGCCATCGCCGCCAGCCGCTGGGTGAACAGGTGGCAGTCGCCAGTCTGGTCGTTGGGCAGACGCAGCGCGCCGACCAGCTTGTCGGACACGTTCGCCAGCGCCGGTTCGACCCGGGCGATGCCGTCGCGATCCAGCAGTTCGTAGGGCACGCCGTATTCGTCCAGCACCGCGATGTCCTTGGCCGCGCCATCGAGCTGGGCCTGGGTGCGGAACAACTGGGTGGTGCCGAGTTGGCGGCCCTCGTAGCCGATGCCGGTTTCCGCGCGCAGCTCGTCCAGGCAGTCGCGGCTGTATTCGGACAGGCGCACCATGCGCGCCTTGTTGATGGCGTAGCGCTCCCGGGTGCAGTTGCGCAGCATCTGCGCGAGCCACAGGTACTGGTTGGGGTCCAGACCCGGGCGGATCGCCAGCGGCGCATGCCTGGAGAACAGCCATTTGAGCGCCTTGAGCGGCACGCCCGGCGCGGCCCACGGCGAGGCGTAGCCCGGCGAGATCTGGCCGGCGTTGGCGAAACTGGTTTCGCCGGCCGGGCCGGCCTGCCGATCGATGACGGTCACCTCGAAACCCGCGCGCGCCAGATACCACGCGCTGCTGATGCCGATGACGCCGCTGCCCAGAACCAGAACCCGCATGCCGATGCTCCCGCCAGTGATTCCGGACATTTCCCTGGCCTGGAGGCCGGGTTTCCGGAGTTCGGCGAGTATAGGGACGGATGTATAGGGTTATTTTCCGTATTTGATGGCAACATTGGGGAATTCCACCGAAAAGCCCGGTTTCCTTGGAGCCCCCATGACCCAGCGCCGCCGCGAACTGGACAAGATCGACCGCAACATCCTGCGCGTGCTGCAGGAGGAGGGGCGGATCTCCTTCACCGAACTGGGCGAACGGGTCGGCCTGTCCACCACGCCCTGCACCGAGCGGGTCCGCCGGCTGGAGCGCGACGGGGTGATCACCGGCTACTACGCCCGGCTGGATCCGCAGTACCTCAAGGCCAACCTGCTGGTGTTCGTGGAGATCAGCCTGGCCTACAAGTCCGGCGACATCTTCGAGGAGTTCCGCCGCGCCGCCCTGCGCCTGCCCAACGTGCTGGAATGCCACCTGGTCTCGGGCGATTTCGACTATCTGATCAAGGCGCGCATCTCGGAGATGGCGTCCTACCGCAAGCTGCTCGGCAGCACCCTGCTGACCCTGCCGCACGTGCGCGAGTCCAAGAGCTACATCGTGATGGAAGAGGTCAAGGAGACCCTCAGCCTGCCGGTGCCCGACTGAGTGTCGGGCGGCGCCGGGCTGAACGGTCCGGGATGACCATGGGCACATGACGTCCGCGCGGCGGACGGGAGTATCGTGGCCGCCTTTGTCCCGTTCCGAGGTCCGCCATGCACGCCCACCGCTGGATCCTGCTGACCGCCGCGCTGTGCGGCGCCAGCGCCTGCAACCGTACCCCCGAACCGGCGGCCGAGGCGCCCAAGGCCGAAGCGCCCGCCGCCGCGCCGGTCGTCGGCATCGATCTGGCCGGCCTGGACAAGGCGGTCGCGCCGGGTGACGACTTCGACGAATACGCCAACGGCGGCTGGCGCAAGAACGCGCAGATTCCGGACGACCGTTCCAGCACCGGCGTGTTCCTGGAGGTCTTCCAGAAAGCCGAGAAGCGCAACGCCGATCTGGTCCAGGGCCTGGCCAAGGCCAACCCGGCCGCCGGCACGCCCGAGCGCAAGATCGCCGACTACTACGCCGCCTTCATGGACGAGACCGGCATCGAGCAGCGCGGCCTGGCGCCGCTGCAGCCATGGCTGGACAAGATCGATGCCATCGCCACGCCGGCCGACCTGTCGCGCTACATCGGCAGCACCGTGCGCGCCGACACCGATCCGCTCAACGCGACCAACTTCGCCACCGACAACCTGTTCGGCCTGTTCGTCGCCCAGGGCCTGGAAGATCCGTCGCAGAACGTGGGCTACCTGATGCAGGGCGGCCTGGGCATGCCGGATCGCGAGTACTACCTGGCCGCCGACAAGGACATGGCCGCCAACCGCGGGAAGTACCAGGCCTACATCGGCCAGATGCTGAAGCTGGCGGGTGCGAGCGACGCCGACGCGGCCGCCAAGGCCAAGGCGATCTTTG
Organism: Pseudoxanthomonas beigongshangi; assembly: GCF_016820515.1. Taxonomy (GTDB): domain Bacteria; phylum Pseudomonadota; class Gammaproteobacteria; order Xanthomonadales; family Xanthomonadaceae; genus Pseudoxanthomonas_A; species Pseudoxanthomonas_A beigongshangi. Next base: position 40,806 of record NZ_JADHDV010000004.1, on the reverse strand, counting down.
ATCTGGAAATGAAGATCGCCCATGCACACGCCAACATCGTCGACAGCCAGGACGTGCACAAGGCGAACAATCCGTGGGAGACCGCGGCGTTCGCCAGCAAGGCGCCGGGCATCGACTGGGCGGCCTTCTTCGATGGCGCCGGCCTGGGTGGACAGAAGACGCTGGTGGCCTGGCAGCCCAAGGCGATCACCCAGCTGTCCGCGCTGGTCGCCAGCCAGCCGCTGCAGACCTGGAAGGACTACCTGCGCTTCCACGCCATCGACCACAGTGCCGGCATGTTGCCCAAGGCCTATGCCGACGCCAGCTTCGAATTCCATGGCAAGACCCTGCAGGGCACGCCCAAGCAGCGGGATCGCTGGAAGCGCGCGATTGGCGCCACCAACGGCGCGCTGGGCGACGCCATCGGCCAGATCTACGTGAAGCAGTATTTCCCGGCCTCGTCGAAGGCGCAGGTCGAGGAGATGGTCAACAACATCCTGGCCGCGTTCCGCGAAGGCGTGGACAAGCTGGAATGGATGACCCCGGCGACCAAGGAAAAAGCCAAGGCCAAGGCCGCGACCATGCGCGTGGGCGTGGGCTATCCGGAAACCTGGCGCGACTACGCCTCGCTGGAAGTGAAGGCCGACGATCCACTCGGCAACGCGCGCCGCGCCGAGGAATTCGAGTACCGCCACCAGACCGCCAAGCTGGGCAAGCCGGCCGATCGCGCCGAGTGGTGGATGACGCCGCAGACGGTCAACGCCGTGCAGCTGCCGCTGCAGAACGCGATGAACTTCCCGGCCGCGATCCTGGAAGCGCCGTTCTTCGATCCCAAGGCCGATCCGGCCGCCAACTACGGCGCCATCGGCGCGGTGATCGGCCACGAGATCAGCCACGGCTTCGACAACACCGGCGCCGACTTCGACGACCAGGGCCGTCTGCGCAACTGGTGGACACCGGAGGACGCCGCGCATTTCAAGGCCGCCGGTGATCGCCTGATCGCGCAGTACAACGCCTATGAACCGCTGCCGGGCCTGCACATCAACGGCGAGCAGACCCTGGGCGAGAACATCGCCGACGTGTCCGGCCTGGCCATCGCCTACACCGCCTACAAGAAGTCGCTGGGCGGCAAGGAAGCGCCGGTGATCGATGGCTTGACCGGCGACCAGCGCTTCTTCATCGCCTACGCGCAGGCCTGGCGCACCAAGACCCGCGACGCGGCGCTGCGCGCGCAGGTGATCGGCGACGGCCACGCACCGGGCCGCTACCGCGCCCAGACCGTGCGCAACGTCGATGCCTGGTATGCGGCGTTCCCGTCCAAGCCGGGCGAGAAGCTGTTCCTGGAACCGAAGGACCGGGTCAAGATCTGGTAAACCGGCGGCAGCAGTCCATCGCCTCGCTGGAAATCCCCGCAAGCGCAAACCGCTCCCTCCCCCGCTTGCGGGGGAGGGTTGGGGAGGGGGCCAGCCGGAAAAAAACTGCGCCCTGGCATCAGCCGCCAAGCCTGCACACCGTTGCCGTCGATCAGACAGCGATTGCTGGAGGCGCCCCCATCCCGGCCTTCCCCCGCCAGCGGGAGAAGGGGCAAGCGCCGAATCGCTGCAATTGTTCTGCACGTTGAGAGAGCATGGCGACATTCGCCCTTTTTCATGTCTCCCTTTCACCGCGCGCCGCCGGGTCCGATTGCGATGGCGTGCGCGGACAGGCATAGTCCGCCGGGCATGCGAAGCGACGCAGGAGCGCCATGAAGAACCGACCGGTCTCCCGTCCGGAACCCGATGACGAACAGCGCCGGCTGGCGGTATTGATCGATGCCGACAACGCCCAGCCCGCCGTCATCGAAGGACTGCTGGGCGAGATCGCCAAATACGGCGTGGCCAGCGTCAAGCGCATCTACGGTGATTTCACCAGCACCCGCATGACCCAGTGGAAGCAGGCGCTGCTGAAGCATTCGATCGCGCCGGTGCAGCAGTTCGCCTACACCAGCGGCAAGAACGCCACCGACAGCTCGCTGATCATCGATGCGATGGATCTGCTCTACACCCAGCGCTTCGATGGCTTCTGCCTGGTCTCCAGCGACAGCGATTTCACCCGCCTGGCCCAGCGCCTGCGCGAGGAAGGCCTGATGGTGTACGGCTTCGGCGAACGCAAGACGCCGGACGCCTTCGTCCAGGCCTGCGACAAGTTCGTCTACACCGAGGTGTTGCGCAGCGAAACACCGGCCGCGCCACCGCCGCCCGCCAAACCGGCGAAGAAGGCGGCGAAGAAAGCCGGCGTGCCGAAGAACGGACCGACCCAGGCCGAGCCGACCGCCGCGCCGCCGCCGGAACCGGCGCGCGGCGAAGCGCTGCCGCTGCGGCTGATCCGCCAGGCCATCGAGGAAGCCTCCGACGATCAGGGCTGGGCGTTCCTGGGCACGGTTGGCAGCTATCTGATCAAGATCCGCCCGGACTTCGATCCGCGCCTGTACGGGCAGAAGAAACTCAGCGACCTGCTGAAGCAGCATCCCCGCCACTTCGAAGTGGAAGAGCGCGGCGGGGATGGCGGCGCCAGCCGGCGCTTCTACGTGCGCTGGCGCGACTGACCCCGGGAGCGGCGCGATGATGGAAGACAAGCCCCATGCGCCTTCCTGCGATCGCAACCGCGATCCGATCCTGGCGGTGCTGCGCCATCACTTCGCCGAAGTCCGCCGGGTCCTGGAAATCGGCAGTGGCACCGGCCAGCACGCGGTGTACTTCGCGATGAAACTGCCGCGCCTGGTCTGGCAGTGCTCGGACGTCGCCGACAACCTGCCCGGCATCCGCCAGTGGCTGGACGAAACGGATCTGCCGAACACGCCGCCGCCGCTGGAACTGGACGTGGATGGCCAGTGGCCGGCGCAACGTTTCGACGCGGCTTTCAGCGCCAACACCCTGCACATCATGGGCTGGGCCTCGGTGCAGGCGTTCTTCGCCGGCCTGGGCGGCGTGCTGGGGGCGCGCGCCTCGTTGATCGTCTACGGTCCGTTCAACTACGAAGGCCGCTACACCAGCGAGAGCAACCGCGAGTTCGACGCCTGGCTGAAAGCGCGCGATCCGGCTTCGGGCATCCGCGACTTCGAGTCCGTCGATGCGTTGGCTCAGGCCCAGGGGTTCCTGCTGATCGACGATGTCGCCATGCCGGCGAACAACCGCTGCCTGGTCTGGCGCAAGGTCTGACGAGGACCGGACGCGTCACGGCGGGTCGCCGCGTTCATGGCGAACGGCTAGGATGAATGCAACGTCACAGGGGAACGCGCGCGGAATGTCCAGGTTGCCATTGGGGTTGTTGTGTTCGTTCGGTCTTTTCCTGGGCGGTCCGCTCGCCGCGCAGCCGGCCTCGATACCGGCACCCGCTTCGATGTCCCTCTCCACGCAGGACTATCCCGGCACGCTGCGACTCGACGTCGACGCCAGCGATATCGACCGGCGCATCCAGCGGGTGCGCGAACGCATTCCGGTCGCCGCGGGGCCGCTGACCCTGTGGTATCCAAAGTGGATTCCCGGCAACCATGCGCCGACCGGGCCGATCAACCAGATCGCCGGGCTCGTCATCACCGGCAACGGCCAGCGCATCGCCTGGCGCCGCGATCCTGGCGACATGTATGCGTTCCAGCTGGACGTGCCGGCGGGCGTGGCGGAGATCGAGGTCGCCTTCCAGTATCTGTCGCCGACCTCCTCGTCGCAGGGCCGCGTGGCGATGACGCCACGGATGCTGTCGCTGCAATGGCATCGCGTGTTGCTGTATCCGGCGGGCCATGATGCGCGCCGCATCCGCGTCACCCCGACCCTGCGCCTGCCGGCGGGTTGGGAGTCGGCGACCGCGCTCGCGGTGGAGGCACGCGATGGCGCCGAACAGCGTTACGCCACCACCGATCTGTTGACCCTGATCGATTCGCCGGTCTACGCAGGCCAGCATTTCCGCCGCTTCGATCTGGATACCGGCACCACGCCGGTGCGCCTCAACGCGATGGCCGACACCGCCGCGCAGCTGGACGCCTCGCCGGCGATGCTGCAGGCGCACCGCGCGCTGGTGACGCAGGCTGATCGGGTGTTCGGCCCGCGTCCGTTCGCGCACTACGATTTCCTGCTGGCGCTGTCCGACAGCTTCAGTGGCATCGGCCTGGAGCACCGCCAGTCCAGCGAGAACGGCACCTACGCCGACTACCTGCGCGGCGATGCGGCCTTCATCGACAACGATCTGCTGCCGCACGAATACGTGCATGCCTGGAGCGGCAAGTTCCGTCGTCCGGACACCACCTGGGCGCCGCACTACAACAGCGCCATCGACAACTCGCTGCTGTGGGTTTACGAGGGACAGACCCAGTATTGGGCGGTGGTGCTGGCCGCGCGTGCCGGATTGTGGACGCCCGAGCAGGCGCGCGCGGTGCTGGCGAACACGCTGGCGACCGCGGCCACCCAGCCGGGCCGCGACTGGCGCGACCTGCAGGACACCGTGCACCAGGGCATCGTCGACTACAACGATGCACCGCAAGCCTGGTCGAGTTGGCAACGCGGCTACGACTTCTATTCGGAAGGCTCGCTGCTGTGGCTGGCGGTGGACGCGCGCCTGCGCGAACAGTCGCGCGGCCGCCGCAGCCTGGACGACTTCGCCCGCCGCTTCCACGCTGGCGCCAGCGCCGACGCGGCGATTTCGTTATACGGCTTCGACGACGTGGTGCGGGTGCTCGACGAAGTGCAGCCCGGCGACTGGCGCGGCTTCCTGTGCGAGCGGCTGGATGGGCAGGGTGCCGCCTCGCCGCTCGATGGACTGGAGCGTGCCGGCTGGCGGCTGGCCTATACCGATGAACCGAATCCGGCCATCACCGACGCGGAGGGCGCGGGCGGCAACGATGACCTGCGTTTCTCGATCGGTTTGAAGGTGGCCTCCGACGGCGAAATCCAGGAGGCGATCTGGAACTCGCCCGCCTTCACCGCCGGACTCGCGAAGGACATGACGGTGATCGCGGTGGACGGCCTGGCCTACACCGGCGAGCGCCTCAAGCGCGCCATCATCGCCGCCAAGGCATCGCCGCAACCGATCGAACTGCTGGTGCGCCAGGGCGAGCAGTACCGCAGCGTCCGCATCGACTACCGCGACGGTCTGCGCTACCCGCACCTGCAACGCATCCCCGGTGCCGAGGACCGGCTGTCGAAAATCCTGGCGCCGCGCTGACGCCTCATCCTTGTGGGAGCGACGTCAGTCGCGACCGTAGACTTGCCTCGTTGGTAGGTGCACGGTCGCGACTGACGTCGCTCCTACAAAGTGCCGCAAAGCGGACAGGGTCACGGGATGAACGTCTGCTCCGGGTCGTCGAAGGACTTGAACTCCAGCGCGTTGCCGGAGGGGTCGAACAGGAACATGGTGACGTGCTGGCCGGGCTTGCCCTTCAGGCGCAGGTGCGGTTCTTCGTGGAAGTCGACCTGGGCGTCCTTCAGCCGCCGCGCCAGCGTTTCCCAGGCCGGCCGATCCAGGTTCATGCCGAAATGCGGCACCGGCACCGCCTCGCCGTCGAAGCGGCCGTTGTGCAACGGCTGGCCGTCGCCGCCGATGTGCGCGACCAGGTGATGGCCGAAGAAATCGAAGTCCTGGTAGGAGATGTCGCTGCGGCCCTGCGGGCAGCCGATGATGTCGCCGTAGAAATGGCGCGCCTCGTCCAGGTCGCGGACCGGGAAGGCGAGATGGAACTGGGTGATGTTGCTCATGACGCGGCTTCCAGTTGTGGCGTGTACGCGTCGAGGATGTTCTGCCAGAACAGGTTCCAGGCGGAAATGCTGCGCTCGTAGCCGCGCGCCAGTTCGGGCAGCACGCCGGGATCGTGGCGCAGGTATTCGTCGATGGCCGCGCGGGTCAATTCGCCATGGATGATGTCTTCTTCGCCGGTATGGATGGTCCAGAACTCCCAGTCGACGCGGTCGGCGTTGGCGACCAGATACGGATTGCGGCGCATGTGCTCGAACATCACCGACAGGTAGGTCTGGCACAGGCATTCGCCGCCCATGCCGCGCAGGCCGACGCCGAAGGCGATCGGGTTGTTGGCCATGTCGCGGGTCAGCCCCTTGAGGATGCGCTCGTTGGCCATCAGCGGTCGTTCCAGTTCCTCGGGCGCGACGCCGATGGTGGCGAGGAAGCGGTCGTACACGGCCGGATGGGCGCGCTCGGGATCGCCTTCGCCCAGTTCCTCGGCGAGGATCTGGCCGAGCAGGCTGCGCAGTCCGCCGAACGGCAGGCGCGCCACCAGCAGGGCGAGATCGCTGATGTAGTCGATGGTGAAGAACCGGTACTGGATGCACACCTGGCGCAGCGCGTCCGGGGAGAGATCGGCGAGTACCTGCATCCGTTGCGCGGCGAGGGATTCGGTCGCCTCCTTGGCCTTGTCGGCGAACTGCCAGAACTGATCGCGGGTCATCGATTGGGCTTGCATGAATCGTTCCTGGGGGAAGGAAAATGGCCGGGGCGCGGCAATCTCTGCCGTCGACCCCGGTGGACGATGATGGGTAGCGAAGACGTGAGCAGAACGTGCACGCATCGCAAAGATCCGCGTGCCTTCACATGCTGGCGACATGCCCGTGCCGATCGCGCGACGAACGTTCAACGGATGCGTATTCATCGATGTGGACCGAATCGCCACGAGGCGTGACAAACATGAGGCGCGCATGAAGACTCGCGTCGCCATCGCCTGTTCAGCCGGCGGAGTGAAGAGAATTGCACCTTGCGCGTGCGCGGCCACGCTAGCATCGGCGCGCGCTGCACCGGGAGTCCCTTGCTTGCGGTCGTGGATGCGTTACCCAACCCGCCGAGGCGATCGGCATGGAGTTCCCGCGTACATGCAAGAACCGATATTCCGCAATGATTCGACCACCGCCACCACGCCGGACACCGTCAGGAGTGTTCCGCTGCTGTGGACCAGCGGCTGGGATTCGACCTTCCAGCTGCTGCGGCTGCTGCTCCTGCATCGCCTGCCGGTGACGCCGTACTACCTGGAGGATCCTTCGCGCGCGTCGACGGCCACCGAACGCCGCAGCATCCAGCGCATCACCGCGGCGCTGCACGAATCGCATCCGGAAACCCGCGCGTTGCTGCGGCCACTGCGGGTGTTCCAGGTGGCGGAACTGGCGCGGGACCCGGTGATCACTGAGGCGCTGCGCGAGGTCCGATCGCGGGTCTACATCGGCAGCCAGTACGAATGGCTGGCGCTGTTCTGCCGCCAGCACGCGCCAGCGGGCATCGAGCTGAGCGTGCACGTGGACGACAAGGTGCAGGCGCTGCTGGCGGACTTCGTGCAGCCGTTCGAGACCGCCGGCGGCTATCGCAGCCACCGCGTCGAATCGCGCCACGCGGGCACCGCCGAACACACCCTGTTCCATCATTTCGGCTTCCCGCTATTCCAGATCGACAAGCGGGCGATGGAGCGCGAAGCCGAAGCCGCCGGCTGGCACCGGCTCATGGACATGACCTGGTTCTGCCATCGGCCGGTGAACGGCAAGCCCTGCGGTGCCTGCGCGCCTTGCGTATACACGATCGAGGAAGGCCTGGCGTGGCGGGTGCCGCGTTCGCGCCGGATGCTGTCGTTCTTCTATCGCAAGCTGGCGTTGCCGCTGAAGCCACCGTTGCGCGCCGCGCTGGCCTCGGTGCGGCGGCGGTAACCGCGCGCATCGGTTCGGAAAAGAAAAAACCCCGCCGAGGCGGGGTTTTTGGTCAGGCGACCTGGACGACGTGCAGCGCCCTGGGGTTGTTCCATTGCGCGAGCAGTTCGGCCTCGCGCGCCTTGGCCTCGTGCAGGTGGCGTTCCTTGACGTGGCCATAGCCGCGGATGTGCTCGGGAATACTGGCGATATCCACTGCCAGGCCCAGGCGATCGGCATCCAGCGAACCGAGCAGCTGATCCAGGGTGCGTTCGTAATCGCTGATCAGCTGGCGCTCGCCGCGGCGCTCGGCGGTGCGGCCGAACACGTCGAAGGCACCGCCGCGCAGGAAGCGCAGCTTCGCCAGGAGTCCGAAGGCCTTGAACACCCACGGGCCGTATTCCTTCTTCATCAGGCGGCCCTGCGCGTCCTTCTTGGCGAACAGCGGCGGCGCCAGATGGAAGTGCACTTCATAGTCGCCCTCGAACTGTTGCTGCAGGCGGCGCTGGAACTCGCCGCTGGTGTATAGCCGCGCCACTTCGTACTCGTCCTTGTAAGCCATCAGCTTGAAGAAGTAGCGGGCGACCGCCTCGGTCAGCGCGGTGGAACCCGGCGCCTTCACGTTCTCGGCGGCGCGCACGCGGGTGACCAGATCGCGGTAGCGGCTGGCATAGGCGGCGTCCTGGTATTCGGTCAGGAAGGCCACGCGGCGCGCGATCAGTTCGTCCAGCGAGCGCGACAGGCGCAGGTCGTCCAGCGGCAGGAACGCGACTTCGCCACCGATGGCGCCGCCTTCCGGCAGGCCACGCAGTTCGCTCTCGTTGTCCGGGTTGCGCGGCGCGGCGTTGGCGCCCCACTCGGTGCTTTCCCATTCGCCCGGCGGCAGGATCCGCAGGTTGCGCGGGGTGCGTTCGGACTCGGTCTGGGCATTGCGGATCAGGCCGGCGGCTTCCTGCACCGCCTGCGGATCGACCACGGCCAGGCGGCCCCAGGCGAACGCACGCCGGTTCATTTCGATCGCCGCGCCATTGAGTTCGACCGCGCGCATGATCGCGTCGAACGAAATCGGCACCAGGCCCTGCTGCCAGGCGTAGCCGAGCATGAACAGGTTGGCGGCGATCGCGTCGCCCATCAGCGCGGTGGCCAGCTGGGTGGCGTCGACCAGCATCGGATCGCGGCCGCCCAGCGCCACCTTCACGCCGGTGATGATGTCGGTGGCCGGGAACTGCATGTCCGGACGGGTGGTGAAGGTGCCGGGCATCGCCTCGTAGGTATTGAGCACCACCTGCGAGCGCTCGCCGCGCACCTTCGACAGCACCCAGTAGTCGTTCACCACCACCATGTCGCAACCCAGCACCAGATCGGCTTCGCCGGCGGCGATACGCACGGCGTGGATGTCCTCCGGCGTGCGCGCGATGCGGATGTGGGTGGTCACCGCGCCGCCCTTCTGGGCCAGGCCGGTCTGATCCAGCACGCTCGCGCCCTTGCCTTCCAGGTGCCCGGCCATGCCCAGCAGCGCGCCGATGGTCACCACGCCGGTGCCGCCGACGCCGGTGATCAGGATGTTCCAGGGTTGGGCCAGATCCGACTTGAAGGTCGGTGCCGGCAGGGTCTCCAGCTTCTCGGCCACGGCTGCTTTCTTGCCCTTGCGCGGGTTCCCGCCGTGGACGGTGACGAAACTGGGGCAGAACCCGTTGACGCAGGAGAAATCCTTGTTGCAGTTGGACTGATCGATTTCACGCTTGCGCCCGAACTCGGTTTCCTTCGGCAACACCGACACGCAGAAGCTCTTCACGCCGCAGTCGCCGCAGCCTTCGCAGACCAGCGTGTTGACCATCGTGCGCTTGGCCGGATCCGGCATCTTGCCGCGCTTGCGGCGGCGGCGCTTTTCGGTGGCGCAGACCTGGTCGTAGATGAGGATGGAAACACCCTTCACCTTGCGCAGCTGCTTCTGCACCTCTTCCAGCTGGCCGCGATCATGGAACTCGACACCGGTGGGGAACAGCTCGCGGCGGCTCCATTTGCGCACGTCGTCGCTGACCACGACGATGGTATCCACGCCTTCGGCGCGCATCATGTGGGCGATCTGCGGCACGCTCAGGGTGCCGTCGACCGGCTGGCCGCCGGTCATCGCGACCGCGTCGTTGTAGAGGATCTTGTAGGTGATGTTGACGCCGGTGGCGACCGACTGCCGCACCGCCAGCGAACCGGAATGGAAGAACGTGCCATCGCCGAGGTTCTGGAATACGTGCTCGGTCTCGGTGAACGGCGCCTGCCCGGACCAGGTGACGCCTTCGCCGCCCATGTGGGTGAAGGTGTCGGTGTCGCGATCCATCCACGTCACCATGTAGTGGCAGCCGATGCCGCCGAGCGCGCGCGAGCCTTCCGGCACCACCGTGGAAGTGTTGTGCGGACAGCCGCTGCAGTAGTGCGGCACGCGCGGGAAGCTGGCGCGCGGCAACGCGAGCTCGGCTTCCTTGTCCTCCATCCAGCGCAGGCGCTGCTCGATGGATTCATTGGTGAAGAAACGCTGGATGCGCCGGCCGATCACGCCGGCGATGGTGGCCGGGGTGAGTTCGCCGGTGGACGGCAGGATCCACTCGCCGGCCTCGTCGTACTTGCCGACGATGGACGGACGCTGGCCCGCGCTGGCCGGCCAGTTGTAGAAGTACTCCTTCATCTGCCGCTCGATGAAGGCGCGCTTCTCTTCCACGACCACGATGTCTTCGAGTCCGCGCGCGAACTCGGCGATGCCGATCGGCTCCAGCGGCCAGGTCATGCCGACCTTGTACACGCGGATGCCGATGTCGGCGCAGGCGCGCTCGTCCAGGCCCAGGTACTCCAGCGCCTGCAGCACGTCCAGGTAGCTCTTGCCGGTGGTGACGATGCCCAATCGCGCGCGCGGCGAATCCAGCACGATCCGATCAATGCCGTTGGCGCGGGCAAACGCCTGCGCGGCCTTGACCGCGTAGCGGTGCAGGCGCATTTCCTGATCCAGCGGCGGGTCCGGCCAGCGGATGTTGAGGCCACCGGCGGGCATGTCGAAATCCTCCGGAAGCAGGATGGTGCGCGCGAACGGATTCACTTCCACCGACGCCGAGGATTCCACCGTCTCGGCAATCGTCTTGAAGCCGACCCAGCGGCCGGTGTAGCGGCTCATCGCCCAGCCGACCAGGCCCATGTCGAGGATGTCCTGCACGCCGGCCGGGTTGAGCACCGGCATCATCGCGCTGACGAACTCGTCTTCCGACCCATGCGGCAGGGTCGAGCTGCGGCAGGCGTGATCATCGGCGGCCAGCGCCAGCACGCCACCGTGCCGGGAGGTGCCGGCGGCATTGCCGTGCTTGAACACGTCGCCGCAGCGATCCACGCCCGGTCCCTTGCCGTACCACATCGAGTACACGCCATCGACCTTGGCGCCGGGGAACAGGTTGGTCTGTTGGGTGCCCCAGACCATGGTCGCGCCGAGATCCTCGTTGAGGCCGGGGGTGAACTTCACCGCCGCCGCTTCCAGATGCTTGCGCGCGCGCCACAGCTCCAGGTCGAAACCGCCCAGCGGCGAACCGCGGTAGCCGCTGATGAAGCCGGCGGTGTTCAATCCGGCGGCCTGATCGCGCAGGCGCTGCATCAGCGGCAGCCGGACCAGTGCCTGCACGCCGCTCAGGTAGATGCGGCCGTCGGTGCGGGTGTACTTGTGTTCGAGGGTGTAGTCGTTGTCCAGCACGCCGATCTGCGGGGTGTTGGCGGACGACGGCGAGGTCAGTTCGGCGGTGCTGGTCATGGGCTGGCCCCTGGAGCGGCTGGCGTGATCCGGCCAAGGCGGCCGGACGCGAAAGGCGCGAATTGTAGCAGCGGGGTCCTGCGGGCCTGGTTCAGGAGCAAATCCCCCTCAATCCCCCTTTTTCAAAGGGGGAGGTAAAAGCCGGAGAGTTCAGGCATCGCGCGCCGTTTTGCCCCCTTGACCAGCCATGCGGCTGTTGAAAGCGCAAAAGGGGGCGGGCGCCGAAGGCGACGGGGGATTGACCAGCTATGAGGCTGTTGAAAAGCGCTTGCTGTTGGCGGGGAGAACAAGACCCCCTTGTTCTTCCTTTTACCTTTGAAGAACACCCACCATCTCATTGCTCAGAGATCAAACCCCAGCAGCAGCGGATCATGATCCGAACTGCGCCAGGGCTGGCCGGCATCGCCGTGGAGGTAGCCGGCGCTGTCCGCCGAATCGGCGTTGAGATGCCACTCGGCCGCGCCGCGCAGGCGCGCCGACAGCGCGGGCGTGAGCAGGGCGTGATCCAGGCGGCCGCTCAGGCCGTTGTAGACGTAGCTGTAGGGCCGTTCCACCCTGGCCACGGCGAAGGCGTCGCGCCAGCCGGCCTCGCGCAGCCAGCGCACCGGGTCCTCCATCGCATAGGCGTTGAAGTCGCCGAGGATGACCGTCATCGCGCCGCCCTGGCCGGTCGGGTCCTGCTTCAGCCACGCGTCCAGGCGGCGCGCCGAATCCAGCCGCAGCGCGTTCCAACAACCCTGGGTGTCGCCCTGATCCTGATCGGCGCCGGTGGCTTCCGAGCAGCCCTTGGACTTGAAGTGATTGGCCACGACCACGAACGCCGGCCCTTGCCCGCGCCGGAACGCCTGTGCCAGCGGCACCCGGCTGCGGTCGCCGAAGGGACCGCCCGCCAGCGTGGCGGGCTGGCCGACCGGCGTGACCCGGGAGGCGCGGTAGATCAGGCCGACCCGGATGGTGTCCGGCCCCGGTCCCTGGCCGGCGTCGATGAAGCGCCAGTCGCCGCCCTTCGCGTTCAGGGCCGCGACGAACTGGGCGAGGCTGGAGTCGGGGCCGTAGCCGTCGTTCTCCAGTTCCATCAGCGCCGCCACGTCGGCATCGAGCGCGCGCACGGTGGCGACCAGCTTGGCCAGCTGTGCCTGCAATTGCTCGGGGGTCTTGGCGCCGCGCGGGGTCGGGAAGCCGCCGCCGTGGCCGTCGCCGTTGAACAGGTTTTCCAGGTTGAACGCGGCGATCTTGAGCGTGCCCGGCACGCGGGGCGCGAGCGGGTAGGCGGGGGCGGGCAGTGCCGGGCGACCGGTCAGTTGCAGGCGATGGCTGCCATGGCGCTCGTCGACGATGCCTTCGACGCCCTCCAGGACGGTGCCCACGCGCGGGATCGGTTGCCCGCCGAGCCAGGCGATGGCCTTGGGATCCCGCTCGCCGCTGCCGTCGTCCAGGGTCAGGCGGCGGCGGGCGTTGTCCTTCAGCACCTGCTTGAACGCCTCGCTGCCGGGCGCGGCCACCTCGCTGGGCTGCCACAGCCGGCCTTCGAACGCGGCGGTGAGCTCGCCGAAACGCTCGACCTGATCGGTGCCGCTGACGGTGAGCGGCGCGGCGATGCGCACGCGCATGCCTTCCAGGGCTTCCCAGTCCGCGGGCGCGGCCGTCAGCACGACCGGGTCGATCGCGGGCACCGGAGTTCCGAGACGCTCGATGTCACCCGGGGTGATCGCGGTCAGGCGGCTGCCCTGCCGACCCGGTTCCAGCTCGGTGACCTCGCCCCGCACCCGGTAGCGCTGGCCGACCTTCGGCGTCTCGCCCTCATCCGCGTTGGCGTCGAAGGCGAGCGGAATGAACACGCCGTCCGAGGTCGCCGGATCACCGTCGCCGGCATCCTGCAGGAAGAAGCCGCCCAGCCCCCGGCGGAAATCGGCGGTGACCACGCCTTCGACCGTGACCGCCTGGCCCGCCAGCGGGCTGGCCATACCGGCGCCCTGGACCTGGCCGATGGCGATGACGTCGGCATCCCCGGCCCGGGCCATCGCGGCACAGGTCAGCAGGGCGGTGGCGAGCAGGGCGCGGCGAAAGGGCATGGCGATGTCTGGCGGATTGTCGAGCCGGACATGATAGCCAGCGGGGATGACGGGTGATGGGGAAGCGCCAACGCTCCTCGACCGCCAAATGGCGGGTCATCCCCCTTTGACCAGCCACTCGGCGGTCGTGAAGCGCAACAAAGGGGGAGGCAAGACATCGGGGCGATCGGGAGCGGTGTTGTCAGCTCCCTTTTGAAAAGGGGGCGGGCGCCGGAGGCGAGCGGGAATTGGCTCTTGGCGCGGAGTTCGGATCACCAACGAAAAACGCCGCCCGAAGGCGGCGTTTTCAGCGACGCGTGCAAGCCGGAGGCTTACTTCACGTTCGCCAGCATCCAGTCGACCGTGGCGTGGATCTGCTCTTCGGTCAGGGCCGGGTTGCCGCCCTTCGGGGGCATGATGCCGCCGTCCGGACCGGTGAAGCCTTCGATGGCGTGCTTGTACAGGGTGTCCTTGCCCTTGGCGGCGCGCGCGCCCATGCCGGCGGCGGTCAGCATCGGGGCGTTGCCGGTGCCGTTCTTGTGGCAGGCGCCGCACAGGTTGTCGAAGATGACCTGGCCGTCGGTGGTGCCGCCGTAGGCGACCTGCGAAGCCGCGGCGGCGGCGGCGGCGGCCTGCGCGGCGGCCTGGGCCGCGGCACCGGTGGCGCCGGCGTACACCGCGCCCGACGGGGCGATGCGGCCCTCGGTGCGCTTGGCGGCCTGCGGGTTCACTTCCGCCGGGATCGAGGAGTGCAGGAAATGCGCACCGATGATCAGGCCCAGGGTGACGACGACCAGGAAGCCGATCACCATCGAGAAATGCTTGAGGAATTCGAGGTCGTAATTACGCACGTTCCACCTTTGGCAGCACGGCGGCGGGCCGTGCTTGGCTACGAAAAACGGGGTCGGAAACCGCCACCAGGGCGGGTTTCGCGGCAAGTGCCGGGCGCGGACGCCACGGACAGGGGGCCTATTATAAGCAGGGTGGCGGTTTCCGGCATATTCCAGGAGACCCGGTCCGCCGTCCCGGCTATTCCAGGGTGAACCACTGGACCTCGACGCGGCGGTTCAGGTCACTGTCGGTGCCCGCCGGCTCCTCCCAGCCGCGGCCGACCAGTTCGATCCGGTTGGCGTCCAGCTTGGGATGGCGTTCCAGCAGGGCATCGCGGACCGCCTGCGCGCGCTGGCGCGACAACTCCATCGCCTTCAGCGACATGCTCCGGACCAGTTCCTGTCCGCCCTGTTTCTGGAACTCGTTGCGGCGGCCGTCATCGACGTGGCCGCGCAGCAGCACCACCGAGCCGGGGCTGACCTGGAGGAAGTTCTTGATCGTGTCCAGGTAGCCGGCATTGGCCGGCGCGGACTTGTCGAGCACCGCCGAATTGGATTGGAAGAAGAACCGGATGTCCTTGCTCAGCAGGGCATCGCCCTCCAGCGAAACCTGCGCGTTGCCGCTGCGGATCGGCGCGATGGCGATGCTCTGGTTGGCGTACAGGCTTTTCTTCTTCAGTGCCTGCAGGGCGGCGGTGTCCACGAAGCGGGCCGGGTCGGCGGGGTTCTTGATCAGGTTGCCGTACACCAGCACCGAGGACTGGAAGATGCCCTGGAAGGAGCCGGCCGAATCGATGGTGCCTTCGAAGAAGGCCAGGTTCTCCGGCAGGTTGGACAGATGCACCTTGGACAGCTCGGCGCGGGTGTCGGCCTCGTTCCACTTGAAGGCCTTGGCGATCACCGGGATCTGGGTGGCCGCCTCGTCGCGGACCAGCCGGTTGCCTTCCAGCAGGCCGTGCACCAGCCCGCGCGCCCAGTCGGGATGAGCGGCGGCGAAGCCGCGATTGAGCAGCAGCAGGTCGGCGATGATCAGCAGGTTGCGGTTGCTGACCAGGGTCTTGGCGCGGCCGCCGGAGGCGGCGACGACCTCGTCGGTGCGCGGAGACCAGCCGACGCAACCGTTCAGGCGCGGTGACCCGCCCTGGAGTTCGTGCTCGTAGGCGTCGCAGGCGACGAAGGCGTCCTCGTAGAACACCAGGCCCAGTTCGCCCGGTCCCGGGCGCCCGTCGAGGTCGCGCAGCACCTTGACCGGCACGCCGGCCTCGGAGGCCAGATAGCGGATGAAGAACTCGCTTTCGTTGAACTGCGAGGCCGCCAGCACCTTGCCCTTGAGCTGGTTGATGCTGGCGATGCCGGTGTCGACCACCACCTGGTCGGCGCCGCGCGAGAAGCCGATCTGCGCCGGCACCACCACGTCGAACTGGCGGCCGAGCACGGCCAGGGTGTCGGCGGTGGTCACCGAGGCGGCGACCCGCCCGTTGTTGAGCTTGGACCAGCCTTCCTCCTCGTTGAGGCTCAGCCGGACCTGGAAGCCGTACTCGCGCGCGAAGAACGAATCCGGATTGGGCTCCAGTCCGCCGTTGGCCGCGATCAGGCCGGCATAGCCGGCGTACTCGCTGATGTCGACGTCGACCACGTTGCCCTTGGGCTGGTAGGTCGCCGCCGCATCCAGGTTGGGCAGTCCGGCCTGCGGTTCGACCGGCACCGGCGCCTTGCCGTCGGTGTTGCCGGCAGCCGCCTGCGAGGTCGTCGCGCCCGCCGGCTCGTCCTTGCCCATGTCGCGCATCACCAGCCATGCGCCGAACGCGAGCAGCGCCAGCACCAGCACCGCGGTGATCAGCTTGCCGCTGGCATTGCCGGCCTGGCGGCGCGGCGGGGAAACGGATCGGCTCACGACGACTCTCCTTCTTCGATCACGGTACGGGGAACGGGCGGGCGCAGCACGGCCGACGGCAACCGGGGCTGCGCGTTCAGGTCGAGGACGCCCAACAGGTCGCGCTGGCCTTCCAGCCAGCGATTGGCTTCGGCGAAGGAGGCGCTGAGCGCATCCAGCGAGCTGCCGATGCTGCCTTCGTCGATGGCCAGCAGCGCCTGCTCGCGCAACAGCGCCACCTGCTGGCCGATGCGCTGCAACTCGGAGTCGACATGCTCGAGCCGGCGACCGGCATCGGCATGCGCGGCCTGGCGCTGGTCGATCACGGTCTTCTGCTGCTGCAGGCTGCGCCGCAGTTCCTCGCTCAGGTCGTCGCGGCCCAGCCGCGCCTCGATGGTCGCTTCCTGCTTGTCCAGCACCGCGCTTTCCTCGCGCGCGGTGTGCACCACGCCGGCAATCGCGGTGCGCGCGGCCAGCAGGCGCAGATGCAGCCACACCAACTGTTCCAGGCTGTCCGCATGTGCCGCCATCACCGGCGACTTGTCGAGCATCTGGATGATCACGCGCGCCTTGTGCTCCAGCGCGTCCTGCTGGCGGCGTTGCGGGACGGGCAGCGGATCCCGCAGTTCGCGGTAGCGCCGATCCGCTTCCGACTCCTGCGGCGACGCCTGCGCATCCACCGTGGCGCGGAAGCGGCGATGGTTCGACAGCCAGTACAGATAGGCGATTTCCGCGCCCGCGCCCAGCACGAAGAAACCCGGCGTCAGGAAGATGCCGGCCAGCGCGAAGGCCGCCAGGCCAATCCAGTTGGGCGG
Organism: Pseudoxanthomonas beigongshangi; assembly: GCF_016820515.1. GTDB lineage: Bacteria > Pseudomonadota > Gammaproteobacteria > Xanthomonadales > Xanthomonadaceae > Pseudoxanthomonas_A > Pseudoxanthomonas_A beigongshangi. The sequence goes on along the minus strand of NZ_JADHDV010000004.1, from coordinate 23,834 downwards.
AACCGGCATGCCCAGCGGACGCGCATTGAAGGCGGCCCAGGCGTAGCGGAACGCATTCATGGCGTTGTGCTCCCGGCCGCCAGCGGACGCAGCGAGGGTGGCACGAAACGCAGATCGGTGGCCTCGGCGACGGCGATGCGCATCTGGAACTCCAGCACCTCCAGCGGCACCGGCGGCTGGTAGCCGGCCAGCAGCGCGGCGATCGCTTCCAGCGGGGCGACGCCGGTGGTCTGGGCCTGCCGGTAGGCCTTCACCGCGAAGGCTTCGGCGGCGCCGGGAGTCAGCAACAGCGGCAACGGGGACGGCAGCGCCAGCAATGCCTCAGCGCCCGGCGCCATGCCGAAGCGTTTCAGCAGGGCATCGAGCAGGGCCGCGCTTTCGGCGGCGGTGGTGGTGGGCAGCAGCGGGATCTTGACGTCGATGCGGCCCGGCCGCTTCAGGTCGACTTCGATCAGGTCCGGGCGCGAGGAAGCCAGCACCCACATCACCCGGCCACGGTTGTCGGTGTCGGACATCTCCTGGGCGATCATCGAATACAGCCGGCCGGACAGGCCGCTGTCGCCGTTGCCCGAGTCGCGCTTGCCCAGTGTCTGGTCGGCTTCATCGATGAACACGATGCAGCGGCCAAGCGCGCGGATCAGGCGGAAGACCTTTTCCAGGTTGCCTTCGCTGGAGCCGACCCAGCGATCGCGGAAGTTCTTCAGCTTCAGCACCGGCACGCCGGCTTCGCCCGCCAGGCATTCGACCAGGAAGGTCTTGCCGGTGCCGACCGGACCGCAGAACAGGTAACCCATCGGCAGGGCGCGCAGGTTGGCCGCGCGCCACAGCGCGATGTCCTGGCGCAACCATTCCTTCAGCGCCGGCGGCGCCTCGTAGTCGTCGAGCGTGCGACGGGAGTCGATGAACTCGACCAGGCCGCTGGCATCGCCCTCGACAAGCTGCTTCTTGACCCGCAACCAGTCGGCCGGTCCCAGCGCGCGGCCCTGGTGGGCGCAGGTCCTCACCAGGCTTTGCAGGGCGCTGATGCTGACGCCGGTCAGGGCGCCGGTGATCATGCCGTCGTCGGCCCCAGCGAAGGCGCCCGGGTGATCCAGCCGCAGTTGCGCCAGCGCCTGGCCCAGCATGGCCTCGTCGGGCAGCGGCACGCGGATGCGCGCGACGCGCGGATGGAAAGCGATCTGCGGGTGCAGGTCGTTGAGGTTGTCGGCGATCAGGAAACTGGCGAAGGCCTGGTCGGTGAACGGAGATTCGCTGGCCCAGTCGCGCACCAGGCTGGCCAGGCTGGCGATCTCGAAGTCGCCGGCGCGCCCGCCCGGCAACACCTGATCGATGCCGCGCATGATCACCGCCACGTGCTCGCCGTCGCCTTGTCCCAGCGCCTTCAGGTTGGCGAGGTAGCGCAGGTAGTGGGAAACGCGTTCGACCGCCGCCCGCGGTTCGCGCGGCCAGGCGGCGTCATCGCGACCGGCCAGCCACTGGCGCAGGCGATCACTGCCGCGCAGCACGGTGAGCCCGTTGCCGGGGTCGTACTGGAACACCACGTCGAAACCGGTGAGCAACTGCGATTCCAGCCAGCGGGTCAGGCTGACCAGTCGCCCCGACAGCGGCAGGCGATCGCCGACGTTGCCGTACAGGACGAACTGTCCGTGCGCGCCGCTTTCATAGGCCAGCGCCAGTTCGTGCGCCCACGCCGGGGCGTTGCTATCGAGCGGCATCAGTGCGCCTTCGCCTGCATGGCGGCCATCCTCCGGGCAAGGGCGGGGCGATCAGCCCGCGTCGTTTTCCGACACCGGTTTGGCAGCCTCGGCGGCGCCCATGCTGCGGGGCGCGGCTGGCGTCGCAGCCGGTTCGGCCTGCAGGGAAATGCCCTCGGCCGCGGCGAAATCCGCGAGCGCCTGGTCGGCCAGCGCCTTCTGCTCGGCTTCCTTGACCTCGATCTGGTTCATGTCGAGCGCATCGCGCGCGACCCGAGCGCGGCCGGCGGCCTTGTTGCGCTCTTCCTCGACCATCTCGTGCAGGCGATCGAGGGTGTCGCCGGAACCGCCGATCGTGGTGACCATGCCGGCGGCCATCTCGTTCATTTCCGCCAGCGCGTGCTTCATGCGCATGTCGTTGATGGCGCCCTTCAGGCTCTCGATCTTGGCGCGCGCGGCGGCCACGGCGACGTCGCGCGCCTTCACCAGGTTCTTGTAGGTGGCTTCGGCCTGCTCCATCTGGTCGCGGTTTTCCTGCAACTCGCGGCTGACCGTCTGCAGGCGCAGGGCGTGCTGGGCGGCGGCATCGCGGTTGCCCGCGCGCAGGTGGGCGGTGGTGCGCGCGCGCAGCTCGCGTTCTTCGTTCTCCAGCTTGCGCACTTGGCCGATCAGGCGCTCGGCCAGGCCGGCATGGGTCGCCAGGCTCTGGTTGTAGCTGCCGATCTGCTTGCGCAGGTTTTCCTGTTCCAGTTCCAGCAGGGCTTCCGGATTGCGCTTTTCCATCCCCTTGACGAACTGCGCAAAGAAACCACGGAACACGTTCACTAACCGAGCCAGCATGGCGCCCCCGAAATCCTCTCGATGCGGGCTACTGTACGCGGCGCGTGCGGGCATTCCAACCGCGCCGCGACGGCGGGTCAGGGCGTCAGGTAAGTCACCACGGGCGTGGCGGCCTGCGCCAGCACGATGCGGATCGGCAGTTGGCCGTCGGCGCCAACGCCCGCGAGGGCGCGATCCAGCACGGCGCGCTTTTCCGCGCCTTCGATATGCAGGTACAGGTGGCGCGCGGCCAGCAGCACCGGCAGGGTCAGGGTGATGCGGGCTTCGCCGGCGCCGGGCGCGCGCATCGGCAGCAGGCGTGCCGGCGAGGCCGGATCCAGCGCCGCGGCCAGGTGATCGCCGCCGGGGAAGAACGAGGCGGTATGGCCGTCGCTGCCCATGCCCAGCACGATCGCGTCGAACGATGGCGGCAGGCTGGCAAAGCGCCGTTCCAGTTCGGCCAGTGCGTCCTCCGGCTCCGGGGTGTCGCGGAACAGCGGCAGGAAATGCGCCGCCGCGGCCTCGCCCCGCAACAGGTGCTCGCGCAGCAGGCGGGCGTTGGAGCGTTCGTTGTCCGGCGCCACCCAGCGCTCATCGACCAAGGTGACGGTGACCTTGTCCCAGTCCAGCGATTGTTCCGACAGTCGCTGCATGAACCGCTTGGGTGTGGTGCCGCCGGACAGCGCCAGCAGCGCGCCGCCGCGGGCATCGATTCCCGCGCGCAGATCGGCGGCGACGGCCGCGGCCAGGGCGCCGGCCAGCGCCTCGCTGTCGGCGAAGGTGACCAGTTCGGTCGGGACGGGGGGGAGGAGGGACTGGGTCACGCGCTTACACCGTGTCCTCGTGCCAGGTCCGGCCGTCGCGCTCGACCAGCGCGACCGCCGCGCTGGGTCCCCACGAACCGGCGGTGTAGGGCTTGGGCGTCTCGCGCTGGTTTTCCCACGCGCCCAGGATCGGGTCGATCCATTTCCATGCCGCCTCGACCTCGTCGCGGCGCATGAACAGGGTCGGGTTGCCGCGCACCACGTCCATCAGCAGGCGCTCGTAGGCCTCCGGCTGGTGCACGCCGAACGCCTCGGCGAAGCTCATGTCCAGCGGCACATGCTGCAGGCGCAGGCCGCCCGGACCGGGATCCTTGATCATCAGCCACAGCTTCACGCCTTCGTCCGGCTGCAGGCGCAGGACCAGCTTGTTGCCCATCACCGGGCCGGCGCCGTGCTCGAAGATCGAATGCGGAATCTGCTTGAACGCAATCACGATCTCCGACACGCGCTCGGGCAGGCGCTTGCCGGTGCGCAGGTAGAAAGGCACGCCGGCCCAGCGCCAGTTGTCCACTTCCGCCTTCAGTGCCACGAAGGTCTCGGTGCGCGAGTCCTCGCGGCCCAGTTCGTCCAGGTAGCCCGGCACCGCCATGCCGTTGACCGCGCCGGCGCGGTACTGGCCACGCACGGTCATGTGGCTGATCTCGTCGGCGGTGATCGGGCGCAGCGAGCGCAGCACCTTCAGCTTCTCGTCGCGCACCGCGTCGGCTTCCAGCGCCGCCGGCGGTTCCATCGCCACCATGCACAGCAGCTGCAGCAGGTGGTTCTGGACCATGTCGCGCAGCGCGCCGGAGGTGTCGTAGTAGGTCGCGCGCTTCTCCAGGCCGACCGTCTCGGCCACGGTGATCTGCACGTGATCGATGTGGTTGGCGTTCCACAGCGGTTCGAACAGGATGTTGGCGAAGCGCAGCGCCAGCAGGTTCTGCACCGTTTCCTTGCCCAGGTAGTGATCGATGCGGAAGATCTGGCTTTCCGCGAACGCGCTGCCGACCGCGTCGTTGATCACCGTCGCGCTGGCCAGGTCATGGCCGATCGGTTTCTCGATGACCACCCGCGACTGGCCGCCGTTGAGGCCGTGCGCGCGCAGGCGGTCGCACAGGTTCACGAACAGGCTGGGACTGGTCGACAGGTAGAACACCCGGATGCGGTCGCCATGGGCCTTGAGCGCGCTGGCGAACTCCTCCCAGCCCTCGTCCTTGGTCGCGTCCAGCGCGTGGTAGCCGAGCTTCTCCAGGAAGGCGGGCAGCTTGGCCTTGAGCGCCTCGTCGTTGCCGGCCGCGCGCTGCAGGGCGTCGCCCACCTTGGCGCGGTAGTCGGCGTCGGACTGCTTGTCGCGGGCCACGCCGATGATCCGGCTGTCCTCGCGGATCTGGCCGTCGGCATAGCGGCGCAGCAGGCCGGGCAGCAGCTTGCGCAGGGCCAGGTCGCCGGTGCCTCCGAAGATCACCAGATCGAAAGGGTCGACGGGCAGGGTCTTGGCGGTCACGTCGTCATCTCGTTCGCTTGTCAGGTGGGGAGGAACAATACCACCGGGCTACCACGCTGACCAATGAATCAGGCCAATGTAACCATTTGTCGGCTGATATTGCCTTTATTGGTACGTGAGTGGTATGTTCAGGGCCATGCAAAAAGCCCTGTTCGATGAATACCAGCGCCTGCAGACCGGCGAGTCCACCCGCGCCGTGGCTTACCTGCGCCTGCGCCGCGCCCTGCAGAACCTGATGGACGCCGGCGTGCTGCGCTCGGGCCAGGCCCTGCCCAGCGAACGCGATCTTGCCAACCTGCTGGGTCTGTCCCGCGTGACGATCCGCAAGGCGCTGGCCGGACTCATCGAAGCCGGCCTGCTGGTGCAGCGGCAGGGCGCGGGCACTTTCGTGGCCGAGCGCATCCTGCGCCAGTTCTCGCGCCTGACCAGCTTCACCGACGACTTGCGCGAGCGCGGCCTCAATCCGCAGGTGAAATTCCTCGAACGCAGCGTCGGCGAAGTGACACCGGAAGAATCGATGGCGCTGAACCTGTCGCCGGGCAGCGGCGTGGTCCGCATGTACCGCCTGCGCCACGTCGACGGCGCGCCGATCGCGATCGAACGCACCCTGGTGCCGCTGTCGCTGCTGCCGGATCCGGAAACCGTCACCACCTCGCTGTACGAGGCGCTCGACGCGCACGGCAACCGTCCGCGCCGCGCCTTGCAGCGCCTGCGCGCGGTCGCGCTGGACGACGAGGCCGCCCGCCACCTGGAACTGCCTGTCGGCGCCCCGGGACTGCTGGTCGAACGCCGCGCCTTCCTGGAAGACGGCCGCGTGGTCGAATCCACCCGTTCCTACTACCGCGGCGACGCCTACGACTTCGTCGCCGAACTGCAGAGCGAATAACGTCCGGCTCCCGCTGCCGCGAACACGCCGGGTAGGAGCGGCCTCCGGCCGCGAGCTCCTCCGCGCGATGCCCGGTTCCGATGATGGCGATGGTGACGGCGATGTCTGTGGTGACCGCGCAATAGGCTCGCGGCGGGGACGCCGCTCCTACCTCGCTTTTTGACCGCGTGACTGGAACGCGCTGACACCCTCAAGGCGTCACCTGTGGCGCGAATGCCTACCACACCCCAGGTAGGAGCGGCCTCCGGCCGCGAGATCTTCCGCGTGATGCTCGGCTGCGATGATCGCGATGGTGACGGCGATGGCCGGGGTGACCGCGCAAAAGGCTCGCGGCGGGACGCCGCTCCTACGCCGTTCCGGTATGCGCGTCCGCGCGGACGGGGTTTTCGTCGCCGGATCCGGGCTTTCGTCGGACCATGACCTCTGGACGCTTGACGCCGCTTGCAAGCCAACTGTACTGTTCGTACTAGTACAGTTGATTGAGGTGTTCCATGGCCCGTACCCAGGCCCTGATGATCCAGATCGCCACCGGCGACGCGCGTCCGATCAGCAAGCAGATCGTCGATGGCGTGCGGATGAAGATCGCCACCGCCGAACTCAAGCCGGGTGCGCAGTTGCCCAGCGTGCGCGGACTGGCCCAGCAGCTGATGATCAATCCCAACACCGTCGCCAAGGCCTACGCCGAACTAACCAGTGAAGGCTGGCTGGAATCGCGCCAGGGCCTGGGACTGTTCGTGGCCACGCCGCGCCAGCGCCTGAGCGACGCCGAACGCGAGCGGCGCATGGACGACGCCGTGCAGGCGTTCGTGCATGAAGTGATCGCGCTCGACTACCCGCCCGATCGCGCGCTGGCGCGGCTGGACGAGGAACTGCGCGTGATCGCGCCGAAAAGGAAATCCGCCTGACGCGCATCCGCGCGTCCCCCTTCCGCGTTCCGTTACCCGACCCTGGGACGACCATGAGCACTCCCGCTTCCGACTACGTGATCGAAACCGTCGCGCTGAGCAAGCGCTACGGGCGCAAGCTGGCGCTGGACCACCTCGACCTGCGCATTCCGCGCGGGCGCATCCACGCCATCGTCGGCGCCAACGGCGCCGGCAAATCCACCCTGTTCCGCGTCCTGCTCGGCTTCCTGCCGCCGACGGTGGGGCAGGCGCGCATCCTCGGCCGCGACAGCCAGCGGCTGCGTCCGGAGGACCGTGCACGCATCGGCTTCGTCAACGAGGAACATACCCTGCCCGGCTGGATGAAGGTCGCCGCGGTGACCGCGATGCAGCGGCACCAGTACCCGCGCTGGAACCAGCACGCCTACGACGAGGTGCTGGGCCATTACCACGTGCTGCCGGAGCAAAAAGTCGCCCAGCTCTCGCGCGGCGAGCGCGCCGGACTGAACCTGGCGCTGGCGCTGGCGCAGGGACCGGAATTGCTGGTGCTGGACGAACCCACGCTGGGCCTGGACGTGGTCGCCAAGCGCGCGTTCCTGGAATCGCTGATGTACTCCAACGCGGCCGAGCAATGCACGGTGATCTACTGCTCCCACCAGATGGAGGAAATCGAGCGCATCGCCGACAACCTCATCATCCTGGAACGCGGCCAGCTGAAGAACATGTCCGCGCCGGAGGAATTCTGCGCGCGGGTCACCCATTGGGTGGCGGACATCCCGTTCAAGGGACCGGATCCGGCGACCGTTCCCGGCCTGCTTCAACTGCAGCGGCTGGACGGCCTGCACCACTACCTGGTGCTGGACCAGGACGAGGACTTCGCCGAGTTCCTGCGCGCCAGCGGCGCGCGCTCGATCCAGAGCATGCCGGTCAGCCTGGATCGCGCGGTCAACGGCTTCCTGACCAAGAACCACGCCGCGCCGGCGCAACCGCAACGGCAGCACTGAGCGCACGGAGAGGACACGGTCATGTGGGACATGTTCAAGGCTGAAATGCAGCGCTTCCGCATCTGGGCGATCGCCTACGCGGTGCTGCAACTGGTGATCCTCGGGTTCATGACCCGGGTGGTCGATCTGGCCCAGCAACCACGGCTGGTCTACGAAGTGCTGGCCGGCGTCTACGCCGTCACCGGCCTGCTGCTGGGGCTCTACCAGATGGGCGGCTACCGCAAGCCGAACACCTGGATGAACCTGCTGCACCGGCCGATTCCGCATGGAAAGCTGGCGGCCGTGCTGGTAGGCGCGGGCGCGCTGCAACTGGCGGTGGCGATCGTGCTGCCACTGTGGCTGCTGGCCGGCTGGCAGGAGTTCATGACCGCGCGGGTGGTCGATCATCGCCATCTGCTGCTCGGCGTATCGGCGTGGCTGATTGCGGTCTGCGCCTACCTCGCCGGCGCCTACGCGATGCTGGCCAACCGCCGTTATGGATACAGCGGAATCGCGCTGTTGTCCTGGCTGGTGTTCAGCCAGGCCACCGGCCTGGGCGCGATCGCGGTGCAGCTGATCACCCTGGCGATGCTGGCGGGAATGGTGTGGGTCGCATTCAAACCGGATCTCGGCGCGGCGCCCCACACCATGCCACGCACCTTCTTCACCGCGGTTCCGTTGCAACTGGCGATGTGGCTGGCGCTGGTGATGGTGGGCTTTGGTATCGAATTCCTGTGGATCGCGCAGGGCTCCCATCCGAACAACGCGCCGGTGCCGGCCGCTGGCGGCGAGAAGGAGTCCGAGAACGCCGAGGGCAAGGACCTGATGGTGATGGGCCTGCGCGGCAGCCGCGACCCGCAGGCGCCGTTGTGGCGGGAACAGGCGCAGATTTCGGAGGTCTTCTCGTTTGGTCCGGGCCTGCGCGCGACGCCGGTGCGCAACGAGCTGGTCAATATCGTGCCGATGGAATTCGACGACGAGCAGCACCGCATCCGCTGGGTGTTCAGCCACGATCGCATGCGCCTGGAAGGCTACAGCCTGGTGGACTACCGCAGCGTCGGCGAACTCGGCGTGGAGGGCGACGCGCCGTTCCCGGAGCCGGTAATGCCCGGGCCGGAGAACAGCCTGATCGGCACCACCCGCGTTTACCAGTACGACAGCGACCAGAAGCGGGTGGTGCCGCGCCTGCGGCTGCCGGCGGGGGAGCGGATCACCGGCTATGACCGGGTGGGTGACGATCTGGCCCTGCTCAGCGACCGCGCCGTGTACTTCTATGACGGACGCGACCTCGCGGCCAGCGACGGCATGCTCACGCCGCGCCAGCGCCTGGCCATTCCGGGCAAGGTCGGCGATCTGTACCGCGCCGATGCGATCGAACTGCTGGACGGTTACCTGGTGTCGTTCCTGTTCAGTCGCAGTGCCCATAACGCAGAGGGTGCGCTGCCCTACCAGCAGATGACGCGAATCGACGATCAGGGCAGGGCCATGCCGATCATGCGACGGGATCTCAAGAGCGGTTTCCCCGCGCTGTGGCGCTACCAGAACTGGTTCCCCGCGCCGGTGATCTATGAATTGCAGCGCGCCGCACGCCGGCTGTTCGCGGGTTACCAGATCACCGACGACACCGCGCGCCCGCCGGTGCCTCGCCAGGTGGCCGTCATCGCTGGCGTGCTCATGCTGCTGTCGCTGCTGGGCGCGGTGTGGTGGACGCGGAAGACCGATCTGTCCATGCCCGCACGGATTGCCTGGATCGTCGCCTGCGGCGTGCTCAGCCTGCCGGCGTTGATGAGCCTGCGGCTGATCCACCCGCGCCGCGAAGTGCTGCAACCGCAACTGGTGGCGCAACCCGCGCTGGCCTGAACCGTATCGTTCTCCGGCCGTCTCGACGGCCGGATACAGGAGAATGCTGATGAGCTTGTCATCGCTGCCGCTGGCGGCGCCGGTCGCGCGCGCGTCCGACTTGCCGTTCCGCCCTCGTTGCCGGTTCGCATGGTTGATGATTCTCGCGACGCTGTGCGCGCCCGCCCGTGCCGACGAGGACGCCGCGCTGCGCGCCGCCGTCGCCGCCGAACGCGCGCGGCCCGCCGCGCCGATGTTCGCGCGGATCGACTTCATCGCCCGTCCCATCCTGATTGGCGCCTGGCTTTCGCCGGATGGAAAACAGGTCGCCTTCCTCAAGGATGAGGGTGCCAACCGGGGCGTGTGGCTGCTGCCAACCGCGGGCGGTACGCCGAAGCGGGTGCTCGCGCACACCGACGCGGACGAACTGTCGTGGTCGCGCGACAGCCGCTGGCTGTTCCTGGCGTCCTCCCGCCAGCTGTTCGCGCTGGCGGTGGCGGGGCAGTCCGGCTCCGGGGCGATCGATCGCCTGGGTGGGACCTTCGAGCGCCGCTTTGTCGCCGTGGATCCCGCGTCGCCCGCCGCGGCCTTCGTGATGGAGAGTCCCCCCGCGATCACGCGCCAGCCCAGGCGCTGGCGGATCCAGCGCGTGGACGTGCAGGGCAAGCAGACGCTGGTGCACGAGGACGCGCGGGAAATCATCGATTTCGAAGTGGATCCGCTGGGTAGGCTGGCCTGGATGGCCCGGGTGGAAGGCGAGGCGCACGTCATCCTGCGCGTGGAGCAGGGGCGCGCGCGACCGGTGCTGCGCTGCGAGCGATTGCAGCGCTGCTCCATGCTGGGCACGCTGGAGCAGGGACGCGATCTCCTGCTCAACACGGATGCCGACGGTGATCTCGGCCGACTGGCGCGCCTGGATGCGCAGGGAAAACTGCGCACGCTGCATGCCGACCCGCGCAATGAAGCCGATCTGGCGCAGGTGACCCTGGATCCGGTGACCCGCGAACCCCTGTTCGCGTCCTATCGCAGCACCGACGCCATGGCCTATGGCCTGCAGGCGGAGGCGGCGCGATCCCTCGCCTTGCTCCAGCAACGCCTTCCGCACCGCGACCTGCGCATCGAGGTCGGGCGCGGTCCCGCCGCGCGCTGGCTGGTGCACGAGCGCGCCGCCTCCCTGAAGGGCGAACGCCTGTACCTGTTCGACCCGCGCGACGGCCTGCTGCGCGAAGTGCTGGGGGATCTGGGTTTCCGCCACGACCGCACGCCGGTCCGGCGGCTTCCCGAGTCGGCGATGGCGCGCAAGATCGCCTTCAGCTGGCGCGCGTCCGACGGCATGCGCGTGCATGGCTTCGTGCTGGTGCCGCCCGGCGTGGATCCCGCGCGCGCGCCGCTGGTGGCCAACGTCCACGGCGGTCCGTTCAACCTGTTCCGGCCTGAGTTCGGCGGGCAATCGCAGATGCTCGCCAATCGTGGCTACGTGGTGTTCGAACCGAACTTCCGCGGATCCACCGGACACGGTCGCCGTTACCTGTTCGCCGGCAATGGCGACTTCGGCAACGGCCGGGTCCAGCAGGACATCGTGGAAGGCGTGCGCCACCTGCTTGCCCAGGGCATAGGCGACGGCCAGCGCGTCGGCATCCTCGGCGCCTCCTTTGGCGGCTACTCGGCGCTGCAGGGCGTGACCTTCCAGCCGGATCTATTCAAGGTCGGCATCGCCGCGGTGCCGCCGGCGGACTTCGGCTGGGTGCTGCGCTGGTACGCGCGCGGGTGCGACCAGATGACCCGCGGCGTGCCGATGGCCGCGACCATGCGGATGCTGTCGCTGGATCCGGCCGATGCCGGCGTGATGGAACGCCTGCGCGCGCAGTCGCCGATCGCCAATGCCGCCTCGCTGCGCAGGCCCGTGCTGTTGCTGGCCGGCGCGGACGACGAACGCGTGCCGATCCGCAGCGTGCTGCATTACGCCGCGCAACTGCAATCGATGGGCAAGGACGTCACCTTGTTCGTCGATGCCGAGGGACGCCACCAACTGGTCAATCCGGTCACCCGCGAAGCCTATCTCTATCTAGTCGAGACCATGCTGCACCGGCACCTGGGCGGACGCGCGCCGTTGCCGCCGGATGCGGCCTTGCGCGAATCGTTGCGCAAGAACCTGCGCCTGGATGACGAGCGACTGCGGCCGCGCTGACGCGGCTATACTCGCGCCCCTCGAACGAGGGGACGGGGATGCCATGGAAGGGAACGGGAAACGCCGTGCATCGGTGCTGACGGCCGGGGCCTGGCTGCTGACGGCGTGCGCCGCCGCCATCGCCACGCCGGATTCGCCCGAGCAAACCACGGCGACGCGCGAGCTGCCGCCGCGGGTGCGGGAGGATGTCGACGCGATCACCCGGCAACTCCTGCAGGTGCGGGACGCAGACAATGAGCTGTCCTGCGCCAGGGCGGTGGAGAACGCGCGCTCGGGCGTGGAGACCATGCTGGAAGTCGGCCAGCGCAATCTCGATGGTGGCTACCTGGCCCGTGCGGATTTCGATCGCATGGCGGCGCCGTTGAGGACGCAGCTGGAGGGCTTGACGCTCGCCGACTGTGAAGGCGCGACCGGCGAGCGCCGGGAGTTCTATCGCTGCATGTCCAGCGACTACAACCACGTGTTGGCCTGCGCCAAGGCCCACGGGTAGCGAACGAGCCTTCCGGGCACCTCGCGCATCCGGCCGCGCCGCGGCGGGGTGCCGCTTTCATCGCGAGTGGGTTTGTACCGATCTAAACCGACCTGCCTCACCACCAAAGAAATACCAATCACCGGATTGGTGCATCGCACGATGCAAACACGATCCCGTTGCGTAAGCTGACAGCGCTGTCATCAGCGGCGGGAAACCTTGTGCTTGCCGGCGTGTGATGCCGCGATTCCGCCTGTCGTCCGCCGGGTGGATCCCATGGAGCCGCGACTGGCCGCGCATCGTGCGACAGCGCGCGTGTTTCCACGGATCCCGATGCGCGACGATGCGCCATCCATTACCACGGGAGCCCGTAGTGGAACTGTCCGCACTCGATATCGGCATCGTCCTGGTCTATCTGGCCGGCATCTTCATCCTGGCCCAGTGGGTGTCCCGCGAGAAGGGCGGCCACCAGAAGGACGCCAAGGACTACTTCCTGGCCAGCAAGTCGCTGCCATGGTGGGCGATTGGCGCGTCGCTGATCGCCGCGAACATTTCCGCCGAGCAGATCATCGGCATGTCCGGTTCCGGCTACGCCATCGGCCTGGCCATCGCCTCCTACGAGTGGATGGCGGCACTGACCCTGCTGATCGTCGGCAAGTTCTTCCTGCCGGTGTTCCTGCGCAACGGCATCTACACCATGCCGCAGTTCCTGGAGCAGCGTTACGGCACCCGCATCCGCACCCTGATGGCAGTGTTCTGGCTGCTGCTGTACGTGTTCGTCAACCTGACCTCGATCATGTGGCTGGGTTCGATCGCGGTCAGCCAGGTGACCGGCATGGATCAGATGCTGGCGCTGACCCTGCTGGGCGTGTTCGCGCTGGTGTACCAGCTATACGGCGGGCTGAAGGCGGTAGCGCTGACCGACATCGTGCAGGTGTCGCTGCTGGTGCTGGGCGGGCTGCTGGTCGCCGGCCTGACCCTGAGCCACATCGGCGAAGGCGCGGGCGTCGTCGCCGGCTTCCAGAAGCTGTGGTCGCAGCATCCCGAGCACTTCGAGATGATCCTCGGCAAGGACAACCCCTTCTACAAGGATCTGCCCGGCATCAGCGTGCTGATCGGCGGCATGTGGATCATGAACGTCAGCTACTGGGGCTTCAACCAGTACATCATCCAGCGCGCGCTGGCCGCCAAGGACATCGCCGAGGCGCAGAAGGGCGTGCTGTTCGCCGCCTTCCTCAAGCTGCTGATGCCGGTGATCGTGGTGCTGCCGGGCATCGCCGCGGTGGTGCTGGCGCCGGGACTGGAGAAACCTGACCAGGCCTATCCGACGATGATGCGCCTGCTGCCCACCGGCATCCTCGGCCTGGTGTTCGCCGCGCTGGTGGCGGCGATCGTCGCGTCGCTGGCTTCCAAGATCAATTCGGTGGCGACCATCTTCACCCTCGACTTCTACGCCAAGTCCAAGAGCAAGCCGAGCGAGGCGCGCCAGGTGAAGGTCGGCCGCATCGCCGCCGCCGTCGCCGTGCTGCTGGGCATCCTGGCGGCCAAGCCGCTGCTGGGCAGCTTCGACCAGGGTTTCCAGTTCATCCAGGAATTCACCGGTTTCTTCACTCCGGGCATCGTGGTGATCTTCGTGCTCGGCCTGTTCTGGAAGCGCGCCAACGAGGCCGGCGCGCTGGCCGCGGCGCTGGGTTCGGTGCTGCTGTCGGCGGCCTTCTTCTGGGCACAGAAGACCGGCGTCTACCTGTTGCCGTTCATGGACCGGGTCGGCATCGTGTTCCTGGCCGCGCTGGTGCTGGCGGTGGTGGTGTCGCTGGCCACCGCGCGGGCCGAAGGCAAGGATTTCATCCGCACCGACGATGTGGACTACCGCACCCCGGGCGTGTTCAACATCGGCGCGGTAGGCGTGATCATCATCCTGTTCGCCCTGTACACGATCTTCTGGTGATCCGCAGGCGCGCGCTTGCCTGGCTCGGAACGGCGCGAGAAGCAGCGGAGCGAGCTCCGCTCTACATGTAGAGCCGATCTTGCTCGGCTAGGGGATGGCGCGAAGAGCAGCGGAGCGAGCTCCGCTCTACGTGTAGAGCCGAGCTTGCTCGGCTGGAGATGGTGCGAAGAGCAGCGGAGCGAGCTCCGCTCCACGTCATCGCTTGCGGCGGGGCGGGGCGATGGATTCGCGCAGTTCCAGGGAGTACTGGATCGGCACCATCCGGCCCGCATCGGGATCGCGGATGCTGTTGAGCAGTTCCAGGGTCGCCACCCGGCCCATGTCGCGGGTTGGCTGGCGGACCGTGGTCAGGGCCGGAAAAATGTGGCGCGAGATCGGCGTGTCGTCGAAGCCGCAGACCGACAGATCGCGTGGCACGCTCAGCCCGCGCAGGCCCGCGACCCGGATCACTCCGGCGGCGGTGTCGTCGTTGGCGGCGAAGATGGCGGTCGGCGGATCCTTCAGATCCAGCAGCTGGTTGGCGCCATGCACGCCGGATTCGTAGGTGAACTCGCCTTCCACCACCAGGTCCGGATCGAAGTCGATGCCGGCGCGTTCCAGCGCGTCGCGATAGCCGGCGAAACGCCAGGCGCAGGCACCATGCGCCTTGTGGCCCTTGATGTGGCCGATACGGCGATGGCCGAGGGCGACCAGTTCGGCCACCAGGTCACAGACAGCGGCGTGCTCGTCCACGGTCACTCCAATACGGCCACGGCGCACACGCGGGGAAATGCTGGCGAACGGGATCTCGTGTTCCTCCAGCTGCGCCAGCAGCGCCTTGTCGTCGGTCAGTGGCGGGATCAGCAGCACCCCGTCCAGGCCGAAATGTTCGACCAGCGAGGTTATGTCGGCGGTGTAGCCGCGCTGGCCGAAGGTCACCGGCGCCAGCACCAGGGTGTAGTGCTGGGCACGGCAGGCTTCCAGCACGCCGCTCTGGATTTCCATCAGGTAGTTGCGCGACGGGTTGTCGTAGGCCAGCGCCACCACGTAGGACCGCTGGCCGGCCAGGCTGCGCGCCGACGGGTTGGGACGGTACTGCAAACGGGCGACGACATCCTCGACCCGGCGCCGGGTCTCCTCGCGCACGTTCGGCTCGTGGTTGAGCACGCGCGATACCGTCTTCATCGAAACACCGGCGGCGGCGGCCACGTCCTCAATCCGAATGCGCATGGCGCTGGGGTTCCTTCACCTCTTCCAGGGCGTCATTCTGCCAGAGCGCGCGGCGTCGGCCTTGCGCGCTGCGTCACGGCGCCCCCGGCGTCCAAACGAAGGTCGCCAGGCTGCGCGCCGGCAGGGCGTAGCGCAGGGTCTGACCGCCCTGCCCAATCGAAAAGCGGCGGGTACGGTTGGCGGAATTGGTCACCACCAGCACCAGCGAGCCATCGTCCTCGTTGCGGAACGCCACGTGATCCAGATCGCCGCCCTCGCCGTCGGACGCGATCCTGGAAGCGCCCGGCCGCACGAAGCGGCTGGCATGGGCCAGGGCGTAGTACTCGTCGGTGCGACTGACCTCGCCGGTGCGCGAGTCGATGGTGACCACGCCGCGGCAGGTATCGCAGCCGCCGGCGTGCGGGCCGCCATCCTGATCCAGCGCCAGGTTCCAGAACAGCACGCCACGGGCCCAGTTGCGCGTCGCGCCGATGACCTGTCCACGCGCCTGCAGGGTCAGGCCACCGCTGATGATCGGTTCCCAGTCGCCGCCGGAGCATTCGGTCAGGTAGGCGTCCTTGTCGGGAAAGGCTTCATGGACCGGGGTCTGCGCGTCCACCGCACCGCCGTAGCAATGCCAGGCGACCGCCGACACGTACTTGCCGGCGGCCGGATCGTTCAGCACGCCCAGCGGCTCCTGCGGCTTGTCCCAGTTGTGGTCCCAGTCGAAGATCTGCGGAGCGTTCCTGCGCTTCGCCAGCAACGGTCCCAGGTGATCGCCGATGAAGCGCGCCCGCGCCGGCGCATTGAGGCGCATGCCGGGGTAGTCCTTGGGTTCGAAATCCGGCTCGTTCTGCACGGTGAGGGCGAAGATCGGGATGCCCTCGGCCGCGTAGGCGTCGACGAACTTGAGCAGGTAGCGGGCGAAGGCATCGTAGTACTCCGGCCGCAGCGTGCCCTGGATCAGGCTGTTGTTGGATTTCATCCACGCCGGCGCGCTCCAGGGCGAGGCCATCACCTGCAACCGCGGATTGATCGCCAGGGCGGCGCGGGTCACCGGCACCACGTCGCCGCGATTCGGTTCGATGCTGAAGTGCTTGAGCTCCGGGTCCGGCTGGTTGCCCGGCGGATCGTCCAGGCTGTAGTGGTGGCGCGAGAAGTCGGAGGCGCCAATGGTCAGGCGGGTGAAACTCAGGCCGAGCCCGCCGTTGTCCCGGCCAAACAGCTCGCGCAGCAGCGCATCGCGTTGAGCCGGCGACATGCGGTGCTGGATCAACCAGGCGGAGGAATCGGTGATGGAGGCGCCGAAACCGACCATGCGCTGGAAGCGCTGCTCCGGATCTACTTCGATGTGGGTCCGCCGATCGGAGTCGTCGCCGAACTCCACCGGCGCCTGCGCCTGCATCGCCTGCCGATGGTCGGAGGTGGTGATCCACACCTGCGCCCGTGGCCCTGCGTGCGCGGTACCGGCCGCGCCGGCGAACATCGCCGCGAACAGAACGGACAAGGTGAATGGCATGCGCCAGCGGATGGTCGTTTTCAATGGAACTCTCCCTCGGTTCGCGGTGGCGAAAAAAACGCCATGTTTCCGCGCATTTCCAATGCTGCGCTGCAGCGATGCCGCCACGTATCCCGCGCCCTGCGCCAACAACGACGGCAGTTGCCGCCAGCTCGCGTAACGCGATATTGACAAGTCGCATTGAGCGACAGTATGACAGCGCTGTCAATACAGGCTGGAGAGGGCCGCATGACACACCAGGCACACGCTCGGGGAGCCGCCGGCTCCCAACTTCGCTTCGTCCCCCGCAAGCAACTGCTTGCCTCCGCCTGCGCGCTGGCGCTCGTGTCCACCTTCGCGGTCCATGCCCAGGATGCGCAGCAGGGTCAGACCGCGCCTGCGCAGCAGAACCCCGACGTCGACACCCTGGATACCGTGCAGGTCACGGGTATCCGCGCCGCCGTCACAAAAGCGGTGGAGATCAAGAACGAATCCACCTCGATTGTCGAGGCCATTTCCGCCGAGGACATTGGCAAACTGCCCGACATCAGCATCGCCGACTCGATCTCCCGTCTGCCTGGCCTGGCGACGCAGCGCGTGGATGGCCGTTCCCAGGTCATCAACATCCGCGGCATGTCGGAACAGTTTGCAGGCACCCTGCTCAACGGTCGCGAACAGGTCAGCACCGGCGACAGTCGCGGTGTCGAATTCGACCAGTACCCGGCCGAGCTGATCAATTCCGTCGTCGTTTACAAGACCCCGGATGCGGGACTGATTGGACAAGGCCTGTCCGGCACCGTCGATCTGCAGACGGTCCGCCCGCTCAGTCTGGGTGAGCGTCGCATCGTATTCGGTGGCCAGTATGAGGCGAACTCGTTCGGCGATCTGAGCTCGGATGGTGAGGATCGCGGCTACCGCGCCAGCG
Source organism: Pseudoxanthomonas beigongshangi (assembly GCF_016820515.1). Lineage (GTDB taxonomy): Bacteria > Pseudomonadota > Gammaproteobacteria > Xanthomonadales > Xanthomonadaceae > Pseudoxanthomonas_A > Pseudoxanthomonas_A beigongshangi. Next base: position 6,206 of record NZ_JADHDV010000004.1, on the reverse strand, counting down.
CGTCATACGTGGATCAGTTCGCCAATGACACGATCGGTGTTGCGCTGGGCGTTGCACGCATCAACTCGCCCTTCCAGGAAAAACACTACAAAGCGTGGTGGTGGGCGGACATGGATGCGGTCGATTGGGGCGATCCGCCACAGCCGGGCCGTCCGGCCAACGCGATCGCGCTGCAGGGATCGGAAGGCTGGGTGAAGTCCCGCGACCTCCAGCGCGACGGCGTGATGGGCGTGCTGGAATTCAAGCCCAACGAGAACTTCCACAGCATCCTCGACATGTATTACTCGAAGTTCGAGCAGGACGAAGTGATGCATGGTGTCATGTGGAACAACGATCCCTGGTTCCAGAATGGGGGTGTCAGTTACAGCAATGCCAGCACCAGCCAGTACCAGGGCCGGGATGTTGTCACCAGCGGCACGCTCAACGGCGTGCGCCCCGCCGTGCGCAACGACAGCAACCAGCGTGAGGACAAGCTGTTCTCAGCAGGATGGGCGAATACGTTCAACTGGGGCGATATCTATACCCTGAAGACGGATTTGAGCTATTCGCGTGCAGAGCGTGATCAGTCAGTGCTGGAACTCTATGCGGGTCGTCTCGGTGGCCAGAGCGTTGACTTCAACCTGCGTACCGATCCCGGCTTCGCGCACTATGGACTTCCGGACATGGCGGACCCGGGTGCCGTGTACCTGTGGGACCCACAGGGCTGGGGCCATGACGGACGCATGGAGGATTCTTTCCAGAAGGACACCATCAAGGCTGGACGCGTGGAACTCAATCGGCTGGTGGAGTCCTCGGATTTCCTGAGGAGTTTCGACGTAGGCTTCAACTACAATCGTCGTACCAAGGAAAAGGTCGCCACGGTTTTCTTCGCCGATCTGCCCAATGGCAGGACGCCGACGCTGGTCGACCCCTCGCTGCTCTACTCGCCGACATCACTTGGGTTCGTGGGGATGGGCAACATCTTGAGCTTCAACCCACGCAATCTGCTCAATCGCTACTACGATGTCTATGTCAGCGAGAGCAACGATGACCTGCGCAAGGACTTTACCGTCGAGGAGACGATCAAGACCTTCTATGCCAAGGCGAACCTGGACATGGATCTGACCGACAAAATCCGTCTGCGCGGAAACGTCGGTGTCCAGTACATACGCTCCGAGCAATCCTCCACGGGCTTCAATGCAAACAACAATGCGATTGTCGCAGCGCAAACTCTCGGCACCAGCTATGGCGACATCCTGCCGAGCATGAATCTCGTGGCGGATTTCGGCGGGGGTTGGATGCTCCGTTTCGGTGCGGCCAAGACGCTCATGCGTCCGCCCATCAATTATCTAAGCGCGGATAGCAGCGCCTCGGTCAGCGATTCGAGTCCCGCCTTGTGGTCGGGAAGCGGCGGCAATCCGAAGCTCGAGCCTTACCGGGCTAATGCCTACGACCTGTCGCTCGAGCGCTACTTCGGCGAAGGCAGCTATGTCGGCCTGGCAGTGTTCTACAAGGATCTGGAAACCTATATCTATCGGCAGAACTTCCCGCAGTGGGACTTCAGCGGGTATGACCCCGACGGCAAGACACCGGTTTCCAACTTCGGCAACTACAGCACCTGGGCCAACGGCACGGGGGGCTACATGCGTGGCGTGGAGCTTAGTGGAGCGATCACCGGCGAAGCGATCCATCCGGTGCTCGAAGGATTTGGCGCCCTGCTCAATGCGTCCTACACCGAGTCCTCCATTGATCCAGACCCGGGCGACAACTCGGTGGGCACGGATACCATTCCGGGTCTATCGAAGATCGTAGCCAACGCCACGGTCTACTACGAGAAGCACGGATTCTCCGCGCGCCTGAGCCAACGTTATCGAGACCGGTATCGTGGCGAGTACAGCGCCCTGTTCGGCCAACGCCAGTACAGATTCACCCTGAGCGAGCGGGTGCTGGACCTGCAGTTTGGCTATGAGTTCCCGGAAACCAGCAAGCTCAGCGGCCTGTCGCTGCTGCTTCAGGTCAACAACTTGAACAACGAGCCGTTCCGCACGCAGGTCAGCGAAAGCACCGGGACCGGTTTGTTCTTCCCCGAGGAATACACCGAGTACGGCCGTCAGTACATGTTGGGTTTCCGGTACAACCTGTAAGGCCCGATGGAAAGAAAAGTCGTTTGAGTTGAATAGACGCAGGGACGATGGAGCACACTCCGCCGTCCCTGCGTCATTTGAAGCCCGAGCACCACCGATAAAGAATCGCCACGGATAGATCCTTGGCGACCGCAACCAAGGGAGATGCCAGTGAATCCGATCCGTATGACCTTGCTGGGCGCCAGCCTGATGGCCTGCCTTTCCTGCACCGGAAAGCAGGAGCCAACTACACAACAGGCTACCGGAGCAGTGAAGCCGAGCGAACAGCTGGCCGACTGGCCACGCCTGACCAGCGCCGTGGCGCAGGATCCGGCCCTGGAAGCGCGTATCAAGGAAATCCTGGCATCGATGACCCTGGCCCAGAAGGTCGGCCAGATGACCCAGGCGGAGATCAAGTCGATTACGCCGGAGGAAGTCCGCAAGTACTACATCGGCTCGGTGCTCAATGGCGGCGGTTCCTGGCCGGGCAAGAACAAGCATGCCGACGTGAAGGATTGGCTGGCGCTGGCCGATGCCTACTACGCGGCTTCGATGAGCACGGATGCAAAGATCCCGGTGCCGATCATCTGGGGTACCGACGCCGTGCATGGTCACAGCAACGTGTTCGGCGCGACCATCTTCCCGCACAACATCGGCCTGGGCGCGGCGCATGACCCGGCGCTGATCGAGAAGATCGGCGCGGCCACCGCGCAGTCCACCCGTGCCACCGGCATCGGCTGGGCATTCGCGCCGACCGTGGCGGTCGCGCAGAACGCGCGCTGGGGCCGCACCTACGAGAGTTACTCCTCCGAGCCGGCGCTGATCCGCGAATACGGCGCGGCCTACGTCAAGGGCATGCAGGGCACGCTCAAGGGCGACGGCGACGTGGTCGCCACCGCCAAGCATTTCATCGGCGACGGTGCCACCGACAACGGCAAGGACCAGGGTAATTCGACCGTGCCGCTGGCCGACATGATCAACGTCCACGGCCAGGGTTACTACGGCGCCATCGAAGCCGGTGTGCAGACGGTGATGGCGTCCTACAACAGCTGGAATGACGTCGCCGCCGGCAAGGACTACGGCAAGATGCATGGAACGAAGGACCTGCTGACCGGCGCGCTGAAGGAGAAGATGGGCTTCGACGGTTTCGTCGTGTCCGACTGGAACGGCATCGGCCAGGTGCCGGGCTGCAGCAACGCCAGCTGCGCCGCTTCGATCAACGCCGGCATGGACATGATCATGGTGCCGGACGACTGGAAGGCTTTCATCGCCAACACCCTCCAGCAGGTCGAGAGCGGCGAGATTCCGCTGGCCCGCATCGACGACGCCGTCACCCGCATCCTGCGGGTCAAGCTGCGTGCCGGCCTGTTCGAGCGCAAGCCGTCCGACAGCCCGCATGCCGGCAAGCCGGAATCGCTGCAGCACCGCGAACTGGCCCGCCAGGCGGTACGCGAGTCGCTGGTGCTGCTGAAGAACGAGAACGCCGCGCTGCCGCTCAAGCGCAACCAGCGCGTGCTGGTCGTCGGCAAGAACGCTGACAGCGTGCCGAACCAGGCCGGTGGCTGGTCGCTGACCTGGCAGGGCACCGACAACACCAACGCCGATTACCCGAACGCGGACACGCTGCTGGCCGGCATCCGAGAAGCGGTCGGCGAAGGCAACGTGACCGTGCGCGAATCGGCCGAAGGCGTGGATCCGGCCAGCTTCGACACCGTCATTGCGGTGATCGGCGAAACGCCGTACGCCGAGATGATGGGCGACATCCTGCCGTACCAGACCGTCGCCCACAGCCAGCGCAGCCCCGAGGATCTGGCGGTGTTGAAGTCCGCCGCCGCCACCGGCAAGCCGGTCGTGACAGTGTTCCTGTCCGGGCGTCCGCTGTATGTCAACGATCTGATCAACCTGTCGAGCGCGTTCGTCGCCGCGTGGCTGCCTGGCACCGAAGGCAAGGGCGTGGCCGACGTGCTGTTCGCCGGTGCGGACGGCAAGCCGGCGCATGACTTCCGTGGCCGCCTGACCTTCCCGTGGCCGGGTGATGCGTGCCCGGCGCCGTCGAACCATCCGGATCCGAAGAAGCCCGCGCAATTCGGACTCGGCTACGGTCTGTCGTACGCCAAGCCCGGCCAGGTTGCCAAGCTGGCGGAAGCCGCGCCCGCGACCTGTGGCGAAGCCACCACGGTGGCGGTGTTCAACCTCGCCGATGCCGCGCCCTACGCGCTGCACCTGTCGGCGGCGGGCCAGGATCGCGCGCTCGGTGCCGATCTCAACCAGACCATCGAGTGGCCGCAGGACAAGCCGGCGCTGCGCGTGCGCACGGTGCAGGTCAATACCCAGCAGGACGCCAAGGAAGTCACCTGGCTGGCACCGGCGCGCTTTTATGCGCGCAGCCCGGGCGGCACCAGCATGGCGTCGATCGCGCAGGACAAGGGCGCGCTGCTGTTCGACATCAAGCTCGCGCAGGCACCGAAGGGCAAGGTCACGCTGCGCTTCGGTTGCACGCAGGGTTGTGGCGACGGCATCGATCTGGCTCCGCAGCTGGCCGGCTACAAGCCCGGCGACAAGCACACCGTGAAGGTGCCGCTGTCCTGCTTCGCCGATCGCGGCGCCAACCTGGGCGGCATCGACATGCCGTTCGCCATCGACGCCGACGCCCCGTTCTCGGCCGCCTTCACCAACATCAAGGTGGTGGCCGGTGCGGCGGCGGATGCCGATGCGGTGAAGTGTGAAAAAGGGGGCGGTTGATCGCAGAATGTGATCAGTGGCACGCACGTCGCTGGCGGGTCAAGTACATGTACGGGGGCAGACATGAGATCTGCCCCCTTTTTTCATTATGGATGGCTGAAATCTCCTAAGGTCGTTTCTGCTTTACCCAATTGCTAGGTTGACGGCGCAGTGAGTGGATCTGATACTGCCTTTGGCGGAAACAAGGATGGTCTGCTGCCCAAAAGGGCCTGCGCCGTCCAATTCACTTTGGGGGCGTACATGCAGATCACTTCTCTGCGTCAAGGACCGGCGCACATCTTCTTGAGCTTTGGCGTAGTCGCGGTCCTCGCCTTCTCTTCTTTCTCTGCAACAGCTCAAGCAACCTACTACTACGACTATCCCGGAACCATCAATGGGAAGTCCAAGATCGAGTCATTGGACGATGGCCTGTTTGGGGACGAGGTCAGCTACATTGAGGGTGGAGTTGGCTTTCGCGTAGTCGATGTCGTTGCAAATACATCCGTCAAGTTGCCATTGCAGTTCGGAAGAACAATGGATCCATTTGCCGACAATTTGGATTCCTCAGACACTCAGGATCGAGAGGCAGATAAGAAGATCATGATCCTGGGACCCCGTTGGAAACCCGATATTCCTTCCATTGTTGGCGTATACCCAACGCGAGATGGGCTTTATACAGGAGCAAAGCCCCGTTGTTCAGGAGGAACGCTGTCTCCGCTAGCCATCAGTATTCCTAGTAGCCCTCCGATACTTCCCTACAATTTCTGGTACGGAATGACTGCGAACATCCCAGGGCATGGCAAGGAAAAGATCTGGCCGTTGACTCCCGGATCGGTCGTGCCCTCCGACAACATCACTTACAAGTTCTCAACGGTAAGCAACTGGAGAGTCTCATGCCTCTCTTCTCTTAAGAATGGCCCAGGAGAGGGATACGTCATAGCATTGCCGGACGGATCCCGTTACTTCTTTGACTGGTTGGCTTTACGTAATGTCAGCAGCTTCAGTACCTCGCTCGCAACAGAGGCGCGGAAGGAAATGTACTTCCTGGCGACGAAGGCTATAGACAAATACGGGAACTCGGTCATTTATGAATATGACCCAGTAAATCCAACCCATCTAACCAGGATGCTGGCATCGGACGGCGCAGAAATCCGTCTTACCTATGGTGCGAACGGAAAACTCGCGGAAGTAGTATCTGGGGGACGCACGTGGCGCTACTCATACGCCACGATGGGGGGAGGGAAGATCTGCAATATGTGACGCTTCCAGATAGTTCAAAGTGGCAATACACAATCCCTGAGTATGCGTATGGAAATCATCTGAGTAATTTTGGGCGGAACTGCGATTTCAGACCCTATTGGACCGGCCAGCCTTTCGTAGACA
>NZ_JADHDV010000039.1 GCF_016820515.1 Pseudoxanthomonas beigongshangi | reverse complement strand
ACCGTCTACGAAAGCGGGGGCGTACCAGCTGCCTAGACTCAATGTGCGTTGACACCACCCACCCCAGCCCCTAACCATTGCCCCCGGAGCCTCGAAACTCCGCTTACAGCGGTACCCACCACCGAACATCGGTGGGTTTTTTATGCCCGAACTCACGTTCGGGCATAATTTCCCGTTGCAGACTTCCTGCGTCGGGAGGGCGGCTAATACAACACCCCTTTGGGGGAATACGCCCGCCGGCTGTAAGCGGTTTCGAGCCTCCCGACATCCCGCCTGCGCGTGCAGGCGGGCCTCTGCACTGCAAGGGAGCAATGCCATGGGCGACGATCGCCATCACTCTCACTCGAACCGCCATCCCCCGCGCGAAAAGAAGCGCACCGGCTACCTGCTGACCCAGGACGCCTACCACCTGCTGTACGGCCTGCGCGAACGCGTCCGCCTGACCACCACACTGGCCCGCTCACGCAGCGAGCTGTCCAACCGCTACGAGCCCACCCCGCCGGTGGGCGACTGGGCCTACATCCTGGAAAAGTGGACGGAAGAGCTGGACTTCGTGGTGAAGCACACCACCTGGCAGCCGCGCTAGGCAGCAAGACGGAGCCGGGCGGCGGATGCCGCCCGGCTCCTGGATATGTCCGGGCCGGAAACAGGGTGAGGATGGGCCTGGGGCCATTTTTCCGTCAGTTGACGGTGATCGTCAGGGACTTGCGGGATTGGCCCAAGGCATCGGTGAGGCTGACGTCGTAGCTTTTGCCATCCTGTGGAGCGGAGGCGGGCGCGGTAAGTTCCAGATAGGACACGCCGTTGCGACTGATGATGGCAGCGACCAGATCAGGTTGTGGTCCCGACACCGAAGAGTCGTAAGGTGGAACACCGCCGAAAATCCGGTACTCCTTCTTGTGGTTTACGGGCAGTACGATGCTGTCGCCGTTCGCGTCATCGTTGGGCCCCAACATCAGACGGCTACCGGGGCGTTGCACGCCAACGTCACTGACCGCCGCATAGGTGCAGGGCGTGAAGTCGGCGGGGATGTTCTCCACGGGTTCGGCCTGGACTTTCTCGTACAGGGCCAGCAGGGAAAGGAACTGGTTATGGAGGGCAGTGACCGCCAGCGAGAAGTTCTTGTTTCTGGACTTGAGCCCGACAAGGGTATTGATGCTGTTGGCAGCCATCTCCTTGGCGCCGTCCGCGCCACCCTGTTTGGGGGGCGGTAGCGAGCCCAGGCCTTCTATAGCCCCGCCAAAGGCATCCGCATTGCTGGGGACAGTCAAAGTGAGTTGTGTATTGACCGCACTGACGGTGGTGCGTACCGAGTTCATCAACCTTGATTCGAGCAAGCGCTTGGGGGCACCGTCGTCCAGCTCGAGTTGCATGGTTGCCAGCACATCATCCAATTGGGCGATGGCCTGGCGGCCGTTCGCATCTGCGGCAGGCAGCGACTGGCGCACGCCCTGGAGTTGCTGACGGGTCGACGCCAGGGACTTGCGCAGCAGAGCGCGATCCAACGATTCGGGCGCGCCGGCGGCGCGCGCCTGCTGGTAGACGCCGATGGCGCAATTGATCGCGGTATGGCCGTTGTCGTAGATGCGGATGCGGTCAAACTGGGCCATCGTGGTGACGGCGGAGTAGCCGGCCAATCCGCCCGCGGTAATGGCGGCATTCGTGGCCGCATTGATACCGCGCGATGAGTTGTAGGCCACGATGCCGGCCATGGGAAAAAGAGTGCTGGTCAGTCCCGAACGCGTGCGCACGATTTCCGAACGGGCGCGCTCCAGGCGAACCGACATCGCGCAGGCATAGAGCAGCGCCCGATCCGCTGACTGGTTGGCGCAGCGATATATCTGGCCGACGTCGGGCGGGCGGTCGTACCTGATGTAGGGGTCCATCACGGCACACGCTGCCAGCGGCAGCAGGCACGCGGCCAGTCCGAACGCACGATACGTTGTCATCCCCGTTCCCCCGATCCCTGCGGATGGAAGCCATGCCTGGCGTCCTTGCGGCAATCAACGCACGTGCCCCGTGAAGGCGGCCGTCCGTTCGTCGGCCGCGCGCAAATTGGGCAGTGGCGCTATCGGAAGTGAGCCAGGGAAGGACGGCTTACCTGGGAGGGATGGACAGTGGACTACGACAATCCGGATATACATGGCCGGTCACCGGGCCACCCGCCGTTGGCGCGGGTGGGAGCTCGAAAAAGGACGTCATATGCGCATCCTGGGGAAGGCGGCCGTGGTCATGCTCGGCCTGTTGCTGCTGTCCGGTTGTCGGACGATTCCGGACCGGGAATGGTGGGGACTCAATGATCCGGCTCCGGTGCAGGACGGGTTGCAGAGCCAGATGATGGTGTTCGAGGCGGATGACCGCGGGCAGCTCTATCAGCCTGCGCAGATACAGAAGATGGCGCAGTGGATGGAAGCGACGCCAACTCGCCCGGTGGTGCTGTTCGTGCACGGTTGGCACCACAATGCCTGCCGGCAGCAGGCCGGCGAGCCTGCCTGCAAGGGGGGCGGGCCTTATGACAGCGATTACCAGAAGTTCACCGCGTTCCTGGCCCGGTTGGAGAACGTGGAGAAGGCGGGGGCGGTCAACGCTCTCTATTTCGGATGGCGGGGCGATTCGGTCGACACGTTCATCCCGTGGGAAGCCAGTGATTTCTTCACCATTTGCGGCCGCAAGCGTGCATCGGAGCGGGTGGGGCAGCAGGGATTGCGAGAGGTGGTGGCCTGGTTACGCGCGCAGAACCCCAAGCGCCAGGTCTTCGTGATAGGTCACAGCCTGGGAGGGTCGGCGGTGCTGTGGGCGGTGAAGGAGTGGATGGGGGAAGCACCCGATACGACGCTGGAATACATCATGCTCAACCCCGCGGCCAGGGCGGAGGAACTGGAAACCATCAAGGAACGCCTGGAGGAGGACGCGCGTTCGCGACAGGCACTTTCCCTCGACCAGGTGAGCATGGCGACGGCCTTGCGTGCCGCGCCTGATGGGTCGCGACGCATCATCGTCCTGCAATCCACCGCGGATGTTCCGGTGCGCTATCTGTTTCCGCTTGCGTTCTGGAAGCGGGCGATAGGTTTCAACCGGGACTGGGTGAGTCATTCAGTACACGCCTGTAGCGGCGACGCGTGCAGGGTGACGGACCCGGACTGTCAGCTCAGTCTGGGAGGACGCATGATGATCGAGGCAATCGGCACCGGCGAGCAGTGTCAGGAACAGGCCAAGAAGGCGGTCTGGGTGATGCAAACCGGCAAGGATGTGTCGGCCGGCCACAACGATATTCTCAATGATGTGCAGGCTGCGGCGTTGGCTGATTGGCTCGCCCAGCGCATGGCGCAATTCCGGATGATGGAAGCCGGCAAGCGCTGAGCGCTATTTGTCCGTGGACTCCTCCACAGGACTCATCGCCCATGTGGAGCGGAGCTCGCTCCGCTGCGGTTCGCGGAAGGGCTGGGGGCAGGGCGCCGAGCAAGCCCGGCGCCACCACGGATTACTGGCCGAACGGCGCGGCCTTGACCGGCTGGCCCTTGGGCGAGCAGACCGGCGGGTTGGTCATGCCCATCGACAGCAGGTTGCCGCCGTTGACGATGCAATTAAATTCCTTGCCGTCCTTGGCCTTCAGGGCAACATAGGTGTTGGTGCCTTCGGTGCGACGGCTGACCAGGGTGAGGTCTTCCGGCATGTAGCCCAGCGCGCCGCCGGTCTGGGACTTGATCTTGTCGTCGCTGAGGTTGTTGGTCTTCTGCGCAATCGAACTGCAGGCGGCGGCCTGCAACACCAGCAGCACCAGCGCCGGCTTCCACATCATCTTCCACATTTTCATGTTCATCTCCTGGGTCATCACCGCGGGCGCGGCGAGCGGTGCCATTAGCGGCGACAGGAGGCTATCCGGCGGCCGCGATGGCCGGGAGCGTGGTGGTGCGAACAGCACTGTACGAATGACGAACCGGAATTACGGCGTGATGGCGCGCACGTACGGTGAACCCGTGCCCGCGGTGGCTGCGGCGGCGTGCGGGGGAGCGAAAGGCAGCGGAGCCAGGTCCGCTCTACGAGGTGGGTGGGTCTGGGTCCACCATCGCGGTGCCGGGCGGTGGGTGAGCCTTCTGGCTTCACCCGGAGTTGGCGCCCGGCGACGGCAATGGTGGGCCGAGGCCCACCGGGTGGTCAGGATGCCTTTTTGCGGGTACGCGCGGCCTTCTTGGCGGCGGCCGAGCGCTTGGCGGGACCCTTGGTGCGGGCGGCTTTCTTTGCCGCGGCGGAACGGTCGGCGGCGGTGCGCTTGCTGGCCGCCTTCTTGGCCTGTTTGGACAGGGCGGTGCGGCTGACGGCTTTCTTGGCGGTCGTTTTGCTGGTGGCCTTCAATGCCTTCTTGGCACCGGCCGAGCGTTTGGCGGCGGGGCGTTTCGTAGCGGTTTTCCTGCCCTTGGCGATGTCCTTGCGGGCTTTTTTCTTGACCGCCGGAGAGGCGTTGTCGCCGGGTTCGACGTCGATGCCGGCGCGGCGGGCCTTGGACAGGCCGATGGCGATGGCCTGCTGGGTGTTCTGGACGCCGTGCTTGCCTTCGCGCACGTGTTCGATTTCCTCGCGAACGAATTCGCCGGCCTGGGTGCTGACGGACTTGCCTTCGCGCTTGTCGCGTTCGACCGCGCGGCGGGTTTTTTCTTCCGGCATGGCGGCGTCTTCCTTCGGACAACGAGCCTGTGTTAGTCCCATCGGCGTGAACAGGCGGCGAAGGACGGTTGGCGGGCGCGACTATCACGGCGATAACGCTTGTTTGACGGCGGCGTGACATGCGCGGGGCTAGCGTGAAGCCACCTGTTTCGAGGGAGTATCGTCATGCATACGCCACAGGAACTCGAAAAGAAATTCTGGAAGCTGCTGAAGTCCGACATGGTCATGATGATTGGCCTGGAGGGCGCCGAGGACGGCCACACCCGTCCGATGACTGCGCAGATGGAGGACGAGGAACACGGACCCATCTGGTTCTTCACTACCACCGACAATCGCCTGGCCCAGCGCGTGGGCACGCCGCAGCGCGCCATCGCCACGTTCTGCGCGAAGGGCCATGACCTGTTCGCCAGCGTCAACGGGGTGCTGGTGGAGCATACGGATCGCGAAGTGGTCGACCGGTTGTGGAATCCCTACCTGGCCGCCTGGTACGAAGGCGGGATGGAGGATCCGCGATTGGCGCTGCTGCGCTTCGATGCCGAGCACGCGGAAATCTGGTTGAACGAGAACTCGATGCTGGCCGGGGTGAAGTTGATGCTGGGCATGGATCCGAAGAAGCATTACCGCGATCGCGTGGCTGAGGTGAATCTGCGGCATTGAGGGATTGGGTGAGGCCGTCATTGCGGATGCTGGACGGTTTGCCCCCATCCGCCCTTCGGGCACCTTCCCCCGCGCGCGGGGAAAGGGAACTTCTCGGTCGTCAGGACAAGGTCATTGGAACCGGCATGCAATACAAACACCTGCGTTTCGGACAAGGCTTTCGCACCGCGTTCGCGGTGCGTGAGGTGCAGGCGGCGGAGATGGTGATCGCGCCGGGCGAGGCCGAGGGCGGGCCTGACAACCGGCATCGCGGTGCGGACCAGTGGTTGTATGTGGTGTCCGGTACGGGCGTGGCCACCATTGAAGGCGAGCGGCAGACGCTGCGCGCGGGCAGCTTGCTGGTGATCGAACACGGCGAGCGCCACGAGATCCGTAATACCGGGCGGACTTTCCTGAAGACGCTCAACTTCTATTACCCGCCGGCATACGACCAGGACGAGGAAACCCTGCCGGCGGGTGAGGGCTGATGGAATTGGGCGGGCCGGCCCATGGCTGAATACGGGGAGCCGGATATTCAGTTCCGGCTTCACCGGCCCGAACGGTGAATGACCATGGCGCGTGCGGCCTGTCCGATCCGTCGTGCCCGCCGCGTGAGGGAAACCAACGACGCGGAGAGGGGGCTTTGCGGCGGTGCCCCCCTTATGTCGGAAGTCGATTGCATGCTGTTGTCAGACACCCAGATCCATACCCATCTGTGCCGGCTGGAGGCCACCGATGCGCGCGCCATCGGTCAACTGGAAGCGTTGACCGTCTGGATGGCGGCGCTGGTACAGACCCATCCGGATGGCGAGCGCTTGCGCGCAGTCGCGCAGAAGTTGGCGGCGCGCGGTTCGTTGCGGGCCGTCGCCGGCTATCAGGAGGAAGCGGCGGCCTATGACGCCACGTTCTGCCAGCTGATGGCGCTGAGCGACGGGACCCGCCCGTCGATTCCGGTTCCCGCCGCGCCGCCGCCACGCGTGTGACGCCGGACTGGGATAGAGTCGCCGCTCCCGTCCCGCGGCTTTCGTCCATGTCCAAGGTTTTGCTGGTCCCGATGAGTGAGCGCGCGTTCCGCACGTTCCTGCACACCGCGGTGGAAAATTACGCCGGTGAGAATGTCTCCGCCGGCCGCTGGCCGGCAGACGGCGCGCGGGAGCGTTCGCAGGCCGCCTTTGCGCAGTTGCTGCCGCAGGGCATCGCCACGCCGGATCATTATCTGTTCGAGATCGTTGCCGGCACGGAGGGTACGGTGGGCTCGCTGTGGTATGGCGTGTATTCCGAAGGCGAGCAGCGGCAGGTGCATGTCTATGATGTGCTTGTGCATCCCGCGCATCGCCGCCGCGGTTACGCGGCAGACGCGTTCGCGGCGATGGAGGCGCAGGTGCGCGCGCAGGGCATCGATCGGATTGGCCTGCATGTGTTTGCGCACAACGCGGGTGCGCAGGCGCTGTATGCGAAGTTGGGGTATTTGACGGTAAGTCATAACCTCATCAAGCAGCTTTAGGGTTGCTCTTATCTTTTTTGGATAGTTTCCCTCGCTGGTTGGGAAGGGCGTGGGTATGGGAGCACAAAAGCAAATCCCCCTCGGTCCCCCTTCTTCGAAGGGGGAGGAAAGGCGGCGGCCGTTGAACTGCACTAGAAGCCCCCTTGATCAGCCATGCGGCTGTTGAAAGCGAAAAAGGGGGCGGGCGCCCGCGAAGCGGGTGACGGGGGATTGACCAGCCATTCGGTTGTTGAGAAGCGCTTGCTTTTGGCGCGGTCGGGAAGAGGAAGCATACGAACTTGCCCCCATCCGCCCTTCGGGCACCTTCCCCCGCGGGCGGGGGAAGGGGGCGTTGCAGCGTGCGAGTACTCCCCAAAAAAAAGCCCCGCATCGCGGGGCTTTTTTTCTTACATCACGTTCGGCTCGCTGAAGGCTTCCGGTTCGCCGGCGAAGGCTTCCACCGGGATGCAGCTGCAGAACACGTTCTTGTCGCCGTGCACGTTGTCCACGCGTGCGACCGGCGGCCAGTACTTCTGCAGCTTCAGGCTGGGCAGCGGGAACGCGGCCAGTTCACGCGGGTAGGCGTGGGTCCATTCGCTGGCGCTGACCTGGGTGGCGGTGTGCGGGGCGTGCTTGAGCGGGTTGTCCTCGCGATCCAGGCGGCCGTCCTCGACCGCGCGGATTTCCTCGCGGATCTGGATCATCGCGTCGATGAAGCGATCCAGTTCGTGCTGCGATTCGCTCTCGGTCGGCTCGACCATCAGCGTGCCGGCCACCGGGAAGCTCAGGGTGGGGGCATGGAAGCCGAAGTCGATCAGGCGCTTGGCCACGTCCTCGGCGCTGATGCCGGTGGCGTCCTTGAGCGGGCGCAGATCCAGGATGCACTCGTGCGCGACCAGGCCGTTGCGGCCGGTGTACAGGGTCTCGTAGTGCGGGGCCAGGCGCTTGGCGACATAGTTGGCGTTGAGCAGCGCCACCTGGGTGGCCTTGCGCAGGCCGGCCGAGCCCATCAGGGTGATGTACATCCAGCTGATCGGCAGGATGCTGGCGCTGCCGAAGCTGGCCGCCGACACCATGCCCACGTCGCCTTCACCGCCCAGCGTGCGCGGCAGGAACGGCGCCAGGTGCGACTTGACCGCGCACGGACCCACGCCCGGGCCGCCGCCGCCGTGCGGAATGCAGAACGTCTTGTGCAGGTTGAGGTGGGAAACATCCGAACCCCACTTGCCCGGCTTGGCCACGCCGACCAGCGCGTTCATGTTGGCGCCGTCGGTGTACACCTGTCCGCCGTGCTGGTGGATGATGTTGCAGATCTCCACCACGTCCTCTTCGAACACGCCGTGGGTAGAGGGGTAGGTCATCATGATCGCGGCCAGGCGATCGCTGTACTTCTCGGCGGCGCGGCGGATGTCCTCGACATCGACGTTGCCGTTGCTGTCGCACTTGGTGACCACCACCTGCATGCCGCACATCTGCGCGCTGGCCGGGTTGGTGCCGTGCGCAGATTCGGGAATCAGGCAGATGTCGCGCCTGGCCTCGCCGCGCGAGCGGTGGTAGGCGCGGATGGCCAGCAGGCCGGCGTATTCGCCCTGCGCGCCGGAGTTGGGCTGCAGGCTGACCGAGTCATAGCCGGTGCATTCGACCAGCATGGCTTCCAGGCCGTCGATCAGTTCCTTGTAGCCCTGCGCCTGATCGGCCGGGGCCAGCGGATGCAGGTTGCCGAACTCCGGCCAGGTCACCGGGATCATCTCGGCGGTGGCGTTGAGCTTCATGGTGCAGCTGCCCAGCGGGATCATGGTGCGATCCATCGCCAGGTCCTTGTCGGCCAGCGCACGCATGTAGCGCAGCAGTTCGTGCTCGCTGTGGTGGGTGTTGAACACCGGGTGGGTCAGGAACGGGCTGGTGCGGCGCAGGGCTTCCGGGATCAGCGAGGGGGCGCTGGCGTCCAGCGCGTCGATGCCCGGCAGGGTGGCGCCCGGGTTGGCGAACACGCCCCACAGCGCTTCGACGTCGGCGCGGGTGGTGGTTTCGTCCAGCGAGATGCACAGCGTGCCGTTGCCGCGCACGCGCAGGTTGATGCGGGCCTGCCTGGCGCGGGTCAGGATCGCCTCGGCGGCGTCGCCGGCGTCGATGCACAGGGTGTCGAACGCGCTGGCGTGCACCGTGGCGTGGCCGAGCGTGCGCAGGCCTTCGGCCAGGATGGCGGTCAGGCGGGCGACGCGGCGGGCGATGCGGGTCAGGCCTTCCGGACCGTGGTAGACCGCGTACATCGAGGCCATCACCGCCAGCAGCACCTGCGCGGTGCAGATGTTGGAGGTGGCCTTCTCGCGACGGATGTGCTGCTCGCGGGTCTGCAGGGTCAGGCGGTAGGCGGGATTGCCGTCGGCATCCACCGACACGCCAATCAGGCGGCCCGGCATGGAGCGCTTGTAGGCGTCGCGGCAGGCCATGAAGGCCGCGTGCGGGCCGCCGAAGCCGAACGGCACGCCGAAGCGCTGGGTGTTGCCGACCACGATGTCGGCGCCCATCTCGCCCGGGGTCTTGAGCAGGGTCAGCGCCAGCAGGTCGGTGGCCATCACGAACAGCGCCTGGTGGCCGTGGATGATCTCCGCGTCGCGGCCCCATTCCTCCAGCCAGCCGCTGGACGCGGGGTACTGCACCAGCACGCCGAAGTAATCGCCGGCGGCGAGCTTTTCATGGAACGCTTCGGTCGAACGGACGATGTCCACGGTCAGGCCCAGCGGCTCGGCGCGGGTCTGCAGGACTTCAATCGTCTGCGGATGGGTGTCACCGGCGACCAGGAACACGTTGGATTTCGACTTGGCCGAACGCTTGGCCAGGGTCATCGCCTCGGCGGCGGCGGTGGCTTCGTCCAGCAGCGAGGCGCTGGCGATTTCCATGCCGGTCAGGTCGGTGATCATGGTCTGGAAGTTGATCAGCGCTTCCATGCGGCCCTGCGAGATTTCCGCCTGGTACGGGGTGTAGGCGGTGTACCAGGCCGGGTTCTCCAGGATGTTGCGCAGGATCACCTTCGGAGTGTGGGTGCCGTAGTAGCCCTGGCCGATGAAACTCTTGAACACCTGGTTCCGGTCGGCGACGGCGCGGATCTTGGCCAGCGCCTCTTCCTCGGTCATCGCTTCGGGCAGGGCCAGCGGGGCGGCGGACTTGATGTTGGCCGGCACGATGGCATCGGTCATCGCCTCCAGCGAGTCGTGGCCGACCACGCGCAGCATGTGCGCGATTTCGGCGTCGTTGGGACCGATGTGGCGGGCGATGAAAGCGTCGTGGTGCTCGAGATCGCGAAGCGAGGACGGAGTCTGGGACATGGGCAGGGGCATCCGGAAAAGGCATGAAGCCGGGCGTGCGAAGTGCGCACGTGGGTGCCCCTCTGTCCTTTTGCCTGAGAGTTTGGAAGCGCCGCGGACGAGGTCGCGGTGATGCTTCGTGCCCCTTCGGCGCCGGCGCGTGGCCGATCTCTCCAGAGTGTTTGCAGCGGGGGTGGTATCGGGCCTGAGCGATTACGGGCGTTTGCGCCTTCGGCAGCGGGTTTCCCCGCTTCTCCCACCTGGTCTTGCGGTGCGGATTATAGCCTGCGGCCGCCCGCATCGTCCCGGTTGGCCTTACCATGTCCGGCCCCCCGCGCCGGCCATCCCTGTTCATGAATGCGCCCCCTTTCCGACTCCTGCGCCTGGACCACATCGTCCTGCGCGTCCGCGACCTGGCGGCCATGCGCGCCTTCTATTGCGGGGTGCTGGGCTGCGCGGTGGAGCGGGACCGGCCGGAGCTGGGCCTGTTGCAACTGCGGGCCGGCGAGTCGCTGATCGACCTGGTGCCGGTGGACGGCAAGCTGGGCCGGCTGGGCGGGGCCGCGCCAGGGCCCGAAGGCCACAACGTCGACCACCTGTGCCTGCGGGTGGAACCGTTCGACCGCGAGGCGCTGGCGGCGTACCTGGAAGCGGCCGGGGCGACCCTGGCCGAATTCGGTGAGCGCTACGGCGCCGACGGCATGGGACCGTCCCAGTACCTGCGGGACCCGGAAGGCAACACGGTCGAGCTGAAGGGCCCGCCGACTTCGCCGCCGGTGGACCCTTCGGTGGCCGGGAGCGCGCCATGACCGGCGTCCGCAAGCTGCCGTCCAACCGCCGCCTGGCCCTGCTGCTGGGCGGGCTGGCGATGTTCGGTCCGTTCTCGATCGACACCATCTTCCCCGCGTTCAACGCGATGGGTGCGCAGCTGGGCGCGGACAAGCTGGCGATGCAGCAGGTCATCAGCGTCTACCTGCTGACCTACGCGCTGATGAGCCTGGTGCACGGCCCGCTGTCGGATGCGTTCGGCCGACGCAAGGTGATCCTGGGCGGGCTGTTCCTGTTCCTGCTGGCGTCGATTGGCTGCGCACTGTCGCGCGACATGACCACGCTGCTGCTGTTCCGCGCGCTGCAGGGTTTCTCGGCCGGCGTGGGTTTCATCGTCGGCCGCGCGGTGATCCGCGATGTGCTGCATGGCGACGACGCGCAGCGGCTGATGAGCCAGGTGTCGATGATCTTCGGCATCGCCCCGGCGATCGCGCCGATCATCGGCGGCTGGATCCTGGGCTGGAGCGCGTGGCCGGTGATCTTCTGGTTCCTGGCCGGCTTCTCGCTGCTGCTGTTGCTGACCGTCGGCTTGTGGCTGCCGGAAACCCATCCGCCGGAAGTGCGGGTGAAGGTGTCGCCCAAGCACCTGTTGCGTGACTACTTCGCCATCGCCCTGAATCCGCGTTTCCAGCGGCTGGCGCTGGCCGGCTCGTTGAGCTTCGGCGGCATCTTCCTGTACATCGCCTCGGCGCCGATTTTCGTGATGGATCGATTGGGCTTGAACGAGCAGCAGTTCGCCTGGCTGTTCCTGCCGACCATCGGCGGCATGACCCTGGGCGCGTTCGTGTCCGGGCGCGCCGCCGGCCGCATCAGCGGCACCCAGCTGACCCGCATCGGTTTCGCCTGCATGGGCGTGTCGACGATTGCCAACCTTGCCTACAACGCGTGGGTGGGCGATGCCATCACCATCCCGTGGGCGGTGCTGCCGATGTGCCTGTCGGCGTTCGGCGTGGCGCTGATCTTCCCGATCCTCACCCTGGCCATCCTCGACATGTATCCACGCCAGCGCGGCGCGGCATCGTCGCTGCAGGCCTTCAGCAACCTGTTCATCAACACGATCATCGCCGGCGTGGTTTCGGCGCTGTTGAGCCGGCACGGCCTGTGGCTGGCGCTGGGCGCGGGCGTGCTGACGCTGGCCGGCTGGGCGATGTGGCGCTGGGAGGCGCAGGTGAGCCGGCGTGCCGAAGCCTGTCCGAAAGAACCCGCGGCGCTTGAACCCACCGATCAGATCTGAGCTTCGACAAGGAATCCCCGATGTCCACCCATTCAAAGGCCCGCCGCGATGCCAAGAAGCGCAGGGCGATCAAGGCACGCAACCTGGCCCGCGCCAACGCCCCGGCGATCGAACCGCACGCCGAGCTGCGCAATCCGCAGGGCGACCTGCTGGCCGGCATCGTGCGCCAGGCCGGCGTGTGGGTGCTGGGCATGGACGGCCGCATTGCCGGCAGTTCCGACAGTGCCGCCGAGGTGCTGGCGATGATCAAGCGCGCCGCCGCCCTGCACGAAGCCAACGGCCAGCCGGTGCGGCTGGTCTGCTCGGATGAGCTGCGCGACACCGCCGTCATCGAAGCCGCCGCCCAGGGCATGAGCCTGGAAGATTTCGAGAAGAAGCTGGAAGCGGAGATGAGTGCCGGCGCCGAAGACGCCGATTCCGAACCGGACGCCGCCCCCACCCAGCATTGAATGGCCTCCTTGTAGGAGCGACGTAAGTCGCGACCTGGACAGTTGGGATGCTCAGGATGTTCGGTCGCGACTCACGTCGCTCCTAAAATGGCATGAGTCGTTCCATCGTCCATCCTGTGGGAGCGACGTCAGTCGCGACAGGGGTGATCCGGATGCTTCATCGCGACTGACGTCGCTCCCACAAGATACGCGGGGCGGCGAGCACGGCCATCAGCAGCAGCGCCGGCACGCCAATCCAGCGGGCTTCCGACCACAGCACCTCCACACCGCGCGCGCTGAAGAACCGGTGCGCGAACGGCGATACCTCGATGACCTGCCAAGGGGCGAAGAAACGCTGTTCCGACCAGGGCCACAGCAGGCCCACGCCCAGGCCGCCGTTGGTCAGCATGTCCAGCAGTGGATGCGACAGTACCGAGCAGGCGACGAACAGGAACGCCGTCCAGGCCCGTGCGCGCAGCGGACGATGGAAGCACGCCGACAACGCGCCCAGCAGCAGCGCGAACACGAGGGAATGACTGGCGCCGCGATGCCCCAGCGCATCGGCGTAGGCGATACCGAATTTGAACGCCACCACGTCCGCATCCGGCAGCATCGCCGCCACCGCGCCCGTAATCAGCAAGCGTGCGGGGATACGCCGGCGTCCCAGACCAAGACCAACGGCGACGGGAACCAGGGCGTGGGCGAAGACGGTGGGCATGCGGACACTCTGTTGCGAACGAGGCGCCCACCATCGCCGTTGCATTTGAAGTGACAGTGAAGCCGGACCCGTAGAGCGGAGCTTGCTCCGCTGACAGGGCACGCACGCCCGGAACCGCGCGACATCAGTGGATCAGGCCATCGATGCGTTGGCCGGGATGACGGGACCGGAGCGCGAGGCGGCGGGAAGCGGAGCAAGCTCCGCTCTACCGGCTGGGGGCCGGATACCGGCGAAACACGCCACGTTGCTTGAAGACGGCGCGAGTCTTGAACCGGGGAACGGCCGGCGCACTGCCGGCGGACACCGCATTGGCCTGGCCCGGAATCAACGGCTGCGATCCATTCATCAGGATCGGCGTGGTGGGCGAGAGCCATTGCCGGATATGCGGATAGGCCACGTCGAAGCGCGAATACCAGTCGCGATTCTGGGTATTGGAAGTCGAGCCGCTATTCGCGCAGCTGGCGTCGCCGCCCTGCAGGCCGCCACGCAACCGATAGCCATCGGCGTGCAGGGTGAACAGGCCCGATCCGCTGCTGCCGCCCTCGGTGCTGCCGCTCAGCCAGGCCACGCCGTTGTGGGTGGCGTCGCTGCTCGCCGGAATCTGCTGGCCCGAGGAAACCTTCTTGGCGTCGCCCGACGGATGATGGATGCCGAGGATGGTGCTGGAAGCGGGAAGGGCGGCGGCGTCCCATCCGCTGAACTCGGCACCCGCGGGCGCCGGGTCGGCCAGCCGCAACAGCAGGGCATCGGTGTCGCTGCTGGAGTACAGATAGGTGGCGCCGCCGGTCAACTGGGTAACGGCTTGCGACACGCCGCTGTTGCAACTGGTGGCTTCGTAGCGCCAGAACGTATTGAGCGTGGAGGCCACGCCCTGGTCGCTGATGCAGTGATGCGCGGAATAGAAATAGGGGGTCTGGGTATCGGTCGCGGTGTCGTTGAGCAGCGTGCCGGTGCAGATGAACACGCCGGTCTGGCCACTGTCGTCCTTGCTGATGAACTGCATATGCGCGACCGCGTTCTTGGCACGGACGAAACGGTCGCCCAGCTCGGCGACCCGGCAGGCGGTGTCGATGTTGCAGCTTTCCGACTCGCCGATCTTTTCCAGGATCTTGAAGTCGCTGCGGCTGTTGGCCAGCAGGTGCACCAGTTGCGGGGCATTGAGGCGCGCCATGGCCGCAACGACGTGCGCGGGACGGTAGATTTCGATGTATTGGGTCTGGCCATCGGTGCTCGGCGTCCAGTAGAGCCCCTGCGCGTCAACCTGGCGCTGGGCTTCGCGTGCGGTCACCACCGCGACAATCCGGTCGGGATGGTCGGAGCCGGCGAAACGCAGTTCCACATCCGGGTGCAGGGCGGTGACCTGCAGGCCGGCGCGCACGGCCAGCGCGTCGGGCGAACTGATCTCCACGCGCGCCGCCGATGCACCGTGCCCGAGCGCGCGCCAGCTCAGCGCAGGCTGGGCCAGCGTGGTGACGCCTTCGGTGCTCAGCCGGCGTCCCATGCCGACTTGTACCGGTTTCATCTGCCGTGCCGCGTTGCGTTTCTGTAGATTGAACAGGCGCTGGATCGGCATTTCGCGATAACGCACGCGCGCGCTCTGCAGGGTGTTGAAATCGGGTGTGCGCCAGTGCGCGGACGGCGCTGCCTGCGTGCGGCTGGTTTCACCCGGCACGCTCTGCGCCCAGGCCGTCGGCGCGGTGATGGCGCAGGCCAATGCCAGCATTCTCCAACCGAGATGGATTCGCTTGCCCATGGTGGTCCCCCTGATTCGTCCCTGGTCCGGGAATGGTATCAGCGATGGAGGCGTGGACCATGGGCATGCGCGTCACAACGAACAAGGCCGGCTTGCGCCGGCCTTGTCGTATCGTTTCAAGCGAAAATCAGCCCTGTTTCCTGGCCGGTTCCGCCTTCGCCGGCGCGGCAGGCGCCGCGGCGGTGGTGGCCGGCGGCGTGGGCTGCCAGCCGCAGGTCTGGCCTTCGTTCTGTTGCTTCAGCCATTCCTGCAGCGGGGCAAAGTACTCCAGCACCGCGTTGGCGTCCATCTTCTCGGTGCCGGTCAGTTCCTTCAGCGTGGCCTGCCACGGCTGGCTGGCACCCTTCTCCAGCATCGCCCAGAAGCGCTGGCCGGCGACCTTGTTGCCGTAGAAGCTGCAGTTGTACAGCGGGCCCTTGTAGCCGGCGGCGTCGCACAGGCCCTTGTAGAACTGGAACTGCAGGATGTGCGAGAGGAAGTAGCGCGTGTACGGGGTGTTGCCCGGCACGTGGTACTTGGCGCCCGGATCGAAGAAGTCCTCGCCGCGCGCGCTCACCGGCGCCACGCCCTGGTAGCGGGCCTTCAGATCCCACCATGCCTTGTTGTAGTCGGCCGGCTTGATCGAACCGTCGAACACGCCCCAGCGCCAGCGATCGATCATCAGCCCGAACGGCATGAACGACACCTTCGCCAGCGCCATGCGCATCTGGGCGTTGATCAGCGCGTCGTGGCTCTGCTGCTGATCGCCGACCAGCCCGATCGACTTGAGGTAGTCCGGGGTCATGGCCAGCACGATGGTGTCGCCGATGGCCTCGTGGAAGCCGTCATGCGCGCCGTTCTGGAACAGCGGCGGCAGCTTGTTGTAGGCCAGGTAGTAATAGACGTGGCCCAGTTCGTGGTAGATGGTGGTGAAATCTTCCTCGTTGGGCTTGATGCACATCTTGGTGCGCACGTCCGGACCGCCGCCCGGCTCGCCGCCCATGTTCATGTCCCAGGCGCTGGCGTGGCAGACCACGTCGCGGTCCAGCGGCTTGATGAACTGGGTCCTGGACCAGTAGCTCTCCGGCAGCTTGGGCATGCCCAGCGAGACGTAGAAATCCTGCGCGCGCTCGGTCATCTGCTTGGCCACCGCCAACTGCGCGGCGCGTTCGGCCTGGAACTGCTGCTCGGTGGTCGGTGCCGGGCCGGCCTTGCCCAGTTCCTTGACGAAATCGGCCTGGTACTGCGCCTTCAGTGCTTCGCTGATGTCCAGGCTGCCGGCGTTCTTGTACGGCTGCAGCATGTCCCACAGGTTGCCCCAGTCCTGCTGCCACATGTTGCCGGTCAGGTGCGCCGGCAGCATGCCGTTGACCTGGCCCTTCTCCACGCCGTAGGTGGCCTGCAGCTTGGTGCGGGTGTAGCAGTGCAGCTGTTCGTACAGCGGCTTGACCTGGCCCCACAGGCGATCGGTCTCGGCGGCGATTTCCGCCGGGGTCATGTCGTAGCCGCTGCGCCACATCTCGCCGGCGTCGGCGTAGCCCAGTTCCTTGGCGCCTTCGTTGACCAGTTCGGCGAAGCGCGTGTAGTCCTTGCGCATCGGTTGGGCGATGGTGTGCCAGCCCTGCCAGGCGTCCAGCTGCGCGTCGTAGTCGCGGCTGCTGCGCAGCACGTCTTCCAGCTGGCCCAGGTCACGGCACTTCTTCGCGTCGCCTTCGCCGGTGCAGTACTTGCCGGCGCCGTACATGCCGCCCATCTTGGACGCCAGCTTGGTGATTTCCTCCAGCTTGGCCGGATCCTTCGGCGCGGGCATGGCGGTGGAGAGCTTGAGCAACTGGATGGCGCGCGCGGTTTCCGGCGACATCTGCTGGCCCTCGAACTTCCTGGCCTGCTCGATCCACACGTTCAGCTGCGCCAGGTAGCGCTCGTTGTACTTGGCTTCCAGCAACTGGCTGTCGTCGTTGATGTAGGTGTTGGACAACCACTGCGACGCGGTGATCTCCGGATACATCTTGCGCAGTTCCTGGTTCACCCGGGCGATGAACTGATCCGCGGTTTCGCCCTGGGGGGCGGCGGCCGGTGCGGCGGCATCCTTGGATTCGTCCTTCTTGCAGGCGGACAGGGCCAGCACGCTGGCGCCGACGGCGAGTGCGAGCAGGAGATGGCGTTGCTTCACGGGAAGTCCTTCGAGGGTGCGGCAGGCGCAGGAACCCGGAAGGCTAGTGCGGCGGCGGTGCGTCCGCAAGGGCGGCGCGGATGCGCTGGCGCAACCGCCCGGCCCGGCGCCGGATCTTGCGGTGCATCAAGCGTCGCGACCAGCGCGAGAACGGCAGGATCTCCTTGCCGCTCAAGGTGGACTTGGCGTCGACGCAGACCAGCCGGGGCTGCGTGGCGGATCCGGCAACGACGAAATTGCCGGCATTCAGATCGAACAGCGGCACGTCGTGGGCCAACAATTCACGTTCCATCGCGTCGACCGCCGCGCACAGCGAGTCGGGCGAGGAGCGGGTGCCTTCGAACAGGTGCGCGTACAGGCTGCGTGCGATCGCGTCGTCGGCATCGCGCACCAGCACGCAGCGCAGCGCCGGGCCCCATCTGGTGGCGACGATGCCGGTGCAGGGCGCGAGCCAGCCGTCGAGCGCGGAACCGATGCGCGCGCGCAGGCGCCGCCAGGCGCGCAGTTCGGTGGCGTTTTCGCCCAGCGCCGGCAGCCGCCGCGCCAGCGAACGCCGCAGGCGCGCACGCAGGCCCGCCGCGGGGCGTTCATCGGGATGCAGTTCGAACTTGAGGCAATGCCCGGCGTCGTCCGGATCGAGCGCGCACAGGCGGTTGGCGCCGCGTGCCAATACCGTCAGGCCGCCCCAGTGCGCGCCCAGCGGTGGGTAGGGAGCGTGCGGCCTGGCGGACATCTCAGGCCGCGTGCCGCTGGCCGAAGCGCGGTGCCAGCAGGTCGCGTTCGCCCAGCCACTGGCGCGCGTCCTCGGCGTCGCCCTCGAACCAGTCGCGGGTGGTGCCCAGCCGGAACGAATAGCCCCAGGCATCCATGTCGGCCATCAGGCGTTCGCGGCCGACGCCGGGAATGCCGTCGGCCAGCAGGATCTGCAGGTAGCAGGTGGCGTCTTCCTCGATGTCCGAATCGGTGGCGTCGGTATGCACCGCCGCGCGCCGTTCCGGGGGCAGCACGATCAGGTGGCAGGCCTCGTGCAGCATCGAATGCAGCGGGGTGTCGCCGCGGACATAGACGTTGTCGGCAATCACGCCGGCCTCCGGCTCGCCCCAGAAACTGCCGGGAATCTTCTCGCCGTCGGCAACCTGATGCAGGCGAAGATCGTAGCGGGCGAGCAGATCCGCCAGATCCGCGAACACGCGATCACGCACGCGCAGGACTTCGGGTTCGGCGGAGGGCGGGGCGGGTGTGTTCATGGTTTTTTCTTGCGCAGTTGCTTGATGTAGTCCAGCTCGCCCAGGGCGACCTGGTTCTTGGGTTCTATTTTCAGCGAATCGCGGAAATGGCGTTCGGCTTCGTCCAGCCGGTCCAGTTCGATCAGCGCATAGCCGGCGCCGCGCAGCGCGCGTGCGCGTTCGGTGTCCCGCAGCGATTCGGGAGCAAGCGCGACATGTTCCAGTGCTGCCTGGTTGCTGGCCAGCATCTTGTCCCACTCGCGGCTGGCACGGTACAGGTAGCCGCGTTCGGTCAGGAACTGCGGGTTGGCTGGCGAGAGCTCCAGGGCCCTGTCCAGTGCCGCGGCGGCCTCGTCGAAGCGGTTGAGTTCGATCAGCGCGTACGCTTTGCCGTAGTAGCCATAGGCCCAGGTCGGCCTCAGTACCCTGGCATCGCCGCCCCCCTTGCCCTCGGTATGATCGGCAGCCACGCCCAGCAGGTACAGCAGCGCCTCCGCTGGGTCGCGGGAACAGAAGTAGATCGTGCCGTCGCCGGCGTAGCGGGCTTCATGCGCCTGGATGACGGGATCGAAAGCTTCCCGGATGGCAGCCTCGGGCTGGCGCTTCTTCAGCAACTCGTCGCCGATGACGATGAGTCGGTCCTGTTGCGCCTGCCAAGGGTCGGCCTTGGTTTCGGCCGGGGCATCCGCCGTCGGGGAATCCGCTGGCGGCGCGGGGGACGCAGCCGGGGTTTGTGCCATCGCGGTCCCCGCCGACAACGCGCTGACCATGATCAGGGCATACCGGCAACGGCGAAACGATGTGGCATCCATGTCGGAATCCCGGCGGGTGTAGGTTTGCCGACTATGGCATGAGCCGGCCCGGTGCGGACCGGCTCGGGACGGACCTTCCGGTCAGCCCTGGCCTTCCGGCAGGGCGACCGAGATGTCGAGCACGTCGTGTTCACCGTCCTTGATCAGATCGACCTTGACCGCCTCGGCATCCACGTTGACGTACTTCTTGATGACTTCCAGCAGCTCGCGGCGCAGCAGCGGCAGGTAGTCGGGACCGCCACGCGAGGAACGTTCCTGCGCGATGATGATCTGCAGGCGGTTCTTGGCGGTTTCGGCGGTGTTCTTCTTGGTACGCAGGAAATCGAACAGACCCATGCCTTAACCTCCGAACAGCTTGCTGAAGAAGCCCTTCTTCTCCAGGGTGGTGAAACGCAACGGACGCTCCTCGCCCAGCAGGCGGGCGACCGTGTCGTCGTAAGCTTGGCCGGCCGGCGACTCCAGATCCAGGATCACCGGCTCGCCCTTGTTGGAGGCGTTGAGCACGTCGCCGGATTCGGGAACCACGCCCAGGGTTTTCAGGCCCAGCACCTC
The DNA here is from genome assembly GCF_016820515.1 of Pseudoxanthomonas beigongshangi. Lineage (GTDB taxonomy): Bacteria > Pseudomonadota > Gammaproteobacteria > Xanthomonadales > Xanthomonadaceae > Pseudoxanthomonas_A > Pseudoxanthomonas_A beigongshangi. The sequence continues at coordinate 1,031 of NZ_JADHDV010000039.1, read as the reverse complement.
CTCCACGTCCTTGATGCTCAGCATCTCGCCGCTTTCGACGCGGCCGGGGCTGTAGCGGGTCAGCAGCAGGTTGGCCTTCAGCGGCTCGCCGTTCTCGGCGCGGCGGGTCTTGGAATCCAGCAGGCCGAGGATGCGGTCGGAGTCGCGCACGGAGGACACTTCCGGGTTCACCACCACGATGGCCTGGTCGGCGAAATACATCGCCAGGAACGCGCCCTTCTCGATGCCGGCCGGCGAATCGCAGACCACGTAGTCGAAACCGTCGTCGCCCAGATCCTTGAGCACCTTCTCCACGCCTTCCTTGGTCAGCGCGTCCTTGTCGCGGGTCTGCGAGGCGGCCAGGATGTACAACGTCTCGAAACGCTTGTCCTTGATCAGCGCCTGCTTCAGCGTGGCCTCGCCCTGGGTGACATTGACGAAGTCGTACACCACGCGGCGTTCGCAGCCCATGATCAGGTCCAGGTTGCGCAGGCCGACGTCGAAGTCGATGACCGCGACCTTCTTGCCGCGACGGGCAAGGCCGCAGGCGATGCTGGCGCTGGTGGTGGTCTTGCCGACGCCGCCCTTGCCGGACGTGACTACGATGATTTCAGCCAATGGTGTTCTCCTTGGTCGTTCTTCTAGTGAGGTAGGGCCGCGTCAGTCCTGGGCGGCGATCTTGAGTTGGTCCTGGTCCAGCCAGATCTGCACGGACTTGCCGCGCAGTTCCTGGGGTACTTCCTCCATCACCTTGTAGTGGCCGGCGATGGCGACCAGTTCGGCGTGGAATTCGCGGCAGAAAATCCGTGCATCGGTGTTGCCCTGGGCGCCGGCGAGGGCGCGGCCGCGCAGGGCACCGTAGATGTGGATGGAGCCGTCGGCGATGACTTCGGCGCCGGCGCCGACGGTGCTGAGCACGGTCAGGTCGCGGTTTTCCGCGTACAGCTGCTGGCCCGAGCGCACCGGGGTCTTCTGCATCAGGCCCGGCTTGCCGGCGTTGGCGGCCGCCTTGGCCGCCGCGGCGGGCTTGGCGGGCGCGGGAGCCGGCTCCG
>NZ_JADHDV010000038.1 GCF_016820515.1 Pseudoxanthomonas beigongshangi | reverse complement strand
GGTGGCGCGGGCGGCAGCCTGACCGCGACCGCGGGTGACGGCGGTGCGGGTGGCTCGGCCACCAACGGCGACGCCACCAATGGCAGCGCTTCGTCCACGGCCAGCAATGGCGACGCCACCGCCGGCGACGGCGCGATGGGCGCGGTCGGTGCCGAAGGCGGCACGGGTGGCGATGGCAACGGCGGTGTCGGCAACGGCGGCGTCGGCAACGGTGCGACCGGCGGTGCCGGCGGCATGGGGGGCTCCGTCGCCAACGACGCGGGCACCTTCAACATGTCCAACACCATGAGCAGCGTCGGCCAATCGGCCGCCGGTGTGATGGTGGCTGCGCAGAACAGCGGCGTCGCGTCGCTGATCCAGCAGGGCATCACCGTGCAGGCCAACCTGACCGTAGGTCCGTAAGCGCTCCCCGGGCGCGCCGGGGCCGCTTCGGCGGCTCCGCGTGCCATGCGCAGGACGATCCCGCCGCCCCCGCGGCGGGATCGACAGGGGGCGCGTGGCAAGGGCGTGCCTGGATGGAACGCATGGCAAGGGAGCATGACCATGCAGACCCGATATCGCTTCGTGCGGCGCCAGCGCGCCGCACCCGCCTTGCTGTTCGCGTTGTTCGCGCTTTTCGCCGGAGGCAGCGGCAGGGCCGCGGCGGATGAACCCGTCGCGCCTGCAACCGGAACCGCCCCGGCGATGCCGGAAATTCCGGTCTCGGCCATCGACCCGCCGGCGAGCTGGCTGGTGGTGAAACCGCGTCCGGTCAGTGACATCGGCGCACCGGTGGACGTGGCGCGACTGGCCGGGATGCGCGGTGGCGAGGATGACCACGGCAGCGTGGTCGTCATCGATGTCGACGGAACCGTCGACGGCAACACCGCGCATCACATCGACAGCGGTGGAAACACCATCACCCAGGGCGCCTTCGACAATGCCAACGGCATCAACACGGTCATCCAGAACACCGGCACCAACGTGCTCATCCAGAACGCGATGGTGGTGACCGTGAATTTCGCGGATCCCGCGCGGTGAACGCCGCCCGGGCCGCCGTGGCGCTGGCCATCGCCGCATTGGCTTGTGGCGGCGCGCCGGCGGCTGCGGCGGACATGGACGTGCGCGCGCCAGGTGGTGCGTACCAGGTGCGGGTGACCAGCCTGAAGGAAGCCCGCTTCCGCACCACCATCCCCCAGCAGTTCGATTTCAGTTGCGGTTCGGCGGCGACCGCGACCCTGCTGACGTTCCAGTATGGCCATGCGGTCAGCGAACAGGACGTGTTCGTGCGCATGTACACCTACGGCGACCAGGCGCGCATCCGCAAGGAGGGTTTCTCGCTGCTGGACATGCGCCGCTATCTGCAGTCGCAGGGATTCGAGGCGGACGGTTTCGAACTGCCGCTGGAGAAACTGCAGGAAGAAGGCGTGCCGGCGATCGTGCTGTTGAACGATCGCGGCTATCGCCATTTCGTGGTGGTCAAGGGATTGAAGAACGGACGCGTGCTGCTGGGTGATCCGGCACGCGGCACGCGGGCGATGCCCAAGTCGCGGTTCGAGGCGCTGTGGGACAACCGCGTGCTGTTCGTCATCCACAACCGGCGCGCGCAGGCGCGCTTCAACCAGGAACGCGACTGGCGCACGGCCCCGCCGGCCCCGCTGGATATCGGTATCCAGCGCGATGGCCTGCGCGGCATCGCGGTGCCACGACGCGGTCCGGGAGACATCTGACATGGACAGAGCATTGTTTTCGAGCCTGCTCGCGCTGGCCGTGCTGCTGCCCGCGGCGGCCGCGCCGCTGGGCGCGCGCGGCGACGACGGGAACGGCTTGGGCGCCGAGTGGACACCGATCGATCCGGCGCGGCTGGACGGCATGCGCGGCGGCTTCCAGTTGCCGTCCGGCGCGACCCTGTCGTTCGGTATCGAGCGGGTGGTGTACGTCAACGGTGAACTGGCGGCCAGCACCGCGGTGCGGGTGGCCGATCTGTCGCGGCTCAGTGCGGAGGAGGCGCGCGCGTTGGGCGAGTTCAGCCAGGGCATCGTGATCCAGCGCGGCGACGGCAACCGTTTCGAGCCGATGCGCCTGCCCGGTGGCGTGGTGATCCAGAACACCCTGGATGACCAGCGCATCACCACCATCACCCGCCTGGAGATCGACAGCCCGGTGCTGGGTGCCTTCCAGGGCATCAACGCCGGGGGAGCACTGCAGGACGCCCTCAACGGCACGGCCGGTACGCGCTGAAACCACCATCGCCAAGGAGACACCCGATGAAACGGACGTCGAATGCTCGCCGCAAGCCGCTGGTTCTCGCCCTGGTCCTCGCGTTGACGGGCGGTACGGCCTGGGCGCAGGAGGCCCCCGTCGCGGGCGCGCGACCACCCGGCGATGGCGAGGAGCGGCTGGATGGCCTGCAACGCCAGATCAACGAACAGACGCGCCAGCTGGAGCAGACCCGGCGGGCGCTGGAGCAACAGCAGCAGGCGCTGGCTCAATTGCAGTCGGCGCTCAACGANGAGCAGACCCGGCGGGCGCTGGAGCAACAGCAGCAGGCGCTGGCTCAATTGCAGTCGGCGCTCAACGAGGAAGTCCTGGCGAACGCGCGCGCGCGCGGCGCCCCCGCGCCGGCGGTGATGCCGGTGCTCGGACAGGCACCGGTGCTCGCCGCGCAGAGCGCGCCGGCGCAGGCCACCCCGGCCGCGCGGCCCGCCCCGCAGCCGGTGGGGCAGGCCCCCGAATCCGATTCGCGTCCGCCGGAGGTGGCGCAGATCTTCGACCAGCCCGGCGTGCTGACGCCGCCCGGAAAGTTCGTGCTGGAACCCTCCCTGCAGTACGGCTATTCGGCGAACGATCGCGTCGCGCTGGTCGGTTACACCGTGATTCCCGCGATCCTGATCGGCCTGATCGACGTGCGCCAGGTCAAGACCACCACCGCGGTGGCGACCCTGACCGGACGCTACGGCCTCAACCGGCGCTTCGAGCTGGAAGCCAAGCTGCCGTATGTCTACCTCGACGGCGACACCGTCAGTCGCGAAATCTTCACCGGATCGGCGCAGGACCGCGTGTTCAACGCCAGCGGCAATGGCATCGGCGATGCCGAACTGACCGCGCGCTACCAGATCAACCGCGGTGGCCCGGACAAGGCGTTCTACATCGGCTGGCTGCGCTACAAGAGTCGCACCGGCAAGGACCTGTTCGACGTGGTCACCGATTGCGTGACGCGTTGCGTGGGCAACACCACCGGCACCGGCCTGCCGCTGGAGCTTCCCACCGGCAGCGGTTTCGAAGCGCTGCAGCCGGGCGTGACCTGGCTGTATCCCTCGGACCCGGTGGTGTTCTTCGGCAGCTTGAGCTACCTGCACAATTTCAAGCGGCGCAATGTCTCGCGCCTGCTCGTCGACGGACAGCGCGAGCCGCTGGGCGACATCGAAGCCGGCGACATCATCGGTTTCAACCTGGGCATGGGCCTGGCGCTCAACGAGAAGGCCGCCATCAGTATCGGTTACGACATGAACGTGGTCGGCAAGACCCAGCAGAACGGACGCGACGTGGCCGGCGCGGTGCGGGTGACCCTGGCCACGTTGCTGCTCGGCGGCACCTATCGCTTCAGCGACAGGGTTTCGCTCAATGTCGCGCTGGGCGCCGGACTGACCCGGGACACGCCGGATGTGAGCTTCACCGCGCGCGTGCCGATCACGTTCTGAGTAAGGGGCGGATGGCTACAGCAGGAACAGGCAGTCGCGCAGGTGTTCGGCCAGGCGCATGCTGAGCGCGACCAGGGTGAAGGTGGGAAAGGCCCAGCCACCGGTCGGAAACACCGAACTGCCGGCGACGTGCAGGTTGTCCACGCCATGCACGCGCAGGTTCCGATCGACCACGCCATCGGCGGGGTCGTCGGCCATGCGGGTGGTGCCCATGTGGTGGGCGGTGCCCTGCAGCTGCGGCGCGCGTTCGTCGTGCAGCCATGCGTCGGCCTGGAAACGTCCGCCGCAGGCCCGCGCCAGTTCCTCGCCGAACAGGTGCGTGGCGGTCCGGTAGGTGTGCCAGTCGAGCGGCGTCAGCCGCCAGTCCACGCGCACGCGGCGTTGACCGAGCGGGTCCAGATCGTCGCCCAGGCGCACCCGGCTGTCGGGATTGGGCGCCTGTTCGAAATAGCCGACGACATCGACATGGTCGGGCGGAACGATCGGGCGATCGGTCAGCCGGTTGAACATGCCGCGCGCCAGATCGCCCATGCCTGGCGCCAGTTGCAGGGCGAGGCGGGCGAGGTTCTCCTGAGGAGGCGGCGGTGCCTCGTTGCCGCTGCCGAAGCGCAGCGCCTGCGACATCTGGCCTTCCAGCGAACCTCCCTCGTCGGGACGTGGTTTGCGCAGCGCCGAACGCAATCGCCGCGCCGCGTGGATGCCGCGCGGCACCTGGCCTTCCACCGCCACCGGCCGCACGCGTCCGCTGAGCATGCGATGGGCACGCATCGCGTCCTCGGACAGGCACAGTTCGGGGAATACCGGCGTGGGACCCTTGCCCCCGGAACGATCGTAGGGACGGGTAAGCGGGGTGACCGCGCGCGCATGCAGCGTGCCCAGCCGGCCACGCGGGTGATCCATGAAGTAGCGTCCGACCAGGTCCTGTTCGTTGCCCAGCCCATGCGGCACGGACGAGTTCGACAACAGCAGCAGGCGCGCGTTCTCGATGCCGCCGCAGGCCAACACGTAGCGATGCGCGCGCACCTGGCCGCGCTTGCCTTGCAGTGAGCCGATGCGGGCGGCATGCACGTGCTCGCCACCTGCATCGGACAGCAGTTCCAGCACGTTGGCGTGCAGTACCACCTGGATGTTGGGCGCGCGCTCCAGTTCGGCGCGATAGGCTTGCCCGAAAAATACCGGACTGAGCACGAAATTGCGGTTGACCAGGCGATCGCCCTTGAAACTTGGCGGGCGCCGCGCCGGTGCGCTCAGGAAACCGCCCGCCTCGAAGTCGTGCCCGTCGATGGCAAGCAGATCGCGCGCGCGGGCGTAGTGAGGTTCCAGTTCGGCATAGGAGATCGGCCAGCCGCTGTGCGGCACCCAATCACGCGCGGCGAGATCCATCCGGCTCAAGGGGATGCAACCGCCGCCCCAGGCATTGGTACTGCCACCGAATGCGCGCAGGCGGCTGGCGGCGGGATCCAGTTGCGGATTGCCGATCGAATCACCCGCGTAGAGGTCCTGGGTCTCGGCATCGCCGGCCATACCGCCGCCCACCAGCAGGCAGACACGGACCGCCGTGTCGAGGTAGTGGCGCGCGATGGCGATGCCGGCGGGTCCGGCACCCACGATGCACAGGTGGGCATCGAAGTCGTCCGGCGTCGCGGCGTGGCGATAGTCGATCAACACGCCCGGGCCTTCCGCTTGCGACGGTTGCGTGGCTTCCTCATCGGAATCGCCTCGACCAGCCGGGAAGGGCCGGCACACTAGGACTGTTACGCGAAGTGCGGCAAAGGCAGGCCACCGCGTCGATTCCTGGTCGCCATCTCCCTGTCATGCAAGGCAGGCAGAGTCATCGGGTTTGTAACGGGAATCCGCCGATGAACGGCCTGCAAGACGAAAGGAAAGACCGGCCGACGCCGCAACCGCAGGCGGGTGCCGACACGACGCGAAGCGGAACGCGCGGCTGGCTGCGGCGCCTGCTGGGTGCGGCCATAGCCTGGACCACGCTTGGCGCCACGGTCGGGGCCGCCGCACAGGATCCGGTTCCCCAGCACTGGCTGGCGTATGCGCAGCAAGCCGGCACCGAACTGCAACGCAGGCTGGGCGAGGACAGCGTTCCCGCAAATCAATTGCACGACTGGATGGAACGTTCCGCCAGCCTGCCGCAGCGGCAGGATCCGGTGGTGGTGAAGCTGTGGATCGCGGCCAATGGCCGAATCACCCGCAGCGAGTTCACCTCGCTGGGCGACGCGGAAGCGGACGCCGCGCTCGAATCGTTGTTGCAGCCGCCGCTGGCGCAACCGCCCGCCGACATGCGCCAGCCGTTGGTACTGGGCCTGTCGCTGCGCGAATCGGCGGAACCGATTGAGCCGGCGGGGCCGGGTGCCCACGCGGGCACCAGCGGCACTTCACTCTGAGGCATCCGTCGCGTCGCTTGCCTGGCGCAATCGCTCAGCGTCCGGGAATCACCGGCTTGGGCGACGGCGGCGGTGGTCGCTGCGGCTGGGTCGACGTGCCGAAAGTGTTGCCCATCCGCTGCTGGGTGGCGGCGCGATTGGCCAGGCCTAGCTTGGTGGGCGGCTGGCGCACGATGCGCTCGGAACCGGTGAGGTTCGCATCGGGGGAGGCGGGCGGCGTGGGCGAGGTCATCAGTTGTCCCAGGCACGCGTAGTCGGGCACGCGCTCGCCATTCACTTCCACGTCGACGCAGCGGGTGTCGGCGGGCTTGGCGGATTTGGCGGGCGCCGGTGTCGATGCGGAGTCGGTCGCCGGTGGCGTGGCGGGTATCTGCGTCGCCTGCGGTTCGGCGGCCAGCGCGGAGGAAACGAGCAGCGCCGCCGCGAATGGCAACAGGCGATGCGGGGAAAGACGGGGCCGGAGCGGATTCATGGCGTGTCACCGGACTGCAACGAAGGCGGAATAGTGTGCCGTGCTCGGCGTTTCGATACTGGCGCGTTCTGCCTGCAGTTTGATGACAGCTACTTGCGGAACGACCGCTGAACCCTTCGCCGCCTGCGTGCGCGCGCCGACCGCGCGGCGAATGCCGATGCTTGCCATGCTGCTGGCCGCCGCGCTGGCATCGTTCGGCGCGGCGGCGAGGGGACCGGACGCATCGCATGACTTCAATCTGTCGGCGCAGCCGCTGGATCGCGCCTTGCAGGCCTACGGACGGATCACCGGGCTGGCGGTGCTGGTCGATGCGCGACTGCTGGCCAATCTGCATTCGGCAGAAGTGATTGGCCGCTATCGCGATGACGAGGCCCTGCGGAGGATGCTGGTGGGAACCGGATTGACCCCGCGCTTCGTCGGCGACGATGCGTTTACCCTGGTGATGTCGGGTGCCGACGCCGCGATGGACGAGCCCGCGCCGGAAACCATCGCGCCGGCGGCCACCGACAACCAGGACGCCGCCGCGCGCCGCCGTGGCGCGCGCATTCTCCAGCGCTCGCTGGAAGACGCGCTGTGCGGCGACGAATCGACCCGGCCCGGCGGCTATCGCGCCGCGATCCGGTTCCGGCTCGATGCGAGCGGCCGCATCCGGCAAGCGGAAATCAGCGAATCCAGTGGCGATGTCCTTCGCGACGCCGCGATCCTGGCACGCCTGGCGGATCTTACGTTGATCGGCCTGCCGCCGGATCTGCCGCAACCGATCACCCTGACCCTGTTGCCGGAAACCGGCCAGTCCACGCCGCCATGCCGGGGGCGGGAACGATGAGTGCCGGCCTGCGGGTACTGTTGCTGGATCACTACGAGGAATTCCGTCGGCGGTTGCGACGGCGGCTGGGTTCGGACGATCTGGCGCTGGATGCCCTGCAGGAAACCTGGCTGCGGGTGGAACGGATGCGCGAGGCCGCGCAGCCGGAACGCAATCCCATGGCCTACCTGTTCCGGATGGCGATCAACGCCGCCGCCGATCAGCGCGTGGCGCAGTCGCGGATCCTGACCGGGTTGGAAATCGACGCCTTGATGGACGAAGTGATCGACGAGCAGGATCCGGCGATCGTCGCGCTGGGCCAGGCCGATATCGCCGCGCTGGCGGAAGCCTTGCAGGAGTTGCCGCGCCGCCAGCGGGCGATCCTGCTGGCAGCGCGGGTGGAACAGGAACCGCTCGACGCCATCGCCGCCCGCCACGGCATTTCCCTGCGCATGGTCGGCAAGGATCTGAAGAAGGCGTTGCAGCACTGCGCGGACCGGCTGGACCGCCGGGTCGTGCAGCGGTTCGGTCCCGGCGCGGGAAAACAGTCGTGATGAATATGAAACCGGTCGAATCCGCTTCCCGGGAATGCGAACTGCGCGAACAGGCGCAGGCGTGGCTGCTGCGCCTCCAGTCCGGCCAGGCCACGGCCGCCGACGCCGATGCGTTCCGCCAATGGTGCAAGGCCGAGCCGGCGCACGTGCGTGCGTTCACCGAGGCGCGCCGGCTATGGAACGCGCTGGCGCCGGCCGCGGCATTGGCGGCCACCACCGCCATGACGGTGCCCGCGGCAGTCGAAGCGAACAGCGCGGGCGTCGCGGCATTGCCGCCTGCCGGCACGCATCGCGATGGCCGGCGTCCGCGCGCGATGCGGATGGGCCGGCGTGCGTTCCTGGGCGGCGCGGTGGCGGCCACGGCGGGCTGGTTGATCGCGCGTCCGCCGCTTGGCCTGTGGCCGGGCTGGGAGGAAGCCGCCGCCGACTATCGCACCGCCGTGGGCGAATTGCGTGACATCGACATCGCCGGAGTGAAGGTGGCGATGGGCGCGCGCACCGCGCTCAGCCGCGAAGGCGGCGCCGGCAACGAACTGCTGGAACTGGTCCAGGGCGAAGCACAATTCCGCACGCCCGAATCACCGGCCTCGCCGCTGCGCGTGCGGGTTGGCGATGGCCTGGTCACGCTGGCGCCGGGATCGCGCGTCAACCTGCGTTGTGTCGCCGAGGATCGTCGAATCACCTGCCTGTCCGGACAGGCGCGGGTGGAGCAGGGCGGACGCGCAGTGGTGCTGGGGCCCTCGTGGCAGGCGCAGTTGGCGGAACGCCGGATCGCGTCGGTGGCGCCGGTGGACACGTCGCGGGTGGACGCATGGCGGCATGGTTTCCTGGTGTTCTACAACGAACCGCTGGCGCGGGTGGTCGACGAGATCAACCGCTACCGGCCGGGCCGAATCCTCATCACCCGCGCCGAACTGGGCCGGCGCACCGTGCAGGCGCGCATTCCGATCCGGCAGGCCGACACCTTCCTCGATCTGGTCAAGGACGTCTACGGCGCGCGGGTGGTGCAGATGCCTGCTGGCGTGACCCTGTTGGGCTGATCGCATGGCCGGGCGACGGTGATGCCGCGCCTTTCGAATCCCGCGCTCGAATCCACGAATGCGCCTGCATCGAGGGCGTGGCGCGCTCGCGTGCACGCCGATTCGCTCGTCCGCACGGGCTCATTCGAAGTCATGCATCTGTCGCGGACGATCATCGTGCGCGCCTACTCAATGCAGTCATTAACAGGCGTAGATGACAGAAACATGAAATTCATCCGGCGAGTTGCCGCCCATTTTCGCGTGCATGAATTTTTTGTTTCAGCAGTTCAGTCGTCACCGGCCCCGTCGGTCTTACCCATCGTAACGAGCACAACCCATTCCAACGCGATGATCCGGGGACGGACGCGGGAAGGCGGGAAGTGCATCCAGCGAACGACATTCCACGGGTGGAAACAATGGTGAATCAGCCGCAGCGCACGCGCACTCCTTCCACGGCCGATGGCTTGGGCATCAAGCCGCTGGCGCACGCGATCACCGCGTTGCTGGTCGCCGGCGGCATGATCGGAACCGCCAGTGCGCAGCAGGCGTTCAGCGCGGCCTGGTTCGCCAACAAGGGGGCCAACCAGCAGTCGGCGGCCCAGTCCGGGCGCCTGCCCAACGGGCAGCCGAGCAACCTGCCGCGGCCGGAACAACAGAACCGCGAGGCGCGCGACAAGCTCAAGACCTCGATCGAGAACCTGGCCACCGCCGCGCAGGCCATCGCCATGCAGCAGCGGCTGCAGCAGGCGGCGCGCGACGCCGCCAGCCTGCGCGCGCCCACCGTTCCCGACGGTCTGGGCGAGGGGGGGCTGAAGGTTGATCAGGACGCGCTGACCCGCGGCTGGCACAACGCCAAGGATCCGACCCAGCAGGTGGCGGACGGCAAGACCACCGTCACCATCGAGCAGACCGCCGACAAGGCCATCCTCAACTGGGAGACCTTCAACGTCGGCCGCAACACCACTGTCGATTTCAAGCAGGATGCGGCGTGGTCGGTACTCAACCGGATCAACGATCCAGGTGCGCGGCCGTCGCAGATCCAGGGCCAGATCAAGGCCGATGGCACGGTGTTCCTGATCAACCGCAATGGCGTGGTGTTCAACGGCACCAGCCAGGTGAACGTCAAGAACCTGGCCGCGTCCGCGGTCGGCATGACCGATGCGCAGTTCCGCAGCGGGCTGTACAGCCAGGCGCAGGGCAAGGACTTCATTCCCACCTTCGCCAACGATCTGACCTCCACCGCCAGCAGTTTCCAGCATGGCGCGGCCACCGGCGCCGTCACCGTCGAGCAAGGTGCGCGGATCAGCACGCATGTGCCCACTTCGGTGACCGAAGGCGGCGGCTACGTGCTGCTGGTGGGCCAGCAGGTGCAAAACCATGGGCAGATCGCCACCGCCAACGGCCAGACCACGCTGGCCGCGGGCGACGCGTTCGTCATCCGCAAGGGCATGGACACGGATGGCAACCAGGCCTCGACCACGCGCGGCAATCTGGTCTCGACCCTGCGCCTGCCGGCAACTTCCGGCACCGGCACCGAGGGCAGTGCGCCAGCGACCGGCATGGTCACCAACACCGGTCTGATCCAGGCCACCACCGGCGACATCAGCCTGGTCGGCCACGAAGTCCGCCAGCAGGGCGCGGTGATCGCGACCACTTCCGTGTACACCCGCGGCACGGTCCATTTGACCAGCGATGCCACCGACGCAGACGGCCGCATCGTCCTGGACAAGGACAGCACCACCGCGGTGGTGCTGGACGAAAGCGCGACCACCGCCCTGGACGTGCAGCGCGAAACCCTCGTGCGGGACACCGACAAGCCGGACGGCAATGCCACCCACCGACGCGACCAGTCGCTGATCCGGATCAGTTCCGGTGGCGACGTCGATTTCCAGGGCCAGTCGCTGACCCTGGCCACCGGTGGGCAGGTGCTGGTGGACGCGGCGGGCCGGTCGACCGTCGCCGATGGCGCGCGCATCGACGTGTCCGGCGCGGTCGGCGTGCGCATCGCGATGGAAGCCAACAATGTCCTGATCAACGTACAGGGCAACGAGCAGCGCGACGCGTCCGGCAACCGCGACGACAAGAGCCTCAACAACAGCAACATCTGGCTGGATCGGCGCGATCTGGTGCTGGTGCCGGCCGGCACCAACGGCTACGAAACCGATCGCTGGTACACCGCCGGCGGCCTGCTGGAAGTCGGCGGCTACCTGGGCGTCACCGGCCACGGCATCGGCGAATGGTCGGCGCAGGGTGGTACCGTGCAATTCAGCGGCGGCGAGGTGGTGACCCGCCAGGGTTCGCACATCAACCTGTCCGGCGGCACCCTGGACGTGCAGACCGGCTACGTCAACCAGACCTTCCTCAAGGGCGCCGACGGCAAGCTCTACAACGCGTCGAACGCGCCGGGTGATCTTCTCTACACCGGCCTGTACAAGGGCTTCGAGGATCTGCACGAGCGCTGGGGTTCGCAGACCACGTCCTACTTCTACAACCCGCTGATCGCACCGCGGACGCGCCTGGAAGGCGGCTACGTGGTGGGACGCGACGCCGGCAAGCTGGTGGTCGCGACCCGGGGCGCGGTACTCGAAGGCGACGTCGAAGGCACCACCTTCCAGGGCGATCGCCAGCAGCGGGCGCGCGATGCGACGCTGGATGGTTACCAGCAGGCGCAGACCGCCGCCGCACGCGGCGCTAGCCTGGTCATCGGCAGCCACCGCCCGGTGTACGACAAGGACACCGGCGATCTGCGCTATTCGCCCGACGCGGTGGTCAGCGCGGTGACGATCGGCGACGCGGTGCCGGGCGCCGAACCGGAGGCGGGCCGGATCGCGCTGGACGCAGACTGGCTGAATCGCCAGGGATTGGGGGGCCTGGAGGTGTATGCGCGCGGTGGCGTGCGCGTGGACGAAGCCCTGACCGTATCGCCCGGCGGCGAAATCGCACTGCACGCCACCCAGGTGGACGTCAATGCGGACCTGACCGCGCGCAGCGGCAGCATCCGCCTGGGCAACATGGTCGTCCGCCACATCAGCGCCGAGGGCGGCAGCTGGCAGGAAACCGCGATCAGCGAAGTCACGCCGCCCGGCTATGCGCGCCAGACGAACCTGGCCGACGGAGTCACCCTGGACGCACGCGGCCTGTGGAACAACCGCCAGCACGATCCTCTCGCCATCGGCGGCCTGCCGTACGTGGATGGCGGCAGCGTGTCGTTGCGCAGCGACGGCAACGTGGTGCTGGGCAAGGACAGCCTGATCGACGTTTCGTCCGGCGCCACCCTGGGGGCGGACGACCGCCTGCATGGCGGTCGCGGCGGCAACGTGAGCCTGGCGGCCGGCCTGGTGGGCGGCGCCGGCGTGCTGTCGCTCGACGGCACGCTGCGGGGCCACGGCGTCAACGGCGGCGGCAAGCTCGATATCGAGCACGGCACCCTGGTCAGCATCGGTGACGGCATTCCGCAAATCATCGAGCAGTTGCAGGCCGGTGAAACCAGCGATCTGCCGCTGCGCCTGGCAAACGACTACGTGATCCCGGCCGGGCAGCCGATTCCGATGGACTTCTCGGTCGTCATGACCCGCGTGCTGGGCGACCAGCCGGTGCCGGTGCGCACCCGCCCGCTGATCAGCGAAGCCAATCCGGTGACGTTGCAGGCCGAGTGGCGCTTGCCGACCGCGGTGCTGCTCGCCAATGGCACCTACCAGTACGCCGGCACCGTGCTGCCCGCCGGCACCGTGCTGCACGCCATCACCGAACTGGAAGCGGGCTACGTGGTGCCGCGCGACGTGTTCCCGGATGGCTTGCCGATCACCGCGTATACGGCGACGTACCAGGGCGGCAGCATCGCCGCCACCGACATCGTGGTGCCGCGCGGCCAGCGCATTCCGCCCGGCACCGCCTGGCCCGAGACCGTCGAAGTGCAGTCCTTCCTGGCATTGGACGGGGCGCTGTTCCAGTCCGGTTTTGGTGCCTATGCGATCCATGGTCGCGACGGTGTTTTGGTGCAGCCGGGCACCGAACTGTCGGTGCTGATGCCGCTGCTTGACTACGACCGCGACACCGCGCGCCGGATCGCGAGCGGCGCGGACCCCTCGGAAGCGCTGTCGGTATGGCTGCCGCCGACGCAGGCCGACGATCCCGACCAGGGCCGGACCACGCTGCGCCGGGGCGCGAGCCTGTCGCTCACGGCCGGTTCGATCTACGCCAATGGCGTGCTGGAGATGGGCAAGGACAGCCGCATCGAGGTGGATCCGGGGCAATCGATCACCTTGACCGGCAACGACCAGATCACCATCGAGGGCGAACTGCGGGCGCATGGCGGGCGCATTTCCATCCTGCCCGGCGCGTGGGGGCAGGGCCTCGACAGGAACCGGCCGAACGGGAAGCCGAACGGACGCTCGATCTGGATCGGCGACGACGCGGTCCTGGATGTGTCTGGACGCGCCTACACCGGCGTCGACGCGAACGGGCGCCGCTTCGGCCAGGTGCTCGACGGCGGCACCATCGAAATCGGCGCGCGCCATGACCTGGAGGCGCGCGAATTCAACGCTGTGGACGCGTTCCTGGTGGTGCGTCGCGGCGCGCGACTGGAGGCGTCCGGTGCCCAGGCGACGCTGGATCTGCCCGGCCTCGGCGGCACACTGATTCCCAGTCATGGCGGCGTGATCGCGCTGAGCGCGAGCAATGGCCTGTATATCGACGGCCAACTGCGCGCGGCCGCAGGCGGTGCCGGTGCGGCCGGCGGTACTCTCGCACTGAATCTGGAAACCCCGCTTTACCGCGAAGTGGGGCGCTGGGATTACCTGGGGGATGACGTCGACGACGCCGTGCGCGTGCCGCGCGAGCTGCTGCTGGAGCAGAACTACGGCGGCAGCGGACTGGCCGACGACGCCGAAGTCGGGCAGATGCACGAGAGTCTGGTCTATGGCCGGGCCCGCTATGGCGTGGACGCGATCCACGCGGGCGGATTCGACACCACCGCGCTGCACGTCAACGGCTTGCTGAGCTTCGCCGGCGACATTGACCTGCGCATGCGGCAAGCCCTGTATCTCACTGCCAGCGGCATCGGACTGGGTGCCGATGCCGCCCGCGACAGCCGGGTGACCCTCGCCGCGCCGTACCTGCGACTGTCCGGCTCCACGCGCCGCCAGGGCGATGGCGAGATGATGCCGAATCCAGTGTTCGGTTCGCGCAACATCAGCGCCGGCAATGGCACCCTGGGCGTGCCCGGCATCGCCGAAGGCTCCGCGCTGCGCCTGGATGCGGATCTGATCGACATCGTCGGCGAAGTCGGCATGGGCGCCAATGGCACGATCATCCACAACAGCGGCACGCCGCTGGAAGTCCGGCGCGACGCGTTCGAGGCGCTGCAACTGCACAGCCGCGGCGACCTGCGCCTGCGCGGCGCCAAGCTGTTCTCGCCCGGCGACACCTTGCTGGAAGCCCGCCAGATCTACGGCAATGGCAACGTCGTCGTCGGCCTGCGCAGCCGTGTCAACCAGTGGAACAATCTGGAGCAGTACTACGACCCGGACAGTCGTCTCGACATCGCCCGGGTCGGCAGCGAACTGCCGCCAATGCCTTACAGCGTGTTCGGCGCCATGAGCTTCGCCGCCGCCACCGTCAACCAGGGCGGCGTGCTGCGGGCACCGCTGGGCAGCATTACGCTCGGCAGTGCGGACAGCAACGGCAAGACCGGTCTGGTCAACCTGTTGCCAGGCAGCATCACCTCGGTCAGCGCACGCGGCCTGATCATGCCCTACGGCGGCACCGTCGATGGATTGGTCTATCAGTACGAAGGCACCGACGTCGAATTCCGCGGACTCGGCAACGAGCCGAAGGTCGAGTTCCAGAGCCATGCGGTGAACGCACAGGCCGGGGCAACGGTGGATCTGTCCGGTGGCGGTGAACTTGCCGGTGCCGCATTCCTGTCCGGCCGTGGCGGCTCCACCGACGCGCGCCTGCATCCGTTGGTGCAGATGGCCGCCGATGGCAGCGGTTTCACTTTGCCGGGCCTGTCGACCAATCCGGTCTATGCGATCGTCCCGGGCGTGCAGGCGGGACAGGCCCCGGTGGGAGGAGAGCAGGGCGCCGGTGCGCCGGCGCTGGGTCGCCAGATCACCATCGGTGCCGGCGTGCCTGGCCTGCCGCCGGGCACCTACACGCTGCTGCCTTCGACCTATGCGTTGCTGCCGGGCGCTTTCCGTGTCGAGATCAACGGCTTGGCCAATTCCGCGGCCTCGTTCGGCAGCACCACCGCGATGCGCAACGGCTCCTGGAGCGCGGCGGCGCAGCTGGGAACCGCCAATACCGGCCTGCGCGACGTGTTGCCGACCCAGGTCATCCTGACCTCGGCCGACACCCTGCGCAGCTATTCGCAATACAACGAGACCAGTTACGCACAATTCGCCATCGACAGCGCCGCGCGCGACGGAGTCCCGCGTGCGCTGCTGGAACGCGATGCCAAGGCCATCAGCCTGCGCCTGATCGAACGAAGCGAGGAAGGTTCGCGCAGCGAACCCTCGCTGCGCTTTGACGCCACCGTGCTGGCAAAGCCCGAGCAGGGCGGGCACGGCAGCCTGACCAATCTCTGGTACGCGCGGAACTATGAAATCCTGGCCGACGGCGCCGCGCCCACCGAGGGCTTCACCGGCGTTTCGATCCATGCCAGCGAACTCAACGCCCTCGGTGGCGCGCGCCTGGTCATTGGCGGACGCCTGACCAGCACGCAGCGGGATCACACCGGCAGCCAGCAGCGGGCCAACCAGATCGGCATCTTCGGCAACTCGACGGCAAACATCGTGCTGCGCGAGGGCGCGGTGCTGGAGGGCACCGACGTCTTCCTGATCAGCAGCCGGGTGGACGGCGCGATCACGCTGGAGCAGGGCGCCGGCATCAATACGCTCGGCAAGGGAGCTTCGACGCTGGGAGCCGAACAGGGCTACGTGTATACCCCCGGCCAGAACTCCGTGCTGGCGGTTTCCAACGGTGCGCTCGACCTGCTGGCACCGGACGCGCCCAATTCGGACGGCGGCGGAGCCGGCGCGATCGAGATTGGCGTGTGCGCGGCAGGGGGAAGCTGCGCGGGTGAAACCCGGCTCTATTCCGAAGGCACGATCGCCACCGCGACCGACAACCGCTTCGTGCTGGGCGACGAGGTGCGCTACGGGACCCGCAACCTGGTGCTGGCGGTGGGCGGCATCAATGTGGGCAGCCAGGCCGCGCTGGCCGACGCCGCGGCGCGCGGCGCGCTGCCCGCCGGCATGACCCTCAACCAGCAGGTCCTGGACCGGTTGCTGCTCGGCGATACCCGCAATGGCGCGCCCGCGTTGCAGAACCTTGCGCTGACGGTGCGCGAATCGATCAACTTCTACGGGTCGGTCAGCCTGTCCACCTTCAATCCGGTCACCGGCAAGTCCGCGCTGGAGCAACTGGTCCTCGGTGCACCGGCGATCTACGGCTACGGCGATGCCGGCGACGTGGCGCGCATCCATACCGACACCCTGGTCTGGACCGGATCGCGGCTGGCGGGTGGCAACGTGGTCGCGCAGGGCCCCGGCACTGGCAGCGGGCAGCTGACGGTCGATGCGCGGGTGATCGACTTCGGCCATGCGACCAAGAGCCAGCCGGATACGGTGCGCAGCTACGACCGGATGACGCTCGGCTTCGCCGGCGTGAACCTCAACGCGAGTGAACGGGTCACCGCCTCGCACAAGGGGACCCTGTCGGTATACCGGTCGCAGGGGGAGTGGGACCCCGCCGCCAAGGCGTTCACCTATCACGGCGGCGATCTGAACATCAGCACGCCGTTGTTGACCGGCGCGGCGGGTTCGGTCAACCGGATCACCGCCGGTGGCGATGTGCGCGTGACTGGATCCGGTGGCGTGGCGCCGGCGGTGGCCAGCGATGCGCTCGGCGCCGAGATCGCGCTGGACAGCCGCGGCGGCCGACTGCTGTTCGACGGACTGGCGTGGCTGCCGAGCGGCAAGCTCACCCTGAGCGCGCAGGACGACGTGGTGCTGGGGGATGCCGCACGGCTTGATCTGGCCGGACGCAAGCTCGAATTCTTCGATGTCAGCAAGTACAGCTGGGGCGGCGACGTGGTGCTGGAAAGCCGCACCGGTGACGTCCGCCAGTCCGCGGGTGCGCAGATCGATCTGTCCGCGCGCTTCAATCGCGCCGGCAAGCTGGGCGCGTTCGCCCAGGCCGGCACGGTGGACCTGGCCGGTCGCATCCTCGGCGCCAGCAGCGGCCACTACGACGCCGGTGGCACCGAGGTGCCGTTCATGGCCGGTCGCATCGACGTGCATGGCCTGCACATCGCCGATTTCGGCGGGCTCAACGCGCGGCTGACCGCCGATGGCGTCACCGGTGCGCGCAGCTTCCGGCTGGGCGAGGGTGATCTGGTCGTGGGCAACGAGATCAAGGCCCATGAAGTCAACGTCTCGCTCGACAAAGGGCATCTCACGGTCGATGGCGTCATCGATGCCAGCGGCGAACAGGCGGGCAACATCCGCCTGGCCGCGCGCAATGGCGTCACCCTGACCGGCGGCGCGGTGCTGGATGCCAGCGCCGACGTGCTGCGCCGGGACAGCTACGGGCAGGTCATCGAGGCGCCCAACCGCGCGGTCATCGAGGTGGGTTCCGGTGCCGGCCTGTTGCGGATCGACAGCGGCGCACGCATGGATCTGCGGGTGGCAGGTGCCGATCGTGGCTATGGCACGGTGGCGCTCAACGCGCCGCGCATCGGCGGCGACGATGTCGCCATCGATGCCCGCGGCGACATCGCCATCGAAGGCGCCAAGACCATCACCGTCAACGCTTTCACCAGCGACGACAGCGCCCGGCCCGGCGTGGATGCCACCACCGACGGCGGCAGCTACCAGATCATCGACCAGGACTATCTGGACCGCCTGCACGGGCAGAACACGGCATTCATCACCGCCGCCCTCGGCAACGCGGATCTGATGGAGCATCGCCTGGCCGGCCTGCGTGGCTATCGCGATCAGTTCCATCTGCGCCCGGGCGTGCAGATCGTCAGCAGCACGGATCCGGCCATCAATCCGGATGGCAACCTGCACGTGGATGGCGATCTGGATCTGTCCGGCCATCGCTACGCCAGCGTCAATCCGCATTCGCAGCAGACCGCCACGCGCGGTTCCGGCGAAGCCGGCGCGCTGGTGATCCGCGCGCGCGGCGATCTGGAAGTGTTCGGCAGCATCAGCGACGGCTTCGACGGCTCGCGCCTGACCGCTGGCTTCGATGACCAGGGCTGGATCCTGACCAAGGGGCGGCAGCCGCATGGCGCCGACGTGGTCGTGCCGCATGGCGGCAAGGTCACGCTGGTGGCCGGTACTGTGTTCCCCTCCGGCAAAGTGCTCAATTACGACGTGCGCATCGTCGGCATGGAAGTGGCCGCGGGCACCCAACTGCCAGCGGAAGCGACGCTGGCGCAGCCGTTGACGCTGGCGCGCGGCACCGTGCTGGGCGGCCCCGTGTTCGATGCCGGCGGCACTCTGCTGTACGCGGCGGGCACGGTGCTGGCCGACACGGTCACGTTGCCGGCCAATACCCACCTCGGCGCGGGCCTGCGACTGCCGACGGCGGCGCGACTGGGCGAAATGATCTGGCCGGCCGGTATCGCACTGCCGGCGCCTTCGCGCGGTTCCGGCGTGGCACTGGCCGCCGATCTGGCGCTGGCCAAGGGGGCTTTCATCCCCAGCGAGACCGAAGTCAAGTTGCCGGGTGACGTGCAAACCGTCGACCTGCGCGACAAGGACGCGGATGGCCATCAGGGACTCCAATGGGCACTGGCGCCGATGCTCGCGGCCGGATCGCAGTCCTGGGACATCACCCTGGTGGGTGGCGCCGCTCCGGATGCGGCGGATCGCCTGGCGGTCGCGCGTGAGCGAACCGGCGGTCTGCGTCTGTCCGACAACCATTACGGCATGGGCATGCAGCAGTTGCCGGTACCGGGTACGGGTTCTCCGGCGGTGTATCGCTGGGGCGATGCGCCCCACCAGGAATTCGTCGACCTGCTGTCGATGTTCGGTTACTCGTTCCCGATCATCGCCGGCGCGGTGATTACGCCCGCGGAAGTCGAGGAACTTCAGCTGCTGGGCATCATCGGTGTCGACGCGGGCGAGCTGAACCTCTGGGGTTATGGCGATCTCTCCGCGCTGGTCACGCCTGCCACGCCGCCGGACATGGATTACTACACGTTGCCGGTGCGCGAGCAACTGGCCAGTGTGGTGCGCACCGGCACCGGTGATCTGAAGCTGGTGTCCGGCGACGACATCCTGACCACGTCGCTGTACGGCGTCTACACCGCCGGCACGCCGTCGGCGCGCATCACCGCGGCCGATGGCAGCGAGCCGTTCAACCTGCCGCGGGGCGCGGTCGTGGATGGGACCATCCTGGGGCCAAGTGGCGGCGACCTGTTCGAACATCTGGTCGACGGCGGCAGCCAGAGTCTGTACCAGGCGTGGTTCCCGGAGGCCGGTGGCAACCTGCTGCTGCGCGCACGCGGGGACATCATGGGCGACAGCGTCGGCAAAACAACGGCCGTGATTCGCCCGGATGCGCTCGGTTACCGGAATGGCCCGCTCACCGGCAGCGCATCGATCGGCAACTGGCTGTGGCGGCAGGGCAGCGGCAGCGTCGGCGATGCCGGCGGCAACGTGGCCACGGCATGGTGGATCAACTTCGGCACCTACATCGCGTCGAACCGGGACAACGGCATGTCCGGATTCGAAGGCATGCCACGAATGATGGCGTTCACCGGTTTCGGCACGCTGGGAGGCGGCAACCTGCTGCTGGAAACCGGCGGTGACGCCGGCATGCTTCAGGGACGCGGCGACAAGGGCTACGTGATCGCCCGCAGCCAGGGCGTGAACCTGGCGGTGGCCAGCACCGGTCGGGTGACCGCGTCCGGTGAACTGGTACAGACCGGCGGTGGCGATCTGGATATCCGCATCGGCGGGGGCCTGAACCCTGATCCGTACGAGCGCAGCTTCCCCGTCGGCAACCTGGTTCCGGAAGCCAATACCTTCCCGGCCAACAACGTCCACCGCCTGGACCTCAACGGCAGCTTCACCAACCTGCGCGGCGCGCTGCGCATGGAAGCCGGAGCGGTCGGCGGCGTCGAACTTCGCCATGGCGGCATGGATCCCAAGGAGTCGCGCGCCAACGACGTGTACACCGCGACGGCGGCGACCTCCGGTGGCGGTCCGTTGCTGGTGCTGGGCGACGCCACCGCGCGCATCGATACGCGCGGCGATCTGGTCCTGACCGGCGCCGCCGACGGTGGCCGGGTGCCGCAGTTCCACGGCGGATCCCCGTACCGGATCAACGACACGCTGCACGATGGTGGCGGCTGGAACTGGTTCTCGCTGTGGACACCTTCCACCGCGGTCGACCTGTTCGCCGCCGGCGGCAACCTGACCCCGACCCTGGGTGAACTGGATCGCGGCAGCTTCAGTGACTTCCAGGCCACCGACGGCAATTTCATCTATCCCTCGACCGTGCGTGCGGTCGCCGCCAGCGGCAGTCTGTTCTATGGCATCAACGGCCTCGCCAACGGCGTGGTCCTGGCGCCTTCGCCGGTGGACGGGCGTTTCGTGGTCGAAAGCGCCGGCCAGCTCGAATTGCTGGCGCGCGATTCCATTTACGCGGGCGGCAATGGCTTCTCGGTGTCGGGTGCGGATCCGACCCGCTTGCCCAGCCCCTTCAATCCCGGTTTCGTCGGCTTTGATGACAACGTCTGGTACGGGCGTCGCGTCTGGCACAACGTCAGTCCCGATGCGCTGGCACCGTCGGCACTGTTCGCCTTCGGTCACGACGGGCCGCTCGGCACTTCGCAGGCCTATCCGCTGTTTTCGTTCACGCCGCCCACCGCGTCGGGCCATGTGTACGCGGGTCGCCAGCCCGCGCGTTACTACGCGGTGGAAGGGGATCTGGTGGGGCTGCAGCTTGGCGGCATCGTCTATCGTGGCCTGCATACCGGGGAGCGCGGCAACTATCCGTCCTGGTACGACGGCGGTGGCGCGGTCGCGGTCCGCGCCGGCCGCGACATCGTCAACGCGGGCACCCAGTTGGGCCAGTTCGATACGCTTGGCCAGAACTACGGGCAGGAGACGGGCGCGCTCGGCTGGTTCGGTGTCCCGACGACCCTCGACCTTTCCGCGCCACACAAGCCGAATTACGTCGGCACCGGCACCTCGCGCGGCAATCTGATCGTGCACACCAGCGCCGACGACGTGTCGGTGGTCGAGGCGGGACGGGACATCCGCTTCAGCTCCTTCTACATCGCCGGTCCCGGCGAATTGGAACTCACCGCCGGCCGCGACGTGTACATGGCCGACAAGGCCGAATTGCGCAGCATCGGGCCGGTCTACAACGTTACTCCGGGTGATCGGGGCAGCGGCGCCGGCATCACCGTCATGGCCGGGGTAGGCGAGCACGGTGCGGACTGGGCGGCCTTCGCGGCGCGCTACCTGGACCCGGCGAACCAGGCCGATCCGGAACGCCCGCTGGGCGATCAGCCCGGCAAGGCGGTGCGCATCTACGACGGCGGCCTGACCCTGGCGCAGTGGCTGGCACGCGAGTTCGGCTACACCGGAGACGAGGCCGGCGCGACGACATTCATGCTCGAAAAGCAGGCCGAGCTGGATCAGGTCCGCAACACCGCGCTGGCGGCAGGCAAGAGCGCAAGCAACCGCAACCTGACGCGCGAGTTCCAGCGCGAGAGCGATCTGCACCTGGTCAACTGGCTCACCGCGCGTTTCGGCGGCGCCAACGGCCTGGGCCTGCACTTCGACGCCGCCGGCATGGACGCGCGCGCCTTCTTCGCCGCGTTGCCGCCGGAGCAGCAACGCGTGTTCCTGCGCAATGCCTATTACAACGAACTGAAGACGGCCGGTCGCGAGTACAACCAGGACGGCGGCCCGCGCGAAGGCAGCTACCTGCGCGGACGCGAGGCGATCGCCACGCTGCTGCCAGCGAAGGACAGTGCCGGCAACGCCATCCGTTACGAGGGTGGCCTGACGATGTTCAGCAGCGCCTTGTACTACGAGACCTTCGGCGAGACGCCCTCCGCACGCCCCCGGCCGGGCCAGAGCTACATCCGCGAGGACGAATGGTTCGCGCGCGGCCGTCCCGGCGGCGTGCCGTTCTACAAGGTTCTCGATGCCGGCATCCATACCGACTTCGGCGGCGACATCAACCTGCTGGTGCCCGGCGGCCGCACGCTGGTCGGCGTGGATGGCGGATTCACCCCGGCGGAAGGTTCCGGCGTGCTGACCCAGGGCGATGGCGATATCAACATGTACTCGCAGGGCAGCATCCTGCTGGGCCAGAGCCGCATCTTCACCACCTTCGGCGGCAACATCCTGGCCTGGTCGGCGGAGGGCGACATCAACGCCGGCCGCGGCAGCAAGACCACCATCGTGTACACCCCGCAGCGTCGTGCCTATGACGCCATCGGCAATGTTTCGCTGTCGCCGACCACGCCGAACACCGGCGCGGGCATCGCCACGCTCAATCCGATCGCGGAAGTGCCGCCCGGCGATGTGGATCTGATCGCGCCGTTGGGCACCATCGACGCGGGCGAGGCGGGCATCCGTGTTTCCGGCAACGTCAACCTGGCCGCGCTGCGGGTGGTCAATGCCGAGAACATCCAGGTGCAGGGCGAGGCCAAGGGTATTCCGGTGGTCGCGGCGGTGAACGTCAGTGCGCTGTCCAACGCCAGTTCCGCCGCCACCAGCGCGGTGCAGGCGGCGCAGGACGTGGTCAAGCGGCAGAACGCGCGGAATCGTCCGTCGGTGATCAGCGTGCAGGTGCTCGGCTTCGGCGCCGACGCCAGCGGCGCAGCGCCGCGCGGTGGCGAAGGCGAGAGCTACGACGCCAACAGCGTGGTGCAGGTGAGCATGGGCGATCCCGCGGCGGAACCGCGCAAGCGCCCGGCACCGTCAAACCCGCGTCAAGGACGGCATTGAGAATGAAACGACGCCCGATGGGGATCGGATTCGTCCGCACGCTCCGCAATCCGGAAATCCCGCTGCCGCTGGTCTCGATGACGCCACCGCCCATGCAGCGGCGTCATCGGATGAAGGTCGCTGCCGATTCGCTTTTGTCCTTCCTTACGCATTGAGAACCCGACCGATGTTCCCAGACAAGAAGGCGCCGAGGCTGGCGCCGTTGACCCTGTGCCTGCTGGCCGCGAGCACATCCACGTTCGCGCAGGACGCCCCGCCCGCGGCCGAG
>NZ_JADHDV010000037.1 GCF_016820515.1 Pseudoxanthomonas beigongshangi | reverse complement strand
CGACTCACGTCGCTCCCACAGGCTGGCTCCTGATCATCCTGCCATGCCTGGGCCTGCTCGCCGGATGCCTGTCGGACACCCTCGATGCGGCCTATGGCAACCTGGCCGAGGCTCGCGCCGATGGCGCCATCGACCGCGGCTGGATTCCCGCCTGGGTGCCGGAGAGCGCGACCGCGCTGCATGAAGTGCACAACCTGGACACCAACGTCAGTGCGCTGGCGTTCGACCTGCCCGGCGATACCCGCATACCCTTGCCCGACGGCTGCCTCCCGGCCACTTATGCGCAGACGCTGCCGGTTCGGTTCGCACGTTCCTGGTGGCCTTCGCAGGGGACGCTTGCCTCGCAGTACAACTTCTTCACCTGTCCCGCCCCTTACACTGGCTTCGAGTTCGTCGGGATGCGCCACGACGGCCGCCACATGGTGCACTGGCGTACCTACGCACCGGATTGACCTCCGTCTCCCTCTCNCGCCACATGGTGCACTGGCGTACCTACGCACCGGATTGACCTCCGTCTCCCTCTCCCCTGTGGGAGCGACGTGAGTCGCGAGCTCTTGTACCTTCACCCAGGCAGGGTCGCGACTGACGTCGCTCCTGCATGGGAGGATCGTCTTGCCAGCCTGTGGGAGCGACGTGAGTCGCGAGCTTTTCCGGCAGCCCCTGGCTGCATCGCTTTCATCGGGAATGCGGACCGGATTTCTCCCTGCCGACAGGCACTAGCCCATCCGGCATATGGCCCGGCAGGGAGCCCATGCTAACGTCGCCCACGGCCACAACGGGCGTGGACAGGCGAGGAGAGACGCGTGGCCTGCCCGTTGTCGGCTCCTTGGTTTCTCCCGGCCCGCATTCGCTTCCCCGGCCGCCGCTGCTCCGCACCACGCTCCAGTTGTCCGTTTCCACGACGCGTTCCGGCAAGGGGAATCCATGGCATCGATGAAGCAGGCCGCGCCTCCGCTGGAGGACGCGAAGATCCCGGTGAAGATCAAGCTGTCCGCGCTGTGGGCCAGCCTGATGCTGTGTTTCGTGTACGGCGACTATTTCGGCCTGTACGTGCCGGGCAAGCTGGGCAACATGATTGACGGCCGGATGGGTCCGCTCGGCGCGGTGACCCAGAACGTGCTGGTCGGCACCTCGATCATGATGGCGATACCGGCGCTGATGGTGTTCCTGTCGCTGGTGATGAAGCCGGCGATCAGCCGTTGGGTGAACGCGCTGCTGGGCCTGGCCTATGCCGCCATCATGGTGCTGACCATGCCGGGCGCATGGCGCTTCTACCAGTTGCTCGGCGTGGTCGAGATCCTCCTGTGCCTGGCCATCGTCGGCTTCGCGCTGAAATGGCCGCGCCAACCGCTCTGACACTCCCGGACATCATGCCCATGAACATGGATTCCGCCGTCACCCTGCACCATCCGCGCACTACCGCCCGCATCGCCGGGTTGCTTTACCTGATCGTGGTGTTGGCCGGCATCTTCAGCATTGCCTACGTACCGTCGCAGACGCAGGTGGCGGGCGACGCCGCCGCGACCGTCGCGAAGATCACCGCGAACGAAGGCCTGTTCCGGCTCGGCATCGCCGCCGGACTGGTCTGCTATCTCGCGTTCCTGTTGCTGCCGCTGGCGCTGTACCGCCTGCTGGCACCGCATGGCAGGACCGCGGCCACGCTGATGGTGGCGTTGGCGGTAGCCAGCGTGCCGCTGTCGTTCTTCAACCTGCTGCACAAGCTCGACGTGTTGAGCCTGCTCGGTGGCGCCGACTACCTGCGCGCGTTTTCTCCCGACGTACTCAACGCGCAGGTGATGATGGCGCTCAAGGGCTACGCCAACGGCATCCTGGTGTCCAAGCTGTTCTGGGGACTGTGGCTGCTGCCGTTCGGCTGGCTGGTGTTCACTTCGCGCCTGTTGCCGCGCGTACTGGGCATCCTGCTGATGCTGGGTTGCCTGGGTTACGTGATCGATGTCTTCGCCCGCCTGCTGGTGCCCGGTTTCGCGGAGACCGCCGTGGCGGGATACATCACCCTGCCCGCGACGCTGGGCGAGATCGGCACCTGCCTGTGGTTGCTGGTGATGGGCGTGCGCGTGCCCATGCGCCGGTAACCGCCATCGCGACGACCGGCTGCCGCCGATGGGCGGCAGGTGCGTGACACCGGCGCTTCCGGCATCATCCGCCGACCTCCCGGCCACCGGCCGGGCACCACGGAGCATCGCATGCGGACGCGGAACCGGCAGGCACTGAGACAGGCGCCATGGAAAGCGGCACTGCTGGTATTCGCATGGTTCGTCATTCCCCTCGGCGTGCACGCGCAGACCCTGGCCTGGCCGGACAAGCCACAGGACTCCGGCACGGCGCTCGAACGGCAGGTGCCCGCGCTCGCCCGCAAAGTGCTGGCCGGCTACGAGGATCCGGATCGCGAACGCGAGCTGATCAACCTAGTGCGCCTGCAGAGGGTGGCCGGTCAGCCCAAGGCCGCGCTGGCCAGCATCGCCGCGTTGCGCGAGGTGCGCCGGAAGACGTCACCGGAACAGGCCGACGTGCTGTTCGTCCAGTACGAAATCGACGCTGACGCGCAACTGCGTGGCGAGGCCAATCCCGCCGCGGCGTTCCGGCGCGTGTTCGCGCGTCTGGACGATCGCCAGGCCGCCCGCACCCTGCCGGTGATGGGCGCGGATCTGCCGCGCGCGCGTCGCGATCTCGACGCGGCGCTGGAAAAGCAGCGCGGCAAGACGCGCATCGAGCAAACCGACGCGCTGGAACTGATCCGGCTGTACCAGTTCCACACGGTCTACGCGGCGCTGCTGCCGGTGCTTCCGGACCTGTTGGCCGAGGACGAGGCCAGGCGCTATGTCATCGAACGCGACGTGGTCGTCCCCGGTGCGGACGGGACGAGCCTGCGCGGCCTGGTGGTGCGGCCACGAAGTATGGCCGCGCCGCAGCCGGTGCTGCTGGGCTTCACCATCTACGTCAACAACAGCTGGTCGCTGGCCGATGCGAAGGCGGCGGCCGCGCACGGCTATGTGGGCATGTTCGTCTACAGCCGCGGCAAGGCCGGCGCGCCGGGTGAGCCCGTACCCTATGAACACGACGGCGAAGACGCCGCCGCCGCGATCGACTGGATCAGCCGGCAACCGTGGTGCGACGGCCGCGTGGGCATGTACGGCAACAGCTACAACAGCTTCACCCAATGGTCCGCGGCCAAGCACCGCCCGCCCGCGCTGAAGGCGATGCTGACTTCGGCCTCGACCGCGCCGGGCATCGATATCCCGATGCAGGGCAACATCTTCCTCAATTTCCTGTATCCGTGGCCGCTGTGGACCGCCGCCAACGCGACCCTGGACGCCGACAGCTACGGCGACGAGGAACGCTGGCGGCAACTGGATGCGAACTGGTACCGCAGCGGTCGCGCCTACCGCGACCTGCCCGCCATCGACGGCCACCCGAATCCCTATTTCTCGCGCTGGCTGGAACACCCCACCTACGACGCCTACTGGCAGGCGATGACCCCGCAGGGCGACGAATTCGCCGCCATCGACATCCCCGTGCTCGCGGTCACCGGCTATTTCGACGGCGCGCGCGTGGGCGTGCAGCACTACTTCGACGAACACACGCGGCACAACCCCAACGCGAATCACACCCTGCTGATCGGACCGTACAACCACTTCTCCATGCAGGCCGGCGCGGCGCGCGTCCACGAAGGCTACGAGGTGGATCCGGTTGCGCTGATCGATCTGCCAGCGTTGCGCTTCCAGTGGTTTGACCACGTGTTGCGCGGCGCGCCGCGTCCGGACGTCCTGAAGGACCGGATCAACTACCAGGTGATGGGCGCCAACACGTGGAAGCACGCCGCAACCCTCGATGCCATGGCCAACCAGCGCCAGCGCCTGTACCTGCAACCGGCCATGTCCGGCGGCACGGAGGGCGCGCTGTCGGAACAGGCGCCTGGCAAGCGCGCCGAGAGCCTGCTGACCGTGGATCTTTCCGACCGCAGCGACGCCAACTGGAATCCGCCGGCGCTGTCGATGCTGGATGCGCTGGATCCGCACGCTGCGCTGGTGTTCCGCAGCGCACCGCTGTCCGCCCCGGCCGAACTGTCGGGCCTGTTCTCGGGCCAGCTCGACTTCATCACCAACAAGCGCGACTTCGACCTCAACCTGGCCCTGTACGAACAGCTACCCGACGGACGCCATCTGCTGCTGTCCTGGCATCTCGGTCGCGCCAGCCACGCGCGTGACCGCGGCCGTCGCGAACTGCTGACGCCCGGCAAGCCGCAATCGATCACTTTCCGCAGCGAACGCCTGGTCAGCCGGCAGTTGCAGCCCGGCAGCCGGCTGGTGGTGGTGCTGGGTGTCAACAAGCAGCGCGACATGCAGGTCAACTACGGCAGCGGCAAGGAGGTCGGCGAAGAAACCATCGCCGACGCCGGCGCACCGCTGGAAATCCGCTGGCGGGACAGCAGCCATATCGAGGTGCCGTTGCTGCGTTGAGCGTCTTCGCCACGCCACGCTTGCGACTGGCGCCTCCGTGTCGTAGACATGCGTTCGTCCGTCGCAAAAGCAATCCTTCATGAACTCGCCTTACCAACCACCGCAATCACCCATCGGCGCGCCGTCCCGCAAGCGCAGGTTCGCCCACGTGGTGACGGCCTTCGCTGCGGGGCTGGTGGTGGTTCCCCTGTTGGCGCATCTGCTGGACCGCCTGGGCCTGCGGTTCGGCCGCATCGGTTCCGCCAACACCGCGTTCTGGAGCGCGGTCGCATGGGGAAGCCTGCTGGCCGCCGCTTCGGTCTACCGGCACCAGCGCCTTCCGCTGGCATGGGCAGGCACCATCGGCGTGGCGATCGTGTTGCTCCTGCTGGCCGCCCCTTCGATTTGGGCGTGGGTGCTGCCCTAGCCTCCGGACGTCAGTTGCGCAGCGCGCGCCCGCACATCGCCACACCGACCATCATCGCCGCCAGCAGCAGGAACGCGATGGGCAGGCTGCTGTGGTGGGCGACGAAGCCGATGCCGGCCGGACCGGTCAACACGCCGGCATAGGCGATCGTGGTCATCGCCGGCACCGCCAGCGCCTGCGGCATGACCTTCTGCCGGCCGGCGGCGGTGAACAGCACCGGCACGATGTTGGAGCAGCCCAGGCCCACCAGCGTGTAGCCGACCAGCGACCACTGCCATTGAGGCAGGCAGGCCGACAGGGTGATGCCGGCGGCGGCCAGGAGGCCGCCCTGCCACACCACCCGCGAGGGTCCCAGCCGCGCGACGATCGCATCGCCGGCAAACCGTCCGGCGGTCATCGCCAGCGCGAAGCAGGCGTAGCCGAACCCGGCCTGCGCCGACGCCATGCCCCGCTGTTCGGTCAGGAACACCGCGCTCCAGTCGAGCATCGCGCCTTCGGTCAGGAACACCACGAAGCCCAACACGCCCAGCAGGATCACGAAGCCGTGCGGCACCGCGAACAGCGGCCCCTCGTGCGGACTGCCATACGGCAGCAGGCCGCGCCAGTTGAAAGCCAGCAGCAACAGGATGAAGGCCGACCAGAACAGGGTCATCGCCAGCGGCGCCACGCCCAGCGACATCATCACCGCCGCCCCGGCCGCGCCAACGATACCGCCCAGGCTGAAGAAGCCGTGGAAGCCGGACATCATCGGACGGCCCGCCGCTTCCTCCACGATCACCGCCTGCACGTTGAACGCGCAGTCCGCCGCGCCAATCGCCGCGCCGAACACGAACAGCACCGCGCCCAGCGCGTACACCGACGGCACCCAGGCCAGCAGCGGCAACATCAGGCTGGACACGACCGTGCACAGCACCAGCACCACCCGGCAGCCCTGTCGCGTGGTCCAGGCGCCGGCCAGCGGCATCGCGATCAGCGAGCCCAGGCCCAGGCATAGCAGCAGCGCGCCGAGCGAGGCTTCATCCAGCGCGGTGCGCGCCTTGGCGAACGGCACCAGCGCCGCCCAGACCGCCACGGCGCAGCCGGCGGCGAAGAACAGCAGGCGGGTGGCGCGGTATTCGACGCGGGAGATGGGGGAATCGGAGGCGGCAACGGACATCGGACGATTCTCGCGGGGGACGGGAACGGAGCAGCGGCGTTCAGCGCCGATCGGCGCGGAGCACGGCGATTTCCTGCTGCTCGAAGGATTTGCGCAGGCTTTCCAGCGCATCGTGCTCGACGATGAGGTGGTCGATCTGGTGCAGCGAGGCGAACTGGAAGCGCGCGTCGGCGCCGAACTTCTCGTTCATCACCACCACCGCGGTCTCGCCGCTGCACTCGATCATCGCACGCTTGAACAGCGACTCCTCGGCATCGTTGCCCCACAGGCCACTGTCGATGTCGACCGCGCAGGTACCGGGGAAGCACAGATCCGCACGTACGCGCCGCAGCTCCTGCACGGCCTGCGCGCCGATGGCCGCGCCGATCCGGTGTTCGATGCGCCCGCCGATGATCAGCACTTCCACGTCCGCGCGTTCCATCAACCGGAAGGCGATGTCGGGCGCGTTGGTGACCACGGTCAGCTCGAAGTTGCGCGGCAGCGCGTCGGCGATCGCGCTGTTGGTGGATCCGGCGTCGAGGATGATCGTCTGGCCCTTGCGCAGCAGGCCCAGCGCCTTGCGCGCGAGCAGCTGCTTGCGCTCCGAATCCTGGCCCTGGCGCTGCAGCAGCGGCTTCACTTCCGGCGCGTGCAGCAGCGCGCCGCCATAGATGCGCCGGCACAGGCCGCGTGCGGCCAGTTCGCGCAGATCGCGGCGGATGGAGTCCTCGGACACCGCGAATTCCTGAGCCAGTTCCACCGCCAGGACCCGGCCCTGCGCATGCAGGCGCTGCAGGATGCGCCGCTGGCGTTCCTCGGGCAGCAGATCGATGCCGGTCGACTGGCTCATGGCATCGTCTCCGCCAAGTTGATGGCCACGCCCAGCCGCGCGAGTTCGTGGCGCAGCAGGGAGGCGTCGCGGAAGTGGATCGCATGCATGCCCAGGCGCGCGGCGGCCTCCGCGTTGTAGGCCATGTCGTCGATGAACACCGTGCGCTCGGCGAGCAGGCCGTGGCGCTCCATCAGCAACCGGAAAATCGCCGGATCCGGCTTGGCCAGGCGCTCCTGGCCGGACACCACGATGCCGTCGAACCAGCCGAGGAAGTCATAGCGTTCGAGCGCATGCGGGAAGGTCTCGCGCGACCAGTTGGTCAGCGCATAGAGCCGGCAGTCGCCACCGCGCAGTTCGTCCAGCACCCGCACGGTCGGCGCCAGCGCCTCGCCCAGGGTTTCAATCCAGCGGTCACGGTAGGCGCGGATGCGCCCGGCCTGGTCCGGATGCCGCGCGATCGCCTCGTCCACCGCCTCGTCCCAGCTGCGGCCGGCATCCTGCGCGGCGTTCCAGGCCGGACTGCACACCTCGGCGAGAAACCATTCCATGCCGGCGACGTCTTCGCCGAACAATTGCCGGTAGAGATAGCGGGGATTCCAGTCGACCAGCACGCCGCCCAGATCGAAAACGATGGCGTCGATGGCCGGTGCCTGGGCGGGCACGGGAGCGGGTTCCGGGCGGTTCATGGGGGAATGACCTGGTGCGGATTCGCCATGATTGTGCATAAACATGCACAATCATGCAATATCAGGCAAGCTTCCGCCGGTTCCGATCGTTGCTGCGCCACGTCACGAGGGGTTCGTGGGCGACGGTTACACTCCGGCGCTCCCCCGCACGAACCCGGAAGCCATGCGCCTACTCGCCGCCCTGCTGCTCGTCCTGTCCACCGCCCTGACGGGGTTTGCCGCCTCGGCGGCCGACGCCGCCATCGCTCCCTTGAAGGTGATGGCCTTCAACGTCCGCCTGCCCACCGACGCCGATGGCGACAACCGCTGGCAGGCGCGCAAGGACATCCTCGTGGACACCATCCGCGACCAGCGTCCCGTGGTGTTCGGGACCCAGGAACTGTTCGCCGAGCAGGGCGATTACATCGTGCGGCAGTTGCCGGAATACGCCTGGTTCGGTGTCGGCCGCCGCGGCGACGCCGAAGGCGCCGGCGACGAGCACATGGGCGTGTTCTACCTGCGCGACGAACTGAAGGTGATCGAGTCCGGCGATTTCTGGCTGTCGGACACGCCGGAGGTGGCCGGCAGCATCACCTGGGGCAACCTGTATCCGCGCATGGTCACCTGGGCGCTGTTCGAACGCATCGCCGATGGCCGCCGCTTCTATTTCTTCAACACCCACCTGCCCTATCGCGACGAGGACGAACCCATCCGCGAGCGCGGCGCCGCGCTGCTGCTGAAGCGCCTCTCGGCGCTGCCGGCGGAGGTGCCGGTCGTGGTCACCGGCGATTTCAACACCGGTCCGGAAAGCCGCGTGCATGCGCTGCTCACCGCCGATCTGGCCGATGCCTGGGAACGCAGCACGCAACGCAGCGGTCCGGAGGCGACGTTCCATGCCTTCTCCGGCAAGGCCGATCGCCGCATCGACTGGATCCTGGTGCGTGGCTTCGAGGTGGGTCCGGTCTCCACGGTGACCGACCACGAGAACGGCCGTTACCCTTCGGATCACTTCCCGGTGGTGGCCGAATTGCGCTGGACGGCCATGCCCTGATCGAGGGGCTGGCGTCACGGTCGCGTCCGGCATAGGCTGCGCGGACGCGCGGTGACCGTCCCGGAGGGGGAAGGCACGACGACCGGGGGCATCCCGTGCGGCAGGTCGAAGTTCCTTTTCCTCCCTTCGAAAGGACACGCACCATGACGCCCTCGTTCTCGCCGCTCGGCATCGTCCATACCGTCCTCAGCCTGCTGCCCGTCGTGTTCGGCGCGATCGCGCTGATCCGCGACGGCCGCATCGAACCCACCTCGCGTATCGGCAAGGCGTATCTGGCCGGCATGCTGATCTCGATCTTTACCTCGTTCGGACTGTCCAGCACCGGCGGTTTCAACGAGGCACACGCACTGGGCGTCCTCGCCCTGCTGGCGCTGGCCGTGGGCTTCACCGCGCGCCGCCATGCCTGGCTGGGTGCTGGCGCCGAGTATCTGCAGAACCTCAGCCTGTCCTTCAGTTACATGCTGCTGTTCATTCCCGCCATCAACGAGACCCTGCGCCGCGTGCCGCCATCGCAGCCGCTGGCCGACGGACCGCAGTCACCGCTGGTGCTGGGCCTGGTGTCGGTCGTGTTCGTGCTGTTCGTGATCGGCGCGGGCTACCAGGCATTGCGACTGCATGCCCGCCGCAAGGTCATGGCCGCCAGCACTGCGTGACGGTTCCTGGCACGAACCGGTCGGCCGGTCCACCCGCGTAGAGCCGAGCTCGCTCGGCTGCGCATTCCGAAAGCACCGTTGCCCGATGGGCGTTCGCGATCAGCGGAGCAAGCTCCGCTCTACCCATTCATGTAGAGCCGAGCCTGCTCGGCTTCGGGATCTCAATCGCGGAGCACGGTGACGTAGGCGCCGGTGCCCAGCACGCGAAAGGTATCGCGATCGATCCGATGCAGGCGCGAGCCGTCTTCCAGCAGGTAGACCGGCACGTTGTCGTGCAGCGTCGCCTCCTGCTCCCTCATGTCGCAGGCACGCAGCACATCGACGCGGCAGCGGTTGCCCGCATCGTCCTGGGCGAAGAAGTAATCGGTATTCATGCTTGCCTCCTCTCGACGACGGCAAGCGAGACTATTCCGCGGCGCGTTAAAAAGACCGTAGCGATTCGTGATCCTGGCGTGGCAATCCGTGGCGGCGGTCACGAAGCGACGGCGGCGTGCGGCAGGCGCATCGGCTGCGGCGCCCCGTAGGTCAGGCTGCGCCACAGCCATTCGCAGGGTCCGTAGCGGAAACGCGCGAGCCACCAGTGGCTGAACAGGATCTGCGCGCCGAAAATGCCGACCCACGCCAGCAACCAACCGACCGCTCCGGTCTCCGGCCCCACGCCCAGGCCGATGCCGTAGAACACGAAGATGCCCACCACGCTCTGCGCGAGGTAGTGGGTCAAGGCCATGCGCCCGACCGGCGCGAGCACGCCAAGCAGGCGCTCGCCGCGCGGGCGCAGGAACAGGAGGGTGAAGCCGGCCGCCCAGGTGATGCCCAGCGCCAGAGAGTCGAGCCGGAACAGGAATCCGTTGATCCAACGCGGCAGGAACTCCGCGCCCCAGCCCAGGTGCGCTTTTGCCAACTGGAGCAAGGTACCCGCGACCGCGATCGCCAGGCTGCCCCAGAACAACTTGTGGAACAGCGCCCGGTGGTTTCGCGGCTGTTGCAGCAATCGCCGGCGACCGGCCCAGTAACCCAGCAGGAAACGGCCCAGCACGAAGCACAGCAGCATGCCGCCGGACAGGCGGGTCCAGTTCACCATCGCCGCGTTGGCGGTGAACACGCGCTGCCAGTCGTCGGTGCGGAAAGCCTGCAATGTCATCGCGTCGATCTCGGCGCGCGACGGCAGGCCGGGAAATCCGCCTCCCAGCCAGGGCACCAGCAAGGTGGGCAGGACCAGCGCGACGAACAGGCCGCCCCAGAGCAGCACGCCATCGGGCGCGCGCCGGAACAGCACCAGCAGCAGGCCGACCACCGCGTAGGTCATCAGGATGTCGCCCCACCAGACGAAGTAGCTGTGCACCACTCCGATGATCAGCAACCAGCACAGGCGCCTGACGAACCGCGACAGCCCTGCGCCGCGCGCCTGTGCGCGCTCGATCTGGATGGCGAAGCCCAGTCCGAACAACAGCGAGAACACCGTGATGGCCTTGGCGCTCACCAGCCATTCGATGACTCCGATCGCCATTGCGTCGAAGCCCGCGGTGGGCAGCGCGGCGCGCGCCGGTTCGGTCAGCAGGTTGTAGAGGCTGAGATAGCCCAGGTTGGCGAGCAGCACGCCGGCAAGCGCGAATCCGCGCAGCGCGTCGATGAGGTGATGGCGATCTTCGGGACTGACCGGTGCATCGGCTGCGGGCATAGGCATTCGTTCTTCCATGGACGGGATGCCACGCTGAAGCCGCCACCGGACGCCTGCACGCGGATCGTTCCGCGCGCCCGCCGCTGCTCCATCGGGGTGTTTCGAAATGTAACACCGCTAACGTCTAAGTGGCCTGTGCCACCGCCGATCCAGTTGTTGCGGATGCACCAACAACCGCGCTGACCGGGTCCTGTCAGCTGCACGGATGGAACAATCCAATTCCCCCAAGGGCCTCAATCCGGCGCAGGGGGCTGGCCTATAGTCACCGCGCTGCCGCAGTACGACCCCGCGACCCCTCCTGCCACCCGTGGAGATTTCCATGTCCAAGATCCTCGTCCTCTACTACTCCGCCTACGGCCATATCGAGAAGATGGCCGAAGCCGTCGCCGAAGGCGCGCGTTCCACCGGCGCCACCGTCGACATCAAGCGCGTGCCCGAACTGGTGCCCGAAGACGTCGCCAAGGCTTCGCACTACAAGCTCGATCAGGCCGCGCCGATCGCCAAGATCGACGACCTCGCCAACTACGACGCAATCATCGTCGGCACCGGTACCCGCTTCGGCCGGATGGCCTCGCAGATGGCCAACTTCCTGGACCAGGCCGGCGGCCTGTGGGCCAAGGGCGCGCTCAACGGCAAGGTCGGCGGCGCCTTCACCTCCACTGCCACCCAGCATGGCGGGCAGGAAACGACCCTGTTCTCGATCCTGACCAACCTGCTGCATTTCGGCCTGGTCACGGTCGGCCTGCCCTACAGCTTCCAGGGCCAGATGCGCCTGGACGAAGTCACCGGCACCAGCCCGTACGGCGCGTCCACCATCACCGGCGGCGATGGCTCTCGCCAGCCCAGCGACAACGAGCTGGAAGGCGCGCGCTTCCAGGGCCGCCATATCGCGGAAGTGGCGAACAAGCTGTTCGGCTGATGACGCCGGCGCCCCCCTCTTCCGCCCGCGGGAGAGGGGGTGCGGACACCGTGGAATGGACGGCACGGTTATCGTCCGTCACTCAGTACCGATACGGACACAGGCTTCGCCCACGGTCGCTTCGCTTCAGTGGCTTTCGACCGGATACGGTCCATCCGCGAAGGATTCGACGTGGTAACCCTTGGCGCCGATGCGTTCAGCCAACGGGCTCAATACCGTGCCTCCCGACCGGAGACGCGCCAGCACGTCGGCGAAATCGTGCCGCGGCCGCCACCCCAGATCCTCGCGCGCCCGCGCATTGACGTAGACGCGATCGATGCCGGCCGGCAGATGCCAGCCGCGCCGCGCGTATTCCGGCTCGAATCCCGGCACGCGATCGCGCAGCACGCCCGCCATGTCGGCACGCAACCGCGCCATGTCCCCGCGCGCGAAGGGCGTGGTGGCGCTGACGATGTAGCGGCCGAAGCCCAGCATGGGCGCACGTTCGATCGCGCGCAGGTGCGCGTCCACCACGTCCTCGATGTCCACCCGCCGGTACAGGAATTCGTTGGCCTTCAGGTTGGCGTCGCTGAAGCTTTCGCGCGCCCGCCGGTCGTCGTCCTCCTCGGCGAAGAAGCGCGACGTGCGCAGGACAATGCACGGCAGCTTCTGGTTGCGCTGGAACAGCTGGCACAGATCCTCGGCGGCGGCCTTGGTGACGCCGTAGATGTTCTTCGGTTCCGGCCGCACGTCCTCGGTGATCCAGGCCGCCGGCTCGCCCGGCGGAGGCACCAGCGCATCGCCGAACACGCTGGTGGTGCTGGTGTAGACGAACGCGCGCACCCCGCCGGCCACCGCTTCCTCCAACAGGTTGAGTGTGCCGGTCAGGTTGGTGTCGATGAATTCCTGCCGCGAATGGGTCGCCACGTGCGGCTTGTGCAGGGTGGCGGGGTGCAACACCACGTCCACGCCCGCCATCGCCTCGCGCACGAAGGCGCGATCGGCGATCGTGCCGACCCGATGCGTGTGCGCGCCGGGCAGCAGATCGACGCCCACCACCGCGCGCCCGCGCGCCTGCAATGTGGAGACCAGGGCTTCGCCCAGATGCCCCGAGCTGCCCGTCACCAGGACCTTGCCGTACATGCTTCATGTTCCTGCCGTGTCGCCGGGGATCCTACAACGCGTTGCGTCGGGAACCGATAGCGGCAGGAGCGGCGTAAGCCGCGACCGGTGGTTCCGGACTTACGGTATCGCGACTGACGTCGCTCCCACAGGGTGGGGATTCTTGTGGGAGCGGCGTGAGCCGCGATGGCGGTTCGGATTTACGGTCGCGACTTATGTCGCTCCTACAGGGGGGATTTCCTGTGGGAGCGGCGTGAGCCGCGATGGTGGTTCGGATTTACGGTCGCGACTTATGTCGCTCCTACAGGGTGGGGATTTCTGTGGGGGCGGAGTGGGCCGCGATGGCGGTTCGGATTTACGGTCGCGACTCATGTCGCTCCTACAGGGATGGGGTTATCACACACCCCACAGGCGGCGTGCCTCCTCGGCCACCAGATCCGGGAACTCTTCCGGCCAGAACAGTTTGGCGCCATCGATCCGGCGCACGCCGCGCGAATCGCCAAACACCCCGGCCAGGTAGTCCGGGCTTGCCTTGGAAAAGATGTCGTCGCCGGTGCCCCACAGGATGCGGGTGGGGTAACGGCCCTGCTTCAACGCGGCTTCCACGCCGGCCAGCACATTGCTGTCCAGGCCGATCGCATAGGCGTGGGTGCGCGCGGCGTTGTCGACCAGCGGGCGCAGGTACATGTCGATGGCCTCGTCGCTGGGGTTGTGCGGATGGGTGAAGGTCATGCCCCCCAGGCCCTGCGGCGAGCGCGCCAGCGCGTGGTCCGCCTGCCAGGGGGCCAGCCATTCGCTGACGAACCGCCCTTCGCGCGCCAGGTCGATGACGGGCTTCAGCGCCGGCGGCGGGCAGTCGATCTCCGCGTCGCAGTTGGTCAGCAGCAGGCTGCGCACGCGGGCCGGATGCGCCACCGCGAACAACTGCGCCACCGCGCCGCCACTGTCGTTGGCGACCAGATCCACGTTTTCCACGCCCAGCCGATCCAGCAGGTCCGCCAGCATCCGCACCTGATCCGCCGGCGTCACGCCCTGGCCTTCGGCCACTTCGGTGTATCCCAATCCCAGCATGTCCGGCGCGATGCAGCGGCGGTGCGCGGACAACCGTTCCAGCGCGCCGCGCCACTGGAAACCATTGAGCGGGAAGCCATGCAGGAACAACGCCGCGGGACCGCCGCCGCGCTCGACGTGGGCGATGCGCCCGCACGCCGTACGCGTCCACTGGCGCGCGGCGTTCCAGGCCGCCGCGTCCAGGGTGTCCGCACCGGCCGCGACGGAACCGCCCGATGCCGCCGCCCACGTCCGCCCCGCACCGCCGGCCCAGGCCACCGCCGCCATGCCCAGTCCCAGCTTCAATATGTCTCTGCGCTGCATTTCCGTTCTCCGTAATCCGCGTTGGGTGGCGGCAGGATGGGCGTCCCGGCATCCACGCTCAATTACCTCGAAGGTCATGGCGGCGATGACCGGGCGGCCGCTATGCTCGGCGCCATGATCAACGCCATCGCTTCCGTCCCGGGTCCGGGTCCGCTGCTGCGCGAATGGCGCGCGGCGCGCCGTTTCAGCCAGCTCGATCTGGCGTTGGCCGCGGACATCTCCGCGCGCCATCTCAGCTATGTGGAAACCGGCAAGTCGCAGCCCAGCCGCGAGATGGTGGTGCGACTGGCCGACGCGCTGGCGTTGCCGCTGCGCGAACGCAATGCCCTGCTCCAGGCCGCCGGCTATGTCGCGCAATACCCGGAAACACCGCTGGAGGCGCCCGAACTCGCGCGCATCCAGCGCGCCATCGACTTCATCATCGCCCAGCAGGAACCGTATCCCGCCTTCGTCCTGGACCGGCACTGGAACATCCTGCGCGCCAATGCCGCCGCCCTGCGGGTCAACGGCTTCCTGCTGGCCGGGCGTGCCAGTCCGCATGCCAACATGCTGCGGCACGTATTCGATCCGAACGACCTGCGCGCCGCGCTGGTCAACTGGGAGGAAGTGGCCGGCGATCTCGTCCATCACCTGCACGCCGAGATCGCCGCGCATCCTTCCGATCCGGTTCCGCGCCGGCTGCTGGAGGAAATCCTGGCCCATCCCGGCGTGCCGCAGCGCTGGCGCCAGCGCGATCCGGGACAGCGGACCTCGCCGCTGCTGACCACGATCTTCGAGCGCGATGGCCGGCGCCTGCAGTTCTTCTCCAGCATCACGGTGTTCGCCGCGCCTCGCGACGTCACCCTGGACGAACTGCGCATCGAATGCTGCTTTCCCATGGACGACGCCACCGCCGCGTTCTGCCGGCGCCTGGCCGACGAGGCGGCACCGGGCTGAAGGCATTGGCCGTGACCGGCGTCCAAATCCGTAGCCATGTCTGGGACTAAGCTGTCCCGCGCATACGGTTCCCCCGCCGACAGGAGTTCACGATGGCCAAGATGGAAGCGCCCTACTACCCGATCATCTACGTCCGCGGCTACGCCATGACCCGCGGCGAAATCGACGAGACCACCGCGGACCCGTTCTGCGGATTCAACCTGGGCTCGACCGTGTATCGCGCGGTCTCGGATCCCTCGCGCAAACCGCGCAAGTACGTGTTCGAATCGCCGATCGTGCGGTTGATGTCCGAATTCGGCTATTCGGACGTGTACGAGGACGGGCGCGACATCCTGGATCCGGAATGGGAAACCGATGCGGAGGGCCAGCCCACCCGCAACCGGCTCGGCAGCCGCTCCATCATCATCCATCGCTACTACGACAACGCGTCGGGCCTGTTCGGCACCGGCAACACACCGAAGATAGAGACGTTCGCGCGCGAGCTTGGCGATCTGATCGTCAAGACCCGCGACCTCATCTGCGGCAATCCCGACAACGGGGTGAGTCCGGCCAATTTCCGCTGCTATCTGGTCGCCCATTCGATGGGCGGGCTGGTCTGCCGCGCATTCCTGCAGAATCCGGTGCTGGATCCCAAGCAGGCGCGCAAGTACGTGGACAAACTGTTCACCTACGCGACTCCGCACAATGGCATCGACGTGGCCGGGGTCAACGTGCCGCAGTGGCTGTCCGCCTTCGACATCAACAATTTCGACCGCGACAAGCGGATGCCGGAATACCTGGACCTCAAGACGGCATTCAAGCAGCACAAGCGCGTGGACCTGCTGCCCGAGGATCGCTTCCCGTCGCGGCGGGTATTCTGCATGGTCGGCACCAACCGGATGGACTACGCCACCGCCGCCGGCCTGTCGCGCACCTTCGTCGGACACGGCAGCGATGGGCTGGTGCTGATCAAGAACGCGACCCTGCGCGGGCTGAATGCGGACGGCTCCATCGGCGCGTATTGCGCCAAGGCGTTCGCCTACCGCGCGCACTCGGGCTTTTTCGGCATCGTCAACAGCGAGGAGGCGTTCCAGAACCTCGCCCGCTTCCTGTTCGGCGACGTGCGCGTGGACGTGTGGCTGGACGTGGACGAGATACGCCTGCCCGAACCGGTGCAGAAGGCCGCCGACCAGGGCCGCCAGATCGACGCGCTGTACCAGGTCGAAGCGCTGGCGGCGCCACGCGGCAAGCTGTGGTACCTGACCCGGCGCATGTCGGAGGAGGACTCGGTGTCGTGCTTCTCG
The DNA here is from genome assembly GCF_016820515.1 of Pseudoxanthomonas beigongshangi. Lineage (GTDB taxonomy): Bacteria > Pseudomonadota > Gammaproteobacteria > Xanthomonadales > Xanthomonadaceae > Pseudoxanthomonas_A > Pseudoxanthomonas_A beigongshangi. The sequence continues at coordinate 6,898 of NZ_JADHDV010000037.1, read as the reverse complement.
CACGCCGAATGGAAGCAGCAGAAGTCGCACTACCTGTCCAGCGTGTTCCTCGCCAACCGTGCCCGGGTCAATCCGGATCGCCGCTCGCTGTCCTACAGCATGACCCTGGGTGTGCGGGTGCCCGACTACGAGATCGAGCGCAAGCTCTGGATCAACGAGCACTACGAGGGCGGCTACCTGTTCCGCAATTCGTTGATCCTGGATCTGACCCCGCCATTGCAGACTGGCGGCAAGTGGAAGATCAGCTATGCCTGGCAGGACGCCGGCGTGGCGGCGGCGCATACCGAAATCGACGCGAAGAAGATCAGCGGCGAGGAAGTCGAGATCGCCATTCCCTTCGACAGCCATACGGTCGCCGCCGACGGCAGCCGCCGGCCCAGCGTGCCGGGCATCCGCGGCAAGGTGCGGCTGCGGATTTCGGCTTGGGAGTGAGGCAATATAGTCCACGCGCCCACTGGTTCCCGGCGCAACACGACACAAGGAAGATCGCATGAACATCTGCAAGCAGGAGCACCGTTACGACGAACGCTTCGAATCGTTGCCCCTCGACCAGGGTGGGCCGGGGCGCCATCGTTGCTCAGGCTGTGCCTATCAATTGGGTTATGACGCGGGCAAGCGCGGCGACCGAAGATTCCAGCTGGATCTGGATTCGTTGCCCGAAAGCCAGGCGGGCAGCGTGCGCCATCGTGATCCGGAGGCGGCGTTCCAGTTGGGCCTCCATCTGGGCGCGTTGGCGGCGCGAGGCGCTTAGGACGGGTTTCGATTGACGGAATTACCGGGATTTGGTTGGAGTCGAGAGCGCGGTCGCGACTTACGTCGCTCCCACAAGGATGGTTGGACGCAGGCACCACCGCGCCGGAATTTCCGTTTGCCTGGCCGTGACGCCAAACAAAGCCGTTCAAGTTGCCGATGCTGACGGTGGGTGTATGGGAGAACGGGGTGATGAAGGAGGAATACCTCTACTGGGACAACCAGGCGCTGATGAAGCAGATCGGCCTGGCCCAGTAGCGCCCACGGAGCAACGGTGGGCGGACGCCGCTTACCTCGCTCCCGCGAGGGGCGTGGCGCCGGACGCGGCTTCCGCCATCACCGGTTCCGTGGCGTTGCGGCCCTCGGCCATCCAGGCGAAAAGGGCTTCGAACACCGGGCGCAGGCGGCGCGCGGGCTCGGCGATTGCGTATTCCACGCGCGGCGGTACTTCGGGATAGATGGTGCGGCTGATCAGCCCGTCGCTTTCCAGCTCGCGCAACTGCTGGGTCAGCATGTGCTGGGTGACGCCCGGAATCGCGCGACGCAGTTCGTTGAAGCGATGCATCCTGTGGCTGAGCAGCCAAAGGATCTCCAGCTTCCATTTTCCGCCGATCGATTGCATCGCGGCACGAATCTGGTCATGCCGTGGAGCCACTTCCTCGTAGCTGCCTTCGCAGGGTTCGGTATGGTTTTGCATACTAGGTATTGAAAAGCATCCTTCTTGAAGGAAGCGCGATACGCCAATAGTTTCATGCGCCCCACACGAGCAATCGCGCATGAACATCCTGCACATCGATTCCAGCATCCAGGGCGACCAGTCGGTCACCCGTTCGCTTTCGGCCGCCATCGTAACCCACCTGCGCAAGCACCAGCCGCACGCGCGGGTGACCTACCGCGATGTCGCCGCCGCACCGCTGCCTCAATTCTCGACGGACGCATTCGTTGCCGATCCCGCACCGGCGTCGACTGGCGAACTGGCCGTCGCGCTGGAGGAGGTGCTGGCGGCCGACGTCATCGTCATCGGCGCGCCGATGTACAACTTCGGCGTGCCCAGCCAGCTCAAGTCGTGGCTCGACGCACTGGCCATCCCGGGCCGGACCTTTCGCTACAGCGAACAGGGCGTGGAAGGATTGCTCGGCGAAAAACGGGTCATCGTCGCATCGGCGCGCGGCGGCTTCTATGGCCCCGAAAGCCCGATGGCCGCGCTGGAACACCAGGAAAGCCACCTGCGCGCGTTTTTCGGTTTCCTCGGCGTGACCCGCCTGGACGTGGTCAGCGCGGAAGGGGTCCGCATCAGTCCCGAGCGCGCCGATGTGGCGATGCGCCAGGCGATGGCGCAGGTCGAACAGTTGCAGGCGGCGTAAGAGCGAAGTGGTCGCGCGCCGCGGGACGCGGCGCGTGGCTACGGCCTGGGAGGATGCCGCACCACGAGCCTCGCGGCCGCCTCGGTCTCGGGTCCGAGCATCGGCGCCGCGATCGCCGCCGCGCTGGCGACGCGCGGCAATCGAGCCGGAGTGGCACCAGCGGGTTGACGGGCGGAGATCGGAATCGCATCAGGCGAATTGGACGACATGGCCTGTCCGGGCGCTCCGGCGCGCTCGTGCGCGGCATCCCGTCCCAGCGAATAGGCGCTGGCCCAGAGGCACAACATGCCGGCCAGCAGCAGCATGTGGCGTGTCGCGCTTTTCATCCTGTTTCTCCGGGTCGGCGCGCGGGTCGACCGTGCAGCGCAGGTTGCCCCATTCCGGGTGAGGATCCGGTCAAATCCCGGATTCATTGCAGCGCGTTCATTGCGGCGCGCCCGCTCCGGCGCTAGCGTGGCGGTCCCTCCTCGGTCCGACTCCGCCATGCGCCTGTTCATGTACCTGCTGATGGTGGCCTGCCTGGTCCCTGCGTCGGGCGTCCTGGCGCAAACGTCGCCGCCGCGCGAGGAACTGGCCGCCGGATCGCGATACCTGGTGTACGAAACCGGCGCTGCCGGACCCGCCGATGCGCTGCCGCTGATCGTCGCCCTTCATTATTCCGGCGCCCATCCGGAGGTGCTGGTCGACGCCTTCACCGGCCTGCAGGTGCCGGCGCGGGTGGTGCTGCCGGAAGGCCCGCACCCGCGTCCACAGGGAAAGTCATGGTTCCCGCAGGGGTATGGCCAGCGTCCCGACATCGAACAGGCGGCGCTGACACGCGAAAGCGAACGCCGGTTGCTTGAGGTCATCGGCGCGGTGGAAGCGCGGTATCCGGGACGCGGCAAGGCAATCGTCACCGGCGTTTCCTATGGCGGCGATCTGGCGTTCCTGCTGGCACTGGATCATCCCGCTCAGTTCCGTGCGGCGTTCCCGGTGGCGGCACGGTTGTTGCCGGAGTGGCTGCCCGCGCGTCCGGCGTGCGCGGCGGACTGCCCGTCGCTGCATGCGCTGCACGGGGAAGACGACGCCACGGTGCCGATCGGCCCGACCCGGGCGGGGGTGAAGACCTTGCGCGAGCGCGGTTTCGATGCCGCGCTCACCCCGTATCCCGGCATCGCCCATGATTTCAGCGCGGACATGCAGGCGGACCTGCGCGCGCGCATCGAGGCATTGCTGCGCTCACCCTGATCCGGCGCATCTGCTCGGCAGCAACCGGTCATCGGATACCTGCGCGCGCCATCGCCATCTCCGACGTCGTCTTGAAGCAATGCTGTTCCGGCTTGAAGAAATCGTGAAGCGGCGCGCCACGCGCCGATGCTATAAGACGAATCCACGCCATCTCGGGAACTTCGTCCATGGATACCAACGAACTCCACCGCGGCCGCCTGATCGATCACCTGCAACTGGTGGTGCGCGATCTGGAGGCCAGCCGCCATTTCTATCAAGCCGTCTTCGATGCCTTGCAGATTCCGATGAGCGGCAGCGGTGACGATTATTTCTGGGCCGACGAACTGTTCGTGTCCACCGCCAGCAGCGAGGCCGCGCAGGGCGAACTCACCGGCCGCCATCACCTGGCGTTCCAGGCGCAGGACCGCGCGATGGTGGAGGCCTTCCATCGCGCCGCGCTCGCCAACGGCGGTCGCGACAACGGCCCGCCCGGCGAACGCGCCTATCACCCGGGCTACTACGGCGCGTTCGCGCTGGATCCGGACGGCAACAACATCGAGGCGGTCTATCACGGCGAGGCCAAGCGCAGCGCACCGTCGGTAAAAGTCACTTTCTAGCCGCGCGGTCACGCTTCCCCGGAAGGCACTTGCGCAACACATAAGTAATCGCTAATGTGTTGCGTATGGTCGAAAACGACATCTTCAAGGCCCTGGCCGATCCCACCCGCCGCGCGATCTTCGAGAAGCTGGCGGCGGGACGGATGAACGCCAGCGCCCTGCGCACGGGCCTGGACATCAGCCAGCCGGCGATGTCCCAGCACTTGGCCGTGCTGCGCGGCGCGGGACTGGTGCGCGAGGAACGCGAGGGCCGGTTCGTGAATTACGAAGTCGATCCGGACGGCCTGGCGCTCATCGCGCGCTGGCTGGCGAAGTACCGCGCCTACTGGCCCGCCCGGATCGACGCCCTGAAGGCGCTGTTGAAGGACATGGACCAATGAACGACTCCGCGATCGAAACGCAGGCCGATGATGGCGATCTGGTGCTCGAATACGATCTGGACGCGCCGCCGGCCCAGGTCTGGCGCGCCATCAGCATCCCGGAATTCCGCGAACAGTGGCTGCCCGACGGCGCCTTGGCCGACGCCACGCCGGTATCCACCGTGGGCGGCGAGGAAATCCGCTATCGGGTGCGCGATGACGAACCACCCTTCCTCGAAAGCGTCGTGACCTTCCGGATACGTCCCAACGAAGGCGGCGGCAGCACGCTGCGGATCATCCATGCGCCGCCGGATCCGCGGCTGACCTCCGCCGTGCCGGCCGCCAACGACGACGCCCCCATCCTCATGCGCGCGGCCTGACACCGCGCGCCCCTCGCCACTTTCTGGAAACCGGGAGTTCGCGCATGCGCGAAACGATGCAACTCGTCCCCATGGTGCTCGAACAATCGAGCCGGGGGGAACGTTCCTTCGATATCTATTCGCGGTTGCTGCGCGAACGGATCATCTTCCTCAACGGCGAGGTCAACGACACCGTCTCGGCGCTGGTGTGCGCGCAGTTGCTGTTCCTGGAGGCGGAGAATCCGGACAAGCCCATCCATCTCTACATCAATTCACCTGGCGGATTGATCACTGCCGGCCTGGCGATGTACGACACCATGCAATACATCAAGGCGCCGGTGCACACGCTGTGCATGGGAACCGCCCGTTCGATGGGTTCGTTCCTGCTGATGGCGGGCGAACCGGGCGAGCGCAAGGCGCTGGCCAATGCCAGCCTGCACGTGCACCAGCCGCTGGGCGGTTTCCAGGGGCAGGCCTCGGACATCTTCATCCACGCCGAGGAAATGCGGAAAACCAAGGAGCGCGTCATCCGCCTGTACGCCGAGCATTGCGGACGCAGTTGCGCGGAAGTCGAACGAACGCTCGATCGCGATCACTACATGAGCGCGGAGGAAGCCAGGGAGTGGGGCCTGATCGATCACGTGCTCAAGCACCGCGACGCCAAGGCGGCCTGATCGCCGCGCCGGTTCAGGCGCGCAGCACGCCTTCCACGTGGTCGCCGAACGCCGCGTGCAGCGCGTCCGGATCGCCGCCCAACGCGCCGCGCATGCGCTCCTCGTCGATCGGGCGCACCACCCACTGGTAGCGCCCGCTGCGCCAGCCGTTGCGCTGGTACTCGGCGACGGCGACGTAGTAGTTCGGTCCCGGACCCACGCAGTACCAGAACGCCGCCAGCGGTGCGTGGTCGCTGTGCCGCGAAACCTCATGGGTCACCCGCTTGACCACGGTGATTTCATCCACCCGCAAGGTACCGGTCCCGGCCGGAAACCGCAGTCCCTCGAAGGAGCGTTGCAGCAGGCGATCGCCCACCCGGCTGTGCTGGACATGCAGCATCACCACGGCGGCGAAAATCAGGACGGAAGCCAGGAACGCGTAGACCATGGCAAATGGACCGGAATGCGTGGAAAGGCCGCGGCTATCTTAGCTTGGTCCCGCCCAGCAGGGGCGGCGTGCCCCGGGCGCATGAAGATCTGTCCTGGACGCGCACAGGTTGTGAAACACGCCTCGTTTTCGCGGGGAAACGCCACCTATGGTCTCCATGCCACACGGGTGGCCAACGTCAAATGGAGTTTGCACATGAAAACCCGCAACCTGCTTGCCCTGTCTTCCTTGCTGCTTCTGGTGGCCAGCTTTCCGGCCATCAGCGGGCGCCAGTACGCAAGTCATACCACGTACTTTGACGAGAACGGCAGCGTCGTCGGCTGGGAGGTCATTCCCTGCCAAGGCCCACCGACGACCTGGGGCGTGGTCACCAACAACTATCATGAGGATCTGTTCGAATGCTCATGAAGATTCCTGCACTTCGCTGAAGTGTCTCCCGACGGGACCTCATCAGGTCCCGTCGTCGTTGGGGGAACCCGTGCGCAGCTTGCGCTATCGCCCTACAGTTCGGGGGGCGGCGGGTTCTGCTCGGCTTGGCCGGGATGCACCCAGACCCGGATCGCGTCGGTACCCGCATCCATCGGCTTGGGACACTTGCCGTCCCCGGCGCCGGTGAAACCGCCGGACGGACTGCAGATCTCCTTGCCACGCGCATCGAGCAGCGGGTTGAACTGATCGCAGCAGGGCGACACCAGGTAGAACGCCGGCGATCCCTGATGGGTGATCCGCCAGATCGAACCGGGCGCGCCGCTTGCGGGCAGTCGTTCGTAGTCGGCGATTCTCGCGCGCAACCAATCCGGCAGCGGTACCTGTCCCGTACTCGCCGTCGTGCCCGCGCTCGTGGTGTTTCCGCTGTTTCCGCTGCCCGCATCCGCGCCGCTGTCCGCGGGTGCATGCGTGCAGGCGGCCAGGGTGGCCGATAGCAGGAAACACGCGGTGATCCGGAAGCGCGTCACGCGCCGCGGCGATGTCATGGTCCAGCCACGCGATCACGGAAGGAGGACACAGCCTACCAGTCCTCCCGGCGGGCCGGTGTCGTGATCCGGCCCGCCACATTTCGCATGCTTCGCGACCCGGCATCAGGACGCGTCGCCAGGACACGTCGCCAAGGTCCGGTCAGAACCCGGCATTGACCTCCAGCT
>NZ_JADHDV010000036.1 GCF_016820515.1 Pseudoxanthomonas beigongshangi | reverse complement strand
CGAGCCGGTCCGGGCTGTGGCCCGCGCCACGCCGCCGGTCGCGGTGCCCGCCGTCGCCAACAACGCACCTGTCCTGCCGGCATCCGCGCCTCCGGCGAGCGCGATCGCCCGCAATGGCGATCCGTTCTCGCCGGGACCGGCCGCCCCGCAGGCCCGGCCGTGGCCGCGCTCGACGCTGTCGCAATACCCGGCCAGCGGCGCCTTCAACGCCGGTTTCTCCAGCGACGTGGGCGCCCGTACGTTCTATCCGTTCGAGCCTTCCACCGAGGCCTCGTCGGTACCGCCGGTCGAACCGGCCCGCGCGCCGCAGCGCTGAATCGCGGCCGCACCGTCATTCCCCGGCGCGGGACCGCGCCGGGTTTCCCACCCCAAGAACCGTCATCCGCAATCGAGGCCCGCATTCGATGAGTCTGAGTGCCCGTTCCAACGTGTTGTCCCTGCTGATCCTCACCGTGCCGCTGGCCGCCTGCGCGCGCCCGGCCGATCCCGCGCCGGCGACGCCGGTCGCCGCGTCGGTGCCCGCGGTGGCGCAATCGTCCGCGCCGCAGCTGGTGAGCGGCCTGCCGGATTTCACCAACCTGGTCGAACAGGTCGGTCCCGGCGTGGTGAACATCGAAGCCCAGATCGGCAGCCGCCGGACCGCCGACGCCGGCGAGGCGATGGGCGAGGACGAGATTCCCGAATTCTTCCGCCGCATGCTGCCGCCGGGCTTCCAGATGCCGGGCCCGGGGGATCGCGGCCGTGGCCCGCGCGGCGTCTCCGCCGGTTCGGGTTTCATCATTTCCGCCGACGGCTACGTGCTGACCAACCACCACGTGATCGACGGCGCCGACGAAGTGAAGGTGAAGCTGCCGGATCGCCGCGAGTTCACCGCCAAGGTGATCGGCAGCGACCAGCAGTACGACGTGGCGCTGCTGAAAATCGAGGCCAAGGGCCTGCCGGTGGTGCGCCTGGGTGATTCCAGGACGCTCAAGCCGGGCCAGTGGGTGGTGGCGATCGGATCGCCGTTCGGCCTGGACCATTCGGTCACCGCCGGCGTGGTCAGCGCGGTCGGCCGCAGCACCGGCGGCCAGGAACAGCGCTACGTACCCTTCATCCAGACCGACGTGGCCATCAACCAGGGCAACTCCGGTGGCCCGCTGCTCAACACCCGCGGCGAAGTGGTCGGCATCAACTCGCAGATCTTCTCCGCCTCCGGCGGCTACATGGGCATCAGCTTCGCGATTCCGATCGATCTGGCGATGGGCGCGGTGGACCAGCTGAAGGCGACCGGCAAGGTCAGCCGTGGGCAGTTGGGCGTGGTCGTCGAGCCGCTGACGACGGAAAAGGCACGTGGCATGGGGGCTGCCGATACCCGCGGTGCCCTGGTCAATCAGGTCCTGGAGGACAGCCCGGCGGCGAAGGCCGGCCTGGTGCCTGGCGACATCATCACCGGCTTCAACGGTGCGCGTATCAACGATTCCTCGGATCTGCCGCCACTGGTGGGCGCGCTGACCCCGGGCACCAAGGCCACCATCACGGTGATCCGTGATGGCAAGCCCAAGGACCTGAGTGTGACCCTGACCGAGCTCAGCGAGGAATCGGCTTCCGCCAGTGGCCTGCCGGCCGTCCCGGGCAAGCCGGCCCAGACCTCCGGCAACAATCCGCTGGGTATCGTCGGCCAGGATCTGGACGCGAATGCCCGCAAGCAGATGGGCCTGAAGGCGGGCGAGGGCGTGTTGATCTCGCGCATCAATGGCAGCGCGGCCCGTGAAGCCGGGTTGGCACCGGGCATGGTGGTGCTGCAGGTCGGGCGCACGCCGGTCGGTTCGGCCGCCGCGCTCAACGGCCAGCTCAAGGACGTCAAGGCGGGTCAGACCGTGATGCTGCTGGTCCGGCAGGGCGGCGTGACGCGCTTCCTGGCGGTGACCGCCGACGACGCCAAGCCGTAAGCCTGCTTCCACGGCTGCTTTCGGACGCCCGCCGGAGGTCCCGGCGGGCGTTCATGTTTGTGGGGCACAGGTAGGGATTGCCTCCGGCCATGCGATAATGCCCCGTTATCCTGACGACGGCCGTGGCCGCCGCCCCCACATGTCCTCTGATTCCATGCGGAACATCCGCAATTTCTCCATCATCGCGCACGTCGACCACGGCAAGTCGACTCTGGCCGATCGCATCATCCAGCTTTGCGGCGGCCTCCAGGCCCGCGAAATGGAAGCGCAGGTGCTCGACTCCAATCCGATCGAGCGCGAGCGCGGCATCACCATCAAGGCACAGTCCGTATCCCTGCCGTACAAGGCCAAGGACGGGCAGACCTATTTCCTGAACTTCATCGACACCCCTGGCCACGTCGACTTCAGTTATGAAGTCTCGCGTTCGCTGGCGGCCTGCGAGGGCGCGCTGCTGGTGGTCGATGCTGCCCAGGGCGTGGAAGCGCAGTCGGTCGCCAATTGCTACACCGCGGTGGAGCAGGGGCTGGAAGTGGTGCCGGTGCTGAACAAGATCGACCTGCCCACGGCCGACATCGAGCGTGCCAAGAGCGAGATCGAGGCGGTCATCGGCATCGACGCCGAGGACGCGGTGCCGGTCAGCGCCAAGACCGGCCTGAACGTGGATCTGGTGCTGGAAGCCATCGTCCAGCGCATCCCGCCGCCGCAGCCGCGCGACACCGACAAGCTGCAGGCGCTGATCATCGATTCCTGGTTCGACAACTACCTGGGCGTGGTCTCGCTGGTGCGGGTCATGCAGGGCGACATCGTTCCGGGCAGCAAGATCCTGGTGATGTCGACCGGCCGTACCCACCAGGTCGACAGCGTCGGCGTGTTCACCCCCAAGCGCAAGGTGCTGTCGAAGCTGGGCGCGGGCGAGGTGGGCTGGATCACCGCGTCCATCAAGGACGTGCACGGCGCGCCGGTCGGTGACACCCTGACCCTGGCCAGCGACCCGGCGCCCAAGCCGCTGCCCGGCTTCCAGGAAATGCAGCCGCGCGTGTTCGCCGGCCTGTTCCCGGTGGATGCCGAGGACTACCCGGCGCTGCGCGAGGCGCTGGAGAAGTTGCGCCTGAACGATGCGGCGCTGCGCTTCGAGCCGGAAAGCTCCGAGGCAATGGGCTTCGGTTTCCGCTGCGGCTTCCTGGGCATGCTGCACATGGAAATCGTGCAGGAGCGCCTGGAGCGCGAGTACGACCTGAACCTGATCAGCACCGCGCCGACGGTGGTGTACGAAATCCTGAAGACCGATGACACGGTGATGCCGCTGGACAACCCGGCCAAGCTGCCGCCGGTAAACCAGATCGAGGAGATCCGCGAACCGATCATCCGCGCCAACATCCTGACCCCGCCGGACTACGTGGGCAGCGTGATCACGCTGTGCGAGGAGAAGCGCGGCAGCCAGATCGGCATCACCTACATGGGCAGCCAAGTGCAGATCAGCTACGAACTGCCCATGGCCGAAGTGGTGCTGGATTTCTTCGACAAGCTCAAATCGGTGAGTCGCGGTTACGCTTCGCTGGACTACCACTTCCTGCGCTTCCAGGCCGGCCCGTTCGTACGAGTGGACACCCTGATCAACGGCGACAAGGTCGATGCGCTGTCGCTGATCGTCCACCGCGGCCAGGCCGATCGCCGCGGCCGCGAGCTGACCGAGAAGATGCGCGAACTGATCCCGAGGCAGATGTTCGACGTGGCCATCCAGGCCGCGGTGGGCTCGCAGATCATCGCCCGCAGCACGGTCAAGGCCATGCGCAAGAACGTGTTGGCCAAATGCTATGGTGGCGACATCACCCGCAAGAAGAAGTTGCTGGAGAAGCAGAAGGAAGGCAAGAAGCGGATGAAGCAGGTCGGCCGGGTGGAAATCCCGCAGGAAGCCTTCCTGGCGGTGCTGCAGGTCGACAACAAGTAAGCTGGGCGTCGGGATTGCGGCGAGGAACCGGGCCGATGATGGCCCCGCTCCAGACGAATCCCCACTCCCGAATCCCCAATCCCGTTCCGAAGGAACACTAGATGGTCTGGTTCGAAACTATCCTGGTCGTGTTGACGCTGCTCACCGGCGTTATCTGGCTGCTCGACAAGCTGTTCTTCGCCAAGCGCCGTGCCGCGCGCGGCGGGTTGCTGGACGAGGAACCGGTGCTGGTGGACTACTCGCGGGCGTTCTTCCCGGTGCTGGCGATCGTGCTGGTGCTGCGCAGCTTCGTCGCCGAGCCGTACAAGATCCCGTCCAGCTCGATGATGCCGAACCTGCTGATCGGCGACTTCATCCTGGTCAACAAGTTCGCCTATGGCCTGCGCCTGCCGATCAACAACCGCAAGTTCGTCGCCATCGGCGAACCCAAGCGTGGCGACGTGGTGGTGTTCAAGCCGCCGCACGACCCGGAGAACAACTGGATCAAGCGCGTGATCGGCCTGCCGGGCGACCGCATCGGCTTCCAGGGCAATACGGTTTCCATCAACGGCCAGCCGCTGGCCTACCAGACCCTGGGCACCTACGCCGGCCGCGGCCTGCCGATGGGTGCCGAGAGCGCGACCCTGCTGGAGGAACAGCTCCCGGGCCGCCCGCACAAGGTGCTGGAAGTGCTGGAGCGGGCCACCGGCGAGGGCGAGTGGATCGTGCCGCCGGGCCACTATTTCGTGATGGGCGACAATCGTGATAATAGCGAGGACGGCCGGCTGTGGACCCAGACCCACTTCCTGCCGGAAGAGAACCTGCGCGGCAAGGCCTTCCTGATCTGGCTGAACTGCGAGGACTGGTTCTGCAAGGGGAGCTTCGAACCGTCCCGGATCGGCAACCGCATCCAGTGACGGCAACATCATCCAGGGCGTGTTCAACGGGGGACTGGCAATGAATCACAAGCATCAGAGTGGCATCACCTTGATTGGCTTCCTGGTCGTGCTCGCGGTGGTGGGGTTCGCCGCGTTCATCGCCATGAAGCTGTTCCCGATGTACCAGGAGTACTACTCGGTGCGGACCGCGATGCGCGGCCTGGCCGCCGAACCCGGCATCGCCGACATGGATCCGCAGCGCATCCAGGACAAGTTCTTCCGTCACCTGGCGATCGACTACACCGAGAACGTCAAGCCGGCCAACGTCAACTTCGAACGCACCGATGGCGGCTGGCTGATGAAGGTCAATTACGAAGTGCGCCGCTCGATGGTCGGCAACCTCGACGTGGTCGGCAAGTTCGACACCACCGAGGAACTGACCCGCCGCGGCGGTTCGGAATAAGGTTTGAGCGTACTCCGGCTCACGCATGAGTTCGTCAATCAGGGTTTGCTGGGGCAGGCCCTGACCCATCGCAGCGCCGGGGCGCCGCACAACGAACGGCTGGAATTCCTCGGCGACGGCATCGTCAACCTGCTGGTCGCCGAGGCGCTGTTCCAGCGCTGGCCCAAGGCCGATGAAGGCGCATTGACCCGCGCGCGCGCCGAACTGGTGCGCGAGGCCTCGCTGGCCACCATCGCCCGGCGCATGGAACTGGGCGCGCGGTTGACGATGGGGCCGGGAGAAATGAAGTCCGGCGGACATCGTCGCGATTCGATCCTCGCCGACGCGCTGGAAGCGCTGGTGGCCGCCATCTACCTGGACGCCGGTTTCGAGGCGTGCCGGGCGGTGGTGCTGCCGTGGTTCGAGGATTCGCTGGCCGCGCTGCCCGTCGGCAAACCCGAAAAGGATGCCAAGACCCGCCTGCAGGAATGGCTGCAGGCGCGCCAGCGGCCGTTGCCGCTGTACGAACTGGTGTCCGAGAGCGGCGACGACCACGCCAAGCAGTTCGTGGCCCGTTGCAGCATCCAGGAACCACCGCTGTCGGCCGAGGGCGAGGGCACCTCACGGCGCATCGCCGAGCAGGCCGCCGCCGCGGCGCTGCTGGATCAACTGGCAGAGACCAAACGGAACACCGTCGAATGAGCGACACCCCCCAAACGCATAGCGGCAGCGTTGCCGTGATTGGCCGCCCCAACGTGGGCAAGTCGACCCTGACCAATGCGCTGGTCGGCGCCAAAGTCAGCATCGTGTCCAGCCGGCCGCAGACCACCCGCCATCGCCTGCTGGGCATCGCGACCTTCCCGGAAGGGCAGATCGTGCTGGTCGACACCCCCGGATTGCACAAGCAGCAGGGCAAGTTCTCCGCCTCGGCGATGAGCCGGGTGATGAACCGTGCCGCGCGCGGCGCGCTGGAAGGCGTGGACGCGGGCCTGCTGGTGATCGAGGCCGGCCGTTGGGAAGACGAGGACACCCTGGCCTACAACGTGCTCAGCGACGCCGGCATCCCGGTGGTGCTGGTGATCAACAAGGTGGACCGACTGCGCGAGAAGAGCGCGCTGCTGCCGTTCCTGGCGCAGGTTTCCGAGGGGCGCAAGTTCGCCGCCGTGCATCCGATCTCCGCGCTCAAGCGCAATGGCCTGGAAGCACTGGTGAAGGACGTGCTGGCGCTGCTGCCGGAAGCGCCGCCGATGTTCGGCGAGGACGAAATCACCGATCGCAGCGAACGCTTCCTGGCCGGCGAACTGATCCGCGAGCAGCTGATGCGCCAGCTCGGCGCGGAACTCCCATACGCCACCACCGTGGAAATCGAACGCTTCACCGAGGAAACCTCGCCCAAGCAGGGCGAACTGCTGCGCATCGGCGCGGTGGTGTGGGTCGAGCGCGAAAGCCAGAAGGCGATCGTCATCGGCAAAGGCGGCGCGCGACTGAAGGAAATCGGCAGCAAGGCGCGCATGCAGATGGAACACCTGTTCGGCCGCAAGGTCTTCCTGGAAACCTGGGTACGCGTGCGCGAAGGCTGGTCCGACGACGAAACCGCCCTCAAGGCGTTCGGTTATGAGTAAGCCGGGGCGACGCGAACAGGCACCCGATTCGTGTCCCTCCGCTTTCGCGAATCCCCAATCCCCAATCCCGAATCCCGGCCGCTGAAATGCACCTCACCGGCGAACACGCGTTCGTCCTGCATGCGCGGCCCTGGCGCGAGACCAGCCTGCTGGTGGAAGTGCTGAGCGAGGACCGTGGCCGGCTGGGACTGGTGGCGCGCGGCGTGACCGGACCGAAGAAGCAGGCGCTGCGTGCCGCACTGCAACCGCTGCAGTACATCCGGCTCGATGCCGAACTGCGCGGCGAACTGGCCCGGCTGGTGGCCGCCGAGGCGCTGGACACGGCACCGAGGCTTGGCGGCGACGCGATGCTGGCGGGCTTCTATCTCAATGAACTGGTGCTGCGGCTGGCGCCCCGCCACGATCCGCTGCCGGACCTGTTCCATGCCTATGCCGCCGCGCGCGAACGGGTTCGCGGCGGCCAGCCGCTGGCGTGGACATTGCGGCGGTTCGAACGGGATTTGCTGGACACACTGGGGTTCGGCTTCTCCCTGGAACATGACAGCGACGGCCGCGCAATCGATCCGGCCGCGCGTTACCAGCTGGATCCGGAACAGGGACCGCGCCGGTTGCTCAGCGATCGCGGACACAGCGATCGCAGCGCCGCCGCGACCGGCCGCGCGCTGCTGGCGCTGGCGGCCAACCAGGCGCCTCCGGCCGAGGATCTGGCCAGCCTGAGGCTGGCCCTGCGCGGCGTCCTGGCGCACCACCTGGGGCCGCGCGGCCTCAAGTCCTGGGAACTGATCAGCGAACTGGGCCGGCTGAAGCCGCGCGCCTGAGGCGCGGAAAGCGCTGCATCAGTCGCGGAGCGACTCGGCCGCGGCGCGGAAATCCATCAGCGCTTCCAGCGAACCGGGCGCGTGATGCAGTCGCTGCGCGGCCGTCGCCAGGCGGCTGGCGCCGACGAAGCCACAGCTGGCGCGCAGCTTGTGCAGGACGGCGCGCAGGGCTTCCTGGTTGCCATCGCGGAAGGACTGTTCGACCGCGCCGACGCTGGCGGGCAGCTCGTCCAGGAACAGTCGACGCAAGGTCGCCACGTGTTCCCGGTTGCCATTGAGCGCCTTCAGCGCGGCCGACTCGTCCCAGTCGTGCGTGGTCGACGCACCCGCCGGCAGATGCCGACGCACGGCCGCTTGCAGGTCCGCCGCGGACAGCGGCTTGACCAGCACCGTCGCGAAGCCGGCCGCGAGCAGGGATTCGCGCCGCTCGGAGGAAGGATCGGCGGTATGGGCCAGCGCCACCGTGCGCGCATGCAGCCGGCGCAGGCCATCGAGCAGTTGCGCGCCGCTGCCGTCGGGCAGGTTCGCGTCGATGAGCCAGAGATCGTGTTGATCTTCCCGCCGCAGGGCGTCGGCGACCGAATCGGCGCTGTCGACCTGGGCGGGCAGCGCCTGCAGCGCGGCCAGCATGAAGGCGTGGCTGATCGGGTCGTCCTCGACCAGCAGCAGGCGTGGCTTCATTCCTTCGTCCCCGGACATCGTTATGCTGCCCCCATGTGCGTTCGCATGTTAACGCTGCTGGTGCTGATCGGGTTGACACCGCTGTTCCCGGCGCAGGCCCGCGTCGCCAGCGTGCATATCGCGCGGGTGAGCACGCCGGTGGCGGTGCTGGAGGACGTGCACGTGCGCCTGGCCTGGCCGGCGGCCGCCGACACCGGCGAGCTGTCCCTGCGGGCACGTGGCCTGCGGGCGGACGATTTGGGCTATCGCTGGCACGACGTTCATTGGAGCTGTCCGTTGCGGCGCGAGGCCGGGGAACGGTGGCGGTGCGACGGAAGGGTGACCCAGGCCGGCGGTTCGCCGCTGCGGCTGGAGGTGGCCATCGACCTGACCCATACCCATGCCCGGCTGGCCGGCGGTCCCGCGTCGCTGGCGATGGAGCGCAACGCGGCCGCGCCGGTTCTCACCCGGATCAATCTGGTGCAGGTGCCCGTGAGCTGGGCGCAGGCGCTGGTCGCGCAGGGCTGGGCGGATGCGCGCCTGAAAGGCGGGCGCCTGGATGGCAGGCTGGACCTGCGGGTGCCCGAACGCGGTCCATTGCAGGTCTCGGGGCCGCTCCGGCTCGGCGGACTCTCCCTCGACACGCCGGACGGCAGCATTGCCGCCGAAGGCCTGTCGGCCGCCTTGCGGATCGACTACCGGCAGTTTCCGCGGCAAAGGCTGGTCACCCTGGACGGCGAGCTGCGTGGCGGCGAACTGCTCGCGGGCAACGCCTACATCGCCTTGCCGGATACGCCGGTGGGGGTGAACGTGGCCGCGCGGCGCTGGCCGGACGGGCGCTGGGAATTGCCGACGCTGGCCTGGGACGACGGCGCGGCCCTGCAGGTGACCGGCGGTCTGAGCCTGGATCCCGCCTTGAACCTGAGCGATGCCGCGCTGCGGATGCGCAGCGACGACCTGGCACCGTTGCAGGCGCGCTACCTGTCCGGCTGGCTGGGCCTGGCCGGCCTGTCGGATCTGCGCATGGGCGGGGCGTTGGCGGCGCGGGTGGATCTGCAAGCCGGCGCGCTGCGCGAGGCGGAGATGGAGCTGCGCGATGTCGATCTGATCGATGGTCGCGATCGTTTCCGCCTGCTGGGCGTGCAGGGCAATCCGGTGCTGTCCGGCGGCAACTGGCGCGACAGTGTCCTGCGCTGGGGCGGCGGCGCCCTGCACGGACTGCCGTTTGGCGCGGCCGAGTTCCCATTGCGCAGCGGCGACGGGGTACTCGCGTTGCGCGAAGCGGTCACCGTGCCGGCGCTGGGCGGCGGCCTGACCTTCGAAGCCCTGAACCTGCATCCGCCGCGGGCGTCGGGCGGGCTGTCGTTCGACTTCGGCCTGAGCGTGAAGGACCTGGACATCGGCCAGCTCGCCACGGCGATGCATTGGCCCGCGTTCCAGGGCAACCTCAGCGGACGCATTCCACGCGTGCGCTATGCCGAGGATCGCCTCGACTTCGACGGCGCCCTGACCGCGCACATGTTCGGCGGCAGCGTGGAAGTTTCCGGCCTGTCGATGGAACGTCCGTTCGGCACCGCGCCCACGCTGTCGGCGGACATCGCGCTGGATGATCTGGATCTGCAGGCGCTCACCGGCGTGTTCGGCTTCGGCGAGATCACCGGCGCGCTGGATGGCCACATTCGTGATCTGCGCCTGGTGGATTGGAGTCCGCAGGGATTCGACGCCGACCTGCATACCGATCCGCAGTGGCGCGGGCGCCAGCGGATCAGCCAGCGCGCCGTGCAGGATCTGTCCAGCGTGGGCGGCGGCCAGGGTCTGGGCGGCAGCCTGCAGGCGCAGGCGCTCAAACTGTTCGACGACTTCGGCTATCGCCGCATCGGCATCCGTTGCCGCCTGTCCGAGGAGGTCTGCCGGATGGACGGGCTGGGTTCAGCCGGAGCCGGTTTTATCATTGTCGAAGGCCAGGGACTGCCGCGCCTGACCGTGGTGGGCTACAACCACCAGGTCGACTGGCCGACCCTGGTCAAGCGCCTGGGCGACGTGACCCGCGGCGAAAGCAAACCGGTATTCCAGTAGCCATCCAGGAGAGACACACATGCATCGTTGGTTGGGAACCTCTGTCGCCGCCGCGCTGCTGCTGACCGCATGCGTCACCATCAACGTCTATTTCCCGGCCGCCGAAGCCAAGGAGGCCGCGCGCGAGTTCGTCGAGAAGGTGATCGGCGACGACGCCAAGTCGCCCGCCACGCCGGAGGCCAAGCCCGATTCCAGCGCGCCGACCACCCCGGGCGGCAGCGCATCGCTGATGCCGGTCTCGCGCCGCGGTTTCGATTGGCTGTCGCTGATCGGCATTGCCAGCGCGCACGCGCAGGAAAGCGCGGACATCAACATCAAGACCCCGGCCATCCAGGCCATCCAGGGCCGCATGGCCACCCGCTTCCGCAACCAGTTGCAGGCCGGTTTCGATGCCGGTGCGCTCGGACTGACCCGCGACGGCATGATCGAAGTGCGCGACGCCGGCAAGCTGGCGCTCAAGGACCGGGTGGCGATCACCCAGGCGGTGGCCGACGACAATCGCGACCGCAAGGCCGTATATCGCGAGATCGCGGTGGCCAACGGTCACCCGGAGTGGGAAGCGCAGATCCGCCAGACCTTCGCCCAGCAGTGGATCGCCAGCGCCCGGGGGGGCTGGTGGTACCAGGATGCGGGCGGGTGGAAGCAGAAGTAGGACGCCGGGGGCTGAGGAGCAAATCCCGCTCGGTCTCCCTTTTGCGCTTCAACAGCCGAATGGCTGGTCAAGGGGAGGCAAAAGCCAGGTTTTCTTGAGCATCTCGAACGCATCGGAGCCGGGAGATTGCTTTCTAGCCCCCTTTGAAAAAGGGGGCAGGCGGCCGCGCAGCGGGCGATGGGGGATTTGCTTTTGGCGGGGAGTCGGGAGAGGCCCGGCCCCGCTCATGCGACAATGGCGCCCCGTAGTCCGCACGCAGCTTTCGCCACGTGGCCCGCAGCCGTTCCCCCCGCATCGACAAGACCCCTTTTGAAGCCCAGATCCTCGACCTGACCCACGACGGCCGGGGCGTCGCCCGCCGGCCCGCCGCGCCGGGCGAGAGCGGCAAGGCCGTGTTCGTGTACGGCGCGCTGCCGGGCGAGCGGGTGATGGCCGAGCAGACCGCCAAGAACCGCCATTTCGACGAAGCGCGCACGCTGGACGTGCTGCAGGCCTCGCCGGATCGGGTCGCGCCGCGCTGCGCGCATTTCGGTACCTGCGGCGGCTGCGTGCTCCAGCACCTGGACGAGGACAAGCAGATCCACGCCAAGCAGCGGGTGCTGATGGAAAACCTGGAGCGCATCGGCCACGTCGCTCCCGGCAGCGTGCTGGCGCCGCTGGTGGATGCGAGCTGGGGCTATCGGCGCAAGGGCCGCTTCTCGGTGCGCCGGGTCGACAAGAAGGACAAGACCCTGGTTGGATTCCGCGAGCAGGATCCGCGCTTCGTCGCCGATCTGTCCGAATGCCATACCGTCATCCCCGAGATCGGCGGATGCATCACCGCGCTGGCGGCGCTGGTCGATGGCCTGGACGCGCGCGCCGACATTCCGCAGATCGAATTCATCGCCGGCGACGCCACCGCGGAGTTCGGCGGCATCGCCCTGGTGTTCCGGCATCTGAAGCCGCTGGGCGATGCCGATCGCGCCGCGCTGGTCGCGTTCGGGCAGCAGCATTCGTTCGCCATCTTCCTGCAGCCGGGCGGCGTGGACAGCGTGCATCCGCTGTGGCCGGAAGCGCCGGCGCTGGCCTTCGTGCTGCCGCAGTGGAACGTCGAATTGGCGTTCCGTCCGCTGGACTTCATCCAGGTCAACGCCGGGCTGAACCAGAAGATGATCGCGCGGACCTTCGAGTTGCTGGATCCGCAACCGCGGGATCGGGTGCTGGATCTGTTCTGCGGCCTGGGTAACTTCACCCTGCCGATGGCCCGGCTGGTCGGCGAGGTGGTGGGCGTGGAAGGCGATGCCGGCCTGGTGGCGCGGGCGCGCGAGAACGCGCAGCGCAACGGGCTGGCGAACGCGCAGTTCCATGCCGCCGACCTGACCCAGGATCAACGCGGCACCGGCTGGATGCGGCAGGGCTTCGACAAGCTGCTGCTGGACCCGCCGCGCTCGGGCGCCATCGAAGTGCTGCAACAGCTGCCGCTGAAACAATTCAACCGTATCGTCTACGTCAGCTGCCACCCCGGCTCGCTGGCACGCGACGCCGGCTTCCTGGTCAACGAACAAGGCTACGAACTGAAGGCGGCCGGGGTGATGGACATGTTCCCCCACACCGCCCACGTCGAATCGATTGCGTTGTTTGAGCGGAAGCGGTGATTCGGGATTGGGGATTGGGGATTCGCAAGAGCCCTTTCCCCAGTCTCCCGATGCCTGCATTTGCCAATCCCCAATCCCCAATCCCCAATCCCATGCCTGTAGAAATCGAACGCAAATTCCTGGTCACCGGTGACGGCTGGCGCGAGGCGGCGCACGAGGTGGTGCCGATGGCGCAGGGCTACATCAACGACATGGCGGCGATGGACGAGGGCCGGCAGAAGGCGTCGGTGCGGGTGCGCATCCAGGGCGACGAGGCTTATCTCAACCTCAAGTCGCGCGAGCTCGGCCATACCCGCCAGGAGTTCGACTATCCCATCCCGGTGGAAGAGGCGCGCGCGCTGCTGGACCTGTGCGTGGGCGGGCTGATCGACAAGCGCCGCCACCATGTCCGCCATGCCGGGCACCTGTGGGAGGTGGACGAGTTCCTGGGCGAGAACGCCGGCCTGGTGGTGGCCGAGATTGAACTGGCCAGCGCCGATGAAGCCTTCGTGAAACCGGACTGGATCGACAGGCAGGTCACCGACAGCCTGCGCTATTACAATCTGGCCCTGGCGTCGCGCCCGTACTCGCAGTGGTCCGCGGCCGAACGCGACGCCAGCGACCTTCCCTGAGGATTCCACCATGCTCGTCATCGGCATCGCCGGCACCGAACTCCGCGCCCAGGAGCGCGACTGGCTGCAGCACGACGCCGTCGCCGGCGTCATCCTGTTCACCCGCAACTTCGCCTCGCGCGCGCAGGTCACCGAACTGTCCGCCGCCATCCGCGAAGCGGCGCCGCGCCCGCAGCTGATCTGCGTGGACCAGGAAGGTGGCCGCGTGCAGCGCTTCCGCGAGGGCTACAGCGCGCTGCCGCCTCTGGAAGGCTTCGGCAAGCGCTACGCCGAGGACCCGCAGGGCGCCCTGCAACTGGCGCAGGAACACGCCTGGCTGATGGCCAGCGAGATCCGCGCCAGCGGCATCGACCTGAGCTTTGCTCCGGTGGTGGATCTGGCGCGCGGCAACCGTGCCATCGGTGATCGCGCATTCGACGCGGATCCGACGGTGGTCGCCGCGTTCACCCGCGCCTACGTGCAGGGCATGCACAGCGTCGGCATGCCGGCCACCCTCAAGCATTTCCCCGGCCACGGCACGGTGCTGGAAGACACGCACTTCGACGACGCGGCCGATCCGCGCACGCTGGAGGAACTGCGCGGGCAGGATCTGCTGCCGTTCGTGGCCGGCATCGAGGCCGGCGCGGACGCGGTGATGATGGCGCACGTGAAATACCCGGCGGTGGCGCCGGAGCCGGCCGGCTACTCGCCGCGCTGGATCCAGGACATCCTGCGCGCGGAAATGGGTTTCCGCGGCGTGGTGTTCTCCGACGACATCGGCATGGCCGCGGCGTTCTCCGCCGGCGGCGTGAAGGCGCGCATCGACCTGCACCTGGACGCGGGCTGCGACGTGGTGCTGGTGTGTTCGCCGAAGCTGGTGGAGGAATCGCTCAAGGCGGTGGAAGGGCGCGCCCTGAACACCGCGGCGCTGCTGGGCCTGATTGGCCGCGGCGCGCTGGGCTGGGACGGCCTGCTGGCCGATCAACGTTATGGGCAGGCGCAGGCGCGCGTGCTCGGCAATACAGGAGTGGTGTGATGAGCAAACTGGGAACGACGCGGCCGCCGCTGGCCGATGCACTGGCCAACGCGGATCTGCTGGTGGACCGCGCCACCCTCGACCAGGCGATCGCGCGCATGGCCGAACCGATCGCGCGCGACTACGCCGGCGAAGTGCCGGTGTACCTGACCATCATGCATGGCGCGCTGCCGTTCTCCGGCCAGTTGGCGCTGGAACTGGGCGCGCGCGGGCTGGACCTGGAATTCGACTACCTGCACGCCACCCGCTATCGCGGCGAGACCGCCGGCGGCGAACTGGTGTGGAAGCATCGTCCGGCCACCGCGCTGTACGGCCGCCGCGTGCTGCTGGTCGACGACATCCTCGACGAAGGCCATACCCTGTTGGCGGTGCGCCAGTGGTGCCTGGAGCAGGGCGCCACCGACGTGCGCATCGCCGCGCTCAGCGTCAAGCGCCACGACCGCTGCGTCGAAGGCGTGCAGGCCGACTACATGGGCGTGGAAGTCGCCGATCGCTACGTGTTCGGTTTCGGCATGGACTACTACGAGCAGGGTCGCAACCTGCCGGCCATCTATGCGCTGAAGGAAGAGGCATGAGCGGCATCGCGCTGGCCGTGATCGGCGGCACCGGCGTCTATCGTCTGGCCGCGCTGGCCGACGTCGAAACGCGCGAAGTGGATACCCGCTTCGGCAAACCGTCCGGGCCGATCCGCGTCGGTCACCTGCTGGGGCAGAAGGTGGCGTTCCTGGCCCGCCATGGCGAAGGCCATTCGGTGCCGCCGCACCAGGTGAACTACCGCGCCAACCTGGCCGCGCTGAAGGACATCGGCGCCACCCGTGTGCTGGCGCTCAATACGGTCGGCGGCATTACCGAACGGTTCGGGCCGCGCGTGCTGGCTTGCCCGGATCAGATCATCGATTACACCTGGGGGCGCATCTCCACGATCTGCGAGGAGCCCGGCAGCGAAGTGCTGCACGTGGATTTCGGCGAGCCCTACACGCCTTTGCTGCGGCACAAGATCGTCGCGGCCGCGCGCGTGACCGGCGTCAAACTTGTGGATGGCGGCTGTTATGGCGCCACCCAGGGCCCGCGCCTGGAAACCAAGGCGGAGATCGCGCGGATGCGTCGCGACGGCTGCGATCTGGTGGGCATGACCGGCATGCCGGAAGCCGGCTTGGCGCGCGAACTGGGGCTGGATTACGCCTGCCTGGCGATCGTCGCCAACTGGGCGGCCGGTTGCGGCACCGGCGAGGAGATCACGATGGCCGAGGTGCTGGCCAACGTCGAAGCGGCCTCGTCGGGACTGCCGGAACTGATTGGCGAACTCGCGCGCGGGTGATTGTCAACGCGGCAAAGCCTTTGCATACTCGGCGGGTGCGGTTGTCGCCGCACGTCAACCACCCGCACCTTACAAAGGAAACGCAAGCGCTATGCCGTACGGTACCGTGAAATGGTTCAACGATGCCAAGGGCTTCGGATTCATCGCGCCAGAAGATGGCAGCGCCGATGTCTTCGTGCATCACTCAGCGATCAACTCCAAGGGCTTCCGCAGCCTGAAAGAAGGCCAGCGGGTAACCTATGAAGTGACCCAGGGCCCGAAGGGCGCACAGGCCGGCAGCGTCACGCCGTCCGACTGATTTCAACGCTGCGAGATTTCTCGAACCCCGCTTCGGCGGGGTTTTTTATGAAGGAAGGGGAGACCCACACGGATGCGGAAACAACACATCGCCATCGTCGGATACGGCACCGCCGGCCAGGCCCTGGCCCTGCTGCTGTCGCGCGACGGACATGCGGTGGAGGTGTTCGAACGCGCACCGCAACTGGGGCCGGTGGGAGCGGGATTCCTGCTGCAGCCGACCGGCCTGCAGGTGCTGTGGGAGCTGGGATTGCTGGAGGCCGCGCTGGCGCACGGACGGCGCGTGCGCCGGTTGTACGGGGAGACGCCCTGCGGTCGCGCGGTGATGGACATGCGCTATGCGCGGCTGGACGTGGGGCTGTTCGGCCTGGGCATGCAACGCGGCGCGCTGTTCGCGCTGCTGGCCGACGCCTGGCCGGGACGGACCGAAGTGCGCCAGGGCGTGTCCATCGAGGAGGTCGAAGAGGACACGCGCTGGCTGCGCGATCACACCGGCGCCCGCCATGGCCCCTACGATCTGATCATCGCCGCCGATGGTTCGGCCTCGCTGCTGCGCCGGCACACCGGCGCGGTCAGGCTGGATGCGCCGTATCCCTGGGGGGCGCTGTGGTGCCTGGTGCCGCAGGGGGAATGGCCATGGCCGGACGAGCTGCGCCAGCGCTATGTCGCCGCGCGCAAGATGATCGGCATGCTGCCGGTAGGCACGCGGCCGGATGACGGCACGCCGAGGCTGAGTTTCTTCTGGAGCCTGCCGACCGCCACGTTCGAGCAGTGGCACGGCCAGGGCATCGACGGTTGGCGGCGCGAAGTGGCGGCAATCTGGCCCGGGATCGAACCGCAGCTGGCGGGATTGGTGGAGCCGGTGCAACTGGCGCGCGCAAGCTACCGCGATGCCGCGCTGACCCGATGGTCGCGTGGCCGGCTGGTGATGGCCGGTGACGCGGCCCATTCGATGAGCCCGCAGCTCGGGCAGGGCGTGAACATGGCGCTGATGGATGCGTTGGCGCTGCGTGACGCGCTGCGCGCGGAAACCGAAGTCGAGGCCGCGCTGGCGCGCTACCAGCGCGAGCGCGAGGCGCACGTGCGCATCTACCAGTTCTGGAGCCGCTGGCTGACGCCGATCTTCCAGTCCGAGCACGACTGGATCGCGCATGCGCGCGATGTCGCGTTCCTGCCCCTGGGACGCCTGCCATGGGGAAGCCGGCACATGCTGCGCGTGCTCAGCGGTACCCAGCACGGCGTGTTCGGCAAGCTTCCGCTGCAGCCGGCGTTCCTGCAGGCGCTCGCCGGCCTGGGCTGAACCGGCGGGCCCGACGCCCACATCCGGCGCGCTTTTGGGGGAGAATCCAAGCGCATGCCGTGATGGAGTCCACGCGATGAACGGATTGCCGCCTTTCGAAACCCATCGGGTCGAGAACCAGCCACCCGCGTTCGAGCCGCGCGACCTGTGGACCGATGACATCGCCCTGCGCGAGGCGGTCGACCGCGAAGGCGGTGCGGCGTTCGCGGCGCGGCTGGCCGTGTATGGCGCGCTGGCGGGCGACGAGCTGTACCGCATCGGTTTCGACGCCAACCGCGATCGCCCGCGCCTGCGCACGCATGATCGCTTCGGTCATCGCATCGACGCGGTGGAATTCCATCCGGCCTATCACCGGCTGATGGAGGCGGCCAAGACGCATGGCGTGGCCGGTCTATCCTGGCATGACCCGCAACCGGGCGCGCACGTGGCGAGGGCGGCGCTGAGCTATCTGCACCACCAGGCCGACGCCGGCACCAGTTGTCCGTTGACCATGACCCACGCGGCGGTGCCGGTACTGCGGCGCGAACCGGCGCTGGCGGCCTGGGCGGAAGCGGCCGCCGCGCCGCTGTACGACCCGCGCGATCTGCCGCTGGCCGACAAGGCGGGCATCACCCTGGGCATGGGCATGACCGAGAAGCAGGGCGGCTCGGACGTGCGCGCCAACACCACCACCGCGACGCCGGACGGCGAGGGCTACCGGCTGGTCGGGCACAAGTGGTTCTTCTCCGCGCCGATGTGCGATGGCTTTCTGGTGCTGGCGCAGGCGCCGGGCGGGCTGACCTGTCTGCTGATGCCGCGTCGTCTGCCGGATGGCGAACGCAACGGCTTCGCGCTTGTGCGCCTGAAGGACAAGCTGGGCGACTGGTCCAACGCCTCCAGCGAAGTGGAATTCCGCAACGCATTGGCCTGGCGGGTGGGCGAGGAAGGACGCGGCGTGGCGACCATCATCGAGATGGTGATGCTCACCCGGCTCGACTGCATGCTCGGCTCGGCGGCGGAAATGCGCATGGCGCTGGCGCAGGCGCTGCACCATGCGCGTCACCGTCGCGCGTTCGGCAAGGCGCTTGTCGACCATCCGCTGATGGCGAACGTACTGGCGGATCTGGCGATCGAATCCGAGGCGGCCACGGCCTTCGCGCTGCGGGTGGCGCGCGCCGTCGACCGCGCGCCGCGCGATGTGGGCGAGGCGGCTTTCGCCCGCATCGCCACCGCCATCGGCAAATACTGGATCTGCAAGCGCACGCCCGCCTTCGTCAACGAGGCGCAGGAGTGCCTGGGGGGCGCGGGTTACGTGGAGGAATCCCTCCTGCCGCGGCTGTACCGGCAGGCGCCGCTCAATTCCATCTGGGAAGGCAGCGGCAACATCCAGTGCCTGGACGTCCTGCGCGCGCTGGCGCGCGAGCCGGACACCCGCGCGGCGCTGGCGACCGAACTGGAATCCGTGGCGGGCAGGGAGCCGGCTTTCGACGGCTTCGTCGCGACGCTGATGACGGATCTGGCGCACGCCAGCGAAGCCGGCGCGCGCAACCTGACCGAACGGCTCGCACTAGTCCTGCAGGCGACCGTGTTGTTGCGCGCCGGCAGTCCCGCCGCCAGCGCCTTCATCGCCGGCCGGCTGGTGGACCAGGGGCACGGATGGGCCTTCGGAAGCCAGCCCGGGATCGCCGCCGCCGACACGCTGCTGGCCCGCGCGCTGCCCGCGTAGCCATTGCGCCAGCGGCACGCCGTGAGCGCCGTTCCAGCGCGAGTTTTCGACTGGTGCCTGGGGATGCCGGTGGACATCGCGCGTACCGGAGCAACCGGCAAGGCGCGAAAAAACGACCGAACGGAAATGCCACGTGCCAGGGTTGGGACCTGGGCTAGCATCGCCTTAATGGAAAGATCGATCAGAACGGACCGGTGGCCGGTCAGCCTCCGCGGCTGCGCGGGATGCCTGCTATGGGCCGTGTTCGCCTTGATCGGCAGTGCGCGAGCCGGCGAGCCGCCGGATCTGCTGCCCGTCGCGCAGCGGGCCGATGCCATCCAGGTCTACAAGGCGCAAAGGCGCATGGAGCTCCTGCGGGCCGGCCGGATCATCGCCACCTACCGGATCGCCCTGGGCGACGCGCCGGTCGGACACAAGCGCCAGCAGGGCGACGAGAAGACGCCGGAAGGCGATTACCGCATCACCTACCGCAACCCGCGCAGCCGTTTCCACCTGTCGCTGCGCGTTTCCTATCCCAACGAGGCGGATCGCCGGCAGGCACGCGCGCGTGGCGTGGATCCGGGCGGCGACATCATGATCCATGGCGCGACGCCGCCGGGTTACCGCGGCGACTGGACCGATGGCTGCATCGCGGTAACCAATGCGGAAATGGACGAGATATGGCGGCGAGTGCCGGTCGGCACGCCGATCCGAATAATCCCCTGAGCCGCGCCCTGAGCGGCGAGGTCAGCGGCCGGCGGCGAGGGCGCGTGAGCCGGTGATGATCATGCGCACCATTTGCGAGACCTGATCGATCAGTTCCGGATCTTTTTCCGGCGGCAGATCCATCGCGGTGGCGCCCATCGCGAACACCAGGCGGGTGATGGCCTTGGAGACGAGCGCCGGCTCGTGCAGCGGTGCGTTGTCGCGGATCGCCAGCCGGATCAGGTCGATGCGCAGTTCTTCCTCGAAGAATTCCAGTTCACGGTCCACCGCCTGCTTGAAGGCGTCGGAACCGACCGTGCCCTCGCGCAGCAGCACGTGCAGCAGCTTGTCGTCGGCGCGCAACTGTTCGATGAAGGCTTCCACCGAACTGCGCACCACGCTGCGATCACTGCTGGCCGCGCGCTGGCGGGCCTCGCCGATGATCTTGCGCAGCGAACTGCCGGCCACGTCGATCAGCGCCACCGCCAGTTCGTCCATGTCGCGGAACTGCCGGTAGAAGCTGTTCGGGGCGATGCCGGCCTCGCGCGCGACCTCGCGCAGGCTGAGGGTGGAGACGCTGCGGTGCGGTCCGAGCAGCTTCAGCGCCGCCGCCAGCAGGTCCTCCCGGGAGATCGTCGCCTTGCGGCCGGGGCCGTGGTCGTCGTGCGGGAGGAGGGAGGTGGACATGGATGGAAGCGTACGGGGCTGAATGGAAAGGGACTGGCCGGCATCATAGCGGCAAGAATTAATATACGGTTGTATACACGACTGTATTGACACCGGTATAGTGCCCCCATGAACGCCCGTGTCCTTCCCGCCGCCCGCCGCCCATCGGGTGCGCTGCGGCGGCTGATCAGCCCGCTGGTCGCGCCCGATGTCTTCGATTTCTGGGCCGGCAGGCTCAACCGCAACTGGACCTGGGACCGCCCGCGCGCGCGCCTGGTGGCCCGCGAGGACGCCGCGAAGGGCGCGGTGACACTCTGGCTCAGGCCCAACCGGCACTGGGCCGGATTCCGGCCGGGACAGCACGTCAACCTGGGCGTGGACATCGGCGGCGTCCGCCATACCCGCAGCTACAGCCTGACCGAACCGCCGCGCGCGGACGGCCTGCTGGCGATCACCGTCAAGGCGATCGAGGCGGGGCGGGTCAGCCAGTATCTGTACGGCCAGGCCCGGGCGGGCGAAGTGTTCGAACTGGGTCCGGCGTTCGGCGAGCTGTGCCTGCCGGCGCACCCCGAGGGCGGCTGGCTGTTTCTCGCGGCCGGCAGCGGCATCACCCCGCTGATGGCGCTGACCCGGCAACTGGCGGCCCAAGGCATGCCGGTGGATCTGGATCTCGCTTACTGGGCGCGCACCCGCGAGGAGCTGTGCTTCCTGGATGAGCTGCGTGCATTGGCGATCCGCCATCCGCGTTTCCGCGTGCATCTCGGCCTGACCGGCGAGGCCGCGCGGGAGGCCGACGAGCAGGCCGGCCGCATTGATGGCGATTGGCTGGACGCGCGGATTCCCGCGCTGGCCGGACGGCGGGCGATGGCCTGCGGTCCCGGCGGTTTCGTCGAGACCGCGCGGCGGTTGCTGGAAGGCCGCATCGCCGGCTTCCAGGCCGAGGCGTTCAGCCCGCCGCCGAATGCCATCGAAGACAGCGGCGAAGTCGAAGTCCATCTGACCCGCAGTGGCCGCCGCCTGCAGGTGGCGCGCGGCCAATCGCTGCTGGTGGCATTGGAGGAGGCCGGGCTGAAACCCGAATCCGGCTGCCGCATGGGCATCTGCAATACCTGCGCCTGCGGCAAGGCCACCGGCGCCACCCGTCATCTGCCCAGCGGCGCGCTGGCGCAGGAACCCACCCAGGCGCTGAAGCTGTGCATCAACAGCGCCGTGACCGATCTGGAACTGGATCTCTGATGAGCGCTGCACGCAACCGGGCCCTGACCCCCACCGAACTGGATCGCTTCGGCGAAGAACTGGACGCGCTGCGCGCACGCACGGTGGCCACGGTGGGCGAGCGCGACGCACGCTACATCCGCCGCATCATCGCCGCGGTCCGCTATACCGAAGTGGCCGCGCGCACGCTGCTGTTCGCTTCCGCCCTGCTGGGCGGCCTGCTGGCGGCGGGACAGGCCTGGGCGTGGTTGTTCTGGCCCACCTGGATCCTCGGCGCGCTGCTGCTGGGCGGGGCCAAGATCCTGGAGAACATGGAACTGGGCCACAACGTCATCCACGGCCAGTACGACTGGATGGGCGACCCGCAGATCAACGGCCGGACCTACGAGTGGGACATCGTCGCCACCAGCGAGAACTGGCGGCATACGCACAACTTCCGCCATCACACCTACACCAACATCCGCGGCCTGGACGACGACATCGGTTACGGCCTGCTGCGGATCTTTCCCGAGCAGAAGTGGAAGCCGTTCTACCTGGTGCAGCCGCTCGTCGCGATCGTCTTCGCGCTGTATTTCCAGTGGGGCGTGGCCATCCAGGATCTCAAGCTGGGCCGCTGGTGGCACGGCAAGATGACCGGCGCGCAGCTGCGACGCAAGGCGCGTCCGGTGCTGCGCAAGATGTCGCGCCAGTTGATCAAGGACTACCTGGTGTTCCCGGCCCTGGCGGGCCCGTTCTTCCTGCCGGTGCTGCTGGGCAACCTGGTTGCCAACGGCATGCGCAACGTATGGACCTACGTGATCATCTTCTGCGGACATTTCACCGCCGATGCCGAGACCTTCCCGAAGGAATGCATCAAGAACGAATCGCGTGGCCACTGGTACCTGCGCCAGCTGCGCGGTTCCTCCAACATTGGCGGCGGCCGGTGGATGAACGTGATGTCGGGCAACCTGAGCCACCAGATCGAACACCATTTCTACCCCGATATCCCGGCCAACCGCTACGCGGAAATGGCGGTGGAAGTGCGCGAAGTCTGCGCGCGTTATGGCCAGCACTACAACACCGGCTCGCTGCCACGCCAGTTCGGCCAGGTGGCCTGGCGGATCCTGCGGCATGCGTTCCCGAGCCGCGCCCGCATCAAGGTGCCGCTGGTGTTGCCGGAGCCGGAGCCCGCGCCGGAAGCGGCGTGAACCGTCACCGGTTCAGTCGAACAAAAGCGCTGCGACGGGGCCGCCGAGCCCTTTCCGGATACCGTCAGTCGCGACGCCAGGGCTGGCCGCGGTACCACGCCTCGTGCGCCAGGCCGAGCATGGCGTGATCCTCGTGGGTGTCGCCGTAGGCGTGGATGCGCTCGTAGCGTGACAGGTCGTAGCGTTCGCGGATGCGGCGCGCCTTTTCCTCGCCCACGCACTGCGCGCCGCGATAGCGCCCGGTCATCCGGCCGTCGCGGCTTTCCAACTGCGAACAGAGCAGTTCCAGTCCCTGTGCCTGGCACCAGTGCGACAGGTAGACCTCCAGGCCGCCGGACACCACTACCACGGTGTCGCCGCGATCGCGGTGCCAGTGCAGGCGTTCCATTGCGTCCGCGCGCAGCACGCCGGGCAATACCTGATCGGCAAACGCCTTGCCGGCGTCGCGCAGGCGGCTTTCGGCGACCCGGCGGAAACCGAAATTCACGATGGTCGCGCGCACCCGGTGGCCCGACACCCAGCCGGCGCGATAACCGAGCACCATCGGTGCCAGCACCACCTGGCCCACGGCCAGGCGCACCGGCGGAACCGCGGCGCGCATGAAGTCCGGCATCATTTCGCGGACCGTGAGGGTGCCGTCGAAATCGAACAGGGCCAGGTTCATCGCCGCCTGTGCCCGGGAGTGGACATGTCCGACGCCGTTCGACTGCCGTGCGTGATCAACGGCACGCGTAGATGGGCTTTTCCGGGGTGGAGTTGGAGCGGCAGGCCGGACACCAGGACTGCACGATTTCCTGGCCATCGGCCATCGTGCGCATGCCGAAGTGGCCGACCGGATGGAAGACATGCCGACCCGCCTGGCTGGAACAGCGCGGGCAACTCTTGAGGTGCTGTCCGCCCCGTTCCATGTACTGGGAATCGTTGAGGGGATGTTCGCAGCTGCAGTCGGTCATGGCAGGTCCTTCGCGATGGAATCCGGTGGAACCGGGATGTTAATCGGGGCGCACGACCGATGGCATCCTCAGTCGAGGAACTGCAGGCGCGCCAGTTCCGCGTACAGGCCATCCTGTGCCAGCAGTTCCTCGTGCGTGCCCTGCGCGACGATGCGGCCGCGATCCATCACCACGATGCGATCGGCCTTGAGCACGGTAGCCAGGCGATGGGCGATGACCAGGGTGGTGCGGCCCTGCATGAGTCGTTCCAGCGCATGCTGCACGGCGCGTTCGCTCTGCGCGTCGAGCGCGCTGGTGGCCTCGTCCAGCAACAGGATAGGCGCGTCCTTCAGCAATGCGCGCGCAATCGCGATGCGCTGCTGCTGGCCGCCGGACAGGCGCGCGCCGCGTTCGCCCAATTGGCTGTCGAAGCCGTCGGGAAGCTCGCGCAGGAAATCGTCGGCCTCGGCCGCCTCGGCGGCGGCGCGTACCTGCTCGTCGCTGGCGTCGAGTCGACCGTAGCGGATGTTGTCGGCCGCGCTGGCGGCGAAGATGGTTGGCTGCTGGGGAACCAGCGCGATCTGTTCGCGCAGGCCGGTGGGATCCAGCTCGCGCACATCGACGCTGTCCACGCGGATCGCGCCGGACTGCACGTCATGGAAGCGCAGCAGCATGGAGAACACGGTGCTCTTGCCGGCGCCCGACGGACCGACCAGCGCGACCGTCTCGCCGGGCTTCACCGTCAGGTCGAAGCCATCGAGCGCGGGCAGGTCCGGGCGCGACGGGTAGTGGAACACCACCTGCTCGAAACGGATCTCGCCATGCAGCGGCTCGGGCAGCGCACGCGGCCGCGCGGGCGCGGCGATGCGCGGCGTTTCCTCGAACAGTTCGGCGATGCGGCCCATGCCGCCGGCCGCGCGCTGCAGCTCGTTCCAGACTTCCGCCAGCGCGCCGACCGAACCACCGCCGATCAGGGCGTAGAGGACGAACTGGGCCAGCGTGCCGGCGGTCATCGCGCCCTCGGCCACGTCGTGCGCGCCCATCCACAAGACCAGCACGATGGTGCCGAAGATCAAGGTGATGGCCGCCGCGGTCACCCAGGCCTGGGCGCGGATGCGCCGGCGCGAAGTGTCCACCGCCACCGACAGCGCGGCGTCGAAGCGGCCGCGTTCGTAGCTTTCACGCGCGTGCGACTGCACGGTGCGCACCGCGCCCAGGGTTTCGCTGGCCAGCGTGTTGGCATCGGCCACCCGGTCCTGGCTGGCGCGCGAGGCTTTGCCCAGCCGGCGCGAGCCCAGCACGATCGGCAGCACCGCCAGCGGGATGCCCAGCAGCGCGAATCCGGCCAGGCGCGGGCTGGTGACGAACAGCATCACCAGGCTGCCGATCACGGTCACGCTGCTGCGCAGGGCCACCGACATGCTGCTGGCGACCACGCTGCGCAGCAGTTCACTGTCGGCGGACAGGCGCGAGAGCAGTTCGCCGCTGCGCGTGCGATCGTGGAATTCCGCATCCAGGCCGATCAGGTGCGCGTACAGGCGCTGGCGCAGATCCGCCACCACCTTCTCGCCCAGCAGCGAGACGAAATAGAAGCGCGCCGCGCTGGCCAGTGCCAGCACCACCACCACCACGAACATCGCGCCGAAGGCCTGGTTGATGCCGGCACCGCCGGCGCCGAAGCCCTGGTCGATCATCTGCTTGAAGGCGGTCGGCAGGCTCAGGGTGGCCGCCGAGGCGACCGCGAGGGCGACCAGCCAGGCGGTGAACAGGCCGGCGTGCTGGCGGATGAAGGGCCACAATGCGCGCAGGCTGCCCAGCTTGGCCTTGGGGCGGGCCGCGCGGGCATCGTCGGTGCCGGCGTCGGCCGGCGCTTGGGCAGCACTCATGAAGGTTCCATAGGAAACGCTGTGGAAGCGGTCCGGCGCCGGGCCGCTTCCACAATTCTTCCGGATTGGATTCGCCCGTGACCGGTGTCTTCCGGATCAGCCATCCCGATCAGGCATCCGGCTCCGGACCGGACCAGCGCACCCGGTTACGGGTGGCGTCGCGCAGGTGGATTTTCAAGGCGTCCCCCTGTTCTGCCGGCAGGCGCAGGCGCAGGCGGGCACCGTGTTCGTCGAAGGACTCGTCCAGTTTCTCCGCGCCGAATCCGGCCAGGGCGGCATGCACGGCCCCCAGGTCCTCGAACGGCGCGGCCAGTTCCAGCGTCCGCATCACGATCAGCGGCCTGCGTTCGGCCAGCCGCAGGCATTCGGCGGCCGCGCCACCGTACGCGCGGACCAGACCACCGGCGCCCAGCTTGATGCCGCCGTACCAACGGGTCACCACCACCATTACCTGGTCGTAGCCCTGGCCGTCGATCGCGGCCAGGATGGGGCGTCCCGCGGTGCCGGCGGGTTCGCCGTCGTCGCTGGAGCGGTACTCGGCGCCGATCCGGTAGGCCCAGCAGTTGTGGGTGGCGGCGGGGTCGGCGACGTCGGCCAGGAATGCCAACGCATCCTCCGGGCTGGTCACCGGCGCGGCGGCGACCAGGAACCGGCTGTGCTTGACCTCCAGCAGGTGCGAGGCCTGGGCGGCCAGGGTGTGACTCATTCGCCCAGCAGTTCCTTCAGATCGTCGGGAACCTTCTGGAAGGGATGGTTCTGCTTGAAGCGCATCAGGCTGTCGGTCGCGCTGGCGCGATCGCCCAGGTCCCGGCGCAGGCGGATGCGTTCCAGCCAGTCTTCCGGCGGCAGCTTGGTGTCTTCGATGACCGGCAACTGCAGGTCGGTGCGCTTGAGCGCGTTGCGGGTGGCGCTGGCGGGGGCCGGCGCGACCGGGGCCGAGGTGGTGATCGCGGGTGGGGGCGGCGCGGGCTGGGTGGCGGGCTTGGGCGCGACGAGTCCGCGC
>NZ_JADHDV010000035.1 GCF_016820515.1 Pseudoxanthomonas beigongshangi | reverse complement strand
CTGACGTCGCTCCCACAGCGCGGGGTTCATGCAAAAAGGGCGGCTTCCTTGCGGGAGCCGCCCTTTTTGCATGACCTGTCGCCGTGGTATCGGTTCAGCGCTTCTCGTGCTGCGTGCCCTTCACCGGCATCACGCCGGTCGGCGAGAGCGGGTCGACGATGCGCAGGGTTTCGCTGGAGCCGTCCGGCCAGGTGACTTCCAGGGTCGTGCCGGCCGGCAGCGCCGAGAACGGCGCGCCGCTGCGCGCGCGGTACAGCGCGACCATCTGGGCCGCGCCGATCGCGCGATCTTCCTGCGAGGCCCGCACGCCGGCGGGCGTGCGCTGCAGATCGCGGTATGGCGCGTCCATGGCGTTGATCACCACGGTGGCGGCGGCGGCGGCGTAGGTGACGAACACCAGCATCCACAGCCAGATGTGGGGCCTTGGCAAAAACCGGTTGCGGTTCGATGGGTGGTTCATTGGATTGCTCTCCTGCCCGACAGCAGACTATCGACCATCTCGTTCAAGTTCTCGACACCTTGTCGCGGAACGCCGGCGTCCACGACGAATGCGGGGAAATCCTGCGACGGGTCCCGCGAACAGATGCCGCCGTGGGCGCAATAGGCGGTCATCAGATTACCTTGCGGACGGCAATCCAGCCCCAGTCGGCAGGCGGCGATCTGCCAGGCCACTTCCGACAGCCAGGTACCGGACACGCCACCGAGTTCGGCTTCCGCGCCGCTGGCGGCCAGGCCCATCGCCCGCGACAGCGCCAGGAAGGCCTGCGGGTCGCCGGAGGCGGTGACCCGCGCGACCAGCGCGCTGCGGTAGCCGGCGTCCTCCGACATCGGTTCGCCATCGGCCAGCAGCGCGGCCTCGGCGGCCAGGCTGCCGGCCTTGGCGGCCTGCACCCGCGCTTCGTGGACACTGCGCGAGGACAGCCCGTCCTCGGGCATGAAACGCGCGCAGCGCGCGCTGACCCGCTCGCGCGCGTCGGCCATGGTCGCGGCGTTGGAGACATCCAGCGCCGCGATGGCGCGGGTATCGCGGGCATAGCCGGCCGGGTTGCTGGCGAAGCCGGCGCAGTAGTCGTGCACCCGGCTCAGCATCCACCAGGCATCGGCGTCGCCGGCGCGCGCCTGCAGCGCCAGCTGCTGCGCATACACGAACAGATCCGGCGTGGTTTCGAATTCGCGCCGGCTGTCGAAGGCCAACGCGGTCGGCGAGGATTCCTGGATCCGGCGCGCCGGCCGGGCGGCCGGTGCCGGTTCGTCGCTGGCGTCGGCGACCGGCGCCACGATCGGCGCGGCGGCATTCCGCGCGCCCTGCGCCCACCACCATGCACCCGCCGTGCCGAGCACGCAGGCGCATACGAGTACCCAGGGGAGCATGCGAGGCATCTCGCGATTATCCGTGGCCGCGCGGGGGGTTTCAACGCGGCCGGGCCTTGCCGGGCCGCGTGCGACAATGCGCGCCCGAACCGCATTTTTACGCCTTCCATGCCCTATCTCGAGCTCACCTTGCGCTGCCGCGAATCTGAACAGCCGCGTTACGAGAATGCCCTGGAGGACGTGGGCGCGCTGTCGGTGACCCTGCTGGACGCCGACGCCGATACCGGCAACGAGCGGGCCATCCTGGAACCGGGCGTCGGCGAGACCCCGCTGTGGCATTCGCTGGTGCTGACCGCGCTGTTCCCCGCCGATACCGATGCGCTGATCCTGCTGGCCGCGCTGGAAGCCTTCGATCCGGGCCTGGACTGGACCGACGCGGCCTTCCGCACGGTCGAGGACGAGGACTGGGAACGCGCCTGGCTGGATCAGTTCAAGCCGATGCAATTCGGCGCACGCACCTTCATCGTGCCCTGGAACCACGAACTACCCGAGGAAGCGCGCACCGACGATGCCGCGGTGGTGCGGCTGGATCCGGGCCTGGCATTCGGCTCCGGCACCCACCCGACCACCGCGCTGTGCCTGCGCTGGCTGGACGGCCTGGCCGGCGACGGCGAGCTGGCCGGACGCACCGTGCTGGATTTCGGTTGCGGCTCGGGCATCCTCGCGCTGGCCGCGCTGAAGCTGGGCGCGGCGGCGGCGGTGGGCGTGGACAACGATCCACAGGCGCTGATCGCGACTACCGACAACGCCGGGCGCAACGAAGTGGGCGATCACCTGTCGGTGTTCCTGCCGGAAGACGAACCGGTGGCGCGCTATCCGATCGTGGTCGCCAACATCCTGGCCTCGGCGCTCGACGCACTGGCCGAAACCCTGGCCGATCGTGTCGCGCCGGGTGGACGCATCGCGCTGTCGGGCATCCTGCACGGGCAGGAAGCGGATCTGCTGGAGCGCTACTCGCCGTGGTTCGAATCGCTGCGCGCCGAACGCGAGGACGACTGGATGCGCATCGATGGCATCCGCCGCTCAGCGTGAGGCGAATATCTTTCGCCGCCAACTAATGTGAGTGGCGTAATTTTCACCATGTTAGAATCACTAACAATCCGCCAGAGCCAGTGTTACTGACCTCACTTGCATGGAGGACCGGCTATATCGGTTTCCCCTTCGTCCTCCCATGCCGACATCGTGAGCAACAAGCTGTACCTGAGGGTCCGACAGGCCCGTGAACACGCCGGTCTGACCCAGGAACAACTCGCGGTCGAACTGAGCCTGACCCGCAGCGCGATCGCCCAGTGGGAAATGGTCGACGGCACCTGTCCGTCGGTCGAGAACATGATCGCCCTGGCCATCCGCACCGGCATGGGTTTCGAATTCCTCGCCACCGGCCGCGGCCCGGCCTTCATCGACAAGCCCAACCCGCACGTCGGCGAGGACGGTGCCGGCTACGGCAAGGATCTCAGCGAGCAGCAGCGCCGCCTGCTGGAACGTTTCGACAGCCTCTCGCCACGTCAACGCACCGGCCTGCTGGATCTGATCGGCGACGGCGGCAAGCGTCCGCGCAAGCGCCGGCGCTAACCGCAGTTCTCCGTCGCGCTGCCGCGCCGCGCCTTGCCCGCGGCGGTTTCCCGCCCTAGGCTGCGTTTTCCCGGCAGCGGCGGCCGCCGTCACCGGGCCACGGGAATCCACCGGAAATTTCCGGCATCACGCACGGGAGAGCGGCATGCAAACGCATCGGGGCAGTTGCCATTGTGGACGCATCACCTTCGAGTTCGACGGCGAGGTGGGCGTCGCCATCGAATGCAACTGCTCGATCTGCCGGCGCAAGGGCGCGCTCTGGCATGGCACGGACGACGCGCATTTCCGCCTGCTGTCCGGCGAATCCGAACTGGGCACCTACCGGTTCGGCACCCAGACCGCCGCCCATTACTTCTGCCGGCACTGCGGCGTCAGCCCCTTCAGCCATCCCCGCATCGCCCCGGCGATGTGGGTGGTGAACCTGCGCTGCGTGGACGAAGTGGATCTGTCGGCGTTGAAGGTGTTTCCGTTCGACGGACAGAACTGGGAAACGGCCGCGCAGCAGTTCCTGAAAGCGCGCGCCGGCTGAGTGTCCGGTCGGGTGCATCGTCACATCGACGCATCTTCGCGGCTCCTGTCATTGGCAACGCCGTCGCGGAGCGCCTGGGCGAACGATTCGCCCCGGTGCCACGCGCGCGGTCCCTGCCCTCCAAGGCAACTTACCCGGAGGCCGCATCCCCGCCACCGGCCAGAAGTCCCGGTGACTCCCGTACTGCCCCAAAAAAAAGCCCGGCGCGAGGCCGGGCAGAGCGAGAGCATTGCGTTATGGTTATCCGGTTGCCGGTCCAGGCCGGTCAGAACTCGTAGCGGACCATCAGGCGCACGTAGCGCGGCGACATCCGGTGCATGGGCTGTCCGTAGGTCTGGCTGTAGTCGGCGCTGCCGCGATATGGCGAGGCGGCATAGAAGGGGTTGAACGCGCCCGGCGTCTGGCGGTTGAACAGGTTCACCACCGTGGCACCGAGGGTCAGTCCATCCATCCAGCGCGGCGTGTAGGCGACGCTGGCGTTGACCTGGAACTGCCAGGGCGCATCCCCGTGCGAACCACGCGGCGAAACGCGGTAGTCGGCCGAGGGCGGCACGTACTTCTGGCCATCCGGCGCGGTGCCGCTGCCGGGAAGTCCGCAGTACCAGTAGTACGAACCTTCATAGAGCCCCTTGTCCGGCGTGGGATACATGCTGGTGCAGTTGCGCGGGCGGCCGGAGGACAGGCTGAGGCTGCCGCCCACCTGCCATTCCGGGGTGAAGCGGTAGGAACCATGCGCCTTGATCTGATGGGTGCGATGGTTGGCCAAGCGGCCGTTGGCGCCCTGCATCAGTTGCGGCAGGTCCCAGTCCTGGGTGGTGGACACATCGTTCTGCCCGCCGCTGCCGCCATCCAGGTCGGACGCCAGCTGTCCTTCGGTGTTGCCGTAGTTGCGCGAGAAGGTGTAGTCGATCCGGCCGAAGAAGTTCTCGCCGCGGCGCTGCGCGAACAGGTCGAGCGCATAGTAGCGGCGCTTTAGCTTGGGCAGCGCCAGTTGCTCCGCGCTGTAGTGGACCCGGGTGAAACTGCCGTCGGCCTGCTTCTGCCAGAAGGTATTGCCCACGCCGGGATTGAACAGGAAGCAGCCTCCGCCCAGCGCGGGTGTGCAGGTATCGTCGATGGCACTGCGCAGATCCCGGTAGGTGAACTTGGCGCCCCAGCTGGCGCCGCCGCCCAGCGCCTGTTCCAGGCCGACGATGTATTCGTCCTGGAAGTGCGACTTGATGTCGACCGCCGCCACCGTGCGCGGATCCGGCGCGTTGCCGCATTCCAGGTTGGACGAGACCGCGTTGCCGCCCGGGCAGCGGTAGCGCGAGGCCGGATCCACGGCGATCGGATTCAGGCCGGTGGGCGCACCGGTGGTCGGGTGGACGCCGGTGTAGGTGAAGTATTCGCGCGTGTACAGGGATCCGGAGGCCGCGCGCGTGGCCACGTTGTTGGGCAGGGCTAGGTGGTAGCGCCCGGCGTTGGCGAACAGCTTGAGCGAGGAATCGCCATGCACATCCCAGCTGGCGCCCAGTCGCGGCGCCCATTGGTTGCGCTGGCTTATGTACTTCTGGCCGGTGCCGGTGTAGTTGTCGAAGCGATCATTGCGCAGGCCCAGCGAGAGCAGCCAGCGATCGCTGACCTGCCAGCGGTCCTCGATGAACTGCGCGGACTGCTCCACCTTCGGACGCGCCAGCTTGTCCACGTAGATCCGGAAAACGTAGTAGCCCTGCGTGCCGTATCCGCCCGCGCTGGCGGGCGAACCGATCACGCCGCTGGACGGCTCCACCGCGCTGTCGGGATTGGTGGCGCGGCGATAGGTCCACCCGTAGCGGCCCGGATAGCTGGAACCGACGAAGGATTCGGCGTCCATGCGGTCGTAGCCGAAGCGCAGATCGTGGTTGCCGACGCGCCAGCCCACGTCCAGGCGGCCACCATGCGTTTCGTCGAACTCGCCCTCCACGCGCTGGTAGGAGGTCGAGTTCTGGCAACTGGGATAGTCCACGCCGGGCACGCGCGCCGATGCGCCTGCGCTGATGAAGGGACAGTCGGGGTCGTAGTTGAACGGCGAACGCTCATGGGTGATTTTCTGCCGTCCATACAGCGCCGACACGGTGATGT
This sequence comes from Pseudoxanthomonas beigongshangi, assembly GCF_016820515.1. Classification (GTDB taxonomy): domain Bacteria; phylum Pseudomonadota; class Gammaproteobacteria; order Xanthomonadales; family Xanthomonadaceae; genus Pseudoxanthomonas_A; species Pseudoxanthomonas_A beigongshangi. The sequence continues at coordinate 24,118 of NZ_JADHDV010000035.1, read as the reverse complement.
TCTCGGTCAGGTAGCCGGTGTACTTGCCGACGTACAAGCGCGCGTCGTCGCGGCTTTCCTGGCCCCCGTTCTGGATCCGGCCGTGGCTGAAAGTCGCATAGTCATAGGCGTAGTAGTCGTAATCGTTCTCGCGCAGATCCGACACGCCCGTGAACTCCAGCAGATGGTCGTCGGTGATGTTCCAATCCAGCTTCATGGCCCAGCGCGTCAGATCGTTCCGGTATTCGCTCCAGCCATTGCGCAGCGTCGCGGGTGTCGATGTCCGTTCCGCACGTATCGACTGCCCGTCGGTGCGGATACCCTCGGCCTCGGCGTAGACGAACAGCCGATCCTTGACCAGGGGACCGCTGGTCCAGGCGCCCACGCTGGTCTGCCACGAGGTGTTGTCGCGGCGCCTCGTCTGCAAGGTACCGTCGGTACGCCGCGTCGGATCCGGGTGGTCGGCGCTGAAGTGGCCGGTATCCGGATACTTGCCATCGCGCGGGCGATCACGCAGGCCCGTCGGCGTCCAGATCGTGTAGACCCCGCCCTTCCATTCATTGCCGCCACGCCGGGTGACGAGGTTGATGACGCCGCCCGTGGAACGGCCGAACTCGGCGCCGTATCCGCCGGTCAGCACCTGCTGCTGCGCGATCGCGCCGAACGGAAGCTCACTGAAACCGATCGAGGTCAGCGGATTTGTCACTGGATAGCCGTTGATGTAGTACGCGTTCTCCGACGAGGCCGCGCCGCCGAAGCTGGGCACGCCGTAGCTGCTGTTGCGGACCACGCCCGGTGCCAGCAGCGCCACCTCGCCGACGCTGCGCGGCATAGGCAGGCGCGCGAGATCCTCGGCGGTGAACACCACCCGAGTGTCGGTCTGCGAGATGTCCACCGGCGCCACCGAGGTGCCGTGCACCTCGACGCGATCCAGCTCCCGCACATCGCCGACGAAAGATACTTCGATGCCGCTGGCGATGTTGACCCGCACCTCCTCGCGCGTGCCAATCACCGCACCGTCACGCTGCACGGTCACCTGGTAGCGGCCATCGGGCAGATCCGAGATCCGGTAGCGCCCCTTGGCGTCCACGCTGACGGTACGGGTGGCGCCGGTGTCGAGGTTGCGGATGGCCACTTGCGTGCCGGGCGCGGCGGGTGCCTGGCCGAAGATGCTGCCAGTCACCGATTGTGCGTGCGCGGCCGAGGCCAGGCAGCAGGCCAGCGCCGCGCACAGATGAGCATGGCGGAAGGAAATCGTGCGGGGCCGATGGCCCGGGTGTCTTGCGATCATGCGTGCTCTCCCCTTGAGGCATTGACGCGACGCGCATTCGTCGCGGGCGAGCACCGACAGTATCACTGACTGTCATTGAAACTAATCAAACGCGATTCAAAGTTAGTGGACTCACTTCATCCGCACACGCACGCACCTGCGCGGTGTTGTCTGCGTGCGCACGCAATGCCTCGCAGGGCGATGAAGTGCGCGCAGAAGCGCTCGCTTGCGGAAAATCCGTGGCGCGTCTTCAGTCCGGACGCCAATACCAGAACAGCGCGATCTCGCGACTGCGGGGATCCAGTCCGCGATAGAACTCGCGATCGAAACCACCCAACTGGAATCCGCAATGCACGTACAGGCGGCAGGCGGCCACGTTGTTGTTTTGGGTTTCCAGCATCACGCCCGGCAGGTTGCGCTCGCGGCACCAGCGGAATGCCTGTTCCAGCAGCGCGCGTGCGATGCCGCGCCGCCGCCATGCCGCATCCACCACGAGGTTGTCCACCCGCGCGTACCGATTCCAGGCCACGGACAGTTCAATCACGCCGGCCAGTTCGCCCTGCCAATGGGCGAGATAGGCATCCACGTCTCCCTCCGGTTCGATCGCCGCGTCGTCGGACGCAGGCCGCATCGCTTCGGATGCGTCGTCGCGCGGATAGCGCTTGAAATACGGTGTGACCGGGACTTCCCCCAGCGCCAGCACGCCTTCGCGCAGGCAGGGCTGCAGTTCGCTCTCGACCCGGAATCCATCCTCCAGCCGCGTCGCGGCCTGTCGCTGGCGCGCCGACGCGCGGGTGAGGGTCAACATGCGGGCCATCTCCGGACAGGGGGCGTCGATTGAACCATGCGCGCGGGTCCGGCCCTGCCTGCCCGGCTTTGCGCGCCCCGGCCCGCATGTTTGAATAGGCCGCATGTTCATCGCCTGCCCGCACTGTCGCTATCTGGTGGCCACCGACCCGCGTGGGCAGCATGCCCCGGCGCACTGCCCGCGTTGCGGGGGCGCGCTGGGCGACGCCGGCGCGCGGGACGACGGACGCGCGACCGCATCCGTGCCCGATGCCGCGGCGGTCGACGGCGGCCCCAGCCTCGCGCGCCTGCTGCGCCGCGACGAAGCCGGTACGGTCGAATCACCCGCGTCCGTCGCCAGGCCGGCGGAAGACGACGCCGTCGAGGTCGAGGCGGCATCCTCCATCGCCGAATCCGAATCCGAATCCTCAGATTCCTCCGAATTTTCCGCCGATGCGATCACCGAACCGGACGCGGTCGAGCTACCCGCCGCCGCGCCGGCGGCCCAAGCTCCGGCGCGGCCGGCATCGCGCGCGCCCAGCTTCCTGCATGGACAGGCGCATGCACGCGTACCTTCCGGTGTGCCGCGCTGGCAATGGGCCACACTGATCGTGCTGGCGGCGGTGCTGGTGTTGCAGGTGCTGCTGGCCGATCGCGCGCGCCTTTCCGCCGATGCCGGCTGGCGGCCGGTGCTGGCGTCGCTGTGCAACGCGCTGGGCTGTTCGCTGCCGCCGTGGCGCGAACCGCAGGCGTTCGCGATGCTCGATCGCGACGTGCGTCCGGTGCCCGGCGCGCCGGGCGTGCTGTTGGCGCAGGCGACCTTCCGCAACGATGCGCGTTGGGCGCAGTCGTGGCCGGTACTGGTGCTGACGCTGAAGGATGCCGACGGGCGCACCCTGGGGGCGCGCGCGTTGCGTCCGGCCGAGTACCTGCCCAGGGACAGCGCGGCCCTGGCGACCATCGGTCCCGGGCAGAGTGCCCAGGTGGCCGTGTGGGTCCGCGAACCAAGTGCCAACGTGGTCGCGTTTTCCTTCGACTTCCGCTGATCGGCGCCGCCAACACGCGTTCCCGCGACGAACGGGGTGCACGGACGCACGACTGGCGCTAGACTCCCTCCCCCGCCGCAGAACACAACCACAAGGCGGGCGCTTCGTCCTCCGCTTCCGGGAACCCGTGTGAACGCAGCTTCCACCCGCCAAGACAATCCCCGTTCGCCCCGTCCGCCGCTGCGCGAGCATGTCGCCCAGTCGGTGCGCCGCTATCTGCGTGATCTGGACGGCTGCGACGCCGACGACGTGTACGAGATTGTCCTGCGGGAAATGGAGATTCCCCTGTTCGTGGAAGTCCTGAACCACTGCGAGGGCAACCAGAGCCGGGCCGCAGCCCTGCTCGGCATCCACCGCGCCACCCTGCGCAAGAAGCTGAAGGACTACGGGCTGGCCTGAGCGCGCCCGATCACGCAGGATCACGCCGATCGCGGCCTGATCAGCCCCGTCCACGGGGGAAGCGACCCGCCCGGGAGGCTATAATTCCGCGGTCCTCCCGCCGCATCTCCCCATGACCGACCAACGCCTGCCCGTCCGCCGGGCACTGCTTTCCGTTTCCGACAAAACCGGCCTCATCGAACTGGCGCAGGCCCTGGCCGCGCGCAACGTGGAACTGCTGTCCACCGGCGGGACCGCCAAGGCCCTGCGTGACGCCGGCCTGGCCGTGCGCGACGTCTCCGACGTCACCGGCTTTCCCGAAATCATGGACGGACGGGTCAAGACCCTGCATCCCAAGGTCCACGGCGGCCTGCTGGGCCGTCGCGGCACCGACGACGCGGTGATGGCGCAGCACGGCATCGGCGCGATCGACCTGCTGGTGCTGAACCTGTATCCGTTCGAGAAAGTCACCGCGCGCGCCGACTGCACCCTGGACGAGGCGGTGGAGAACATCGACATCGGCGGCCCGGCGATGCTGCGCGCGGCGGCCAAGAATTTCGCCCATGTCGCGGTCGCCACCGATCCGGCGCAATACGCCGATCTGGTGCGCGAACTGGACGAACACGACGGCAGCCTGTCGGCGCGGACCCGCTTCGCCCTGTCGGTGGCCGCGTTCAACCGCGTGGCCCAGTACGATGCGGCGATCAGCAACTACCTGTCCGCGGTCACCGACGCTTCGGCGGTGGTGCCGGCGCGCAGCGAGTTCCCGGCGCAGATGAATTCCACCTTCGTGAAGGTGATGGATCTGCGCTACGGCGAGAACCCGCACCAATCCGGTGCGTTCTACCGCGACCTGGGCCCGGTGCCGGGCACGCTGGCGACCTTCCAGCAGTTGCAGGGCAAGGAACTGAGCTTCAACAACCTGGCCGACGCCGATTCGGCGTGGGAATGCGTGCGTCAGTTCGACGCGCCGGCCTGCGTGATCGTCAAGCACGCCAATCCGTGCGGCGTGGCGGTCGGGGTGGCCTGCGGCGATGCCTACGAACTGGCCTATGCGACCGATCCCACCAGCGCGTTCGGCGGCATCATCGCCTTCAACCGCACCCTCGACGCGGCCACCGCCAAGGTCATCCTGGATCGCCAGTTCGTCGAAGTGCTGATCGCGCCGGACTACGAGGAAGGCGCGCTGGACTACGCGAAGAAGAAGGCCAACGTGCGGGTGCTGCGCATCCCGCTGGGCGCCGGCCTCAACAACTACGACAGCAAGCGCATCGGCTCCGGCCTGCTGCTGCAGTCCTCCGACAACCGCGGCATGAGCGCGGACGAGCTGAAGGTGGTCAGCCAGCGCGCGCCGACCGAGGCCGAGCTGCGCGACCTGCTGTTTGCCTGGCGGGTGGCCAAGTACGTCAAGTCCAACGCGATCGTCTACGCCAAGGACAACCGCACGATAGGTGTCGGTGCCGGCCAGATGAGCCGGGTTTACTCGGCGCGCATCGCCGGCATCAAGGCCGCCGACGCGAACCTGCAGGTGGAAGGCTCGGTGATGGCCTCGGATGCGTTCTTCCCGTTCCGCGACGGCATCGACGCCGCCGCCGAAGCCGGCATCAAGGCGGTGATCCAGCCGGGCGGCTCGATGCGCGACAGTGAAGTCATCGCCGCCGCCGACGAGCATGGCCTGGCCATGGTGTTCACGGGCGTGCGCCACTTCCGGCACTGATCGTGCCGGCCCGCGCGCAGCCTGCCGCCACCTCCCCCGCCCTGGCCGACGCGCTGGGGCTGGGCACGCTGGCCGCAAGCCCGACCTCGCCCAACCGGCTCGCCTGGGCCGATGCCGACGGTCGCGCGCTGCTGTACCGCGCCAACTGCCTGGAACTTCTGGACCGGATCATCGAACGCCATCCGGATGGCTTCTTCGACATGATCTTCGCCGACCCGCCGTATTTCCTCTCCAACGGCGGCGTCACCTGCCATGGCGGGAAAATGGTCAAGGTCGACAAGGGCGCATGGGATCGCAGCCAGGGCCCGGCCTACAACCACGAGTTCAACCTGGCCTGGCTGCAGCGCTGCCAGGCCGCGCTGAAAGCGGACGGCACCCTGTGGGTGTCCGGCACCCACCACGTGATCCATTCGGTCGGCTTCGCCATGCAGCAGTTGGGCATGAAGCTGCTCAACGACATCACCTGGGAAAAACCCAATCCGCCGCCCAACCTGGCCTGCCGCACCTTCACCCATTCCACCGAGACCCTGATCTGGGCGGCGAAGACGGAGAAGAGCAGGCATCGCTTCCACTACCGGAAGATGAAGGCGGAGAACGGCGACAAGCAGATGAAGTCGGTGTGGCGCCTGCCCGCGCCGGCCAAGGGCGAGAAGAGCCACGGCCGCCATCCCACCCAGAAACCGGTGGAACTGCTGCTGCGCTGCATCGAGGCTTCGACCGATCCGGGCGATCGCATCTTCGATCCCTTCAACGGTTCCGGCACCACCGGCGTGGCCGCGCTGCGCAGCGGCCGGTGCTATGTCGGCAGCGAGCTGGATCCGGCCTTCGTCAGGCTGACCGCCGCGCGCCTGGGCGCCGAGGCGTGAGCGCGCCACGATTCCCCTTCCTTTCCTTGATCCGCGCCGCGGGTCCACACGCATTTCGGAGTAGACAGCCATGAAGATCCTCGTCATCGGTTCCGGCGGCCGCGAACACGCGCTGGCCTGGAAGATCGCGCAGTCGCCGCGCGTGGCCGAAGTGCTGGTCGCTCCCGGCAACGCCGGCACCGCACGCGAGGACAAGTGCCGCAACGTCGCCGTGGGTGCGACCGAAATCGATCGCCTGGTCGAACTGGTGAAACAGGAAGGCGTGGCCCTGACCGTGGTCGGCCCCGAAGCGCCACTGGTGGCAGGCGTGGTGGATCGTTTCCGCAGCGAGGGCCTGCGCATCTTCGGACCCACCGCCGCCGCCGCGCAGCTGGAAGGCAGCAAGGCGTTCGCCAAGGATTTCCTCGCCCGCCACGGCATTCCCACCGCGCACTACGCGGTATTCACCGAGACCGCGCCGGCATTGGCCTACGTGCGCGAGAAGGGTGCGCCGATCGTGATCAAGGCCGACGGCCTGGCCGCGGGCAAGGGCGTGATCGTGGCGATGACCCTGGCCGAGGCCGAGGCCGCCATCCAGGACATGCTGGCCGGCAACGCGTTCGGCGCGGCCGGCGCGCGGGTGGTGGTGGAGGAATTCCTCGATGGCGAGGAAGCCAGCTTCATCAGCATGGTCGACGGCCGCACCGCGCTGCCGATGGCGACCTCGCAGGATCACAAGCGGGTCGGCGACGGCGACACCGGTCCCAACACCGGCGGCATGGGCGCGTATTCACCGGCACCGGTGGTGACGCCGGAAGTGCACGATCGGGTGATGCGGGAAGTGGTCAATCCGACCGTGCAGGGCATGATCGCCGACGGCGTGCCGTTCACCGGCTTCCTGTATGCCGGGCTGATGATCGACGGCAATGGCGCGCCGAAGGTGATCGAGTTCAACGTGCGCTTCGGCGATCCGGAAACCCAGCCGGTGATGCTGCGCCTGCGCTCGGATCTGGTGGATCTGGTGGAAGCGGCCATCGACGGCCGCCTGGACGCCACCGAGGCGGACTGGGATCCGCGTCCATCGCTGGGCGTGGTGATGGCGGCGGCGAACTATCCGGAAACGCCGAAGACCGGCGACGCCATCCACGGCCTGGACGCGGATCTCGGCCCGGCCAAGGTTTTCCACGCCGGCACCCGCCCCGGCAACAACGGCGAAGTGCTGACCAGCGGCGGCCGCGTGCTGTGCGTGGCCGCGCTCGGCGACAGCGTCGGCGACGCGCAGCGCAATGCCTATGCCGGTGTCGAACGCATCGGCTGGGATGGGGAGTTCCATCGCAATGACATCGGCTGGCGCGCAATCGCACGCGAAAAACCCACNGATGGGGAGTTCCATCGCAATGACATCGGCTGGCGCGCAATCGCACGCGAAAAACCCACCGCGTAGAGCCGAGCTTGCTCGGCTGCCGGGAGCTCCGGCAGCGAACGCTCTTTTCGCGCACGGGAAAGGCAGCGGAGCGAGCTCCGCAAATCCCCCTCAGTCCCCCTTTTTCAAAGGGGGAGGTATTCCGGATCTTCCGTCATCACTACATGGGGATGCTCTTCTATTGAAAATGTGCACACCTTCCCGGTGTCTCCCACTGCCGGGGACGTGAATGCCCCCTTGACCAGCCATTCGGCTATTGAAAGCGAAAAAGGGGCGGGCACCCGCGCAGCGGGTGACGGGGGATTTGCGCGGGGCGTCTGAAAGCATCTCTCCCAAGCCCCCTCGGAAAGACGCCCCCGGTAAACCGGATGCCCCCATCGTTCTGCTAGGCTGCGCGCAACCCACGGAGGGCGCATGTCCAGCCACAGCCAGTTCGTCTTGTTGAAACAGCGGCGCTTCCTGCCGTTCTTCCTGGTCCAGTCGCTGGGCGCGTTCAACGACAACGTCTACCGCCAGGCGATCATCGGCCTGCTGGGTTTCATGAGCGTCAGTGCGCAGGACAAGACGCTGTACACCAACCTGGCGCCGGCCATCTTCATCCTGCCCTACTTCCTGTTCTCGGCCACCGCTGGCCAGATCGCGGAGAAGCTGGAGAAATCGAAGCTGATCCGGATCACGACGACGATGGAAATCGTGATCATGTCGCTGGCCGCAATCGGCTTCCTCACCCAGGATCTGATCGTCCTGTTGACCGCGCTGTTCTGCACCGGCCTGCAATCGACCCTGTTCGGCCCGGTCAAGTACTCCATCCTGCCCTCGGTGCTCAAACCCGAGGAACTGACCGGCGGCAACGGTCTGGTCGAGATGGGCACCTCGCTGTCGATCCTGATCGGCATGATCTTCGGCGGCCTGATCTTCAACCTGGCCGGCAGCCATGGCCCGACCGTGGCCGCGGTCGCCATCATCCTGCTTGCCATCACCGGCAACCTGGTCAGCCGGCTGATTCCGCGCGCCGACGCGGGGGCGCCGGAACTGAAGATCAACTGGAACCCGCTGACCGAATCGCGCACGGTGCTGCGCCTGGCCAAGAAGCAGGTCGCGGTGCGCAACTCGGTGCTGGGCGTGTCCTGGTTCTGGTTCTTCGGCACCGTGCTGACCGGCAACATCCCCACCTACGCCGATCTGAACCTGGGCATCGGCACCTGGTACGTGTTCCCGTTGGCGCTGTTCTCGATCGGCACCGGCGTGGGTTCGCTGTTGTGCGAACGCCTTTCCGCACGCACCGTGGAAATCGGCCTGGTGCCGCTGGGCGCGTTCGGCATGAGCGCGTTCCTGCTGGATCTGTATTTCGCCCGCAGCGGCGTGGCGCCGGTCGCCGGTTTGTCGGTATCGGCATTCCTGCAGCAGCCCGGCAGCTGGCGCATCGTCATCGACCTGATCGGCATCGGCCTGTTCACCGGCTTCTTCGTGGTGCCGCTGTTCGCGCTGATCCAGAGCCGCACGCCGAAGCAGGAACTGGCCCGGGTCATCGCCGGCATGAACATCCAGAACGCCGGTTACATCGTGCTGGCGGCGGTGCTGGGCATCGCCCTGCAGATGAAGGAACTGGCGCTGGGCGGATTCCGCATCCCGCTGCCGGGGCTGACCATCCCGCAGGTGTTCCTGGTGCTGGCCATTGCCAACGCCGTGGTGGCGATCTGGATCTTCACCCTGGTGCCCGAATTCCTGATGCGCTTCCTGAGCTGGGTGCTGGTGCGCTTCCTGTACCGGCTGCGCCTGCACGGCATCGAGAAGCACGTGCCCGACGAAGGCCCGGCACTGCTGGTCTGCAACCACGTCAGCTACATGGATGCGCTGCTGCTGGCGGCCAGCATCCCGAGGCCGGTGCGCTTCGTCATGTACTACAAGATCTTCAACATCCCGGTGATGAGCTGGATCTTCCGCACCGCCAAGGCCATCCCGATCGCCGGGGCCAAGGAGGATCCGGAACTGATGCGGCGCGCATTCGAGGAAATCGACCAGGCCCTGGCCGAGGGCGAGATCGTCGGCATCTTCCCGGAGGGCGCGCTGACCCGCGACGGCGGCATCGCGCCGTTCAAGTCGGGGGTGGAGAAGATCCTGGAACGGCGGCCGGTGCCGGTGGTGCCGATGGCGCTGAAGGGCATGTGGAGCAGCATGTGGAGCCGCCGCGACAGCCGGCTGGGCCGGATGCGGGTACCGCGTCGTTTCCATGCCCACGTGGAGGTGGTGGCCGCGCCGCCGGTGGACGGAACGACCGCGACCGCCGAGAGCCTGGAGGTGATCGTGCGCGGACTGCGTGGCGACGACGCCTGACCCCATCGAACCTTCACGGCGCGCATACGAATCGCGGGTACAGACGTTAGACTAGGGTCCGACCACCCCGCTTCATCACTGCAAGGAGACTCCGATGAGTGCCGTTCCCCCGTTGCCGCAACAGGCTCCCGCCAACATCCCCAATCATCTGGCCTGGTCGATTATCTCGACCGTGCTGGCGACCTGCCTGTGCTGCCCGCTGGGCCTGGTCGGCATCGTCGCCATCGTGTTCTCCAGCCAGGTCAACAGCAAGTTGAACCAGGGCGACCTGGAAGGCGCGCGCCGCGCTTCCAACAACGCCAAGACCTGGTGCTGGGTCGCCACCGCGCTGGCGATCATCGGCCTGCTGCTCAACATCTACGTCCTGGCCACCGGTGGCATGGCGCAGTACATGCAGATGATGGAACAGATCCAGCAGCAGCAGTAAGTTCCGGTGTCCATTGCCCTGAAACCGCTGCAATGGACCGCGCTGGCGGGGATCGCGCTGCTGATCCCCGCCGGCGTCTGGCTGCTGCTGCATTTCGATCCGAACGTCGAGGGCAATCCGTTCCTGCCCTGCATCTTCCGCGAGCTGACCGGCTTCTACTGCATCGGCTGCGGCCTGACCCGCGCACTGCACGCGCTGGTGCACGGCGACATCGTCCGCGCCTTCGGCATGAACCCGCTGGCGATGCTGGTGCTGCCGATGGTGCCGCTGCTGGTGGCCCATTCGCAGGGCTGGCGGCCACGCGCGCTGGAACCGCTGATGCGCGTGATCATGGAACCGAAGGTGTGGCTGGTGGTGCTGCCAACGTATTGGATAGCTCGCAATTTGCCTTGGTATCCCTTCACCCTGCTGGCCCCGGGTTGATCCAAAGCCGCTTTGGCGGATGGACATGGACGCGCTGCGGCGCGTTCCCCGATTTCGGCGCCCACCCTTTCAGGTGGCGCGGATAGCCCGCAATTTGCCTTGGTATCCCTTCACCCTGCTGGCCCCGGGTTGATCCAAAGCCGCTTTGGCGGATGGACATGGGCGCGCTGCGGCGCGTTCCCCGATTTCGGCGCCCACCCTTTCAGGTGGCGCGGATAGCCCGCAATTTGCCTTGGTATCCCTTCACCCTGCTGGCCCCGGGTTGATCCAAAGCCGCTTTGGCGGATGGACATGGGCGCGCTGCGGCGCGTTCCCCGATTTCGGCGCCCACCCTTTCAGGTGGCGCGGATAGCCCGCAACCTGCCCTGGTTTCCCTTCACCCTGCTGGCCCCGGGTTGATCCAATCCCCCCTTGTGGGAGCGACGTAAGTCGCGAAGCTTCGAACCTTGAAGTACCGCTGCCTACTTCCCCCTTGGCAAAACCACGCGCTGTCTTGTCATTCCGATATCGTCGGGATATCGCGACTTACGTCGCTCCCACATGATTGTTTTTTCGACCGGTCTTTCGTTCGGGATCACGGTCGCGACTGACGTCGCTCCTACGGGTTTAGCTGACCCAGCCGCCGATGACGAATACGGCCAGCACCGCCATCCAGACCAGCAGGATGCGCCAGACCAGGCTCATGGCGTCGCGCAGTTCGGGCAGTTCGCGCATGGCCTGGACCATGCCTTCCTCCGCGTAATCCTCGGCCTCTTCCGCCAGTTCGCTGCGCACGCTCGCGCGCGCGGCGTGGCCGAGGAATCCGGTCCGCAGTTGCAGGCTGTTGCCGTGCGCCTCGCGCCAGGCCTGGAAGACGGTATCGAAGTTGCCGACCAGGGCCATCGCCAGGGTCATCAGCTGGGCGACCGGCCATTCCAGCACGGACAGCAGCGCGCGCGCGCCCTCGCGGGTGTCGTGCGGCAGCGCGCGCTGGAACTCGCCTTCGGCGGTCAGTGCGACCAGCCGGTACAGCAGCGCGCCGATCGGTCCGAGCAACAGGAACCAGAACAGCACGCCGAACCAGCGCCGCAGCGCGTTGCGGAACACGGCTTCCACCAAGGCCGGGCCATCGGCGGCCACGGTCTCGCCATCCGGCCACAGGCGGGCAATCGCCTCGCGACGCGCGGCCGGCTCGTGCGCATCGATGATCGCTTCCACGTCCACGTCGAGATCGCGCGGACCCCACGCGTAGACCAGCACCAGCACAGAGAACAACAGCCCGACCAGGCCCAACAGCGGCTCGTGCAACACCCACTGGAACAACCCGACCAGCAGCAGCGGCGGCACCAGCGCCAGCGCAATGCCGTAGCGCCCGCGCCAGAAACCGTCTCCGGGGAAGCGTTCGTCGAGCCAGCGCAGCCAGTGTCCGTACCAATGGAACTGACGGACCGACGTGACCAGTGACGGCGCGACGTGCCCGAGTACCAGCGCGACGACCACGGCGACCAGGGTGATGGACATTCGGTTCCTCCTTCCCCCGGATTCTAGCCTGCCGCTTCGTTAATGTCGGGTCTGGGGGCGCGCCCGGCTGCGCCTGGAGCAAATCCCCCTCGGTCCCCCTTTTGCAAAGGGGGAGGAAAAGCGGGGTTTCCCTAGAGTGGGTGACCCTTGTGATAGCCCCCTTGACCAGCCATTCGGCTGTTGAAAGGCGTCTGAAAAAGGGGGCGGACACCCGCGTTAGCGGGTGACGGGGGATTGATCAGCCATTCGGCTGTTGAGAAGCGATTGCGGTTAGAGGATCTACGACAGCCGCTCAGGAGCGCCGACGCGCGAGCATCCCGGCATGCCAGTGATCGATCAGCGAGCGTGCGATGGAAATCCGCGGCGACAGCAGCAGGCCCTCGTCGCCGTCGCCCTCGCGGCGTTCGCGGGCCGCGTCGATTTCATCGAAGGTGAACCAGCGCGCGTCTTCCAGTTCGTCGTCCACCCGTGGCATGTCCGGGTCGGCGTCGGCGGCGAAGCCCAGCATCAGCGCGCCGGGGAACGGCCACGGCTGCGCGCCCAGGTAGCGGCAGCCGCGCACGCGCACGCCGGTTTCCTCCAGCACTTCGCGCGCCACCGTCTGTTCCAGGGTTTCACCGGGTTCGACGAAACCGGCGATCACCGAATAGCGGCGCGCCGGCCAGGACGATTGGCGGCCCAGCAGCAGGCGTTCGCCATCGCTGACCGCGACGATCACCGCCGGGTCCACGCGCGGGTAATGGTCCGCGTCGCATTGCAGGCAACGGCCCTGGTAACCGGCGCGGCGGAACTCCACCTCGCCGCCGCACAGGCCGCAGAAGCGGTTGCGCGAACGCCAGTAGAACATCGCCCGCGCCAGCGCGAACACGCCAGCCTCGAACGCCGGCCAGACCGCCGCCGCGCGGCGCAGGTCCACGCGTTGCGCGGCTTCGAACGGCACGCTGTCCGCCTCGACCGCGAACCACGCGGTCTCGCCGCGCAGGCCAAGGAAGATCGCCGTGCCGGGACCACCGCCGAGCGCTTCGCCGGTAGGCGCCGCCAGTTGTCCGGCCGTATCGGCGAACGCTTCACCCTCGCGGGTCAGCACGATCACGCGCGCGCCCGGCCACAGGCGGAACAGGGTGTCGGGGTCGTCGCGCAGCTTGTCGGCGCGATCCAGCGGCTCGCCCGCGAAGGCGAAACCGGTCAACGCGGAGGCGGTGCTGGAATCGGTGCCCACGGGGTGAGCGGGTGTCACATGCTGAAACTGCTGCCGCAGCCGCAGGTGGTCTTGGCGTTGGGATTGCGGATGACGAACTGCGCGCCCTGCAGGCTCTCGCTGTAGTCCACCTCGGCGCCCATCAGGTATTGCAGGCTCAGCGGATCCACCAGCAGGGTCACGCCGTCGGTGTCCACCGCCAGATCGTCCTCGGCGCGGTTCTCGTCGAACTCGAAACCGTACTGGAAGCCGGAGCAGCCACCGCCCTGGATGTAGACGCGCAGCGCCAGTCCGGCGTTGCCTTCCTCATCGATAAGCTCGCGGACCTTGGCGGCCGCGGCGTGGCTGAAGTTCAGCGGGCGCTCGAGTGACTGGTAGTCCGGCGCCGCCGAGGGCAGGGAAACGAGGTTGTCCATGGCGATCAGGATGGGGGTTGGGGGGACTCACTTCAAGCCGGAAGCGCCGGTGCCCTCGCGGCCGCTGGCGGCGGCCCAGGTGAACGATTGTTCCACCGCAGCGCCGTTCTGCGGCACCAGCCGCGCGGTCACCCGGACCGGCTCGAAATCGGCGGGCAGGACCAGGTCGCCCTCGACCTGCTGGAAATACTTGAACGAATACGGCAGGCCCGGCGCATCGGCCTGCTGGCGCAGGTCCGACCAGGCCAGCCGCTGCAGCTTGCCGGCGCGGGTGCCTTCCACCGACACCAGCAGCCGGCCGGCATTGACCGCGCCGCGGTTGAGGTTCTGGGTCAGGGTGGCGGTGAAGTGCCAGGCCTGGTCGGTCTGCGGCTGCAGCTTGAGTTCGTGCACGGCCAGGCCGCGACGCTGGCCGGTGGCGCCGACGAAGCGCTCGTAGAAGGCCACGTCGGCGCGCAGGCCGGCGATTTCCTCGTCGCGCTCGGCCAGCGCGGTCTGCAGGTCGCGGTTGGCGTCGCGGCTGATCTGGTCCGAGCGCGACAGCGTGGCGACCCGCTGCTCCAGTTGCTCGACCTGTTTTTTCTGGGCCTGGAACTGATGCGCGCTGGGCGCCTGTCCGCCGCCGGCCAGTACCTGCCACAGGCCCCAGCCGCCGAAGGCGACCAGCAGCGCCAGCAAGGCGACGGCCGCGTAGAACCAGAGCCGCCCGCTGGCCGGCGGGGGCGGTGAAGGAAGAGGAGTCTCACTCATGGGCCGAGCATAGCGCGGCCCGCCGGAGGGGGCTCTGAATGCCGGCGAACCGGTTCAGGCGTGGGCGGGGACCAGGTTTTCGGCGGTCTCGCCGGCGCTGGCGAGCGCCGTGGCATGCACCAGCCGGCCAGTGAGCTGGGCGCCGGCGCTCATCTCCACCACCTGGTAGTGGATGTTGCCGTGCACCCGCGCCTTGGACGCCAGTTCCACCCGGTCGTCGGCGTACACGTTGCCGACCAGTTGGCCGTTGATGATCACCACCGGCGCGCGCACCTCGCCTTCGATGCTGCCCTGCTCGGCCAGCGTCAGCACCGCGCGCTCGCCTTCGGCGGCCAGCACCTTGCCCTGGATCCGCCCTTCCACGTACAGGCCGCCGCTGAAGATCAGATCGCCCTGGATGGTGACCTGCGGGCCGATGAGGGTGTCGATGGCCTGGCCATCGCGCTGGGGCTTGTGCTTGAACATGATCATTTTCCTCCGGCTGAGGTCGCGAGTTTCCAATCGAACGCCTGCTCCACCGCGCGCTCGCCGCCGCTGAGTTGCACCTTCACCCGCTGCGGGGTGAAGCCGCCGGGCAGCATCACGCTGCCATCGAGCTGCTGGAAATAGCGGAAGGAGTAGGCCTGCCCGGCCACGCCGGACTGCTGGTGCAGTTCGTCCCAGCCGATCGTCGCCAGTTGCCCGTCGCGCACGCCCTCCACCGCGAAGCGCATCGCGCCTTCGCTGATGGCGCCGCGGTTGAGCGTCTGGGTCAGGGTGATCTGGTATTGCCAGGCGCCGCCCGGCGCGCGGCTGAACTCGGCCAGGTGCACATTGAGGCCGCGGCGCGGGGCGGTGGCCCCGACCAGGCGCTCGTAGAACGCCACGTCCGCACGCAGTCCCGCGATTTCCTCGTCACGCTCGGCCAGCGAGGCTTGCAGTTCCTGGTTGGCGGTGCGGCTGATGCGATCGGAAACGCCCAGGGTGGTTTCGCGCTGGCTCAGTTGCTGCAGTTCGGCCCGCTGCCGGCGGACCTGGTCCCGGGCCTGGTCCAGCGCCTGCTTCGCCTGCCCCAGCCGGGGCGCGGCGGTGTAGCTGGCCAGCCACCAGACCCCGGCCAGCGTCCCCGCCCAGGCCAGTCCCGCCACGGCCAGCCAGAGTCCGCGGCGCGAGGGCCGCTGTTCGACGATCTGGTAGCGCGGGAAGGGGGATCTGGACATGAGCGAATCCCTGGCCGCGCTCAGGCAGCAGCCAGACAGGAGGCCTATACTCGGGACCATCGACAGGGCCGTCGAGTCTACTGGGAACCGCCGGGATGTCCGAAGCACATCTTTTCGTAATTGGGATCCTGTTGGCATGGATGGCCGGGATCCGCGTCTACCTGACCGTGTTCGGCCTCGGCCTGGCCGGCGCGCTGGGCTGGCTGGATCTGCCGCCGGCCCTGCAGGTCACGCAGTCCTGGTGGGTGCTGGGCACCTCGGGCGCGCTGGCGCTGGCCGAATTCTTCGCGGACAAGATTCCCGGGGTGGACTCGGGCTGGGATCTGCTGCAGACCCTGGCGCGGGTGCCGGCGGGCGCCTTCCTGGCCGCCGCCACGCTCTCGCCGGACGGACAGCTCGGCGGTGGCGCGCTCGCCGCCGGCGCCGGCATCGCCCTGACCAGCCACGTGCTGAAGAGCGGTTCGCGCGCGCTGATGAACACCTCGCCCGAGCCGGTCAGCAATTGGGCCGCCTCGGTCACCGAGGACGCGGTGGTGGTGGGCGGCCTGGCGCTGGCCTTTGCCCATCCCTGGATCGCCCTGACCCTGGTGGTCGGCATATCGATCGTGCTGGCGCTGGCGGTGTGGTGGGTCTGGCGTCGCGTCAGCCGTGGCCTGAAACGGCTGCTCGGTACGTCTGATCCTCGAATGCCGACCCCTTGACGCGGAAAACCGGATGCTCCGGAACGCCTGTGCCGGGTCGTGAACTTCATCGCATAATGCGGCACATGCTTGGGGAAGCCTGATGTCTGCCACTGACGCCACATCCCGCCGGCAGGATGAGCCTTCGCGCTCCCGTCTGCGGGCCGAAACCCCGCCGCCGGGCTACTGGCGGCGCTGGACGGCCGACGCGCCCGCGCCGGTGCCGCTGAAAGGAGGTATGTCCGCGATGACCGCATCCTCTCCGCCGCCCGCGACCGGCGACGTGCCGCCGGTGCCGGGCAACGATGCCGGCGGTGCCGTACCGGCGGCTTCCAGCCGTACCGGCGACACCCAGGAAAGCCCCTACCGGGTGCTCATCGTCGAGGATGATCGTGGCCAGGCGCTGTTCGCCCAGAGCGTGCTGCACGGCGCCGGCATGCAGGCCGAAGTACAGATGCAGTCCGACGGCGTGCTCGATGCGATGGAGCGGTTCAAACCGGATCTGGTGCTGATGGATCTGCACATGCCCGGTCGCGACGGCATGAACCTGACGATGCTGATCCGCCAGCAGCCCGAGTACCTGCACCTGCCGATCGTGTTCCTGACCGGGGACCCGGATCCGGAACGCCAGTTCGAAGTGCTGGAAAGCGGCGCCGACGATTTCCTCAACAAGCCGATCCGGCCGCGCCACCTGATCGCGGCGGTTTCCAACCGCATCCAGCGCGCGCGCCAGCGCGTCGCGCCATCGCTTGCGCGCGCCACCATCAACACCGAGACCGGCCTGCCGACGCGCACCTACCTGCTGCAGCAGGTAGGCGCGGCGGTGCAATCGGCCTCCGGCGGCGGCCTGTTCTTCATCGAGGTGGGCAGCGCGCTGAGCCTGCGCGAGCGCTATGGCTACGCGGCGTTCGAGCAGTTGATGAACCAGGCCGGGCGTCGCCTGGCGGAAGTGGCCGCGCCCCACCCGGTCGCGCGGCTGAACGACAACAGCTTCCTGTCGCTGGCCGCCAGCCTGGACGAGTCCGCCCTGGAAACGCAGGCCGCGCGCCTGCGCGACGGGCTGACCCTCAATCCGTTCCCGATCGGCGCGGGCGAGACCCTCAACCTGCGCAGCTCCATCGGCTACACGCCGTTATCGATCGGCTTCGCCGACGCCGGCAGCGCGCTGGAGGCCACCGAACGCGCGGTGCTGCAGGCACGCCTGAAGGGCAACAACCTGGCCGGCTACACCCCGACCCAGGTCATCGAGGATGCGCCGAAGATCTCGCTGGAGGATGGCCGCTTCGAGCTGGCCTACCAGCCGATCGTCGCGGTCGCCGGCAGCGATCAGGCGCAGTACCAGGTGCTGCTGCGCATGCGCCAGCCCGACGGTTCGCTGCTGCCCGCCTCGCAGGTGATCCCGGCGGCCGAATCGGCCGGCGGCATCGCCCAGATCGATCACTGGGTGCTGGAACACGCGTTGTACGTGCTGGCCGAGCGCCAGTCGCAGGGACCGTCGCTGCGCCTGTTCGTCTCGCAGTCACCGCGCACGCTGGCGCGCGAATCGCATGCGCAGTGGCTGCTGGATACCCTGGCCGAACGCGGCATCGAAGGGACCTCGCTGGTCATCGACCTGCGCATGGCCGACGCGCTGATCCACACCGTGACCCTGCGCGATTTCTGCCACCAGCTGATGCCCAGCGGCGTGCAGTTCTGCCTGAGCCAGTTCGAGCCCGGGCGCGAAGCCGACGCCTTGCTGACCCAGTTGCCGCTGGGCTACCTGCGGGTAGCCAGCCGCTATGCCGGCGCCCATACCGATCCGAAGCTGCGCGACGAGCTGCGCGGCATCATCGACCAGGCGCATCGCGCCGGCCTGCAGGTCATCGGCCAGCAGATCGAGGATCCGCAAGCGGCCGCCGCGATGTGGATGGGCGGCGTGGACTTCATCCAGGGCAATCTGGTGCAGGCCGTCGGCAGCGAACTCGGCTTCGATTTCCACAACGCGGTGCTGTAGGCATGCCCGCGCAGCGACCCGCCCCGGTCGCCCCCTGGCTGGCCCTGCTCGCGGGCGTGGCCGCGCTGGTGTTCCTGGTCCTGCCCTACGCGGGCGTCGCCGGCCCGTGGTGGCAGGCGGCGCTGGCCGCCGGCGCGGTCGCCGTGCTGTGCGGCAGTTTCGCCGCCTTCAACGCGCGCACCGCCCATCGCCAGCTGACCGGCGCCGAAGCGCGCGCGGCCATCGCCGAATCCGAACGCAACGCCCTGCGCCGGGATCTGCAGCGGCACGACCAGCTGGAACAGGAACTGCTGCAGGCCAAGCAGGCGGCCGAGTCGGCGGTGCTGGCCAAGGGCGAATTCCTCGCCACGATGAGCCACGAGATCCGCACCCCACTCAACGGCATCGTGCCGATGCTGGACATGCTGGCGCGCGCGCCGCTGGCACCGGATCACCGCGAGATGCTCAACACCGCCAGCGCCTCCTCGCACCAGTTGCTGCGCATCGTCGACGACATCCTCGACTACTCCAAGCTGGAAGCGAACAAGCTCGATCTGGAAATCACCGCGTTCAACCTGCGCGAACTGCTCGACGGCGTGCTGCAGCTGATGCAGCGTCCGGCCGAGAACAAGGGCCTGCGCCTGAGCCTGCAACTGGATCCGACGGTGCGCCTGCCGGTGCGCGGCGATCCGGTGCGGTTGCGGCAGGTTCTGAGCAACCTGATCGGCAATGCCATCAAGTTCACCGAACGCGGCGGCGTCACCCTGGCCGTGCGCCGGCTGGGGGAAACCTCGGCCCAGCACCTGCTGCGTTTCGAAGTCCGCGACACCGGCATCGGCATTCCCGCCGAGGCGCAGGCGCGGTTGTTCCGTTCCTTCACCCAGGCCGACGCCTCCACCACCCGGCTGTATGGCGGGACCGGCCTGGGCCTGGCCATCTGCAAGCGCATCGTCGAACTGATGGGCGGGCGCATCGATCTGGTGTCCGAACCCGGCCGTGGTTCGACCTTCTGGTTCGAGGCGCCGCTGACCAAGGTCATCGGCGACATGAAGATGCGCGATCCGCACGCCTTCGATCAGGGCCGCGTGCTGGTGGTGTCCCCGGACAGCCGCCTGCGCCAGCGGCTTGGCCTGCTGCTCACCAACTGGGGCATGCAGGTCAACGCGGTGGAAACCACCCAGGAAGCACTGGAACGCCTGCGCACCGTCAGCGAAAACCGCGGTGACGATTTCGTCGCCGTGGTCGCCGATGCCGGCGGCATCCGCAGCACCGCCCGCGCCCTGCACCGCACCCTCGCCCGGCGCCCGGCCGGCGCCGCGCCGGTTCGCCTGATCTGGCTGTACGGCGATGAGTCGGTCCCGGAAGAACTGCGCGGCGACAGCACTCTGTTGTCGCGCCAGGCGCCGGATTCGGCGCTGCGCGCGGCCTTGACCGGACATACCGCCACCGACGCGGATCCGGCGCTGCCGCCGGTGGTGATCGGTGACATTTTCGAAGCGGTGGATACCGCGACGGACACGCCGCCCGCCCCGGTGTTCGATACGGTGGCAACCTCCGCGGACGCGGCGAACCAGGATCCGGGCACCGATGCCGGCACGGACACGGACGCGGCCGGAAAAACCGCGGCGCCACCCGCCGAAGCGCGCCTGCTGCTGGTCGAGGACAACCCGGTCAACCTGCTGGTGGCGCAGAAACTGCTGGCCGCGCTGGGTTTCCGCAGCGAGTCGGAAGCCAACGGCGAACTGGCGCTGCAGCGGATGATGATCGAGCCCTTCGATCTGGTGTTCATGGATTGCCAGATGCCGGTGCTGGACGGCTACAGCGCCACCCGCCGCTGGCGCACGCACGAGAACGAACTGGGCGCGCAGCGCCGGCTGCCGATCGTGGCGATGACCGCCAACGCGATGGCCGGCGATCGCCAGCGCTGCCTGGATGCCGGCATGGACGACTACCTGGCCAAACCGGTCACCCGCGAGCAACTGGAAGCCTGCCTGCAGCGCTGGCTGCCCGGGTATGTCGCGATCGCCGCGCCGCGCGCCACGGAGCCCGCCGCACAGCAGGCACCGCCAAACGACGCCGCCGCGCGCGCGGCGACGCCGACCTTCCCGGTGCTGGACCACAGCATGCTGGAGGAACTGCGCGAGATCGCCGGTGATGAAACCGTGCGCATCATCAGCCTGTTCCTGGAGGATGCGCCGCGCCTGATCGCCGCGCTGGAGAAGGCGGCCGCGACGCCGGATCTGGATGCGATGCGCGATGCCGCGCACACCCTGAAATCATCCAGCGCCAACGTCGGTGCGATGGCGCTGTCGGCGGCGGCCAAACGGGTCGAACTGGGCGCGCGCGCGGCCCGGCTGGATCGCCCCGCGGTGGCGGTGGCGCTGGTCATCGCCGAATACGCGCGTGCGCGCATGGCGCTGCTGGGTTACGCCACACAGCAGCTGGGCAGGACGCCGACGCCGATTGCCGGCTCGGCTCAGTCCTCGAGCATGGTCAACAGGTAATTCGGTTCGCCGATGCGCTCGATCAGCGACAGCTGGGTTTCCAGCCAGTCGACGTGTTCCTCTTCCGAATCCAGGATGTCGGCGAACAACTGTCGGCTGACGTAGTCACCCTGGTCTTCGCAGTACTTGATCGCATCGCGCAGCAGCGGCAGGCCTTCCATCTCCAGCGCCAGATCGCATTCGAGCAATTCGCGCGGATTCTCGCCGATGCGCAGCTTGCCGAGCGCCTGGAAGTTCGGCAGCCCGTCCAGGAACAGGATGCGCTCGGCCAGCTTGTCGGCGTGCTTCATCTCGTCGATGGATTCCTTGTACTCGTGTTCGGCCAGTTCCTTCAGACCCCAGTTCTTCAGCATCTTGGCGTGCAGGAAGTACTGGTTGATCGCGGTCAGCTCGTTGTAGAGCGCCTTGTTGAGGAATTCGATGACCTTGGCGTCGCCCTTCATGGCGTGGCTCCCGTGGGGTGTTGGACCGGGCGCATGCTAGCGCGTCGTTCCGCGCCATGACGGAACGCGAATCGTGCTCATCTCGTGGGGAGGAAGCACGCGCTGCCGGTCGGCAAGGCGTGCAAAGCGCCGCGATCAGGCGGCCTGTGACAGTCCGAGAATCGGAAGCTTGAACTCGCGCTCGGCGCGGGCGTGATGCGCATCCAGCAGGCCGCCGGCCATGTCCAGGCAACTGCCGCAGGTGGCGCCGCAGCCGGTCCGCATGGTCAGTTCGGCCACCGTGCGCACGCCGTTGGCGGCGGCTTCGCGGATCTGGTGGTCGGTGACTCCGTTGCAGATGCAGACGTACACGGCGGCGAGGTCAATGTGCGGGCCGGAGTGGCTCGAGGCACATTTGACCGCGAATGAGAATGATTGTCAATTCTTGGCGTCGCCGGCGCCCTGGCCCTGTTTACGCTTGGGCCGGCTTCGTGGACGCGGCCGGCTGTGGCCTTCCCCCAACCGTTCCGACCGCTGTGGCGGCAGCGCCAGGGTCCCGACCACGCTGCGGGCATAGGACGCCAGATGTCCCAGCGCCCGGGCGTAAACGCCGCGCTTGAACATCACCACGTGCTCGATGGGGTACCAGAAATCCACCCAGCGCCAATGGTCGAACTCGGGGGTGTCGGTGGCGTCCAGGCGCAGGTGCGCCTCGTCTCCGACCAGCCGTAGCAGGAACCAGACCTGCTTCTGGCCGATGCAGACCTGGCGTTCGTGGTGGCGGATGGCGCGGGGCGGCAGCCGATAGCGCAGCCAGCCGGGCGTGGCCCCCAACACTTCCACATGTTCGGGCAACAGGCCGGTTTCTTCGTGCAACTCGCGGTACATGGCCTCGACCGGCGTCTCGTCCGTGTTCATCCCGCCCTGCGGGAACTGCCAGCCGTCCCGGCGCACCCTTCGCGCCCAGAACACCCGGCCATCCGGGCGCATCAACACAATGCCGACGTTGGGTCGGTAGCCGTCCGGATCGATCACGATGCGGACTCCTGAAATCTACTGTCCCCGACTCTGCCACGGCCGGCCCGCGCCGACAAGCCGGCCCGACCGGATTGACAGCCGCCCCCCGAACCGGAAAAATGTGCGGTTCCTGCACGGCTATGTAGCTCAGCCGGTTAGAGCACAGCACTCATAATGCTGGGGTCGGTGGTTCGAGTCCACCCATAGCCACCATGCAGGTTTTAGGAATCAAAGCGTTAGGCAAGGCCGCCCACGAGGCGGTTTTTTTGTGGGCGCTGGCCGGGGAGTTAGGCTGGGGAGGATTCCGGCCTAGGGGTGGCTTATGAAATGCCTTGGGCGGCGTGGCACTTGGACCGCAGCACAGCCATCTTTCCACGCACCAGGTGCACGAACGCCTGCAAAGCATCCAAACGGCGTCGTACACACCACAGCAAGCGCCCGTCAACAGCAACAGGGCAGCCAAAGACTCCGCCAAGCGTATCGTAGCGACGACCCAGCCCAGGGAGCGCGCCTACGAGCTCAGGAACGCATAGGTACGCGATTTGCTGCTCCGGACACTTGACCCTCGACCAAGCCCGGGATATTGCCCGCAAAGTCATCGCGGAGTACATCCAGACCGGGCTGCCCAGCATCGCCAATCCCGTGATGCCCAAGATGACCCTCGCGGTGTTCCCAAGCGACCATTACAGCCCATGGGCTCGCAGCGAACTGAAAGGCGCGGATAAGTACATCAATCGCTTGGAGCGGGTATTCCAGCGCGCGCTGGAAATGCCCATGTCGGACCTCAGCTCCGCTTGGGTAGAACGCTGGTGGATGGAGCGCCTGCAGACCAAGGTCCGACCCGACGGAGAGGGACTCATCACTAAAGCAACCGCATGGCGCGACCTCGCCAGCTTCCAGGCAGTCATTGCAGAAACGGTTAAGCAGGACCTGCCGTGAACCCCACGGTCAGTTGACCAGGAATGCAACTACGGCATATGCGTTGTGCAACGCATGTACACCCATAGAAAGCAATACGCAGCGCTTGATGCCCCTTTCTCCCACCCGGGTAAAGGGGAGCATGAAAACAGCGCCAGGAATCAGGACGACAAGCATTTGATAGGGCTCCCGCATGGCGTGCGCGGCAGCAAATGCAATTACACAGATGACTGCAGCACTCATTGCGCCAAACCTTGCTTTGACCAATGCACTGAATAGCCAGGCAAGCAGCATCGTCTCTAGAGCGGGAGCTGCAATGACACTGGTCAGTATAAATAGAGCCACATCGCCATGTGTTTTCGGAACAGCATCCATCGATGCGGAGAGGCCGAAGTAGCGAAAAAGCAGATAGGCCACCATTGCTGCTGAAAGGAAGCTTGCAAGCGACCCAAACAGCAAAAATTTCATATCCCGTCTATGCAACCAACATGCCCCCGTTAAAGCGTCCGCACCCGCGGGTGCGGACGCCGACTTCCTTACAGCAGGGCGCGACCTCGCCCAGAGGGATCATCGCGAACCGCCGTGTTCTGACGGCCGTAGTGCTCTTTCAGCGCGCCACCCGCAGCCTTGATCCCGTCGTAAATCACGTTGGCTACAATGCTGGTGGTGAGGGCACGAACGCCGCCGTTAACGGCATCGATTTCTTTGCTTGTCAGCTCACACATCGCACTTCTCCATAAGTCACCCAAACATCAGTAATGGCGAATGTTTTCATACGCCACCGTTCAGATCCTTCACCTCAAGAATCTGCGGGTCGAACATATGGCTTGTTTTCGCGCCTAGCACATAAGAAAACTCCTATTTTCATTCTGATAACGCGAACATTGAGTGGTACGCCCCCGCTTTCGTAGACG
>NZ_JADHDV010000034.1 GCF_016820515.1 Pseudoxanthomonas beigongshangi | reverse complement strand
GGTGGCAGCGGCGTCGGCCGACTGCTGGGCGGCGTCGGCGGTCGCGGTGCCGGCCTGGGCGGCGGCGTCGGCAGCAGCCTGGGCTTCGGTCGCAGCGGCGTTGGCGTCGGCAGCGGCGTCAGCAGCCTGTTCCTGGTTCGAGCACGCAGCCAGGGCGAAACCCAGAGCCAGCGCGATCAGAGCCTTGTTCATGGTCATGTTGCATTTCCTCGTCGTTAGTTAGGCAACGCGCTATTGCGCGCCTGCAACATGATGACAAGCCAGTTACGCCTGTCAAGCGGTCCGCTGGTTATTTTTGTCAAACCTTCGTTAAAGCACCCATCGAACCGCCAAAAAGGCAAGCGGCCGGGTATCCGGGGGATACCGCGACCGCCCGGGCAGGGGGATGGCTCAGACGATTTCCACCGCGATCGCGGTGGCTTCGCCGCCGCCGATGCACAGCGACGCCACGCCGCGCTTGCCGCCGCGCTGGCGCAGCGCGTTGATCAGGGTGACCACCAGGCGGGCACCGGAAGCGCCGATCGGATGGCCCAGCGCACAGGCGCCGCCGTTGACGTTGAGCTTGGCGTGCGGAATACCGAGATCCTTGATCGGTGCCATCGCGACCACCGCGAAGGCTTCGTTGACTTCGAACAGATCCACCTGGTCCACGGTCCAGCCGACCTGCTTGAGCAGCTTGTCGATCGCGCTGACCGGAGAGGTGGTGAACCACTCCGGCTGCTGCGAGAAGGTGGCGTGGCCGACGATTTTCGCCAGCGGCTGCAGGCCGCGCCTGGCGGCTTCCTCGGCGGTCAGCAGGACGGTGGCGGCGGCGCCGTCGGAAATGCTGGACGAGCTGGCCGCGGTGACGGTGCCGTCCTTCTTGAACGCCGGCTTGAGGGTCGGGATCTTGGCCAGGTCGGACTTGCCGGGTTGTTCGTCGGTGCCGACCTCGATCTCGCCCTTGCGGGTGGCGACCTTGACCGGAACGATCTCGGCGTCGAAGGCACCGGACTGCTGGGCGGCCTGCGCGCGCTTGACCGATTCGGTCGAGTAGGCGTCCTGTTCCTCGCGGGTGAAGCCGTACTTGGCGGCGGTGGCTTCGGCGAACACGCCCATGGCCTGGCCGTCATACGGATTGGTCAGGCCGTCCCAGGCCATGTGGTCGACCGCCTGGAAGCTGCCGAAGCGGTTGCCGGCCCGCGAGTTCGGGATCATGTGCGGGGCGTTGGTCATCGACTCCATGCCGCCGGCGACCACGATGCTGGCCGAACCGGCCTTGATCAGATCGTGGCCCAGCATGATCGCCTTCATGCCCGAACCGCAGACCTTGTTGATGGTGGTGCAGCCGACGTCGGTCGGCAGGCCCGCGGCCAGCGAGGCCTGGCGCGCGGGTGCCTGGCCCAGGTTGGCCGGCAGCACGCAGCCCATGATGACCTCGGAGACGTCGGCGGCGGGGACGCCGGCCTGCTCCAGCGCCGCGCGGATGGTCGCCGCGCCCAGGGTCGGGGTCGGCACGCCGGTGAACTGGCCCATGAAGGAACCGATGGCGGTGCGCTTGGCGGCGGCGATGACGATATCGGACATGAAACGGAACCTCGTGTAGGGATGGCCGGATTATCCCGCTCGCGGTGCGGTGCAGCAATCGGCCGTTCGGACAGGGGGATGCCGCCTGGCGGACCAGGCGGCGGTGGAATGCCTGTTCAGGCGCGGCCGTCGAACAGTTCGCGGCCGATCAGCATGCGCCTGATTTCGTTGGTGCCGGCGCCGATGGCGTAGAGCTTTGCGTCGCGGAGCAGGCGGCCGGTGTCGAACTCGTTGATGTAACCGTTGCCGCCCAGCGCCTGGATGGCCTCCAGGGTGACCTGCACCGCGGCCTCGGAGGCATGCAGCAGGCAGCCGGCCGCGGCGGCGCGCGAGCCGGTGCCGGCATCGTAGTCGCGGGCGACCTGATAGGCGAAGGCGCGGCTGGACTGCAGCGCGGTGTACATGTCGGCCAGCTTGCCCTGCATCAGGCCGAAAGTGCCGATCGGCGAATCGAACTGGCGGCGTTCGCGCACGTAGGGCAGGGTGATGTCCATGGCCGCCTGCATCAGCCCAATCGGACCACCGGTCAGCACCAGCCGCTCGGTGTTGAGGCCGCTCATCAGCACGCGCACGCCCTGGTGGACTTCGCCCAGCACGTTCCCGGCGGGAATCTCGCAGTTCTCGAACACCAGTTCGCAGGTGTTGCTGCCGCGCATGCCCAGCTTGTCCAGCTTCTGCGCGGTTGAGAAACCCTTCATGCCGCGCTCGACGATGAAGGCGGTCATGCACTTGCTGCCCGCCTCCTTGCCGGCGGTGCGCATGTAGACCAGCAGCACGTCGGCTTCCGGTCCGTTGGTGATCCACATCTTGTTGCCGTTGGCGACCCACACGCCGTCGCGCAGTTCGGCGCGGCAGCCCATCGAGCCGACCACGTCGGAGCCGGCGCCGGGTTCGCTCATCGCCAGCGCGCCCTTCCATTCGCCGGTGCACAGCTTCGGCAGGTACTTGCGGCGCTGGGCGTCGCTGCCGTTGAGGAACAGGTTGGAAACGCACAGGTTCGAGTGCGCGCCATAGCTCAGGCCGACCGAACCGGACGCGCGCGAGATTTCCTCCATCGCCACCAGGTGCGCCAGGTAGCTCATGCCGCTGCCGCCGAAGGCCTCGTCCACGGTCATGCCCAACAGGCCCATTTCGCCCAGCTTGGGCCACAGGTCCTGCGGGAACACGTTGTCGTGGTCGATCTGCGCGGCGCGCGGAGCTATCTCGGCATCCGCGAACCGGCGCACGGCGTCGCGCAGCGCGTCGATTTCCTCGCCAAGCGGAAAAGCAGCGATTGAAACGGGTCGCATTCGGTCCTCCCTCCTATTGCGGCCTGTGGGTGTTGGCGATCAACGCTCTCCGCGCAGATGCCCCATGAAGCGTGGTGCGGTCCGGCCCAGCGGCAGCTTGAGCTTGCCGATGGCGGCGATGCGCGCCTCGGCGATGCGGTCGGCGGCGTACTGCGGCGCGAGGTTCTCGCGTTCGGCCAGATCGAAGATCTTGCCGACGGTGTGGTAGATGGTGCGCATCATCCGCATCGCGCGCTCGCGGTTGTAGCCGTCGATTTCCAGCGACACGTTGATGACGCCGCCGGCGTTCACCGCGTAGTCCGGCGCGTACAGGATGCCGCGCTTGGCGGCTTCCACGCCGGTGACGTGCGACATCTGGTTGTTGGCGGTGCCGCAGATGACCTTGGCCTTCAGGCGCGGCAGGGTCTCGGCGTTGATTGCGTATTCCAGCGCGCACGGCGAGAACACGTCCACCGGCAGATCGTAGATTTCGTCCGGCTTGACCGCCTCGGCGCCGTATTCCTCCACCGCGTACTCCACCAGCTTGGGATTGAGATCGGTGACGAACAGCTTGGCGCCGCGTTCCTTCAGCAGTTTGACGAACTCCATGCCGATATGGCCCAGGCCCTGCACGGCGAAGCTGTACTTGCCGATTTCCTCGTTGCCGAACTTGCGGTTGAGGGTGGCCATCAGGCCCTGCAGCGCGCCGTAGGCGGTGAACGGGGCGGGATCGCCCGAGCCGCCGTGGACCTGGTGCACGCCGACCACGTATTCGGTCTCGCGGTAGACGTTCTCCATGTCGTTGACGTCGGTGCCCACGTCCTCGGCGGTGATGTAGCGGCCGCCCAGCGAGTCGACATAGCGGCCGAACGAGCGGAACAGCACCTCGGTCTTGTCGGCGGTGCTGTCGCCGATGATCACGGCCTTGCCGCCGCCGACGTTGAGGCCGGCGAGGGCGTTCTTGTAGGTCATGGTGCGGCTGAGCCGGAGCGCGTCGGTCAGCGCCGCCTGGCTGTCGGCGTAGGGGCGCATGCGCACCCCGCCCAAGGCCGGACCCAGGACCGTGCTGTGAACCGCGATGATGGCCTTCAGGCCGGCGTCGGGGTTGTGGCAGAAGACGACCTGCTCATGGCCGGACGTGTCGAGGGTTTCGAAGATCATCTGGGACTCCGGTGCGGCGTGGGGCCGCGGGCTACGCCGGGTGGCTTTGGCTAACCGCTTGTTCGAAAAATAAAAAAGCGACGTTTCCGGCTCGCCGTGGTCGTCGCAGGCGGGCATTCTAATCCATACGGCCGGCCGGGGGCAGTTTGTGGACGGGATCCCGTTTTCGTGCCTTCGCCAGGCCGGCTGACAGATTCGAACGATCGTGCTATTTTCGCCGCCATGAATCTGTGCGCCGCCACCAGCAAGGGCACGGCCACCCGCGAGATGATCGTCGAGCGGGCGTATGCCATCGCCTGCCGGCAGGGCCTGGAAGGCCTGTCCATCGGCGAGCTGGCGCAGGCCGCGGGCATGTCCAAGAGCGGCGTGTTCGCGCACTTCGGCTCCCGCGAGGATCTGCAGCTCACCGTGCTCGACTGGACCGCGCGCCGCTTCGGCGAGGCGGTGATGGCGCCCGCGCTGCGGCAGCCGCGTGGACAGGCGCGGCTGCGCGCGATCATGGACGGCTGGTTCGCCTGGGTGCGGGCCAATCCCGATGGTTGCGTGATTCTCGGCGCCGCCAACGAATACGACGCACGCCCCGGAATGATGCGCGAGCGCGTGATCGCCTGGCTGACCGAGTGGCGCGCCGTCGTCGCCAAGGCCGCGCAGATGTGCATCGACAGCGGCGAGTTCGCCGCCGACACCGATCCTGTACTGGTCTCGTTCCAGTTGTTCGCCATCACCGAAGGGCTGCACAACGCCCGGCTGTACGACCCCGCCCAGGCCGAAGCCCTGGCCCGGCGGGCGCTCGATCACCTGTTCGCCTCCTACGCCGCCTGATCCGGAGAGTCCCCCATGGCCGCCGTCGTTTCGCTACAAAAAAGCACGATCGTTCGTAAAAATGTCCGCCTGCTGCCGTTGCGCTCCGCCTTCGCCCTGGGCAGTTGGCTGATGCCGGAAGCCACGCTCCAGCATGCCTTCCGCCTGTTCGGCACGCCGATGCCCGGCGGCCGCGAGCGCGCACGCCGCAGCGATACCTGGGGTGCCAGCGTCCACACCTTCGCGCACGGCCGCGAGCGGCTCACCTGGTATGCCTGGGGAGATCCCCAGCGCCAGCCCATCGCGCTGCTGGCGCATGGCTGGTCGGGCTATGCGCTGCAACTGCTGCCATGGGTGGAACCATTGCGCCAGGCCGGCTACGCGGTGGTGGCGCTGGACCAGATCGCGCATGGCCGCAGCAGCGGCTACCGGGCGACGCTGCCGATGTTCGCCGACGTCCTGCACCGTTTCGCCGAACGCTTCGGCGGCGTGCAGGCGCTGGTGGCGCATTCCCTCGGCGGCGCGGCCGCCATGATCGCGCTCGCGCGCGGATTGCGGGCGGAGCGCGCGATCCTGATCGCGCCGGCGGCCGATCCAATCGCCGCGGCGCAGCGCTTCGGTGGTTTCGTCGGTCTCGCCGCGCATCTTTCGGCGCGCCTGTTCGACGAATTCGAGTCGCTGACCGGCATGGCGGTGGAAGGATTCCAGGCGCACCTCAATGCGCCCCGCATCGCCAGTCCCGCGCTGATCGTCCATGACCTGGAAGACCGCGAAGTGCCCTGGTCCGAAGGCGAGCGCTATGCGCGCTACTGGCCGGAGGCGCGCCTGCTGAGCACCACCGGGCTCGGACACAACCGCATCCTCACCGATCCCGGCGTCATTGCCGCGGCGATGTCCTACCTGGACGGACGCGCGGTGGGGCAGCGCGTCGTGTCCACGCCGGACCTGCCTTACGGATTCGCCTGAACAGGCACCCGACCCGGGCTGCGCCGCCGCGCCAGACGGCGGCGTAGGGTGCTTCGACCAAAGGCGTCATGGGGCCGAACTCCGCCGCGCGCTACAATTCCGCCTCTAATGCATGCAATACGCGAGTGAGGGCGCGAATGAGCACACCGGCTTCCCAACTTCCTGCAGCACGCGCGGATGCATCACCGCTGCGTTTCGTTACCGCGGCCAGCCTGTTCGATGGCCACGACGCAGCGATCAACATCATGCGCCGCCTGATCCAGGGGCAGGGCGCCGAAGTGATCCACCTGGGCCACAACCGCAGCGTCGAGGACGTGGTCCGCGCCGCGCTGCAGGAGGATGCCGACGGCATCGCCCTGTCCAGCTACCAGGGCGGCCACGTCGAGTACTTCAAGTACATGGTCGACATGCTCAAGGAGCGCGGTGCCAGCCACATCCGCGTGTTCGGCGGCGGCGGCGGCACCATCACCCCCGAGGAAATCGCCGAGCTTCAGGCCTACGGCGTCGAACGCATCTACCACCCCAACGACGGCATGAAGATGGGGCTGGTGGAGATGATCGAGGATGTGGTGGGCCGCGCGAGCGCGGCCCGGGATTCGGGAATGGGGATTCGGGATTCGCAGGATTCCCACGCCGCCATCGGTGACGAAGCGGCCATCGGGCACATGCTTAGCCGCATCGAGGATGGTGATTTCAGCGAAACCGAACTCGCCGCCCTGCGCCGGCAGTGGGCCAACCCGCGCTCCACCGAATCCCGCATCACCAATCTCGAATCCCGTCCCGGCACGCCGGTCATCGGCATCACCGGCACCGGCGGCGCCGGCAAGTCGTCGGTGACCGACGAGCTGATGAACCGGTTCCTGTCCAGCTTCCCGCAGATGCGGATGGCAGTGATCTCGGTCGACCCGACCCGCCGTCGCACCGGTGGCGCGCTGCTGGGCGACCGCATCCGCATGAACTCGCTGCGCAGCGAACGCATCTACATGCGTTCGATGGCGACCCGCCGGCAGAACGTGGCGACCAACGCGGTGCTGAAGGACTGCATCGCCTACCTGAAGTCGCTGGGCTTCGATCTGATCATCGTCGAGACCGCCGGCATCGGCCAGAGCGACTCGGAAATCGTCGACCTGGTCGATTTCCCGATGTACGTGATGACCAGCGACTACGGCGCGGCCAGCCAGTTGGAGAAGATCGACATGCTCGACTTCGCCGAACTGGTGGTGCTGAACAAGTACGACAAGCGCGGCGCCGAGGACGCGCTGCGCGACGTGCGCAAGCAGTGGAAGCGCAACCGGGTGGCGTTCCAGACTCCGGACGCAGATGTGCCGGTGTATCCGACCATCGCCAGCCAGTTCAACGATCCGGGCATCAGCTGGATGTTCGCCAACCTGTGCCGCCTGCTGCGCGACAAGCTGCACCTGCCGGCGGAGAAGTGGACGCCGGAGATCGACACCGAATTGAAGGAACCGCGCGCGACCGTGCTGATTCCCGGTGCGCGCGTGCGCTACCTGGCCGAGATCGCAGAGCAGGGCCGCGGCATCAACCGCCGCATCGAGAGCGAAGCCGAAACCGCCAGCCGCGCGCAGTCGTACTGGCAGTCGTTGCGGGATCTTGACGACCCGGCACTCCCCAAGGCGCTGGATCTGTATGCCGCCGAAGATCTCCTTCCCCCGCTTGCGGGGGAAGGTGCCCGAAGGGCGGATGGGGGCAAGACGGGTGACGCCGGCTCCCACCCCAACCCTCCCCCGCTGGCGGGGGAGGGGGCAGGTCAAGTCGACCGCTCCCTGCTGACCCTGCGCCAGCGCTACCAGGACGCCGTGCAGTCGCTGTCCAGCGAAGCATTGAAGTTGCTGCGCGAGTGGCCGGCGCGGCTGAAGGCGGCGACCGACGAGGTCAACGAGTACGAGGTACGCGGCAAGACCATCCGCATCGAGAACTACCGCGAGTCGCTCAGCCACCAGAAGATTCCCAAGATCGCCGCGCCGAAGTTCCGCGGCTGGGGTGAGCTGCTGACTTTCCTGCAGAAAGAAAACCTGCCGGGCAGTTATCCCTACACGGGAGGCGTGTATCCGTATCGCCGCACCGGCGAGGATCCGATCCGCATGTTCGCCGGCGAGGGCACGCCGGAGCGGACCAACCGTCGCTTCCACTACCTGAGCCTGGGCCAGCCGGCCGCGCGCCTGTCCACCGCCTTCGACAGCGTGACGCTGTATGGCGAGGATCCGGCGCCGCGTCCGGACATCTACGGCAAGATCGGCAACTCCGGCGTCAACATTCCCACGCTGGATGACATGAAGAAGCTGTACTCCGGCTTCGACCTGTGCGCGCCGACCACCTCGGTATCGATGACCATCAACGGTCCGGCACCGATCATCCTGGCGATGTTCATGAACACCGCCGTCGACCAGCAGGTGGAGAAGTACCTGAAGGCCGATGCCGATCGCTGGGCGGCTGCGCAGAAGAAGCTGGACGAACTGTTCGCCGGCCGCGAGCGTCCGCGCTATTCCGGCGAACTGCCGGCCGGCAACGACGGACTCGGCCTGGGCCTGCTGGGCGTGACCGGCGATCAACTGGTGGACGCGGACACCTACGCGCGGATCAAGGCCGAGACCCTGAAGACCGTGCGCGGCACCGTGCAGGCCGACATCCTCAAGGAAGACCAGGCGCAGAACACCTGCATCTTCAGCACCGAGTTCGCCCTGCGCATGATGGGCGACATCCAGCAGTACTTCGTCGACAACGGCGTGCGCAACTTCTACTCGGTGTCGATTTCCGGCTACCACATCGCCGAGGCGGGAGCGAACCCGATATCGCAGCTGGCCTTCACCCTGTCCAACGGTTTCACCATCGTCGAGTACTACCTGGCGCGTGGGATGAAGATCGACGACTTCGCTCCGAACCTGTCGTTCTTCTTCAGCAACGGCATGGATCCGGAATACACCGTGATCGGCCGCGTCGCGCGGCGCATCTGGGCGCGCGCGATGCGCGAGCGCTATGGCGCCAACGAGCGCAGCCAGATGATGAAGTACCACATCCAGACCTCGGGCCGTTCGCTGCATGCCCAGGAAATCCAGTTCAACGACATCCGCACCACGCTGCAGGCGCTGTACGCGCTGTTCGACAACTGCAACAGCCTGCACACCAATGCCTACGACGAGGCGATCACCACGCCGACCGAGGAAAGCGTGCGCCGCGCGGTCGCGATCCAGATGATCATCAACAAGGAGCTGGGCCTCAACTTCAATGAGAACCCGTGGCAGGGCAGCTTCGCGGTCGAGTACCTGACCGACATCGTCGAGGAAGCGGTCTACAAGGAGTTCGAGGCGATCAGCGAGCGCGGCGGCGTGCTCGGCGCGATGGACACCATGTACCAGCGCGGCAAGATCCAGGAAGAATCGTTGTACTACGAGCACAAGAAGCACGACGGCAGCCTGCCGCTGGTGGGTGTGAACACCTTCCTGCCGAAGGAACACGGCGGCGAGATCGCCACCGAGATCGAGCTGATCCGCTCGACCGAGGAAGAGAAGGGCCAGCAGATCACCAACGTGCGCGCCTGGCAGTCCTCGCGCAACGGCCTGGCGCCGGAGGGCGAGACCGACCACGCGCATTCCACCGCGCTGGAGGAACATGCCGAGGCCGACGCGCACGACGGCCATGGCCTGGCCTATCTGCAGAAGGCGGCGCGGGACAGGCGCAATGTGTTCGTCGCGCTGGTCGAGGCGGTCAAGACCCATAGCCTGGGCCAGATCAGCCACGCCCTGTACGACGTGGGCGGCGAGTACCGACGCAACATGTGAGGGACGGAGAGCCGCCGTCGAGCGGCCTTCCGGACGCTCCTGCGACGGGCGGTGAAATCCGATGACGCCCGGCGGGCGTGTTTGCCGGTAGAGGAAATGCAGGCCAGTGGTGGCCTGCACCACCCCTATTCGAGGAGACACCCCATGCGCAAGTTCATCATCCGCTCCACCTCCTTTGCCAGCCTGTTGCTGCTGGCCGGCGCCGCCCTGGCCGGCGGTCCGATCAATCCGCCGCCCGCTTCCTGCGCGGTGGACGAGGTCTACAAGTGCGAAATCATCGGTGGTCAGAAGTACTGCAAATGCGCCAAACGCGATCTGTCGGCGGCGCCACAGCGCAATGACGAGCCGCGGCGCCTGAAGGGCAAGCCCCAGCACCTGGTCAATCATGGCTCCGGTGCGACCGGGCAGACCCCGGCGGCACCGCAGCCGGAACCGCGCAAGTCCGATCAGCGTTGACTGTCGGGCGGGAGAGGGCGCAGGCGCGCCCTCAATCCCCGGATGCGGCCTCTTGCTTGCCCATCGGGCGATGCGGGTCGCTACATCATCAGGCAGTCCAGTCCATCCAGCGCGATGTGGATGAGCAGGCCGACACCGAACCAACGGGTCCGGCGCGGGACCACCAGCGCACCGTAGAGCAGCATCGCTGGCCAGGTGTGCAGCGGATGGAATCCCAGGCTGCACCGCCCGGGCGCGTAGATCGGATCGGCCAGCAGGTGATCCAGATCGATGATCCAGCCGGCCAGCATCCAGGCGGCGGCGCGCTTCCATTCCTTCGGCCAGAACAGGCGCGCGGTGGCGACGGGCACCAGCACGTGCAGCAGCAGATGGATGAACGGACGCAGTTCGAGGTCGGGCAGGGGCATTTTCGCGAAGCTCAGCGCCGCGTTGCCAGCCAGCGATCCAGCTGGTTGGCGAAGGCCTGCCGATCACGGGCATTGAAGGCGGCCGGCCCGCCCGTCTGTACGCCGGCGCCGCGCAGTTCGTCCATGAAGTTCCGCATGGAGAGCCGTTCGGCGATGTTGTCGGCGGTGTAGCGGTCGCCGCGCGGGTTGATCGCCTGCGCACCATTGGCCAGCACCCGCGCCGCCAGCGGAATGTCCTGGGTGACCACGAGATCGCCGGTACGCGCGCGTTCGGCGATGGCGTCGTCGGCCACGTCGAAGCCTCCCTGCACCTGCAGCGCGCGGATGTACCGGGAAGATGGGGTGCGCAGCCACTGGTTGGCGACCAGGGTCACCTGGACCTGTGCGCGTTCGGCCGCGCGGAACAGTATCTCCTTGACCGGCCCGGGGCAGGCGTCGGCGTCCACCCAAATCCGGGGGCCGGGAGGCGATGCGTCGTTCACCGATGGTCCTCCCTGCCGGAACGCATCGGAGCGGAGGGTGTCGCCGTCCGGCGCGGGACGCGGCGGGGATGGGGGGCGCGGGAAGCGGAAAATCGTTGCATGTGAGAAGGCAGGGAGAGCGGACGCGGGCCCCACACGATAGCCCGATCCTGCTGTCGGGACCGCCTGGATGGCAACAGCGGCTTTACGGGAGATGTGGAAGGGTGTCGATTTCAGGCGGCCCCGTTCGTCGGTTGATTACACCCTCAATCCCGCAGGAGCTTCCGCATGTCCCTCGTGAAACCCATCACCCCGCATCTGTGGTTCGACACCCAGGCCCGCGAAGCCGCCGCGTTCTACTGCTCGCTGTTTCCCGATTCGCAGGTCGACTCCATCGTCCGGTTGCGCGATACGCCCTCCGGCGACTGCGACGTGGTCTCGTTCACCCTGGCCGGCCAGCCGTTCATGGCGATCAGCGCCGGTCCCGTGTTCACGTTCAATCCCTCGACTTCCTTCCTGGTCCATTTCGATCCCGCGCGTGACGGGCAGGCGCGTGAGCAACTGGATGCGATGTGGGCCAGGCTCATCGACGGCGGGCAGGCATTGATGCCGCTGGATGCGTATCCCTTCAGCGAGCACTACGGCTGGGTGCAGGATCGCTACGGCCTGTCCTGGCAACTGATGCTCAGTCCGCCTGGCGCACCCCCGCGCCCGCGTATCGTGCCGGTATTGATGTTCACCGGCGAGGTGTACGGGAAGGCCGAAGAGGCTGCGAAATTCTATCGTTCGGTGTTCGACGATTCCGAAGCCGGGCAGATGGCCCGCTACACGGAGGACAGCGCCAACGATCGCGCCGGCACGGTCATGTTCTCCGACTTCCGCCTGGGCGATACCTGGATGGCGGCGATGGACAGCGGCCATCCGCACGGCTTTGCCTTCAACGAAGCCATCTCGTTTCTGGTCACCTGCCGCGATCAGGCCGAAATCGACCGCTACTGGGCGCAGCTGTCGTCGGTGCCTGAGTCCGAGCAGTGCGGTTGGTGCAAGGATCGCTTCGGGCTGTCCTGGCAGATTTCGCCGCAAGGGCTGGACGAGATGATGACCTCGGGCGATGAAGCGCTGGTTGGGCGGATCACGCAGGCCGTCCTGGACATGCACAAGCTGGACGTCGCCAGGATCGAAGCGGCCGCGCGGGAGCAGTAGCCCGCGACGCACGGGGCGGTCGCGAACCGCCCCGTGCCTGTCGCGGATCGGCGCCTAAGGACGTTTCTTGTAGGTAATCTCCATCATCTTGGCCTCCTTGCCATCCGGGCCGGGCGCGTACATCTCGAATACCTCCGTGCTCTTGTCGGACCAGCGGGTGGTCATGCGAGAGGTCACGGGTTTCTTGCTGACAGGGTCGTGATAGGTGCCGGTATAGGTGCAGGCCATGCTGGCGTCGCAGGTGCCCTCGCTGACCATCAGGCCGGTGCTCATGCTGTCGTTCCAGGTGGACCAGTGCTTGCCGGTGACATTGTCGAAGCCGTGCAGGCCCTGTCCGGTGAATGGTTGGCCCATCATCTGCGAGCTGACTTCCTCCACCAGCACGCGATCGCCGAGGATCATCCTGCGGGTCGCAGTGCCTTTGTCGATGGTGGGCGGGGTATCCGGAGCGTGCCAGCTTTTCACGGTCAGGTCGTAAGTACCGGCCAGTGTGGCGAGTTGTCGATGTTCGGCGCCGGGCGTGCCGGCTTTCTGGAAGGCTTCCATCATCGCCTTCATTTCGGGCGTCATGGGGGGTGCCTTGTCGTCCTGCGCCGTGGCCGAGGCGGCGGGCAGCAGGCAGGCGAGGGCGAGGGAAAGAACGGAACTGCACTTCATGGCAGGACCTCCGGGGACATGGCCAGGTTGCGGTGGGCATGGGGGTGCGCCGTATTTGCACCAGTCCGCGCTCAATCCGCGTGAAGGTGGACCACCGTGGGTCCGGGAAGGGAAACACGCGGAACCCCGCGCACGGGCCGCGGCGCATGGGTGCGTGCCCGCACGGGCCTGCTAAAGTGCTGCTCCTTTTCCGCTTCCGCCCGTCGCCCCCGCATGAACACGACCGACCGCTTCTATCCCATCGGCACGCCCGGCCAGCCCTGGGGCGCCGCCGAGAAAGCCGAATGGCGCGCCCGCCAGACCGTCCAGCGCAGCTACGCCGCCGACGTGCTGACGGTGATCGAGCGCCTGCGCGCGCGGTTCGACGTGGAGCAGTACGGTGAGCTGGACTACGGCGCGGACGGCCGCTATCCGCTGTTCGCCGTGCGCAGCCGCGACTGGAATCCCGCGCTGCCGATCATGCTGGTGACCGGTGGCGTGCATGGCTACGAGACCAGCGGCGTGCACGGCGCGCTGCAGTTCCTGGAACAGCGTGCGGCGGACTACGCCGGCAAGGTCAACCTGCTGGTGACGCCGTGCATCAGCCCATGGGGCTACGAGCGCATCCACCGCTGGAACGCCGACGCGCTGGATCCGAACCGCTCCTTCCGCGAAAACAGCCCGGCGCAGGAATCGGCCGCGCTGATCCGGCTGGTCGCGCCGATCCGCGACCTAGCGCGCATGCATATCGATCTGCATGAAACCACCGACACCGACGAGAGCGAGTTCCGCCCGGCCTTGGCCGCGCGCGACGGCAAGCCGTTCGAGCCGGGCGAGATTCCCGACGGGTTCTACCTGGTCGACGACAGCGAGAATCCGCAGCCCGACTTCCAGCGCGCGGTGATCGCGGCGGTGGAGCAGGTCACCCACATCGCGCCGGCCGACGCCAACGGCGAGATCATCGGCTCGCCGGTGGTGGCCCCCGGCGTCATCGAGTACGCGTTCAAACCGCTGGGCCTGTGTGCCGGCGTGACCAACGCGCGCTACACCACCACCACCGAGGTCTACCCGGACAGCCCCAAGGCGACCCCCGCGCAATGCAACGACGCCCAGGTGGCGGCGGTGTGTGCGGCGATCGACTACGCACTTGCCCACGCTTGAAGCCCGCGGAGTCCGGCCCCATTTCGTTCCGTGAAAGGCATTCCGGGGCGGCGGGTGTAACCTCCGCCCGGTAACACCCGAGAGGACAGGACCATGGCGACCGGTTGGGCCGGCGACGGCGCCGTACAGGATCAGATTGACGCGACCGTGAAGGACGCGATTGCGCGTGCGCGCCGCAATCTGCCGACCGGTCCCAGCCTCTCCCACTGCGAAGAATGCGATGCGCCGATTCCGCCGGCACGGCAGAAGGCCGTGCCCGGCGTGCGCCTGTGCGTGGCCTGCCAGGAAGCGGCCGACCAGGCGCAGGAGCAGGGGCAGATGTACAACCGGCGCGGGAGCAAGGACAGCCAGTTGCGCTGACGAGGTTTCGTGGCGCATTGGACGATACGCAGGCCATGCCCGATCTGTTTCCGGAAAGTCTTGAACCAAGCAGCATCGGGCTTGCCGGAGCCTGGCGGCTTGCACCTATCTTCTTCGCCATCTATCCGGAGGCGGACGCGCATTCTCTCCTCCTGGAAGCACGACATCGCCTGGTCCGGACATTGGGCATCCGGAAATTTTCGGCCAGGCCGGCGGAGTTGTTACATGTCAGTGTTGCCGAATGCGGAAAACCGGCCCGGCTGAGACAGCCGTTGGAACTCGCGCTGCGCGCGGCCTCCGGACGATTTTCATTTCCGGCATTCGACATCGTCCTGGAGACAAGCGCGCGCTTTGGCAAGGATGATCGAGCGTGTGTCCTCGTCGCGGACCAGGCCACCGGGCGCGCGATCCACGGATTGCGAAACGCACTCGCCGACGCGCAGCAGCCCTATGGGCTCGTAGGGGAAAGGACGGTCATGGCCCCGCATATGACGTTCGGCTATTGCGATGGCCTTCCGGAGGAGAGGTTGCCGGTTCCAACCGTTCGGTTTCGCGCCACTGCGGTGGACCTGGTGATCAGCAATCAGGGGTACTCGGAGCATCTACGGGTGGCTCGTTGGCCATTGCTATGAACCTGTCGGGTTTTTCCTGGCGTCGGCTGGAATCGCAGGGATGCCTGGCCTAGGATCCGGCATGTCCATGCAGAATGATCTCTTCGAGAGCCAAGGCAGGGCGCCACTGCACCGCCTATTCTTCGCGCTGCTGCCATCCGCATCCGAGCGCGCACAGGTGGCGGGCGTGGCGGATGGACTGCGCGCCAGCCACCCCGCATACGCGCTGGGTAAATCCGGAGCGCTACCATCTGACCCTTCACTACCTGGGCGAGAGCAGCGGTCCCCGGGAAGACTGGATAGCGCGGGCACGGGAAGCCGCTGAAGGGTTCAGCGGCGAGGCCTTCCACCTGCAACTGGATCATCTGCTCCCGCTGGGCAATCCGTGGCGACCGGCGCTTACGCTGGCGGCCTTTTCTTCCTCGACGGAATTGCTCCGTTTCTGGCGTGGCCTGCAGGAACGCCTGATCCGGGCCGGTTTCAAGGATCATGTCGGCAGGAGCTTTGTGCCGCACCTGACCCTGGGCTACAGCGAGCCAGGGCCCGCCACGCCGGCGGTGGCGTCGGTTGGCCTCGCGCCCGATGGATTCGTGTTGATACAGAGCATCAAGGGGCAATCGGATTACACCTTCCTCGGTCACTGGCGCCTCGGTACGGATTGAGCCCCTGGCATGTCAGCGCGGTTGTGGACCGAAGATGCTCGGTTCGCGCGGCCGCCGCAGGCGCTCCAA
The DNA here is from genome assembly GCF_016820515.1 of Pseudoxanthomonas beigongshangi. Classification (GTDB taxonomy): domain Bacteria; phylum Pseudomonadota; class Gammaproteobacteria; order Xanthomonadales; family Xanthomonadaceae; genus Pseudoxanthomonas_A; species Pseudoxanthomonas_A beigongshangi. The sequence continues at coordinate 14,749 of NZ_JADHDV010000034.1, read as the reverse complement.
CTTGGCCTGGTATTGGGCACGTGTCGCTCCCTCGCTCAATTCCTGGGCGCGGGCGAGGGCGCGGCCCGCGCGGCGTGCCTTGCCAAGATGCAGATACGCCCGCGCCAGCCCAAGATAAAACCGGTGTTCGCTGCCGAAGAGCCGGATGGCGCGCTGGTAATAGTCGATCGCACCCTCGTAGTCGCCCGAGCGCTCGTGCTCGAGTGCGAGCAGGAACTGATCGAATGGGTCGTGCGCACGAACCCGCTCCAGCCGCCGTTGCAGTGGCTTGGCCTCGGCAACGCGCCCGCTGCGGTTGTAGAACGTCACCAGGTTGAACAGCGCGGAGGAGTAGTTCTCATTCAGTGTCAGGGCATGCAGGTAAGCGCGTTCGGCGCCCGCCGCGTCGCCACGCCGGAGTGCAGCAACACCCGTGTTGTTCCAGAATGCCGGATATCCGGGGCTCAGCGCGCGCGCGCGCGCGAGGTACGCCTGTGCGCTGGCGGCGTGGCCGGCGCCCAGCAGATCAACCGCACGATTGTTATAGAACATGGCGAACAGGTGCGTGTCGGGAATCGCCTCGGGCTGTTGCCGTGCGATGACCTGGTCCCAGGCCACGTCCACGCTGAAGCGCTGGCGTCCGATGCGGATGCCGGCATTGACGTGGTTGTTGCGATAGACGGTGTTGCCCTCCTGGTACCAGGTCAGCACGTCCTCGATTTCCTGTGCGTAGGCCTGCAGTCCGTCCGCGCGCGCCAGTGCCACCACCATCAGGGTGAAGCTGAGGCAATTCGCGCGACCGGTCTGATACGTCTGGCCGACGGTGTAGTTGGCGCCATTCTGGTACTGCAAGCCCAGGCCGCCTTCCTTTGAGAACAGGAAGTCGACCAGCCGGTTGAGTCGTGCCGAGGATTGGACGTCGCCCGCCTGCGCCATCCATTGCCGGAACCGGTCCTGCAGTTCCGGAGGCACGGCCATGATTTCTTCGACCGTGGGCAGGTCGGGAGGAACCTGCGCATCCGGCAGCGGCGGCTGCGGCGAAAGCGCCAGGGCGGCGGCGAGCAACCACGTGGCCATACGCGTACCTCCACGTCTTCGGCCAAACTCCGGTCGCCGCCAGTCTAGTCCTTTCCGTGGCTGGTGGAGTGAAAACGACGGATGGGAAAGACAAACGGAAGCGCGGATTACAACCGCGTCCCCTGCGCCGATCGTGGCAAGCTGTGCGGATGAAAATCGAAGCCGCCACCAACGCCGATCTGCCGCGCCTGCTCGAGGTCTGGGAGTCCGCCGTCCGCGCCACCCACCACTTCCTGGAGGAGGCCGACATCCAGATGTTCCGGCCGCTGGTGCGCGATGGCTATCTCCCTTCCGCCGAGCGACTGGCGGTGGCCCGGGCCGGCGACGGCCAGCCCTGCGGGTTCGTCGGCGTGGAGGCCGGCAAGGTGGAGATGCTGTTCGTCGACCCGGCCCACCACGGGACCGGCGCGGGCAAGGCGTTGCTCCGTCACGCGATTGAAAGCTGGGGCGCGCGCCGGGTGGACGTGAACGAACAGAACCCGGGGGCGGTGGGGTTCTACCTGCACATGGGCTTTGAGCTGGAATCGCGATCCGAACGGGATGGGCTGGGCAAACCGTTCCCGCTGCTGCACCTGCGGTTGTCCGAAGGCCGCACCGAGACGGTGGGGCGAAAGACGCGATGAACGCAACCCACTGGCTGGTTCCCTGTCCGGATTGCGGGGCGATGAACCGCCTGCCGCCGGAACGGCTCGGCCAGTCGCCCGGTTGCGGGCGCTGCCACCAGCCGCTGTTTCGCGGGCGGCCATTGGCGCTGACCACCGGCGACTTCGACCGCCACGCGCTGCGCAGCGAGCTCCCGCTGCTGGTGGACTTCTGGGCACCGTGGTGCGCCCCGTGCCTGGCGATGGCGCCGCAGTTCGAGGCCGCGGCGCAGGCGCTGGAACCGCGGATGCGCCTGGCCAAGGTGGACACCGAAGCGGAGACGGCGCTGGCCGCCCGCTACGGTATCCGCAGCATTCCGACCCTGGTCCTGATTCGCGGCGGGCGTGAACTGGCCCGCCAGTCCGGGGCGTTGTCACGCGAGCAGATCGTGGACTGGGCCCGGCGCGCGCTGGCCGGGGCTTGATCCCGCGCCCGCCATGACTTCAGTCGGATACCCCTGGTCCGGACAGGCGTGCCACCATCGACGGTTGTCGTGGTGGTCGCCACGCCCCGAACGGAGCCGAGATGCCGATGAAGTCCTCCCGCCTGATGCTTGCCCTGTCCCTGAGCCTGTCCGCGGCCGCCCTGGCCCAACAGCCCGACATCACCGACCTGACCCGTGACTCCGGGGTGCCGCGCGCGCCTGAACAGGAGGCGGTCGTGTTCGAGCATGCGGACCTGAGCTTCAAGGTCGTGCCGGCGGAAAAGGCCATCCAGGGCGACGCCCGGTTGACCTTCCGGGCCAGGTCGCCGATCCAGCGGGTGGTCGTGGATCTGGACCGCAACCTGGCGGTCAGCCGGGTCGAGGCCGACGGCGCCGTCCTGCCGGCCAGCGCCTGGCGCAATCCGGAAGGGCGCATGACCATCGATCTGCCCGCGCCGGTGGCGGCGGAGCAGCAGGTGAAGGTTCGCATCGTCTATGGCGGGAAGCCGCACGTGGCCAAGCGCGCGCCCTGGGACGGCGGCTTCGTCTGGGCGACCGCGCCCACCGGCGAACCCTGGGTCGCCTCGGCGGTGCAGGGCGAGGGCTGCGACCTGTTCTGGCCCTGCATCGACCATCCGCAGGGCGAACCGTTGGTCGTGGACCAGCACATCACCGTGCCGGCACCGCTGGTTGCGGCCGGCAACGGCATCGCCATGGGCATGCAGGAAAAGGACGGCTGGCGCACGTACCACTGGCGCGCACACGATTCGAATACCTATGCCATTGCCCTGAACATCGGTCCCTACGAGGAGATGAAGGGCGAATACCGCAGCCGCTTCGGCAACACCATCCCGCTGCATTTCTGGCATTTGAAGGGGCGCGAGGCGAAGGCGCGCGGCCTGTTCGCCGAGTTCCCGCAGGTGCTGGACTTCTTCGAACGCAACATCGGCCCGTATCCATTCGGCGACGAGAAGATGGGCGTGGTCGAAACCCCGCACCTGGGCATGGAACACCAGACCATCAACGCCTACGGCAACGACTACAAGAAGGACAAGTACGGCTACGACTGGCTGCTGCAGCACGAGTTTGCCCACGAGTGGTTCGGCAACCAGTTGACCAACGTGGACTGGGACGACATGTGGCTGCACGAGGGCTTCGGCAGCTACATGCAGCCGCTCTACCTGCAGTACCTGCGCGGCGAGATGGAGTACCACGCCGCGTTGCTGGACCAGCGCGCCGGGCTGGTGAACAAGTATCCGATCGTGTCCGGCAAGAGCCAGACCGAGAAGACCGTCTATGACCGTGAGAATGGCCCGGGCCTGGATATCTACTACAAGGGCTCGCTGATGCTGCACATGCTGCGCGGCCTGATTGGCGACGAGGCCTTCTTCGCCAGCATCCGCCAGGCCGTGTACGGCACCGATACGCCGCAGCCGGGCAAGTTCAAGCCGCGCTATGTCTCCACCCGCGACTACATCGACATCGTCCGCAAGGTGACCGGCCGCGACTACGGCTGGTTCTTCGACGTCTACCTGTACCGCGCCGCGCTGCCGGAACTGGTCGCCGAGCGCGACGCCAGCGGCCTGAACCTGCGCTGGAAGACCCCGGACGACCTGCCGTTCCCGGTACCCGTGGAAGTCCGTGTCGGCGGGGTGGACGGCAAGGTCCAGACCGTGGCCATGGACAACGGCCGGGGCCGGTTGGCGCTCCCCGTGGGCGAGACCTATACCCTGGATCCGGCTTCGCGCCTGCTGCGGGCATTGCCGCATATCGTGGAATACCAGCAGGACGCCGAGGCGCGCCGCAAGGCGGCGGCGGAGGCGGCCAAGGGAAAGGCACGCTGAGGGGCGCGGAATGGGGGACCGCCCCGATCCTGTCACGGCATTTTTTTGCATTGCGGCGGCTGGACCGTTAGATTTCGCTCTTTGAAACCTTCGGCGGCGCGATGGACGTGCGGGGAAGCCTGGTCTGCGTGGGAACGGGGATGATGCTGGGGGCCCATATCGGCCCCCGCGCACGCGGTCACATTGAACAGGCAGATGTCGTCTTTCTCGCCGTTTCCGACCCCCTCGTCGAGTTGTGGGTGCAGGGAATGAACGCCGATGTCCGCAGCCTGCAACCGCTGTATGCGGAAGGCAAGTCACGCCGCGATACCTATGGGGAGATGGTGGAGTCGATGCTGGTGGAAGTCCGTGCCGGAAAGCATGTCTGCGGTGCGTTCTACGGCCACCCCGGCGTATTCGCGCTGGCGCCGCATCTGGCGATAGAGCAGGCCCGCGAGGAAGGATTCGACGCGAGCATGGAGCCCGGCATCTCGGCGGAAGACTGTCTCTACGCCGACCTGGGCATCGATCCAGGCACCTATGGCTGCCAGCATTACGAAGCCAGCCAATTCATGCTCTACCAGCGGCGCATCGATCCCTCCGCATACTTGATCCTCTGGCAGGTGGGCCTGGCCGGCGACCGAAGCCTGCGGCGATTCAGTACATCGTCCGCCGAACGGCAGTTGCTGGTCGACCTGCTGGCGCAGGATTATCCGTTGAATCACCATGTGATCGCCTATGAAGCGGCTACCTTGCCGATCACGAAACCGCGCCAGGAACGGTTCCCGCTGTCGGCCTTGCCGATGATGGAATTGAATCTGCAGACCACTCTGGTCGTGCCTCCGGCATGCCCGATGCAGCCCAACCGGGACTTGCTCCAAAAGCTCGAATTGCTGGGAACCGTGGCCAACCGCGCCCCGGCTTCCTTCCACCACCAACCGCAGAGGACGCACCATGTCAAACGCAATACGTTTTCTTGAATCCCTGGGCCAGAACCCGGCGCTGTCGCGCCTGCCGGCCGAGCAACTGCAGGAAATGATCGATTCGCTCGAGTTGACCGGCAACGAAAGCGACGCCCTGCGCCGTCAGGACGCGGTGGCCCTGGCCGATGCGCTGGAAAAGCGCGCCCCGTTGTTCTGCATCCTCTGGGAGCCTGGCCAGGAGCCGAGTCCGCTGGATACCCCGGACGATACGGAACCGCTGCGCGACCCGACCCCGGATGGCGACGCGCCGGAAGAGGAATAAGGTCACGACAGTGGGCCGGCGTGCGACGATCCGAACCATCCTGCGTTGCGGGATGCTGTCGTTCGCCTTGTGTCTGCCCTTCCTGGCCATGGCGGCAGCGTCCCCCGGACTGGAGACGCTGCTGCAGCAGGCCGAGGAGGCGCGGAGTTCGGATCCGCACCGCTTCCAGCGATTGCTGGGTGAGCTGGAGCAGCACATCGATCGCGCCGACAAGGCCCAGAGGGAACAGATCGAGTACCTGCGAGCCTACGGCTTCAGCTTTCGCGGACACTATGACGAGGCGATAAGGCACGCCCGCGCGTTGATGGAGGCCTCGACCAATCCCGAGATCCAGTTCCGGGCGGGCGCGTTGATAGTCAACACCCATGCCCTGCGCCGCCAGTTTACGGACGGGTTGCGCCAGTTGGAGCAGACCCTCACCCTGGTGGACAAGATCCAATCGGCCAAGTTGCGTCATCACGGCCTGGGCGTGGCGTCCTATCTCTACAACCAGGTCGGACAGTACCGCCTGGGCCTGCGCTATGCGGATCGGATCCTGGAAGAGGAACCGGATGCGCGTACGTTGTGTTTCGCCAACCAGGCCCGATTCGATTCTCTCTACAACCTGGGCGAATTGCCTTTCGATGACGACGTCGTCGTCGAAGCGATCAACCAGTGCGACGCGTCCCACGAGACGGTCACCGCCAATGGAATCCGGTTGATCCTCGCCAAGAAATGGGCCGAATCCAACCGCCGCAAGCAGGCCATCGCCTTGATGGACGGGCACCTGAAGGAGATCGAGGAGACTGGCTATACGCACCTGATAGCGCAGGTCAAGGCATTCCTGGCCGAACTCTTGCTTGACGCGGGCGAATACGCCGCGGCGGAGACCTACGCGAACGAGAGTCTGGCCCAGAACACACCCGGGAGCACCTCCTCGCTGGCCAGTGCCTACAAGACCATGTACCAGATCGCCGAGGCGCGGAAGGATTCGGAGACGGCACTGGTCTATTACCGCCGTTATGCCGAAGCCGACCGGGCCTATCTGAACGAAGTCAAGGCGCGCGAGCTCGCGTATCAGATGGTCCGCCAGGAGATTCTCGAAAAATCCCAGCAGATCCAGCGACTGGACAGCCAGAACCAACTGCTCAAACTCCAACGCAAGGTGGAGAAACAGGCGGGACAGAACACCCGGCTGATTATCATCCTGCTGGTCGTGTTGCTGGCGACCATCGCCTACTGGGCGTACAAGACCAAGCGCGTCCAGGTTTCGCTGAAGCATCTTGCCGAGACGGATGCGTTGACCGGTATCTGTAACCGCCACCACTTCACCCAGTCGGCAGGGCGGACGTTGAGCCAATGCGAGCGCAACGGAGAGGAAGTGGCGGTGATCATGTTCGACCTCGACCACTTCAAATCAATCAATGATCGGTTCGGCCATCCGGCGGGCGATTGGGTCCTCAAGCAGGTGGCGCAGGTATGCCAGTCGCTGTGCCGGCGGATCGATGTGCTGGGGCGTCTGGGCGGGGAGGAGTTCGCGATGCTGATGTACGGCTGTGATCTTCGCTCGGCGATTCGCCTGGCCGAGGACTGCCGGACGCGTATCGCTTCCATCGATACATCGGAGATCGGCCAGCGGATTCAGGTGACCGCGAGTTTTGGAGTTACCTCGACCGCCATATCCGGCTATGTACTGCAGCGGCTGCTTTCCGATGCGGACCGGATGCTCTACCAGTCCAAAGCCCAGGGACGCAATCGGGTCACCGCGTTCCGGGCGGCTTCCCAGGATGACGGCGAGGCATCCCATCCCCCTGAAGCGTCCTGGACCGAGGTGGCCGAGACGCAGGGCGCGCGACCAGGTTGAGCGACACTGGCCACCTGAACGGGCTGCCCGATACCGAGTGGGAACCGATGCGATAAGATCGTGCGCAGGCAGGCCGGTCGGCGCGGGCCTCCAAAAAATGGGGGAAGTACAGGTTCAATGCGGTTGGGTTCGTCTGCACTCACGCGGTATGGGCAGGTGATGGCTACCCCGGACACGGGGATGGGCCGCCGGGCCGTGGGCTACCTCCGGGCGTGCTACCTGTGCCTGGCCCTGCTGGCATCGACGAGTGTGGCCGCGGGTACGCCGAAGCCCGAAGTGACGGAACTGTTGGCGCAGGCCGAGTCGATCCGCAGTGGGGATCCCGTGCGATTCGCCGAACTCGTCAGCCAGCTGCAGGGCAGGCGGCAGGAGTTGCGAGGTCTCCAACAGGATCAATTGGCGTATCTCGAGGCGTACGGGATTGCCTTTTCCGGCAAGTACGAAGCGGCGATTCCACGGTTGCAGAAGCTGATGGCGTCTTCGACCGACAGTGATACCCGCTTCCGGGCCGGCGCACTGCTGGTGAATCTTTACACCAAGAGCCGGCGATTCGCGGAGAGCCTGCGGCAGCTTGGTCGCCTGCTACCGCAACTGGATCAAGTGCGTGACCCGCAGTTGCGCATCCATGCCCTGGTGGAAGCCTCCTATCTGCACAACGAGATTGGGCAGTACAGCCTGGGCATGCAGTATGCCGAGCGCATCCTTGCCAGCCAGCCGGATGCCCGTGCCCATTGCTTCGCCGAGTATCTCAAGTACGACGCGATGCTCAACCTGGCGACGCTGTCTCCGGACAGGATGGACTCGCTGCAAGAAGCGATCGAGCAGTGCACGCAAGGCGGAGAGCGGCTGCTCGCCAACCATATGCGCGTGATCCTGGCGAAAACGATGGCCGCGGAGCGCAAGCGCCCCGAGGCCATCGCGCTGTTGCGTTCGCACATGGCGGAGGTCGAGTCGTTCCGGTATCCATATCTGGCCGTGCTGGTCAAGGCGACGCTCGCCGACCTGCTGTTCGAGCGTGGCGATTTGCAGGCGTCGGAAACCTATGCTTCCGAGGCGATTGCGCTCAGCGGAGCGGTCGGCACGAGTACCCAATCGCTGGTCGGCGCCTACCGCACGATGTACCGGATCGCCGAGCGCAGGCGCGATACGGAAACCGCGCTGGTCTATTACCGTCGCTACGCGGAAGCCGACAAGGCCTATCTCAACGAGATCAAGGCGCGCGAGCTGGCCTACCAGATTGTCCGCCAGGAAACCTTCGAAAAGTCGGAGCAGATCCAGCGACTTGGCAGCCAGAACCAGTTGCTGCAACTGCAACGCAAGCTGGAGAGCAAGTCGGTCCAGAACACCCGCCTGGTGGTGGTGCTGTTGACCATGCTCCTGGCCAGCATCGGCTACTGGGCATATCGCACCAAGCGCACCCAGATGATGTTCAAGCGGCTGGCGCAGACCGACGCGCTGACCGGCATCGGCAACCGCAGCCATTTCAGCATCCAGTCCGAACGCCTTTTGGCCCAGTGGGCGAGGAACGAGCAGGAAGTCGCGCTGGTCATGTTCGATCTCGACCATTTCAAGACGATCAATGATCGCTACGGCCACGCCGCCGGCGATCAGGTGCTGGTGCGGGTGGCCGAGCTTTGCCGCGGTCTGGATTACCGCAATGCCGTGGTTGGCCGGCTGGGCGGGGAGGAATTCGCTCTGCTGTTGCCTGGCATGAGCCTGGCGCAAGCGGTCGAGGCGGCGGAGGATTGCCGCCAGCGCGTCACCCGCATCGATACTTCGGGCACGGGCCATCGTTTCCTCGTCACCGCCAGCTTCGGCGTCACCACCACCGCGTTGGCCGGCTATCAACTCGCGAGGTTGTTTTCGCTCGCCGACCGCATGCTGTATCGGTCAAAGCATGACGGTCGCAATCAGGTCAGCGCCTACGAAGGTGGCTATTCGTTGCCCGAACGGCGGACGGTACCGGCGAGCGGCGAGACAGCACGCCGGGAAACGCAGGAACAGGAAAGCTGAAAAGACATCGTCGCACCTTGCGACTCCAGGTGAACCGCGCCTGCGTTAAGCTTCATCGGCGGCACAGCCAGTGCCGATGAATGAAGGAGCTTTCCCCATGATCCAGCGATTCGATGTCGGCCCCCGCATGTCGGAAATGGCCATCCACAACGGCGTGGTCTACCTGGCCGGCCAGATCGCCGACGACGCCAGCCAGGACATCCGCGGCCAGACCCGGCAGGTACTGGCTGCCGTCGACGCGCTGCTCGCGCAGGCCGGGACCGACAAGAGCAAGTTGCTGCGGGTGGAAATCTTCTTGAAGGACATGCTCGACTTCGAGGGCATGAACCAGGCCTGGGACGAGTGGGTGGTGCCCGGCCACACCCCGCCGCGCGCCACGGTCCAGGCCCGCCTGGCCAATGCCGAATGGCGCATCGAGGTGCTGGTGACCGCCGCGGTCTGAGCCGTCGGAATGGCCCGCGTGGCGGGCCTTTGCGGGTCGGCGGGCAAAAATGTTTGACCTATCCGGCAGGCCCGATTAACATACGCGGCCCGAGATTCGGGCGGTTAGCTCAGCGGTAGAGCACTGCTTTCACACGGCAGGGGTCACAAGTTCGAACCTTGTACCGCCCACCAGTTGTACGCAAAGGCCCGGCGCAAGCCGGGCCTTTGCTTTTTCGCGTCCGGTCGGGGCGTGCAGGAGGGAGCGCCCCGGGCGTCAATCTCAAATCCTGCGACGGCGGTGGTTTGTGATGACGGCCTTTCTGGAGTCCGCCCATGTCCGTACCCGCCCGGCAAATCGCCCGTTCCCACCGTGACCTGCTGCCGGCCGGTACCACCGACGGCAGTCGCCTGTCCGAGCGGTTGGCGGCCAAGTATCCGGATCGAGTGACCGGCCAGTTGACCGTGCCCGGGCGCGAGGGGCGCTACGCCCCATTGCCGGAAACCCTGCCGCCGGCGCTGGCGCGCGCGCTGCGCCAGCGCGGGGTCGAGCGGCTCTATTCGCATCAGGCCGAAGCCTGGGCACACGCCGCGGCGGGCGAAAATCTGGTCATCGCCACGCCCACCGCCTCGGGCAAGTCGCTGTGCTACACGCTGCCGGTGGCGTCGGCGGTAATGGGCGGCAGCGCCAAGGCGCTGTACCTGTTTCCGACCAAGGCGCTGGCGCAGGATCAGGTCAGCGAACTGCTGGAACTCAACGCCGCCGGCGAGTTGGGCATCAAGGCCTTCACCTTCGACGGCGATACGCCGGGCGACGCGCGCCAGGCCATCCGCCTGCACGGCGATATCGTGGTCAGCAATCCGGACATGCTGCACCAGGCGATCCTCCCACACCACACCAAGTGGGCGCAGTTCTTCGAAAACCTGCGCTACGTGGTGATCGATGAAGTCCATACCTACCGTGGCGTATTCGGTTCGCACGTGGCCAACGTGCTGCGCCGCCTGCGCCGGGTGTGCGCGTTCTACGGCGCCTCGCCGCAGTTCATCCTGTGCTCGGCCACCATCGGCAATCCCAAGGCGCACGCCGAGGCGCTGCTGGAAGCCGACGTCCACGCCATCACCGAGTCCGGCGCGCCCAGCGGCGACAAGCATGTGCTGCTGTGGAATCCGCCAGTGGTCAATCCGGATCTGGGCCTGCGCGCATCCGCGCGTTCGCAGAGCAACCGCATCGCCCGGCTGGCGATCAAGGCGGGGTTGAAGACGCTGGTGTTCGCGCAGTCGCGGACCATGGTGGAGGTGCTGACCAAGTACCTCAAGGATGTGTTCGACCACGATCCCCGCAAGCCCGCGCGGATCCGCGCCTATCGCGGTGGCTACCTGCCGACCGAGCGCCGCCAGGCCGAGCGCGACATGCGCGACGGCCGCATCGACGGCATCGTTTCCACCTCGGCGCTGGAACTGGGCGTGGACATCGGCAGCCTGGACGCGGTGGTGCTGAACGGTTATCCCGGCTCGATTTCCGCCACCTGGCAGCGCTTCGGCCGCGCCGGCCGGCGCCAGCAGCCTTCGCTGGGCGTGCTGGTGGCCAGCTCGCAGCCGCTGGACCAGTACGTGGTGCGGCATCCGGACTTCTTCGCCGACAGCACGCCCGAACACGCGCGCATCGCCGCCGACCAGCCGATGATCCTGCTCGATCACATCCGCTGCGCGGCGTTCGAACTGCCGTTCCTGGCGGGCGAGCATTTCGGTCCGGTGGACCCGGCGCCATTCCTGGAACTGCTGAGCGAGGACAGCGTGATCCATCGCGAGGGCGATCGCTACGAATGGATCGCCGACAGCTATCCGGCCAACGCGGTCAGCCTGCGCGCGGTGGCGGACGGCAACTTCGTGGTGGTGGACCGCACCGACGGCCGCCAGACCATCATCGCGGAAGTGGATTTCAGCGCCGCGCCGCTGACCCTCTACGAAGGCGCCATCCACATGATCCAGTCCACGCCCTACCAGGTCGAGCGGCTGGACTGGGAAGGCCGCAAGGCCTACGTCACCCGCACCCACGTCGACTACTACACCGACGCCATCGACTACACCAAGCTGAAGGTGCTGGAGCGTTTCGACGGCTGCCGCGCGGGGCAGGGCACCTGCCATCACGGCGAAGTGCACGTGGTCCGGCGCGTGGCCGGCTACAAGAAGATCCGCTACTACACCCACGAGAACATCGGCTACGGCCCGGTCAACCTGCCGGATCAGGAAATGCACACCACCAGCCTGTGGTGGCAACTGCGGCCGGAGCCCCTGCATGCGGGCTTCGCCTCGCGGCAGGAGGCGCTGGATGGTTTCCTCGGCGCGGCCAACGCGCTGCACATCGCCGCCACCGTGGCGGTAATGGCCGAAGGCCGGGATCTACAGAAGGCGGTGGGCGATGGCGACGGCGCCTGGTTCGCGGTGCCGGATGCGCAGGGCAGGGGACAACTGCGCGGCGGCGAAGGGCAATTGCTGTCGCCGCTGGAAGGTGACCGCTTCGTGCCCACGCTGTACCTGTACGACAACTACCCTGGCGGCATCGGCCTGAGCGAACCGCTGTGGCGCCGGCAGGCTGAACTGGTGCGGCGTGCGGGCGAATTGGTCGACGGTTGCGGCTGCCGCGCCGGTTGTCCGGCCTGCGTCGGCCCCATCCTGGCCGCGGACGAGACCGCCGAGGTCACTCCCAAGGTGCTGGCGCGACGCGTGCTGGAATTGCTGGCGGTCGCATGAGTACCGCGCTGGAGCACTTGCGCCGGCTGCGCCAGCAGGCCGGGCATCCCACACCCGTCGCATCGCCACCTGCGGTCCGCGCGCCGGCTACCGACATGGCCACTTCGTTGCGGCGGATGCTTGGTGTGCGCACGCGTTCGGCGCCGCCCTCGCGCGCCGCCGCGCACCAGCGCATCCTGCCGGGCGAGGAGATCGCCGATGGCCTGCATCTGAGCGAGCGGATATTGCCGTGGCCGGTGATACCCGAGTCGTTCGACGGCGCGTTCGCGCGCGAGGATCTTCTTTCCGCCTCGCAGCTTCTTTTCTTCGATACCGAGACCACCGGACTGGCGGGCGGCACCGGCACCCGCGCCTTCATGATCGGAGCCTCGGATTTCGTTCCCGAAGGGCTGCGGGTGCGACAGTTGCTGATCGCGCACCTGGCCGCCGAGCGCGCCATGCTGGATACCTTCGCCGGCTGGCTGCGGCCCGACATGCGGCTGGTCAGCTACAACGGGCGCTGCTACGACGCGCCCCTGCTGATCACCCGCTACCGGCTGGCGCGTCGTCGCAATCCGCTGGAAGGATTGGCCCACCTGGACCTGCTGTATCCCACCCGTCGGCGCTATCGTGGCGTCTGGGAAAACTGCCGCCTCGCCACCATCGAGCGGCGCGCGCTGGAGATCGTGCGCGAGGATGACCTGCCAGGTTCGGAAGCGCCCGCGGCCTGGTTGGGTTATCTGCGCGGCGGCTCGTCCGAACTGCTGCATCGGGTGGCCGCACACAACTTTCAGGACGTCGTCACGCTGGCCCGCCTGCTCGCGCACTTGTCTTCCGCCGGGCCGGTGGAAGGGCGTTCGCTGCCCGGAATCGCGCCAAAAATTTGACGAATTCCGGTTTCAACGCCGTCTTTCCACGGCGGTTGTGTGAACGGCTGCGCAATATCGCGTGACAGCCCTTCAGGAATGTCATCGCGTGGCCGAAAAATCGGTAGATTTTCGCGCGGGCGTGTATCCAGGGTTCGGATGCGCCACTGGACAATGGTTTGAAGGGGAAGTGCCTTGCGGATCCTGTATGTGGGCGACACCGCCTGTTTGCCCGATGATCTGGCCGACTACATCGGCGACATGGGCGACGAATGGAAGGTCGAGTTCGTTGCCGACGGCAACGCCGCCATGTTCGCGGTCGCCAATTCCCCGATTGACGTGTTGATCGTCGGCCCGGGCCTGCCCGACCTGCCACCGGCCACGCTGCTCGGCCAGATTCGCACCCTGCGTCCGGAAACCATTCGCATCGCGCTGCTGGAAAACACCGAAGCCGGCGTTTCTCCACCCATCAAACTGATTGGCGTCGCCCATCGCTTCCTGCCGCTGCCACTGTCTTCCGAGACCGTGCTGGAAGCCATCCACAGCCTGGAAGAACTGCGCGACCTGCTGGACAGCCCGCGCCTGCGCCGCGTCATCGGCCGGGTCGAACACCTGCCGTCGCCGCCGCACCTGTACTTCGCGCTGACCCGCGCACTGGAAGAGGACGACGGCGACAGCAACGACATCGCCCGCATCGTCTCCGGTGATCCGGCCATCGCCGCCAAGGTATTGCAGCTTTGCAACTCGGCCTATTTCTCCAACGGCCGCGCCATCACCGACCTGCGCGCGGCGGTCACAAGGCTGGGGCTGGCGACCCTGCGTGATCTGGTGCTGGCCAGCGAAGTGTTCTCGATCAAGACCGGCAGCAACGTTGATCGCCTGGCCCTGCAACAGCGTGCGTTGATCGCCTCGCGCCTGGCCGCGCGCATCCTGCCGAAAACCAGCGCCGAACTCGGCGCCACCGCCGCGCTGCTCGCCGACGTCGGCCTGCTGCTGCCCGGCGTACGCGACGAACGCGAACCCGTCGCCGCCGAAGGCGACGAACGCCCCGGCCACACCGAAGCCGGCGCCTACCTGCTCGGCCTGTGGGGCCTTCCCATGCCGATCGTCGAAGCCGTCGCCTTCCACCGCCAACCGCAGCGCTCCAGCCTGCGCAGCTTCTGGGTCCCCGGTGCCGTACACGTCGCCGGCGCGCTCGCCAGCAATGAGCAGGTCGACGAGGACTACCTCAAATCGCTGGGCGTGCTGCATCAACTCGCCGGCTGGCGGGAGATGGCGGATAGCCTGTTTGATCGGGTGGCTAGCGCGGCTTGAGGCATCCGGTCTGTTTCGTGCTACTGAAACGTTTGACGCGAAATGGCCGAAGAGTAGCCGAGTCAGCTTTGTGCGTCGTAAGGCTCTTGGGATCGGCTCAATAGCTGAGATATCCGGGTGCCTCCTGTTTTTTAATCCCGTAGCTTTCTCTAGAAGAGAGCTTGCTTGAGCTTGTGTGACCATAAGGGCTCTTGCTGGGCCAGAACTGTCGAAGGCGTGGGCTTTTTCGATGGAAAGGCTGTTTGCTGCATGCGCATATGGACAACAAAGCGCTGGCAGCACAATATAAAAAAAACGGGATAACTGGCGGGGGTGACCGTGCGTTTGGCTTGCAGATGCATTTTCATTGGACCGGCCAGAGTTCTGTAGACAC
>NZ_JADHDV010000033.1 GCF_016820515.1 Pseudoxanthomonas beigongshangi | reverse complement strand
CCCCTTTTTCAAAGGGGGAGGCAAAAAGCGTGAAAGGGCAAGTGCGGTGCTTGGTTCAGTGGCCCGCGCCGGGCATCACGCGGCGTGTCGTGGCCTGCGCACCGCGCGGACCTTGCCGCTGCCGCCGCCACCGGCGTAGAACAAATCCGCGCCATCGGACTCCAGCCCGCTCACGTTGGTGCCGGCCGGCATCTGCAAACGTTCCAGCACCTCGCCACTGTCGGGATCGATGCGGCGGATCTCGCTCTCGTCGCCTTCCCAGGTGCCATGCCAGAGTTCGCCGTCCACCCAGGTGACGCCGGTGACGAAGCGGTTGGATTCGATGGTGCGCTGGATGGCGCCGGTGGCCGGATCGATGCGATGAATCCGGCGATCGCGGTAACGGCCGACCCACAGGCTGCCCTCGGCCCAGGCCAGTCCGGTGTTCCCGCCCACGGCGGGAGCTGGAATCGTCGCCAAGACCTCGCCGCTGGCCGGATCGATCTTCTCGATGCGCGAATCGGTGATCTGGTACAGGTACTTGCCGTCGAAAGCGGTGCCGGCGTCGCAGGGACGCTCCAGCTTGCGAACCGCGGCGCCGCTGTCCGGATCGATGGCCACCAGGCGCTCGTTGGTGGCGGCCCAGATGCGGGTGCCGTCGTAGGTCACGCCATGCACGCCTTCGAGATGATCGAGCGGGTATTCGCGGACGATTTCGGCGGCCTTGGCCGGGGTGGCGGAACGGGAGGAAGTGCGGGTCATGGCCTGGCTCCTGCGTGGTGCGCCAGTTGCGGCGCGATGGAGACACTCTAGCCAGCGGGCAGGGTAGCGGGGAGTAACAAGATCGTCGTGAATCCGGTGAGCGGCGGCGCCACCCAGCGCCGGGCACGGGCACGCCCGACCGCGCGCGCGCGGCCACCGGCCTCGAGCTCGGCGAGCGCGCGCTGCACGGTGCGCTGGCTGGTATCCAGCGCCAGTGCCAATGCCGAAGTGGACCAGGCCGCGCCATCGGCAAGCAGCGCCAGCAGTTCGGCCTGTTCGCTTTCCAGCGGCGGCACCAGCAGCGCCACTTCGCGTGCGTCGTGCGGAATCAGCGCAAAGCCGCGCGCGGTGGCTTCGATGCGCGCCAGTGGTGCCGCCAACGCGCGCAGGCGGCCGAGTTCCACCCGCAGGCGGGCGCGGTGGGTCTCGTCCGGATCGCGTGTGCGGAACGCCTGTTCGATCAGGTGCTCGCGGCTGGCGTCGCCCGGCCAGGCTTCGGCCAGCACGCGCGCCAATGCGAACAGCACCGGCCGTCGCGCCAGCGGATACCAGGCGCCATCCCGACGCAGTCCGCGCCGGCAGGCATCGATCACCAATGCGCCGGAAGCGAGCAGGGTTTCCACTTCGTCCAGTCGCAGCGACTGTTCGCCTTCGGTGTGCCGGCGCCGCGCCGCGGGACGGGCCAACAGCGAACGCGCGTCGGCCACTTCCGCACGCAGGGCGGGAATGCCGGCGTGGAGGGCGGCTTCGTCGGCACGCTCCAGTGCGGCGCGTGCCGCGCCGGTACGCAATCCGCGCAGGGCCAGTTCGGCGCGCACCAACTGCGCGATCGCGGCCAGCGCCGGCGACAGCCGGCCGCGCGCCAGTACCGCCAGGGTGGCGGCGGCGGCGTCCAGGCGCCCGAGCAGCAACTGCCTGCGCGCCAGCACCAGGCGGCCTTGGCTGGCGTTGACGTGATCGGCCTGCGCTTCCAGGACGGCGACGGCGTTCTCCAGCGCACGCGGGGTGGCGTCCAGATCCCGCATCGCCAGCGCGACTTCGGCTTCTGCGACCACGCATCGCGCGCGCGACAGCGGTTCGCGCGCACCGAAACCGCGTGCGGCCCGGCGCAGCAGTTCGCGCGCGCGCGGATGCTCGCCCAGTTGCGCCATCGCGATGCCGCGCAGCGCCAGCGCCGGCGGATCCTCGCGCAGGGCCACGCCCTTGAGCGCGCCCAGGGCATCGCCGGTGGCGAGGGCGCGTGCGGCGGCGGTGATCAGGGCGTCCATCGCGACAGGCTAACCGGTCACGATGGCCGGAGCGAACAAGGACGGCGAAGCCGGCCCATCCGCGCACGCAGCCGCGGGATGTGGCGTGTGGAACCGCGCGCTCAGCCCTCGGCGCGGTATTCCTTCTCTTCGATGAAGGTCGAGCCGGCCTGCTGGTTGATGGCGTTCTTCAGGCCCACGCGATGACCGTTGTGCTGGGCGACCGCGCGCGCCAGCTGGATGAAGGCGTCATCGAACACCTGCGCGGCTTCCTTTTCGCGCAGCGCGTCCTGCACGTCCCACATGAGTTCGTTGGCCTGCTTCAGCTGCACCTTCAGCTCGGCCATGGTCGGATGGCGCTCGGCGATCGGCGCCCACAACGGCAGAAGATCCTGCAGTTCGGCGAGCACGTTGCGGCGCTTGCCCTCGTCGGCGATGCGCTCGGACTTGATCTCCAGGATGGTGATCTTGTCCGCCAGTTCACCGATCGACACCGGTACCCGAATCGAATCCACGTCCGTTCCTGCGTTGGGAATTTGCGCGGATGATAGCGGATCGTCCAGGTCGGACGGGGCGGTCAGTCCGCCACCCGCACGACCAGCTTGCCGAAGTTGTGGCCCTGCAGCAGGCCGGCGAACGCGGCCGGCGCCTGTTCCAGCCCGTCCACGACGTCCTCGCGCAGGCGGATGTCGCCGTTGGCGAGCCAGTCCCGCATGTCGCGGCGGAACGCCTCGAACCGATCCGCGTAGTGGTCCAGGATGATGAAGCCCTGCATGCGCACGCGCTTCTGCAGGATCGTCGCCAGCAGCTGCGGCCGCTGATCCACCGCGCCGGCGGCGTCGCGATCGTTGTAGTGGGCGATGAAGCCGCACACCGGCACGCGCGCGTGCAGGTTGAGCAGAGGCAGCACCGCGTCCAGCACTTCGCCACCGACGTTCTCGAAGTACACGTCGATGCCGTCGGGACAGGCGGCGGCAAGATGTTCGGCCAGGTTTCCCTCGCGCCGATCCAGGCAGGCGTCGAAACCCAGTGCCTCCACCGCGAAGCGGCACTTGTCCGCGCCGCCGGCGATGCCGACCACGCGCGCGCCTTTCAGCTTGGCAAGTTGGCCGACCACGGCGCCGACCGCGCCGGTCGCCGCGGCCACGACCACCGTCTCGCCCGCGCGTGGCTGGCCGATGTCGAGCAGTCCGACGTAGGCGGTGAAACCGGGCATGCCCAACCCGCCCAGGGCGAGCGACGGCTGGGGCAGGCCATCCAGCGAGGCCAGATCGGATCCGTCCGACAGGGCGTAGTCCTGCCAGCCGGCGTTGGCGAGCACGATCTGGCCTTCGCGGAAACCGGGATGGCGCGAGCTCTCGACCCGGCTGACGGTGCCGCCGACGATCACCTCGCCCAGCGCCAACGGCGGCGCATAGCCCGGACCGATCTCGTCCATCAGGTTGCGCATGTACGGATCCAGCGACAGGTGCAGCGTGCGCAACAGCACCTGTCCTTCGCCGGGCACGGGCACCGGCTCGCGGAGCAGACGGAAGTCGGTCGCCGCCGGCAGGCCGCGCGGACGCGCGGCCAGGGTGATGCGGCGGTTGAGCGGCGTTTCGGCGGAATCGGCGGGCAGGGACATGCGGAAGGCTCAGTGGAAACCGGGACGGGAAGGCAGTGCTTCGTCCGCCAAGTTAGCCGGACGCGGGCCGTGGCGCAGGGTCAGCAGGGTGCCGAGCGTCATCATGACGACCGCGAACAGCGGACCGCCGATCGCGCCGACATGATCCACCAGCAGGCCACCGCCGATCGCGCCAGTGGCGATGGCGATCTGGAACGCGGCCACCAGCAGGCCGCCCGCGCCTTCGGCCTGATCCGGCGCGGCGCGGATGATCCAGATCTGGAAACCGACCGGGAACGCGCCGAACGCGAAGCCCCACAGCGCGATGGCGATCGCGGTGACGATCATCGAGTGCCCGGCCAGCAGCAGGCCGATCGCCAGCAGCGCGATCAGGGTGCCGCCGAACACGATCGCGGTGCGCTCGCTGCGTCCGGCCAGGTAGCCGCCGGCGAAGTTGCCGAAGAAACCACCGATGCCGTAGGCCAGCAGGATCGCCGAGATCGCGCCGACCGACAGGTGGGTGACGTTCTCCATCAGCGGACGCAGATAGGTGAAGCCGGCGAAGTGGCCCGAGATCACCAGCAGCACCGCCAGCAGCGCCATGCGTACGCCCGGCCGGCCCAGCAACTGGCCGAGCACGCGCAGATCCGGGTTGGCCGTCGGCGGCAGCGAGGGCAGGGTGAAGATCTGTGCCAGCAGCGTGATCACGCTGACCACGCCGGCGGCGACGAACGCGCTGCGCCAGCCCCACAGTTCGCCCATCCACGCGCCCACCGGCGCGGCGCAGACGGTGGCGACCGAAACGCCGGTGAGGATGAACGACATCGCGCGCGGGAATTTCGATTCCGGCACCAGTCGCATCGCCAGCGCGGCGGCCATCGACCAGAATCCGCCCAGCGCCACGCCCAGCATCACCCGCGCCGTGAGCAACGGCCACAGGCTGTCGGCGACGACGGCCAGCGCGTTGGACAGCACCAGCAGCGTCGTCAGCGCCAGCATCACGTGCTTGCGGTCGATGCGGCGGGTGAGCAGCGGAATCGACGGCGCGGCGATGGCGCCGATCAGGGCGGTGGCGGTGACGGTCTGCCCGGCCGCGCCTTCGCTGATGGACAGATCGGAGGCCAGCGCGGTGAGCAGGCTGGCCGGCAGGAATTCGGCGGTGACCAGGCCGAACACGCCCAGCGCCAGCGCGCCCACGGCGGCCCAGCGGGCGGGGACGTCGTCGCCGGCGATGGTTGGGGAAGCGGTGTCGGCAAGCGGGGAACCGGGCTCATCCAGCAGGCCGTCGGCGGTGCAGTCGGAACAGGAGGGGGAAGACACGGGCGAGGGAATCCGGGGGAGCGGACGGGCAGATTAGGCGTATGATGCTGGCGTTTCCATGCCGGAAAGGCCGATATGCTTGCTCATTCGTCCAGGATTTCGAACCCCGCCACCCCGCATGGCGAGGCCGAGGCGCCGGCCGGCGGACGCGACATGCTCACCCGGGTCCTGCTCGACCTGCGCCTGGACGGCGTCGAATACGGCCGCTGCGTGATGCAGGCGCCGTGGGCGATCGCCTTTCCGGCCAGCCGCGAGGCGCGCTTCCATTTCGTCGCCCGGGGCGGCTGCTGGCTGAAGCTGCCGGATGCGGACTGGGTGCGCCTGAACGCGGGCGACGCGGTGCTGCTGCCGCGTGGCGGTTTCCACGTGCTGGCCAGCGCGCCGGACGTGCCGACGATGGACATCGACGCGCTGGCGCGGGTGCCGGTGTCGGAGAACATCTACCTGGTCAAGACAGAGCACGACGGCGATGCCGATCCGGAAGCCAGCACCGTGATGTTCTGCGGCAGCCTGCGCTTCAACCTGGATCCATTGCATCCGCTGCTGGCGATGATGCCGGACATGATGCGTGCCGGCGAACTGGCGCAGCGCGATCCCACCGTGCCGGCGATGCTGGAGGCGATGGAGCGCGAAGTCGCGCTGGATCGCATCGGCGCGTGCGGCATCCTGGCGCGGCTCGCCGACGTGCTGGCCGCCAGCATCATCCGCGCGTGGGTGGAGTGCGGATGCAGCGATTCCTCCGGCTGGATCGCCGCCGTGCACTGCCCGTCGATCGGCAAGGTCGTCGCGGCTATCCACGCCGAACCCGAACGCGACTGGACGGTGCCGGAGCTGGCCGGCCTGATGGGCGCGTCGCGATCCCGCTTCGCCGAGGCGTTCACCCGCACGCTCGGCGAGACACCGGCGCGCTATGTCGCGCGGATCAAGATGTTCCAGGCGCGGCGCTGGATCGCGCAGGACGGCATGCGGGTGGCGGTGGCGGCCAATCGCCTGGGCTACGACTCCGAAGCCTCCTTCAGCAGGGCGTTCAAGCGCATCATCGGCCAGTCGCCCGGCGCGCTGCGCAGCGAGCATCTGCACGCGCGACCGCGCGCGGCGTTCGAGGCGCGCGCACCGCGCTGATCGTCGCGCGGTGCGGCGTGGTGCCGGTCAATGCTTGCGGACCTCATCGAGCCGGATCTCATCAAGGATCCGGCGTACCGCCCCGGCGACCACGGCCGGATTCTCGTACGGGATGACATGGCCGGTGTTTTCCGCGACCACCAGGAAGCCGTGCGTGGACAGGGTCGCCAGATCTTCCTGCCACTCGCGCCACTGGAGATCCTCCGCGTTCGGCGGCGTCTCGGTCTTGCCGCGCCGGATGACCGCCAGCGGCAGATCGCCGAGAGTGCCGTAGCCATGCGCCTGCCGCATCGCGGCGGGCACGCGATCGAGCGCTTCGTATTCCTGCTTGACCGTGGCCAGCACGCGCGGCAGGAACGCCACCACGATGTCGGGCTCGACGTCGGCCGGCAGCGGCACGACCGGACCGTCGCCCTGCGCCTTCTTCAACCCGGCATCGATTTCCGCCGCCAGGCCCGTGCGGAATTGCGCCGCGCCCGGAGTGAACAGATACGGCTCGGGACTGGCATCCACCAGCACCAGGCCGGCGACCTCGTCCGGATATTCCCGCGCGTACAGCCGCGCCAGCAGTCCGCCGACGGAATGGCCGACGATCACCAATGGCGTCCGCAATTTCTTCGCGGCGATCAGTGCGTGCAGATCCGCCACCATGTCCTGTTGCGTGCGGGCGCCGGGAACCGGATCGCTCCAGCCCAGTCCCGCGCGGTCATAGGTGCAGGCGCGGGCGAACGGCGCGATGGCGTCCTGCGCCTTGGAGAAGCCCGAATGCGCGGTGTACTGCGACAGCCCGGCCTCGAACAGCACGGTGGGAGCGGCCGCGTCACCCTTGCAGTCCAGGTGCAGGCGGCGTCCGCCGATATCCACGAGTTCGCCCGGCGCGGGTGGCGGAACGAACGCGGGTGGAGACGGAGCGGATTCATCCGCGAAAGCGAGGTTGGCCAGGCCCAGGTTGGCCGGAATCAGGGCGAGCGAAAGCAGACACGCGCGAAGCATGGCGGGACTCCTTGGCAAGGGAAGCGGGAAGGCCGGCGGCGCCGGCCGGTGGTGTCAGCCGGAAAGATCCGGCACACGGATGCGGGTGCGGCCGCGATGCAGGCGGACCCCCAGGTCCACCAGCATGATGACGACGATCAGCGCCAGGATGCCGCGCGCACCCTGATCGGTCGGCGTGGCCTGGAACATGCGGCCGGCGGTGACCCACCAGAGCAGCAGTGCGATGAAGGCCGCGCTGGACACGATCTCCAGCTTGCGCATGAGCGGCGACCAGCGTCCCTGCACCAGTACGCAGGCCAGGATCGCGAAACTGGCCGCCCACAACGGCAGCACCGGCCAGGCGCGGATCCGCAGGAAATCCGGATCCAGCGCCAGCACCCGCGGCAACGCGCCGGGCAGATGCGGTACCAGCCAGGGCAGCGATACCACCACGGCCACGCCGATCACGAACCACGCCAGGCCGAAGGCGAGCGCGCCGCGGTTGACGCGTTCGGGATCGACCGCTCGCGGTCGCCAGCGCGGCTTGAACCAGCCGCGCTGCCGCAGCCACGCGGCGAGCAGGCTGAACATGATCATGAAGCCCGGCCACCAGAACGCGCCCAGGCCCGGACCCAGCCACCAGCCGGCCAGCGGCAGGCGGCCGTCGAACACGTGCGGCAGGCTGATCGCCCACTGGATGGCGAGGCCGATGATCGCGATCAGCGCGAACTTGCCGGTTTCCTGCGGAGGAATGGCGACCAGGCCCGGCGGGCGGTAGCGCGTGGCCACCTCGGCCGGCGTACCGAATTCGCGCAGCAGCGCCAGCACCATCGCATCGTCGGCGCGCCGGCCTTCGCCATCGGCGCGTTCGGCCAGCATCTCGGCGAGCAGGCCACGCAGTTCCAGCCCGATTTCGTTGCGCTCGCGTGCGGGCAGGCGGCGCATCACATCGATCACATAGGCATCGATCACGTCGTTCACGTTCATTTCCTGTCCCCTTGCAGCAGTCCACCCATGGTCCCGACCAGCGAATCCCAATAGGCCTTCAATTCGGCGAGCATCGCCTCGCCCGCGTCGTTCAAGCGGTAATAGCGGCGTGGCGGGCCGTCCTCGATCCGCCACTCCGAGGCCAGCACCCCTTGGCCTTCCAGACGCCGCAGCAGCGGATACAGCGTGCCTTCCTCGATCGGCATGCCACGCTGGGCCAGCGCCTGCCGCAGCGAATAGCCGTACTGGAACTCGCGCAGCTGCGACAGCACCGCCAGCACCAGCACGCCGCGCCGCAGCTCCAGTTCCAGCTTGGATCCCGGGTTGTCGCGCGCTTCCACCATGTTCCACCCCGTAAAGTTTGGCGAACAGTACTTTGTGTCACACAGTATGTAAATCCCGGGAAGCAACTTGCCGACGGACGGCGCCAGGACGCCCGGTGGCGGACGCCGAAAGTACGAAAACGGACAGGCCGGCGTGCCCAGAGGGAAAGAATCTTCCACTGAATCAATCAGTTGAGCGCGCATCGCGATTGGCACGCGGCATGCTCTTCAAGGGGACATGGACATCGCCCGCCCCCAGACCCGCTCCGCATCCCGCCGCCGCCTGCTGCTTGTCGGCGGCCCGATTCTGTTCCTGGCGGCGGTCGCCGCCGTCGCCGTGCTTGGCGTGGGCCAGGCCGCGCCCAAGGTCGAGCGCGGCAGCCTGTGGATCGGCGACGCCGAGCGCGGCGACATGGTGCGCGAGATCCGCGCCACCGGCACGCTGGTGCCACGCGACATCCGCTGGATTACCGCCGGTGCCGTCGCCACGCTGGAGCAGGTGCTGGTGCAGCCCGGCAGCCGGGTGGGCGCGGACACGGCGATCCTGCGCATGGTCAATCCGGAGCTGACCGCCAACCTGGAAAAGGCCGAAGCGGCGCTGGCGGGCGCCGAGGCCGAAGTCGCCTCGGTGCGCACGTCGCTGGCCTCGCAGTTGCTGGACCAGCAGGCGCAGCAGGCGCAGGCGGAGTCGGAATGGCGCATCGCCGAGGTCAAGGCGCAGGCCTACGAGCGCGCGCATGCCGCCGGGGTGATGTCGAAGATCGATCTGCGCCAGGCGCAGATCACCGAGACCACCCAGCAGGGACGCGCGGAAATCGAAACCCGGCGCGTGTCCGCGTTCCGCCAGAACATGGCCGCGCAACTGCGCGCGGCGCAGGCGCGGCGCGACGAAGCCGCCAGCACGCTGGCGATCGCGCGCCAGCAGGTCGCGGCACTGGACGTGCGTGCCGGCAGCGATGGCATCCTCCAGCAGATCGACGTCGAACCGGGCCAGCAGGTCCCCGTCGGCGCCAAGCTCGCACGGGTGGCGCGTCCGGATGATCTGATCGCGCGGTTGCAGGTGCCCGAAGTGCTGGCCAAGGACCTGTCGCTGGACCTGGCGGTGAGCGTGGACACCCGCAATGGCGTGGTCGAGGGTCGGCTCACCCGCATCGATCCGGCGGTACGCAACGGCAGCGTGACCATCGATGTGGATCTGGGACGCAAGCTGCCGCCCGGCGCGCGCCCGGATCTGTCGGTCGACGGGCGCATCCGCCTGGGCGTGCTGCGCGACGTGATCAGCATTCCGCGCCCGGCGCTGGCCGTGCCTGGCAGTCCCGGCACCCTGTTCGTGCTGGACGGCGATGGCGAGGCCCGCCAGACCGCGGTGCGCTTCGGCGCCGCCTCCAGCGATCGCATCGAAATCCGCAACGGTCTTCGCCCCGGCGACCGCGCCGTGCTTTCCGACACCAGCCAGTGGGCGCCGTACCCGCGACTGCGTTTACGCTGACCTTTCCCAGGAGCCCCGATGAATATCGCCGTCCCACCTGCTTCCGCCATCCCCGCATCGCTGCTGCGCCTGCAGCACCTGGGCAAGGTTTTCCATACCGACGAGGTCGAAACCCACGCCCTGTCCGACATCGCGCTGGACATCGCCCAGGGCGATTTCGTCGCCATCACTGGGCCTTCCGGTTGCGGCAAGTCCACGTTGCTGTCGATCCTGGGCCTGCTGGATGCGCCCAGCCGCGGCGAGTACTGGCTCAACGGGCGCAATGTCGCCGACCTGGATGCGCGTGGCCGCGCGCGCATCCGCAATGGCGAGATCGGCTTCATCTTCCAGGCGTTCAACCTGATCGCGGATCTGACCGTGGAAGAGAACGTCGCCCTGCCGCTGACCTATCGCGACGGCTTCGGCCGCGCCGACATCACCCGGCGGGTGCGCGAAGTGCTGGAACTGGTCGGGATGAACCACCGCACCCGCCACTATCCGGGGCAGCTGTCCGGCGGCCAGCAGCAGCGCGTGGCGGTGGCGCGCGCGCTGGTGGGGAACCCGTCGATCCTGCTGGCCGACGAACCCACCGGCAACCTCGACAGCCGCAACGGCGAGGCGGTGATGCAGTTGCTGGAACAACTGCACGAAAACGGCACCACGCTGTGCATGGTGACCCACGATCCCGCGTTCGCGCGACGCGCGACGCGCATCGTGCACATGCTCGACGGCCGCATCGTCGACGAGGACACCTTCGAGCGGCTGCGTCATGAGCGCGACATGGCGTTGCCGGGACTGGAGGCGGTGTCGTGAGCGCGGCGATCCTGTGGAACGAGGCGCGCCAGTCCTGGCGCGGCCTGCTGCGCCGGCCCGGCTACCTGCTACTGGCGGTGCTGACCCTGGCGCTGGGCGTGGCGACGACCACGGCGGTGTTCTCGCTGCTGGACCAGGCGCTGCTGAAGCCGCTGCCGTTTCCGCAGCCGGATCGGCTGGTCACCCTCGGCCAGTACTTCGACGGCGAGCGCAACTCGGCCGCGCCCGGTTACTACGCGCCGGTGCGGCGCATGCGCAGCTTCGCCTCGACCGGCATGCTGCGGAGCTGGGCGATCAACACCAATATCGCGCGCGGCGACGAGGGGCGGGTGGTCGGCTCCCTGCTCGTGGATCGCGGCTTTCTGGACACGCTGGGCCTGCCGATGGCGCTGGGCCGCAACTTCAACGCCGAGGAGGACCGGGTGAACGGTCCGCAGGCGGTCATCCTCAGCCATGCGTTCTGGACGCAGTACTACGGCGCCGATCCCGCCGCCATCGGCCAGACCCTGCAGGTGGAAGGCCGCGCCGCGCAGGTGGTCGGGGTGTTGCCGGCCGCGTTCCGCTGGCCGGTGCAGTTCGACATCCTGCTGTCGATGCAGCCGGACCTGGCCAGCACCAATCTGTCCACCAATGAGCAGATCATCGCCCGGATCAAGCCCGGCATCAGCGTGGCCGAAGCCTCGGCGGAAACCGGCGCCGTGCTCGGCGCGCTGCTTCGCCAGAACCCGCGGATGACCGAGGAATGGCAACGCCACCTGCTCGAATTCCCGCCCAATGCGCTGCCGCTGAAGGGCAGCGTGTTCGCCTCGCGCACCGGCAATACCCTGTGGCTGTTCTTCGGCGCGGGCGCGTGCGTGCTGCTGATCGCAGCGATCAACCTGGCCAGCCTAATGCTGCTGCGCGCGCTGGGCCGCAGCCATGACAGCGCGGTGCGCGTTGCCCTCGGCGCGCCACTGGCCCGGTTGGGCCTGCCGGCGCTGGCCGAGGGGCTGTTGATTGGTCTTGGCGGCGCGCTGGTCGGCATCGCGCTGGCCTGGCTGGGCCTGCGCCTGATGGCCGGCTGGGTGCCACCGGAATGGATCCGTGGCGAAGCGGCCGCCTTGACCGGCACCAGCGTGGGCTTCGCACTGCTGGCCGGCGCGGCCACCGCGTTGCTGGCGTCCGTGCTGGGACTGCTGCGCGTGCGCGGCTTGCAACTTACCCGCGAACTGGTCGGCGGCGGGCGCGCGGGCTGGAGCCGCGGCGCCGGCCGGCTAGGCCGCGGACTGGTGATCGCGCAGGTGGTGGTGGCGGTGGTGCTGCTGATCGGCGCCGCCCTGTTCACCCGCACCCTGCAACGATTGTCCGAGGTGCCGATGGGGTTCGAGAGCCGCGCGGTGACCATCTTCAGTCTGGCGCCGATCCGGGAACGCCACGCCGAAGTCGGCTCGATGGTCGAGCAGACCGATCGCATCGTCGAACGGCTGCGGCGGTTGCCCGGGATCGCCCATGTCGGGGCGGGCAGCAACCCGCCCACGGCCACCCAGTTGAACTGGAGCTACGTGCTGCCGGACGGACGCTCGATCAGCGCGCAGTACCGCTTCATGACACCGGATTTCTTCAATGTGTTCGGCATGCCGGTGCTCGCCGGCCGCGGGATCGGCGAACAGGACACCGCCGGCGCCGAGCGCATCTGTGTGGTCAGCGCCGCGTTCGCCCGCCAGTACCTGGGTGATGCGCCGCTGGGAAAAATCGTCGCCATCGAGGACGACGGCGAGGATCGGCGCGTCCCGATGCGGGTGGTCGGGGTGGTGGGCGACGTGCGCCAGTTCGGCCCGGCCGAGCCGGCGCCCCCGATCGTCTACACCCCGCTGGCGCAGCTGCCCCCGAGCGCATGGCGGATCATCCGCGGATTCGGCGGCCTCACCTATGCGCTGCAGTCGCGCGCCGGCAACACCGCCGGAAGCGCCGAACGCGCGTTGCGGGAGGCGATCGCCGAGGTCGCGCCGCAGCAGCCGATCTCCGATCTGGACGCGATGGACGCGGTGGTCGCGTCCACCACCAGCGAGCAGAAGCTCAACCTGCTGCTGGTGGGCCTGTTCGCCGGCCTGGCGCTGCTGCTGGCGGCGGTGGGCCTGTACGCGGTGATGGCGACCGCGGTGGCCGCGCGCCGGCACGAATTCGGCGTGCGTGCCGCGCTCGGCGCCGATCCGCGCCGGCTGCTGCGGCAGGTGCTGCGCGAGGCCGGTCTGCAGATCGCCATCGGGCTGCTGGCGGGACTGGGCATCGCGATGGCGATGTCGCGGTTCCTGCAGCGCTACCTGTTCGAGGTGCAGGTGGCGGACCCGCTGGCGATCGGTGCGGTGGTGGTGGCGCTGGCGCTGGCCGGCCTGCTGGCGGCGCTTTCGCC
Source organism: Pseudoxanthomonas beigongshangi (assembly GCF_016820515.1). Taxonomy (GTDB): domain Bacteria; phylum Pseudomonadota; class Gammaproteobacteria; order Xanthomonadales; family Xanthomonadaceae; genus Pseudoxanthomonas_A; species Pseudoxanthomonas_A beigongshangi. Next base: position 17,948 of record NZ_JADHDV010000033.1, on the reverse strand, counting down.
GGCGTTGCGGGCGGCGCGGGTGCCGCCGATGCAGGCGCTGCGCAATGAGTAGCGCCCGCGCTCCGGCGCGGACGCTAGACTGGCGGTGATGAGCACCGTGCCGACTTCCCGTCCGTCCCCCAGCGCCCGCATCCTGGTCGTCGACGATCAGCCCGACGTGCGCGAGGCGCTGCGCATGCTGCTCAAGAGCGCCGGCTACGGCATGGTCGGCGCGGAGTCGCCGGAGATCGCGCTGGGCTGCCTGCGCGGCGACGAATTCGCCGCCGTGCTGGTGGACATGAACTACCGCCGCGACACCACCTCCGGCGAGGAGGGCCTGGCGCTGGTGGAGCAGATCGCCGCGCAGTGCCCCGGCCTGCCGGTGGTGGCGATGACCGCCTGGGGCAGCATCGAACTGGCGGTGACGGCGATGCAGCGCGGCGCGGTCGATTTCATCGAGAAGCCGTGGCAGAACGCGCGCGTGCTGAACGTGCTGGAAAGCCGCATCGCGCTGGATCGCAGCCGCCGCAGCGAGCAGCGGCTGGGACAGGCGCAGGCGCTGCTGCTGCAGGAGGCCGGCGACGACTTCATCGCCGAATCGCCGGTGATGCGCCGCCTGCTGGAGGACCTGGCGCGGATCGCCGAGAGCGACGCCAACCTGCTCTTGCTGGGCGAGAACGGCACCGGCAAGAGCCTGCTGGCCGGCTTCGTGCATCGCGGCTCGCGGCGCGCGGCGCGGGCCTTCGTCAAGGTCAACATCGGCGGCATCGCGCCGACCCTGTTCGAGGCCGAACTGTTCGGCCACGTGCGCGGCGCCTACACCGACGCGCGCCAGGATCGCGCCGGCCGGTTCGAACTGGCCGACGGCGGCACCCTGTTCCTGGACGAGATCGGCAACCTGCCGCTGGACCAGCAGCCCAAGCTGCTGCGCGCGATCGAGGAAGGGGAATTCGAACGCCTGGGCTCCTCGCAGACGCGGCGGGTGGACGTGCGCGTGATCGCCGCGACCAACGCGGATCTGGAAAGCGAAGTGGCGGCCGGCCGCTTCCGCCAGGATCTGCTGTACCGCATCAACACGTTCCAGGTGCGGGTGCCGGCGCTGCGCGAGCGCGGCGAGGACATCCTGCCGCTGGCGCGCCATTACCTGTCCGCCGCCTGCACCCGCTACCGCCGCCCGGTGCCGCGCATCGGGCGCGACGCCGAACGCGCGCTGCTCACCTACCCGTGGCCGGGCAACGTGCGCGAACTGTCGCATGTGATGGAACGCGCGGCGCTGCTGGCCGACGAAGGCGTGCTGGACGCCGCCGCGCTGCGCCTGCCCGGCGCGGCGGAGCCGCGGCTGTCCGAACGCATGACCCTGGAGGAAGCCGAAGCGCTGCTGCTGCGGCGCGCGCTGGCCGATCAGGGCGGCAACCTGCAACGTGCCGCCGACCAATTGGGCATCACCCGCCAGAGCCTGTACCGGCGGCTGGAGAAACACGGCCTGCGTGGCGATGAGAATGCCTGAGCGCGGACGCGCGGCGTGGCTGGTCGCGCCGTCGATGCTGGCGTTGGCGGCCGTGCTCGCGCTGGGCACGCCGGCGCCGCGCGAGGCCGCCCTGTTGCTGATCTGCGTGCTGGCGCTGACCGCGATCATCTGGCGATTGCAGCGATACGCGGATGGACGCCGCCTGCGCACCCTCGACGGCCTGCTGGAATCGTTGCGCGAAGGCGACTGCAGCGTGCGCGGCGCGGCTTCCGGTGGCGGCGGGCAGATTCAGGTGATGGGCCGTTTCAACGCGCTGGCGCAGCGCCTGCAGGATGAGCAGCGCGACTCCCATGAGAGCCTGCAACTGCTCAGCAAGACCCTGGCCGCGCTGGACGGCGCGGTGTTCGCGTTCGAGCAGGGTGACCGCCTGCGCCTGATCAATCCCGCCGGTGAACGCCTGCTGGGCCGTCCGGCCGCGGAACTGCTGGGACAACGCGCGGACGCGCTGGGGCTGGCGCCGTTGTTCGATATTCCGAATGGCCGCATCCACCCGCATGCCTTTCCCACCCAGCAGGGGCGCTGGCAGATCGGGCACGCGTCGCTGCGCAGCCGCAGCCAGGCCGGCCGCCTGCTCGTCCTGCAACCGATGGAACGCGCGCTGCGCGACGAGGAAGCGCAGGCGTTCCGCCGCCTGCTGCGCGTGCTCAGCCACGAAATCAACAACTCGATGGCGCCGATCGCCTCCATGGCCGATACCCTGGCGCGCATGTTGCCGCCGGAAGGCGCGACGCTCGACCCCGAGGCGCGCACGGACCTTGCCCGTGGCCTGGACCTGATTGAACAGCGCAGCCTGGCATTGCAGCGTTTCCTCGGCGGCTATGCGCGATTGGCCAAGCTGCCCGAACCGCAACCGGCCAGCGTGCCGTTGGCGCCGCTGTGCGAGCGCGTGCGCCGGCTGGTCGACGAACGCATCCAGGTCGAGGTCGCACCGCAACTGCGGGTCGTCGCCGATGCCGATCAGCTGGAGCAGGTGCTGATCAACCTGCTGCGCAACGCGGTCGAAGCCGGCGGCAGCGCGCCGGTCGAGTTGTGCGCATGGGCGGAAAACGGACAGGCGCGCGTGCAGGTCAGGGATCGCGGCGAGGGGCTGCCGTCCAGCGACAGCCTGTTCGTGCCGTTTTTCACCACCAAGAGCGGCGGCTCCGGCATCGGCCTGGTGCTGTCACGCCAGATCCTGGAAGCGCAGCAGGGCAGCCTGGAGCTGTTGTCGCGCGCACCGGAGACGGGCACGGTGGCGGAACTGCGGTTGCCGTTGGCACAAGACGGCTGACGTCTTCCCGCTAGGGCCGCGGCAGTCCCGCCGCCAGCCATGCCGCGCCCAGGCACATCGCCAGCACCCACCGCGCGGATCGTCGCACCCGCGCGGCGATCAGCAGGCCCAGCGCGACGATGCCCACGTCGACGGGCGTGCCCACCGCGTTCTTCCACAACGGGTCGTACAGCGCCGCCGCCAACAGGCCCACGACCGCCGCGTTGATGCCGGCCACCATCCGCGCCAGCCGCGGACGCGAGGCAATCCGCGTCCAGCCAGGCAGCAGCGCGATCAGCAGCAGGAAACCCGGCAGGAAAATGCACAGCAGCGCCACCGTGGCGGCCAACGGACGGGCGACGCCGGCATCCACACCGGCGCCAAGAAAAGCCGCCAGCGAAAACATCGGTCCGGGCATCGCCTGCGCGGCGCCGTAGCCGGCGAGGAACTGGTCCGCGCTCAACCATCCCGGCGCCACCAGCTTGGCTTCCAGCAATGGCAGCACCACGTGGCCGCCGCCGAACACCAGCGCGCCGGACTGGTAGCTGGCCGCCGCCAGTGCATCCAGTGTCGGTGCCTCGCCACGCGGCCAGAACGCCCATGGCAACCCCGCCGCGAACAGGACCAGCGCGATCGGCGCCAGCCAGCGCGGCACGAGCGGAGCCGGGCNCGCGAACAGGACCAGCGCGATCGGCGCCAGCCAGCGCGGCACGAGCGGAGCCGGGCTGCTGCCCGCCGGCGCCGGCGGGCAGCACCACGCGCCTGCGATCGCGCCGAGGCCGATGCCCGCCAGCTGCCAGATCGGATTGGGGGCCAGCAACACCAGCACGGCGATCGCGGTCGCCAGTGCGATGCGGCGCGGGTCCGGGGTGAGCGTGCGCGCCATCCCCCACAGACCGTGCGCGACCACCACCACCGCGACCAGCTTGAGGCCATGCACCAGTACCAGCCCGAGGGGCGTCGTGGTCGCGCGCGGCGCATGCAGCGCCAGCCAGTACATCAACAGCGCCGAGGGCAGGGTGAAGCCGAGGAACGCCGCCAGCGCCCCGCGCCAGCCGCCGCGCAGCCAGCCCAGCGCGAAGCCGAGCTGGCTGCTCGCCGGGCCCGGAAGAAACTGGCACAGGCCCACCAGACCGGCAAACGCGTCTTCGTCCAGCCAGCGCCGACGCTGCACGAATTCGGCGCGGAAGTAACCCAGATGCGCCAGCGGCCCACCGAACGAGGTCAGCCCCAGCCGCAGGAACACCAGGAAGATCGCGATCGCGCCCGAGGGCGGCGCATGGGAACCGGTGGGCGATGGATGGCTCAAGGACATTCCTTCAGGACGGCGCGGCGCATGGAGATCGGACAGGCCACCATGATCCAACATCGCTGCGATGACCCGATGATGGCAATTCCCCAGACGCTTGCAGGAGCGATGTCAGTCGCGACCACTTCCCGGGGGGACACTGAACGCCACGGTCGCGACTTACGTCGCTCCTACGGGGAAGGAACGCCTTGATTGAAAGATGGATCACTTGCCAGCCATTGCCTTTGTCCGCTCCACTCAAGCCAACCTGCCATTGTGGGAGCGACGTCAGTCGCGAGCTTTTCCGCAGATGCCACGAGTCCCGCTTTCGCAACCAGCATCGTTCCCGCAAGCGGGCGCGATCACGGTTGTAGGAGCGACGTAAGTCGCGACCGCTTCCCGGGGGGCACTGAACCCCACGGTCGCGACTTAAGTCGCTCCTACGGGGAAGGAGCGCCTTGATTTCAAGATGGATCACTTGCCAGCCATCGCCTTTGTCCGCTCCACTCAAGCCAACCTGCCATTGTGGGAGCGACGTCAGTCGCGAGCTTTTCCGCAGATGCCACGAGTCCCGCTTTCGCAACCAGCATCGTTCCCGCAAGCGGGCGCGATCACGGTTGTAGGAGCGACGTAAGTCGCGACCGCTTCCCGGGGGGCACTGAACCCCACGGTCGCGACTTAAGTCGCTCCTACGGGGAAGGAGCGCCTTGATTTCAAGATGGATCACTTGCCAGCCATCGCCTTTGTCCGCTCCACTCAAGCCAACCTGCCATTGTGGGAGCGACGTCAGTCGCGAGCTTTTCCGCAGATGCCACGAGTCCCGCTTTCGCAACCAGCGTCGTTCCCGTACGCATGCGCGATCATGGTTGTAGGAGCGACGTAAGTCGCGACCGCTTCCCGGGGGGAGGCACAGAACGCCACGGTCGCGACTTACGTCGCTCCCACAACAAGGAAGTGTCGGGCGTGCCGGTCAATGTGCGGACGCTTCCATCCACCATGCCGGCGACCAGCTGTAGTCGTACAGCGGGCGCGCCTCGCGCGGCTGGTAGCCGGCCTGTTCGAACTCCCGCTGCCAGTCCGCGACCGGCTGTTCCCAGTTCGAGGGCGCGACGCCGCGGCGCAACTGGCCAGCCAGCATCGGCGCGAGGAAGCCATGTGCGATCAGCGCCGCATCCTCGCCATATTGCGCCAGGCAACGTTCGTAGCGGCCGGCGACCGAATGGAAGTACGCGGGCGTGCCGTGCGCCAGCGCGGGTACGTCGAATTCCACCACCACCAGCGTGTCCACGTGCGGCCGCAACGCGCGCAGCGCGTCCACCCGTTCGGGGGGCGGCAGCGATTGCAGCGCGAAACTGGACTGCGCCAGATCCCAATGGTCGCCCTGCGACAGCCCCTGTACGAAGGCCTGCAAGGTGACGCCGTGCAGCTGCAGCCGTCCTTGCGCGTGGGCGCCGGCGAACTGTTCGGCGAACAGCGCCGCCAGCGCATCGCGCAGGCCGTCCTGCGGCTCTATCACGTCGATGCGGTCAGGCAGCCGAGCGCCGGCACGCAGGGCCGGCAATAGCGCCATGCCATCACCGGCGCCGATATCGAGCAGCCGATGCACCACCGGCCGCGCATGGCGTTCGGCCATCGCCTGGCTGACCGCCGCGTACAACGGCACGTTGTCGCCGCCCCGGATGAAGGCCTGGAACGCGGCGTGCGCCGCGTAGGCGTGGTCCGGACCTTCGCCGGCCAGATGCCGCAGCAGCGCGGCGGCCATGCGCGATCCCCGCGCGTCCGCTTGTCGAAGCAAGGGCAGGGCGGTGGCGGGACGCTCGTCGGCGATGGCGGCAAAGGCATCGGCCAGTCGCGTGACGGCTTCGCCATCGACATCGGACTTCAGCGCGCCGGAGAGGTCGTGGCGTGGTTCGGCGGGGTTCGACATGCGTGCGAAGAAGGCGGAAGGCCACGCGATTATGCCGAGCCACGCGTGGTTGGTCAGTCTTCCTCCAACGCCAGGAAACGCTGCGCGAGATGGTCGATCAAGTGGCGCACCGACGGTACCAGCCCACGCCGCGACGGGAATACCGCGTGGATGATGCCCTGCTTGGGCTGCCAGTCCGGCAGCAGCCGGATCAGGCGTCCGTCGGCGAGTTCGTCGCACATCACCATGGTCGGCAGCAGCATGATGCCGACCCCGGCGACCGCCGCCATGCGAAGCGCGGTCATGTCGTCGGTGACCAGGCGGGGTTCGTGATGGACGGTGGCGAGGGTGCCTTCGCGATCGCTGAATTGCCAACTGTGATCGCGGTGGAACGGCCCGAGATCCAGGGTGGGATACCGCGCCAGGTCCGCCGGCGTGGCCGGTATCGGGCTGTTCTCGAAAAGACGCGGATTGGCGGCCACGTTCCAGCAGCGCTGCGCCAGCACGCGGATCACCAGATCGCTGTCCTCCAGCGGCGGCGGGCGCACGCGGATCGCCACGTCCACGCCTTCACCGACCACATCGACGCGACGATTGGTCGCGTCCAGCAACACCGTGATCTTGGGATTCTCCGCCATGAAGTCGGTCAGCATCGTCCCGACCCGCGCATGCAGCAACGCCACCGGACAGGCGACCCGCACCACGCCGCGCGGTTCGGATCGGGTGAGTTCGATCGCCTCCTGCGCGGCCTCGGCCTCCACGATCATCGCCTTGCAGTGGCGGTAGTAGTCCTGGCCGATCTCGGTCACCGAAAAACGGCGGGTGGAGCGCTGGATCAGGCGCACGCCGAGGCGCTCCTCCAGCAGCGCGATGCGCCGGCTGAGCTTGGACTTGGGCACGCCGAGTGCGCGCCCGGCCGGGGCGAACCCGCCGTGATCCACCACCTGGGCGAAGTAGAACAGGTCGTTGAGGTCGGTCGGAACCATGCCAGTCATCGTTCACCTGGTAGGACTCTGAGGATAAATCCCGCCGACTACCGGGTCCATCGTTCCGGGACTAACGTGGCGCCCATCGCAAATCAAGCCCGGTCCGCCCGGGCGGGAGCCCACCATGAAGAAAGTCCTCGGCGTCTACGGCGCCCCGCGTCCCCACTGGGTCGGGGACGGTTTTCCGGCCCGTTCGCTGTTCTCCTACCAGACCCACGGCAGCCACCTGAGCCCGTTCCTGCTGCTGGACTATGCCGGCCCGTATCGGTTCGAACCGACCGAGCATCGGCGCGGCGTCGGCCAGCATCCGCATCGCGGTTTCGAGACGGTGACCATCGTCTACGAGGGCGAACTGGAGCACCGCGATTCTTCCGGCGCCGGCGGCCGCATCGGTCCGGGCGACGTGCAGTGGATGACCGCCGCTTCCGGGATCCTCCACGAGGAATACCACTCGCCGGATTTCGCTCGCACTGGCGGCACCCTGGACATGGTGCAGCTGTGGGTGAACCTGCCGGCCGGCGCCAAGATGTCCGCGCCGGGCTACCAGACCCTGCTCGATCGCGACATTCCGTCGATTGCGCTGCCGGAAGACGCGGGGCGGTTGCGGGTGATCGCCGGACGCCATGGCGATCACCATGGCCCGGCGCGCACTTTCACGCCGATGGATGTGTGGGATGTACGCCTGCAGCAGGGCCACGGCACCACCTTTGAAGTCGCCGAGGGGCGCACGCTCGCGCTGGTCGTCCTGAAGGGCGCGTTGCGCGTGAACGGCAAGCAGGCCGCGCACGACGCCCAACTGGTCGTGCTGGATCGCGATGGCGCCGACGTCTTTGTCGAGGCCGAGGCCGATACGACCTTCCTGCTGCTCAGCGGCGAACCCATCGAAGAACCGATCGTCGGCTATGGCCCGTTCGTGATGAACACCCAGGACGAGATCGTCCAGGCCATCGACGACTTCAACCGTGGCCGTTTCGGCCGGATCGCGCAGTAGTCCCGAGGGGCGCCCGCAGGGCGGGCGCCTCTTCCTTCCCGCGGACGGCGACGCCCGTCCTCCCCCAACCGGAGTGTTTCCCATGAGCCTTCCCGCCAACTTCAACGGCAGCAAGCCGATTCTCGATCCCGCCAATGCCGCGATACTGCTGATCGACCACCAGAGCGGCTTGTTCCAGACCATCGGCGACATGCCGTTCACCCGCGTGCGGGCGCACGCCACCGCGCTGGCGCGGATGGCCACCCTGGCCGGTCTGCCGGTGATCACCACCGCCTCGGTGCCGCAGGGTCCGAACGGCCCGCTGATTCCGGAAATCCATGCCGCCGCGCCGCACGCGCAGTACGTGGCCCGCCGTGGCGAGATCAACGCCTGGGACAACCCCGACTTCGTCGCGGCGGTGAAGGCGACCGGCCGCAAGCAGCTGATCATCGCCGGCACCATCACCAGCGTCTGCATGGCGTTCCCGTCGATCGCCGCGGTGGCAGACGGTTATCAGGTTTTCGCCGTGATCGATGCTTCCGGCACCTATTCGAAGATGGCCGAGGAAATCACCCTCGCGCGCGTGGTCCAGGCCGGCGTGGTACCGATGGACACCGCCGCGGTCGCCTCCGAACTGCAGAAGACCTGGCACCGCGACGACGCGCAGCAATGGGCCGAGATCTATACCCAGATCTTTCCGAACTACCAGTTGCTGATCGAAAGCTACATGAAGGCCCAGGACGTGCAGAAGAACCACGAAGCCCTGGATTCGCAGCGCGCCTGAGCGCCTGCGACCCGGCCGATCCGGCGATGGCCGGTTCCGCGCTTCCGCATCGCGATGCCGTCCTCCTCCCCGCGGCGTCGCGGTGCATCCCCCGGCGGTGCCGGACCCTCCACAGGAGCCACCAGCCGGTGCAGGTAAATTCCATCGCTTCGATGGTTTGCCAGTTGCTGGTCAACAACATCGTCGGTGCGTCCCCGGCATCCAATTCTCCTACGATCGCAGCGAGTAAGCGTTTCCGGGATGGGCGGGACGGGCGGGTGGCCCGTTCCGCTCATTCACGGTCCATGCCCTCGACGTAGGCCTTGAGCACGTGCAGGGTGCCAGCCCAGTAGAACGTGGTGTGGTGGAAGATGGCACCCGTGGGAAATCCGTGCGCGGCCAGCGTCAGGCGGGTGCCGCCGTTTTCTTCCGCCAGATCGAAATGCAGGTGCGTCTGGTTGGCCGGTTCGTCCGCCAGTCCCGACAGCGAGCTGAGATAGCGATAGCCCAGCGCGTGCGGTGGATCGAAAGCCAGCACCACGCCGCGATTCTCGAACGGCACGTGATGGAAGCCCCGGATGGTGATGGGAGCGCCGATCCGCCAGTCGGTCGCCACCGAAATCCGCAGTTCGGGTTCGCCCATCCAGCGCGGCAGGTGCGCGGGGTCGGTGAGCGCGAGCCAGACCCGCGCATTGAAGGCGTTGACGTAGACGTGATCGGTCCATTCACCGGGCACCGCGTCGTCGGACCGTGCCGTGTCATCCATGTGCGAGGCTCGCGGCAATCAGCGCCACCGACACGATCGCCAGCCCGATGCCCAGCCAGTTGATCCGGCTGAGCCTTTCGCCGAAGGCGAACGTGCCGACCAGCGTGCCCAGCACGACCACGCCCAGGTTCATCGTCGCGAAAACCACCGCCGGATGGCCGGGCAATGCCTGGTGGGCCTTGATGTAGAACAGGATGTTGGCGAAGTTGCAGGCACCGACCAGCAGGCCGGCGAGCAGCGCGCCGGCTTCCATCCGCGCCTGTCCGCGCAGCACGCGCGCGCCGTGCACCGCGATCATCAGCAACAGCGCACCGGCAAAGGCCACCGCGAGCGAAGCGGCGAACGGGGTTCCGGCCATCGCGATGCGCTTGAGCAGGATGTCGACCGCGGCGTAGCCCAGCAACGCGGTCAGCGGCAGCAGCCAGCGCGCCCGCGCCACGGCGGTGCCGCCATCATCGCCCGCGCGGGGGCGCGAGACGATGCCGGCGATCGCGATCAGGCCCAGCAACAGCCCGGCCAGCTTGCCGGCATCGGCGGTTTCGCCGAAGAACAGGAAGGCCGCACCCAGCGAGACCACCAGCGACAGCCGCTGGGCCACGTCGGTGCGGGCGATGCCGGCCGCGCGCACCGACGCGGCCATCGCGAGGAAGATGCCCGGCAGCAGGATCACCAGCAATCCCAGCGCCAGCCAGGGCGTGCCCGGCTCCCGCAGGCGGGCTAGAGGCGGGTCCAGGGTGGCCAGGCACAGCGCCAACGCCGCCACGTAGTTGCCCAGGATCACCGGCACCATGCCCAGTCCGCGCCGTTGGGCCAGTTTCAGCAGCACCCCGACCAGTACGCTGAACAGGACGCTGACGATCAAGAAGGACATGCGCGGGCCGATAGGGAGGGGCGGCGATTATCTCCCGGTGGCCGGGCGTGCGCCGGATTCGCGTTTCAGGACCATGATCCCGGTACCAATGGGTCATGGAAGAAGGTCTGCATTCGCTTATCATCGCGGCTTCCGCGAGCTGCCATTCGGATGGTTGCGGCGGAACTCAGGGGAGGGGCCCGACGGCCCCGCAATGTTTCAACCAAACAGGGATTGATTTTTCATGTTGAAGATTTCTTTGAAGCAGGCCGCGCTGGCGGCCTCCATGCTGCTGATCGCCGTGCCCGCCTTCGCCGCCAAGAGCGCCCAGGACACGCGCAAGGAAAAAGTCGCGCAGATTCCGACCTGCACCAAGCCGCTGGGCACCATCTCGGTGATCGAGCCGGAAGACGTGGTGAACTGGTGGACCGGCCAGCAGCTGCCGGCGCCGTCGCGCCTGATCAAGGTCTTCGTCAACAAGTCGCGCTGCTTCACCCTGGTGGATCGCGGCGTCGGCCTGAATGCCGCGATGAGCGAGCGCGCGCTCGCCGCCGACGGTGAGCTGCGCAACCGCTCCAACATCGGCAAGGGCCAGATCAAGGCGGCCGACTACGTGCTGGTGCCCGACCTGATCTCGCAGAACTCCAACGCCAGCGGCAACGCCATCACCGGCCTGCTGGGCGGCCTGATCGGCGGCACCGCCGGTGCCGTGGTCGGCGGCCTAAACTTCAAGAGCAAGACCGCCGACGTGGTCCTGACCCTGACCGACGTGCGTTCGTCCGAGCAGGTCGCGATGGCCGAAGGCAACGCCAAGAAGACCGACATGGGCTGGGGCGCCGGCGGCGGCCTGTTCGGCGGCAGCGGCGTGGGCGCGGCCGGCGTGGGCGGTTACGCCAACACCGAGATCGGCCAGGTCATCACCCTGGCCTACCTGCAGGCCTACACCGATCTGGTCACCCAGCTGGGTGGCGTGGCCGAGAACGCTTCGGCCGCCAGCGCCCAGCAGGCGGTCGAGATGACCAAGCCGGGCCGCCTGTTCGCCAACGCCAAGGGCACCGGCAAGGCCGTGCGCGATCTGGAGCCGGGCATGATGCTGTATCCCACCGGCACCAAGGAAGGCGTGATGTGGGAAGTCGAGGACGAACTCGGCAACAAGGGCTGGGTCTCCTCCACCCTGGTGCAGCTGGCCCGCTGAGGCCCGCGCCGCACCTGACGCACCGGAGGCCGCGGGAAACCGCGGCCTTCGCGTTTTCCGGGGCCGGCGGGGCCCGCGCTTGGTTTTCACCCGGACCGGCCCAATAATTCCCGCCATGGAAATCAAGTCCGACAACCCCGAACACGGCTTCCAGTTCCCCGGCACCTTCGAACTGAGCGCCATGGGCACCGCCAACGCGGGCCTGGAAACCGAACTCCCGAAACTGCTGACCCAGGCCGGCGTGGAAGTGATCCACGAGGACATCACCTGGAAGCACTCCGCCAACGGCAAGTACGTGTCCGTGCGCATCGCCTTCCAGGCCGCCAGCCGCGAACAGTTCGACGCCGCGCACGAAGCCCTGCGTTCGCATCCGGAAGTGAAGTGGACGCTGTGAGCCGTCCGTGCGTGGTGCGTGAACTGGGACGCCAGCCCTACGAGCCGGTGTGGCGGGCGATGCAGCGCTTCACCGACGCGCGCGACGAACAGACTCCCGACGAGCTGTGGCTGGTCGAGCACGATCCGGTATTCACCCTGGGCCAGGCCGGCAAGCCGGAGCACGTGCTGGCGCCCGGCGACATCCCGGTGGTGCAGGTGGATCGCGGCGGCCAGGTGACCTATCACGGTCCGGGCCAGATCGTGGCCTATCCGCTGTTCGACCTGCCACGGATGAAGGTCGGCGTACGCGACTACGTCTGCAAGATCGAGCAGGCGATGATCGACACCGCCGGAGAATGGAACATCCACGCCGAACGCAAGTCCGGCGCGCCTGGGGTGTACGTGGCAGGCGCCAAGATCGGCGCCCTCGGCATCCGCGTGCGCCACGGCCGCACCTTCCACGGCCTGGCCTTCAACGTCGCCATGGACCTGTCGCCCTGGCACCGCATCAATCCCTGCGGCTACGAAGGCCTGCAGGTCGCGACCCTGTCCGATCTCGGCGGCCCCTCGGGGCTGGAGCAGGTCAAGCCCGTCCTGCTGGAAAAACTGGCCGCGCAGTTCGGCCTGGACCTGCAACCCGAAACCACCCTGCCGGATCTCTCGCTGGCCGCCTGACAAAGCGAAGGCTCCCTGTAGGAGCGACGTCAGTCGCGACCGCTAACTGTGCCTTCCCGCTTCTTCCCATGACGCGCATGCCCTGGGGAAAGCACGGGTTTGCTTGCGCATCAGTTTTCCGGTCGCGACTGACGTCGCTCCTGCAAACAAAGCCGGGACGGCATGCCACAATCCGGCGATATGGATGACAACGCCCCGGTTTCCGACACCGATCTCGAAGCGCTGATCGAACGCGGCCTGGCCCGCCTGCGCGAATCCTCGCCCGCCTCGGCCGAACTGCTGGCCGATTCCACCCGCGCCGCGCGCGTCGGCAGGGTGATCCTGGCCAGCGACTTCGCCCTGGAAACCCTGCGCCGCCAGCCGGATCGGCTGGAAGCCCTGTTGCGCGACGACGGCGCCGCGCCGACCCCCGAGCCGATCCTGGCGGCCGATGAATCCGGACGCTGGCAGGAACAACTGCGGCGCTATCGCACCGCCGAATCGACCCGCCTGATCTGGCGCGACGTGCTGGGCCTGGACGACGTCGACGCCATCCTCGCCGGCAGCACGCGGCTGGCGGAGAACTGCCTGCGCATCGGCCTGGAAGCGCTGGAAGCCGAATTCGCCCAGCGCCATGGCGTCGTGCGTTCCGCCGATGGCAGCGTGCAGCGGCTGGTGGTGTTCGGTCTCGGCAAGCTGGGCGGCGGCGAACTGAATTTTTCCTCCGACGTGGATCTGGTCTACGCGTTCCCGCACAACGGCGAATCCGACGGCGCGCGTTCGCTGGCGGCGGAAGACTACTTCGCCCGGCTCGGCCAGCGCCTGGCCAAGCTGCTGGACGAACCCACGGTCGATGGGTTCTGCCATCGGGTGGATCTGCGCCTGCGCCCGTTCGGCAATGCCGGACGGGTGGCGCTGTCGTTCGCCGGCATGGACCAGTACTTCCAGCGCGAGGGTCGCGACTGGGAACGCTACGCCTGGCTGAAGGCGCGCGCGGTGGCCGGCGACATCGAAGCCGGCGAGCGCTGGCTGGAGAGCCTGCGCCCGTTCGTCTACCGCCGTTACCTGGACTACACCGCACTGGACGGCCTGCGCGAGATGAAGGCCGCGATCGCCGCGGAAGTGGCGCGCCGCGAACTGGCCGACGACATCAAGCGTGGTCCCGGCGGCATCCGCGAAATCGAATTCCTGGTGCAGGCGCTGCAACTGATCCGCGGCGGCCGCGAACCGTCGCTGCGCGAGCGCCGGCTGATGCCGGCGTTGCGCGCGCTGGTCGCGACGCGCCAGGTGGTCGAAGGCGATGGCGCCGCGCTGGGCCAGGCGTACCGCTACCTGCGCCGGCTGGAAAACCGCCTGCAGATGCTGCGCGACGCGCAGACCCATGCCTTGCCGGACAACCCGCTGGATCGCGAGCGCATCGCACGCGGGCTCGATTATCCGGACTGGCCGACGCTGCTGCTGGCACTGCAACGCCAGCGCGATCGGGTGGCGCAGGAATTCGCCGAGCTGCTGGCGCCGCGCCGCGGCCAGGCCGAGCCCGGCGTGCTGGAACACTACTGGCGCGCGTTGCCGGAGGGCGGCGACGAATCCGCGCTGGCCGACGCCGGCTTCGCCGACGCCGCCACTGCCGACGGCGCGCTGCGCGATTTCGCCCGGTTCTCCGGCGTACGCGCGCTGTCGGACGGATCGCGCGCGCGACTGGATCGGGTGGTGCCGGCGCTGCTCGGCGCGGCGGCGCGCTCGGCGCAGCCGGATGCCGCGCTCAAGCGCGTGCTCGCGCTGCTGCAGGCGATCCTGCGTCGCGCCAGCTATCTGGCGCTGCTGGACGAACAACCCAGCGCGCTGGCGCGGCTGGTCGACGTGCTGGCACGCAGCGCGCTGCTGGCCGAACGGCTGGCGCTGTATCCGCTGCTGCTGGACGAACTGCTCGACGCGCGCGTATCCGGCCCGCTGCCAGACAAGCAGAGCCTGCATGCCGAATGCAACCGCGCGCTCGATGGCGGCGATGCCGAGTCGACCCTGCGCGAATTGAACGAACGCCGGCTCGCGCTGAGCTTCCGCATCGCCATGGCCGCGCTGGATCGCCGCCAACCCGCCCGCGAAAGCACCCGCCAGCTGGCCTGGCTGGCCGATGAAGTCGTGCGCGTGGTGCTGCGTACCGCCGAGGAGGAGGTCGCCGCCGCGCACGGGCGCGTGCCGCAGGGACGCTTCGCGGTGATCGGCTACGGCAGCCTGGGGGGCGAGGAGCTGGGCTTCGGCTCGGATCTGGATCTGGTGTTCCTGTACGACGCGCCCGCCGACGCGCAGTCCGATGGCGCGCGTCCCCTGGAAGCCGGACGCTGGTACGCGCGGCTGGCACAGAAGATCGTGGCGCTGCTCGGCGCGGAGACCGGTGCAGGGCGGCTCTACGACGTGGATGTGCGCCTGCGCCCGGACGGTGCCAAGGGCCTGTTGGTGTCGTCACTGGCCAGTTACCGCGAATACCAGCGCGAGCGTGCCTGGACCTGGGAACACCAGGCGCTGGTGCGCGCGCGCGGTGTCGCCGGTGACGAGGTGCTGCAGCAGGATTTCGAGGACATTCGCGATACCACCCTGTCGCGGATGCGCGATACCGCGCAGTTGCGCGATGACGTGGTGAAGATGCGCCAGCGCATGCGCGCGGAACTGGATCGCAGCGACGCCGCGCGTTTCGATCTCAAGCAGGGCGAGGGCGGCCTGGTCGACCTGGAGTTCCTGCTGCAGTACCGCGTACTGCGTGAATCGGGCGCCGCACCCGCGCTGTTGACGCCGCGCAACACCGCCTCGCTGATCGCCGCGCTGCTGGCAACCGGCCGCATCGACGAACCGACCGCGCAGGCACTGACCCAGGCGCATACCGTGTTCCTCGCCGAAGGCCTGGCCTGCACGCTGGACCGGCGCCCGCGGCTGGTGCCGGAGACCGCCGCCATCGCCACCGCCCGCGCCGCCGTGCGCCACGTGCTGGCGGCCCACGATCTCGATTTCGGCGGGTAACCCTGTGGTGTTGTGCAGGAGCGACGTCAGTCACGACCGTAGTCTCCGTACCGCCGGTATCTCCGGTCGCGACTGACGTCGCTCCTACAAAAACAGCTCATTCCCCCGCATAAAACCCCGACCGTTCCAGGAACGCCTCCACCTTCGCGCCATCGCGATAGTCGAGCTCGATGATCTCGGCCAGCGCGCGTGACTGGTCGGGTGCGCGCCGGTAGTAATCGCGCATGATCGCGTAGCCGATGTAGTAGCCCAGATCGCCCGTGCCGTAGGCATTGCCCGGGCCGTTGTAGAGCCAGCCGCTCCAGTCCGTGGCGTGCATCTGCGCCCTGAAATCACGCTTGAGCGTGGCTTCGTTGCGTGGTCCGTAACGCATGTACGGCTGCGCGGGTACCTGGCCGGTAATGCGCTCCGCGACGAAGTCCGCCGCGCCTTCGTACATCGCTTGCGCCAGCAGGTTGGCGCCGGGTCCCTTCTGTTGGGTGTGCACGTACTCGTGCACGTTGAGCAGCACCAGCTGCGTGCCCGGCTCGCTGCGGAAATAGACGCCCAGCGCCCTGGACATGCGCTCCGGCAGTTCGGACACATCGGTCCGCGGATCGCCGCCGGCGATTTCCGCGCCAATCAGCACCTTGTCACCGAGCGTGGTGCCGCTGGAGCGCAGGCAGCCGATGGCGAAATAGATCCGGGCCGGCCGCAATGCCGGATACAGCTCGCGGAAGCGGGCGATAGCGGGCGCGAACTCGCCGCCGCGCGCCGCCAGCGCCAACGATCCGGCGCGCACCGAGCCCCAGAACTTCGGATAGCGCCGGATCGCGTCCAGATAGCAATCCGCGTCGTAGCCCTTGGCCTGCATGAACGCCTTCAGGCCCGCGCTGCCGGGATCGAGGAACTCCCGTTGCAGGATCCGACGCCGGTCCGCATCGTCCGGTGTGGCGACGATGCGGTCGTACGCGATCCAGAAGCGATCGACGTCGGCCGATTCGACTCCGCCGGCACCGCCATCGCTCCGCCCCAGCCCGGGCAGGGCCAGCATCATCAGGCCCAGCAGCAGGGCGCCCAGGGCGTGTACGTAGCGCATGCCTTCACCCTCGTCGCCGGAAAACAGGAACCGGTTGGATGCGCCGGGCGGGCAAGGCGTTTAAAGCGGCCGCCGATGGCAATCCTGGCCATCGGTGGAGGCACTCAACTGAAATCGGCCAGATGGTTGATGCGAGCACCGGCGAAGCCGAACTCCGAACGTCCCTTCAACGCCAGTTCGGTACCGGCGGCGGGGCCGCCGGGGACGTCCTGGGCGAGGGTGCCTCGATAGTCGATCTCCACGATCGTCCGCTCGGGATCGAAACGCCATGATGTCACCCGCTGCTCGCGGACGGAGAACAACCGCCGCGATTGCTCGGCGAGCGCGCGAAAGGCGTCGCGCCCGTCGGTGGCGGTGGTGAGCGCGCCGCCGGCATGGTTCTCGAAGCGCACGTCGTCGGACAGCAGCGCGACCATGCCGTCGATATCGAAGGCGTTGTAGGCGGCGATGTAGCGTTCGACCAGGGCCTGCTTGTCGGCATCGTTCATGGGAACACCGCGTGGGGGAGGAAGGCCCACTTTATCCGCCACCACCGTGATCGCGCTGTTTCCTTGATGCGGGCCGTTTCCCGTCAGCCGACGGAACCGCCCAGCCGTTCCCGCAGCAGGCCGGCCACGCGCGCGGTTTCGCGCAAGGGTTCGACCGCGAACGGCGCCAGCTTCCCGTCCATGGCGCGGATCCGGCCGCTGGCCAGCAGCGCGTCGAGGAACCGGCGCGGCCGTCCGCTCACGCGCGGCGGATCGAACACGAATACCGGCACGCGGGTGGCGCAGGCTTCGGAGATCATGTTGACCGAATCCGGCGAGCACACGATGCGGTCGGCCCAGGCCAGCAGCCCCGGATAGGGGTTGGGACCGTCGGCGTCGTCGATCCAGGTCAGTCCCGGCGTTTCGACGAAGCGGTGGCGCAGCGCGTCGCGGACCTGCGCGTCGGTGCGCCGCGAAGCGGTGATCAGCAGGCTGCCGCCATCGCGGGCGAGCATCGCCTCCAGCCGGCCGGCCAGCACTTCGAAGGCATTGCGGTCGAAGCGGGCATGCGCACTGCTGCCGCCCAGCAATACGGCGGTGCGCGGTCCCGGCAGATCCGCGAACGCGGCAAATCCGCTGCGCGCCTGCGCCAGCCAGGCGTCGTCGATGGGGTTCAGGCCGCCCTGCACGGTGAGGACGTTGGCGCCGGCCAGGCCGTCATGCGCGGGCGCGATCACCCAGTCCCACAGCGACGGGTCCAGCCGCGGATCCAGGATCTGCACGACCCGGCTGCCGGCCGCGCGCAGCATTCGGGTCGCGAGCGCGGCCTGCCGGCCGCAGCCGATGGCCAGCCGCGGGGGGGCGGCCAGCGCGGCCCGGAAC
>NZ_JADHDV010000032.1 GCF_016820515.1 Pseudoxanthomonas beigongshangi | reverse complement strand
AGTGTCTACAGAACTCTGGCCGGTCCATTGCCGCGTCAACAAATAAGTCTTCTTGGCCGCAGCTAAGCGGCAACTCCGTCTGCCTGCAATGCCCGATACACGCTGCTACGACTGATGGAGAAGCGTTCGGCCAGTTGTTCAACGCTGAACCCATCCTCGGCCCGCATCTTACGGATACGCATCTCTTGGGCCTCAGTCAGTGCCTTCTTACGGCCGAACTTGATGCCCTTCTGTTGGGCAAGGGCAATGCCGTCACGCTGGCGCTCTGCTCGGATGTCCGCCTCGAACTCCGCGAATGCGCCTAGCAGATTGAACATGAGCTTTCCCTCCGACGTGGAGGTGTCCAGCCCTTGGTCCAGTACACGAAGGCTGACGCCCTTCTTGTTGAGCAGGTCAGCAATCTTCGCCAAGTCCAAGACGCTTCTGGCGACACGGTCGAGGCGACTCACCACAAGCACGTCCCCCTCCCTGACGTAGCCCAACGCCGACTGCAGCTCGGGACGGGTCTCGGCTTGCCTACCCGACCGCTTCTCCTTGTAGACGCGCGTACAGCCCGCCTTGGCAAGCTTCTCAAGCTGCACATCAAGGGACTGGCCTACTGACGAAACCCGGGCGTACCCAATGACTTCCATGGCGCGCTGTCCCACAAAGCCTAAGAGTTTGTGATACTACCATTTTGGAACGACTTTTGAAACACCCTTGGAGCAGTTCCAGTAGGTATACATTTTCGGAATCCCATCACGTTGCCAAAGTGGCCAGCACTTGCGAGTTCGAGTCCCCCAAAACCTTTCCCTTCGTGAAGTCTTGAACTTCTGCGCTCGCTTCTGGGCGCTGGACGATGCTGAGGAAATCGTCTTCGACTTTGGACGCATGGGACGGGTGGAGCCTTTCACCATGACGCTCCTTGCCTCTGAGCTGAAGAGGTTTAGGGCATCTCGACCTCAGACCCGGTTCCGGTCGGAGAATCACCGGGAGAATACGTATCCCGCCCACATGGGCTTCTTCCAAGCCTTCGGGCTGGACCACGGGAATCGCCCGGGGGAGGCCCCGGGGAATGCGAACTACCTCCCCTTGACACACCTCAACGTCGAGGCCATTCGTGGTCAGGCCGCTGAAGCCTACGAGCACGTTGGCGAGGCCCTTGACCGGGAGTCCGGAAGGCTTGCGCGTGTACTCACACGGGAGGAGGACGGGGCACTCGTGGACACCCTTACCTACTCGATGCGGGAAATCCTTCGGAACGTTGTTGAACACTCCGATTCCGAGCAACTGGCCTACTGTGCCCAGTATTGGCCAACCCGCCATCGGGTGGAAATCGCTGTATTGGACACAGGGATTGGCGTCAGGGCATCGCTATCGGCGAACCCTCACCTCCCGATAGAGTCCGACCGCGCCGCTGTCCAGCTCGCTCTAATGCCCAGCATCTCCGGGAAAATGTACCGGGGCGTCAGGCGCAGAGCCAACGACCACTGGCAGAACTCCGGCTACGGGCTATACATGACCAGCCGGCTATGCCGCAACGGCGGGGACTTCTTCATCGCCAGTGGCACCTCAGGCATCTTGCTCGAACAGAGGGGCAAGTCTGACTACCCCTGCAATGTTCCGGGCACAGCCCTCCGGCTAGTTCTAGACACTCGCCGAATCGGGGACCTGCACGAAAGGCTGGATAGGTTCCGGACTGAGGGGTACGCGATTGCACAACGCAACGCGGGTCCCGACGCTCTCAGCCCATCATCGGCTTCCACCATGCTGGCGCGTGACTTCGCCCCGGAGACGCCTGACGCGGGCTAGCCACAGCAGGCACGAATGACCATCATGAGCGAAAGCGGGCTAACGACCCCGGGGGAAGCCGCAAGAGTTGAATCTCCTTCAATCATGAGACTGACTCTCATGGCCATAGGAGGGGTTCGACCATCGGTGCCCCGGAGCCGGTTTGAGCCGAGTCTGCAATCCCAGAACGGCAGCGTGCGAAGGCTGCCAACACAGCACTAAAGGAGTTTGCGTGTCCCGAATTTCCGACCTTATCGCCCAAGCCAAGGCAAAGGAACCTGTACTGGGGGCCGATTTGGAACGCGAGTTCAAGGCACTTTCCTCCCGGCTGCCCTTTGGCTTGAACTTCGAGCGCCACAGCCCGGAAGCTGTCGAGCTACCTCAGCGACCTGTTCGCAAAGGCGACAAGGTCCGCATCCTTCCGCCACGAGGGTCTACTAAGAAGGGCGACCAGCGTCTGTGGCAAGTCACGTCCATCGACCGCACGAAGAAGGCGGCCGAACTCGCCCTGCTGAGCAGCGGAGGGAGCGAGAAGCGGAGCGCAATGCTGGACGACCTTGTGGTGGTCGCCGAGTTCCGCGACACCATTTACCCGGGGCTGGTGAGCACTGGCAAGGTTCAGCGCGGTGGGGACAAGTCCCACCACACGGTCATCAATGGAGAGAACTATCACGTTCTCAAGGCGCTGACCTACACCCACCGAGGGAAGGTGGACGCCATCTACATCGACCCGCCTTACAATACAGGCGCAAGAGACTGGAAGTACAACAACGACTACGTTGAGAGCGACGACCTCTATCGGCACAGCAAGTGGCTGGCGATGATGGAACGTCGCATCTTGGTCGCCAAAGAACTACTAAACCCTGACGACAGTGTTCTGATTGTCGCAATCGACGAGAACGAGGTGCACCGCTTAGGACTCCTACTGGAACAGCTACTTCCAGAGGCACGAATTCAGGTGGTAACGGTCGTCATTAATCCCAGTGGTGCTTCTGGTGACGGCTTCTCGCGTGTCGAGGAATACCTATTGTTCGCCAGACTCGGGGAATCCACGCCAGAGCGGGTGGAAGACAACCTGCTGACTGACATGGACGCGAAAGACGGTAGAGTGAAAGGAGGACTGAGTTGGGAGTCCTTTCTCCGCAGCGGGGTTGGGAACACGCGCTCCGCTCGCCCAAACCTCTGCTATCCCATCCTCATTGACGATGCGCGTCAGGCAATAGTTGGTGCTGGGGAACCACTCGTTGGCCCCGACGACTCTAGGGCTACCGAAATCGACGGATATCCTGTCGCGTGGCCAGTCCGCAATGACGGGACTCTGGGCATGTGGCGTCGCGACCGTGACGGACTCATGGCGCTGGTGGAGAAGGGTTACGCCTTCATCTCCGGGCGCGACCTCGAACGCAATACTTGGAGCCTCAAATACCTTCTGTCGGGAACTATCTCTGCCATCGAGTCCGGAAAACTCGAAGTCGAGCGCACCGGAGACAAGGGGCAGGTTCAAGCTGTCGAGGAAGCTCGGAAACTACGCGTTGGGAAAACCGTATGGAATAGGCAGAGTCACAATGCTGGCAAGCACGGCTCTGACCTATTGCGGACACTCTTGCCCAATCGGCAATTTCCGTTCCCGAAATCTCTCTACGCAGTTGAAGATGCGCTTCGATTTTTCGTAAAGAGCAAGCCTAACGCTATTGTGTTGGATTTCTTCAGCGGCTCCGGAACAACCGCTCATGCTGTAATGCGACTGAATCGCCAAGATGGCGGTCGACGTCAATGCATTTCGGTTACCAATAACGAGGTGGGCGCTGAAGAGCAGAAGTCTCTCCGGGCGAGGGGCTTGCGTCCCGGCGACCAAGACTGGGAAATGCTTGGAATCTGTGACCACATCACCAAGCCTCGCATTCGCGCGGCCATTGAAGGCAGGACGCCGAACGGCGACCCAATTAAGGGCGAGTACAAGTTCACCGACGCCTTCCCGATTTCGGAAGGATTCGAGGAGAACGCGGAGTTCTTTACGCTCTCATACGAAACCCCAGTCTCAGTCAGCTACAACATGGCCTTCACCCGCATCGCTCCGCTGCTCTGGTTGCGCGCTGGCGCAGAAGGCAAGCGCATCGACAAACTCCCCACTTCTGGCTGGGATGTGGCCGACACTTACGGCCTCCTCGTCGATATCGATGCAGCTACTCAATTTGTTAAGGCCGTAAAGAAGAACACTGGCGTTCGGCTGGCCTATATCGTGACGGACGACGACCGACGCTTCCAAGCAATCGCTAGCCGGATGCCAGAAGCCGTCGAGCCAGTACGCCTGTACGAGTCTTACCTGACCAATTTCAGCTTTGCTAACGGGGACTGATGGATGAAGTTCACCCTCAAGGATTACCAGCGCGAGGCCGTTCAAGGCGCACTGGACAACCTAAATTTGGCTCGTGACTTCTGGCGCTCAAAGGCTAAGGCAACCTCATTCGCGCTGTCTGCTGTCACGGGCGCAGGCAAGACGGTCATGGCGGCAGCAGCCTTCGAAGCGCTTTTCCATGGGGACGACGAGTTGAACTTTGACGCGGACCCCGGGGCGGTGGTCATCTGGTTCAGCGACGACCCTTCATTGAACGAGCAGACCCGCTTCCGCCTGATGGAAGCGAGCGACCGCATCAACCACACATCCCTCGTGGTGGTTGAGAACACGTTTAGCCGTCCGAAGTTCGAAGCCGGAAAAATCTACTTCCTGAACACGCAGAAGCTCGGCAAGAACTCACTGCTGGTACGTGGACATGACCAAGCCGAACTAGAGGCCAGCGCTGGCGACCTGCTCCCCGAGACCCGCCCCGACCTCCGGGCGTACACCATCTGGGACACCATCCAGAACACCATCGAAGACCCCGACCTGACCTTGTATCTGGTGTTGGACGAGGCCCATCGCGGTATGGGCAAGCCATCTGCTGCCAGTCAGTCCGCCAAGAGCACGATTGTTCAGCGTCTCATCAACGGCGCTGGCAGCGTCAAAGGCATTCCCGTCGTCTGGGGTATCTCGGCTACCGTAGATAGGTTCAATAAGGCGATGGAAGGAGCCGTTGCGCGCATCAAGCTGCCGGATGTGCTCGTCGATGCGGCGAAGGTGCAGGACTCCGGTCTCATCAAGGACACCATCCTCCTCGACTTCCCTGATGAGACTGGCGACTTCGACACGGTTCTTGTGCGCCGGGCAACGGACAAGCTCAAGGAGTCCAGCGAGGCTTGGGCGGACTATGCGAAGCGTCAAGACGACCCAAACGCCGTCATCCCACTGATGGTGCTGCAGGTTCCGAACACTCCGAATCCGGACGAGATTGGTCGGGTGCTGGACACCATCATTGAGCGTTATCCCGAACTTCCATCCGGAAGCTTCGCGCACGTGTTAGGCGAACACACCACCCAACGTTACGGCAACCGCGACGTTCCCTATATCGAACCCCAGCGTGTGCAGGACGCTCACTGGGTACGTGTACTCATCGCCAAGGACGCCATCAGCACTGGCTGGGACTGCCCTCGCGCCGAAGTCATGGTTTCCTTCCGCGCTGCCAGTGACCGGACGCACATCACCCAGCTTTTGGGGCGCATGGTTCGGTCACCCCTTGCTCGCCGCATCCCGGGCGATGACCGCCTCAATACGGTGGACTGCCTGCTCCCCAAATTTGACCGGAAGACCGTGGAGGGCGTGGTCAAGGCTCTCACCGATGGCGAGGATGGCAACCAAGCCACGCCGGGGCGCGTCCTCATCAAGCCTGTCGAAGTGAACCCAAACCCGGATGTACCGCAAGGCATCTGGGACTTGTTCACCTCACTTCCTTCGCAGACCCGCCCACAGAAGGGGGCCAAGCCGGCGAAACGCCTGACTGCTCTCGCACATGAGCTTGCGTCCGACGACATCCTCCCGGACGCCGGCAAGAAGGCTCATGCCGAGATGCACAATGCGCTCGATGCCTTCCATTCGGAGCACGGGGATAAGGTGACCCAGAAGCGGAAGGCTGCCCTGACTGTGGATGGCAAGACGATTGTTGCCGACCTGCACGGGAAGTCGAAGAGCCTCGAAGAATTCTACGAGGACGCTGACATGGCGGTAATAGATGACGCCTACCGTCGTGCATCCCGAATCTTCACTCCCGACATTTCGCGCACGTATGCCGACTACGTTGCTCGGAAGACTGTGACGCCTGAGGAAGACCCCGAAGAGTTCCTCGAAGCCATTGTTGATGCGCGCGTGACCATTGCGGGCCTTGGACTCGTCTCGGAGATTCAGGACTACTTCGACCGCGATGCGGACAAGCTGTCCAAGGCGTGGCTCAGCACGTATGGGGCCCAGATTAAGGCGCTGAGCGATGACCGAAGGGAGTCTTACCGCCAGATTGTCGAGATGAGTTCTGACCCGCAGGACGTGGAGCTGGTAAAGCCTGAAGCCAAGTTTGAGCCGACGAAAGCGCTTGAGAATGGCAACGAGACCGACCTCCCAACGTGGAAGAACCACTTGCTGTGCGACAAGGAACGGCAGTACCCGGCTGAATTGAACGGCTGGGAACGCAAGGTCCTAGAGACCGAGTCGAAACGCGATGGCTTCAAGTTCTGGTACCGCAACCCTCAGCAGCCGGGGCAGTCTTCGCTAGGCATTGCCTACATCGAAGCAGACCAGCATAAAGTCGTGAGACCAGACTTCCTCTTCTTCGCCGAGCACGCAGGGAAACTGGTGGCTGACCTCGTTGACCCTCACGGGCTTCAGTACGCCGACGCATTACCCAAGCTTCAGGGACTCGCCACGTATGCCGAGAACCATTCGACAGCCTACCGTCGCGTCGAGTCGGTGGCCGAGGCCAACGGTGTGCTTCGAGTCCTCAATTTGAAGCATCCCGACGTTCGAGACGCCATTCGTAACGCATCTGATGCCGCATCAATCTTTCGTGGGAACTTGGCCTCGGACTATGAATGACTCGACATCACAATTCATATGATTTAGGCAATATTGATGAAGAATTGTGTTGTGATGAAAATGCGTCATAAGCACGCTATCCAATGATAAATCAGGGGAGAGCTGACTCCCCTAAGCTATCCGATAGCGATGTACCCCGAGGCAAATGCCTCTATACGAAGTGAATCCAGTTCTTAAATCGAAGCCCGAATAGGTACAAATTTCACGAGAATTCCGTCGATATTGTCCTTGCACTTCTTTAAGGCATAGTTCGTCAACTCTGCCCTGTCGTGCCCGGTTTCAATCTCAACGTACCAGTCGTCTTTGCCGGGGCAATTGACTCTTGGGTCACCACAGCGTCGCCCTGAAGCTCGCCAGAGCCTGTTGACCACGTCCCTGTGGTCCATCGGGCTACCGGGCAAGCGCATGAGGCAATGAATGTGCGTTCCTTGTCGCACTCCGGCCGGTGATGTGTTCCACATCATTTCCGTACCGAAGTTCTCGACTATTGGACACATGGCGATTCGCTTCTTCGAGTTCTTACCGAACAGGTAGCATTTGAGCTTGTGGGCGAAGGTGCCGAATGCCTTCTCCGCAAACTTATAGCTCACCCCGTCATCGCCGCTGAAGGTCAGTGTCACCATGACGTTGTGCTCCCCGCGAAGGAGCCAATCGGCGGTCTGTACCTGTAGCGCTGTTCTCGATTTCGTTGAATCCGTGCCTTCCACTGCCTATGCCTTCAAGAGCGTTGCGTATGAGTGCTCTCGTGCAATACTTATCGGCACTATTTACATTTCGCAATTACGAGGCCTGACTTGGCCAGACCCGGTGGCAGCCCAGACCTTCGCAAGGTGCGCAACACCGACACCGATGCGGCTAACGGCAAGCGGCTGAAGCTCGCAGACGAATACGCCAGAAAGACGGCAGAAATGCTGCTGGAAGCTTCCCGGCACTACCCCGGCATGCTCCATGTTGACTATGCAGACTGGCTCAATGACAACAACTGGCCTACCCGGAAAGGTGGGCGCTGGACCGCAACGCAGGTCGGCCGTGTCTTCAAAAGATTAGGGCTAGCGACGCCTCCCAAGCGGAAGAAGCGAGGGACGCGGCAATACGTGCGGCAGCCCATCACTTCAACCGAGTGACCATTCAATAGCCGATGAGAACGGCAGAAATGGGCACCTACCTTTTTGGTAGGGAACAATGCAGGGAACAAGCCGGCCATTCAATGCAACATCCTTTATAATCATGATGTTGCATTTTATATTGGCGGAGAGAGTGGGATTCGAACCCACGGAAGGTTTGACCCTTCGCCGGTTTNTTATAATCATGATGTTGCATTTTATATTGGCGGAGAGAGTGGGATTCGAACCCACGGAAGGTTTGACCCTTCGCCGGTTTTCAAGACCGGTGCCTTAAACCGCTCGGCCATCTCTCCGTTGTATCTGCTGTATTCCGCCGATGCTTCGCATCGGTTCGCCGGTTTGACCATCGACCTGCGGTCGATGTTCGCTTCGGCCTTTGGCCTTCGCAGTCAAGACCGGTGCCTTAAACCGCTCGGCCATCTCTCCGTTGTATCTGCTGCATCCCGCCGATGCGTTGCATCGGTTCGCCGGTATGACCATCGACCCGCGGTGGCAGGCGCTGCAGGCCAGCCCTGTCGGGCCGGCGCATTTTCGCATGAAGCCCGTGCGCGTGCTTACGAGGCCTTCTTGACCTTGCCGGCCCGGGCGTTGTCCAGGGCCAGTTCCAGCGCCCTTTCCGCCGCCTCCGAGCACTTGCCGCCGCAGTCCAGGCGCGAGGCTTCGATCTGCTGGGGCAGGTGTTCTGCCAGGAAGTCGATGAACACCCGCACCGCCGGCAGCAGGCCGCGACGGGAGGCAAACACCGCGTGGCAGATGCCCTGCGGCAGCGACCATTCCGGCAGCACCACTTCCAGTTCGCCCTTGCGCACGGCTTCGGCGCAGACGGTTTCCGGCAACAGGGTGATGCCGTAGCCGTCCTTTGCCATCGCCTGCAGCAGCGGGAAGTCGAATCCGGCCAGGCGCGGCTGCAGTTCGACCCGGCGCACCTCGCCGTCCGGACCATGCAGTTCCCAGCGCTGGCGCGCCTCGTCCTCGCTGATGCTCAGGGTGACGTGATTGGTCAGATCTTCCGGCGCCTGCGGGCGTCCGGCGCGGTTGAGGTACTTCGGACTGGCGACCAGCAATTCCTGGATCTGGCCGAAGCTGCGCATCACCAGGCTGCCGTCATCGTCGAGCTTGGCGCGCACGCGCAGCGCCACGTCGTAGCCTTCGTTGATGATGTCCACGCGCCGGTTGTTGACATGCAACTGCAACCGCACCTTCGGGTACTTGTCGAGGAACTTGGGCAGGATCTTCGGCAATTGCATCTGCGCCACCGCCACCGGCACGCTGACCCGCACCACGCCGCGCGGCTCGGCGCTGAGGCGATCGACCACCTCGCGCGCGGCCTGGGCTTCGGCCAGCATCGTTTGCGCATGCCGGTGCACGCTCATGCCCACGTCGGTCACCGCGAAGCGGCGGGTGGAACGCTGCAGAAGGCGCACGCCCAGATCGGTTTCCAGCTGGCTGATGCGCCGGCTCAGCCGCGACTTGGGAATGCCCAGAGCGCGCTCGGCCGCGGCGAAGCCGCCGTGGTCGACCACCATGGCGAAGTAATAGAGGTCGTTGAGGTCGTGCTGCATGACTATAGTTCCATTATCAGAACAATCAGTGATATTAGACCATCTTTATCCTGTTTTCGCAACAACCCAAGATGGCATCCAACGCGGCACGGCCGCATCCACCCGACAAAGCCATCATGAAACTATTGCACATCGACAGCAGCGCGCTGGCCGACAACTCGGTCACCCGCCAACTCACCGCCGCCATCGTAGCCCGTTGGCAGGACCAGGTGCCTGGTCTGAAGGTCACCTATCGCGATCTGGATGCCGCTCCCCTGCCCCACCTGACCGGACCGGTACTGGCCAAGGCTGATCCGGCGGTGGCCGCCGCCAGCGAAGAAACGCTCCAGCAGTTCCTGGACGCGGACGTCGTGGTCATCGGGGCGCCGATGTACAACTTCGGCATTCCGTCGACCCTGAAAGCCTGGATTGACCGCGTCGCCGTGGCCGGACGCACCTTCCGCTACACCGAGAAGGGTCCGGAAGGCCTGGCCGGCAACAAGAAGGTGATCATCGCCAGCGGCCGCGGCGGCATCCACGGCGCCGCCAGCGACTTCCAGGAGGCCTACCTGAAGTTCGTGCTGGGATTCATGGGCATCACCGACGTGGAATTCGTGCGCGCCGAGGGCGTGAACTATTCGCCGCAGCACCGCGTCGATGCGCTCGCCAGCGCACTGGCGTCGATTCCGGTTCCGCAGCGCCTGGCGGCCTGATCACCCGGCATCCCTGTTCCTGGCAGTTCCTCTCTCCGGGCCCGCGCAAGCGGGCCTTTTTTTGTCCGCCTCACCGGCGCGGGACATGAGCCACGCCGCGTGGCTATGCTTGCGCGCATCTGATCGCCGCCTTGCCCATGCCCGTCGCCAAGAAGCCCACGCGCACCGCTTTCCGCAAGGCCGCCACCATCGAGCCGGTGAGCGCCATTCAGGCGCTGGAGATGCTGAAGCAACAGGCAAGTGCCTCCCATCGGGAAGGACTCGCCCGTTTCGGCATTCCCGACGATCACGCCCTGGGCGTACCGATGGCGAAGATCCAGGCCATCGGCAAGCGCATCGGACGCCAGCCCGCGCTGGCGCCGGCCCTGTGGGACACCGGCGTGTACGAGGCGCGCCTGCTGGTCGCCTTCGTTGCCGATCCCGCGCAGCTGGGTACCGCGCAGATGGACCGCTGGTGCCGCGACTTCGACAACTGGGCCGTCTGCGACACCCTGTGCTTCCACCTGTTCGATCGCAGCCCGCATGCCTGGCGCAAGGTGGCGCAATGGAGCGGCCGGCGTGGCGAGTTCGAGAAGCGCGCTGCGTTCGCCCTGCTCGCCGGCCTGGCGGTGCACGACAAGACGGCGGCCGATGACGGATTCGCCGAAGGATTGCGATTGGTCGAGGCAGCCGCTATCGATCCGCGCAACTTCGTCAGGAAAGCGGTCAGCTGGGCGTTGCGGGCCATCGGCCAGCGTCGCGCCGGGTTGCATGCAACGGCCGTTGCGCTGGCTCGTCGGCTGGCGGCCTCGGAAGACGCCACCGAACGCTGGATAGGCAAGGACGCGCTGCGCGATCTGACCCGCCCGCAGGTTGCGCAGCGGTTGGCGCGGCGCTGAGCGGCCAAGAGCAAATCCCCCTCAGTCCCCCTTCTTCGAAGGAGGAGGCGTGGAGCCGGGGTTTCTCGGTTGGAGAACGGACGAAGGAACCTGGCAGCGGAGCAAGCTCCGCTCTACGGGGTTCGCGCGCGGATCAGGCGATGCGGTCGACGCCGCCCATGTAGGGGCGCAGTACTTCGGGCACGGTGATCGAACCATCGGCGTTCTGGTAGTTCTCCATCACCGCGATCAGCGCGCGGCCCACCGCGGTGCCTGAGCCGTTTAGGGTGTGCACCGGCTCGGGCTTGCCGGTGGCCGGATTGCGCCAGCGCGCCTGCATGCGGCGGGCCTGGAAATCCTCGCAGTTGGAGCACGAGGAAATTTCGCGGTAGGTCTGCTGCGACGGCAGCCAGACTTCCAGATCGTAGGTCTTGGTGGCGGAGAAACCCATGTCGCCCGAGCACAGCAGCATGCGGCGGTACGGCAGGCCCAGCTTTTCCAGCACCACTTCCGCGCTGCGGGTCATGCGTTCGTGCTCGTCGTAGCTTTCCGCGGGGCGAGCGATCGAGACCAGTTCCACCTTCTCGAACTGGTGCTGGCGGATGAAGCCGCGTACGTCGCGGCCGCTGCTGCCGGCCTCGGAGCGGAAGCATAGCGAATGCGCGGTCATGCGCAGCGGCAGGCGCGCGTCGTCGACGATTTCGTCGCGGACGATGTTGGTCAGCGAGATCTCGGAGGTGGAGATCAGGTAGCGTTTGTGCTCGCCCAGCTGGGTGCTGAACATGTCCTCTTCGAACTTGGGCAACTGGCCGGTGCCATACAGGCTTTCGGCGTTGACGATCAGCGGCACGTTGGTTTCCTCGTAGCCGTGTTCGCCGGTATGCAGGTCCAGCATGAACTGCGCCAGCGCGCGGTGCAGGCGGGCCAATTGGCCACGCAGCACGGTGAAGCGCGCGCCGGAAATCTTGGCGGCGGTATCGCCATCCAGCCAGCCGTGGCGGGCGCCGAGTTCCACATGGTCCTTGACCGGGAAGTCGAACGCCGGCGGGGCGCCCCAGCGATGCTGTTCGACGTTCTGGCTCTCGTCGCCGCCGTTCGGGACGCTGGCATGCGGCAGGTTGGGAATGCCCAGCGCGATCGCCTCGATCGCGCCGCGGATCTCCTCCAGTTTCACTTCCGAGGCCTTGAGTTCGTCGCCGAAACCGGCCACCTCGGCCATCAGCGCGGCCACGTCCTCGCCCTTGGCCTTGGCTTGGCCAATCGCCTTGGAACGGGTGTTGCGGAGGTTCTGAAGTTCCTCGGTGCGCTTCTGGATCTGCTTGCGCGACGACTCCAGTTCGGCCAGCCGGGACACGTCAAGGTCGAAACCCCGGCTGTCCTTCAGGCGTTGGGCGAGTTCAGCGGTCTGGGTGCGAAGCAGGGCGGGATCGAGCATGGGATTCGGAACGGATATGCGGCAGGACGCCGATTATCGCCTTTTATGCGCCGTCATGCCTCGCAGCGTTCACCCCGGGCGTGTCAGAATCGGCGCAGCCACCACGGTGCCTTCCATGTCCGCTTCCCGCGAATCCCCGGATTCCGAACTCGTGTTCCGCCTGCCCCGCCGCACCCTGCGCATCGCCGGCATCGCCTTCGGCGCCGGGCTGCTGCTGTTCGTGATTGTCTGGCTGGTCGGCCGCGGCGACGACGGCTTCTACCAGCCCGAGGCCACGGTCGAGGGCAACAAGCCGGTGGTGGAGGCGCTGCCCGAACCCCTGCCCGCGCGCGGTGGCGCCAGCGGCCTGGAAGAACCCCGCCAAGACGGCAACGGGCGTCCGCAACTGGTCGAACAGGCACCGATGCCGGCACCGATCGAGGAAGCCCCGGCACCGGCCGCTCCCGCGGTACCGGATGCGCCCGCGGCACCGGCCGCCGGCGTGGCGCTGGCGCCCGGCGACCAGCCGGTACCGATGGCAGGCCAGACGCCCCCGCCCGACTATCCCGCCGCCGCGTTGCGCCGGGGCGATGCCGGCACGGTGATGGTGCGGGTCGAAGTCGGTGTCGACGGCGTGCCCACCGACGTGTCCGTCGAGGCCCGCAGCGGCTCGCGCGATCTGGATCGCGCCGCGCTCGACGCGGTCCGCCGCTGGCGCTTCAATCCGGCCCAGCGCGACGGCCAACCAGTGGCGTCCAGCGTGGTCGTTCCGATCGACTTCAATCTGCAGCAATGAGCCGGGAACTGGCGCGCAGCTGAACCGGCGGCGCGCCAGCTGAATCGTGACTTTCCCGATCCGGGCGACTTTACCGGCCGCTCACGCGATGCCAACAAACCTCCATGCAAGACTCGATGCCAACGCAGCAACGCGTGGACGA
Organism: Pseudoxanthomonas beigongshangi; assembly: GCF_016820515.1. GTDB lineage: Bacteria > Pseudomonadota > Gammaproteobacteria > Xanthomonadales > Xanthomonadaceae > Pseudoxanthomonas_A > Pseudoxanthomonas_A beigongshangi. The sequence continues at coordinate 18,806 of NZ_JADHDV010000032.1, read as the reverse complement.
GGAGGTTTTTCCATGGCCCGTACGCATCCCCAGCCCGAATGGAGTCCCGCCGAAACGGCTGATACGACGCCGCCACGGGAGAAGAACGCATCCCTGGTGTTGTTGTGGGTGATTGCCCTGCTTGCCGTCGTGGCGGCCGGAGTGGCGTGGTACAAGCAGCGCCAACCGGCATCGCTGCCACTGGAAAGTGCCGCTCCCCCGGTGACCGCGCCCGCCGTCGTGCCCGACGACGAGGCCACCGCTGCGGCTTCCCGCACCGACAAGCCGCGCGCCGAACAGCGCCGCAGCGTCGCTTCCGCCGAGCGTGCCCCTCGTTCGCAGGGGCCGCGGCTGATGACCGGCAATCCCTCGCCGCAATATCCGGCTGCCGCGCTTCGCGCCGGCATCGGCGGCACGGTGATGGTGCGCGCCGAACTCGACGCCAGCGGCCAGCCGGTCGATGTCGACGTGGTCCGCCGCAGCGGTAATCGCGATCTGGATCGCGCCGCGGTGCAGGCCGTGCGCAAGTGGCGTTTCGAACCGGCCTTGCGCAACGGCAAGGCGGTCGCCAGCACGGTGCAGGTGCCGGTCGACTTCAAGCCGATTTGAAGCCCGGACTGATGAAACCATAAATCGAAAAAGGGAAGCCGGTGATGGCTTCCCTTTTTTCTTCCGTCATTGTGGGAGCGACGTCAGTCGCGACCGTCGTCCGTCAGGCTCGGGATGATTTCAATCGCGACTGACGTCGCTCCCACAGGCCAGCAGTTCGCTCACGCAGGTCGCAAGGCGAAGCCGGCGCCGGTCGCCAGGGTGTCGAAACCGGGGAACGAGGTGGCGACGTTGGCGATGTCGCCGACCCGCACTTCGCCGCCGCTGCGCTGGCCGGCGACCGCGAACGACATCGCGATGCGGTGATCGCCGTGGCTGTCGATGTGGCCGCCCTGCAGGGTGCCCGGATGGATGGTGCCGCCATCGGGAGTTTCGTCCACCTGCAGGCCCAGCGTGCGCAGGCCCGCAGCCATCGTCGCAAGCCGATCGGATTCCTTGACCCGCAGTTCGGCGGCGCCACGCACCACGGTCGGGCCTTCGGCGCAAGCCGCGGCGACGAACAGCGCGGGGAACTCGTCGATCATGTCCGGCACCAGCGCCTCGGGCACTTCGATACCGCGCAGCGGCGCGTATCGCACGACCAGATCGGCGACCGGTTCACCGCCCTGCTCCGCCCGGTTTTCCTCGCGGATGTCCGCGCCCATCAGACGCAGCGCGGTCAACAGGCCGGTCCGGCGCGGATTGAGTCCGACCGCGCGCAGGCGCAGTTCCGAACCGGGCACGATGCTGGCGGCGACCAGGAAGAACGCCGAGGACGAAAAGTCCGCCGGCACCACCACATCGGTCGCGCGCAGGCGCTGGCCGCCGCGCAGGCGCGCGTGGCCGGGCGAGAATTCGATGTCGGCGCCGAACGCGGCCAGCATGCGCTCGGTGTAATCGCGCGTGGGGTGCGGTTCGTGGACGATGGTCTCGCCCTGCGCGTACAGGCCGGCCAGCAGCACCGCCGACTTCACCTGCGCGCTGGCGACTTCCAGGGTGTAGTCGATGCCCTGCAGCGGCTGGCCACCGTGGATGCGCAGCGGCGGCAGGCCGCCCTCTTCGGTGTCGATGCGCGCGCCCATGCGCGCCAGCGGTCCGGTGATGCGCCGCATCGGCCGGCGCGACAACGATTCGTCGCCGACCAGCACGCTGTCGAACGGCTGCGCCGCCAGCAGGCCGGCCAGCAGGCGCATGCCGGTGCCGGCATTGCCGCAATCGAGTTCACCGGCCGCCGCCTTCAGCCCGTCCACGCCGACACCATGCACGATGCGGCGCGATGGCGAAGGGGTTTCGATGCGCACGCCGAGTTTCTGGAAAATCGCGGCGGTGGCGCGGGTGTCCTCGCCCTCCAGGAAGCCATCGATCTGCGAGACGCCATCGGCCAGCGCGGCGAACATCACCGCGCGATGCGACACCGACTTGTCGCCGGGAATGGTCAGCTCGCCGCGCAGCGGCTGTCCGGGGGATGCAATCCAGTCGTTCATTGGGGGATTCGTGATTCGGGATTGGGGATTCGGTGGGGAGCGGAGAGCCGGTCGGAGTTCGCTTTCAACGAATCCCGAATCCCGACTCCCCAATCCCGGCCCTCAAGGCACCGCCACCGGGTAGGAGCCGAGGATCTTGATCTGGGCGGAATGCGCCTCGAGTTCGGCCAGGGCCTGCTTCATGCCTTCGTCGTCGACGTGGCCGGCCAGATCGATGAAGAAACCGTATTCCCACTTGGCGTGGTGCGAGGGCCGCGATTCGATCCGGTTCATGCTGATGCCGTGGCGCGCGAACGGGCTGAGCACGTCGAACAGCGCGCCGGGCTTGTCATGGATGAAGACCAGCACCGAAGTACGGTCGTGGCCCGACGGCGGGAAGATGCTGCGGCCGATGACCAGGAAGCGGGTGGTATTGTCCTTGTCGTCCTGGATCGGGCTCATCACCACTTTCTTGAGGCCGTAGACATGGCCGGCGCTCTCGCCGGCGATGCAGGCGGCGTCATCGGAGTTGCGCGCACGGCGCGCGCCCTCGGCGTTGCTGGACACCGGAATCTTCTCGACCTTGGGCAGGTTGGCGCGCAGCCAGCCGGCGGTCTGGGCGAAGGATTGCGGGTGGCCGTAGATGCGCTCGATGTCGTCGATGCGGCCGGTGCGCGAGAGCAGGAACTGGTGCACGCGCAGCTCGACTTCGCCGCAGATCTTCAGGTTGGAGGTAAGGAACATGTCCAGGGTGACCTGGATGGTGCCCTGCCCCGAGTTCTCCACCGGCACCACGCCGAAATCGGCGTTGCCGCTTTCCACTTCCTGGAACACTTCCTCGATGCTCGCCAGCGGCAGGCCATGCGCCGAACGGCCGAAGTGCTTGAGCACGGCCTGCTGGCTGAAGGTGCCTTCCGGTCCGAGGAAGCCGATCTTCAACGGCTCCTGCTGGGCCAGGCAGGCGGACATGATTTCGCGGAACACGTGCACCAGCACTTCGTCGCTGAGCGGACCCTCGTTGCGGTCCACCACCATCCGCAGCACCTGCGCCTCGCGCTCGGGGCGGTAGTAGTCCACCGCCGCGGCCAGCTTGCCCTTGGCCTTGCCGACCTGGTGGGCGAAGCGCGCGCGCTCGGCGATCAGCTCCTGGATCTCGCGGTCGATGCCGTCGATCTTGGCGCGCACGTCGGCCAGCACCGGTGCGGCGACAGCGGATACGGCGGCCTTGCCGCGAGCGGGCGGCTTGGTGGTCTTGCCGGCGGTTTTCCTGGGCTTTGCGGCCATGTGTCTGTTCTCTGATGCTTCTTGTGGGAGCGACGTCAGTCGCGACCGGAAACCGTGTAGTCGCGACTGACGTCGCTCCCACAGTGAAATCGTTCAACCATTGCGCTGCTGGAAGTCGCGCATGAAATCCGCCAGCGCCTGCGCGCCGGCCAGCGGCATGGCGTTGTACAGCGAAGCGCGGATGCCGCCGACCGCCTTGTGGCCCTTCAGCGCCAGCAGGCCGGCCTGCTTCGACTCGCTGACGAAGCGCGCGGTCAGTTCCTCGTCCGGCAGGAAGAACGGGATGTTCATCCGCGAGCGCACCGCGGTCGCCACCTCGTTGCGGTAGAAGCCGCCCGAGCCGTCGATGGCCTGGTAGATCAGCGCCGACTTGGCCGCGTTGCGGCGCGCGAACTCGGCGACACCGCCTTCGTCCAGCATCCACTTCACGGTCAGGCCCAGCAGGTACCAGTTCCAGGTAGGCGGCGTATTGAGCATCGAATCGCGCGCGGCGTGCGAGCGGTAGTCGAAGATGTCGGCGCGTGGCTGGCCGGCGCGTTCCAGCAGGTCGCGGCGGACGATGACCACCGAGATACCGACCGGGCCGAGGTTCTTCTGCGCGCCGGCGTAGATCAGCCCGAACTTCGAAACGTCCAATGGTTCGGAGGCGATATTCGAGCTGAAGTCGGCGAACAGCGGCGCTGCGCCCACGTCCGGTACGTCGCGGAACTCGAGGCCGTGGATGGTTTCGTTGGCGGTGATATGCACATAGGCCGCGTCGTCGCTCAACCGCCAGTCGGTGCGGGTCGGAATGTCGCGGAACCCGCCCGGCTCGCCGTCGGCGGCCACGTTGACGGCCACGTACGGCTTGGCCTGCTTGACCGCGGTCTTGCCCCAGTGGCCACTGACCACGTAGTCCACAGCCTGCCCCGGAGCGGCGAAGTTCAGCGGCAGCAGCGCCTGCTGGGTGGTGGCGCCGCCGGCCAGGAACAGCACGGCGTAATCGTCGGGGATGGACAGCAGGGTCCGCAGATCCGCTTCGGCCTGGGCGGCCACCGCGATGAAGTCCGCGCTGCGATGACTGATTTCGACGATGGAGGCGCCGACACCGTTCCATTCCAGCATTTCGGCCTGCGCCTGCCGCAATACCGGTTCGGGAAGGGTGGCGGGACCGGCACTGAAGTTGAACGCGCGCGTCATAAGGCACCTGAACGGGGAAGCCGTAGTATGCCGCAGTGCATCAGTTGCAGGGGCAACCTTTCCCGCCCGGCCCGGTCTTTTTTCGCGCGGCGCAGGCTGTCCGGCGTATAAACGGAATGCCGTCGGAGCGACGCGACGCGGATTCCGGCGAAACCTTCCGGGCGATTGGCGCCTCTGTTTTCCTGTCCACGACTGTCGTTTGGAGTTTCCCATGTCCCTCCGGGATGCCCTCAGGATTCCCGCTTCCGAAATCACCGATGAAGCGGTCTACCGCCAGCGCCGCGATCTGCTGCGCGCGATGGCGTTCGCCCCCGCCCTGGCGCTGGCCGGCTGCGCCGACGCCGAACCGCCGCCGCCGCCCCGGACCGCGCTGACGCCCGAACAGGTCCGCTCGGGCTTCCGGACCGACGAGGCGCTGACCCGCTACGAGGACGTCACCACCTACAACAACTTCTATGAGTTCGGCACCGGCAAGGCCGACCCGTCCACCGCCCGCAAGACCCTGCGCACCTCGCCGTGGTCGGTGGTGGTCGGCGGCGAATGCGAGCGTCCGGGCAAGCTGGCGCTGGAGGATCTGGTCAAGGGCCTGAGCCCGGAGGAGCGGGTCTACCGGCTGCGCTGCGTGGAAGGCTGGTCGATGGTGATTCCCTGGCTGGGCGTGCCGCTGGGCGCGGTGTTGAAGAAGTTCGCGCCGACCTCCAAGGCCCGCTACGTCGCCTTCACCACCCTGGCCGATCCGGTGCAGATGCCGGGCATCCGCTACCGCTCGATCGAGTGGCCCTACAAGGAGGGCCTGCGCATCGACGAGGCGATGCACCCGCTGACCCTGCTCGCCACCGGCTTGTACGGCAAGCCACTGCCGCAGCAGAACGGCGCGCCGCTGCGGCTGGTGGTGCCGTGGAAATACGGCTTCAAGAGCATCAAGTCGATCGTGGCGATCACCTTCGTGGAGAAGATGCCCGAGACCGCCTGGCACGAACTGCAGCCGTCGGAGTACGGGTTCTTCTCCAACGTCAATCCGGCCGTCGATCACCCGCGCTGGAGCCAGAAGACCGAACGCCGCATCGCCGGCACCACCAACCGGGTGTTCGCCGAGCGCATCCCGACCCGCCTGTTCAACGGTTACGGTCCGCAGGTCGCCTCGATGTACGCGGGGCTGGATCTGAAGAAGTGGTATTGAAGTGATATGCGATTGACCAGGAACGCCAGGCGGACTGGCGACGGCGCCGCGGCATGAACCGGGCCAGGCCATCTTCCCGTCTGTGGCTGGTCAAGACGCTGGTGCACGCGCTGGCGCTGACGCCGCTGGCGATCCTGGCGTGGCAGTTCTGGTCGGTGCTGAGCACCGGCAGCGACGCGCTCGGCGCCGATCCTGTCGCCGAAGTCGAACATCGCACCGGACTGTGGGCGCTGCGGATGCTGATGATCGCGCTGGCCATCACGCCGCTGCGGCAACTCACCGGCCAGGCCGTGCTGATCCGGTTCCGGCGCATGCTGGGCCTGTACGCCTTCTTCTACGCCACCCTGCACCTGACCTGCTACCTGGTCCTGGACCTGCAGGGCTACTGGACGCAGATTTTCGAGGAAATCGCCAAGCGGCCCTACATCACCGTGGGCTTCACCGCCTGGCTGCTGCTGGTCCCGCTGGCGATCACGTCCACCCAGGGCTGGATCCGGCGGCTGGGCCGCCGCTGGGGCCAGTTGCACAAGGTCGTCTACGCGGTCGGCGTGCTGGCCGTGCTGCACTTCTGGTGGCTGGTGAAATCGGACATCCGCGAGCCCCTGCTCTACGCCGCCATCCTGGCGCTGCTGCTGGGCTGGCGGCTGGGCAAGCGCCTCAGCCGGAGCCGAACAGCAGCAGCGCGCTGAGCGCGGCGGCCAGCAGCAACGCCGCCAGCAGCAGCCAGGGCCAGCGCCGCACGGTACCGGCGCGCCGGAGCGGTGGTGCTTCGGTTTCCGCCGGCCCGATCGGCTCGCGTTCGGTTTCGCCCAAGGGCGCGTCGGCGCGGGTCCATGGCACTTCCACCACGAATCGGTGCTGGGGATCGAACACCAGTTGATCGCCGGCCACCAGCAGCGCCTCGCGCGTCGCCACCCCGTTCACCAGGCTGCCGTCGGCCGATCCCAGATCCCGCAGCAGCACCCGGTCACCCTGCACTTCCAGGTGCGCGTGGCGCTCGGCGAACACCGGATCGTCCACCCGAATGGCCGCCTCGCGGGCGCGGCCGACCAGCACCGGGCGCAGCAGCGGGATGCTGCGGCCGTGGTACTTGCCACCCACGCCACGCAGGATGATGCGGGGATCCGGCGCGGCGGGCATCGGCTCGGACGCGGGTTCCGGCGGCAGGTGCGATGCCTGCAACAGCAGTTCGACGCTGTCCACGTAGATGGTGTCGCCGGCGCGCAGCAGCGCCATCCGCTGGACCGGGCGTCCGTTCACGTGCACCCCCCGCATGCCGGTGGGGACCTGCAGCCACAGGCCGCGGCGATCCACGCAGATGCGCACCAGCAGGGCGCCCTGGAGGTGATCGCCGACACCGACGTGACCGGAGGCTTCGCGCACGATCCGGTGCACGCCCATCGACAGCGGGCGATCCGGTTGCGCGCGGTTGGAGAAATGAAGTCGCAGTTGTTCCACCGGCGGCAGACTAGCGCACGCGAGGCATCGCATCCACCCTGCTTGCGAATGTGAACGGCTTGCGGACAATAGGCGGCCAATCCGGAGAGAACGCCATGGCTACCATCGACATCGTCCACGAGCACAGCAAGACCCCGACGCAGGCGAGGAAGGCAGTGGAAGACGTGGCGCGCAAACTCGCCGAGCGCTTCGACATGGATTACGGCTGGGACGGCGATACCCTGAATTTCCGCCGCTCCGGCGTCGATGGCCACATCGCGCTGCTGCCGAGCCAACTTCACGTCACCGCCGATCTGGGCTTCCTGCTGTCGGCGATGAAGGGCCCGATCGAATCGGAGATCCGCCGCGTGCTGGGCGAGAAGTTCGCCTGAGTCGGGCAAGCCCTGCCCTGTGGGAGCGACGTGAGTCGCGAGCTTTTGCCGTTTCGCGCGGTAGTGAATCGCGCTTTCGCGACTTACGTCGCTCCCACATCTGTCGCTCCCGCAATTGAAGAGAGCGTCACCCGAACGGCGCCGGATCGCCGGCGAACAGCCGCCGCGAGACTTCGCGTTCGGCCTGTTCGATGTCGCGGACGAACGACTTGCCGTCTCCCAACGCCGAGAACGCGGCGAAGCCGCGTTCCAGGAAACCCTGCAGGTCGCCCAGCCCGGTCGCCTTGGCCGGGCCACGCGATAGCTTGAGCAGGGTCAGCACCCCGGGCATCTTCACCGCCTTCGCCAGGCCCACGCCCAACCGCGCGATCAGGTCGATCTGGCGGGCGCGCAGGCGCGGCCGGCCGACCTGGCGGTAGGCCTGCGCGTACAGCGCCTCGTCCAGCCGCTTGCGGCGCGGGGCGAGCGTCTCCAGCGCCGCGGCCATGCGCAGGTCCAGGGCGTGGGTCAGCGCCCCAAGTTCGATTGCGTCGGCAACCGTCTCCAGCACCGCCGCCGGCAACAACCGCTGCATCATCGGCACGATCTTGGCGACGCTGGCGTCGCGGCGGCTGAAGTCCTGGTCGCCGTAGACATCGGTGAGGAAGAACATCGCCGCCCCCCGCCGGCGCGGGTCGGCGAGGAAATGGCGGAAACTGCGCTCCAGCCGCGCGGCCTGCCAGCGCCGGAGCTCGGGCAGCCAGGCCAGCCGATTGCGCGGCTCGCGGCGGGGATCATGCAGGGCCTGGTGGCAGGCCAGGCGGCGGCCGAGCCGCTCGCCGACGGAAGAAGGACGGGCCATGAACGGATGATCCGGGCCCATCCCGCCGCCCGCAAGCGGTCGCGCCGGTCGGCTACACTCGCCGCATCCTCCTGTGCGGGACCCGCATGCTCTCCATCCACAGTGCCCGTAAGCGCGGCGACGGCGGCCGGATCGGCCTGGCCATCGCCGGCGGCGGTCCCATCGGCGGCATGTACGAACTGGGCGCCCTGCGCGCGATGGACGAAGCCCTCGACGGCCTGGACCTGACCCGGCTGGACTGCTACGTCGGGGTGAGTTCCGGCGCCTTCCTCGCCGCCGGCCTGGCCAACCGGATGAGCACCGCCGAGATCTGCCGGATCTTCATCACCGGCACCAGCGATGACGCCGAATTCCGGCCCGAGACGTTCCTGCGCCCCAACGTCAACGAGTACCTGCGCCGGCTGGCCAGCCTGCCCGGCCTGTACGCGCAGTGGGCGCAGCGGCTGCTGCGCAACCCGGGCAAGGCGGTGCGCTGGTCGGATCTGATCCTGCGCTTCGGCGGATTGGTGCCCACCGGCCTGTTCGACAACGCCGGGGTGGAGGATTTCCTCCGCGACGTGTTCAGCCGGCGGGGCCGCAGCAACGACTTCCGTACCCTCGGCGCGGACCTGTTCGTGGTGGCGGTGGATCTGGATACCGGCGAGGCGGTCCGGTTCGGCGAACGCGGCTGGGACGACGTGCCGATCTCGCAGGCGGTGCAGGCCAGCGCGGCCCTGCCCGGCCTGTATCCGCCGGTGGAAATCCGCGGCCGCCATTTCCTGGACGGCGCGCTGCGCCGGACCATGCATGCCTCCACCGTGCTGGATCGCGACATCGACCTGATGATCGGCATCAACCCGCTGGTGCCGTTCGACGCCACCCGCGCGGCCCCGCAGGCCGACGAGGCCGAGCAGGTCGGGCTGGCCAGCGGCGGCCTGCCGGCGGTGCTCTCGCAGACGCTGCGCACGCTGCTGCAGTCGCGCATGCAGATCGGCCTGGAAAAGTACCCACTGCGATATCCGGACATCGATCAGCTGGTGTTCGAGCCCAACGCCGGCGACAGCGAGCTGTTCTTCACCAATCTGTTCAGTTTTTCCTCGCGCCACCGGGTCTGCCAGTTGGCCTACCGCAACACCCTGGCCGATCTGCGCCGGCGCGCGCCGGTGCTGCAACCGATGCTGGCCGCGCACGGCATCCGCCTGCGCCGCGACATCATCGACGACCCGCACCGGTCCATCCTCGACGGCCTCGACATCGCGCCGCGCATGACCGACGCCACCGCGCGGCTGCGGCGTGCGCTGGACGACGTGGATCAATGGATCGCCGAGCACCGCGCCGCGCGCGCCTGAGAAACGGTCGCGCGCTGGTGTGAAAACTCTAGACCGGCCGCCGATTCTGGCGGACGTTCCCACCTCCATCGACGGAATCCCATGGCCACCCTGAAGAAATCCGCCCGCAAGAAGTCCGCCTCCGGTGCCCAGCAGGACAACCTGCAGGCGCAGGCGCAACGCCTTTCCAAGAACCTCAGCGAATCGGCGCAGCAGGTATGGCTGGCCGGCGTCGGCGCGTTCGGCCGCGCCCAGGCCGAAGGCAGCAAGCTGTTCGAAACCCTGGTCAAGGAAGGGTTGTCGCTGGAACAGACCACCCGCAAGCTGGCGGGCGGACGGGTCGATGCGGTCCGCGATGCGGTCGAAAGCACGGTCGGCCAGGCCCGCGAGCGCGCTTCCGACACCTGGGATCGGCTGGAGAAGGTGTTCGAGGACCGCGTGCAGCGCGCCCTGCGCCGCCTGGAAGTACCCAGCCGCGAGGATCTCGGCGCGTTGATCGATCGCGTCGATGCGCTCAATGCGGAACTGCGTCGGCTCGGTGGCGTTCCCTCCGCGCGCAAGCCGGCCCGCAAGGCCGCGCCCGCCGTGAAGAAGGCTGCCGCGACGAAGAAGGCGACGGCCGCCAAGCGCGCCACCGCCGGCGCAAAACGCACCAGCGCGAAGCGCGCGACGAAGAAAAACGCGGACTGAACGCACCCTGCCGGTGCAACCTGAAATCGGTCGAATTTCTTGTTGCAAGGCAACATGGATCGCGCAACAATCAGTCCCGGGCCCGCCAGTCCCCACGAAGTACGTATGCTCCCCTCCCCTTACGGCTTCGGACTGGCGGGCCTTCTTGTTTCCGGCGTCCGCCCGGCTTCCTGCCCCCCGCCACCGCCCACGCGCTTCGCGCGGCCCGGGCCGTGTACTGGTTTTCCTGACAGCGGTTTGCCCACCGCTTGGTTAGAATCCGCCGACTCTTCGAACAACCCCCGCGGTATTCATGCTCTTCTGGCTGTCTGGACTGGCCGTTGCCCTGCTGACCGGTGTGGCCGTCAGCGTTTATCTGTGGTGGGTACGCCGCCGCAAGGATGAAATCGCGGCGGGCCTGCATGCGCTTTCCGGCCTGCGCTGGCGCGAATTCTCCCGATTGGTGCTGACCGCGTTGGAACGGCGCGGCATGGCCGTGGTCGCCGCGGGTCCGGACGAGACCCGCGACCCGCGCGGGATCTTTCCGCTCACCCTGCGCGGACAGCGCTGGCTGCTGTCGTGCAAGCACGGCTCGGCCTATCGCATCGGCGCCGCTTCGGTCGAGGAACTGGCTTCCAGCGTCCGCCTGGGCAATGCGGCCGGCGGCATCCTCGCCACCGAGGGACAACTCGAACAGGAAGGCCGCGTCGCCGCCCAGAGCCACAACATCGAAGTACTGGACGGCCCGCGCCTGTGGGACGAACTGGCGCCACTGGTCGAACCCGACCTGCGCCAGCAGATCGTCGGCCACGCCGCCGCGCGCGCCAAACGCCACATCGCCATCGGCTGGCTGGGCAGCGTGGCGGTGGGCGCGCTGGTGGCGACGGCGCTGGCCAATTCGGGACTCGGGGTCGAAGACCCCGCCGCGCCCGCGACGCCAGTGCCCGCGCCCGCATCCAGCGCGGCGCCCACCGCGAACGTGGTGGCGGTCTACCGTGAACCGACCGAGGCGGAACTCGAGGAGCAGCGGATGGCGGTGTCTCGCGCCCTGTCGGGGACGCCCGGCGTGGTTCGCGGCGTGTGGCAGACCCGGTTGACGCTGGTGGTGGACTACCAGGGCGACGAGACCGGGATCTGGTCCCGGATCTGCCAGCAGGTGGAGCTCTACCCGGCGCTGCGCACGGTCCGCGTGCAGCTCAATCCCCCTGCCGGCAGCAAGGAGCCGGTACGCTGGCGCCAATGCAAGACGATCTGACGCCTTACCAGCGCATCGGCGGCGAAGCCGGTGTGCGCAAGCTGACCCGGCGCATGTACGCCCTGATGGATGCGCTGCCCGAAGCGGCCGCGGTCCGTGCGATCCATCCGCCGGAACTGGCGGACAGCGAGCAGAAGCTGTTCGAGTTCCTGAGTGGCTGGCTGGGCGGTCCGCCCTTGTTCACCGAACGCCGGGGTGCGCCGATGCTGCGCGCCCGCCATCTGCCGTTCGCGATCGGCATGGACGAGGCCAGCGGCTGGCTCGCGTGTTTCCACCAGGCCATGGAGGAAACCGTGGCGGATGCGGATCTGCGCGAGTTCCTGTGGAGCCGGATCGAACCCCTGGCGCTGCACATGCGCAACCAGCAGGCGCTGCCCGCGGGCTGGACGGGCGCCTGACCACGGCGCGTAGAGCGGAGCTCGCTCCGCTGCCCCGGCTTTTTCTCCGCGCCCATTCCCGCGTGATGCACGGGCGGTCCTGATCCGCCGGGATCCCAGGAGAGTCCCGGCGCGGCGGAGCAAGCGCCGCTCTACCAGTGGACGCCGCGCATCAGGGCCGCGAAGGCGATCTGTTCCTGGCTCGGCGCGGCTTCCTTCAACGCCTGCCGATCGCCCTTGGCCGCCGCCGAATCCGGGAACAGTTCGAACGCCGTGCTCATGATCACCTCGTAGGCCTTCGGCGCCACCGCGTTGACCAGCGCGGCGAAGATGCCCAGGCGGGTGGCGATGCGGCTGGGCTTCTCGATGATGCCCTTCACCACCAGATCCGCCGCTTCCTCCGGGGTCAGCGTCGGCACGCTGTCGTACATCTTGGTCGGGGCGATCATCGGGGTCTTCACCAGCGGCATGTTGATGGTGGTGAAGCTGATGCCCTTGCCCGACAACTCGCCCTGCGCGCAGCGGCTGAACGCGTCCAGCGCCGCCTTCGAGGCGACATAGGCCGAGAAGCGCGGCGAATTGGCCAGCACGCCGATCGAACTGATGTTGATGATGTGGCCCTTGCGGCGGTGGGTCATGCTCGGCAGGAAGCCCATGATCAGGCGCAGGCTGCCGAAGTAGTTCAACTGCATGGTCCGCTCGAAATCGTGGAAGCGGTCGTAGCTGAGCTCGATCGAGCGGCGGATGGAGCGGCCGGCGTTGTTGATCAGCACGTCGACGTGGCCATGTTCGTCCAGCACCTGGCGGATCAGGCGATCGCAGTCGGCCATGTCCGCCAGGTCCGCGGTATAGGCGAACACCTTGCCGCCCTTGGCCTTCATCTCGTCACGGGCCTTGAACAGTTCCTCCTCGCCGCGCGCCACGATCACCGTCACCGCGCCGGCCTCGGCCACCCGCTGCGCGGTGGACAGGCCGATGCCGGAAGAACCGCCGGTGATGACCACGACCTTGTTGCGCACCTTGCCCTTGAGCGAGCGATCCACGAACAGGTCCGGATCCAGGTGCCGTTCCCAGTAGTCCCACAGGCGCCAGGCGTACCCGTCCAGGCGCGGCACCGCGATGTTCGTGCCCTTGAGCGCGCGCTCGGTCTCGCGGCTGTCGAAACGGGTCGGATAGGTGATGAACTTGAGGACTTCCTTCGGGATCTTGAAGTCGCGCAGCAGCATGCCGATGAAACGGCGCACCGGCGGCAGGTTGCCGACCGCCGCGCGGATGCCGCTGGGCACGAACGCGAACATGCGCGCGTCCAGCCGCATGGTCATTTCCGGCGCGTGGCCGGCGCGGCAGAAGGTATTGAGCACCTCGCCGACCCGCATCGGCTCCGGGTCGGTCAGGTGGAAGGTATGGCCATCCAGCTTGGGCTTGTGGGCGATGTGATCCATCGCGTCGGCGACGAAATCCACCGGCACGATGTTGATGCGTCCACCCTCGATGCCGAGCACCGGCACCCATTGCGGCAGCAGCTCGCGCAGTTTCTTGATCAGGGTGAAGAAGTAGTACGGGCCGTCGATCTTGTCGATCTCGCCGGTCTTCGAATGCCCGACCACCATGCCGGGGCGGTAGATGCGCCACTTGAAGCGGGTTTCCCTGCGCACCATCGCCTCGGAATCGTGCTTGGTGCGCAGGTAGGGATCGTCCAGGCCCTCGGCCTCCTCAAACATGTCCTCGCGGAAGATGCCCGGGTAGAGGCCGGCGGCGGCGATCGAACTGGTGTGGTGGAACAGCGGCACCTTCAGCGCCGCGGCCAGGTCCAGCGCATGGCGGGTGCCGTCGATGTTGGCGGCCTGCTGCGCCTCCACGCTGGCGGTCAGATCGTAGACCGCGGCCAGGTGGAAGAAATGCTTGATCTTGCCGTTCAGATTGCGCAACTGGGTGGGCGTGAGTCCGCAGCGCGGTTTGGTCATGTCGCCCGCCACCGCCACCACCCGCTTCGGATCCCAGCCGGACTTCCTGGCGATGGCGTCGAATTTCTTCTGCGAATCCTTGCGTACCAGCACGTACACCGTGCCACTGCGCTTGAGCAGGTTGGAAACCAGGTAGCGGCCGATGAATCCGGTGGCGCCGGTGACGAAGTAGCTCATGAGTACCGTCCCGTGTAGGCGGGCGGGCCCTCCGCCCGCCCTGCGGCCTAACTTGCCAGAGCCTCCCGGCTTCCACAATCCCGCCCCGATTGACCCGTCATGTCCCGCGTGGTGTGATGCCGCCACTATTGGGAGGTAGTCATCCATGTCCGACCTGAAATCCGCTTTCGAACAGGCTTCCCGCGATATCCAGGGCCTGGCCGAGCGACCCGACAACGAAACCCTGCTGCACCTGTACGCGCTCTACAAGCAGGGCGCGGAAGGCGACGTCAAGGGCGACAAGCCCGGTTTCTTCGACTTCGTCGGCACCGCAAAGTACGAGGCCTGGGCCAAGCTCAAGGGCACCGCGTCGGAGGATGCGCAGAAGAAGTACGTGGATCTGGTGAAGAAGCTGCTCGCCTGAGACCGTGGCGCGCGACACCCGCCAGCGCATCCTCGACGCCTCGCTCGCGATGTTCAATGCGCAGGGCGAGCCGCACGTCACCACCAACCATATCGCCGACGAGCTGGAGATCAGTCCCGGCAACCTGTACTACCACTTCCGCAACAAGGACGACATCATCGAACAACTGTTCGCCCGCTACGAGGAGCGGATGGATGTCGCCCTCACTGCGCCGGTGGACCGCCTGCCGGGGCTGGAGGACATCTGGCTGCAATTGCACCTGGTGTTCGAGTGCATCTGGGACTACCGCTTCCTGTACCGGGATCTGGTCGAGATCCTCAGCCGCAACCGTCGCCTGCGGATCCGCTTCGCCCGCCTGCTCAAGCGCGCCGATGACAGCGCGCATGCGGTGATGCGCGGACTCGGCCAGGCCGGGGTGATGCGCGCCTCGGCCGCGGAGCTGGCGGCCACCGCGACCAATATCCTGGTGGTGGCCACGTTCTGGTTGAACTACGCGGCCGCGCGCGGGGACAAGGACGAGCAGATCGCCATCCGCCACGGCATCGTGCAGGTGATGATGCTGGTGGCGCCGTTCCTGCGCGATGCCGAGCGGGTGCATCTGAATACGCTGACGTCCGCCTACGTCGACTGACGTGCAGCGGAGCTCGCTCCGCTGCCTGTGCCTGTCCGTTGAACGGCGGATGCGCCATCGTCCGCGAAGGCGAAGGCCCGCGAAGGCGAACGCCATCGCAGCGGAGCAAGCTCCGCTCTACGCTGCAATCAGGCCCGGGCGCGCTTGCGGGTTGTGGCCTTGCCCGCGCCCGTCCGCTTGCGCGCCGCCGGCCGCGCCGGCTTGCCGGTGGCACTCTTGCGGCGGGTCTTCGCGGCTGGACGCGCGGACGCCAGGCCCAGCTTTTCCAGCACCGGCGCCAGGCGCGCCTCGACATCGGCGCTGAACTTCTCCACGCCCGCCTCGCCCTGCGCCCGCGCTTCGCGCAGCGTGGCCTGTGCCTGCCGCGCGATGCGTTCAATGTCCTGCTTCGCCGCCGTCAGGCGCTGGGCTCCGCGGCGGCGCGCGATCGCGACCGCGCCGAGGCCGGCAAGCCAGACATGGCGGAGATTCGGTTCCGGGGCCTTGGCCCGCGGGGTGGTCTTGTTCCTGGCAGTCATGGGGGACTCCTCGACGCCGGCCACGGTGGCAGGCTTCCGGATTCGATGCTGAAGCCGCCGCATCGAGCAAACACACTAGCGGCGCGGGGCTTGTCAGCGGCAGGGGCTGCGGCCATGCTCATTCGAACCATCAAGGGAGGGAGTCGGCATGGCGGGCAAGCAGGCGAAATGGGCACCGTTTCCATTGGACGCCAAGGCGTTCAGCTACGCGGGCGACGCCTTGAAGAAGGCTTGGCCGGCGCTGCACGCCGGCGATGCCGAGCCCTACCCCGACAGCAAGCGTGCGCAGGCGTTGATCGACGCGGCCGGCAAGGCCGCCAAGGGTCAGAATGCCGCCGCGCTGGCGAGCGCGCTGCAGGAAGCCTGGCGGGCCTTCCATCGGGGCGATTTCCAGGCCGCCTTCGAGGCCGGCCAGGCACTCGGCCCGCTCGGCGCCTCGGTCGCGGTCAAGGCGCTGGGCATCCATGCGACCTATCTGGTCGACGACGAGGACGAGAAGCTCAAGCGCTTCGAACAGGCCGCCAAGCTGGCCGAGGCCGCGGTCAAGGCATTGCCGGACGAGGCCAACAGCCATTACCGCCATGCCTTCGCGCTGGGGCGATACAGCCAGGGTTTGAGCATCGTCAAGGCGCTCAAGCAGGGCATCGCCGGCAAGGTGCGCGAAGCGCTGGACGCCACCCTCGAACTGGCCCCCAAGCATGCCGAAGCGCATACCGCGCTGGCGCTGTACCACGCCGAGATCATCGACAAGATCGGCGCCATGATCGGCGGCCTGACCTATGGCGCCAAGGCCGCCGAGGCCGAATCGCACATCAAGACCGCGCTGAAGCTGACCCCGGACTCGCCCATCGCCCACGTCGAGCACGCCAACGTGCTGCTGCTGTTGTACGGCGACAAGAAGGAGGACGCGGCGGCGGCGGCTTTCGAGAAGGCCGGCAAGCTGAAGCCGCGCGACGCCATGGAGGCCCTTGATGCCCGGCATGCGAACGAGCAGCTCGAATAAACGCTGCGCGGTGGCGTTGCTGCTGGCGTGCATCGGAACCGCGCAGGCTCAGCAGCGTCCGGTCCCGCCGATAGCGCCTTCGTCCGTACCGGCCGCCCCGGCATCGACGAACGCGCCCGCGCAGGACTCGGTCGACGGAACCGGCGATCCGCTGTTCGATGCCCTCACCTGCCGCAGCGGTCCGGATATTGGCCGCCTGCTGCCACGCCTGCGCCGGGAACGTCCCGGCGATTTCGTGCAGACCGAGCGGCAGTATTCGGACCCACCGATGGATCTGTACCGGCTGGAGACGCCGGTGCGGGCCTGGGGCCATGAAAGCGATGCGGTGGTCATCACCGCCAGCCGGGTATTGATGGTGGTTGGCGGCAGCGCCGATGACGTCGCCCGCGTCCTGGAAGCCAGTCTTGCCGACAGCGAGACACCATTGTCCGGTCCGCTGGACGACCTGCATGCCCTGGTCCTGTACACGGAGGAGCGCCCGGGCCTGCAACAGCGCGTGCTGATCGGTTGCGAGTACCGCTTCCCGGATCTCTCGCTGCTTGAGGATCCGGACGACGCCTGGCGCAAGGCGCCTGCGCCTTGAGCTCGCGCAGCGGAGCAAGCTCCGCTCTACGCCGGCCTTGTAGAGCCGAGCTTGCTCGGCTGCGGGACTCCTGACCGGCGACGTCGCGAAAGAGCAGCGGAGCGGGCTCCGCTCTACGCCGGCCTTGTAGAGCCGAGCTTGCTCGGCTGCGGGACTCCTGACCGGCGACGTCGCGAAAGAGCAGCGGAGCGAGCTCCGCTCTACGCCGGCCTTGTAGAACCGAGCTTGCTCGGCTGCGGGCCCTGCAACGGGTGACGTCGCGAAAGAGCAGCGGAGCGAGCTCCGCTCTACGGTTTTTCGGGGGCCTAAAGTTCCGCCGCACCCTGCCGAATAAGGCGCGCGCCGCGTCCCGCACCGGCGCATTTTCCGCACGAAATCGTCATCCCTGGCCTAAAGGTTTTCCGGGCAACGCCGTTATCCCTTTCGCAAGCAGAGGGCGACTAGCCAACAAACCAACAAACCGGCAGCACCCTCTTTCCATCAACGCCGGGACCTAAATAAGAGGAGACGACCCATGGCACAGGTAATCAACACCAATACGATGTCGTTGAACGCTCAGCGCAACCTGAGCACCAGCGGCGCTTCACTGGCCACCACCATCCAGCGGCTGTCCTCCGGCCTGCGCATCAACAGCGCCAAGGACGACGCCGCCGGACTGGCCATTTCCGAACGCTTCAGCACCCAGATCCGCGGTCTGGACGTGGCCGTGCGCAATGCCAACGACGGCATCTCGCTGGCCCAGGTCGCCGAGGGTTCGCTGAGCGAAATCGGCAACAACCTGCAGCGCATCCGCGAACTGGCCGTGCAGTCGGCCAACGCCAGCAACTCGTCGTCCGACCGCGCCGCGCTGAACGCCGAAGTCAAGCAGCTGACGGCGGAAGTGGATCGCGTCGCCAAGCAGGCCGACTTCAACGGCACCAAGCTGCTGGACGGCTCGTTCACCAGCCAGTTGTTCCAGGTCGGCGCCAACGCCGGCCAGGCGATTGCCATCGACAAGGTCGTGGACGCGCGTTCGCAGACCCTGGGCGGCGCGCAGTTCGCCAACGTCTACAAGGGCACCGCGCTGGACAACGCCGGCACTGCGGCGGTCAACGAAGACCTGGCCACCGCCGACACCACCTACTCGCAATTGCAGATCTCGGTGACACCCTCGGGCGGCACCGCCACCACGGTCGACATCGGCGCCTTCCAGGTGAAGGCCGGCCAGTCGATCACCCAGGCCACCGCCGCGGCGATCAACGCCAAGCTGGGCGAAACCGGCGTCTACGCCGAAGTGAAGGCCGGCGTGCTGAACCTGACCTCGACCCAGGACGGGCAGACCTTCGCCCTCGCCTACGCGGGTCCGGCGGTGACCGGCGCCACCGTGGCGACCGCCGGCAACCTGGGCCTGACCGAGACCAGCACCAACGGCGGCACGATGACCGCCGCTGCCAACAGCTTCGTCAAGGATCTGGACATCACCACCTTCGCCGGCGCCCAGCAGGCGCTGGAAATCGTCGACAAGGCGCTGACCGCGGTGAACGGCGCGCGCGCCGACCTCGGCGCCATCCAGAACCGCTTCACCTCGGTGGTCGCC
>NZ_JADHDV010000031.1 GCF_016820515.1 Pseudoxanthomonas beigongshangi | reverse complement strand
TCAGGTCGCCCTGCGAGAGCGCGGACAGCAGCGTGGACACCCGATCCAGAACCAGCGCGTTCGCGTCCAGCAACCCGTTGATGCGTTCGGACAGGGTCAGGAAGAACCCCTGCTTGCCGGCGGTGTCGATGCGTCCGCTCATGTCGCCGGATGCGGCGGCCTGCACGATGCGGGTCATTTCCTCCTCGACTTCCACCTCGGCGGTACGGTCGGACCACTCGACCACGAAGCCGAGGCGCCGGCCGGCGTCGTCCACCACCGGATTGATGATCAAGCGCATGACCCGCCCGCCCACCCGGATCTGGGCCTGGTGGGTGCCGCGCAGTTCCGCGAGCAGGCGTGACTGGTGCTCCGGATGCTTGTGGAAGATGTCGATGCTGCTGCCGATCAGGGTGGCTACGTCGAAACGCGGCACATCGCGGCGGATCTGTTCCTCCACCTGCGACAGCATCGCCAGCAGCGGCCGGTTGGCGTAGACGATGTTGCGATCGGCGTCGGCGATCATCACGTGGGTGGTCACCCCGTCCAGCGCGGTGCGGATGCGCAGGTTCTCCTGCCCGGCCGTGCGCTCGTGATGCAGGCGCTGTTGCAGCTGGCCGCTCATCGACACCAGCGCGGTCGCCAGCGACGCCGGCGGGAAGTCCATCCGGGCGATTTCCTCCGGCACGGGTTTGTCCGCCGCCACCTCGCGCGCGAGCGTCGTCAGCCGGCGCGGCCCGTAGCCCAGCCACAGCAACTGGCGCCGCAACTGCACGGCCATGATCACCAGCAGCACGGTTTCCACCACCACGTAGGCCGCGTGCAGCAGCACGATGCCAAAGCCGCTGCCCGCCGGGAACACCGGCACCGGCCAGCCGGCCTGCTGCATGAAGAAGAACGCCACGTGATGCACGGCGATGGCCGCGGCCGCGACCACGATCGGCACCCAGTCGCGGTAGTACAGCAGCAGCGCGATCATCAGGATCACGCCGAAGTGCGCCTCGACCATGCCGCCGGACTGGTGGATCAGCACCGCGGACAGCACCATCAGCACCAGCGCCAGGGTAACCCGGCTCAGCCGCGTGCCCGGAAACAGGCAGGCCTGCAACGCGGCGACCGCGACGCTCGGCAGCGCGACCGCGAAAACCGGCATCCACTGGCCATTGCGCAGCGCCAGCAGCAGCGTGGCGACACCCAAGGTGGCCACCAACCACAGGAAGATGCGGTCGGCATCGGCCGCCAGTTCCTCAAGGTAGGCGTAGCGTTCGCGACCAACGAGGCCGCCATCGTTTCGAAGTGAATGCGGTTGGGCGGACATGCGATTCTCCTTATCTGCACGGGCAACGGGATCCGCTGACGAGCGCGCGCGGCGCGTCTTCGCGGTGGAAAGACAGGTAGCGGGTCGCCAACGGCGAGGTCGCGGTGCCGGCGCACAGTCCATCCGGACGCATCGGGCCGGCGTAGCGCAGCCGGCCCTCGGCATCCAGGGCGATCAGGGAATGGGGCAGATCCGTGCTGGCGACGCCGGCCAGTTCAACCCAGCGGATGCCCCGCGCGCGCAGCGCGTCCCGCACCTGGCGGGTGTCTTCGCGGTCGTCGCAGGTGCACGCCACGGGCAAGTGGAAGACCACCGCGGCACCGTGATGGCGTTCGAGGTCCACCTGTCCGCGCAGCGCGGTGAGCAGGGCATCGGCTTCGGAGACCGGCGAGGCACGCACGGCGCCAGTTTCGAGCCGGGCCAGCGCGGGCACCATCGCGCCCAGCCAGAGCACGAGCAGGCCCGGCCCTATCCAGGCGGGTGCGATCCTTCGCGGTGGTGCGGCGGTGGATTCCATTGCGGGCCCTCTCCCCAGGGCATCAATGGTTCGTCCGGCATTGGTCCCAGACCCCACCTATCGGCTTCGCGACCGGAATCTTTATTACCTCCGCGCCGCCGCCACGACGAAACTCAACCGAACAGCCGCATCACCAGCCAGTTGATCGCGCCGCCGCCCAGCAGCAGGAACGCGAACAGGCTCAGCGCCAGCAGCAGCGGCTTGACCCCGGCCTGGCGGATGGCGCCGGCATGGGTGCGCAGGCCCAGCGCGGCCATCGCGGTCGCCAGCAGCACGGTATCCAGCTGCACGATCACCGCCACCCACGCGGTCGGCAGCAGGTGCAGCGAGTTGAACAGGCTGACCACGATGAACATCACCGCGAACCAGGGAATCATTAGCTTCGGCCGCGCGCCGTTGGCATCGGCGCCGGCTTCCGCGCCCAGGCGCGCGGACAGGATCAGCAGGAACGGCGCCAGCAGCATCACCCGGATCATCTTCTCGATCACCGCCACCGACGCAGCGGATTCACTGATCGCCTTGCCGGCGACCACGACCTGCGCGACTTCATGGATGGTCGATCCGGCGTAGACGCCATAGGCGTGCGCATCGATGCCCAGGTGCGGATACAGCGCCGGATACAGGAACATCCCCACGGTGCCGAACACCACCACCGTCGCCACCGCGACCGCCACCTTGTGCGGCTGCGCCTTGACCACCGGCTCGGCCGCCATCACCGCCGCGGCGCCGCAGATCGCGCTGCCCGCGCCGATCAGCATCGAGGTCTCGCGATCCAGCTTGAACAGGCGCGTGCCCAGCCACACCGCCAGCAGGAACACCGAGGCCACCACGATCACGTCGATCACCAGCCCGGCCATGCCGACCTGGGCGATGTCCTGCACGGTCACCCGGAAGCCGTACAGCACGATGCCCAGCCGCAGCAGGGTGCTCTTGGCGAAATCCACGCCCGACGCGGTGTGCGCGGCGATGCGCGGGAACACCGTGTTGCCGGCGACGATGCCCAGCAGGATCGCGGCGGTCAGCGCGCTGATGCCCCAGCCCTGCACGGTCGGCAGGCTCGCCAGCCAAAGGCCGGCGGCCGCGAGCAGCGCGGCCAGGGCAAGGCCCAGCCACCAGCCGGACTGGCGGTGCGGCGGGACCGATACGGAAGACATGGACTGGCTGGACATCGGAAAACCCGGAAAAAACGGAGATGCGGGCGGGACAATCCGCCGACGGACGGCACCATAGTCCCGGCCATCGAATGAGTCCAATGCATATAATTCCCTCATGCATGAATATTCCTCATTCAATTAATCTGCACCTCCTGCGGGTATTCGCCACGGTCGTCGAGCAGCAGGGCTTCTCGCGCGCGGCCGAGACGATGTTCATCACCCAGTCGGCGGTGTCCAAGGCGGTGCGCGAACTGGAACACCAGCTCGAACTGCCGCTGATCGACCGTGGCCCCGGCGGCGCCCGCGGCGTGCGCGGCATCCGCCTCACCGAGGGCGGCCAGGTGCTGTACGAACACGCGCGCGGCATCTTCGCGATGGAGCGCATCGCGCTGGAGGACGTCCGCGAGCGGGTCGGCCTGCGCAAGGGCGAACTGCGCATCGGCGCCAGCACCACGGTGGCCGGCTACTGGCTGCCGGTGCACGTGGCCGCCTACGCGCGCCGGCATCCGGACATCCGCACCCGGGTGATGGTCGCCAACACCGCCCAGATCGCCCAGGCCATCATCGACTGCACGGTGGATGCCGCCTTCGTCGAGGGACCGGTCGACGACCCGCGCATCGATCGACGGGTCTGGCGCGAGGAGGCGCTGGTGGTGATCGCGCCCGACGATCTGGCCGGCAGCGGCAGCCGGCTCGCGACCGCCGCCAGCCTGAGCGAACAGACCTGGCTGCTGCGCGAGGAAGGCTCAGGCACCCGGCGGGTGGCCGAGCGGCTGCTGCACGCGCACGGCATCACCCCGAAGCACCAGGTGGAGATCGGCAGCAACGAGGCCATCGCCCGCGCGGTGGCGGCCGGCGCCGGGGTCGCCATCCTGCCCTCGGTGGTGGTGGAGGATCTGATCGCGATGCGCCGCGTCCGCACGTTGTCGCTGGACGGCCAGGCCGCGCTGAGCCGCCGGCTGTACCGGCTGGAACTGCTCAACCGGCGTCGCTCGCCGGCGCTGGAAGCGTTCCTGGAGCAATTGCCGGGCGCGTAGGGCAAACACGGCATCGTCCGGCCGCGGTTCGCTGCGATTCCATTCTCCCACGCAGGAATGTCGCCGAAACCTGGCTTTCGGAAGTGTCTTATTGGCTTCTTGTCCGTTGTTCGCGAAAAGAGGACGACTGAATCCTCCAGCCAAATCGAGTCAAGGAGAAGTCCCCAATGCGTGAACTACAGGCAAGCGAGACTGCAGCGGTAAGCGGTGGCGAACTGAATTTCTCGGTGGGCTTTCCTTCCGGTGTGTCATGCGAAGGAACGCTCAGCGATTGGCGCAGCGCGGCGCGAGGGGCATGGAACCTCCTCGCGGCCAGCCCCTTCACCTTCCCGGGCGTCGTTATGCGCCTCCACTTCTATCGGTTGTCCCAGAAATAAAAACGGGTTCCCGGGGTGCGAAAGCACCCCGGACTTTCTCCCCCCATGAACAAGAAATCGCTTGCGCTGGGTGAAATCGGCGTCGCCATGCTGGCCACGCTGCTGGCCGGCGGCCTGTCCGAGCTGGGAGCACGGTTCGAAATCCGTGGTGCGGACGCGATTCAACAGATTGCCCTGTTTCTGGTACTGATGAAGTGCTATCCCGAGCGCTTGGCGAACCAATCGGGAATCACGCCGCTGCTCTTCAGTATTTTCACCGGGAGCCTTTTGGGCGCCGTCTGGATCCTCGCCGTCGGTTTGCCCAACCTTGGCAACACGAAATTCCCGGCCGCGACGGATTTTTCGGCTGTGGACATTGCCCTGGGCGTCCTGACCGCCGGGGTCGCTGCTCCCCTGTTCGAGAAGAAGGTGGTCCGTCAGTTGATGCTCGACGGACTGTCGCGTCTCGTGGGTCGGTTCGCATCATCACTCGTGACCTCCGCCGCATTCGGGCTCTTCCATGCGAATTCCATGCTGTGGGGTTGTTTCGCCTCGCTTCTGCTTTGCTTCTGCGCGCTCCGGCTGAACATGACAAGCGTTCAACGAGCCATCGCCCATGGAATTTGCAACATTCTGATTCTTCTGTGGTATTTGACCGGCGGCTTGGGACTGTCCGGCTGATTGGCGCTGGAAGCGTTCCTGGAGCGGTTGCCGGGCGAGTGAAGCCGCTGTGCTTAAGCCCGCTCTTCATCGCGTCTGCACGGCGGCATGCTGCAATCCATCGGCAGTTTCCACTGGCATACGCGATGAAGATTCCCCGCAAGCGCGCCTATCCGCTGGACGACATCCGCCGTTTCCTCGAACCCGGTCCGGTGGTGCTGGTGAGCTCGGCCCACGGCGGCCAGCGCAACATCATGACGATGGGCTGGCACATGATGATGGGCTTCGAGCCAGCGCTGTTCGCCTGTTACCTCTGGCGCGGCAACCATACCTACGGATTGGTCCGGCGCAGCCGCGAATGCGTGATCAACCTGCCCGGCTCGCATCTGCTGGACGCGGTGGTCGGCATCGGCAACTGCAGCGGCGCGCAGGTGGACAAGTTCGAACGCTTCGGGCTCACCGCCGGCCGCGCGAGCCAGGTTGGCGCCCCGCTGATCCGCGAGTGCCATGCGAACTTCGAGTGCCGGCTGTACGAGCAGCGCCAGACCGACGCCTATCACCTGTTCATCTGGGAAGTGGTAGCGGCGCATGTCGCCATTTCCCCGCGCCTGCCCGAGACCGTGCACTACCGCGGCAACGGCGAGTTCATGATCTCCGGGCGCACGATCAGCCGCCGACGGGCCTTCCGCCCGGAAAACTTGTGAACCCCGCTCACGGGGGCGAGCTGGGGTGGGGCGGGGTCTCGCCACGTCGTGGTTCCGCCGCAGAAGGCGNCGGGGTCTCGCCACGTCGTGGTTCCGCCGCAGAAGGCGGCCCCCATCCCAGCCTTCCCCCGCAAGCGGGGGAAGGGGCGGTTTCCGGGTTCGGGAGAGTCTTCAACTTGCGGTGGCGGTGCGTAGCTCGCGGATACATTCCAACGTTGCGAATTGCTGAACAACGCACGGACACCGCCCCCTCCCCCGCCCGCGGGGGAGGGCTGGGGTGCGAAACGTCACTGCTGCTTCGCCGCTGAAAGCGCCCCCCATCCCAGCCTTCCCCCGCAAGCGGGGGAAGGGGCGGTTTCCGGGTTCGGGAGAGTCTTCAACTTGCGGTGGCGGTGCGTGGCTCGAGGATACATTCCAACGTTGCGAATTGCTGAACAACGCACAGACACTGCCCCCTCCCCCGCCCGCGGGGGAGGGCTGGGGTGGGGGCGAAACGATCGGACTGCCAGACGACGCACGAATACCCCCTCCATGCCCGAATTTGATCGCAAGGCGCGGAGTGTGGGCTAGGCTGGCGGGAACCAAGATGGCGTCGTCCCCCACGACGAGCCTTTCCGCCATGAACGCATCCTCCCCTTCCCGCCCGCGTACCGCCGCCACCGCCATCCAGGACGACCCGCGCTGGGCCGCCCTGCGGGCACGGGATCCGGCCGCCGATGGCCGCTTCGTGTACGCGGTGAAGACCACCGGCGTCTGGTGCCATCCCAGCAGCCCGTCGCGCCTGCCGCGGCCGGAGAACGTGGTGTTCTTCGATACTCCCGAAGCGGCCGAGGCCGCCGGCTACCGCGCCAACCGTCGCGCCGCCGCCGATCGCGCGGCGCTGGCCCGCCAGCACGCAGAACGGGTGGCGCATGCCTGCCGGCAATTGGAGAACACCGACGAGCCGCCCTCGCTGGCGCAATTGGCCGAAACCGCGGGGATGAGCCCCTACCACTTCCATCGCGTGTTCAAGGCCATCACTGGCGTGACCCCGAAAGCCTACGCGCAGGCGCAGCGCGCGCGCCGCATGCGCGAGGGGCTGGAAGGCGACGCCACCATCACCGATGCGATCTTCGATGCCGGCTTCGGTTCCAACAGCCGCTTCTACGAAACCTCCAACCAGCGCCTGGGCATGCGCCCGAAGGACTGGCGCGCCGGCGGCGCCAATACCGACATCCGCTTCGCCATCGGCCAGTGCTCGCTGGGCGCGATCCTGGTCGCGCGCAGCGAGCGCGGGGTCTGCGCGATCCTGCTGGGCGAGGATCCGGAAGCGCTGGTGCGGGACCTGCAGGATCAGTTCCCGCGCGCGCACCTGATCGGCGGCGACGCGGGCTTCGAGGATTGGGTCGCGCGGGTGGTCGGCTTCGTCGAGGCGCCCGGCATCGGCCTGGACCTGCCGCTGGACGTGCGCGGCACCGCCTTCCAGGAACGGGTGTGGCAGGCGCTGCGGCAGATTCCGCCCGGCAGTACCGCCAGCTACGCCGAGATCGCCCAGCGCATCGGCATGCCGCGGGCGGTGCGCGCGGTGGCGCAGGCCTGCGGCGCCAACCACCTGGCGGTGGCCATTCCCTGCCACCGCGTGGTCCGCAGCGACGGTGCGCTGTCGGGCTACCGCTGGGGCGTGGATCGCAAGCGCGAACTGTTGCGGCGCGAAGGCGCGGCGTGACCGGATACCGGTGCGTTGCCGGCGCGGCGTGCTACGTTCCCCGCCTCTCCATGACGACGTTGGGACGGGCATGCGCAAGACGTGGAAGCGCGCCGCAGGCGCGATGTGTCTCTGGCTGATGGCGGTGCCGCTGCTGGCGGACAATCCGGGCGAACGCGCCTACGCCGACGTCGACCCGTTCATCGGCACCGGCGGCGAGGGCCATACCTATCCCGGCGCCACCGTTCCGTTCGGGATGGTCCAGCTCAGTCCCGATACCCGCATCCAGCCACGCAAGGACGCCTACGGCTGGGCCGCCGGTTATCGCCACGACGATCGCACCATCGTCGGCTTCTCGCACACCCACTTCTCCGGCACCGGCCATTCGGACCTCGGCGACGTCCTGCTGATGCCGATCAGCGGCGAGGTGAAGCTGGAGCGCGGCAATCCCGACCCGCCCGGCAGCGGCTACACCTCGCGCTTCCGCCACGACGACGAAACCGCGCAGCCCGGCTACTACGCGGTCACCCTCGACGACTACGGCGTGCGCGCCGAGCTCACCGCCACCGCGCGGGTCGGCGTGCACCGCTACAGCTTTCCGCACGGCAAGCCCGCGCACGTGCTGATCGACCTGCGCACCAGCCTGTACGACTATCCGGGCAAGGTGCTGTGGTCGCGATTGCGCCTGCGCCCGGACGGCACCGTCACCGGCTT
This sequence comes from Pseudoxanthomonas beigongshangi, assembly GCF_016820515.1. Classification (GTDB taxonomy): domain Bacteria; phylum Pseudomonadota; class Gammaproteobacteria; order Xanthomonadales; family Xanthomonadaceae; genus Pseudoxanthomonas_A; species Pseudoxanthomonas_A beigongshangi. Next base: position 28,041 of record NZ_JADHDV010000031.1, on the reverse strand, counting down.
CCGCGAGACCCGCGGCTGGGCGCCGGGGCGGCAACTGTATTTCGCGCTGCGCTTCTCGCGGCCCATCCAGGGCCGGCAACTGCACGACACCGAGCAGGACGTCGCCTACAAGGGCTTCCCGCCGCCGGGCGAGAAGGATCCGCGCCAGCGCGCGCAAATCGAGGGCCGGCAGATCGTGGCGGCGTTCGATTTCGCCGATGCGCGGGAACCGTTGCTGGTCAAGGTCGCGATCTCCCCGGTCAGCGAGGACAACGCCATCGCCAATCTCGACGCCGAAATGCCAGGCTGGGACTTCGACGGCGTGCGCGCCGACGCGCGCCGGCAGTGGACGCAGGCGTTGGGCGCGATCGACGTGGACGCGCCGGAACCGCAGCGGCGCAGCTTCTACACCGCGCTGTACCACACGCTGCTGGGGCCGACCCTGTTCATGGACAGCGACGGAAGCTACCGCGGACCGGACAATGCGGTGCACCAGGCCAAGGGCTTCACCCACTACTCGACCTTCTCGCTGTGGGATACCTACCGGGCGCTGCATCCGTTGCTGACCCTGGTGCAGCCGGAGCAGCGCACCAACGACTTCGTGCAGTCGCTGTTGGCCGCGCGCCGGCACAGCCCCTATGGCGTGCTGCCGGTATGGGCGTTCCACGGCCAGGAGACGTGGTGCATGATCGGCTACCACGCCGTGCCGGTGATCGCCGACGCCTACATGAAGGGCATACGCGGCTACGACGCCAACGAGGCGCTGGAGGCGATGGTCGCCAGCGCCAACTACGGACCCTACGACGGCATCGCCCAATACCGCGAACTCGGCTACGTGCCGATCGACGAGGAAGGCGAGGCCGCCTCCAAGACCCTTGAATACGCGTTCGACGACTGGACCATCGCGCAGGTGGCCGAGGCGATGGGACGCCAGGACGTCGCGGCCGACTTCAGCCGCCGTGCGGCCAACTGGAAGCATGCCTTCGATCCCGGCACCGGTTTCATGCGCGCGCGCAAGCGCGACGGCGCGTTCCGCGAGCCCTTCGATCCATCCGCCAGCGGCTACGGCACCGACTACACCGAAGGCAATGCGTGGCAGTACTCCTGGTACGTGCCGCAGGACGTGGCCGGACTGGCGCGGGCACACGGCGGCGAGGACAAGCTGCTGGCGCGGCTGGACCAGGTGTTCGAGGCCAAGGTGGATCCGAAGATCTTCGCCCACATGGAAGACATCACCGGGTTGATCGGCTGGTACGCGCACGGCAACGAACCCAGCCATCACGTCGCCTACCTGTACGCGCACGCCGGCCAGCCCTGGCGCACCCAGGCGCGGCTGGGCGCGATCATGGCCAGCCAGTACGCACCGCGTCCGGACGGCCTGGCGGGCAACGACGATCTGGGCCAGATGTCGGCGTGGTATGTGTTCACCGCGCTGGGTTTCTATCCGGTCGCGCCGGCCAGCAACCAGTACGTCATCGGGCGGCCGTTCCTGCCACGCGCCAGCCTCAACCTGCCCAACGGCAAGCGCTTCACCGTGATCGCCGATGGCCTGGACGAAGCGCATCCCTACATCGGCGGCGCGACCCTCAACGGCAAGCCGTTGGACCGCGCCTATCTGGAGCACGCCGAAATCCTGGCCGGCGGCGAGTTGCGCTTCACGATGCAGGCCGAGCCGAACCGCGCATGGGGACGCGACGCGCGTCCCTATTCGATGAGCCGCTGAAGGAGGCATCGGGAAACGCGAAGGGGACGCGATATGCGTCCCCTTCCCTGCCGGCGCGGAAATCCGCGCCCATGTCCACGGAATCAGAACCCGCGTGAAAAACCGACCATCACGGTGGCGCCGCCATCCGTGTCGCGTTCGACCAGCGGACTGTCGCGAAGCGCCGATGGCAACCGGCGGTATTCGGCGCTGGCGATGAACAGCCATTTTTCCGCGAACGGACGCATCAGAATCAGGCTGGCGTTGGGCACGGTGACGCTGCCCGGGCGGTAGCGCACCACGCCGCGGGCGATTTCCTCGTCGAGGGTGCCGTAGTAGTAGTCGGCCAGATCCGAGGACAGCCAGCGCACGCCCACGCCGGGCGTGAGTAGCCAGCCGCCGGCCTTGAACGGATAGCGGTAGGTGATCGAGGCCTGCTGGCCTTCGCTGGTGCTGGTCACGTCGGCGCGCGCATCCAGTTCCAGTTCGCCGGCCGCACCGCGCCAACGCGCGCTCATGCCCACGTCCGCGGCATCGTCGCGGTCCTCCAGCAGGCGGCGGTCGATACCGCGCTCGGCCAGTTCCGTAACGCCGAAGTCATCGGCGTCCACGCCGTCCAGGCGCCCGGCGACATAGCCGTCCAGCACGAAGCCTCCGCGCGAGAACAGGTGCAAGCCGGCCTGCGCGCCACGCCAGAAGAAGCGCTCGCCTTCGTACGACACGTTGGGGAACACCAGCGTCCGGTCGTCCTCGCCGGCGTAGATGCCTTCGCGGCTGGCGACCGCCAGGCCGATGCGCCAATGTGACGCCGAGGCCTGTCCGGCTTCGCGATTGGATTCGGACACGACCTGCGCGGACACGGGCGCGGCGGCGCAGACAAGCAGACCCAGGCAGACCAGGGGGCGGACGGACGACATGAAGACTCCTGCGGGGAAGGCGTGGGGGCACGCGGGAGGCGCACGATAGGCACACCCGTTTTAATCGGGCTTTAAGACGAATGCTGCTCATCCGTCCGGCCTTTCACGAAACGGTCATGCCAGCCGGATCGACAATCGGTGCAAACCCGACGGAGTCCCCTCATGGAATACCTCCGCAGTCCGTACGGCCCCGCCAGCCTGGAGCGCGCGAGCCAGCAGGTCGCCGCCTGCCTCGCCTTCGACGAGCCGCCCGACATTCCCGAGGATTTCGAAGCCTTCAGCCGCGAGGACTTCCAGCGGCGGATACGCCTGCATCCGGATCTGGACTGGCACGACGCATGTCGCGCGTACGCACTTGGACTGGCCACGCATGCCAGTCACGCCGGACGCACCGACCCGGCGACCGACGATGATCTGGAAGCGCAATGGGACCGCCTGCCCAGCCCGCCCGCCGCGGCGTGGCCGGTGGCGCGCATGTTGATCCACGAAACCTGGCGCTGGCTGTCCCGATAGGAGGCGCGGAGGAGACGTTCCTTCTCTTCCGGCCTTCTTTTTTCTTGCCGTCCCTTGCCGACGCGTTCAGACCGGCGGCGGTGGCTGGCGCGTCTCCGGCCGGGAACGCGGGCGCGCGGTGGCGGGAACACGGCAGGCCTGGAGCCGTCCTCCCATGCGTTCCCACACCGCGGCCACGATCGTCATCACGGTCTCGCGATCCAGGCGGTCGCAGGGTGGCAACTGGCGTTCGTAGGCGCCTTCGATGCGATCGGCCAATGCGTCGAGCGGTTCGCGATGCCACTGCAGATAAAGATCGTAGGCGAAACGGAACGTCGGCTCGAAACGCCTGAACGCCCGATCGCGGTGGCCGGCCATCGGGCCGCAATGCTGCCACCGCTGCAGCTCGGCCTCGACGTCAATGACTTCGCACTTGCTTTCCGGGGTGAGTCCCTGCAACAGCATCCTTCTGCCTCCTTTCTCCGGCGGACACCCCCAATATCCGCGTCCAACATGACAGCATCAGCAGAAACAACGCATTCGACGCCGAAAAAACGGACGCCGGCGAGACCGTTCGTCGGAAATGCACGCGCCTTGCGTGACGCTGTTCGCGGATGAGCCCGGTACCCGTATCGTGGCGTCGGACTCCACATGTTCATCGACGGCTTTCCATCATCGACAACCGACATCGACAGGAGCCTCCCGTGCTGAAGAACGTGGCGTTCACCATGTATCCCGTCCGCGACGCGCCGCGTGCCCGCGACGTCTACTAGAACGCACTGGGCCTGCGTGCCGGTTCGGTCGGCAATCAGGGCGACAAGTACTGGGTGGAACACGATCTGCCGGGCGGCGGTTGCCTGGCGCTGACCCATTTCATCGAGGACCGGCCCAGCGCGACCGCGGGCGGCACGATCGCGTTCGAAGTGGATGATCTGGAGGACCTGATGCGGCAGCTGAAGGATCGCGGCGTGCCGTTCCGCAGCGACATCATCCACAGTCCGGTCTGCCGGATGGCGGTGTGCGAGGACAGCGAAGGCGATTCGGTCATGCTGCACCAGCTCAAGCCCAGGGCGTGGACCGGCGCGGGATTCAGTACTTGAGGTTCAGCTCGGTGACGTGCGCGCGGTTGGCCTCGTACAGTTCCTGGAACTCCTCCTCGGTCAGATCGTCGGAGGCGTAGATCGAGACCGGATCCCATTCATGGTCGGTCGGCAGCGGCGTGCGCGGTCCGGCCTTGCGCGACAGCACCAGACCACGACGCTCGACCAGCTCGGGCAGATCGTCCCAGCGCTCGCGCTCGAAGTCGTTGGTACCGTAGAGCAGGATCACATCGTTCATCGCTTCGCCATCCATCGACCGGTTGGAATCCCCAAGTCTAGGAAGACGGGCAATCATTGCAACAACCCGCGCGCAAAGCAGCGTGCCAGCGATGGCACGTTTTCCATGTCACGCCGGTCGCCGCCGCGCCGTCATCGCCTGCACGGCGCTGCCCGCCAGCATCGCGGCGATGAAGATCAATGCGCTGTCCGCGCCCGCGGCCGCGCCGACGAGCGCCGGACCGGGACAGTAGCCGGCCAGTCCCCAGCCGATGCCGAACAGCAACGCACCGATCACCAGCGGACGGTCGATCGCGCGCGACAGCGGCAGGCGGAAACGATCCGCCAGCAACGGACGCCGGCGACGCAGCACCAGCCGGAACGCCACCCCCGTGGTGGCAACCGCACCCGCCAGCACGAACGCCAGGCGCGGATCGAAGTCGCCGGCCACATCGAGGAAGCCGAGCACGACGTTCGGGTCGGTCATGCGCGAAAGCGCCAGTCCGGCGCCGAACAACGCACCCGCCAGCAGCGCGGCGAACCAGCGTTTCATCCCGCGCCTCCCGCCAGATGCCGGGTCACGAACACGGTGAGCACCGCCGCCGCCATGAACACCAGCACCGCCACCAGCGAGCGCAACGACAGCCGCGCCAGCCCGCACACGCCGTGCCCGCTGGTGCAGCCATTGCCAAGTCGGGTGCCGAAGCCCACCAGCAGGCCGGCCAGCACCAGCACCGGCGTCGTGGCCGGCGACACGGAGACCTGTCCGGTCAGTTTCATCACCAGCACGCCGGCGCCCGCCAGCCCGAGCAGGAAGGCGATCCGCCAGCCCCGCTCGCCCGCGCCCTGCCCTGCCAGGCCATTGACGATGCCGCTGATGCCGGCGATGCGTCCGTTTAAGAACAGCAACGCCGCGGCGGCGAGACCGATCAATACTCCGCCCAGCAATGCCTCGGACATGCCGCTCACGAAGGGCGGCCCAGCTGATTGAGCGGCAGGCGCAGATAGGCGATGCCATTGGCATCGGTCTCCGGCAGGCGGCCGCCGCGGATGTTCACCTGCAAGGCCGGCAGGATCAGGCGCGGTACCGGCAGGCTGGCGTCGCGTGTTTCGCGCAGGGCGACGAACTCGTCTTCGCCGCGCCGGTTGCCGACGTGGATGTTGCCTTCGCGCTGCGCCGCCACGCTGCTTTCCGCGCGCGGTTCACGCCCGGCGGGATAGTCGTGGCACAGGAACATGCGCGTTTCCGGCGGTAGCGCGAGCAGTTTCTGGATCGAGGCGTACAGCTTGCGGGCGTCCCCGCCCGGGAAGTCGACCCGCGCGGTGCCGGTTTCCGGCGCGAACATCGTGTCGCCGATGAAGGCGGCATCGCCGATGAGGTAGCTGAGGCTGTCGTCGGTATGTCCGGGCGTGGCGAGGACACGCACGTCCAGTCCGCCCGCATCCAGGCGGTCGCCGTCCTGGAGCAGGCGATCGAACTGACCGCCATCGGCGACGAAGTCGTCGCCCAGCCCGAACAGCGCCTTGAAGCGGGCCTGCACCTGCACGATGCCGCGGCCAATCGCCAGCGGCGCGCCCAGCGCATCGCGCAGGTAGCCGCCCGCGCTGAGGTGGTCGGCATGCGCATGGGTCTCCAGGATCCATTCGACCTTCAGGCGATGCTGGTGGATGTACCCGAGCACCGCGTCGGCGGAGGTGGTGGAGGTGCGCGCGCTCGCCGCGTCGTAGTCCAGCACCGGATCGATGACGACGGCCGCGCCGCCATCGGCGCCCGCGGACACGACGTAGCTGAAGGTGTTGGTGTCGGCGTGGAAGAAGCTCTCGACGCGTGGATGGATGGCGGTGGCGGCCATGTCCCGCTCCTTGCAATTTTATTCAAGTATTTGCTAAATTAGCATTGCCTTAAATATGGTGCAAGCCGATGCCTTCCTCCCATGACATGCAACGGATGGCCCGGCACGCGGAGGACGCGGCCGGCCTGCTGAAGGCGTTGGCGCACCCCGCCCGCCTGCTGGTGATGTGCCGGCTGCTGGAAGGCGAGGCAAGCGTGTCGGATCTGCAGGGCCTGACCGGGCTGTCGATGTCGGCGCTGTCCCAACACCTGGCGGTGCTGCGCGAAGCGGGACTGGTCGGTAACCGGCGGGTGGCCCAATCGATCCTCTACTCGCCTTTGCCGGGGCCCGCGTTCGGCGTCATGCAGGCGCTGTACGACGCCTATTGCGCTCCGGCCGCCCGCGCCTCGCGCGCGCGCCGCGCCCGCTGATCACAGCCAGCGCCGGACCCGCCGGCGATAGGCCGGGTAGGCGTCGGGAAACCGCTCGGCGAGCATCCGTTCCTCCGGAAGAATCTGGAACCGGGTAATCCAGGCGAGATAGAGCCCCACGCCGGCCAGCGCGAACGGCTGGGCGAGCACGCTGGCCCAGGCCAGCAGCAACAACGCGTGGCCCAGATACATCGGATTGCGGCTGAAGCGATACGGTCCGGCGACCACCAGGCGGCTTGTCGCCTGTGGACGCATCGGGTTGACCGTGGTGCCGGCGCGGCCGAACCACCACTTCGGCACCAGGTTCAGCGCCAGTCCCGCCGTGCCCAGCGCGGCCGCCAACCATCCCGTGCCAGGCCAACGCGGCGAGGCGGGCGACAAGTTCGCCAGGCACCACATCAACGCGGCGGCAAGCAACAGGACGATGGGAGGCGGGACGCGGGTTTCCAGTACGCGGAGCATGCGGGTTCCGGGGGGGCAGGCGGCACCCGGTCGGGGCCGCCCTTCCCTATACCAGCATTTCCAGCAATGCGCAGATCGCCTGTCGCTTGCGTACCGGCATCCGGCGCAGCAGTACCAGGACCCGGGCCTCCACGTCGTCCAGCACCTGGCCGGACGCCGCCGCCGGCACTTCGAACACCGGATGGTTGCCCGCCTCCCCACGGCCGGTCGCCAACCATTCGAACGGTACGTGGGTCGCCACGGCGATCAGGGTCAGATGCTCGAGACTGGGATGGGTGCCCCCCTCGCGCTCCCATTGTGTGACCGCGCTCCGCTTTACGCCCGCGCGCTGCGCGAGCTCCGCCTGCGACAGGTTTGCCAGCACGCGCGCACGTCGAATGCGCAATGCCATCGGAATCATCAGGAACTCCTTTCCCGCATGGGACCAAAAGTCAGTGCTGCTGCCCCACAAGTGACACTGCCCAAAAATTGACCGGTTCCGCTTGCCTCCCCTCTCGCACCAAGGTGCATCGGCGCGAAATGCAGTGACTGGCAAGTGGCGCTTACTGCAATGGCGTTCCTCCCGCGTTGCCAACGCGACGATCACGCATTAGTAACGATGCCGGGGAATGTAACGACAGCGCGCCCATCTATCAACGACCCACGTCGCGTTGTCCGCACACCGGATCGATCGCCGCAGGCGTAATCCGGAATCCAACAAAAAAGAAAACGCTTACAGACGGATTTGGACATCGACTACGGGGGGTAGTTTGATGGATACGAAGGGGTTTGCGCGGCGCTTCGCCCGCCGCATCGCCATGGCCGCCCTGCTGGCCGTCACGGCCATCGCGTTCGTGCCCGCGCCGTTGAAGGCGCAGACCGGATGCACCACCGGCGCCTGCATTTCCGCCGGACCGCGACTGGTGTCGGTGGACAGCACGCAGGGGCCCGTACTCAACCTGCTGCTGCAAACGCTGTTGCCGGGAACCACCGTCAATCTGTCGGTGCTGGACTGGAACGCACTTGCCGGCGCCGACATCAACCTCAATGCGCTGGTCACGCAGCTCGGACTGAACCTGGGCATCAGCGACACCAGCCAGGTACTGAACACCAACATCACCCTGGCCCAGTTGCAGTTGGCGATGGTGCAGGTATTGCAGGCCGACGGACAGACCGCCGCCGCCAACGCGCTCAACCTGCTGCCGCTCAACGTCGCCGGCCTGACCGGGCAAATCCAGCTGGGCGATCTGTTGCAGATCAGCCTGCCGCAGGGATCGCTGGCCGACATCGATCTGGACCTGCTGGACCTGATCACCGGTTCGGCGCAGCTCTACAACTACAACAACGTGCTGACCACACCCACGCCGATCACGGTCAACACCGCGGCGCTGGGCCTGACCGGCGTGGCCAACCTGCAGTTGTGGCTGCAAGTGGTGGAACCGCCGGTGATCGTCTGCGGCCCGCAGGGCACCTCGTTCCACAGCAGCGCCATCCGCATCAAGATGAACGTCGATGTGCTGCAGGGCTTCGATACCCAGGCGATCATCAACGCGCTCAACGCGGCCGGCCTGGGCCTGACCAACCTCACCCTGACCGCCGACGTACTCAAGCTCCAGCTGTATGCCGACGTGGCGCGTGCCGAAGGCACCATCACCGCCATCGACTACGTCGCCGGCGCAGTGAGTTTCCAGGCGCGGCCGGGGCTGGTGAATTTCTACATCGGCACCATCGCCGACAGCATCTTCTTCAACCGCACCCGGGTGGTGACCAACGCCGATGTCTCGCCGGTGGTCATCAACAACCTCCAGCTCGGGTTCCGGCTCAATCTCCTCGGCGTCGGCCTGATCGACGTGCAGGTGCCGCTGACCGTGACCGGCCGCGCCGCCGCGACCGGTTCGCCGGAGCTGCGCAACTTCACCGTCAACGCGCCGTACCCGCAGACGCGCACCGCCAGCAGCGGCACGGTCAGCGCCGGCACCCTGATCGTGGATCTGCTCAACAACCTGGACATCGAAGTCAGCCGCGGAACCCCGACCGTCACCCTGATACCGCCATTCCCGCTGCCGCCGGTGGTGATCGCCCTGCCGCAGACGCTGGTTCCGATCCTGGACACCATCGTCGACACCGTCGAAGCGACCTTGCAGGGCGCGGTCGTCCCGATCCTGCAGCCGGTGCTGACCACGCTGCTCGGCGGGTTGGTCGACAACCTGCTGGCGCTGCTCGGCATCCGGGTCGGCAACGCGGTCTTCACCGTCGAAGGCGTGACGCGATCCTGCGTCGCCACCCTGGCGCTGGCGAAGATCCTCGCGCCGACCACCGATCCGGGCCGCTTCAATCTCAGCATCTCCCAGGCCGGCACCTCCGTGGCGACCGCCGGCGACGTCGGCAACAACGGCACCACCACGCCCGCCCTGACCACACCCGGCCTGAGCTACGACCTGGCCGAAACCGCCGGCACCGGCACCCTGCTGAGCAGCTACACCACCACCTGGGCGTGCACGGATCAGGACGGCACGGCGATCAGTTCCGGCAGCGGCACCAGCTTCAGCCTGACCGCACCGGCCGCCGGTACCGATCCGGTCAGCATCACCTGCCGGATCACCAACACCCGCGCGCTGCGCGCCGACGTGTCGGTCAGCAAGACCGACGGCCAGGGCAGCTACACGCCCGGCGGCAGCGCCAGCTACGTGATCACCGTGAGCAATGCCGGACCCGATGCGGTCAGCGGCGTGGTGGTCAACGACACCCTGCCCGACGGCGCCCGACTATCCGCGCCCTGGACGTGCACGGCCACCGGCGCGGGCAGCAGCTGTCCGGCCAGTGGCGGCGCACAGGGGGATGCGGCCATCACCCTCAGCGTGAGCCTGGATGCGATGGGCACCGCGACGATCACCGTCCCGGTCACCTTCAGCGCCGACCCCACGGCGTACTGACCGCCGCGCCCCGATGCCATCGGCATCGCATCACCGAATCCACCTGCACGACCCGCTTGCCCGCGCACCCGGCGCCGCAAGCCACCGCGAGGAACGCCGTATGGACAGCCGAGCGCCAACCCCCTCCAAGACCCGGATTCCGTCGCGCGCCGGATTCAGGCACGCGGCCGCAGGCGCGGTGGCATTGCTGGGCGGGCTGCTGGCAGCCGGCAGCGCGTTCGCGCAGACCTATCCGGCGAACCTCAGCAATACCGCCACCGTGACCCTGCCGCCGACGGTGACCGACCCGCAGGCAGGCAACAACAACGGCACCGATACCAACACCCTGGCGGCCGAGGCCGCGCTGGGCGTCGACAAGATCCTGCTGACCGCTTCGCCGGTGGTCACCGGCGGCACGGTCACCTATCGCATCACCATCACCAACGCCGGTCCGTCGGCCGCCCTCGGCGCCAGCCTGGCCGACACCGTTCCCGCCGAACTGACCAACGTCAGCTGGACCTGCGCCGCCAGCGCCGGATCCACCTGCAGCGCCGGCAGCGGCACCGGCAACGTCGCGCTCATCCTGGATGTCGCGGCCGCGGGCACCGTCACCGTCAACGTCACCGGCACCGCGCCGCTGACCACGCCGTCCACCATCGGTGCGAACACCGCCACCGTCACCCCGCCGGCCGGCACGACCGATCCCGATCCCGCCGACAACACCGACACCACCCCGCCGGTCCCGGTCGCGGCACGCCCGATCGTGGCGGTGGCCGACAGCGCCGGCCCCATAAATGGCATCGTCGGCCAGGCCAACGTGGTCAACGTGCTGGCCAACGACACCCTCGGCGGCGCGGCGGTGATTCCCGCGCAGATCACTTTCACGCCGGTCAGCACCGCGCAGCTGATCGTCAACGCGGACGGCTCGGTGGATGTGCCTGCGGGCACTGCGAACGGCACCTACACCACCACCTACCAGATCTGCGAGACCGCCAATCCCGGCAACTGCGACAGCGCCACCATCACGGTGACGGTCAACGCCACGGCGACCATCAACGCCGTCGACGACGCGCTGCCGGCGCAGGCGGCCGGCAGCATCGCGCTGACCGCGAACGTGCTGGACAACGACACCCTCGCCGGTGCACCGGTGGTTGCGGCGCTGGTCACCCTGACCTCCACGCCCAGCGGCCCGCTGACGATCGCCGGCGACGGCACGGTCACGCTGGATCCCGCCGCGGCGCCGGGCACCTATTCGGCGACCTACCAGATCTGCGAAACCGCGGTGCCCGCCAACTGCGACACCGCGACCGCCACGGTGCGGGTGGTCGCGGCGATCGATGCCGTCGACGATGCGGCCGGTCCGGTCAATGGCGCCACCGGCGCCACCTCGCTGATCAACGTACTGGCCAACGACAGCGCCGGCGGCAGCAGCCCGGCCTCGCTGGCCACGGTAAGCCTGGCCGGCGTCAGCACCGCGGCGATCGTCTTCAACGCAGACGGCAGCGTCACGGTCCCCGCCGGCACGGCCGCCGGCACCCACGCCACCACCTACACGATCTGCTACCTGGATACGCCGACCGTATGCGACAGCGCCAGCGTGCAGATCAGCGTGATCGCGCCGGGCGCGCTGGTCGCCAACGACGACACTTACAGCGGCATCAACGGCACCAGTGGCAATCCCGCTGTCGGCAACGTGCTCGACAACGACACCCTCGACGGAACTCCGGTGGCGCCGGGCGACATCGTGCTCACGCCGACGAACGCGGGGCCGGTCACCATCGCCGCCGATGGCACGATAAGCGTCGCGCCGAACACGCCGGCCGGCACCTACACGCCGAGCTATCAAATCTGCGAAGCCGCACTGCCGGACAACTGCGACACCGCCACGGTCAGCGTGACGGTCTCCACCATCGACGCGGTCACCGATGCACTGGGCCCGGCACCGGCCGGCACCCCGGCGGGCAACGTGCTGGACAACGACTTCGTCGACGGCGCGCCTGCCACGCCCGGCGCCGTCACCCTGACCCAGACCAGCGGCGGCCCGGCTCTGACCATCGCGCCCGATGGCAGCGTCACCATCGCCCCGGGCACGCCGGCCGGTCCGATCAGCGGCGGCTACCAAATCTGCCAGGTCGCCAATCCCTCCATCTGCGATAGCGTCACCGTCACCGTCACCGTCGCCGCGGGCACCCTGATAGCCGTCGACGACACTCTCGGTCCGGTCAATGGCGCCTCCGGCGGCGTGGCGGCCGGCAACGTGCGCGACAACGACACCCTCAACGGCGCGCCGGTCACGCCCGCCGAGGTGACGGTGGCGCCGAACAACGTGGCGCCGATCACCATCGGTACCGACGGCACCGTGTCGGTGGCCCCCGGGACCGCGGCCGGCAGCTATTCGGCCAGCTACGACCTGTGCGAAGTGGTCAATCCCGCCAACTGCGACACCGCCACGGTGACGGTCGCGGTGAGCACGCTCGATGCGGTCGACGACGCCCTCGGCCCGGTCAACGGCGGCATCGGCGGCATCGCCGGCAATGTCCTGACCAACGATCGCCTCGACGGCGCGCCCTTCGCCACCACCGCGGTGACGCTCACGCCGACCAACACGCCGCAACTGACGATTGGCGCGGACGGCAACGTGACCGTCACCGCCGGCACCGCCGCCGGAACCTATTCCGCCAGCTACCAGATCTGCCAGGTTTCCAATCCGTCCATCTGCGACACCGCCACCATCGACGTCACGGTGATCGCCGACGCGGCGCTGAACGCGGTGGACGACAGTTTCGGGCCGATCGATGGCGTCGCCGGCAGCACCAACGCGGGCAACGTGCTGGGCAACGACAGTTTCAACGGCGGCGCGATCACGCCGGCCAACGTGGTGTTCACGCCCAACGCGAGTTCGCCGCTGGCGATCGACGCCAATGGCGTGGTCTCGGTTGCCGCGGGAACGGCCGCCGGCATCTACAACGCCAGCTACCAGATCTGCGAAACCGGCAATCTTTCCAATTGCGACAGCGCGCAGGTGACGGTCACCGTGCAGGTATTGGCCGCCATCGATGCGGTCGACGACGGCCCCTACGTGGTGAACGGCACCACCGGCAACGCCAGCATCGCCAACCTGCTGGGCAACGACACCTTCAACGGCGGCGCCGTCGCTCCCGGCAGCGTGACCGTGACCAGTACCGCGGCCGCACCGCTCGCGGTCGACGCCAGCGGCGTGCTGTCGGTCGCTCCCGGCGCGCCGGCCGGCACGCTCACGGCGACCTACACGATCTGCGAGACCGCCAACCCGGGCAATTGCGACACCGCCGCGATCAGCGTGCAGGTGGTGGTCGTGGATGCACAGGACGATGGCCTGGCCCTGGCCAACGGCAGCAGCGGCGGCGTGGCCGGCAACGTGCTGGGCAACGACAGCGTCGATGGTGCCACCGCGTCGACCGCCACCGCCACCGTGGGCGCGACCGCCACGCCCCAGCTGAGCCTGGGCGCCAACGGCGACGTGATCGTCGCCGCGAACACCGCGCCCGGCAGCTACACCCTCGCCTACACCCTGTGCTCGCTCGCGGCACCGTCGATCTGCGATACCGCCACGGTGACGGTCACCGTGGCCGCCGGCCCGCTGCCGATCAGCGCAGGCAACGACAGCGGCTCGGCTGCCGGCCGCGGTGGCGGCACCGCGATCGCCAACGTGCTCGCCAACGACCAGTTGGGCGGCACCACGCCGACCCCGGCCACCGTCACGCTCACCCAGACGGCCGCGCCATCGCATCCCGGCATCGTGCTGGATACCGCCAGCGGCGCGGTGACGGTGGCGGCGGGCACGCCCGCCGGCAGCTACACGCTCGGATACACGATCTGCCAGATCGCCGCACCGGCCAATTGCGCGGGCGCCACCGCGTCGATCACGGTCAATCCCGCGGCGGTGGACGCTATCGATGATCCGGCCGGCCCGGTCAACGGCCTCACCGGTGCCACCGGCGTGGTCAACCTGCTCGCCAACGACACCCTGGACGGCGCCGCCGCGCAGCCGGCGGAGGTGGTGTTCACCGTGCTGTCCGCCAATCCGGCGCTGACCGTGCAGGCCAACGGCCAGGTTGACGTCGCCGCCGGCACGCCGGCCGGCAGCTACACCGTGACCTATCGCCTGTGCGAAGTGCTCAATCCCGCCAACTGCGACCAGGCCACGGTGACCGTGCAGGTACAGGCCGCGGCCATCGACGCGGTCGACGACACCGCGCCTTCCGCGGTGGGATCCGTGGCCGGCGGGCAGGCGATCGCCAACGTCGCGACCAACGATCTGCTCAACGGCGTGGCGGTGGATCCGGCCCAGATCGTGCTGAGCCAGACCACCACCAGCCATGCCAGCGTGCAGCTGCAGGCCGGAAGTGGCGCGGTGACCGTGTTGCCGCGCACGCCGGCGGGCACCTACTCGGTGGTGTACCGCCTGTGCGAACGGCTCAACCCCGCCAACTGCGACAGCGCCACCGCCAGCCTGGTGGTGGCCTTGCCGGCCATCGATGCGCAGGACGACACCGCGCCTCCGATTCCCGGCGGCGTGGCCGCCACCGGCGTGCTCAACGTGCTGGCCAACGATCACTACGATGGTGGCGCGGCCGCGCCGCCGGGCGTGATCCTCACGCCGCTGGTACAGGGACCGCTGACCCTCAATGCCGACGGCAGCATCGATGTGGCGGCCGGCACGCCCGGCGGCAGCTACACCCTGACCTACACGCTGTGCGATGCCATCAATCCCGCCAGCTGCGACAGCGCCACCGTCACGATAGTCGTCAACGCCACCGTGATCGCGGCGACCGACGACAACGGGCAGACCCCGCAGGGAACGATGCTGGTGATACCGGTGCTGTCCAACGACAGCTACGCCGGTGCCCCCTCCGATGCCACCCGCCTGCTGGTGCAGAACCTCACCACGCCCGCGCACGGCACGGTGGAGGTGAATGCCGATGGCAGCGTGAGCTACACCCCGACCGGCTACTTCAGTGGCGCCGACAGCTTCCAGTACGACGCCTGCGAACGTGCCGTCCCCACCAACTGCGACACCGCCATCGTCAATGTCACCGTGCTGGCGAACGTCATCACCGCGGTCGATGACCAGGCCCGCGCGCGCCAGGCGCCGGTCGCCATCCCGGTGCTGGCCAACGACACGGTCAGCCACGCACCGCTGGATCCGGCTTCGCTGGTCGTCGCGGTGGCACCCGCGCACGGCCAGGCGACCTGCGCGCAGGGCGTCTGCACCTATACGGCCTCGCCGCGCTACGTGGGCCAGGACCGGTTCGAGTACCGCGTGTGCGATGTGTCGGTGCCCACGCCGGTATGCGCGCAGGCCGCGGTCGAGATCGAGGTGGAAGCCGAACCGGTGGTCCTGCGCCTGAGCAAGACCGCCGCGCAGCGTACCGCCCGCATCGGCGATCTGGTCCGCTACACCCTGCGCATCGACAACGTCGGCGAAGCCGACGCCGAACAGGTCAGCCTGCTCGATCGCCTGCCCGAGGGCTTCGTGATGGTGCCCGACTCGCTTCAGGTCATCGATGGCGACGCCGCCGGTTCCCTGTCCAACGCCCGCCCGTTGCGGGTAGGCGCGCTGGACATCGCGGTGGGCCGCAGCGCGACCGTGATCTACGTGCTGCGGGTGGGCGCCGGCGTCGGTCCGGGCGTGCACACCAACCGCGCCATCGTCCGCGACGACGAAGGCGCCGCGCTGAGCAACGAGGCCACCGCCGACGTGGAGGTAACCGGCGATCCCCTGCTGGACGACAGCCTGATCATCGGCAGCGTCTTCCACGACGCCAACGGCAACGGCCGCCAGGACGAAGGCGAACGCGGCCTGCCCGGGGTGCGCCTGGGCACGGTCGAAGGCCTGCTGATCGAGACCGATCGCCATGGCCGCTTCCATCTGGCCGGCATCGACGGCGGTCGCTGGGCGCGCGGGCGCAATTTCCTGATCAAGGTCGACGCCGCGACCCTGCCTCCGGGCAGCCGCTTCACCACCGAGAACCCGCGCGTCCTGCGCATCACCCCCGGCGTGCCGGTGCGCTTCGATTTCGGGGTGCAGGTACCGGGCATGCCGCTGGGCGGCGGTACCGGCGAGGTGGAGATCGATCTGGGCCAGGTGTTCTTCGCCAGTGGCAGCGCGGAAGTTCCGGCCGAGCACGCACCGCTGTTCGAACGCATCGCCGGGCGCCTGCGCGAAGGCCGGGGCGGGCGCGTGGTAATCACCGCGCAGGCCGACGGGCTGGTGTTGGCGTTCCATCGCGCCGCCGCGGTGCGCGCCGCCCTGGATGCACGGCTTGCGCCGGAGCTGCGCGAGGCGACCGCGATCGAACTGCGTACCCAGGTGGATGGGCGCACGGCACTGGTCACCCTGGATCGCGACATCGGCCTGGGCAACCTGCTGTTCGATACCGACAGCGCCGGCATTCGTCCGCAATACCAGCCGTTGCTGCGGGCGATCGCGCAACGCATAGAAAGCGGTCCGGAAGTGATCGTGAGCATCGCCGGCCACGCCGACGCGCGCGGCACGCAGGAACACAACCTGCGCCTGAGCCGCGATCGCGCCGAGGCGGTCGCCGGGGCGCTGGCCGCGCTGCTCTCGCCGACGGCGCGCTCGCGCCTGCGGGTGGAGGCAGGGCCACCCACACCGACCGCGGCACGCGGGGAAGGACGCTGAGGGGGACATGACCATGGACATCAGCAAGCACGTTCCGAACCGCGTAGCCCTGGCCCTGTGCGGCCTGCTCGCCAGTGTCGCCAACGCGCAATCGACCGCGCCGTCCTCCGCGCCGGATGCACCGCCGCTGCCGCCGCGCTGCGACGCGCAGGGTTGCGCCAACGCGCAGGGCAGCCTGTTCCGCATCAATGCCTACGGCGAGGACCGGCCGGCTGCGACCAGCGGAGACGGCGATGCCCTGCAGCGGAACCGTCGGGTGGAAACCGTGACCGCGCAGAGCTACGCGGGCACCAGTCAGGTATTGGCCGAGGATCAGGCGCGCATCACCGGCCGCTTCACCGTGGACCTGCCGCAGGGCGGCACCCTCTGGGCGACCGAGGATCCGGCGCTGGGCCTGCCCATCCTCAACGTGCAGGCCGGCTCGCTGGCGCCGTTCGAGGATGGCCGCATCACCCAACCGGTCCGCTTCCATGCCTACAGCAACTACGCCGCGTTCTACGACCGGCTGGAGGTGGTGATCTACCGTGGCGACGACGAGGATCGGGTAACCCCGCTCGCCACCGTCAGCCTGCCGGTCGGCGCGGTGACCGACACGCGCTGGGACGGCGCGCTGCCGGCCGGCCTGCGGCTGCAACCGGGCGACGTCCTGCAATACGTGGCGCGCGCCCGCGCCGCCGACGGCAGCTTCGACGAGACCCATCCGCGCCGCATCCAGCTGGTCACCCCCGGTGACTACGCCCGCGGCGCGCAGGTGCTGCGCGACGAGGTGCAGCGCAGCCACGTCGACACCCTGGACGCGGCCACCGCAGAGTCGGTGCAGATCATCGAGTCGATCTACGGCAAGAGCGACCTGCGCCTGCGCAACATCCCGGTGTACGGATCGCGCGTGCGCATCCTCGGGCGCGATATTCCCGAAGGCATGCAGGTGGTGATCGACGGGCAGTCCTTCCCGGTCGATCAGGAGCGCAAGTTCGTCGCCGAGTTCCTGCAACCGGTCGGTCCGCACCGCTACCAGGTGCAGGTGAAGTCGTCGCAGGGCGTGGTCGCCGACACGCCGCTGGAGGTGGATGTCAGCGGCCGCTATGCCTTCGTCGCCGCGCTGGCGGACCTGACCCTGTCCAGCAACGACGCGAGCGGCGGACTGGACGCGCTGGCCGGCGACATCCGCCGGGACGACGGCTTCCTGCGCGAAGGCCGGCTGGCGTTCTACGCCAAGGGCAAATGGAAGGGACGCTACCTGCTCACCGCCCAGGCCGACACCTGGGAGAACGATCTGGAGCATCTTTTCGACGGCTTCCTGGATGCGCGCCCGACCGACATCTTCCGGCGCCTGGATCCGGATCTGTACTACCCGGTATATGGCGACGATTCGCGCACCTGGCGCGACGTCGACACCCAGGGCAAGTTGTACCTGCGCCTGGACTGGGACCAGAACCAGGCGCTGTGGGGCAACTACGCCACCGGATTCACCGGTACCGAGTACGCCCAGTACAACCGCGCGCTGTACGGCGCGGCGCTGCACTGGCGCTCGCGCTCGGCGACCGCGCTGGGCGATCCGCGCAGCCTGCTGAAGGTGTTCGGCGCCGAGGCGCGCACCGCGCTCGGCCACACCGAATTCCTCGGCACCGGCGGCAGCCTGTACTACCTGCGCCACACCGACGTGCTGCCCGGGTCCGAACAGGTGGTGATGGAAGTGCGCGATCCCACCACCGGCCGGGTCGAAGCGCGGGTGAGCCTGCAACCGGGCGTTGACTACGAGATGGACGATCTGCAGGGCCGGTTGTTCCTGACCCGCGCGCTCTCGCAGATCACCCGCGAGAACGTGCGCACGCTGACCCGCGACACCCCGCTGGACGGTTACCGGCAGGTGCTGCTGGTGGACTACGAATACGTGCCATCGGGCTTCGACTCGGACGACGCCACCATCGGCCTGCGCGGCCGCCAGTGGCTGGGCGATCACGTCGCGATCGGCGCCACTTACGTCGACGAGAACCGCAGCGGCGACGACTACGCACTCAAGGGCGCGGACCTGACCCTGCAGGCCGGGCGCGGCACCTACCTGCGGATGGAAGCGACCCGCAGCGAATCCACGGTCGCGCCGATCTTCTATTCCGACAACGGCGGCCTGAGCTTCATCCAGCGCAATCCGGTTGCCGGCGCACGCTCCGGCGATGCGCGCATGGTCGAGGCACGCGCCAACCTGCAGGAGCTGGGCTGGACCCGGCGAGAATGGTCGTTCGGCGCGTGGTGGCGCGACGTCGATGCCGGCTTCTCGATCGGCCGCCAGGACACCGGCCTGGCGATCGAGGAATACGGCGCCGAATTCACCGGCCAGCTCAACGAGGACTTCACCCTGTACGGCCGCTACAGCCACGCCTCGCATGGCGCGCAGGAACTGGAACAGTCGCAGCTGACCTTCGACTGGCAGATCACCGAGGACGGGCGCTTCGGCGGCGAACTGCGCCAACTGCGCGAGCGCGACGCCAACCGCGATGCCGATGCCACCCTGCTGGCGCTCAGCTACCGCCAGCGCTTCGGCGACAAGTGGGAACTCTACGGCATCGGCCAGTACACGCTGGACGACGATTCCGGCCGCTATGATCGCAACAACCTGCTCACCGTGGGCGGCAAATACCTGTTCGGCGATCGCTCCAGCATCGGGGCGGAAGTCAGCAGCGGCAGCCGCGGCCACGGTGGAAAACTGGACGCCGAATACCGGCTGGGTCCGGACCATACGCTCTACGGCGCCTATAACTACAGCACCGACCGCACCGAACGCGACGGCCTGTTCGACACCGCGCTGCAATCGGGCTGGACCCTCGGCCAGCGCTGGCGGCTGAACAACCAGGTCAACGTCTACAACGAAAGCCAGTACCTGCGCGACAACCGCCGCGACGGCGACGGCATCGTCCACACCTTCGGCCTGGACTTCCGTCCGGCGCCGGGCTGGAACCTCGGCTTCACCGTGATGGACGGCGAACTGGACGCGCGCGACGGGCGCGTGGATCGGCGCGCCTACAGCGTCAGCGGCGGCCGCACCGACGCGCGTACCGACTGGTCCAGCAAACTGGAATACCGCCGCGACCGCGGTGCCGAACAGCGTACCCAGTGGGTGACCACCAACCGGCTGTTCTACCGGGTCAACGAGGACTGGCGGCTGGCGCTTCGCGCCAACTACGCCGATACGAAGGACGATCTCAATCCCGCCGCCGGCGCGCGCCTGGCCGAGGCGAATCTCGGTTTCGCCTGGCGCCCGCACGACAACACCCGCTGGGCCGCGTTCGGCAAGTACACCTACCTGTACGACCGCGCCTCGCCCGGCCAGGAAGACGCGGACCTGTACGACCAGCGATCGCACGTGCTGTCGTTCGAAGGCACGGTGCAGCTGGACGATCGCTGGCAACTGGCGGGCAAGCTCGCCGGGCGTTGGGGCGACTACCGGATGGGGCGCGGTACCGGAAGCTGGCTGGACAGCCGCACCGACTTCGCCGCGTTGCAGGTGCGTTACCACCTGATCGGGCGATGGGACGGGCTGGCCGAATACCGCTGGCTGAAAGTCCGCGACGGCGGCGACCGGCGCGGCTGGCTGATCGGGCTGGATCGCCAGATCCGCGAGAACTTCAAGGTCGGCGTGGGCTACAACTTCACCGACTTCAGCGGCGACCTGACCCAGCTCGACTACCGCCACAAAGGTTGGTTCCTCAACATCACCGGGTACTACTGACGTGCGGTCGGCGGCCTGGTGATCCCCTCTCCAGCCAGCCGCCGCCGCACGGCAGTTCCGTGATGCCCCCATCCCAACCTTCCCCCGCACGCGGGGGAAGGGGCGGCACCGCTCGCGGGGAAACGAACGGACCCCGGATTCAGCCCCCTCCGCCGCGTGCGGGGGAGGGCCGGGGTGGGGGCGAACGTGCCCGTACACCTTGCGGCGCTGAAAGCGCCCCCCATCCCAACCTTCCCCCGCAAGCGGGGGAAGGGGCGACACCGCTTCAGCGCTCGGAGCGGCGGATCACTCCGAACCCGCACCACCCTGCGCCACACGCGAGCGGCGCAGGAAGGCGATGAAATCGGTTGCCGGCAGCGGCCGCGAGAACAGCCAACCCTGCGCATAGTCCACGCCACGCGCCTTCAGGTAGTCCAATTGCGCCTGGGTCTCGACGCCTTCGGCGACGATGCGCAGGTCCAGTTCCTGCGCCATCTCGACGATGTGCGCGGTGACCAGGCTGGTGGCGGTGTCCAGGCCGATGGTATCGACGAACGATTTGTCGATCTTCAACGCGTCCAGCGGCAGATCCTGGAGATGGCGCAGGCTGGAATAACCGGTGCCGAAGTCGTCGATGGCCACCGAATGGCCCGCTTCGCGCGCCTCGCCCAGGGTGAGCCTGGCCGCCTCGATGTCGATGAAGCCGCGTTCGGTGGCTTCCAGCCAGATCTGTTCCGGCCGGATCCGGGTGCGCGGCAACGCCTCGCGGACCACGTCCAGGAAACGCCCGCTGCGGATGTCCTGCGCGCTCAGGTTGATGGCGATGTGCAGCGAACGATCCCGGACCAGTTCCGCTTCCAGATCACCGATGACCCCGTCCAGCACCTGATCGGTGAGCGGTGCGATCAGGCCGCTCTCCTCGGCCAGCGGTATGAATTCGTCCGGCGGCACCAGCGCGCCCTCGCGACGCCAGCGCACCAGCGCCTCGGCGCCGACGCACGCGCCGGTGCGCAGTTCGATGATGGGCTGGTAATGAACGAGGAACTGGCGCCGGCGAATCCCGCGTTCCAGTTCCGCCAGGGGTGACAGCCGCTGGCGGATCAGCCAGACCGACAGCGCCACCAGCGCGGCCACCAGCACCAGCGCCAGAGGCAGCAGCTTCAGCTGTTCCTCGCGCAGGCGATCGGAAATCCCCGCCAGCGGCCGGACCGCCATCGCGCGCCAGCCATCCTGCGTGGCCGCGCCGTACAGCTGGCCAGCCTGGGTTCCGCGCGAAGCGTCCGCCCCCGCGCGTGCCAGCAACCCGGAGGCCGCCGGCGCTGTGGCCGTGATCGGAGCGCCGCCCGGCGCATACACCGCGATCTGCACATCGTCGTCAGCCAGCACGTCCACCAGCCGTTCCGGATTGACCAGCGCGCTGTAGCCGCCGCGATGCAGCACCAGCATGGACGGCGCATCGCGGATGTGCGGCTGCACGTGCGTGCTGACGCCGATGCCGTCGCCGGTGGTGAAGTCGCTCGCCGCGCGCGGGATGTGTCCACGCAGCGCGCCCCAGGAACTGCAAAGCAGGCGACCGTCCCGGAAGTACGCCACGTCCTCGGCGGAACGCGTATCGAGCGTGGCCAGGCGCAGTTCCTCGATGTGCCGCGGCGAACACGGCACCGCGTTCGAGCGGGAAAGGGTGTCGAACGCCTCATCGATTTCGGTGAAGGCATCGCGGGTGCGCGCGATCGCGCCGGCCGCGTAGCGCTGTAGATGCGCCTGTTCCTGGCGCAGGCCGGATTGCCAGCTCAGATAGCCCATGCCGCCCAGCGCGCCCAGGCTGGCGAACACCGCGAGTGACACGCCCAGCAGCAACACACGTTCCCTGTACATGCGGCCTTCCGGTTGCGGCGAAGGCGACAGGTTAGGCCGCTCCCGTGGGCCTGCCAACCGTCCGGCGGCCCCGGCTATCCGTCACTTCGCCCCGGGCAGCGCGTAGGCCACCCGGAACACGTCCATGCCGCCGGCCTCGTCGCGCTGGCCGGAAAACAGCAGGTGCCCGGGGCGCGACCAGTCCAGCATCGGCGCATAGCTGTCGTAGCGTGGATGGTTCAGGCCATCCGCCAGGCGATGGCCGGCGTCGTAGCCAGTGCCGGCGGCGTCGAGCGCGGCCACGAACAGGTCCACGCGATCGCGACGCAGATCACCCGCGCGCGTGAACACAATCGTCGTCCCGTCATCCAGGAAGGTGGCGTCGAATTCATCGGCATCGGTGTTGATGCCGCCCGGCAGGGATTGGGCGCTTGCAAACCCCGCGCCGCGGCGTTCGGCGACATACAGATCCTGCCGCCCCGCGCCACCCGCGCGATCACTGGAGAACAGCAGCCTTTCGCCATCCGGCGACAACATCGGCGCGAACTCTTTGCCGGCACTGTTCACCGCCGGCCCCAGCCATTCCACCTCGCCGAAAGCGTCGCCGCGCACCTCCACCCGGTACAGGTCGTCGCCACCGGCGCCGCCCGGTCGATCCGAACAGAAGTACAGCTGGCGTCCGTCCGCCGAGAACGCCGGATCGAAATCGCGGCCCGTGGTGTTGAACGGCACCGGTGTCGGCGGCGACCACCTGCCCGCCTTCCGTCGCGACATCCACAGGTCATAACCGCCCGCGCCGCCTGGCCGATCCCGGCTGAACCACACCGCGGTATCGCCATCGGGGCTGAGGGTCAGGCGCACCTCGCTGTAGGAGGTGGACACCTCGCCCGGCGCGAAGCGCTCGACCGCGCCGGTCACCCGCATCGGTCGATCGCCCGCGGCGTCGGCCGCGACCATCCCGAGAATCAGCGCCATGTATCGCATCATCATCGCGACCCTCTAGCCGTTCCGGGTGAAGTCGCTGATCCAGTCGGTGTCCCAGCTCGTCCCGCCATCGCGGGAGCTGGCCTGCTCCCAGCGCGCCGAACGCGGCGTGATCCGCGACCAGATCACCCGCGTGAGGATCACTTGTCCATCGACGATCTCCTCGCCGATGAACACGCGCTCGCCGTTGCGGATCCGGCCGCGCAGCGGCGCGCCGATGCGATCCGGCGTGCGTCCGTCCAGCCACCAGCTCGACCATTCCCCGCGCGCCGGATCGAACGCGCGGATACCCATCCCGCGCACGTCACCACCGGGCATCCGCATCAGGTTGTCGCCGACGTTGCCGAAACCACCCAGCACCGGCCAGTTGTGGAACGTGCCATCGAACTCGTCCCAGTCTTCGGTCCGCGACAAGCGCGGGCGGCGCCGATGCCGTACCCGCCATTGGCCGGCCAGGAAATTCCAGTCGTCCGGCGCCTGCGGCAATCGCGGCAACGGCGTGGGTTCGGCGTTCGTGCGGGTGAACCAGTTGCGCCAGTTGACCTCCCAGCTGGCGCCATCGTCGCCCGAAAACGCCTGCTCCCACCACGGGCGCGGGCCGTGGATGTCGTGCCAGCGGAAACGCATGAGGATCGGTTGGCCGCGCAGGGTGTCGCGCCCGAGGAACGTGCCGCCGTCGCCGGCGAAGCCGCCGCGCACGGGCGGGTCGATGCGGGTGGGATTGCGCGCGTCCAGCCACCAGATCGCCCACTGGCGCGTGGCCGGATCGAACGCGCGGATGCTCATGCCGTGATAGCTGCCGCCGGGCAAGTCCATCTGGTTGTCGTCGATCGTGCCGAGTCCATCCAGGGTCGACCATACCGCGCCGCGGCCGGCAAACGACTCCCACTCGTCGCTGCCGGACAGACGCTCCTTCAGGCGCCGGTGACGAACGTTCCAGTTGCCGATCAGCCAGCGCCAATCCGCGCGCGGATCGGTTGCCGGCGCCGTGCTCCCCGCCATCGCCATCGCCGGGACCGGCCAGGGGAGCGCGGCGGCCGCGCCGGCGGCGAAGGCCATCAGCAGGCGGCGGCGCCCGGAATCGGTGTCGGCGGAGGGAGCAATCGGCATGGCGGACCCGGCGGTGGAGTGAGGTTCACCGCCATGCTGCCGCCCCGGCCCGCACGTTGACCACGCGAACATCGGTGCCCAGACTAAGCCGCACTTATGGTCGGTGAACACCGCTTCCCTTCGCTTGCTGCCATCCGCGCCTTCGAGGCGGCCGCGCGGTCGGGCAGTTTCGCGCGCGCGGCCGAGGAACTGGACACCACCGCGGCCTCGGTGAGCTACCACGTGCGCCGGCTGGAACAGCAGATCGGCGCGCCGCTGTTCCTGCGCGGCGCCAACCGGGTGCAGCTGACCGAGTCTGGCGAAATCGTCGCGCAGGAGGCCATCCGCGCATTCGCCGCGTTGCGCGCCAGCTTCATCCGCGCCGCCGCGGTCAACGAGTCGCGGCTGTCCCTGACCACCCTGCCGACCCTGGGCGCCAGTTGGCTGACGCCGAAACTCGGTGGCTTCCGCCAGCGCCATCCGGACATCGCGATCGAACTGGATCTGTCGGCCACCGCCGAGGATCTGGCGGGTGGCCGTTTCGACGCGGCGATCCGCAACGGCCACGGGCAGTGGCCCGGCCTGCGCGCGATCGAACTGTTCCCGAGCATCTTCATGCCGCTGTGCGCGCCAGCGCTGAAGGCCGCCGCCGCCGATCTCGCGCGGCCGGGCGGCATCTCACCCGTGCCGCTGCTGGGCCGGCCGGACTGGTGGGCGCTGTGGTTCCGCAGCCTCGGCAACGACGCGCATGCGCCGCCCGAACGTTTCGCCACCCAGTTGTCCGCCGAACACCTGGACATCGCCGCCGCCATCGCCGGCCAGGGCATCGCGATCGGCTCGCCGCTGCTGTTCCATGACGAAATCGCCGCCGGCCGGCTGGTGCCCGCGCATCCGCACGTCGCCGGCGACGGCCGCACGTTCTGGTTCACCTATCCGGTGGCGCGGCACGCCAGCCGCAAGATCGCCTGCTTCGGCGAGTGGCTGGAAGGCGAAGCGGCACGAGCGCGAGAGAACGCGCGCGGCTGGCTGCGCGCGGCACGGGTTCCGGCCACCTGAGACCGCGCCCGATCAGGGCGTGGTGGCATGGCGCCGATCCAGCTGACCCCGCGGCGGCCGCTGCACGCGCAGCGCCTGCAGGCCGCAGACATCGACATTCTCGTAGACCATCTTCTGGCCGGTGCGGAAGGTGAAGCGCACGTCGTAGCGGCAGCCGACGCCATGCAGTTCGACGGTCGAGGAGTCGCCGCCACCACGCACCGCCTCACCCAGGGCCACGTCCTGGAACCGGCCGCTGCCGGGTTCGGCCACTTCCAGCCGGTCGATGCTGTCGTGGGCCCGGTTGACCAACGCCAGGTAGCGGATCCCCGCGGATGCGGCGGGTTCCGCCGCGGCCGCGCGCACGGCGGGAAGGACCATCAGTACCGCGACCAGCGCGGCAATCGGGAAGCAATGACGCTGACGCATGACGAACTCTCCAGGGCAACCGGCCGCCGTCATGGCCGCCGTCGCGTGCATCAGGCGACGTCCCGCGCATTTCCGGCAACGGAGTTGGGACGAATCGTCGTGGCCGGATTCCCAATCGTAGTGGGCAGGCCCTTGCTTTTTCTTTGCGCGCAAGTGCGCTTAGGATGCCCTGCCCCATCCGCCACCGACCCGCCGCGACCGCCGCATGAAGATTCGTCTGGGAACCATCGAAATCGGCCTGACCCGCTACCTGGCCCTGTGGCTGCCGGTGACTTTTGTATTCATCGTGCAGGGCATCATTGACGACCTCGCCTCCGGCCACCTGTGGGCGCTCACGGATTACGTGCGCTGGTCGGTCATCGTCTGGTACATCTGGGCCGCGCTGGCGCCGTGGGTGTTCCGCCTGGCCGAACGCCACCCCGTGCAGCCGCCGTATCGCGCCGGGCCATTGCTCTTCCATCTGTTCGCGGCCAGCGGCTTGACCTTCCTGTCGATGGTGGCGGGTGCCTTCATCTCCACCTTCTTCGAACCCAGTTCCTTCGGCGAGCAGCTCGCCCAGTTCTTCACCAAGTACATCACCATCGGCGTGGTGACCTATTGCGCGCTGGTGGCCATCCAGCATTCGTTGCGCTTCCAGGCCGAGAAGGCCCGCCGCGAACTGGAGGCCAGCCAGCTGGCCACCGAACTGGCGCAGTCGCGCCTGCAGGTGCTGAAGACCCAGTTGCAGCCGCACTTCCTGTTCAACACGCTGCACGCCATCGTCACCCTGCTGGACGAGGACAAGGTCAGCGCGGAGGACATGCTGCTGCGGCTGAGCGATCTGCTGCGCGCGTTCCTGGAGGACTACGACGGCCAGGAGATCACCCTGCGGCGCGAGCTGGCGCTGCTGGATCTGTACCTGGGCATCCAGCGCAAGCGCTACGGCGATCGCCTCGCCACCCAGATCTACATCGCCCCGGACCTGCTCGACTGCGCGGTGCCCAGCCTGCTGCTGCAACCGATCGTGGAGAACGCCATCCGCCACGGCATCGGCCAGCGCGTGGGCGGCGATCGCATCGAGATCGAAGCGCGGCGCGAGGGCGAACACCTGCTGCTGGAAGTACGCAACGGCAACAGCGTGCTGGAAGAAGGCGGCAGTCCGGGCGGCCATGGCATCGGCCTGTCCAATACCCGCCTGCGCCTGCGCGAGCTGTACGGCGAGGGCGCCGACCTGCGCCTGGACATGACCTGGCCGCAGGGCGTGGCCTGTCGCATCCGCCTGCCCTACCGGTTGCTGGAAGAACTGGACGACGTGCCGGAGCATGTGCCGGCATGAGCATCGGCGTGCTGGTGGTCGACGACGAGCCGATCGCACGCCATGCGATCGTCCGCCACCTGCGCGCGGATCCGGACATCGAGCTGCTGGGTGAATACGGCGACGGCGCGTCGGCGCTGGCGGCGATCCGTTCGCAGTCGCCGGATCTGGTGTTCCTGGACATCCAGATGCCGGCGATGACCGGCATCGAGGTGGTCGACGCGATTGGTCAGGCACGGATGCCGGCGATGGTGTTCGTCACCGCTTACGAGCAGTACGCGGTCAAGGCCTTCGAGGCCAACGCGGTGGACTACCTGGTCAAGCCGTTCAGCCGCGAGCGCTTCGCGGCGACGCTCGCGCGCGCCAAGGATCGGCTTTCGGCCGATCGCGGCCCGCACGGCGGCGAATCCCGGCGCATCCTGCAGGCGCTGGAGGATCTGCGCCAGCGCGACGCCTGGCTGCAGCGGATTCCGGTGCGCGTGGACGAGCACGTGGTGCTGGTGCCGGTGGATGACATCGTCTGGATCAAGGCCAACCGCAACACGGTGGAACTGCACCTGGCCGATCGTGTGCATGAGCTGCGCGAAACCATGGCGGCGCTGGCCGAGCGCCTGGACCCGCGCCACTTCGCCCGCATCCACCGCTCGGCGATCATCAACGTGCGCCGGGTCAAGGCCATCCATCCCTGGTTCAACGGCCACCACGTGGTCACCCTGGACACCGGCCAGGAACTGCGCATGAGCCGCTACCAGCACGAGGCCTTCCTGCGGCTGGTGACCACGCGCCAGGCGGAGCGCTAGGCGCGGGCAGGAGCGACCTCCGGCCGCGAGCCCTTCGCGGGGTGAGCGTTCGCGCGGGTCGCCCGGGCCGGAGACAGCGCGCTGTCTTCGATGACGAACACATCGACGGCTTCGGCCAAGCCCTGCGCCTGCTGCTCCATGCTGCG
>NZ_JADHDV010000030.1 GCF_016820515.1 Pseudoxanthomonas beigongshangi | reverse complement strand
CGTCTACGAAAGCGGGGGCGTACCACTTCCCACATTTGTGGGTTTGACAGGACATCGTTTTCGTCCGCATTTCTGATTGACTTTCGCGCGAATTCAGTTCGCGTTTCTCCGCGATCCGTCCACCCTTGCCTTGTGACTGAATCGCGCGGAACTGTCAGACGTATCCGGTTCCTCGGGTATCATCGAGCCGCATCCGCCGGCGGATTGGGGGAGTACGCGCCGCCGCGCCCGGAGGGGAGCCGCATCGCCAGAAAGGAAAAAAGGACACATGACGGCATTGTCTCGACGGATCGAATTCTGGGTGGTGGTGACCGTGGCCTTCGGCTACTTCATTGCCGGCAGCGTGTGGGCGGCGTGGTTCGCGCACCCCTCGGACGATCTGGCGTTCAGCGATGCCAGCATGATCGGGTTGATCCTGACCGAACTCGTGCTGTTTTCACTGCTGGCGCCGCTGCTGTGGTGGCGCGGCTGGCGGCCGGAAGCGCTGGGGCTGGGATTCACCTGGCGGGATGTGGGCGTGGGATGCGCGCTGTTCCTCGCATGCATCATCGCGGCTTCACTGTTGATGACGGGCCTGGCCCTGATGGCGGACGGAATGGGCCCGTTGTGGACGCGGATGGAAGGCGCACCGTTGTCGGTGGCAGCCATCGTGGCGGTGTCGATTGTCAATCCGATCTTCGAGGAAGTGTTTGTCTGCGGCTATGTGATACGCGCGTTGGAGCGCACCCGAAGCATCGCGTTCCCGGTGAACGCCAGCGTCGCCATCCGCGTGTCCTACCATCTGTACCAGGGCGCCATCGGCGCGTTGGGCGTGGCGGTGGTCGGCCTGATCCTGGGTTGGTGGTTCGCCCGCAAGGGCCGGCTCTGGCCGGTGATCATCGCTCACGGGTTGATGGATCTGGTGGCGTTGCTGGGGTTCGGAATCGGGTGAGGGCTGGATGGATGGGGACCGATGGACCTGCCGGATCTTCTGACGGAACGCTCATGAAACGAGGCTGCGCCGCACTCCTGTTCCTCTTGCTGAGCGCTTGCTCGGCGGGTACGCCGGTCCAGATCATCAACCGGTCGCAGACCCCGCTGCATGACGTCCGGGTTTCCGGTGCCGGCTTCTCAGTACCGGTCGCGCCCGTGCTGGCGCCGGGGGAGATCCGCACGGTCCGGGTGGACCCGCGCGGAGAGTCCGGAATCGCCGTATCCTTCCGGGCAAGGGAGCGCGGGTTTGCCTTGCCGGAGCAGGGATATTTCGAGGGGACCGGCCCGTATAGCGTCAGCGTGGTGGTGCAACCGGACCATTCGGTTTCGGTGAGCACGAAAATCGGTTTCTGAGACCGCTTGGCCGGTTGCTGGAAGACGGTGTGTTTCCGTGGGGATATCGAACCGGACGCGTTTGAAAGGGAGATCACATGCGGCATAACCTGTTTGTCATTCTGCTGGCGCTGGCAAGCCTGACGGCATCCGCCGATGAGCCTGCGTTCAAGCCCCTGACGCCCGCCGAACGATCCGCGGCCTTGCAGTCGGCTTCGACGACCGGCGAGGTGTTGTACCGGCACGACCAGGCGGCCTGGCTCGCGACCGATGCGTTGGTGGCTTTCTGGAAGAACTCGCCGAAATCCCTTGTCGCTGGCTGGATAACGCAGGAAACGGAAGACGGAATTGCCGTTGTTTTCGTGGACCGGACACCCGAAGCGCTTTACCGGGTCACGGTATCCGATGCGGGCGTGGCCGGTCCGGTCAACGCACTGGCCACTCCGGAGCCGTTGAGTGCTTATGAGGCCGGGGCCGCCGCCGCACGCGCAGTGGCGAAGGACGCGAGCTTCGAACGGTGCGGCGAGCGCTATAACACCATTACGCTGCCGGCAACCGACGACACCAGCGGATGGACGGTCTACCTGATTCCTGGCACGACCACGTACGAGGATCTACCGGTCGGCGGCGCCCAGCGGGTGAGCGTGAAGGATGGAAAAATCGTCTCGCAGCGTGGATACAGCCGCAGCTGCATTGTGCTGAAGGATGATCCCAAGGCAGTGGGACTCATGATCACGCATCTGCTGGATCCGGAGCCCACCGAAATCCACGTCTTCTGGAGCCTATGGGCCAAGAAGACGTTCTATGTGATGACGCAGCCTAATGGTGTCATGTGGAAGTTGGACGGCAAGACCATCCACGCGATGGACAAGGACTGAAGGCGTCATGGGCCACATCGGCAGGGGAACCCAGATGATTCTGCTGGTCAGCGGGGTTTTCCTGCTGGGCAGTGGGCTGCATGCGCTGGAGCGCTGCTACCGGGAAGGAGAGTGGGTAATCGTCCTGCGCAACGTGGCCTATGGGGATGGCCTGGCGATGTTCATCATCAGCGCCATGATCGTGATGGGCGCCTGCCTGATCGTAAGCAGCGTGCGCCAGCTCCAGCGGTAAAGGAGACGGGGCGCGGGCCAAATGCATGGATTTTGGAACGCGGTTCGACGTAGTACGGACCCTCATTCCGAGGCAATCAAACGCGGGCACATCAGAAAGGGAGGAGGTGTGGTATGGCGAAGCATGGTGTGAACATCAAGCGGTCCCTGGTGGCGGCACTGGCGGTCGCGGTCATCGGGCCTGCACTGGCGCACAAGCTGGCAACGCAATCGACCGCGGAAGAACGGCGGCTGGCGGGAATCACTTCCGGCACGATGGCGAGCGTGGAGAGGATGCTGGCGCGGCTGTCGGTATCCGCCTTCACCGAGCCGGTCCACGAGGAGATCACCAACCGCATCTATGGCTGCAATGGCGACATCTGCAGCGGAAGCGCGGCGACCGCAGCGCCTGTTCCCGTGCTGGCGGGGATCCGCTGGAATGATGATCCGCCTTTCCGAATGTCGCTCCAGCAGGCACGCGGGATTAGTTGCAAGACGAGGGAGACCATCCGCTTCGAGACCCAGCCGAGTTGCTGGGTAGGTCTGTTCCTGGATGCCAACAAGGGCGCGGCCGCCGGCAAGGTGTACGGTCCGGGCGATGCGATGCTGTATCGCTCCCACTTTGGCGATCTCCAGTACCTGCATGCGATGGCGAGCCGGAACGGCGAACCCGCCGCACAGACCAAGGCGCGGCTGATGGGCTGGTTCGAGTTCACCTGGCGCGCGGCGCGCGGTGAATACGACCTGGAAAAGCGCCTGAAGGAGATCCAGATTCCGACCATCCAGGAAGGCTATGGACGCGGGGAATGGCGCCTGCTGGATCTGTATACGCAGGGTGCCAGCGGGGGGCTGCGCCGCTATGTGGACGACGTGGCATTCGGCTCGCTGCTGCATACGCTGCAGGACAGCTATGCGGAAGGCCATGTGGACCGGGAGGACAGCAGCGGAATCCGGCAGTGCTCGGTGCGGGGACTGTCGGTCGCGGCGCCCGGCAACATTCTGGAGTTCCACGCGTACAACCAGCAGGACCACGGCAAGCATGCGGACGCGGATTCACGTGCCGCCTTCATGCGCGGATATCAGGAAGCGGGAGATGTGGTCGAAGTGGGACGCCTGCTGGTCAAGGCGCGCGACCAGAAGGTGCCCTGGGAGGAGATGGCCCCCTTCTTCGATTGCGTATTTGCCTTGCAGCGTCCTGATGCCCCCGCCGGGCCGGGGGATTTCGTGGCGGAGTCGTGACCGCCGGCAATACCGGCGGACGAGGAAGCGCTCGAACGGATGACTGGCTAACCAGGCGGACGAGACTGCGGGAAAAAAAATGCAGATTGCGTCCGACGCAATCCGCACTCCACTCAATGCCTGCGCGGCCCGTACTCCGCGTCCAGGCACTGCCGCAGCACGTCCAGCGCCTGTTCGATGTCGCCGACGGGCAGGCCGGCGTAGCCGAGGATCAGGCCGGCGCGATCCGGTGGGTCGAGGTAGTAGGGGGCGATGGAGTACAGGCCCAGGCCCATGCGGCGGGCGCGGTCGACGAACTGGCGGCCCTGTTCGCGATCACGCTGGTTGAGCCAGACCGGGATGTGCATGCCGGCCTGCGAGTCCACGAAGCTCAACCGGCCTTCGTTCATCCGGTGCAGGCCGTTCAACAGGGCGTCGCGGCGTTCGCGCAGCGCGATGAGCGAGCGGCGCAGGTGGCGGTCGCAGGCGCCGGAGGTGATGAAGCCGGCCAGCGCGGCCTGATCGATGGCGGAGGCGCCGAAGTCCTCCATCCATTTGGCGGAAATGAAGTCCCGCCTCAAGCCGCGCGGCACCACCAGGTAGCCCAGCCGCAGCGACGGGAACAGGGTCTTGGAAAACGTGCCGACGTAGATCACCCGGCCGTGCTCGTCCTGCGATTTGAGCGAGGGCAGGGAGCGGGCGTCGTAGCGGATTTCGCCATCGTAGTCGTCCTCGATGATCCAGCACTCGTTGCGCGCGGCGTACTCCAGCAGCGCGGCGCGCCGTTCCGGCGGCAGGGTGCCGCCCTGCGGAAACTGGTGGGAGGGCGTGGTGTAGATGACGCGCGGCGCGGTCTTGGGCAGGGCCTCGACGATCAGGCCCTGGTCGTCCACCGGCACCGGCTGCAGCTGTGCGCCGTAGGCCTGCAGGATCACCCGGGCGGCGTAGTACTGCGGCTCCTCGATGGCGACCGGATCGCCGGGATCGAACAGCACGCGCGCGCATAGCGACACCGCCTGCTGGGTGCCGGCGACGATCACCACGTCCTCGGGGCGCGCTTCCACGCCGCGCCGCAGCACGTATTCGCAGATGGCCTGGCGCAGTTCCGGCAGGCCCTGCGCCCACGGATAGCCGGGCGAGGTGTACAGGGCGGCGTGGCCGAGTTCGCGCGACCAGGCGGTGGTCACGGCCGGGTGCGTGTAGGGCGCGCCGTACTGGAACGAGAAGCGCACGCCGGGCACGCGCTTGCCGGGCAGGTTGTCCTGATCGTGGGCCTGGCGCGCGCGCGCGGTGAAGCGGGTCTGGGGCGGCAGCGGCGGTGT
Organism: Pseudoxanthomonas beigongshangi; assembly: GCF_016820515.1. GTDB lineage: Bacteria > Pseudomonadota > Gammaproteobacteria > Xanthomonadales > Xanthomonadaceae > Pseudoxanthomonas_A > Pseudoxanthomonas_A beigongshangi. The sequence continues at coordinate 34,130 of NZ_JADHDV010000030.1, read as the reverse complement.
TTCCACCGGCGCGGGCGCGGGCCGCGCGGGCAGGGTCACGTAGCTGCCCGAACCCACCCGGCCATCGATGTAGCCTTCGATGCGCAATTGCTCGTAGGCCGCCAGCACGGTGTTGCGCGATACACCCATCTGCTGGGACATGAAGCGGGTCGGCGGCAGCCGGCTGCCCTGGCGCAACTGACCGGTCGCCAGCGCCTGCTTGAGCGCGCGGGTCAGCTGCGCGTGCAGGGGGCCGTTTCCATCGAGTTGCAGTTGCGTGAGCATCCGGTTCCTCCCAATGGCCCTATTAGATCCGGGTGGATTGGCCCTTGATGGAGCCATTCGCATTGTTTCAGATAGGGCCAAATTGGCAATCGGGAGGCCGTGATGGCCAGTCGAAGCGAGGCGTTCCACCCGCTGCCGCCGGTCCCGCCGGCGGTGTTCTGGTCGGTCATGGGCGGCACCGCCGCGGCGATGCTGGATCTGGCGGTGGCGGCGGCCTACTGGGGCGCGCGCGGAGTCGCGCCGGACCGCATCTTCCAGTCGATTGCCGCGTGGCTGCTGGGGCCGGCGGCCTTCACCGGCGGCGAGAGTACGGTCGCGCTCGGCGCGGTGCTGTACGCGGGCGTGCTGTCGGGCGTGATGGGCGCCTACCGGCTGCTGGCGCGGCGCTTGCCGGTGCTGTTGCGCCGTCCGTTCGGCGCGGGCGCGGTGTATGGCGCATCGATGTACGGGCTGATCTTCCTGGTGTTCGTGCCGCACTTCAGCGCGGCCACGCCCGCCGCGCACGCATGGCAGTGGCATGCGATCTGCGTGGCGGCGTACGTGTCGCTGGTCGGTATTCCCGCCGCGCTGCTGGCGCGCATCCAGGCGCATTGAGGGGCCGGGTTCAGGCCCGGCCGTGCGCCAGTCCGGCATCGCCGGGCGCGCCTGGCGCGAGCGCATAGCGTGCGCACAGCACGCCGATCAGCGCGTGCATCGCGATGCTGGCGGCGACCCAGCCAGCGTCCTTGAAGCTCGCCATGCCGGCGGCCGACAGCGGCAGCACGACGAAGTTCATCAACAGATACAGGAAGAGTCCGTAGACCGCGCCCATCGCGAACGGACGCTGCCGCAGCAGCGTCACGCGCGTGGCCATCTGCCGGTAGGCGGCGACAAACAGGAACATGATCGCGAAGTGGGACACCGCGCCGACACCGGCGGTCTGCACCCCGCCGGTGAAACTGGCTTCGCCGTACCAGCCGGCGGCGATGGATTGCAGGATGCGCATTGGCGGCACGCCATGGCTGATCCACCAGAACCCCATCGCGAACACCAGATCGGCCATGCCCGCCACCAGGGCGCCGAGGCCGACGCGCGGCCAGCCCGAGACGCGTGAATCTTCGCGGTGCATCGCAATTCCCCTTGTGATGGATGGTATGGACGGGTCGCTTCTTTCAGGCGGCCCGCGAAGACCGCGACAGGGCGTGCCGGCGGATGCCCGTGGGCGTGGCGCCAAACGTGGTCTTGAATGCACGACAGAACGCGCTCTGGTTTTCATAGCCCAGCCGCAGCGAGATGTCTAGGATGGACAGATCGGTGCCGCGGATGAGTTCCAGCGCGCGCCGGTCCCGCAGGCGCGACGCGTATTCGAAGGGCGTTTCGCCGAATACCCGGCGATGCATGCGCAGCAGGTGGCAGGGCGAGTAGTTGGCCAGCCGGGCAAGCGCGTCCAGATCCAGGCGCTGGCCGGGGTCGCAATGGATGGCATGGCGGACACGCAACAGCCGGGTCATGGTCTGGTGGCGCAGCGGCTGCGTGCGTCCCGCGCAGCGCGCAAGCAGGCCGTGCAGATCCGATTGCCAGTGCGCGATGTTCTCCATCACGACGGAGGCGGCATCCTGCGCCGGTTCACGCGGGCGGTCGCGGGCCGGGGCGGCCAGCGCGATCAATCCGTGGGCCAGCCCGCGCGGCACGCGCGCCTGCCAGGGCAGCAGCGGACCGGCCCCGGTGTATCGATGCGGCATCCATGGCCACGCCTGGCGCGCGCCGGTGACGACCAGCCAGGCCTGCGGCCGGGAACTGCGGCAGCGAAGCACGCCATCGCCCCAGGCCTGGCCGTGGCCCGCGCCGAGGTGCCATTCCAGATCACCGGACTGCAGGCGGAGATCGCCACGCATGGCCCAGCACAGGCTCATCCATTGCGCGGGCACGATGAGTCCGCTGCCCCGTCCCTGGGCCAGCACGACATGCAATCCGTACGCGGTTTCACGATGCAGATCCAGCTGGCCGAACTGGCGCAGCCGGTGCGGGACGAGTTCGAACATGGCGATTCTCTCTCCGTGCCGGCGCATGCGGGGATGCCCGCCGGCAACGGCCACACCCTAGGAGCTGGCGCGTGCTTCACCGAGAGCCAATCGCGCGGCCGGCGAGGAGGCCAATCCCTTTCTCGCGAAGCAAGGGAAAAAAGAAGGCCACGAATCGCGGTCGTGGCCTTCAGGCCGGAGCAGAGAGAGCGGGGTTCCGGCGGCCTGAATACTGCGGCCCTGCATCGACGCGCGTTGTGCCGTCGTCGCGCAAATCGTATGCGCCGGTTGCGCACGTGCGCGAAAGCGGACGGATCCGAACCGGACTCATCCGGCAACGGACGCGGCACAAAACTCAATTTCCGCACATCCCGAAAGTAAACGAATCGTTAGCCTCCTCGCGTCAGGCGTGGGGGAGACCGGCACCTGATTCGCCGCATCACGCGCCCGGCGCGTGGTCGTGATCCTTGATCTGCAGGAGAACCAGAGAGTGCGAACCATGAGCATCAACCGAAACATGCACCGCTTTTACCGGGGACTGAAACGCACCGCCCTGAGCACCGCGCTGGGCGTGTGCTTTGTCGGCGGCGTGCATGCGCAATCGAATACGTCCGGCGCCATCACCGGACGCGCCACCGCCGGTGAAACCGTCACCATCACCAATCCGGCGACCGGCTTCAGTCGCAGCGTGACCGTGGGCAGCGACGGCAGCTACCGCTTCTCGGCCCTGCCGACCGGCCAGTACACGGTGACCACCGCCGGCGGCGCCAGCCGCACGGTCAGCGTCAGTGTGGGCACGGCGACCACCGCCGATCTCGTCGCCAGTGGCGGCGGAAGCGCGACCACGCTGGATGCGGTCACCGTGGTCGGGTCCAGCGCGGTCAATCCGATCGACGTGTCCTCGGTGGAGTCCACCACCATCCTGACCGCCGAACAGATCGCGCGGATTCCGGTGGCGCGCGATGCCACCAGCGTGGCGCTGCTGGCGCCGGGCACGGTGCGCGGCGATGCGGCGTTCGGCAACCTGGCCTCGTTCGGCGGTTCGTCGGTGGCCGAGAACCAGTACTACGTCAACGGCTTCAACATCACCAACACCTTTCGCGGACTGAACTTCACCCAGGTGCCGTTCGAGGCGATTGCCGAACAGCAGGTCAAGACCGGCGGCTACGGTGCCGAGTTCGGTCGTTCGCTTGGCGGTGTGCTCAACCAGATCACCAAGCGCGGCAGCAACGAGTTCCATGCCGGCGCCAACATCTTTTACGAACCCAAGTCGCTGCGCGAGGAAACCGAGAACGTCCACTATTCCAATCCGCTGGTGCCCGGCAGCCTGGGACGGGTGCAGGAAGACAATTCGCGCGACAAGGAATGGCAGGCCACCGCCTCGGTCTGGGCCAGCGGCGCGCTGATCCAGGATCGCCTGTTCGCCTACGGCCTGATCCAGTACGAACGCGAGGAAGCCGATACCTGGAACAGTGTGGTGGCCAGCACCAATACCAGCGCGGTCACCAAGACGCCGAACTGGGTGGTCAAGCTGGACTGGCAGATCACCGACAGCCACCTGCTGGAATTCACCGGCATTTCGGACAAGCGGGAAGTCGAGACCGCAGTGTACGGAAATACCGTGGGCCGGCTGGATCGGCAGGCGCTGATCGGCACCAACTTCCAGGAGGCCGGCGGCGACAACTACATCCTCAAGTACACCGGCTACCTGACCGACAACTTCACCCTGTCGGCGCTGGCCGGCCTGGGCAAGTCCTCGCGCGCCCAGCATCTGCGCACCGCCGACGGACGGGATGTGCGCTACGGCGGCAACCTCGACCAGCCTGCCAGCGGCTGCCCGTTGATCGTGGACGCGCGTCCGCAGTACCGCCGCGATCTGACCAATGGCGGCCTGCCCTACGTCAGCACCTGCAACATCACCGGCGGCGCGATCCAGGGCGCCAACAACGAGGACACCCGCCACCAGTTCCGGGTGGATGCGGAATGGCAGCTGGCGACCCACCGCCTGCAGTTCGGCATCGACATCGACAACTACGAGTCCGTGGCCGGCACGTCGATCGAAGGCGGCCGGACCTGGCGGTATGCGACCAACAACGGCACGGATGGGCAGCCGGAGACGGGCGACGAATACGACGTCGTGCGCGAGCAGATCGTCAACCAGGGCTCGTCCAACGAAATCAAGCAGCGCGCCTTCTACCTCCAGGACAGTTGGAACGTCACGGACACCTTCATCGCCTACCTGGGCCTGCGCTGGGACACCTTCGACAACCGCGACGGTTTCGGCAACAGCTTCGTGAAGGTAAGCAACCAGCTGGGACCGCGCCTGGGCTTCTCCTGGGACGTCAACGGCGATTCCACCCTGAAGATCTTCGGCAACGCCGGCCGCTATGCGCTGCCGCTGACCGCCGACGTCGCCACGCGCGGCGCCTCTGCCTCGGTGTTCACCCGCCAGGAGTTCCGCTTCACCGATGTCGATCCGATCACCGGCGCGCCCGTCGGATTGACGCCGGAAGGCGACCTGACCTACATCAACGGCGAGTTCGGCGAACCGAAGAATCCGCGGACCATCGCGGCCAAGGACCTGGACCCGATGTACCAGGACGAGTTCATCCTCGGCTTCCAGGCGGCACTGACCGAGCACCTGAATCTTGGCGTGCGTGGCATCTACCGCAAGCTGAAGGCGGCCATCGACGACAACTGCGACTACACCGCCATCCTGGAATCGGCCGGTTTCCATCTGGACGAAGAAGATGGCTGGCTCGACGCGCAGGGTCGCGCCGCGGCGCTGCCGGGCGCGGGATTCCCGTATTGCCGCATCTTCAATCCGGGCAAGGACGCGGTGTTCCTGACCGATCTGTACGGCGACGGCAACCTCACCCCCGTGCGGGTGGAAGGCTCGCGTCTATCGCCGGAGGCGAAGCGGTCGTACAGCGCCATCGAGCTGTTCATGGATGGAAGCTGGGACAACTTCTTCTTCCAGGGTTCGTACACCTATGGCCGCAGCCGCGGCAACACCGAAGGCGGGGTGAAGTCCGACATCGGCCAGGCGAACACCAACACCACCCAGGACTTCGACTACATCGAGCTGACCACGGATACCTACGGTTACCTGCCCAACGACCGCCGCCACAGCCTGAAGCTGTTCGGCAACTACGAGTTCAACGAGGAATGGTCGATCGGCGCCAATCTGGTGGTGCAATCCGGACGGCCGCTCAACTGCTTCGGCGTGTACGCGCCGTGGCCGAGCAGGACCGGCTTCCATCCCTACGGTTCGTCGTTCATGCGTTGCGGCACCACCGAGGCCGGCCAGGCGCTGGGACCGGACGGCAACCCGGCCAATCCGGTGCAGGCGTTTCCGCGCGGCACCAAGGGACGCCTGCCGTGGACGCGCCAGCTGGACCTCAATCTGCGCTACGCGCCGGCATGGGCGAAGGGATTGCAGTTCAAGGTGGACGTGTTCAACGTGTTCAACGAGCAGAAGGTCACCTCGGTCAGCGAGAGCGCCGAGGACGGATCCACCGGCATCCCGGTGGACACCTATCTGTTGCCGCTCTCGTTCCAGACTCCGCGCTCGGTGCGCTTCATGGTGCAGTACGACTTCTGATCAGGCGAAGATCAGGGCATGGCCGTCTTCGGACGGCCGTGCTTCTCAGGACGCCGCGGGCGTGTCGAGAATCTGCCCCTGCGCATCCACCACGAAGCGGGCGCGATGGCCTGCGTGATAGAAGCTGACCCGCCAGGTGCCCTCGTCCTCGCCGGTGCCGCGCTCGCACAGCACGGTGATCTTTTCGGCGTCCATCAATTGGCGGAACACCGCCACGTCCAGGCCCAGTTCGCGCGCCACCGCCGTGGCGTCCACTTCGATGGGCGTGTTGTTGCGGGTGGGCTGGAAAGACAGGGGCAGGGTGGTCATGGTCGGCTCCGGGCGAGACGCATTGTCGCCCGGAGACGAGGTGGCGGGTCTTGACCTGCATCAAGGCCGGCGGCTAGCCGGGCTTGTGGTGCGATGGCGGGAGTCCGCGCGCATGCGATTCATCGCTTCCCTCGCGTTGCACGCCCACGCCATGCGTGTAGACCAGGCTGCCGCCCAGCCATCCGGTCACGCACAGGGCCAGGAAACCGATCATGCTCAGGGCCAGTGCGAGCGTGTCGGGCGGGTGCAGGGTCTTGCCGTGCACACGCAGCATCAGACTGGCGGTGTAACTGCTCCAGGCTATCAGCGCCATCAGCAGATGGCGGTTGGCCACGCGCAGGGCGGGGCTGTCGTTGGGAATCTTCATCAGTTCGACGAATCCGGCCGCCATCGTGGCGAGCGCGCTGATCGCGCCGACCAGCAGCAGGCCGCCGGCGAACTGCCAGGCCGGCTCGCCCCACCACCGGCCGCCGACATCGGCGAGCGTGGCCAATGTCCAACAGGCGATGGGGAAGTGCACCAGCGCGGGATGCAGCGGATGTTTCATACCGCCAGCACGGCACTCAACAGGGTGAGGAAACCAGCGACGGCGACGCCGGCGTGCACGAACACCACCGCCTTGGGTGCAACCCGGCCGCGCAGGTGGAGCGAGGCCAGGAAAAAGCCGCCGAGCGCGGCGAGGATGAGGATGGCCAGGGCGGCGGTGACCCGTGCGGAGGCGTCGCCCTGGACCACGGTGAGAATCAGCAGGATCAATCCGCTGGCGCCGAGCAGGGCGTGCAGGATGGAGATCGCCCATGGGGCGAGATGCCCGCGCAGCACGCGGCTGGCCAGGAACAGGCCGCCCATGGCGGCGATGGCGAAGACGATCAAGGCGGTGATCAACATGGTGTTCTCCCTTCAGATGGCGGGCGGGCTATCGGGCAGGTGGGAGCGGGAAGGTTCGGCCGGTGACGGATCCAGCCGCCTCAGCACTTCGTCGGTCATGCGTTCGCAGCGGGAACCGAGGAAGGGAAAGGCATCGGTGAGGGTTGTCGCCAGGGTGTCGCGCAGGGCCACCCGCAGTTGCCGGCGGGCGCGATGCAACCGGGTCTTCACGGTTTCCTCGCGCAGGTCGAGCGCGGCGGCGGTTTCCTCGACCGTGCACTCCTCGATTTCGCGCAGGACGAACACGATGCGGAATGGTTCGGGCAGCCCGTCGATGGCGCGCTCGACCAGGACGCGGATCTGCGCGCGGGTGGCGGCCGCGGCGGGATCCTCGTGGCCAAAGCGGGAAGGGAACGCCACCACCCGCTCGTCGTGCTGCGCGGCCTCGATCTGTTCCACGCCCACCGTCGCGCGGCGCTGGCGCAGGCGTCCATAGGCGGCGTTGAGCACGATGCGGGTCAGCCAGGTGAGCAGCGAAGCCTCGCCACGGAAACCCTCAATCTTCTCGTACGCGTGCACATAGGCCTCCTGGACTACGTCCTCGGCTTCGGCGTCGTCGTTGACCACGCCGCGCGCGACCCGGAACAGGCGCTGGTTGCAGCGCCGCATGACCTGGCGGAACGCGTCGCGGTCGCCACGCTGGACCAGGGCGACCAGGGCGGCATCGTCCAGGGCGGCATAGTCCACGGCCAGTGGCGTATGAACAGGGCTCATGCGATCTCCTCTCTTACCCATCGGATGCGGCAGGGGCGGCGAGGTTCCCGCGGCACGGGCGCCAGGAAGCCAGCGGCATTCTGCGCCTAGGGACCGGATGGGAGTGTGGAGGGAGGTCGGGTCGCGGAGAGGCGTTCCGCCCACCGAAAGAGCCGGTACGGCAGCGGCGTCGCTGCAGTACATCTTCCGCCGGCACCTGACCCGGGGCTGCGACGGAAATCCCCCGTGCCAAGGCATACTGCGCGCCATCGCACTCCCTGCTCGAGAGGCCTCGTGAACGCACGTCTCCGCCGGTTCGCTTTCGCGCTGTTCGCGTTGTCGTTGCCTCTGGCTGCCGCCGAACCTTCGGCTCCGGTCGAGCTGCGCCTGTGGCGGCTGGATTGCGGGCAGCTGTGGACCTACAACCTGGACGAGATGTCCGATACCCGCGCCTACGTGGGACAGAGCAAGCTGTTCGTCGGCAGCTGCTACCTGATCCGCCACGGCAACGACTACCTGCTGTGGGATACCGGCTTGTCGCGCGAGTATCTGGGCAAGCCGTTGACGCAGGGCAAGGAGGATTCCACCGCGCTGGCAAGAACCGTGGTGGACCAGCTGGCGCAGATTGAGGTGAAGCCGGCGCAGATAACGAAGGTGGGCATCAGCCACTACCACTTCGATCACATCGGCCAGGCGGCGGAGTTTCCGCAGGCTACGCTGCTGATCGGCGCGGGCGACTACGCGGTATTGGGCACGCCGGGCCATGAGGAGCGGACCAGGCGGTTCGCGCCGTGGCTGGGCAAGGACGCGAAGGTGGAGAAGGTGCGCGGGGATCTGGATGTGTTCGGCGACGGCAGCGTGGTGATGCTGGATCTGCCCGGACACACGCCGGGCCACCACGGCCTGCTGGTGAACCTGCCCAGGCGTGGCCCGGTGCTGCTGTCCGGCGATGTGGTGCATTTGCACGAGAACCTCGATACCCGTGGCGTGCCATCGTTCAATACCGATCGCGCGCAGTCGCTGGCTTCGATGGATCGCTTCGCCAGTCTTGCGAGGAACCTCAAGGCGACGCTGATCATCCAGCACGAGGAAGCGGATGTGGGGAAGTTGCCGATGTTCCCGGAGGCGGCGGAGTAGGGGCGTGACTCTGTGCTTCCGTAGAAGAGCTGCCTGGAAACCGCTCCTTGTAGCTTGATTTGACCCCCCAGTGCCTAGCGGCATAATGCGTTGAGGAAACGGGGAGAGGCAGGATGGCCGAATCGACCGGGAACTTTTCGCTGGCAGCAATGGAACGACGTCTGGCGGCAGTTCCCGACGGACCCGCTGCGGTTCTCAACACCCCTCGTTGGGTGTTGTGGCTGAATGTGCTGGGTAGCGTCGGCGTTATTGTCGGGCTGACCCCCTCGGTGCTGGTACAGTTCATCCGTCCGCAGATGTGGATGGTGTATCTGGCGCAGGCGGGAACCTGCACGGCGATTGCCGGTTGGGCGCCCTTCATCCTGCGTTCGTTGTGGGTGGTCCTTCGAAGCGTCAGGAACTGGAAGAGCGAGCAAGCCGCGCAACTGGACTACGATGTCGATCACTTTCGTGAACTGACGGACTGGCTGGTTACTTTTCCCAAGAGCCAGCTGGTTGAGCATCGACGCATGACATCTCTGTGGCGGCAGCAACTGGATACGAAATTGGGGCTGCTTTCCGGAGGCTTCTCCCGACTGGGTTTTCTGCCGGTTGCTGCGGCGCTGTTCCTGTTGCTGATGAACCAGAAAAGCCTTCTCGCCATTCCTGGATGGCTGGCCATGTTGGGGGCGTTTGTCGTACTGCTGTATTTGATTTCCACTGCTGGCGCACTGATGAAAATCCGTGTGGATCTTTACGACACACTGCTGACCAACGCCATCGAGAGGAAAGGAGGGAGGCATGACTGATTCCTGGGGAACCGTGCTGCTTCTGGCAATGGTTGCACTGGCCATCTGGGCTGCCATCCGAAGACGTGCGCAGGCCAAGCGCTTGCTGGAAGAGTCGTTTTCCGCACTGGAGTTTGATACTCCTGAAGGCCGCGTCAGTGGAGAACGCGTGACAGTGGTCAGCAAGCGGCAGAAGTACATGAGTGCCATGTGGGAGGGGCGCCAGGTCGGCGCGCAGCCGTCGGATGCTTTCTGGTACTGCGTCGGACCAGGCCCCTCCTATTTTCTGGTGGTTCCGTCGCTGACCAATCGATGGGGTGGTTTGGATCTGAAATGGATCGTCAGGCCGCTGACCGAGGAGCGCATGCGTGCTGCGCTGCAAGGCGATCGTGCGGGTATGCAGCGCGCATTCGGAGCGTCTTGACGAACTTCCATTCTTCCAAGGTTTGATGAAAATGGCAGACAAGATTACGGCGGCATGTGTTTTCTTCGTAACCATCCTGCTCGCCATCACCCCCGCGCACGCCGCCGACAAGTCCCTCGAAGGCGCCTGGGAACTCCAGGGCGGCGAGTACGTCACCGCGGACGGGCAGACGAAGAGCTATGCGGAGATGAAGTTCAACGGGCAGAAGGTGCTGGCCGATGGCCGGTTTTCCTTCACCATGCAGTCCGGTGACAAGTTCTGGGCGGGTGGGGCTGGCCGGTACGCGGCTGAAGAGGGCCAGTACACCGAAACGCTGATGCAGCGCTCCTTTCCTGCGGAGGACAGTGGCGTGTACTCGTTCCGCTATCGAGTGGAAGGCGACGTCTGGCGATTGGAGCGGTGGAAGGACGGAAAGCGGGTCGAATTCGAGGAATGGAAGAAGGTCCGGCCCTGAGGGGAGGCGGCGTTTCGCCGCCTCCATGAGGTTGCATCACCTGTCGCCGCCCGGTTCGGCCGGAGCTTGTTTGCGCGTTCCCGCCATGCTCGCGAACACGCCGTCGCGCCGCACCCAGGCGTGATACAGCGCGGCCGACAGGTGCAGCAGGACGGTGGCGAACAGCAGGCGGGCGCCCCAGCCGTGCGCATCGCGCAGCCAGGCATAGACGGCGGGATCCGGCGCCAGCAACGGCGGCAACTGCACGCCGCCGAACAGCACGATCGGATAGTGGCCCGCCGACAGCATGGCCCAACCGACCAGCGGCATCGCCAGCATCAGCGCGTACAGCAGCCAGTGCGAGGCGAGTGCGGCCATGGCCTGCCAGCGCGGCAGATCCGCCGGCAGCGGCGGCGGGCGGTGACGCAGGCGGTGGATCAATCGCCAGATCGCCAGCAGCAGGATCGCCGCGCCGAGCGGACGGTGCAGGGCGATCAGCCAGGGCCGCTGCGAAACCGAGGCGACCATCGCCACGCCGATGAACAGCATCGCCAGGATCATCAGCGCCATGGTCCAGTGCAGGAGGCGCGCGACGCGGTCGAAGGAAGCGGGGCGGTTCATCGGGTACCTCCCTTGCCGGCGGCTTCGGGCGCATGACCACGGCCGATTTCGCGTTCGCGGCGATTGAACGATTGCGAATACACCGCCGAACGCGCGGCCAGGATCGGATCGTCCGAGCCGCGGATGCCGGTCGGCAGGATCAGCGGGTCGTAGTTGATGTCGCGGCAGGCGCCGGTGGCCTGCGGCTGGGCGGCGGTCAGCGAAAGGGTGCCGGCGACGACCTGCCGCCGGTTTTCGGGCCAGGGCTGCGAGGGATCGTTCACCGGGTCGCCGGGTTCGGCGAGCGTCAGCACGAGATCCCATTGCAGCGGTCCTTGCGCGAGTCGTCGGGAGAGGTCCTCGGCGAGGAAATCGGCATCGGCCTGCTTGCGCTGTTCCGGACTCAATGGCGCGAACGGAAGATGCGGGCGCATCGACCAGCGCACCGCGTGTTCACTGCCGTCTTCGGCGATGAAGCGGAAAGCATTGACGCCGTTGTACTGGGTGTTGCCCCAGCTGTTCGACCATGGCGCCGACTTGGCCCAGGCCTGGAACCTGCGTGCTTCCGGGTAGCGTTCGGCGAAGGCGGCCATGCGCGCGGGATCCGGTTTGCCGGTGGCCGGGTCCGGCCGCGAGGCAAGCGTCTGCGCGTGAAAGCCTTCCGGCGTGGCGACCACGAAGAACGGGAAGCTGTTCATCGCGGTACGCCATTGCTGGCCGTCGTCGGTGCGCAGCAGCAGCGCCATGCTGCGCACGCGCGCCTGCGCGTCGGCGCCGTGCGGGTCGCCGCCGCCGATCGACATGCGGCCCAGCACCGGCGTATCCGCCTGGCGGAACACCCGCGCCGACGACAGCGCGGCGGCCTGGCCGGAACTGCGGAACACACCGGTCACGCACACACCTTTGGCGTGGGCGCGGCGGAAGCCGGGATGCGACGGGCCGCCGGCTTCGATGGCGTTGGTCATCGCGGACGCGGTCAGGCGGGAGGCGCCGCCCAGCCAGCCGGCGGTCCAGGCGAACGCGGCGGCCAACGCCGCGGCGATCGCGCCGATGGCCAGCAGCGGCCACCAACGACGGGCATTGGCCCGGGGAGGCGGCGGGGAAGGACTTTGCACGGCGGGCTCCTGGTGACGGGACTGGGGATCAGACGCCGCTGGCGGCGGATTTATTCCCGAATCTTTTTCCGGAGACGGATGGAATAATCCGGGCCTCGGGTGCGTCTTACCCCACGACCCGTTCCGAAACGATGACGATGGATGCTTCCGACGACCCGCGCCTGAGCGCGCTCCTGCCCCGGCTGCGGCGCTTCGCGCGCTCGCTGGCCGGCGATGGCGCGGACGACATCGTGCAGGCGGCGCTGGAACGGGCGTTGCGGCGCTGGGATTCGCGCCGGGACGAGGAGGCGTTGCAGGCATGGCTGTTCGCGATCGTCTACCGCCAGTTCGTCACCGAGCATCGGCGCGCGCGGCGCTGGCAGCGGGCGCTGGAGCTGTTTGGCGCCGAGCCGGTCGAGATGGCGCCTTCGCCCGAACGCATCCACGAGGGACGGTCGGTGCTGGCCGCGTTCGCGCGCCTGCCACCGGATCACCGTGCACTGTTGCTGCTGGTCAGCGTGGAAGGTTTCAGCTATCGCGAGGCGGCGGACATGCTCGGCCTGCCAGTGGGCACGGTGATGTCGCGGCTGTCACGCGCGCGCGAAAGGTTGCGCACGCTGACCGATGAAGACGCGCCGGCGGCGCGCACCCTGAGGGTACTCAAATGAATCGATGGTCTCCCAGCGAAGAGGAACTGCACGCCTATATCGATGGGCGGCTGGCGCCGGAACGGCACGAGGCGGTGCGGCAATGGCTGCGCGAGCATCCCGGGCAGGAGGCCAGAATCGATGCGTGGAAGCGCGACGCCGAGACGCTGCGCGCAGGTTGGGCGCGCGATCTGGAGGCATCGGTTCCACCGGCGCTCCAGCCGCATCGGTTGCGTGCCGGTCTGCGCCGCCGGCGACGCGCGCGGCTGGGCATGGCCGCCAGTTGCCTGCTGGCGTTGGGCGTGGGTGGCATGGCGGGCTGGCAGTGGCGCGATGCGCGGTTGGCCAGCGAACAGTTGCCGATGGCCGATGCGGTGGCGGCGTATCGCCTGTTTGCCGGCGATGGCGATGCGATGACGGGCGAGATCGCACCGGATGCATTGCAGGGATGGCTGCGCACGCATTTTGGCCCGGCCGGCGAGGTGCCGGATTTGCGTACGCAGGGCTTCCGCCTGCGTGCAGGCCGGCTGCTGTCCACGTCGGAAGGCGCCGCGGCGATGCTGGTCTACGAAGATGGGGACGGTGCGCGCATCGGCCTGTACCTGCGTCCACGCACACCGCGCAACGTCACCGGCGAGCGCCGCGACGGCCGCCTGCTGGCGCAGTACTGGGCCGAAGGCGAAACCGCGTTCGCGCTCGTGGGTCCGGCCACGCAGTTGCGGATGCGCGAGATTGCGCCGTTGTTGCGGGGTGGGTGAAGTTTGGGTTGGGGGCCTGCGTCAAAGGCAAATCCCCCTCAATCCCCCTTTTTTAAAGGGGGAGGAAAAAAGCTGCATCGTAGTGGAGGGCACTGGCTCTTCAGCCCCCTTCGGAGAAGGGGGCGGGCAGCCGCGAAGCGGGTGACGGGGGATTTGCTTTTTGCGCCAAGAGCGAATCCCCCTCGGTCCCCCTTTTTCAAAGGGGGAGGTAAAAAAACTGCATCGTTGTGGAGGGCACTGGCTCTTCAGCCCCCTTCGGAGAAGGGGGCGGGCGCCCGCGAAGCGGGTGACGGGGGATTTGCTTTTTGCGCCAAGAGCAAATCCCCCTCAATCCCCCTTTTTAAAAAAGGGGGAAAAAAAAGCCGCGTGGTCGTGGATGCCGCATGCTCTTCATCCCCCCGCAGAAGTGGGTAGGCACCTCGAAGTGCGTACTTGTGCGGTGGCAGGCGGGTTCCCAAGAATGCCGCTCCCCACTCGGTGCGGCGAGCCGCACAAGGATGCTTCCATGGCCCACGTGCTCCACGTCAGTGTCTCGCCCGGCGGCGAGGATTCCCGTTCGCTCGCCCTTGCCGACGCCTTCCTCGATGCCTGGCGGCAGGCGCATCCCGCGGACACGCACGAGACGGCGGATGTCTGGAACCTCGAACTCCCCGAGTTCGACGCGTCGATGATCGCCGCCAAGTTCGCGGTGCTGCGCGCGCAGAACGCGACCGCCGGCCAGCAGGCGCAGTGGGACCGCGCGGTGCGCGTCTCGCAGCAGTTCAATCGCGCCGACGTGTACGTGTTCAGCCTGCCGATGTGGAATTACGGCCTGCCCTACCGGCTCAAGCACTACATCGACATCGTGACCCTGCCGGGGCAGAACTGGCGCTGGTCGCGCGACGAAGGCTACCAGCCGCTGCTCTCCGGCAAGCGCGCCTTCCTGATGTACTCCAGCGCCGGTGATTTCTCGGAAGGCGCCACGCCCCAGTACCAGGACTTCCAGAAGCCCTACATGCGCCAGTGGCTGCGCTTTCTCGGCATCGAAGTGGCCGGCGAAGTGGCGCTGGCGCCCACGTTGACGGATCCGGATAGCCTGACGCGGATACGCGAGGACGCCACCGCGCGGGCAAGGGCGCTTGCCGCCCGGTCATGAACCGGGCGCAAGCGGGCGTTAGGCCACAGGTTATTCCTCTTCTTCCTCCGCCGGCTCGCGGTCGCGGCGGGGATCGGGTTGCGGTGCGGGATCTTCGCGCCCGGCCAGCGGGCGGGACAGTGGGTTCGTTTTCATGGAAGGCTCCGTAATACGCGGCGCGCTGCCGCGCGCAGCAACGCTGCGCCGGGCGCCATGAAAATCCCGTGACCCGAGGGCGCCCCATGCCTCATGTTCTTGTAACCGCGTGCAGCCTACGGTGGTCATATCCGCAAAGACAGGAGGAAATCCGATGATCATCGAAGAGATCATGACGCGGGACGTGACCACCATCCGTCCGGAGCAATCCCTGCTGGATGCCGCCGAGCTCATGCGCAGCCGCGATGTCGGCAGCCTGCCGGTGCACGAGAACGATCGCCTGATTGGCATGATCACCGACCGCGACATCGTGGTGCGCGGCCTCACCGACAACGACGTCGCCGGCAAGACCGTGCGCGATGTGATGTCCGAGGAGGTGATGTATTGCCGCGCCGGCGATCAGGTCGAATCGGTCGCCACCAACATGGCCGACCTGGAGATGCGCCGGTTGCCGGTGGTGGACGACCACAAGCGGCTGGTCGGCATCGTGTCGCTGGCGAACATGATGCATTCCAAGCGTTCGGCCGCGCAGACGATGGGGCGCGGTGTGGCGACGCCGCATTGAGGCCTGCCTGGAAGCAAGCCGGGCAAGCGGGCTGTCAATGGCGCAGGCCGCGCAGCACGCTTTCCAGGTCGAAGGCGAGGCCTTCCTGATCCGGGCCGGACGGTGCGAGTTCGGCCCGGGCCGCGGCGCGCATGAAATCGTCGCTGACGTTGTAGGCGCCGCCCACGGTTTCCACATGCGCGCCAAAACGATCATCCCGCGCGGCGCGGCCGAGCAGTTCGTTGAACGCCAGTACGCGCAGGATCAGCGAATTGCGTTGATCGAAGTCGAGATCCCAGCTTTCCACTTCATCGGCGAGACGGTCGCTGGCTTCTTCCACGTGTACACCCACGCCGGCGCCGTCCAGCGGCGCATGCAGGGCGGCCTGGAAGATCGCCAGGGCCTGGCCCAGCTGGTCCCCGCGGACGGGAGGAAAATGGAAATCGTCGTCATTCATCTCGGGCGCGCGTTCTGGATCACTGCATGCACCACCAGGCGCCCAGCACCAAGGCAAGCAGCGAGATCAGGGCGAACAGACTGAGGACGAAAAAACGGGTCGCGCGAAGAGAGCGGTGGGCCACGGGCAGTTCCTGTAACGGAAGCTGCACGGAGGCTCCGGGGACACGGCAGGGGGGACCGAGTGCGGATTCAGGTTAGCTCCTCCCGCGTTAATGCGGCGCATGCGCGACCTTCGGCCGCCCGGCGCGGGGGAATTTGACGCTTCCGCAGCACTCCCGGGAGCGGACACCAAAGCGTCATATTGGTTACCTAGGATGGCCCGAGGCAGGTATCGAACCTTGGGTCCAGAGAAGGTCAAACGCACCGGAAAGGTGACCCTTGCGCCTGCCCTGATCCTTTCGGGAGTACTGGCGATGGCTGCGGCTACGGCTTCGTTGGCGCAAGGACGCGTTGCGCCCTGCGACGTGAAGGAAGAACCGGTTCCCGAACGGTCGGCGTCGTCCTGCGCGGGCGGCGACTTCGTTTTCGACATCGGTCCGCAGCCATTGGATCGCGCCATCGAGGCCTTCGGCGATGCGACCGGCCAATCGGTCATTTACGACAGCAGCCTGACCGCCGGCGTGGTTTCCGCCGGCGTGCGCGGGCGTTTGGGCGCGGCCGACGCGCTCGCGCGGATCCTGCAGGGCAGCGGCCTGCGGACGCGCCAGGTGGGACAGGGCGCGCTGGTGCTGACGCGCGATCCGGAAGCCCCGGCGGTGCCCGCGCGCGATCCGGCCTGGTACTACGGCGAAATCCAGCATCGCCTGGGCGAAGCGTTCTGCCGACGAAGCGAACTGGCCGAAGGGCGGCATCGTCTTGCCCTGCAACTGTGGTTCGCCGCCGATGGCAGCGTCGCGCGTTCCCGCCTGCTGGAATCCACCGGCGACGCGGCGGTCGATGCGGCGGTGCGCGAGGCGATGGACGGTCTGGCGCTGGGAGCACCGGTGCCGGCGCAGGTGGCGCAGCCGTTCACCCTGCTGGTGCTGCCGCGCGCGGCCGGCTACGGGTGGGCCTGTCCGGCGCCCGGGACACGGCCATGAGCGCGGTGGAGGCGGCGGCGGGCCTGCAGCAGTTCCTGGTGCTGCGTTATCACGAACTCAAGCGGCGGCTGGTGCAACGTCTGGGATCGGACGAAGTGGCCAGCGACGCGCTGCAGGAAACCTGGGTGCGCCTGTCCACGCGGCGGGTGGCCGACACCGTGTCCGATCCCTGGCACTACGTTTTCCGGATGGCGGTGAACGCATCGATCGACCTGCATCGCTCCGCCAACCGGCAGCTCAGTGCGCGCGAGGTGGACGACTTGCTGGAACTGGCCGACCCGGCGCCCGGTCCGGCCGAGGCGGCGGCCTCGCAGGCCGAACTGGAAGCCCTGGTCCGGGTGATGCGGGAACTCCCGGAACGACGCCGCAACATTTTGCTGGCGGTGCGCGTGCAGCAGCTGACACAGCCGGAAGTGGCGCGCCGGATGGGCATTTCGCTGCGTCTGGTCGAACTGGAACTGCAGAAAGCCCAGGCCTACTGCGCGGCCCGGCTGGGCCGTTGACGCGCGCGGCGGGAAGCGCCCCGGATCACGCCGGGAAGGCCCGCCATGCGGGATTGGCCATCCAAATCGGTCTATTGTCTGACAGGCACCGTTGGCCATCCCGGCCAGGGCGGTCCGCCGGGTGCGGGCAAAGCGCGGCATGACATTCACGAACGACGACAAATCGAAAAAGCGGCTGCGGCATGAGGCGGATGCCTGGGTGCGATTGCTGGCGTCGGGCCGGGCAACCGACGAGGACGCGCGCGCATTGCAACGCTGGCGTGCGCAAGGACCGATGCACCGGGCCGCGTTCGAGGATGCCAAGCGGTTGTGGCGCGATTTCGGGCCGGCCGGCGAGCGCCTGATCGCGCAGGCGGCGGCCAACGCCGCGCGGCCGACGGGACCACGCATGAACCGGCGCGCCTTCCTCGGCGGCATGGCCGCGGCGGCGTCGGTGGCCGGCGTGGCGTTGCTGGCGGAACACCCGCTGCTGGGCGGCTGGACGCCGATATCGGAGTGGGGCGCGGATTACCGCACCGCCACCGGTGAACAGCGCACGGTGCGCCTGCGCGAGGATGTGGTGCTGGCGATGAACACGCAGACCAGCATCGAGGTGCAGCGCCAGGACGGCAGGATCGACGGGATGACGCTGCTGGCGGGCGAGGCGGCGATCGATGCGATGACCGCGACCGGCGGACTGTTCCGGATTTCGTCCGGTGCCGGAAAGATCACCGCGGAGCTGCCGGCCAGGCTGGAAGTGCGCCGCGTCGGCGAGCGCACCTGTGTCACCTGCCTGCGCGGCAGGGTGGCGGTGCAACTGGGCGACCAGCAGCGCACGCTGGCCGCGCGCTACCAGGTGGACTACGGCGAAGACGGACTGCAGGCGGTGCGCGCGATCGAGCCGGAACAGGTATCGGCCTGGCGCGACGGCGTCATCGTGTTCCGCAACACGCCGTTGCCGGACGCGATCAGCGAGATCAACCGCTACCGTCGCGGCCGGGTGATGCTGGTGGACAAGGCACTGGAAGGGCGGTCGGTCAGCGGGCGCTTCCCGATCACCCGGATGGATCTGGCGATCACGCAGATCCAGCAGGCCTTCTCGGCCCGCGTGACCACGCTGCCCGGCGATATCGTCCTGCTCGGTTGAGTCGGGTTGCGCCGAGCGCCATGCCGCTCCGTTCGCGCTGACGCGCCGGCAGGCGCATTCAGGAACCTTGACGTTCACCCTCGCGTGCACGTCGGACGCATCGGAGCTTTGCGGGTTCGTCCGACAACGAGCGTCGTGAAGAAGGAAAGCCATCGATGGCACACGCCATCGTCCCCCTCTCCACGGAGCGTCCCGCAGTGCCCAAGCAAGCGATTGCCCCTTCACGTCCCGCGTTCCGTACGCATCCGCTTTCGCGCGCGATCGGCCTGTTCCTGCTTGCCGGCGGTGGCATGGATGCCGCCCTGGCGCAACAGGCGTTCAGTTCCGCCTGGTTCGCCAACAAGGCCGCGGTGCAGGGCGCGGTGGGTTCCACCGGCCGCTTGCCCAACGGCGCGCCCGCGCCGCTGCGTCCGACCGGACCGCAGCAGCAATCCCAGGCCGCGCGTGACCGCCTGCAGCAGTCGATCAACAACCTGGGCGTCGCCGCGCAGGCCATCGCGCTGCGCCAGGCCTTGCAGCAGCAGGCGCGGCAGGCCGCGCTGGCGCGCCCATCCGACGTGCCCGATGGCCAGGGCGAGGGCGGCCTGAAGATCGACGAGGACGCGCTGACCCGCGGCTGGCACAACGCCAAGGATCCCACCCAGCAGGTGGCCGACGGAAAGACCACCGTCACCATCGAACAGACCGGCAGCAAGGCGATCCTCAACTGGGAAACCTTCAACGTCGGCCGCAACACCACGGTGAAGTACGACCAGCAGGCCGACTGGGCGGTGCTCAACCGGGTGAACGATCCGCTGGCGCGGCCTTCGCAGATCCAGGGACAGATCGAAGGCGCCGGCACGGTGCTGGTGCTCAATCGCAATGGCGTGGTGTTCGACGGCAGTTCGCAGGTCAACGTGCGCAACCTGGTCGCGGCGGCCGCGCACATGAGCGATACGCAGTTCCTCGGCAACGGGCTGTATGGCGCCAACGGCGCGCCGAGTTTCACCGATGCCGGCGGCGCGGTGAAGGTCGAGGCCGGTGCGCTGATCCGCACCCGCGAACCGCAATCGGTCACCCAGGGCGGTGGCTACGTGCTGCTGCTGGGGGGCGAGGTCGACAACGCCGGGCAGATCCTCACCCGCAAGGGGCAGACACAACTCGCCGCCGGTGACAGTTTCGTCATCCGCAAGGGCGCCGGCACCGAAGGCAACCAGGCATCGACCACGCGCGGAAATGAAGTCGCCGCCCTGCGCGACGCGGCCTCCACCCATACGGGCCGGGTCGTCAATACCGGCCTCATCCAAGCGCGCGAAGGCGATGTCACCCTGGCCGGCCACGAGGTGCGCCAGGAGGGCGTCGCGGTCGCGACCACCACCGTCAACGCGCGCGGCACCGTGCACCTGCTCAATTCGGCGGGCGACGCGGAAGGCTCGGTGACGCTGGGCGAAGGTGCGCTGACCGCGGTGCTGCTGGAGGACGATGGCAAGACCACGGCGCTGGACAGCCAGCGCGATGCGCTGATCGCCGAATCGGAAAAGCTGGACGCGCTGCGGATGCAGACCGACCCCGGCGCGTTCGACAACTATTCGCGGCTGTCGGATCGTCGCGATCAGTCGCGGGTGGAGATCGTCTCCGGCGGCGACGTGAACTTCGAGGGCGATTCGCTGACGCTCGCCACCGGCGGCCAGATCGCGGTCACCGCCGGCAATCGTGCCCAGGCCGATGCGGGCGCGCGACTGGACGTGTCCGGCGCGGTTGGCGTGAAGGTGGCGATGGAAAGCAACACCGTGCAGGTCAACGTGCAGGGCAACGAACTGCGCGACTCGCCGCACAACCGCGATGGCGGCAAGCTGCAGAACAGCACGATCTGGGTCGATCGCCGCGATCTGGTGCTGGTACCGGCCGGCACCGGCGGCTATGCCTCGGATCGCTGGTACGCCGCCGGCGGCCTGCTGGAGGTCAGCGGCTGGCTCAACAACCAGGGCCACGGCATCGGCGAGTGGGCCGCGCAGGGCGGCACGATCACCCTGGGCGGCAAGGAGGTGATCACCCGCGCCGGATCGCAGATCAACCTGTCCGGCGGCGCGCTGGACGTGCAGACCGGCTACGTGCAGCAGACCTGGCTGCGCGATGGTGACGGCCGCCTGCACACGCTGCAGGATGCGCCGACGGAGTTGATCTATGCCGGCGTCTACCAGGGCTACGAGGTGGATCACGAGCGCTGGGGCGTGCAGGACGCCTACCTCAATCCGATCATCGCGCCGCGCCAGCGGCTGGAGAACGGCTACACCGTCGGCCGCGACGCCGGCCGCCTGATCGTGGATGCGCCCACCGTCGTGCTCGAAGGCGATATCGAGGCCAAGGTGTTCGAGGGCGAGCGGCAGACCCGCGCGCGCGACGCCGTGGACGGCTACCGGCAGGCGCAGAGCGCGGTGGCGCGTTCCGGCGAACTGATCATCGGGCGGGTCAATGCGCGCGGGTTCGATGCGCCGCATGCCAGCCGGGTGGTGATCGGCGACTTCGACGATGTCGCGACGGGCGAGCCGGACGCCGCGCTGCCGGAGGAGCGCATCGGCACCGTGCTGCTGGACGCGGACCGGTTGAACCGCAGCGGCCTGGGCGGCCTGACCCTCACCAGCGCCGATGCCATCCACATCGATGCCGATCTGTCGCTGGCCGACGGCGGCGTGCTGGATCTGTCGGCGGCCGAAATCGCTATCAACGCCGATGTCACCGCCCGCAGCGGCAGCGTGAAGGCCGACAACGTGGTGGAGATGGCCACGGTTGCCGAGCCAGCGTCCACCTTCCTGTTGCGCGAGGACGGCAGCGCGGACTTCACCCTTGGCACCGGCGCGACCCTGGACCTGTCGGGAACCTGGCACAACGGCCTGCTCGACGGCGCCGGCGCGGTCTCGCTGGCGCATATCGACGGTGGTGCGCTGTCGGTGCGGATGGTGGCGGGCTCCATTCGCCTGGAACAGGACAGCCGCGTCGATCTGCGCTCGGGCGCGGCCCTGCATGGCGACGGCAAGCTGAGCGGCGGTCGTGGCGGCGATCTGAGCCTGATCGCCAATGACGATCGCGTCGCGACCATTCCCAACGGCGCGCTGGATCGGCCGGGGCGCGAACTGCGGCTGGATGGCGAGATCCTGGCGGCCGGCGTGTCTGGCGGCGGCACCCTGACCCTGCAGGCGCCCACGCCGGTGGTGTTCGGTACGGATGCGGTGCTGGAAAGCGGCGTGCTGGAACCGGGCACGCGCCTGCCGGCCGATGTGGTGCTGGGTGAAGCGGTGACGATCGGGATCGGCGGACGCCTGCCGGTCGATGCCTCCACATCGGTGACCACGGTGATTCCGGATCGGCCGTTGCCGGCGGTGACGGTGGATACCGGCACGCAACCGGAAGTGGTGCTGGCCGGCGAGTGGACAGTACCCGAGAACGTATGGGTGAACGTGGACGGCAACTGGCTGACCGGCGGCACCGTGCTGCCGGCCGGCACGCGTATGCAGTTCCTCGCCAACACGACGATTCCGGCGGGCACGGTGTTTCCTTCGTCGGTGTTCCCGCAGGGATTCGCGGTGTTTCCCTATGTGCTGACCATGCAGGCCGGCGAGATCGCGCCGGTCGCGGTGACCGTGCCGACGGGGCAACTGCTGCCGCGCGGTACCTGGTTCGACCAGTCGATCACTTTCGACCCCGCGCTGAAGCTCGACGCCGGATTGCTGCGCAGCGGTTTTGCCGACTATCGCATCGGCAGCCGCGCGGGGCTGGTGGTGTCGAAAGGCACGGAACTGGCCACGGAGATGCCGCTGCTGCGCCCGACGACCGACGCATTCCTTCGTTCCTCGGGCAGCGCGTTGTCCGCGGTGCTGGAGGCATGGACGCCGCCGGTGGTGGCGGAAGACCCGGCCGCGGGCAGGCTGCGCCTGCGTGCCGGCGCGGATCTGTCGCTGCACGGCGCTTCGCTGGAGGTCGGCGAAGGCGCGCATATCCGCGTCGATCCCGGCCATCGCGTGCGCCTGGCGGCCGCGCGTCAATTGGTGATGGACGGCGCCATTACAGCGCCCGGCGGGGAGATCTCACTGCTGAGCGCGCCCATCGGCGTGGTCGACAAGTTGGCGGCGGGCGGAACCGGCGTGTCGCTGTGGGTCGGCGAGAACGCCCTGCTCGATGCCGCGGGCCGTGCCTGGACCGCGCGTGACGCGGCGGGCCGTCGCTACGGCCTGGCCCAGGATGGCGGCGCCATCCGCATCGGTCTGGAGGAATACGGCATCGACGTGAAGGACGTCCCCGACACCTCGCGCGCGATGGTGGTGATCCGCGAGGGCGCGCGGCTCGATGCTTCCGGCGCGGCCGCCACGGTGGATCTGGCGGAAGGACTGCCGGTCCTCGCACGTCCGATCACGCTGGCCGGTGATGGCGGCCTGATCCAGTTGGGATCGCAGGCCGGCATCCTGGACGATGGCGAGTTGCGCGCGTCCGCCGGCGGCGCGGGCGCGGCCGGCGGTCAACTGAACCTCATTCTGGAAAACCGCGAAGGCAACGGGCACGAGGGCGTGCGAACGCTGACCGTGAGCCAGGCGCGGGTGCGCAGCGGGCTGGCCGACGATGCGATCGCGGGCGATGCGTTCGCGCCGGAGGACTACCTGGGTGCGCGCATCAGCGCCGAACAGATCGAAGCCGGCGGGTTCGGCACGCTGGATCTGTGGAGCCGCGACGTGATCTCCTTCGAGGGGGATGTCGATCTGGCGCTCAGCCAGCGCCTGGCCCTGCGCCGCGGGTTGTTGTCGGTGGCCGAAGGCACGCCCGAGGCACGGGTGACGCTGTCGGCGCCGCATGTACTGCTGGTGGGCAAGGTCGACATCCCGGTGACGGCACCGGATGTTCCCAAGCCGGGGCTGGTCAACACGATCGGCAGTGCGTATCGCGACTATTCTCCGGGATCGCGCAATGACGCGGCGCTGACCATCCAGGCGAACCTGATCGACGTGCGGGACGCGGTGCAGTTCGGTGGCGCCGGCCAGGTCTTCCTGGAAACCGCACCGAACAGCTGGACGCCGGTGGCCGTGGATCGCTTCGGTTTCGATCAGGTCAACCTGGTCAGCCAGGGCGATCTGCGTTTCGGCGATGGCCTGCTGTATACGGGCGGCGATCTGAACCTGACCGCGCGGCAGATCTATCCGACGACCCACGCCAATGCGGAGGTGGCGGCCGGCGTCAGTTTCGACAACACCGGCAAGCACTTCGATCCCGAGCGCACGCTGACCATCCGTGGCCTGGGCGATACGCCCGAAGCGCCCTTTTCGGTATTCGGATCGCTCGCCCTGCGCGCGGCCAACATCGATCAGGGAGGCGTGGTGCGCGCACCGCTGGGCCGCATCGTGTTCGGCGGGACACCGGATCCCGATACCTTCCTGGTCGACCAGCAGTTCCATGTCCTGCTGCGCGAGGGCAGCCTGACCTCCACCAGCGCGGCCGGCCTGCGCATGCCCTACGGCGGCACGGCGGATGGACTGCGCTACCTCTACAACGGCCAGGTGGTGGAATTCGATGACCTCGCCGCCCTGGATGGGGACGGCAGTGACAGCGCCAGCCGCGGGACGGTCGATGCGATCGAGCGCGGCGTGCTGATGGGGCAGGTGACGCTCACCGCGGAGGCCGGTTCGGTCATCGATGTGTCCGGAGGTGGCGAACTGACCGGCGCCGGCTTCTTCACCGGTCGCGGCGGATCGGTCGACATCCTGCGCACGCCGCTGGCCAATGCCAATCCGGCGAACGGCTTCAGCGATCCCGATGCCGAGGTGTACGCCATCGTGCCATCGATGCCGGGCCAGTATGCGCCGGTCTCGCCCGACGCCGGCGCGGGTGCGCCGCGGGTCGGCCAGCAGATCACTTTGACCGAAGCGGTCGGCGGACTGCCGGCCGGCACCTACACGTTGATGCCCTCGACCTATGCGCTGTTGCCGGGCGCGTTCCGGGTGGAACTGGCCGGAGGCGCGAGCCGCGAAGCCGCCGCGGTGACGATGCCGGGCGGAACCTTCCGCGCCAGCGCCTACCTGGGCATCGCCAACACAGACATCCGCGATGTCCTGCCGACCACGGTGACGCTGATGTCCGGCGAAACGGTGCGCCGGTTCTCGCAGTACAACGAAACCAGCTACGCCGATTTCGCCATCGCCGAGGCCGCGCGTTTCGGCACGCGCCGCCCGCGCCTGGAGCGCGACGCACAGAGCCTGCACCTGGACTTCGCCCGCGCCGTCGGTGAGGCGATGGATTTCAAGGGCCAGGTGCTGATGGCCGGCGAAGATGATGGCGCGGACGGCAACCTGTTCCTTACCTCGCTCGGCGCGCTGGAAATCAAGCAAGCCGGCCAGGCCGCGACCGAGGGTTTTTCTTCTGTCGACAGCGAGGATCTGGCCGGCATCCAGGCCGGCATCCTGACCGTGGGCGGCACGTTCTCGCTGGTCGAAGCCACGGCCGCTCCCAGCCAGGGCAGTTTCGCGCTGGGTCCCCGCGTGGTGTTCGAGAGCGGCAAGGGCACGGTGGCGGTGCGCGATGGCGCCCAGCTACGGGCGAGCCAGGTTTTCCTGACCAGCGGCGAGCAGGTGCTGGTGGAAGGCGGCGCGACGCTCGAAGCGCGCGCCGCCGACGGCCTGTTGCTGGATTCCAGTCGTGGCTACGTGTTCTCCGACAGCGCCAATGGCGAACAGGCCATCGGCGGCGCGGTGCTGGCGGTGTCCGCCGGCGACGTGCGCTTCACCCCGCCGACGGGCGCCAGCGCGGACGCGGGCATCAACCCCAACGCCATCCGCATCGGCGACGGCGCGGTGCTGCGGTCGCCGGGCACGCTGGCGTTCTCCACCAACGGCGAACTGGCGCTGGGCGATGCGGAATACAACGCGCGCTACTTCGCGCTCACCGCGCCGAGCCTGCACATCGGCACCGATGCCGCCTTCGCGCGGGCGGAGGAAGCCGGCGCGATCGGCGATGGCGTGCGCCTGTCGCAGACGCTGCTGGAGCGCCTGATACATCCGTCGGCTGGCCAGCAGGCGGTGGAACGGGTGTCGTTGAGCGCGGGCAATTCGATCAATCTGTTCGGCGAGGTCGATTTCGATCTCGGCCGCGCCAGTGGCGACGCGGACACCCAATTGTGGCTGGAAACACCGGCGCTGTATGGCTGGGGCGAGGCGGACGAAACCGCGCGGATCGCCGCCGGCACCGTGGTCTGGAATGGCCTGGCCTCGGGCCTGGGCACGCCGGCGAGCCCTTACGCCAGTGCGGCGCCCGGTGCGGTGCTGGCCGGCGGTGCGGGTACCGGTGCGGGCCGGCTGAGCATCGAGGCCGAGCGCATCGAATTCGGCTATGCGCCCTATGCGCGCGGCCAGGACCAGGTTGAACTGGATCGGCTGGCACTGGGTTTCGCCGGCGTGGATCTGCGCGCCACAGAACGCATCACCGCCAACCATCGCGGCACGCTGTCGGTGTACGCCAGCGGTACCGATGCCGACAGCTACGCCGGCGGCGACCTGCATCTGTCCACGCCGGTGTTGACCGGCGCGGCGGGCTCGTTCATGGCCTATCGCGCGGGTGGCGCGCTGACCGTGGACGCGCCGGACGGTGCGCCGGCCTACGATCGCGCGGACTTCAACGAACTGGGCGCGGAAGTGCGCCTGTCCGGCCAGCGCGTCAACGTCGATACCGCGGTGGCGCTGCCCAGCGGCCGGCTGGTGCTGGAAGCGGAGGACGGCATCGCGCTGGGCGAACGCTCCATGCTGGATCTGGCGGGCCGCACGCTGAACTTCTTCGACGCGCAGCGGCACAGCTGGGGCGGCGATCTGGTGATGGAGGCGGAGAACGGCGCGATCAGCCAGGCCGCCGGTTCGCGGATCGACGTGTCCGCGCAGGGCAACGACGCCGGCACGATCCGTATCACCGCCACCGGCGCGGAAGGCCGGGTGGCGCTGGATGGCCACCTGCTCGGCGGCAGCGATGATGCCCACCTGAGCGGCGGGGTCGATGTGCGTGCGCACGTGCTGCCGGATTTCGCCGGCCTGAACGCGCGCCTCAACACGGGCGGGTTCTTCGAGGCCCGTGGCTTCTCGATCGGTACCGGCGATCTGGTGATTGGTGACGAGGTGCGCGCCCGCCAGGTATCGATTGCCGCCAATGGCGGCAGCCTGACCGTGAACGGACGCATCGACGCCAGCGGCGCGCAACCGGGCGACATCCGCCTGGCCGCGCGCGATGACCTGGTGCTGGCATCGACGGCGATGCTCGATGCGCACGGCGCGCAGTTGCAGCTGGATGGCCATGGCGCGGTGATCGACGCGTCCAATCGTGGCCAGGTCGAACTCACCAGCGCGGTGGGCCGGGTGTCGCTGGAGGACGGCGCGCGGATTGACCTGAGCACGCCGGACGGCATCGCCCGCGGACAACTGGATATCAACGCGCCGCGGCTGGGCGCCGACGACGTGGCGGTGGATGCCGCGAGCGGCGTGGACATCCGTGGCGCGGCGAGCATCGCGGTCAATGCGTTCCTCGGATACGTCGCCGAGGACGGCACGGTGGACCAGGCGCGCCTGGACGCCATCCATGCCGACAGCGTGGCGTTCATCGATGCGGCGCTCGGCAATGAAGCGCTGGCGGCGCGCCTGCAGGGCCTGTCCAGCCATGGGGATGCGTTCCACCTGCGTCCCGGCGTGGAAATCCGCAGCGGGACCTCCGAGGGTGATCTGACGGTCACCGCCGATATCGATTTCTCCGGCTACCGCTACGGGCCGGATGCGGATCCCGCGTTGCGCGGCAGCGGCGAGCCCGGCGTGGTGGTGCTGCGCGCCGGCGGCGACCTGCAGGTCAACGGCAGCATCAGCGATGGTTTCGCGCCACCGCCGGTCACCCCGGACGACGATGGTTTCTCGCGACTGCGGATGCTGCTGGCCGGCGGGCAGGCGACGGAGGGCGAGATCAGCTTCGAAGCGCCGTTCAATCCCGACTTCGGTGATTTCTGGTTCCTGTTTCCTGGCGCCATGACCGGAGCGGACCTGCCTGTCGTGGAATCGGGCTGGGTCACCGACGGATTGGGCGCGTACTACGGGCCGGGTGATCAGATTCCCGGCATGCTTTACGGCACCATCACTCTCGGTGCCGGCACCCGCCTGACCGCGGTCGATCCGGTCAATGCCGACATCGCGTTGCAGGAACGGGTCGATCGCCGCAACTGGGCGGCGGCGCCGATGCTGGAAGCCGGCATGCAGTCCTGGTCGATGCGGCTGGTCGGTGGCGCGGATCTCGCCGCGGCCGACAGCCGCACGCTGGCCGCCGCCTCGCGACTGGGCGGACATGGCGACATCATCCTCGACGGACCGGGCAAGGTCGGTCCGTTGCGCCAGCAATCCGCGCTTTCGGTCATCCGCACCGGTACGGGCGATCTGGAGGTGCTGGCCGGCGGCGACTACGTGCAGAAATCCCTGTTCGGCGTGTACACCGCCGGTACCCAGGTCGCCGGTGCGGAGGCCTGGGATCAGGAGCGCGCGCGGCTGGCCGACGGCACCGTGCTGGGCTTCGGCAACGAAGCCTATGAGGCCACCCTGGCCGCACGCCGGATGTACTTCACCACCGATGGTGGCGATCTGCAGCTGTCCGCGCAGGGCGACGTGCGCGGTTTTACCGAGTACGGGCAGAACAGCGGTACCGGTATCGGCAGCTGGCTGTGGCGCCAGGGTGGGGAGGAACTGGGCCAGTCGACCGCATGGGGAATCAACTTCGGCCAGTATGTCTACAACCCGACAACGTTCATGCTGGAGTTCGCCGGATTCTCCGGAATCGGCACGCTCGGTGGCGGCAACGTCCGGGTAAGCGCGGGCGGGGACATGGGGGCAAGCGTGAGCCAGAATCCCGCCCAGATATGGACCAGCAACGAGGCGTTGGCCATCGTGGTGGGCGGCAGCGGCCGTTTCGACGCGCAGGGCAACCAGATGCAATCGGGAGGTGGCACTCTCAGTGTGAGTGCCGGTGGTCGTGTCAACACCGGGCTGCTCGATCCGAGCACGGTCGGGGGCTTCGGACGGACCGCCGGGCTGGTGGCGAATCTCCGCGGAGACACCCGCCTGCAGGCCGGTTCGATCGGACAGTCGTTGGTGAATGGCTATGGCGTCAACCGGCCTGGCGATCCCCGAGCGGTAGATGTGCAGATGCCGTCGGCCTACTTCGGCTATTCGTCGCTGGTCCTTGCCGTCGGCGACGGTCGGATGCAGGTGAAAACCCTGGGTGGCATGCAAGTGGCGACGGGCGTCGATTTCGGCCGCGTGGCACTCAATGGCGGGGCTACCCGGGTTCCGGGCGCAGAAGCGGGAACCGACAGTGCCATAAGCTCTTTCAGCCTGTGGACCGATCGCAGTGGCCTGGATCTGTTCACCGCCGGTGGCAATCTGCTCCAGTTCCAGTCGAGCATGCTGGGCGGCGGCACGACTCAATACGACGCTGGCCGCTTCGGCGCGACAGCGGCCGCTGGCTCGATCGTGCTGGAAAATCTGTTGCTGGCGCCATCGCGTGAGGGCCGTCTGGAACTGCTGGCGGATGAACATGTCATCGGCACGGCGGCGATGTCGAGCGCGTCCATGGACAGTATTGCGACGCCGGAAAGGCCCTTGTGGGTGCGAGGCGCACTCGAAGAGCTGGGCTCGGGCGTGGCGGGGGTCACCTCCAGCAACCTTGGCGCGGAGGTGGCGGACGTGGAGCTGATGGAGGGCAGCGCGGCCTACAACTGGCAGACAGGTGGGCGGTTGTTCGCATTCGCGCCGGACACGGCAAGTGATCTGCATGAAAGCCAAGCGCCATCCTTCCGGATCTACGCGCTGACCGGTGACATCGACGCCGACATTGGTCGCATATACCGGGATCTGTATGGAACCCGCACCTACTACCTTGCGGCCGGGCCCGTGCAACTGCGGGCCGGGCGGGACATCCTGGCCGGCAGCCATGTGCTGCTCAACAACGATGCCAACGACGTGTCGCTGGTGCGTGCGGGACGCGACATCCTCAACACCAGTTTCCGCATCGCCGGACCGGGCCTGCTGGACGTCGCGGCTGGACGCAATATCTATCAGACGTCCGTCGACGGTCCCGTCTCCAATCTGCCGGATCTGAATCTCGGCGTGTTCCGCAGCCTGGGCCCGGTGGTCGCCGGCGACGATCGGCCGGGCGCGGGCATCGTGCTGTCGGCGGGAATGGGGGCGAAGGGGCCGGACCTCGAAGGCTTCGCCGCGCGCTATCTGGATCCGGCCAACCTGGCCGACCCGGCACGGCCGTTGGCGGACCAGCCTGACAAGGTGGTCCGCACCTACGAACGCGAACTGGCCGAGTGGCTGCGCGAGCGCTTTGCCTACGAGGGCGACACCGGCGCCGCGCTGGCCTGGTTCCAGGCGCTGCCGGTGGAGCAGCGCGGCATCTTCCTGCGCCAGGTCTACTTCGAGGAACTGCGCCTGGCCGGACGTGAATACAACAACCCTGACAGCCGTCGTTTCCAGAGCTACCTGCGTGGCCGTGATGCGATTGCCAGCTTCCTGCCGGGCATGGCCGAAGGGGATGATCCGGGCAGCTACCAGGGTTCGATCGTTTTCAGCGAAGGCGCCGGCGCGCATACCGATTTCGGTGGTGGCATCCAGGTGCTGGCACCCGGAGGCGGGTTGACCCTGGGCGTGGATGGCGTCGCGCCGCCGCCCACCACCGGCCTGTTGACCCAG
The DNA here is from genome assembly GCF_016820515.1 of Pseudoxanthomonas beigongshangi. Lineage (GTDB taxonomy): Bacteria > Pseudomonadota > Gammaproteobacteria > Xanthomonadales > Xanthomonadaceae > Pseudoxanthomonas_A > Pseudoxanthomonas_A beigongshangi. Next base: position 3,769 of record NZ_JADHDV010000030.1, on the reverse strand, counting down.
GGCAACGGCGACATCGAGGCGTTCACCCGCGACAGCGTGCTGCTGGGCCTGTCACGCGTGTTCACCACCTTCGGCGGCGGCATCACCCTGTGGTCGGCGCGCGGCGACATCAACGCCGGCCGCGGCGCCAAGACCACCGTGGTGTACACGCCACCCCGCGTGGTTTACGACGATCTCGGCAACGTCAGCCTGTCGCCGCAGGTGCCCAGTTCCGGCGCGGGCATCGCGACCCTGAATCCGATTCCGGAAGTGGCGCCGGGCGACATCGATCTGATCGCGCCGCTGGGCACCATCGATGCGGGTGAAGCCGGCATCCGCGTGTCCGGCAACGTCAACCTCGCCGCGTTGCGGGTGGTCAATGCCGACAACATCCAGGTGCAGGGCAAGGCGACCGGATTGCAGACCGCCGCGGCGGTGAACGTGGCGGCGCTCAGCACCGCCAGCGCGGCGGCGACCAATGCGGTGCAGGCCGCGCAGGACACCGTGCGCCGGCAGGCGCAGCAGTCGCGTCCCTCGATCATCAGCGTGCAGGTGCTCGGCTTCGGCGACAGCCCCAGCAGCAGCGCACCGTCTCCCCGGGTTTCTCCCGGCGCGGTGACGCAAACCGGCTACGACCCCGGCAACGCGTTCCAGGTGCTCGGCAACGGCGCGCTGGGCGAGGCGCAGCGCGCACGCCTGAACACCGCCGAGCGCAGCCGGCTGGATCAGCCCTAGCGATCAGTCCTGCATGGGCGTCAGGGACGATGCCCGCCGGACCGCGCAGGGGAAATACGCCGGAACGCGGACAAGATGCGGACAACACCACCCGGTGTCCGCGGGCGCATCGCAGCGAGACGCGGTGCATCGGACTTCATGGCAGAGGAGGCACATGCAGATGGACAGGCACGCACAGGGGGAATCATGAGTGACGCATTCGTGAGCGTTTACGAGTTCCGCAAGCGGCTCGAGCAGCACATGCTCCACGCCAGGCAGCCCATGGTGGTATCGCACGGCGGCATGCCGATTGGTTACTTCATTCCCGCCAAGGTCTGGCACGACCGCGCCACGGTCGAGGTATTCAACGAGCTCATCTCCGCCATCCTGGAGATGAGCGGATACGACGAAGCGGACGTCAAGGAGGCGATCGAGTCGTACACGTCGGCCAACGCGGAGATCACCCGCGAGCGGATGCTGCGCCATCTGGCGCGCGTGCATCCGGAAGCGATGCAGAAGACGGGAAACATTGCGAAACGGTGACGGTGGGTTCACCGGAACGACACCGTAGTTTCTTCGCGCGGGAACAATGCGGGCGCAGGCTTGAACCTGCCGCCCGTGGTCACGGGCGGACAGGCAACCGCGCACGATTCGATGCGCGGTTGTTTCCTTCCTCGCCATGGTGATCCTTCTCAAAAGGAGTTCTCGTTATGCGTCGTTCCAAGTTCCTGCGTGTTCGTCCGCTTGCCGTCGTCGCCTTCGCCGTGATGACCGTTGCCGGCTCCGCCGGTGCTGCCGATCTGTTTGGCGGCGGCGCCACCTTCCCGGTGCAGTCCTATGTGGGTGACAACTTCCTGACCACCGTCCCGGTTCGCGCGCGCCTGTCGCGCAACACCACCAACACGGTGGCCACCACGCCGATCGCCACCCTGACGCCGCCGGACACCCTGTTCGCCCGTTTCGCCTCGGGTACCGGCAACAAGATTTCCTACTGCCAGACCGGTAGCGGCACCGGCAAGACCGTGCTGATTGGCGTGGGTTCGGTGATCAACGCCAACGGCGAGTGCGGCAACTACCAGTCCGGCACCAGCCCGGCCGGTTTCAGCGGCACCGCCGCCGCGCCGAACTACATCGGTACCGATTCGCCGATCAGCCAGGCTGACGTGACCAGCTTCAACGGCGGCCCGCGCGCGGCGCGCGAGCTGTGGCAGATCCCGACGCTGGCCGGCGCCATCGCGCTGCCGAACCACTCGGCCCTGGGCTTCACCAACCTCACCACCGAGCAGGTGTGCCAGATCTTCTCGGCGCGCGTGACCAACTGGTCGAGCATCCCGGGCTCCGGTTCGACCGCGGCGATCCGCGTCGTGTACCGCGCGGACGGCAGCGGCACCAGCTTCGCCTTCACCAGCTATCTGGCGACCGCCTGCAATGGCAAGTTCAGCATCCCCGCCGGTTACTTCAAGCCCAACCAGAGCTTTGCCGCGGCGGTTCCGGCGGCTGGTTCGGCGGCGCCGTTGTATGCCGCCTCGGCGGCCGTGTCGGGCAACCCGGGCGTGGTGACCTCCGTCGTCTCCACCGCCGCGTCGATCGGTTACGCCGATTATCCGGAAGTGGACGCGCAGGGCGCCGAGTTCCCGACCGTCAACAGCGCCAGCCCGGCCGCGCTGCCGGCGTCCATCAGCATCTCGGCGCCGCTGTCCGGTCAGGTGCTCAATGCCAGCAACGCGCCGGTCGCGGTGACCGGCATGGCGAACCCGGCCTGCCTGCGCCTGATCAGCCCGAGCACGATCCCGGCCGGCGTGACCTATCCGATCCTGGCGTACACCTACCTGGCCGGCTATCGCAACACCAACGGCACCAGCACCACTGCGCTGCGCGATCTGCTGGGCTACTTCCTGGCGACCCAGGCCAACCGTCCCGCTCCGCCGGCCGGTTTCGCCTACCTGGATGGCAGCGCCACCTACCGCAGCTCGGTCCAGAACACGATCACCACCTGCGTCCTCTGATCCACGCAATCGAAAGACGCCGGTAAGCCGGCGTCCTTCCACACCGGCGGCGGGGAAGTATCCCCGCCGCTTCCATGAGCGGAACAGCATCGAGGAACCAACACATGCATACCAACAGCGTAAAGAGTGCGATCCGGAGAGCCACGATGGTGTTGTTGGCGCTGGCCGCCTGCCTGGTCGCAGGACAGGTGTTCGCACAGCAGAGTGATGATCCGGAACATTGCGGCACCATCACCCACTACCCGGGCGCGGTCACCGTGGTGGGCAAGGCGTGGGGCAACGCCACCCAGGGCGACTTCCGCATCTGCAGCACCACTTATCAGTGCGGTACCAATGCAAAGTCGGCCGAAGTGTTCGGCGTCGGCTACAGCAGTCACGCCGAGGGCGTGATCGCCACGGAGAACTACGCCGCCGCCAGCGACGGTACCGAAGCGATCCTCGCCAGCTGCGAGGCGATCAGCAAGGATCCGGGCAAGGTGCGTTCCTGCATGGCGCAGAAGCAGAGCTTCCAGCTGCCGACGTCGGTCGCCGAGCAGGCGAGCTGCACCGTGGCGGTGGGTGCTCCGGCCAAGGGATGGACCGCTGCCTCCGCCACCTGCTTCTGCGAAGGCTGATACGGAAAACAGGGATTCGTGCGGCGTACGGGAGGCAATCGGGATCCCGGCGCGCGCATCGGGATGAAACATGTCCGTGTGGCCCCGGCCGGTATCCGCCGCCCGGGGCTTTTTTGCGTGTTTCTCGCGGGAGCGCGAATGGCGGGTTTTCGCACGGCTGACGCCCTCGCGCGATCGCGGCCGAATATGACAGCACTGTCATAAAAATGTTTGCGGATCCCCGCGGCTGCATGCGTCTAGAAAACAGAGACGAGTGGAATGCGCGTCGTCGCATCCACCAGGGCCATTTCGCTTCGGGTGAACAAATCGATGGATGGATCAAGAGCAGCATCCGCGCTCGCGCGGATCGTATGCGTGCTGATGGTGGGCACCACCGCGCAGGCGCAGGACGCCCCGCCCGCGGCCGAGGCATCGGAGGCACCGCCCGCAGCCGAGGCACCGGAGGCGCCGAGCGCG
>NZ_JADHDV010000003.1 GCF_016820515.1 Pseudoxanthomonas beigongshangi | reverse complement strand
GGCGTCGGTGCCCGGTGCCGGGGTTTCCGCGGCCGGCGTGGTGGCGGGGGCGGTCTCGGCGGCCGGCGTGGTCGCGCCGGGGGCGTTGGTCTGGCCACAGGCCGCCAGCAGCGGCAGCAGGGCGAGCGTCATCAGGAGCGGACGAAGTTTCATGGCACTGACTCCAGCATGGGAAAGGTTCGGGGGCGGGCGAGGCCCGCAAAGGGACCGCACATTCTGTGCCGCGGGCGAGACGGTGTCACCCGCATTACGTTACTTGCGGGCGCCGCGCTCGCGGGCGACCAGCCAATCGGTGATGCGCAGCACGTCGTCGTAGGTGCTGCCGCCGGTGACGCGGTACTTGCCGTTGACGATCAGCGTGGGCGTGCCGCGCACGCCGCTGGCCATGGCGAAGGCACGCGCCTTCTCCAGCCGCGCGTCCACTTCCGGGCCGCGCAGCAGCGCATTGAAGCGCGCGCGGTCCACGCCGTAGCCGGCATAGAACGTGACCAGTTCATCGGCCGAGGGATTGTTCATCGGCAGCGCGCCGGTTTCGTGCAGCGCCGCGAACACCGCCGCGTGGGTCTTGCCCAGCACGCCGCTCATTTCGGCGGCGTAGTAGGCGCGCGCATACGGCACCCAGGAGGAGGACAGCGCCGCCGGTACCTGCACCAGTTGCACGGCCGGGCCCTGCTTGCGCTTCCAGGCCTGCAGCTTGGGTTCGAAATGGGCGCAATGGATGCAGGCGTAGGAGAACACCTCCGCCACTTCGACCTTGCCCTTGACCGGCGCGAACGGCTTGCCGTCGGGAATGACCTCGTAGTCCACGCCTTCCTTCGGCGCCGGTGCGTCGGCGGCCAGCGCCAGCATCGGCAACAGCGAGAACAGCGCCGACAACACGAGGCGCAGGGTCAGGCGGGTCTTCATGGGGTTTCCTCCACGGGCGCTGGAAAAAGAAACGCCGGCCATGGTGGGGCCGGCGCAATGAACAGGAGCTGTGAATCAGGACCGCGACGAAGCGGCGAAGTTCACGACTTCTTGGCGGTCGTGGTCTTCGCGGCGGCCTCGTCGTCGGCGCGGTCGTGCAGGCCCTGCAGATAGCTGCCCAGTGCCTGGATTTCCTGCTCGGTCAGCGAGTGGACGACCTGCGCCATGGTGTTGAAATGGGTGGGATCCTTCTCGGTGGTCGTGCCCGCCTGGTACTCCTGCAGGCGGCGGACCACGTAGGCCTGCTGCTGGCCGCCGATGTGCGGATAGGCCGGGCCCGGATTGCCGGCGCCGGTGGGGCCGTGGCAGGCCATGCAGGCCGGAACGCCGCGGCTGGCGTCGCCGGTGCGGTAGAGCTTCTGGCCGATCTCGTAGAACTTCATGTCCTTGTAGACGCCGTCGGCGACGACCGAATCGTCGGCCAGGCCGGCACCGGCCTTCTGGGTGGCGAAGTAGGCGCCGACATCGCGCATGTCCTGCGCGCTGAGGGTCTGGGCGAACGGCACCATCACCGCGGCCAGGCCACCGGTGCGCTGGCCATCGGCGAACAGCGCCAGCTGGCGGGCGATGTAGCGCTCGCTCTGGCCGGCGATGCGCGGGTACTGCGGATCGGTCGGGTTGCCGTCGGCGCCATGGCAGGCGGCGCAGGCGGCGGCCTTGGTCTGGCCGGCCTTGGCGTCGCCCCAGGTGGTCTTGGTCAGATCAACATCCAGCGACGCGGTCTCCACCGGCGCATTGTCCGGCACCGGTACGACCGTGGTCTGTGCATAGGCAACCGCCCCAACGGCCGCAATGGCCAGTCCTGCAAGTCCCCAAACGCGAGCGTGGCGCATGTGCTAAAGCTCCGAAAACCTTCAAGAAGCGGCGCCCCATGGCGGCCGCGAAACCCCGGAATTATCCCTGCGGGGGGGCTCCGCGGTCAATTCGGATGCGCCGGAACGGCGGATCCGGGCCGCGATCGCCGTCCGGCGGCCCAGTCCGCGGCCCGCCCATGCCATCCTAGTGGCATGTCGAACCTGCTCAATTCCGCCCGCTACCTGCTCTCGGCGCACAATTTCCGCCAGCTCCCGCCCGATAGCGGCCGGGAAGTGGCTTTCGCCGGCCGTTCCAACGCCGGCAAGTCCAGCGCACTGAACGCGCTGACCCGCCACAACGCGCTGGCCCGGGTGTCCAAGACGCCGGGCCGGACCCAGCAACTGGTGTTTTTCGAGGTCCAGCCGGACCGCCATCTGGTGGATCTGCCGGGCTACGGCTACGCCAAGGTGCCGCAGGAACTTCAGGCGCACTGGCAAGCCTTCATCCAGGACTACTTCCAGCGCCGCGACGCGCTCAAGGGCCTGGTGGTGGTGATGGACATCCGCCATCCGCTCAAGGACTACGACCGGCAGATGCTGGGCTATGCGGTCCAGCGCGGGCTGCCGGCGCACGCGCTGCTGACCAAGGCCGACAAGCTCGGCCGTGGCCAGCAGTCGCAGACCCTGCAGGCGGTGAAGAAGGAGCTGTTCTCCGCCTTCGGCGACAGTGTCGGCGTGCAGGTGTTCTCCTCCGAGTCCAAGCAGGGCGTGGACGAGGCGCGCCAGGTGGTCATGGACTGGCTGGAACTGGCCTAGCGCGCGCCGGCCCGGCAACCACCGGGCCTTCCGATCACGGTTCGCCAGGCAGCGGCGAGAACTCCGCCGGCACCCAGGTGAAGGCGTCGTCGTCGCGACGGACATGCCCCAATCCCGGAAAGGGAAGGTGCGCGCCCGCCAGCCACCAGCCGGCGTCGGCGGTCCGGGCCATGAGCGCGCGGCGGCTGGCGATCGCCCGGCCGCGATCCAGATCCGCCTCGAAGGAAGCGTCCGGGCGCGCGAACTGCACCGCGTGGTAATGGACGATGTCGCCCCAGACCAGCAACTGCTGGCCCGCGCCGGCCTCGAACAGGAACGAGGTATGGCCCGGCGTGTGTCCGCGCGAATCCAGGCCGCTCACGCCGGCGGGCAGCCGTTCGCCTTGCGCGAACAGGTGCAGCCGGCCGGCGGCGCGATAGGGCGCCACCGCATCACGCGCCATCTTGAACAACGGGCGATACATCGCCGGTGTGTCGGTGCGGGTCTCGGTCGCCGGATCCAGCCAGTAGTCGGCGTCGGCGCGCGCCAGCCAGACGGTCGCGTTCGGGAACGCCTCGCGCCCCTGCGCATCGAGCAGTCCGCACAGGTGATCCGGATGCGCGTGGGTGATCAGCACCTGATCGACCTGTTCCGGCGAGTAACCGGCATGTCGCAGGTTTTCCAGTACATGCCCCAGGCCCGGGCCAAAGCAGCGCGCGGTGCCGGCGTCCACCAGGGTCAGCACGTTGCCGCGCTGGACCAGATAGGCGTTGACCGCGGTCTGCAGGCCGTGCGGAGATTCGGGAACGTGGCGGGAGGACAGCAGCGCCTGCTTGCCGGCCTCGTCGATCCCGGACAGCTCCGCGCGCGTCAGCGGCACCACGCCGTCGAACAGCGCGGTGACATGCAGGTCGCCGATGGCCTGGTGGTAGACGCCGGGCACCTGCCGGGCGGGCGCGGTCTGCGCGCCGGTGGGCAGGGCGAGCGTGGCCAAAAGGGCGAACGAGGCCAGCGGGAAAAGACGGGGATGCAAGCGGATGGAAGCCATGGGGGAAGAATCGAAGCGGCGTCGCCGCGGAGACTTCATCCTAGGTCGGCGCCCGCGAGCGCAACGCTCAATCCGTGGCGTCAAACGCTCAATGCGGTTCAGGCATTGCCGATGCGCGCGGGATCCAGGCCGTAGCGTTCGCTGAAGCGACGACTGAAGCTGGCGACCGAGCGGTAACCGACCCGTGCCGCGACCGTCTTCACCGGCCAGTCGGTGGTGTAGAGCAGATCCATCGCGCAGGCCAGGCGCGCGGCGGCGATGATCTCGCGCAGCCCGGTACCTTCGCCGGCCAGGCGCCGACGCAGGGTCGCGCCGCTCAGGCCGAGCGTGGTTTCGATGTGCTGCGACTGCCAATCGCGGGCGGGATCGGCGCGGATCAGATCGCGAATCCGCATCGCCAGGCGGGCGGGCGGGGGCACCAGCATGGTCGTGTGTCCGCGCCGGCACAGCGCCACGGTCAGCGCGGCCAGCGCCAGCCGCGCCTCGGTGTAGTGACCGGCCTGCAACGACGCCAGCCAATGCTGCAGCTCCGGTGCGAAATCGGCGCTGTCCAGGCGCGCGAGATCGTCGCCCCGGCCGGTGATCGGTTCGGACCACAGCAGGCGCGCGGCGGCGAGCACTTCCTCGCACAGCGGAATCGTGACCGTCAGGTAGAGGCCGCTGTCCGGGTCGGGAATGTTGACCACGTCCATCCGGCAGCGGCGCGCGATCAGGAACAGATCGCCGGGTGCGAATTCCAGCGCCTGCGCATGCGTGCGCACCTGCTTGCGACCGCGCAGCACGATCGCGATGCAGGGATGATCGATGTCCACCGCATGCGCGCCGTGCTCGTGGCGCGCGGTGATGCAGGCGTAGCCTTCCGCGCGCGTGCAGTCGACCAGCGCGCCGAGACGCACGAGCAGGGAGGGACCGGGGGCGACGACCGCATTCATCGGCAAGGCGATGGATTACACGGCGACATTGAACAATCGGCCCACCAGCGCCGCCGCCGCCATCGCCACCGCGCCCCAGAAGCCGACCCGCCACGCGCCGCGCAGCACCGGCGCGCCGCCGATGCGCGCGGCGAGGCCGCCGGATACCAGCAGGCCGACGAGGGTGACGGCGGTGGTCACCGCCGCGACCCGATCCGCTGGCGCCAGCACGGACGCGACGATCGGTACCGCCGCGCCCGCGGTGAAGGCGGCGGCCGAGGCCAGCGCCGCCTGCAACGGACGCGCGCGCAATTCCTCGGTGATGCCCAGTTCGTCGCGCGCATGCGCGGCCAGCGCGTCATGGGCGGTGAGCTGTTCGGCGACCTGGCGGGCGAGCGCGGGTTCGAGTCCGCGCTGCACGTAGATCTGGGTGAGTTCGGCGAGTTCGAGCCCGGGCTCGGCATGCAGTTCGCGTTTCTCGATGGCGAGATCCGCCGCTTCGGTGTCGGCTTGTGACTGCACGGACACATATTCGCCGGCCGCCATCGACATCGCGCCGGCGACCACGCCGGCGACGCCGGTCATCAGGATGGTTTCGGGCGCCGCGCCGCTGGCGGCCACGCCGACCACGATGCCGGCCACCGAGACGATGCCGTCGTTGGCTCCCAGGACCGCCGCGCGCAGCCAGCCGACCCGGTTGGTGCGGTGGAGTTCGGGATGGCGGCTGGTGGGAAGCGGGCGGCGAGGCATGGCGGCAGGGTAGCCTCCGCGCCACGCGGGGTCGAGCCGGGAGCGGCCAGCGCAGGCGCGGAACACTGCGATGTGGGCGATGGCGATGATGCCGGGACGGGCGGCACGCTATATTGCCGCCCTTGTGGCGCCTGCGCCGCAGCCCCACATCGTCGTTCCCTGCCGTGCGAGTCCGCCTTTGTCCAGCCCCAGCCACGTCGCCGATACGCTGATCACCGATCGCACGCAGCTCGTGCAGTACATCGCCGGTGGCGAGAAACCACGCGCAGACTGGCGCATCGGCACCGAGCACGAGAAGTTCGGTTTCCGCCTGGACGATCTGCGTCCGCCGGAATTCGACGGCGAGCGCGGCATCGAGGCGCTGCTGAAGGGCCTGACCCGGTTCGGCTGGGACGCGGTCGAGGAAAAGAGCCGGGTGATCGCGCTGACCCGCGACGGCGCCTCGGTCACCCTGGAACCGGCCGGCCAGTTGGAGCTTTCCGGCGCCGCGCTGGAAACCATCCACCAGACCTGCGTCGAAGTCGGCACCCACCTGAAGGAAGTCAAGGAAGTCGCCGATGAACTGCGGCTGGGTTTCCTCGGCATGGGCTTCCAGCCCAAGTGGCGGCGCGACGAAATGCCGTGGATGCCCAAGGGCCGCTACAAGATCATGAAGTCGTACATGCCCAAGGTCGGTTCGCTCGGCCTGGACATGATGACCCGCACCTGCACCGTGCAGGTCAACCTGGATTACGCCAGCGAAGCGGACATGGTGAAGAAGTTCCGCGTGTCGCTGGCGTTGCAGCCGATCGCCACCGCGCTGTTCGCCGATTCGCCGTTCACCGAGGGCAAGCCGAACGGTTACCAGAGCTATCGCTCGCACATCTGGACCGATACCGATCCGGATCGCACCGGCATGCTCGACTTCGTGTTCGAAGACGGTTTCGGCTACGAACGCTACGTCGACTATCTGCTCGACGTGCCGATGTATTTCAGTTACCGCGACGGCATCTACCACGACGCCAGCGGGCAGAGCTTCCGCGACTTCCTCAAGGGCGAGCTGCCGGTGCTGCCGGGCGCGCTGCCGACCCTGCGCGACTGGTCGGATCACATGACCACCGCGTTCCCGGAAGTGCGGCTGAAGAAGTTCCTGGAGATGCGCGGCGCCGACGGCGGCCCGTGGAATCGCCTGTGTGCGTTGCCGGCGTTCTGGGTGGGCCTGCTGTATGACGACACGGCGCTGGACGCGGCCTGGGATCTGGTGAAGGACTTCAGCCTGGCCGAGCGCCATGCCCTGCGCGACGGCGTGCCGCGCGACGCGCTGAAACTGCCGTTCCGCGGAGGCACGGTGCGCGACGTCGCCGCCGAGGCGCTGAAGATCGCGGTCGCCGGCCTGCGCCGCCGCGCGTGCGTGAACAGCAAGGGTGTGGACGAGAGTGGCTTCCTCGACGCGCTGATCGAAATCGTCGAATCCAACGAGACGCCGGCCGAGCGCAAGCTCAAGCTGTTCGCCGGCGAATGGAACGGCAGCGTCGATCCGGTGTTCCGCGAGTTCGCCTACTGAGGCACCGCCGCCGGATCGCGGGCCCGACCGGCGCCTGCGCGTTGGCAGGGCTCAGGGATCGGCGATCCGCTCGAAGACGATGTTCTCGGCGACCGGGCCCGACAGCAGGAAACCGGTTACGCGTCCGGCGCCGTCACGCTGGAACGCGATCTTCTGCAGGAACCACGCCGAGCTGCGGAACAGATCGCGCTGGTAGGGTTGCAGCGTGGCCGTTGGCCAGCGCGGGTGGTGGATGCGCAGTTGGTCGCCTTCGACCGTCAGCACGTAGTCCGTGTCCAGTTCGTCGCTGTGATAGCGACCGGCGAACTCGCCGGCGCGCGCGCTGGCGGGATCGAACGCCGCCAGCTTCACTCGAAGGGCGTCGATCCGGCCGTATTGGCCGATGACGAAATGCAGCCGGTCAGGCCGGCCTTTTCCCCCGGTGGGAAATTCCAGCACCTGATTGAATTTTTCACTCAACAGGAAGCGGTTGGCCGACAACGCGGGCAACGCCTCCGGATCGGGATCGTCGAGCGTGGCGACGAACAGGCGGCGACCGTCGCTGGTGACGCGGAAAAAGTAGCCCGGGAACAGTTCGTAGTCGCCGGCATACGCCGTGAGCTGGCGGCGGCCCGGCCCGCTTTTGTCCGTTGACGACACGCGGTAACCGTGGCGATGCGACAGGTAGGCTGCGGCGACGCCGTAGGCGATTTCCGAGGTGTCGACATCGTTGGCGTTGGCCACCACCGCCACGCTGAAGCGCTCGCCGGGCACGCGCAGCAGGAAAGCGCGGTAGCCCGCGTCGCGGCCGCCGTGGCTCCAGGTATCCAGGCCGTTCCAGGCATGGCGCTCCTGGCCGAGCGCGTAGAAGTTGACGGTGCCGTCCACCAGCACGCCCTGCTCCCGCATGCGCGCGAACAGCGCGGCGTTGCCGACGGCGTGGGTCTCGAAATTCAGCGCCCAGCGGCTGAGATCGGCGGCGGTGGTCAGCAGTCCGGTGGAGCCGGTGGTGGTGCTGTTCAGCACGTCGCGGACGTAGCCGTCCTTCGTCGATCGCCAGGACGGCACCCGATGCGGCACCCGATCGTCGATTTCGTCGCCGAAGCGCGTGTCGCGCATGCCCAGCGGCTGGAAGATGCGCTCGTCGCAGAACGCCCGCAGCGACTGGCCCGAGACCCGCCGCACCACTTCGCCCAGCAGCGCATAGCCGGTGTTGTTGTACTGGTACCGGCTGCCAGGCGCGAAGTTGCCGCCGCGCTGGCGCAGCACCATCCGCAGGACCTGCTCATCGGTGAGCAGATCCTCCTCGCGCCAGCCGGCCGCCGGCATCAGGGTGCCGAAGTCGCGCAGGCCGGCGGTGTGGTTGAGCAGTTGCCGCAGGGTCATCGGCGCCCAGTCGGCGGTTTCCGGCAGATGGCGCGAGAGCGGATCGTCGATGGACAGCTTGCCATCCTGTTCCAGCAGCAGGATCGCGAAGGCGGTGAACTGCTTGGAGACCGAGGCGACGTGGAAGACCGAATCCGGGGTGACCGGCGTGGCCTGCTCCAGATCGGCGGAGCCGACCTCGGCGTGCTGGACGATCCGGCCGTCCAGGGTGATCGAGACGGCCACGCCGGGCATGTCGGGACGGTCCCAGGGAGCCAGCAGGGCGCGCACCGCCGCCTCGGTCGCCGGGGCGGAGTGGGGGGGCGGGGCCGCCTGCGCCCGCGCGCCCGGAAACGCCGGCCAGGCCAGCAACAGCAGGAACAGGAAACGCCGCATCGGTGGCTCCTTCGCAGATGAGGCGCCGACGATGCCGGCCGGGGGCCGTCAGCATCGACCGACTTCGCGAAGTCGGACGACCGATGCGCTATGGGGTCGGTCGCAGCGGCGGCGACGCCGTCGCATCGGCTTCCCGGCGGTACGCAGTCGGCGTGGTGCCCTGATGGCGGGCGAATGCGGTGTTGAAGGACGACTTGGTGTTGAAGCCGGCGCGGTGCGCGATGTCCAGCACAGTCAGGTCACGCAGGGCCGGATCGCGCAGGAGCTCGGCGGCCTTGGCCACCCGATGCCGGTTGATGAAATCGAAGAAGTGCACGCCCAGTTGCTGGTTGAGCAGTTGCGACAGCTCGCGCTGGCCCCAGCCCAGGCGGCGGGCCAGCGAGCGGATGGTCAGGGAGGGATCCAGGAATGGTTCCTGCGCGGCCATGAAGGCTTCGAGCCGCGCCAGCGCCGCCGGGTCGGTGGACACGGCCGGCGCGGGTTCCGCGACCGCAGTCAGGGAAGCGGATTGCGGCGCGACCACGGCCACGGCCGGGTCCGGTGGCGCAGGCGCTGCATCGGCGGCGGATTCGGTGTCGGCCGGCACCCCCAGGAACAGGTGCTGGCGGGTCAGCGCGGTCAGGGTGAAGGCGCAGGTGATCACGGTGGCGAAGCTGGCGACCACCGGATCCAGCAGCCGGTACAGCGCGATGTCGCCGCTCCACCAGGCCAGGGTCTTCTGCAGCACGAAGAAATTCGCGAACGCGGACACTGCCAGCAGCGTCGCGAGCCAGCCGAAGGTCGCGCTGTCCGGGTTCGAGCAGGTGTCGCGATAGGCGCGGCGGTAGCGCAGCAGCACCCGCACCATCAGCGCCAGGTAGACGTAGTACTGCACGTGCAGGAGCAGGCTGCCGATGCGTGCGACCGAGACCGTTGCGGCCCTGCCATCGGACAGGGCGCCGGTCCACAGCAGCGCGAGCATCATCGTGCCCGCCAGCGCCAGGCCGGCCAACAGGAAGGGACGCACCCTGCTCCCGGGAAAGCACAGCGAGACGACGTAGGCGTAAAGCAGCGGATCCTGCAGGAACGCCAGTGGCGCGCGGTACATCATCAATTCGCGCAGCGACACAGGCAGCAGCGTCGAGGCCCAGCCGATCACGTCCAACCCGGTCAGCAGCAGGAAGCCACCGAGGAAACGGTTGGCGGACTTCAACGGCCCCGGCGTCACCCACAGGAACAGCGCCAGCAGCAGGCACAGGCCAGCGGTCATCACGCCGAGTGGGGGGAGTAGGGGTGACGCCATCTTCGCGGGCAGGAGGGCATTCGGAACCAACGCCACTATAGACAAGCATGGCGTGTCGGACCGCGCGAGGGGCGATCGTCATGGGAATGCTGCAAGCGGGTGCCGGTCTCCACCAATCGATCCCGATTCGTGCTCCTTTGATCTGCGGGAAGCCATGGAGCGGTCATCAAGCCCTTCAATCCGGGCAGTCGCTCAGATACCATACCCCAGTATTGGATAGGAGGCGGCCATGCCCCACACCGAGGTCGAGAAGAAGCGGGTACTGACCCGGGTGCGGCGCATCCGCGGCCAGGCCGAGGCGCTGGAACGCGCGCTGGAGGCCGGTACCGAGTGCGGTGCGGTGTTGCAGCAGATCGCGGCGATCCGTGGCGCGGTCAACGGGCTGATGTCGGAGGTGATGGAAGCCCACATCCGCGAGGAGTTCGGCCAGCCGGCCCAGTCCGACGCGCAGCGCCAGGCCCGGGTCCGTGAAATGGCCGGGCTGGTGCGCTCCTATCTGAAATGAACCCACCGGACGATGGCACGGATTCGTGTCCTCGTCCGCACCGTCGTGCCGTCATCCCAGGAATACGCAGGAGAATCCCCATGAAAAGCCGTGCCGCCGTCGCCTTCGCTCCCGGCAAGCCACTGGAAATCGTCGAGATCGACGTCGCCCCGCCGCGGAAGGGCGAGGTGCTGATCAAGATCACCCACACCGGCGTCTGCCACACCGATGCGTTCACCCTGTCCGGCGATGATCCGGAAGGGTTGTTCCCGGTGGTGCTCGGCCATGAAGGCGCCGGCATCGTGGTGGAAGTGGGCGAGGGAGTGACCAGCGTCAAGCCGGGCGACCACGTGATTCCGCTGTACACCGCCGAATGCGGCGAGTGCCTGTTCTGCAAGAGCGGCAAGACCAACCTGTGCGTATCGGTGCGCGCCACCCAGGGCAAGGGCGTGATGCCCGACGGCACCAGCCGCTTCAGCTACAACGGCGAACCGATCTACCACTACATGGGCTGCTCGACCTTCAGCGAGTACACCGTGGTGGCGGAGGTCTCGCTGGCGAAGATCAATCCGGAGGCCAACCCGGAACATGTCTGCCTGCTCGGCTGCGGCGTGACCACCGGGATCGGCGCGGTGCACAACACGGCCAAGGTGCAGCCCGGCGACTCGGTCGCGGTGTTCGGACTCGGCGGCATCGGCCTGGCCGTGATCCAGGGTGCCCGCCAGGCCAAGGCCGGGCGCATCATCGCGATCGACACCAACCCGTCCAAGTTCGAGCTGGCGCGTGAATTCGGCGCCACCGACTGCGTCAACCCGAAGGACTTCGACAAACCGATCCAGCAGGTGATCGTCGAGATGACCGGTTGGGGCGTCGATCACAGCTTCGAGTGCATCGGCAACGTCAACGTGATGCGGGCCGCGCTGGAATGCGCGCACCGCGGCTGGGGCCAGTCGGTGATCATCGGCGTGGCCGGCGCCGGCCAGGAAATCTCCACCCGTCCGTTCCAGTTGGTCACCGGCCGCAAGTGGATGGGCACCGCCTTCGGCGGCGTGAAGGGACGCAGCCAGTTGCCGGGCATGGTCGAGGACGCGATGAAGGGCGACATCGAACTGGCGCCGTTCGTCACCCACACCATGGCACTGGATGCCATCAACGAAGCGTTCGACCTGATGCACGAGGGCAAGTCGATTCGTTCGGTGGTCCATTACTGATTCCGGAAAGGCGAACACATGCAACGCATCGAACAACACGCCTGCTTCGGCGGCTCGCAGGAAGTCTGGGCCCACCGCTCGACGGTGCTGGACTGCGACATGCGGGTCGGCGTGTACCTGCCGCCGCAGGCGAAGACCCAGCGCCTGCCGGTGCTGTACTGGCTGTCCGGGCTGACCTGCACCGAGCAGAACTTCATCACCAAGGCCGGCGCGCAACGCTACGCCGCCGAACATGGCGTGATCCTGGTGGCGCCGGACACCAGCCCGCGCGGCGATGACGTCGCCGACGCGGAAGGCTATGACCTGGGCAAGGGCGCGGGTTTCTACCTCAATGCCACGCAGTCGCCGTGGTCATCCCACTACCGCATGTACGACTACGTCGTGGAAGAGCTGCCGGCGCTGATCGAGGCGCACTTTCCGGCGACCGGCGCGCGCGGGATCAGCGGGCACTCGATGGGCGGGCACGGCGCGCTGATCGTGGCGCTGAAGAACCCGGGCCGGTATCGCAGCGTGTCGGCGTTCTCGCCGATCGTCGCGCCGGCGCGCGCACCCTGGGGCGAGAAGGCGTTCACCGCCTATCTGGGCGAGGACCGCGAGGCCTGGAAAGGCTGGGATGCGAGCGAACTGGTCGGGCATGCCAGCGAACGCCTGCCGCTGCTGATCGATCAGGGCGAGGCGGACGAGTTCCTGGATGGCCAGCTGAAGCCGCAACTGCTGCGGGACGCCTGCGACCGGGCCGGGTATCCGCTGAGGCTGCGGATGCGGCCGGGATACGATCACAGCTACTACTTCATCGCCAGCTTCATCGGCGAGCACATCGCCCACCACGCGGCGGCATTGCGGGCCTGAGGCCCGCCGGAGTCGACAGCGGCCGCCGTCAGGCGGCCGAGACGTCGCGCAGTTCCCAGGCGCTGCCGGACAGCAGGCGCAGGCGGTGCTTCAGCACCTGGCCGGGAATGGAGGTGGTCGCCACCAGCACGATCCGCAGATCGTCCTGCTGGCCGGAAACGCGGGCGCCGGGATCGGTCAGTCCCAGTCCGGGATCGACGTCATCGGGGTCGTCCTGCTTCAGCCGCCAGCGCTGGAACAGGCCATCGCTCTGCAGCGCCGACTGCAATTGCGCCGCGAATTCGTCGGCGCCGTGAGCGGTGAAACTGAGTGCCGGATCGCCACCGCGGGCGCGGTCGGGGTCGGGCAGGCTGATGTAATAACGCACGGCCATACGAGCCTCTCGTCCTTGGGTGGCTAAGGTTAGCGATCCCGAGCGTTAGCTGTCCGTTATGACGGCGACGCAGGCTTAAGCCGGCTTGAACACGTGCGGTTCGGAGGCGAACCCCACCACCATCGCACCCTTGCCGACGTTGACCATGCCGGTCAGGCTCATGACGCTCTCGAACACCTCGACGTTGTGGTTGGCGCAGATGTCGCGCAGGCGCTGGTAGCCGGGCAGGGAACGCATCTCCGCCAGTTCACCGCCGTAGCCCAGGCACACGGTGGGTGTCATCAGGCCGTCCATCACCCGATGGCCGGTAAACCGGAACAGCTGCTCGACCGCGTTGTCGAATCCCTTGATCTTGGCGACCGGCTCGGTGTTGCCGGCATGCCCATGCAGCACCGGCTTGATGTCCAGCGCGCTGCCCAGCGCGGCGCTGAGCAGGCCGACGCTGCGATCGCCCTTGGTCCGCGCCCGCGCCCGCAGGTAATACAGATCGCGGGGAATCATGTAGCCGTGGGTGTGGTTGGCCAGTTCCTCCAGGCGCACCCGGATCTGTTGCACGCTGGCGCCGGCCGCGCGCATGCGCACCGCTTCCACCGCGGTGACGCCCTGCGCGGCGAACAGGTTCTGGGTATCGATAACCCGCAGCGCGAATGGAGAGTTGAAACCCGCCGCCTGCCGCACCGGCTTGTAATCGTTGAGGATGGCAAAGCTGGCCTGCATCGCGTTGTCGTGGATCGGGCTGCGCGTGCGGGTGATGGTCAGGCAGAACACGTGGTCGTAGTCCATCACCAGCTTGCCCAGGAACAGATCCCGGATCTGGGCGACGGAGAATGGCGTCGTCTCGGCCTCGTGCCCGCGCTCGGCCACGTGCGCATGGAGGAAGCTGAGCGTCGCTTCCTCGTCGCGGTGATCGGTCAGTACGGCGTCACCGATGCGCACGGTGATCGGCAGCAGGATGATGTTGTTGTCGCGCAGGAAATCCTGCGGTAAATCACAGGCGGAGTCGACGACGATTCCGATGCGCATCTTTGCCCCTCCCGGCAGGTATCGCATTGTCAGCCATCGCACGCTAGCGCAAGCGGTCCGCCGCGTCGCGTCCCGGAAGTGGGATTGTGCGAGCGGTCACTATATGGCGGGTGTCGTCACACTAGAAACGAGATTACAGACAGGTCTCATCAGAGACTCATGACTAAATATTAGTGTGACTATCATCACAAAATAACCGTCTTTCCCCTTGTGGCACGGGGGGCCCATGTCCACACTTCCGCCCGCAGGACAGGGAGCGGCATGAAACTGGGGTGGGTGTGGATTCTGCTGGGGACGGCGCTGACGCAGCCGGCGGTGGCGCAGGAAGGCGGCATCGCGCGCGTTGATCCCATCCTGCCCGTCGTCGCCACGCAACAGGCCGACCAGACCGCGGGCCTGTTTTCCGAACGCCGCTTCGAGCAAGCGCTGGCCGATGAAGCCAACCCGACCACGCCCGGCCCGCACGTGCTGGGCAACGGCGAGTGGCGGCTGCAACCGCAGGGCGGCATCGAATCGCCATTGCTGGTGGTGTACCACCCGTACAGCGCGCGGGTCACCGTCCTGACCGGGCCCGGTGTCGCGCCGGTCAGCCATCGCCTGTTCGACCCGGATCTGGATCCGCGCTATTCCCGCCATGCGCTGGTGTTTCCGCTGGCCGGCGACGCGCCGGTCTACGTGAAGGTGGAGGACGCGCGCTACCCGTTGCACGTCAAGGTGGAGTCGCGCGCCGAACACGCCGCGTCCGACCTCCAGCACACCCGCATGCTGATGATGGCGATGGGCGTGACGCTGGGCGTGTCGTTGACCGTGCTGCTGTTCTGGCTGGTGCTGCGCGAGCGGGTCTACCTGCTCTATGCCGGTGCCATGCTCGCGCAGATGCTGTATGTCCTGTGTTCCTACGGCGAAGCGTATGCCCTGCCGGGCCTGCGGGTGCTCTGGCATTTCGGCGCGCCGGGCATCTGGTACATCGCCACCCTGGCGACGATGCTGACCACCGCCCTGATGATCGAATACGCCGATCTGCGCAGGCACACGCCGCGATTGACGTCGTGGATGCGCTGGACCGGCATCCGCCTGCCGGTGCTGGCGTTGCTGTTCCTGCTGCTGCCCTGGCCGGCGCGGAAGGACTGGTTTCCCGATCTCGGCAATGGCCTGTTCCTGCTGACCCACGCCCTCAGCATCCTCAGCCTGGCGCTGGCCGGGCGCAACGGCAGCCGCCATGCCGCCTACTTCCTGGCCGCGTGGGTGCCGCTGATGGTCTTCGGCATCTGGCGCGCGGTGCGGATCAGCCTTGGCATGCCGGTACAGGATTGGCTGGATTACGGCTATCCCTTCGTCCTGGGCTACGCCTCGGTGGTGATGGCGCTGGGCCTGGCCGATCGCATGCTGACGTTCCGCCAGGAACGCGATACGGCCAAGGAGCACGCCGAGCGCGATGCGCTGACCGGCGTGCTCAACCGTGGCGGCATCGAATACCGGCTGGACTGGGCCATCCTGGAACGCCGCCGCGAACACATTCCGCTGTCGCTGCTGTTCATCGACCTGGATGTGTTCAAGCAGATCAACGATCGCCATGGACACGCCTTCGGCGATCACTGCCTGCGCGCGGTGACCCGGGTGATCAGCGAGGAGTTCCAGTACGGCGATCAGTTGGGGCGGCTGGGCGGCGAGGAATTCGTGCTGGTGCTGACCGGCGTGGATGGTCGCGCGGCCGCGACGCTCGCCGAGCGCGTGCGCGCCAAGATCGCGCGGCATTGCCGGGTGGTGGACGAAATCGAGGTTGGCCTGACCGTCAGTGTCGGGGTGACCGAATGCACCGCCGAGGACACCGTCGCCAGCCTGATCAAGCGCGCCGACGAAGCGATGTATCGCGCCAAGCGCGCCGGCGGCAACCAGGTGGTGGCCGGAGACGATCCCGCCGCCGGCGTCGCGGCGAGCTCGCGCTGGGCGGCCGACAACGAAGGCTGATCGCGCTCGCTGGCTCCGCGCCTCGGTTCCTTAGTGCCAGAGACCCAGGATCAACCCGTACAGGGTGAACTGCAGGGTGTGGTAGCCGCCGTCGATCAGCCACAGCTTCAGCGAGCGGCCGGCGAACAGGTAGTTGATGCCGAAGCTGGCGGCGACCCAGCCCACTCCGGTGACCGCGCCGGTGCAGACGGCGACGCCCAGCGCGGGGCGCGGACCCAGGAACCAGGCGAACACGGCCGCCGCGATCAGGCTCAGCACGAAGGCGCCACCGAAAATGCGTGCCGGATGGCCGTTGGAGGCGTCCGGATCCACGCCGGCCTCGCGGCACCACGCCTGCTTGAACAGCGGGCCGTACCAGAGGCCTCCCAGCAGGAAAGCCGACGCCGCGGCGGCCAGCACCGCCAGGAAATTGATGTGCTCCATTTGCCGCTCCCCGAGGCCGGATGACGCGCCAGTGTAGGCGCGTCATGGGTGTCTGGACAGGCGTGCCGGGGTGGGCGATGCCCGCGCCGCGCATGGCCCGGCCGGCTGGCGCCGGCTGGATTGTCTTTCCTCAGCGGCTGTAGGCGCGCGGCAGGGCGCCGCTGTCGCGCAGATAGCGATCCCGCAGTTCGGTCTGGCGCGAACGCATCGGCATGGCCTTGCCGCCCAGCCAGATCTGCTCGGCGGTATTGATCACGTCCAGCGGATCCCCGCTCCACAACACCAGATCGGCCAGCTTGCCCGGCGCGATGCTGCCCAGTCGATCGTCCACGCCCAGTGCCTGTGCCGGTACCCGGGTCAGTCCCGCCAGGCCCTGTTCCCACGGCAGTCCGTTGGCGACCGCGTTGCCGGCGTGCTGGCGGATCTTGCGCGCGTTGTGCGAGGCGTCGCCGGACTGGGTGAAGCCGACGCTGACGCCGGCCGCGTCCAGCCGCTTCGCGTTCTCCAGGGTCGCGCCGATCT
The DNA here is from genome assembly GCF_016820515.1 of Pseudoxanthomonas beigongshangi. GTDB lineage: Bacteria > Pseudomonadota > Gammaproteobacteria > Xanthomonadales > Xanthomonadaceae > Pseudoxanthomonas_A > Pseudoxanthomonas_A beigongshangi. The sequence continues at coordinate 232,106 of NZ_JADHDV010000003.1, read as the reverse complement.
GATCGAAGTCCGACGGCAGCGCGGCCAGTCCGTCGATGAACACCGGTACCCGCGCCTGCGCCAGTTCCGGCGCCAGCTTCCACGCTTCGGCGCCACCGCTGATCGCGATGCGGACGTTCTCTTTCTTCGACCAGCGCAGCAACTGGCGGATGTCGGCGGCGCGGTTGACGCCGATCACCAGCCGGCCGTTGCCGGCCAGGTATTTCGCCAGCGTGGCGCGGCCGGCCGGCGTGAGCAGGGCGTGCGGTGAATCGGCCGGAATGCGGCCACGGGCTTCGGCGACCAGCTGGTCCAGCAGCATCCACTGCGCCGCGCGCGAGTTGCCGCTCAGGCCGGACGCGCCGCCGCCGAGGCGGACGAACAGCGCACGCGGGCCGATCGGATCGGCGCTGCCATCCAGTCGCACGACGCCACCCTGGCCGGCGATGAAGGACGCGCCGGTGCCGGCGCCGAGCAGGGTGAAGCCCAATCCTTCCACGCGCGCCACCGGCACCAGCACCGAGGCCGGGTTGTAGGCGAGGGTGACGTCGAACTCCGGCCGCATCGGCTGCAGGTTGCCCAGCGAGACCGAACTGTCGTCGGTGGCCTGTTCGCCGGAGACCTCCTCCACGCCGATCTCGGTGATACCGGCGAACAATGCCGGCGTCAGCGGCTTGCCCGCCGCGTCGACCACGTCCACGCCCGCGGGCGCGGGCAGGCCGGTGCCGACGGACTGGATCACGCCGTTGCGGATCAGCACGTCGGCATGCTTGAGCGTGCCCTGCGCGGTGGCGGTGTGCACGGTGGCGTTGCGAATCAGGACGTCCTGCGCGAAAGCGGGCGTGGCCGCGACGGCGGCGGCCAGCAGGCACAGGCGACCCAGCAGGTGGCGGCTCATCGCGACACCTCCTGGCCGAGCAGGAAGTCCGAGACGGGTTGGCGGCTCCGGTCGTGGCGGTCGTACACGCGCGCGCCGTCGATGTAGACCTGTTCGGCCTGCGCGTACACGCTGAAGGGGTTCTGGTTCCAGATCACCACGTCGCCCATCTTGCCCGCCTCCAGGGTGCCGGTCTGCGCGGCCACGCCCAGCGCCTTGGCCGGATTGGCGGTGAGCCAGCGGATCGCGTGTTCGGGCGCGATCTCGCCCATGCCGGCGCGGCGCGCGCTGGCGATCACCTTGGCCGCCTCCTGGTTGAGGCGCTGGATGCCCTCGTCGGAATCCGAATGCACGATCGCGCAGCTGTTGGCGGGACGATCGACCAATGCGATGTTTTCCTGGATGCCGTCGAAGGCTTCCATCTTGAAGCCCCACCAGTCGGCCCACAGGGCGCCGCAGACGCCTTCGGCGGCCAGCCGGTCGGCCAGCTTGTAGGCTTCCACGCCGTGGTGGAACGCGGCGACCTTGAAGCCGAACTCCTTGGCCAGGTCGAGCATGGTGGCCATCTCGTCGGCGCGGTAGCAGTGGATGTGCACCAGGATGTCGCCGTGGATCGCGCCGGCCAGGGTGTCCAGCTTCAGATCGCGCTTGCCGCCGCTGTCGCCGCTGCTGTCCTGGCCGTCACCGGAGCCGCGCTGCCACCAGCGCTTCTTCTTCGGTTCCGACTCCTTCGGCGCGTTCTTTTTCAGGTATTCGGCCGCATCGATGAAGGCGGCGCGGTAGCCGGCCACGTTGCCCATCCGGGTCATCGGCGGCACGCCCTTGCCGCCGTACACGCGCTTGGGATTTTCGCCGCAGGCCATCTTCAGTCCCCACGGCGCGCCCGGGAACTTCATGCCCTGGTAGGTGGTGGCGGAAACGTTCTTCAGGGTCACGCCGCGCCCACCGACCAGGTTGGCCGAACCGGGCAGCACCTGCAGGGTGGTGACGCCGCCGGCCAGCGCGGTGTGGAAAGCGGGATCCTGCGGCCACACCGAATGCTCGGCCCAGACGTTGGCGGTGACCGAACCGGTCATCTCGTTGCCGTCCTGGTGCGCGCGCGCGCCGGGACTCGGGTAGACGCCCAGGTGCGAATGCACGTCGATGATGCCGGGGGTGACCCACTTGCCGCGCGCGTCCACGCGGGTGGCGCCTTCCGGCGCCTGCAGGCCGCGCCCCACCGCCGCGATGCGGCCTTCCTGCACCAGCACGTCGGCATCGTCCAGGCGTTCGCCGGTGCCGGTCAGCACGGTGGCGTGTTCGATCAGTACCGGCGCCGAACCGAGCGGGCGATAGGTGCTGGGATAGGGATCCTGGATGAAGCGCGAGGCCGGCGTCGCCGCCTGGGCCGTGGTGCAGAGCAAAGCCAGGCCGAACCCGGCCATCAAGGTCAGTCGCATGGTGTATTCCCCGGAAGGTGGCTGGACCCTAACCCGGCCCGTGCCGGCTTGCCAAGTGCGGGAGGCCGTGCGTGCGAGAATGGCCTGATAACAACGAGAACGAGGATGCCCATGAAGGACAAGAACGAAATCGTCGACAACTGGCTGCCGCGCTACACCGGGGTGCCGCTGGACCAGTTCGGCGAACACATCCTGCTGACCAACTTCGGCGGCTACCTCAACACCTTTTCGCAGCTGACCGGCGCGCCCATCGTCGGCCTGGACCGGCCGATGGCCAGCGCCACCGTCGACGGCATCACCATGATCAACTTCGGCATGGGCAGCCCGAACGCGGCGACGATGATGGATCTGCTCTCCGCGATCATGCCCAAGGCCGTGCTGTTCCTGGGCAAGTGCGGCGGCCTGAAGAAGAAGAACCAACTGGGTGATCTGGTGCTGCCAATCGCGGCCATCCGTGGCGAAGGCACCAGCAACGACTACCTGCCGCCGGAAGTCCCGGCGCTGCCCGCGTTCGCCCTGCAACGCGCGGTCTCGACGATGATTCGTGATCTGGGCCACGATTACTGGACCGGCACCGTCTACACCACCAACCGCCGCGTGTGGGAACACGACGACGCGTTCAAGGAACGCCTGCGGGTGATGCGCTGCATGGCGATCGACATGGAGACCGCGACGGTGTTCGCCGCCGGCTTCGCCAACCGAATTCCGTGCGGCGCGCTGCTGCTGGTCTCGGACCAGCCGATGATTCCGGAAGGGGTCAAGACCGAGGCCTCCGACGCCAAGGTCAGCTCGGCGTTCGTGCAGAACCACATCAACGTCGGCATCGAGGCGCTCAAGCTGATCCGCCGCAACGGCAAGTCGGTCCGGCACCTGAGGTTCGACGAGTGAGCCAGGCGACGGAACGGCCGGTGATCCGCGTCCGCCGCGCCGCCGCGGGCGACGAGCAGGCGTTGGCCGCGGTGGGCGCGGCCAGCTTCCTGGAAACCTTCGCCGGGGTGCTGGAGGGCGCGGACATCCTGCGCCATTGCCAGGATCAGCATGCGGCGGCGCTGTACGCGCGCTGGCTGGCGGATCCGGAACTCCGGATCTGGCTGGCCGAACTCGAGCCCGGTGCCGCGCCGGTGGGCTATCTGGTGCTGTCCCCGGCAAACCTGCCGGTGTCGGACCCGCAACCCGGCGATCGCGAGGTCAAGCGCATCTATCTGCTGCACCGCTTCCAGGGCCACGGCATCGGCGCGGCGTTGATGCGCGCGGCCATCGACGAGGCGACCGCGCTGGGCGCGCCGCGCCTGCTGCTGGGCGTGTACGCGCACAACCACGCGGCGATCGCGTTCTATCGCAAGGCCGGCTATGTGCCGGTCGGCGAGCGCCGGTTCCAGGTCGGCGGACGCGAATACGACGACCAGCTGCTGGCGCTCGCACTGCCGGGCTGAATCCCGCGGCACGTCCACGGAACGCTGCGTGCGGCGGCCGATGCGCCGTTGCGCCGCCGCAGCGGTTAGCCTTGCCGGCGGACACGAATGGAGATTCCGAGATGAGCGACGCACGCCGCGTGATCGAGTTCTGGCGCGATGCCGGCTACGAAAAATGGTTCGCCCGCGATGAAGCTTTCGACGATCGCTTCCACGACGAGTTCCGCGAACTGCACTTCCGCGCCGCGCGCCGCGAACTGGAAGGCTGGATGGACCAGGCCGAGGGTGCGCTGGCGCTGGTCCTGCTGCTGGATCAGTTTCCGCGCAATTGTTTTCGCGGCAGCGCGCACTCCTACGCGACCGACGGATTGGCGCGCCACTACGCGATGCGCGCGGTCGATGCCGGTTTCGATGGAAGCGTGGATCCGGCACTGAGGATCTTCTTCTACATGCCGTTCGAACATTCCGAGGCGCTGGCCGATCAGCAGCGCTCGCTGGATCTGTTCAACGCCACCGGCGATGCCAACTACATCCGCTACGCGCAGCTGCACTACGACATCATCGCCCGCTTCGGCCGTTTCCCGCACCGCAATCCGGCGCTGGGACGCGGCTCCACGAACGAGGAACTCGCCTATCTGGCCGAGGGTGGTTTCAGCGGGTAGGGTGGCCGGGTTCCATGGACGACGGCGGCTTTGCCCCCGGCCTGCCCCCATCCGCCCCCGTATCAAGTACGGGGCAAGCTCTTCGGGCACCTTCCCCGGCACGCGAGGGAAGGATGTCGCCCGTTTTTCTGGTTACCGGGGATAGCCAGAACATTCCCCTCCCACGCCTGCGGGGGAGGATGGGTGGGGGCCGCATCCGGAGCACGTCGTTCCGCCGTGCATGCGCAACGGCGAATGCCCCCACCTTCCCCGCATGCGGGGAGGGAGAACGCGGGAAGTCCGGACCGGCTCGAATCCCCACGCGCACGGCAAAAAAACGGCGCCTTCCGGCGCCGTTTCCTCTTTCGATGATGATTGCTCAGTACTTGTTGATCGTGCCGTCGACCTCATCGGCCCAGGCGTTGATGCCGCCGGTGACGTTGTAGACCCGGGTGAAGCCGCGGGCGCGGAACTCCTCGGCAGCCTGCTGACTGCGGCCGCCGCTGCGGCACAGGAATGCCAACGCGGTGTCCTTCGGCAGGTTTTCCAGATCCGCGCGGCCGTTGCCGTCGAAGGTCTTGAACGGCACCGCGACCGCGGCCATGGCGCGCTCGTCGGCCGGACGCACGTCCACCAGCAGTACCTCGCCGGCGCGGACCTTGGCATCGGCCTCCATCGGCGACAGCGCCTGCACCGGCTTGGGTGCATTCGGGTTGTCGATGGCCAGGCCCTTGCCGCGGATGTCGTCGACCCAGTCGATGGTGATGCCGTCGGCGCGGCGCGCGCTGCCCAGATCGAACTGCACGCGCACGCCGTTGGACTCGGCGGCGATGGCGTTGGCGTCGAACTGCGCCAGCTGGAAGTTGGGCTGGAACTGGGCGTTGATCGCCAGCGCCAGCGTGGCACCCGGGCCGGCGTCGGCGACCGCGTTCTTCAGCATCTCGGCGGCGGCCGGGGTGATGGTGATCGCCGGCGGCGTGCGGTCCGGCGCGTCCAGGCCGAGCAGGCCGGCCAGTTCGCCGGAATTGGTCATCTGCTCGATGATGTCGCTGCCGCCGACCAGCTCGCCGTCGATGTACAGCTGCGGGATGGTCGGCCAATCGCCATAGGCCTTGATGCCTTCGCGGATTTCCTGGTCGGCCAGCACGTTGACGTGCGCGTAGTCCACGCCCAGCGCGCCGAGCGCGCCGACCGCCTTGGCGGAGAAACCGCACTGCGGCATGTTGGGCTGGCCCTTCATGAACAGCACCACGCGGTTGGACTGCAGGAGGGATTCGATACGGGCGCGCAGGGCGGGGTCGAGGGACATGGACGGCTACCGGAAGGCGGAAAGGGAATTTTACGCCCCATGGCATCATGGGGCATGACCCGCGCAAGAACACTGCATCGCGTCCCGCGCCGGCCCGGCTTGATATTGGGCCTGTTGGCGTTGTCGCAAGTGGCGGTCGCGGCGGTGTGGTGGCGCTGGGGATGGCGGGTCGGCCTGCCGGCGATGCTGCTGACCCACCTGACCGTGGTCTGGGCGACCCTGTACCCCCGCGCGACCCTGCTGTGCCCGGCGCTGTCCCGCCTGCCGACGACGCGGCGCGAGGTCTGGCTGACCATCGACGACGGGCCGTCCGCGGACACCGCGCCGATGCTGGATCTGCTGGAACGCCATGGTGCCCGGGCCACGTTCTTCCTGGTTGGCGAGCGGGCGCTGGCGCAGCCGGAACAGGTGCGGGACATCCTCCGCCGCGGACACGGCATCGGCAACCACAGCGCCAGCCATCCGGACACCCGTTTCTGGCGGCTCGGTCCGGCCGCGATGGAGGACGAGATCGGCCGCAACCAGTCGCTGCTGACGGTGGTGTCCGGTCAGACGCCGCGCTGGTTCCGCTCGGTGGTGGGGATGACCAATCCCTTCGTCGGGATGTCGCTCAAGCGCCATCGATTGGCTCGCGTCGCCTGGAGCGCGCGCGGGTTCGACGGCGTGGATTGCGATCCTGATCAGGTGCTGGCGCGACTGACGCGCGACATCGCGCCCGGCGCGATCGTGCTGCTGCACGAAGGCGCCGCGCACGGGCACAACGTCGAGATTCTCGCGCGCCTGCTGGAATGGCTGGCGCGGGAAGGCTATGCCACCGTGGTGCCGTCGGAACACCCTCCCGTGTAGAGCCGAGCTTGCTCGGCTGAATCCCGCCGAAGGCCCTGCGTCCCGGGCACAGCCGAGCAAGGCAGCCGAGCAAGCTCGGCTCTACGCGAAGGGATCAGGCGTGGGCGAGCAGGCGATGCGCCACCGGCAGGGCCAGCCGGGTCCATTCGGCGTACATGGCCGCGGACGGATGCAGGCCGTCGTCGGCCAGCATCGCGGCTTCGGCGCCGCGCGCGCGGCTGGCCGCGGTGATATCGACGAAGGCCACGCCGCGTTGCGTGCAGGCCAGCCTTGCGGCCTCGTTGTAGGCATCCAGTTCGCTGGCGATGCGGGCGGTGTCGCGGCCTTCCTTCACCGCGAAGGGGGTCACGCCCCAATCGGGAATCGACAGCACCAGCACCCGTTCCGGCCGGTTGCCGGCGAAACCGATCGCGCGCCACAGCAGCGCCGCGAACTGCACGCGGTATTCCTCGACGTCACGACCGCGGTACTGGTTGTTGACCCCGATCAGCAGGCTCACGAAATCATGCGTGCCCAGCGGCTCCTGCGCGGTGATCGCCGCGTCCAGTTCGTCGGTGCTCCAGCCGGTGGTCGCGATGATGCGCGGGTCCGCCAGCGGAATGCTTTCGTTGCGCAGCGCCTGCGCGAGCTGCACCGGCCAGCGCCCGTTTTCGGGCACCGATTCACCGATGGTGTAGGAGTCGCCGAGCGCCAGGTAGCTCAATTCGGGCAGCAGGGCGGTGGTGTGTGGAGTGGCGGCGGTGGTCATGCGCGCATTCTGCGCCGGATGGCCGCCGGTTCAAAGGCCGTCTGACCAACCCGATGGCGTGGGGGCGGGGAAGGCGTCGCGACTGACGTCGCTCCCACAGGTTGCAGCTGGCGCATGGGGCCGCTGGCCCGCGAAGTGTTCGAGCAGGAAGCAGGGATGCCACCGATGCGCCATCCCTTTCCTTGTGGGAGCGACGTCAGTCGCGAAGGCGACCAAGCTGGACGCCTTTCGGAATTTCCGTGAAAAGCTCGCGACTCACGTCGCTCCCACAACTGAGGCAGGGGTTTCTGGTTTCACCGCCAGGGGAGGCGGGAAACCACGGGCGCCCCGGCTCAGGCCGCGGCGGGGCGCGAACGTCCCTTGATTGGCACCACCTTGGTGGCGGCCTCGGCGCGGCGATCCAGGGCGCGGCCGATGCGGACGAAGACTTCGCGCATGACCGCCGCCTCGGGCAGGAAGGTCACCCGGAAGTGGTTGCGGTAGGGCACGTTGAAGCTCGAACCGGGCACCACCAGCACGCCTTCGGTTTCCAGCAGGTCCAGGGCGAAGGCGTGATCGTCGAAGCCCTTGGCGGCGTCGCCGACCACCGCCGGGAACGCGTACAGCGCCGCGTCCGGACGCACCAGTTCCAGGTGCTCGCTGGCGTCGCAGGCCTCGATGATCGCGCGGCGGGTCTCGTACAGGCGTCCGCCCGGCGAACAGAGTTCGGTGATGGTGTCCGGGCCGTTGACCGCGGCTTCCACCGCGTACTGGCCGGGCACGTTGGCGCACAGGCGCAGCGCGCTCAGCAGGTCCATCGCCTGCAGGTACTCGCGCACCCGCTCGATGCTGCCGGACACCACCGCCCAGCCGACCCGCCAGCCGCAGGCGCGGTGGACCTTGCTCAGGCCGCTGAAGGTGATGCAGGGATGATCGCCGGCCAGCGGCGCGACCGGCTCGAACCGCGCGCCGTCGTACAGCACCTGGTCGTAGATTTCATCGACCATCAGCAGCAGCTTGTGCTTGGTCGCGATGGTGACGATCCGCTCCAGCAGTTCGCGCGGATAGATGGCGCCGGTCGGGTTGTTCGGGTTGATCAGCACGATCGCCTTGGTACGCGAGGAGATCAGCTGTTCGATTTCGCCGGGATCCGGCAGGAAGTCGTTTTCCGGCGTGCAGCGGTAATAGACCGGGCGGCCGTCGTTGAGGATGGTGGCGGCCGACCACAGCGGGTAGTCGGGCGACGGCACCAGCACTTCATCGCCGGGGTTGAGCAGCGCGCGCAGCGACACGTCGATCAGCTCGCTGACGCCGTTGCCCATGAACACGCGATCCGCGCTGGCATGCGGGGTGCCGCGCCGGGCATAGGCGGCGGCGACCGCTTCGCGCGCGGCCGGCAGGCCCTGCTGGTGGGTATAGGGGTCGGTGTGGTCGATATCACCCACGATCGACTTCTGCAGATGCGCCGGGGCACGGAAACCGAAGGCGCCGGGGTTGCCGATGTTCAGCTTGATCAGCTTGCGTCCCTGGGCCTCCAGCTCGCGAGCTCGCCGAGCCAGCTCGCCACGGATTTCGTAACGGACTTCGGAGAGGCGCTCGCGCACGGGCAGCTGGAAGGGGGACGGGGCAGACATGGCAATGGTTTTGGGGAGTTGGACGGCCAGCTTAACGGAAATTTATGCAGCCGCGCGCCGCCCGGTTTAACAGGCGTCTAGAATCCCGCCATGCCCGCAAATCCCGCACACGCCCCCCTCGACCTCGCCTCTCTGCGCGCCATCGGCTGGCCCTGGCCTGGCGAACCGGAGGACCCTGCCTGGGCGGCCCTGCTGGCGGCCCACCCGGCGGCGCGGCCTGCCAGGGTGACCGAGCAGCACCGCTCGGGGTATGTCGTGGCCGACGGCCCGGACACCGCCATCAAGGCCGAATCCCTGCCCGAATGGCAGCGCCGCCCCGGCTTCCGCAAGGACGGGTCTCCCGCCCACGAGCGTCCGGCGGTTGGCGACTGGGTGCTGCTGGAAGGCAAGCGCATCGTCGCCCTGCTTCCGCGGCACACCGGCATCAAGCGCGGCGCGGCCGGCGAGCACTACCAGCAGCAGGTCATCGCCGCCAACGTGGATGCCGTCTTCATCGTTTCGGGCCTGGACGCGGACTTCAATCCGCGCCGGATCGAGCGCTATCTGCTGCTGGTCGGCAGCGGCGGGGCGCAGCCGGTGGTGGTGCTGACCAAGGCCGACCGCCATGAACACGCGAGCGATGCCATCGAAGCGCTGGCCGACGTGACCGCGCAGGGCGTGCCGGTGTTCGCGCTCAACGCCAAGGATCCCGACGGCGTGGCGGTACTGGCGCCCTGGTTGCAGCCGGGTCATACGGTGGTGCTGGTCGGTTCCTCGGGCGCGGGCAAGTCCACCCTCACCAACACCCTGCTGGGCGACGACCGGATGAAGACCGGCGAGGTCCGCGAGAGCGATTCGCGTGGTCGCCATACCACCACCCATCGCGCGCTGATGCCACTGCCGTCCGGCGCCTGCCTGATTGACACCCCCGGCATGCGCGAACTCAAGCCGACCGGCGAAGAGGATCTGGTCGAAGGGGGCTTCGCCGACATCGAGGCATTGGCCGAACAATGCCGCTTCCGCGATTGTTCGCACCAGCGTGAACCCGGTTGCGCGGTACGCGCGGCGATCGAGCGCGGCGAGCTGGACGAGGAACGCTTCCTCAATTACCTGAAACTACGCGACGAAGTCGCCAGCGCGGCCGGCAAGCTGGCCACCCGGCTGGCGCAGAAGGCCGAAGCCCGCGTGCAGGTCAAGGCGCTCAACAAGCGCCTGGACGACAAGTACGGACGCCACTGATGCGCCGTCACCTCCCTTGTAGGAGCGACGTGAGTCGCGACGGCGACCCGGTTGGAAGCCTTCTGGATTTCGATCAAAAGCTCGCGACTCACGTCGCTCCTACAGGTTGCAGCCGATATGCCGGACAGCTTGACCGCGAAGCGCCCACGCAGGACGCCAGGATACGACCGACGCGCCATCTCCTCCCTTGTGGGAGCGATGTGAGTCGCGAAGGCGACCCAGTTGGAGGTCCTCGGAGTTTCCGCCAAGAGCTCGCGACTCACGTCGCTCCTACAGGTTGCAGCCGGTATGCCGGACAGCTTGACCGCGAAGCGCCCACGCAGGGCGCCAGGATACGACCGACGCGCCATCTCCTCCCTTGTGGGAGCGACGTAAGCTTCGAAGGCGACGCAGTGGGAAGCCCTTGGAGTTTCCGCCAAGAGCTCGCGACTCACGTCGCTCCTACAGGTTGCAGCCGGTATGCCGGACAGCTTGACCGCGAAGCGCCCACGCAGGGCGCCAGGATACGACCGACGCGCCATCTCCTCCCTTGTGGGAGCGACGTAAGCTTCGAAGGCGACGCAGTGGGAAGTCCTCGGAGTTTCCGCCAAGAGCTCGCGACTCACGTCGCTCCTACAGGTTGCAGCCGGTATGCCGGACAGCTTGACCGCGAAGCGCCCACGCAGGGCGCCAGGATACGACCGACGCGCCATCTCCTCCCTTGTGGGAGCGACGTAAGCTTCGAAGGCGACGCAGTGGGAAGCCCTTGGAGTTTCCGCCAAGAGCTCGCGACTCACGTCGCTCCTACAGGTTGCAGCCGGTATGCCGGACAGCTTGACCGCGAAGCGCCCACGCAGGACGCCAGGATGCGACCGACGCGCCATCTCCTCCCTTGTGGGAGCGACGTGAGTCGCGACGGCGACCCGGTTGGAAGCCTTCTGGATTTCCGTCAAAAGCTCGCGACTCGCGTCGCTCCTACAGGGTGGGGCGGATACGAGGCATCGGCATGGACACGATGAACCTGTCTGCCGACATCGCCCATCATGCCGCGCTGGACGCGCGCCTGGTCAAGGCGGTGCGCGGCATCAAGCTGCTGAGCCTGGCGAGTTGGCCGGCCGCGTTGCAGGCGCCGTTCCTGGAAGGAATGGAGCGCGGCAATCCGCGATTGCCGAAAGTCGAATACCCCAAGCTGGATTTCAGCGAGGCCCGCCGCGAACTGGAAGCGATCGCGCATGCCGCCGATCCGGCGCATCCGCTGGGTCGCTATCTGCGCGAATCGGTGGAGAGCTGGTCGGTCGCCGCGCAGTTGCTGGAATGCCTGGGCACGCCCGCCGTGACCGCGCATTCGATCGCCCTGTTCGGCACGCCCGAAGCGCCCTTGCCCGGCAACGGACCGACCACCCGCGACGCCGCCCGCCACTTCATCGCCATCGCCCAGGACATGGATCGCGAGTTGCTGGCGCCGGAAGAACAGATCCCGGTGTCGGCGACCGCGTTGCAACTCCAGTTGCAGGGCGACCTGGATGATTTCTTCGATGCGCGCGTGATCACGGTGGAGCTGGATCCGGATTTGATCGCCAAGGCGGCGGCCGGCGCCACCCGCATCCGCCTGCGCCATGGCGCCGCCTTCAGCGACTACGATCGCCGGCAGCTCCTGCAACATGAGGCGCTGGTGCATTCGCTGACCGCGCTCAATGGCCGCGAGCAGCCCTTGTTCCCGAGCCTGGCATTGTCGTCGCCGCGCATCACCGAGACCCAGGAAGGGCTGGCGACCTTCGCCGAGCAGATCACCGGCAGCATCGACATCGAACGGATGAAACGGATCAGCCTGCGCATCGAGGCGATCGCGATGACCCTGGCGGGTGCGGATTTCATCGAGGTGTACCGCTACTTCTGCGAGGCGGGCCAGAATCCGGCCGAGAGCTTCGCCTCGGCGCAACGCGTGTTCCGCGGCGTGCCCACCAGTGGCGGCGCGGCGTTCACCAAGGATACGGTCTACCTGCGCGGCCTGATTGCCGTGCACACCTTCTTCCGCCATTCCCTGCAGCGGGACCGCCTGCAACTGTGCCGGCGCCTGTTCGCCGGCAAGATGACGCTGGGGGACGTGGCCCTGTTCGAGCCATTGTTCGACGGCGGCGTGCTGGCGCCGCCACGCTGGCTGCCGACCTGGGTCAGCCGCGCCAACGGCCTGGCCGGTACGCTGGCGTTCTCGCTGTTCGCCAACCGCATCCGCATGGACCAGTTGACCGAAGTGCCGGTGTGACGGTCAGCGCGCGGGGCGCTTGTAGGCCACGCAGTCGACCTCGACCTTGCAGTCCACCACCATCCGGTTCTCAACGCAGGCGCGCGCGGGCGGATGCTCGCCGAAGTAGTGCCGGAACACCTGGTTGAAGGCGGCGAAGTCGCGCGCGTCGTCCAGCCAGACGCCACAGCGGACCACGTGTTCGGGGCCATAGCCGGCCTCGGCCAGGATTGCCAGCACGTTGCCGATGGCCACGTACGATTGCTCGGTGACGGTGCCGCCGATCAGCTCGCCGTCGCGCATCGGCACCTGGCCGGACACGTACAGCCAACCGTCGGCCTCGACCGCGCGCGAGAACGGCATGTGCTGCCGGCCCTGGCCGATGCCGCCTTCGGCGCCATAGCGCTTGATGTCGCTCATGTGGATACCTCTCGGATTTCGGGCAGATTCTTCAGGCTGGTGCCAGGAAACGGCCGCTGCGCACCCGGGTGACCGCGCTGCCGTCGTAGGCCAGTTCGCCGTTCACCCACACCGCGTCGATGCCTTCGGCGGCGCGCATCGGATCGTGATAGTCGGCGGTATCGCGCACGCGTGCCGGATCGAACAGCACCAGGTCCGCGTGCCAGCCCTCGCGCAGCAGGCCGCGCCCGGGCAGGGCGAAGCGGCTGCCGGGCAGTCCGGTCATCTTGTGCACGGCTTCGTGCAGCGGGAACAGGCCCTCGTCGCGCGCGTAATGGCCGAGCACGCGCGGGAAGGTGCCCCACAGGCGCGGGTGCGGGCGCGGATCCCGCGGCAGGCCGTCGGATCCGATCATGGTCAGCGGATGGCGCAGGAACCGGCGCACGTCTTCCTCGTCCATGCAGAAGTACACCGCGCCGGCCGGTTGCAGGCGGTTGGCGGCTTCATGCAGCGACACCCGCCAGTCGGCGGCGATCGCCGCCAGCATCCGTCCGCCCTGATCCGGATGCGGTTCGGACCAGGTGATCAGGATGTCGTAGGCGTCGGTGACCTGTTTCAGGTCCAGGGTGGAAGCGCTGGCCGCGTACGGATAGCAGTCGCAGGCCACGTCATGCTCGCCGGCGGCGTCATCCAGCCACGCCAGCACTTCGCGGCTGCGGCCCCAGTTGTCGATGCCGGCGCATTTCAGGTGCGACACCCGCACCGGGGCGCCGCTGTGGTGGCCGACCGCGCGCGCTTCGTCCAGTGCGGGCAGGATGCCGGCGAACTCGTCGCGCAGATGGGTGGCGTAGAGGCGATCGGCGGGCAGGTCGCGGGTCAGTTCCAGCACCTCGCGCGCGGGCGCGGCGAACGCGGAGGCGTAGGCCAGCCCGGTGCTCAGGCCAAGCGCGCCCTCGGCGATCGCCGCGCGCAATTGCGACCGCATCGCCGCGATCTCCTCGTCGCTGGCGGCGCGATCCAGCCGATCCATGTGGTTCTGGCGCAGCGACGTGTGCCCGACCAGCGCGGCGACGTTCAGTGCCGGACGTGCGTCCTCCACCGCGCGCCGGTAGTCGGCGAAGCGCGGATAGCGGAACTCGCCCGGCTCGCCGAGCAGGTTCATCGGGTCGGGTACCGCGTCGGCGGTGTTCACCGGACTGGCGCTGATGCCGCAGTTGCCGACCACGATCGTGGTGACGCCCTGCGACAGCTTGCTGGTCATGGCGGGATCGCGGATGACTTCCAGATCGTCGTGGGTATGCACGTCGATGAAGCCTGGGCTGACCGCCCGCCCGCAGGCGTCGACGACGCTCGCCGCGTCGCCGTCCAGGCGGCCCATCGCGGCGATGCGGCCGGCGCTGACGCCGATGTCGCCGCGCGTGCCGGCGGCACCGCTGCCATCCAGCAGCAGGGCATCGCGGATCAACAGGTCGTAACGCATCAATCCCCCAGCGGCAGGCGATTCTCGCCGCCGCGGTAGTTGTCCAGCGCGAACTTGATCCGGCGCAGCCGCTCGCGGCTGTCGTCGGCGATATGCAGCGCCAGGGTGGTGGCCAGCACGTCCACCGCCAGCATCATCGCGTAGCGCGAGGCGGATGGCTTGAACACGAAGTCGGTTTCGTCGATGACGATCGGCAGCAGCCAGTCGGCGCGCTCGGCCAGCGCGGTGTCGGCGCGGGTGATCGCACCGACCTTCGCACCGTAGCCGCGCGCGATGTCCACCGCCGACAGGATTTCCGGGGTGATGCCGCTGACCGACAGCGCCACCACCATGTCCTCCGGGGTCAGGGTCGCGGCGACCACCTTCAGCGAGATCGCATCGCTGTAGGCGGCGATCGGGCGGCCGAAGCGGACCAGCCGGTTCTGCAGCTCCAGACCGAACACGGTCGAGCAGCCACCCATGCCGAACACGTAGATCATCCGCGCCGAGGCCAGCGCCTCGGCCAGCGACTGCACCACCTGTTCCTGCAATCCGCCGACGTTGCGGCGCAGGCAGCTCTCGATGTCGGCGCAGATCTGCGCGTACAGCGCCGAGCTGGGCGGGGTGTCCTGGTCGTCGAGGAAGCGCTTGCCGACCGCGCTGGCCTCGGCCAGGCGGGCGCGCAGTTCACGCACGTTGTCGCAGTCCAGCGCCTTGGCGAAGCGCGAGATCGCGGCCACGCTGACGCCCGCCTGTTCGGCCAGTTCGGCGATGCCGGACTGCGCGGCGCCGTCGATGTCGGCCAGGATGGTGTCGGCGATCCGCCGCTCGACCGGGCTCAGCTCGTGCAGGCGCTGCTTGAGGTGGTAGACGATGTCGTACATGGCGGTCTCCGGCCGGTCGTCAGTGCAGTGCGGCGATGCCCAGCACCAGCAGCAGTGCGGTCACCGAAATGAGGGTTTCCAGCACGGTCCAGGTCTTGAAGGTCTGGGCCACGCTCATGTTGAAGTATTCCTTGACCAGCCAGAAGCCGCCGTCGTTGACGTGCGACAGCACCAGCGAGCCTGCCCCGGTGGCCAGTACCAGCAGCTCCGGATGCGGGTAGCCGGCGGCCAGCGCGACCGGCGCGACGATGCCGGCGGCGGTACTCATCGCCACCGTGGCCGAACCTGTCGCCACCCGCATCAGCGCGGCCACGGTCCAGCCCATCAGCAGCGGCGAGAGCTGGAACTCGTGCGACAGGCGCGTGATCTCCTGGGCCACGCCGGTCTTGACCAGGATGCCGTTGAGACCGCCGCCGGCGCCGACCAGCAGGGTGATGGCGGCGGTGGGCGCCAGGCATTCCTGCGAGAACTTCAGGATCTGCTCGCGGTTGAAGCCGCGCATCAGGCCCAGGGTGACGAAGCTGAGCAGGGTCGCCAGCAGCAGCGCCACCACCGAATGGCCGATGAAACGCAGCACGTGGTTGGCGGCGCTGCCGGGTGCGGCCAGTTCGTCCGCCCAGCCGCCCAGCAGCATCAGGCCGACCGGCAGCAGCAGGGTCGCCAGGGTGATGCCGAAGCCGGGCAGTTCGGCGTCGGGGATCTCCCGTTGGCCCTGGTTGAGCAGCGCGGCTTCCATCGGGTTGTGTGCCGGCAGGGTGACATGGCGCGATACCAGCCGGGCGAAGATTGGTCCGGCCAGCGCGGCGGTCGGCAATCCGACCATCAACGCATAGAACAGCGTGCGCCCGACGTCGGCCTGGTATTCGTGCACCGCCAGCATCGCGGCCGGGTGCGGCGGCACCAGGCCGTGCACCACCGACAGGCCGGCGACCATCGGCAGGCCGACCAGCAGCAGCGGCACGCCGGTGCGGCGGGCGACGTTCAGCACGATCGGAATCAGCAGCACGAACCCGACCTCGAAGAAGATCGGCAGGCCGATGCAGAACGCGATCAGCATCATCGCCCAGTGCACGTGGCGGGTACCGAAGCGCCGGATCAGCGTGCGCGCGATGCGCTCGGCGCCGCCGGATTCGGCCATCAGCTTGCCCAGCATGGTGCCGAGGGCGACGATCAGCGCGATGTGGCCCAGGGTCTTGCCCACGCCCTGTTCGTAGGCCGGCACGATGTCCGGTGCCGGCATGCCGGCCAGCAACGCCAGCCCGAGCGAGACCACGGTGATCGAAATGAAGGGGTTGAGGCGGTAGCGCGCGATCAACACCACCAGGGCGACGATCGACAGCGTGGCGTACAGCAGCAACAGGTTTCCTGGCGTCATGCGTGCTGTTCCCGCCGATCAGAAGAAGGTTTCGACGGCGCCGACGACGCGATGCGCGTCGTCCACCACCAGCAGGTGGCGCCATTTGTCGAAGGTCAGGCAGGGATGGGAGATATCGAAGCACAGCAGATCGCCGACCTTGAGGTCGTCGTCGGCATTGAGCTGCAGGAACGCGTGCTGATCCATCATCGCGCCGATACGCCAGTGGGAAGGCGCGTCGGCGGGCGTGGCATGGCCGGGGCGATGATGCAGCACCGGTTGCGGGAAGCCGGCATCGAACGCAGCGTCGCGCTTGCCCAGGCCGATGATCGCGCGGTCCGGTTCCGGACGCGACTGCACGCAGGCCCACAGTCGCAGTGCCGGCAACAGGCCGCGCCCCATGCGCTGCGCGACCGGATTGGAGGCGTGGATGCGGCTGGCGGCGTCGCGATAGATGCCCACGTCGTGGGTCAGGTAGCAGCCCGGACGCAACACCACTTGCGCCTGCGGATCCGACACAAGCGCCGCGAATTCTTCCGCGACCACGTCGAACCAGGCCGAACCGGCGCCGGAAAGCAGCGCGGGCGACTCGCCGAATCCGCCGGCGGCGCGGATTGCCTGCCATTGCGCCAGCGTACGCCGCAGCAGCGCGCGCACGCCGGCCTCGTCCTTGACCACGCCCTCGTAGACTTCCACGCCGACCAGCGCCACCGCGTCCGGCCAGCGCGCGATCTCGTCCAGCAGCGCGCGCGCCTGCGCCTCGTCGCGCACGCCGGTGCGTCCGCCTTCCGCGCCGACTTCCAGCAATACCCGGATGCGTTGTCCGCGTGCGCCGAAATGACGACCCAGCGCGGCGACGTTATCGGCCGAATCCACCACGCAGGCGAACCAGAAGTCCGGATCGCTTGCCTGGAGATCGGCGATCACATCGAAGTTGCCCCTGCCGACGAGCTGGTTGGCGAGCAGGACCCGCCGCACGCCGTGCGCGTGGGCCGCCGCGGTCTGCGGCGCGGTCGCCAGGGTGATGCCCCACGCGCCGGCATCCAGCTGCATCCGGAACAGCGCCGGACTCATCGTGGTCTTGCCGTGCGGTACGAGCCGGCAGCCATAGGCCTCGGTGAACTCGCGCATCCAGGCCAGGTTGTGGCGCAGGGCGGATTCGCTCAGTACCGCCACCGGCAGGCTGACCTGTTCCTCCAGGATCGACAGGGGCCGCGCCGCCAGCCCGGAAGGCGTCCAGGCATCACCGGCCGGCAGGCCTTTTCCGGCCAGCGGCGCGTCGGAATGAAAGTAATTTTCTCGCACGAACCGCCTCCCCTGTGCACGGCCACGTGACATCGTGGCCGTCTATTGTGTAGCACAGGAAGGGTTGGATGAAAATTATTTTCTCGCGGTTCCGTGACCCGGAACCGGGCGCAGGGCCGGCGGGCGCGTCAGAAATCGAACTGGACGCGTCCGGCCAGCACGCCGGTGCGATCCAATGTTCTTCCGCTCACTTCATCACGGCGCCGGCTGTCGGTCCAGTCCAGCATCACCCGGAAGTGCTTCGGCGCATACCAGTTCACGCCCACCGTCCATGCGTCCGCCGACAGGTCGCGGCGGTTGAGCGGCCATTGCCTGCCCTCGATGTGGTCGTAGCGCGCCACCAGTTCCCAGGCGCCGCCGCGTCGCTGCGGCTTGAGCTGGACGAACCGTCCCGCCTTGGCATCGTAGGGGCGGGACTCGCCGGTGAGCAGCCAACTGGCTTGCAGATAACCGGCCTCGACCCGCCCGCGCTGCCGGCCATCGTCGTAGCGGGCGCCGCCGTATTCGGCCTGCCAGGACCAGGCGCCGTGCACGCCCGCCGCTTCCAGGCCGTACTTGTCCACCGAGACGTCGCGGCCGCTGCGGAAATCCATCAGCGACAGCCGGCTGTTGTCGCCGAAGTAGCCCGCCACGCGCGGCTGCACGCGCAGCGCGGGCGCGCCATCGGCGCCGGGATGATCGTAGCGCTCGTGTGCCAGCGCGGCGCCGAAATGCAGCACCCGACCGGCCTCGCGCCACGGCGCGTAGCCGGCACGCGCGCCCGCCGCGCGTCCCTTGGCTTGCCAGACGTCGATGCTCTCCAGGCTGTAGACGCTGCCGCTCCAGAACACGCCGTCGCGATGGCCGTTGACGCCCAGGCCCAACCGGTAGGACGGCGCCAGGGTCTGCGCCAGCCAGCTGCGTTCGACCGCCAGGATGTGGTTGGAACTGCCGCGGTCATCCAGCGTGTAGAACTGCTTGAACTGGCCGAGGGTCACGGTGGTGTTGCCGAAGCTGCGGGCCAGATAGGCGTCGCGCGCGACCGGCCGGTGGCCGGCGAAATCCGCTTCCAGCTTGTAGTCGACCACGTAGAACCGGCCGGAAATCGCCAGCCATGCCGCACGCAGATCGTCACCGTCGCGCTCGGCGGTGCCGCGTGCGTCGTTGTCGAAGCGCGCGAAGTCGTAATGCAACCGGCCGGTCGGCTTGAGGGTCAGTGCGTCCTCGGCTTGGGCGGCGGGCACGGTCGCCAGCATGAGCGGGGCCAGCATGAACGGAACCGCCAGCGGCACGCGTCGATTGGAAAATGGCATCCGCTCTCCCTCGGAACCGGTTTGGAAGGGGGCGAAGATAACAGCCCGACCACCGGCTCCAATAACGCATTGGTACTAGGGCACCGGCGCGCGGCGCGTGCCACACTGGCGGCTATGAGCCTGGCCCGGGTCCTTGTCGCCGATGATCATCCGCTGTTCCGCGCAGCGGTGCTGCATGCGCTGCGCGAGGAAATCGAAGTCGGCCAGACCCTGGAAGTGGCCAGCGTCTCGGCGCTGACCGAGGCGCTGGCCGTGCATCCGGACGTGGATCTGGTGCTGCTGGATCTGACCATGCCGGGCGCGCGCGGATTCTCGTCGCTGGTCTGGCTGCGCGGCGAGCGTCCGGATATTCCGGTCATCGTGATTTCCTCCAACGATCACCCGCGCGTGATTCGTCGCGCGCAGCAGTTCGGAGCCGCCGGTTTCATTCCCAAGTCCGCGCCGGCCGAGGCGATCCGCACCGCCGTCACCGCGGTGATGGGCGGCGATACCTGCTTCCCGCCACTGGCCGCTGAACGTTCCGAACGCGACGCCCAACTGGCCGCGCGCCTGGCACGCCTGACCCCGCAGCAGTTCCGGGTCCTGCTGTGCGTGGCCGATGGCCTGCTCAACAAGCAGATTGCCTACGAGCTTGGCCTGGCCGAGAACACGGTGAAGGTGCACGTCACCGCGATCCTGAAGAAACTCGAGTGCAACAGCCGCACGCAGGCGGCATTGCTGGTGAAGGCGCTGGAGCCGGAAGGCGATCCGGATCCGGCACCGGACACTTCCGGCGGCACATCCTAGCGCCCGGCGAAATCAGAAATCCCATTGCACGCGGCCGGCCAGGGTGCCGGTATGGTCCAGCAGCTGATCCCGCGTGCGGTCCTGGCGGCGGCTGTCGATCCAGTCCAGCATCACCCGCACGTTGCGCCGCGGATACCAGTTGACGCCGACCGTCCAGGCGTCGGCCGCCAGCCGCTGCCGCCGGCCTTCGCCGTTGCCGCTGGCGGTGATGCGGTCGTAGCGCGCCATCAGTTCCCATGCGCCACCCGAGCCCTGCGGTTGCACCTGGCCGAAATGGCCGCCGCCGACGTCGTAGGGCCGGCGCTCGCCGGTGAGCATCCAGGTCGCCATCACGTAATGGGCGGCGATGCGATCACGCCGCAGATCGTCGTGGTAGCGGCCGCGTGCATATTCGGTCTGCCAGGACCATGCGCCATGCACGCCGGCCGCTTCCAGCCCGCGCTTGTCCACCCGCACGTCGCGTCCGTCGCGGTAGTCGGCCAGGACCAGCGCCGGCCGGCGGGAGAAATGGCCCGCGGTCCTGAGTGGCACCCGCAGCGGCGCGGAACCGCCGATGCCGGGATGATCGTGGTGCTCGCGCATCACCGAGCCGGCCAGGTGCAGCAGGTCGCCGTCATCGCGTGGAAACACCCGGCCCGCGCGTCCGCTGAAGCCACGGCCCTTGATTTCCGGAACGTCGAAGCGGCCCAGCCTGCCGGCGCCGACGCCCCAGAACCAGCCGGCGTGATGCCCTTCCCAGCCGATACCGACGCGGTGCGGCGAAGCCAGCGTCTGGGTCAGGTAACTGGATTCCACCGCGGGCCGATGGTTGAAGCTGACCCGCTCGTCGAGCGCGAAGTATTGGCCCATCTGGCCCACGCTGATCACGCCGCGGGCGGGCGAACCGAGCTCGCGGCTGAGCCACACATTGCGCAGGGCCCAGTGCGTGGGCGCGACATCCACCTCGGCGCGATAGCCGAACCCCTGCCACTTTCCGGTCACGCCGAGCCAGGCCAGGCGCAGGCCATCCCGGCCGCGCGAGGAAACACCGCGATCGTCGTTGTCGAAGCGCGCGAAGTCGTAGTAAATGCGGCCGGTGGGCCGGATCGCCTCATCGGAGGCGCATGCCCCAGGGACGACCAGCAGGATGGCCGACAGCGCGAACAGCGGAACGGATGCCCGCGGGCATCCCGGGATGAAGTGATGCATCGAAAGCCCTCGCAGGAAACATGCGGAGGCATGTCAGCGCATCGGCGGGGCGGGAATCGCGCATTGACCTGCAATGAAAGCAAGCCGGGGATGACGGGAAACCGATCGAGCAAAGGATGTCAACGCGAGCGCTGGTAGAGATGGGTCATCAGCGAACGCAGCGCGGACGTGCGCGCCTGCTTGGACAGGAAGCCCCAATTCCGTTCCCGCGCCAGCGCCCGCAGTGCTTCGTCCTGCTCGGCGGTGAACAGCAGCACGGCCGGCTCGCGTTGCCAGCGACGCGCCAGTTGCCCGAACAATTCCGGGCCGGTGACGTCGTCGCCCAGCCGCACGTCCAGCAACAGCAGATCCGGCACGCCGTCGGCGCGTGCCGCCGCCAGGGCCTGCTCCACGCCGCCGGCCAGTTCCACCCGGCATCCCCAGCGTTCCAGCAGCAGGCGGGTCGCGCGAATCACCCGTGCGTCGTCGTCGATGCACCAGACCCGGCAACCGGCCAGCAGCGAATCGGTGGCTGCTTCTTCGATCGCCGCCGATGCGTCTTCCGCGCCGGGCCCGTCTTCCGTGCCCGGTGTGGCGGCCGATACGCCGCGCGGCACGCGGATCGAGAACACGCTGCCGTGTCCCGGTCGCGAACGCAGGCCGACGCGATGGCCGAGCAGGCGCGCGATCCGATCCACGATCGCCAGGCCAAGGCCGGCGCCGCGCTCCTCGCCATCACCATCCAGGCGGCGGAACTCCTCGAAGATCTCCCGCTGCCGCGCCTCCGGAATGCCGGGACCGGTGTCGTGGACCTCGATGCGCACCTGATCGCCCTGGCGACGGCAGCCCAGCACGATCCGCCCGCGCGGCGTGTAGCGGATGGCATTAGACAGGAAGTTCTGCAGGATCCTGCGCAGCAGCGCCTCGTCGCTGCGCACCACCGCCGAAGTGGCGACCCGCTCCAGGCGCAAGCCGCGTGCCGCGGCGAGGATGCCGAATTCGCGCGCCAGCGTCGCCAGCAGTGGATCCAGGGCGAAGTCTCGCACGTGCGTTTCCAGCGCGCCGGATTCCAGTCGCGAGATGTCCAGCAGGCTGTTGAGGATGCCGTCCTGCGCGGCCAGCGCGTTGTCGATGTTCTCGGCGATGTCCCGCGCGCCGGCATCCGGCAGGCGCCCGCGCAGCGCCGACAGGAACATGCGCGCGGCATTCAGCGGCTGCAACAGGTCGTGCACCGCCGCGGCGACGAAGCGGGTCTTGGAGCGGTTGGCGTCCTCGGCCTCGCGCTTGGCCTCGGCCAGGTCGCGGGTGCGCTCGTCGATGCGGCGGCTGAGCGTATCGGCCAGCGAGCGCAGGTCGCGGGCGGCGTTCTTGTAGGCGGTGATGTCGGCGTAGCTGGTGACGAAACCGCCATCGGGAAGCGGATTGCCGCGGATCTCGATGACGCTGCCATCACCGCGCTCGCGTTCGTGCATGTGCGGCTTGCCCGAGCGCAGGTGGTTGAGCCTGCGCTCGATGGCTTCGTCGATGGGGCCGGGGCCGAGCAGGCCGCGATTGGCGTTGTAGCGGAACACGTCGGCGATCGGACGGCCGACCTGGATGAAGCCCGGCGGAAACCGGAACAGCTCGATGTAGCGCCGGTTCCAGGCCACCAGGTTGAGCTGGGCGTCGACCACGCAGACGCCTTGAGGCAGATGCTGCAGGCTGGGGCTTTCGCCATAGTCGGCGGCGTGCGCGGCCTGCACCAGCCCATCCTGGGCGCTGCGCAGTTCCTGCGCGTGGTGCTCGACCAGGCGTTCCAGCTCCACCCGGCTGCGCTCGCGCAGTTGCGCCAGCCGGCGCCGCTGCCACAGCACGAAGCCCAGCAGCGCCAGCACCAGCAGGCCGGCCGCCACCGCCGCGGCCATCGTGCGCGCGGCGGCGACGCTGTCGTGGGTGGAGCGCAGCAGGTTCAGTGTCCAGCCCTGCCGTGGCAGTGGCTGCGACACCCAGATCACGTCGCCCGCGTCGGGCAGGCGCACGCGATGCACCTGCTGGCCGAGATCCGCCGTGATCCGGTACTCCAGCGGCAGGCGCGGAATCTGCCCGTACTGGCGCGTGCGGGCGAGCCGTTCCCGGGCGGCCGGGGTCAGGGCGTGCAGTACGCGGTAGCGCCAGCCGGTGCGGCTGGAAAGGAAGATCACGCCATTGGCGTCGGTGACGAACACGATCTCGGGGGCTTCGGCCCAGGTTCGTTCCAGCGGCCGCAGCACCACCTTCACCACCACCACGCCGATCGGTCGTCCGGCTACGTCGCGCACCGCTTCGGACAGGAAGTAGCCGGGCACGGCGGTGGTGACGCCCTCGGCATAGAACGTGCCGCTGCCTTCGCGCATGGCCTGCTGGAAGTAGGGGCGGAAGTGGTAGCGGTTGCCGACGTTGCTGGCGTCGGCCATGCGCCAGTTGCTGGCCGCCAGCGCCAGCCCATCCCGATCCAGCAGGGTGAGGGTGGACGTAGCCGCGGCGCCGTTGACGCGCTCTAGCTTGCGGCTGAGTCGCTCCGAATCGGCCGCATCGACGTTGCCGTGCGCCAGTGCCGCGCGGATGTCCGGATCCAGCGCCAGCACCGCCGGCAGCACCCGGTGGCGTTCGATCAGCGATTGCAGCGCGTCGCCGTGCAGGCGCAACTGCTCGCGCGCCTGCGCCGCATCGCCGAGCAGGCTGCGGCGCTCCAGCTGGCGCATCGCGACCAGGCTCAGCGTGGTGATGGCGATCGCCACGACGGCCAGCAGCAGGAACAGGCCGGTGCGACGGCGGGGCGTGCGAAGGAAAGGCATGGCGGGATGGTCACGCAGACCGGTCCGATGCACCAGACCCTGTTCAACCTTTCCCCGACCCTGCGGCGCCCGCCCAATCGCCTGCGCGCGGGACGGAAAATCCCGGCGAATCCGCGTGCCGGTGGCGGCTGGCGCCACGATTGCATGGCCGGCGGCGCGGCGACGCCTAATACCATTGGATTAGCTAGTACCAATGCGTTATCGGCACCGCGCGTTCGCGGATGTACAACAGCCACCGAAGCGAAAACCTTCGTCGAGGTGTCCCATGCACGTTTCCACCGAATCCGCTCCGGCCGGCGCCGGCCCCCGCCTGCCGCTCCACCGCCAGTTGTATGTGCAGGTGCTGGTGGCGATCGCGCTGGGCGCGCTGTTGGGTCACTTCGAGCCGGCCTTCGCCGAACAGCTCAAGCCGTTGGGCGATGCCTTCATCAAGCTGGTGAAGATGATCATCGCGCCGGTGATCTTCCTGACCATCGTCACCGGCGTGGCCGGCATGACCCACCTGAGCAAGGTGGGACGCGTGTTCGGCAAGGCGATGGTCTATTTCCTGTTCTTTTCCACCCTGGCGCTGGTGGTGGGCATGGTGGTCGCGCACGTGGTCCAGCCCGGCGCGGGCATGAACATCGACCCGGCCCAGCTCGACGCCAAGGCGGTGCACGACTACGCCGAAAAGGCGCACGAGCTGACCCTGACCGGATTCCTGCTCGACATCATTCCCGGAACGCTGGTCGGCGCGTTCGTCTCCGGCAACATCCTGCAGGTGCTGCTGATCGCGGCGCTGTTCGGCATCGCGCTGGCGATGACCGGCGAGCGCGGCCGTCCGGTGCTGGACCTGCTGGAAGCCTTGACCGTGCCGGTGTTCAAGCTGGTGCACCTGCTGATGAAGGCCGCGCCGATCGGCGCGTTCGGCGCCATCGCCTTCACCATAGGCAAGTACGGCATCGAATCGCTGACGAACCTGGCCTGGCTGGTCGGCACCTTCTACGTCAGCTCGCTGCTGTTCGTGCTGGTGGTGCTGGGCACGGTGGCGCGCCTGTGCGGCTTCTCGGTGCTGCGGCTGGCGCGCTACCTGAAGGCCGAACTGCTGCTGGTGCTGGGCACGTCCTCGTCCGAATCGGCACTGCCTTCGCTGATGGAGAAGATGGAGAAGGCGGGCTGCGAAAAATCGGTGGTCGGCCTGGTGGTGCCCACCGGCTATTCGTTCAACCTGGACGGCACCAACATCTACATGACCCTGGCCGCGCTGTTCATCGCCCAGGCCACCAACACCGATCTGACCCTGGGCCAGCAGATCACGCTGCTGCTGGTGGCCATGCTCAGCTCCAAGGGCGCGGCGGGCGTGACCGGCGCCGGCTTCATCACCCTGGCGGCGACGCTGTCGGTGGTGCCGACCGTGCCGGTGGCCGGCATGGCGCTGATCCTGGGCGTGGATCGGTTCATGAGCGAGTGCCGCTCGCTGACCAACTTCATCGGAAATGCCGTTGCGACCGTGGTGGTTTCGCGCTGGGAAGGCGCGCTGGACCGGCAGAAGCTCGATCGGGCGCTGAGCGGCGGCGCGACGGGCGAGGACGTCCTGCTGGAATCCCCGTTGCCCGCCCACGCGGACTGAGACCACTCACCCTTGCCGTTTCCCATCCGATCCATGGCACCGGAAAGCCGGCAGACCCCGGCCGCAGGGGGTAGAATCGGGCCTCTTTCGTGCTATTGCCCAGACCGCCCGTAATGTCCAACGACGATTTCAAGCAGGCCGCCCTCGAATACCACCGCCTTTCGCCCCCCGGCAAGATCAAGGTCTCGCCGACCAAGCCGATGCTGACCCAGCGCGATCTGGCGCTGGCGTATTCGCCGGGCGTGGCCTATGCCTGCGAGGCCATCGTCGAGGATCCCAACGCCGCCAGCGAGATGACCGCGCGCGGCAACCTGGTCGCGGTGGTTTCCAACGGCACCGCGGTGCTGGGCCTGGGCAACATCGGCGCACTGGCCGGCAAGCCGGTGATGGAAGGCAAGGGCGTGCTGTTCCAGAAGTTCGCCGGCATCGACGTGTTCGACATCGAAATCGACGAGACCGATCCGGACAAGCTGGTGGACATCATCGCCAGCCTGGAGCCGACCTTCGGCGGCATAAACCTGGAGGACATCAAGGCGCCGGAATGCTTCATCGTCGAGCGCAAGCTGCGCGAGCGGATGAAGATTCCGGTCTTCCACGACGACCAGCACGGCACCGCGATCATCGTCGGCGCGGCGGTGGTCAACGCGCTGGAAGTGGTCGGCAAGAAGATCGAGGACGTCAAGCTGGCCACCAGCGGCGCCGGCGCGGCCGGCATCGCTTGCCTGGACATGCTGGTGGCGCTGGGCCTGAAGCCGGAGAACATCCTCGCCGTGGATCGCGACGGCGTGCTCTACACCGGCCGCCCGCACCTGGACCCGGACAAGGCGCGCTACGCCCGCGACACCGACAAGCGCACCCTGGCCGAAATCGTCGATGGCGCCGACCTCTTCCTGGGCCTGTCCGCTGCCAACGTGCTGAAGCCGGAAATGGTCGCGACCATGGCCGACAAGCCGATCATCCTGGCGCTGGCCAACCCCAATCCGGAAATCCTGCCGGAGCTGGCCCGGCAGGTCCGCCCGGACTGCATCATCGCCACCGGCCGCTCTGACTATCCGAACCAGGTCAACAACGCGGTCTGCTTCCCTTACATCTTCCGCGGCGCGCTGGACGTGGGCGCCACCGGCATCAACGAGGCGATGAAGCTGGCGTGCGTGCACGCGATCGCCGATCTGGCCCGGCGCGAAGCCTCGGACCTGGGCACCGCCTACGGCGACGACATTCCGTGCTTCGGTCCCGAATACCTGATCCCGCGTCCGTTCGATCCGCGCCTGCTGGTGGAACTGGCGCCGGCGGTGGCCAAGGCGGCGATGGATTCGGGCGTGGCGCTGCGGCCGATGGCCGACCTGCAGGCCTACCGCGAGAAGCTGGGCCAGTTCGTCTACCGCACCAGCCTGATGATGAAGCCGGTCTACGACCGCGCACGCGCAGACCGCAAGCGCGTGGCCTACGCCGAGGGCGAGGAGGAGACGGTGCTGCGCGCGGTGCAGACGGTCATCGACGAAGGCCTGGCCTTCCCGATCCTGATCGGCCGCCCGGACGTCATCGACGCGCGCATCGAACGCCTGGGCCTGCGCATGCGCGCCGGCGTGGATTTCGAGTTGACCAACATCAACGACGATCCGCGCTTCAACGACTACTGGCAGTACTACCACGCGCTGACCGCGCGTCGCGGCGTCACCCCGGCCGCGGCCAAGAACCTGATGCGTTCGCGCCCGACCCTGATCGCCGCGGTGATGGTCGCGCGCGGCGAGGCCGACGCGATGGTCAGCGGCATCGTCGGCCGCTTCCACAAGAAGCTGGGCTACGTGCGCAGCGTGATTCCGCTGGACCCGGGCGTGCAGTCGACCTCGGCGATGACCGGCGTCATCAACAACCAGGGTGCGTACTTCTTCCTGGATACCCACGTGCAGGAAGATCCGACCGCCGAGCAGATCGCCGAGGCGACCCTGCAGGCGGCCTACCGCTTGAAGCTGTTCGGCATCGAACCGCGCATCGCGCTGTTGTCGCACTCCAACTTCGGCAGCCATGAAACCCGCGGTTCGACCAAGATGCGGCAGGTGCGCGAGCTGCTGCTCAAGCGCAAGCCCGACCTCAACGTCGACGGCGAAATGCAGGGCGACACCGCCTGGGACGAGGCGCTGCGCCAGCGCATCATGCCGGGCAGCACCCTGAGCGGGCGCGCCAACCTGTTCGTGCTGCCCAACCTGGACGCGGCCAACATCACCTACAACATGGTGCGCGTGGTCACCGATGGCGTCGCCATCGGCCCGATCCTGATGGGCATCTCCAAGCCGGTCCATATCCTGACCACCAGCGCCACGCCGCGCCGGGTGGTCAACATGACCGCCATCGCCGCGGTGGACGCGCAGATCCGCGCGCAACTGGAAGCGGAAAAGGCCAGCCTGGGTTGAGATGGCGCATGGCCATCCCGTGAGGCGGGATGGCCGGTGTGCGGGAATGCTTCGCCGTTGCTGCCACTGGCCCGGTGCAAAGAGGTTATGTCAGCGCTGCTTGTGCCTCCCCCTTTGAAAAAGGGGAATGAGGGGGATTCGCTTTTGGCGCTGAAAGCAAATCCCCCGTCGCCTGCTCCGCAGGCGCCCGCCCCCTTTTTCAAAGGGGGCTATTCTCAGCCGCAAGATTGCCTGGACCCCCGCTTCTGCCTCCCCCTTTGAAAAAGGGGGATTGAGGGGGATTTGCTTTCGGCGCCAAAAGCAAATCCCCCGTCACCTGCTCCGCAGGCGCCCGCCCCCTTTTTCAAAGGGGGCTATTCTCAGCCGCAAGATTGCCTGGAAACCCGCTTTTACCTCCCCCTTTGCAAAAGGGGGATTGAGGGGGATTTGCTTTCGGCGCCAAAAGCAAATCCCCCGTCACCTGCTCCGCAGGCGCCCGCCCCCTTTTAAAAAGGGGGCTATCCCAGCCGCAAGATTGCCTGGAAACCCGCTTTTTACCTCCCCCTTTGCAAAAGGGGGATTGAGGGGGATTTGCTTTGGCGCCAAAAGCAAATCCCCCGTCACCTGCTTCGCAGGTGCCCGCCCCCTTTTAAAAGGGGGCTATCCCAGCTGTAAGATTGCCTGGAAACCCGCTTTCACTTCCCCCTTTGAAAAAGGGGGACCAAGGGGGATTGACTTGCCATTCGGCGGTTGAGGAGCGCTTGCTCCTGGCGACCTCACGACCCGCCCAGGATGTCCCGCTGCAAGGCATCCAGATACGCGTCGGCTTCCTCGGTGCTGGCGAAGATGCTGTCCATCGGCACCGCCTGCACGATCTCGATGACCTTGCGGATCTGCTCCTGCGGATGCACCAGCAGCAGCTTGCCCTCGTGCGGCGCCAGCGCCTTGCGTGCCTTCAGGATTGAACGCACGCCGGCGCTGCTGATGTATTCCAGGTGCGCCAGATCCAGCACCAGCGCCTGCGGCCTGCCGGCGAGCAGCGCCTCCAGCTGGTCATCCAGCGCTTCATGGGTATGCGAATCCAGCCGGCCCGTCAGCACGATGTACTGGTTGCCGTTGACGGGTGGATAGATGTCGATGTCCAGACTCATGCGCGGTGTCCCTGAGCGCCCCCGGTAGGCCGGACAGTGTGACAGGCGGCGTCAGTCGCTGTCATCGCCCTGCAGGACCTTGCGCTGCATCGCGTCCAGATAGGCGTCGGCCTCGGCGGTGGAGCCGAAGATGTCGTTGAGCGGCACCGCCTTGACCACGTCGAACACCTTCTGGATTTGCGGCTGCGGATTGACCACCAGTACCTTGCCGCCATGCGCGGCCAGGGTCTTGCGGGCCTTGAAAATCGAACGGATGCCGGCGCTGCTTATGTACTCCAGTTGCGACAGATCCAGCACCAGCGAATGCAGTTGCGCCGTCATCAACGGCGCCAGCGCTTCGTCCAGATCTTCATAGGTATGGGTGTCCAGGCGGCCGGCCACCACGACGCGCTGGCTGCCCTGTCCGGGCGGCAGCAGGGTGATTTCGAGGCTCATGGTTCGCTCTCCGGTTGGGGAATGCGCAGGCTGACGCGCAGGACATTGCAGGCGTCGATGCGCTGGTAGGTGATCCGGTGCGCCAGTTGCCGGATCAAGTAGACGCCGAGGCCGCCGATGGCGCGATCACGGATGTCGGCGTCGATGTCGGGTTCCGGCGCGCTGAGCGGATCGAACGGCGCGCCGGTGTCGCGGAATTCCAGGTGCAGCAACCCGTCCTCGATGCTGATGTCCACCGACAGTTCGTGCTGCGCGGTGCCGGCGGCCGGTTCGCCGCCGTAGTCGATGGCATTGCTGGCCAGTTCCTCGACGATCAGCCTTACGTCGTCACGGATGGCCCGGGCCATGCCGTGGCGGTTGAGCACGGCCTCCAGCGAGGCGTTGAGATCTTCCACCCCGGCGTACTCGCCCGGCACGATCAGGCGTATCAGCATATGGCTGCCTCCTCCACGCGTGGTTGAATCCGGTGATCCTGGCGCAGGCGCATCGCCAGCACCGTGATGTCGTCCGACTGCGGCGCCGGATGGGCGAAGCCATGCACCCGCGCGATCACGTCCTCGCATTGCATCCGCGCGCTCTCGTCCGGGCGCAGCCCGTCGATCAGGCGCTCCAGGCCGAACGCCCGCTGCGCGGGATCGAACGCCTCGGTCACCCCATCGGTGTAGGCCAGCAGGGTGGCGCCGGCCGGCAACCGGCCCCGCCACAGCGGAAATTCCTGGCTGACCTCGAAACCCAGCGGCGGGCCGGAGGCGACCGGCAGCGTTTCGCAGGCGCCGTCGGCATGCAGCAGCAGCGGGGCGTCGTGGCCGGCGCTGGCCAGCACGCACTGCCCGCTGCGCGGATCCACGCAGCCGAACAGCACGGTGGCGAACATGCAGGTGTCGTTGCCCTCGACCAGCCGGTGCGAGGCTTCCGCCAGCACCGCCGAAGGCGAGTCTCCGGCGCGCGCGGCGACTTCCAGCACGGTGACCGTGCGCGCCATGAACAGCGCCGCCGGCACGCCCTTGTCGGAGACATCGCCAATCGCGAACCACAGCCGACCGTCGCCGCCCTCGATGAAACTGTAGAAATCGCCGCCGACCGCCTTGGCCGGCTCCAGCAGCGCGAAGACTTCCAGATGGCGATCATCGCGATCGATGACGCGTCCGGGCGGCAGCATCGCCAACTGGATGTCGCGCGCGATCGCCAGTTCGCTCTCCAGCTTCTGCCGGGCCGCGCCCATCTCCTCGATTTCCGCCAGCTGCCGCTGGATGGAGGTGCGCGCGTGTTCCAGCGTGCGCGCCATCAGGCCGACCTCGTCCAGGCGGCGGGTATAGGGCACCGGGGTGTCGTAGTGGCCCTCGGCCAGGTACGCGGCCGAGGCGGTCAGCTGTTCGACCGGCTGGCTGATGCGGCCGGCCAGCCGCCGCACCAGCAGCATGCAAAGCAGTGCCAGCACCGCTCCGCCGGCCAGCAGCCAGCCCAGCGCCTGATCCAGGCGCGCCATGATCAGCGCGTAGGACTGCGCCACCAGCAGGCTCCATCCGCTCTGGCCGATCGGCTCGACCACGGTGAAGCGTTTCTCGCCGGTCCGGGCGTCGGTATGCATCAACTGCAGTGGCTGGTGCAGGCGCACGGCGTCGGCCGCCGGTTGCAGGTCCGGGCGTCCGGCGCGACGGATGTGCTGTTCCAGGGTGAGGTTGTCTTCCACCCCCACATCGGGATTCGCGGCCAGCGTGCCGGCCGGCGCGACCAGCGAGACCCGCCAGCCGGGCAGGTTGGCCAGGCTCTCGAAGCTGCCGGTGAGTTCGGACAGCGGGACGTCCAGGCTGACCATGCCACGGGTCGTCACGCCGCGGCCCTGCGGACGCAGCGGACGGTTGTAGGTGACCATCCAGACGTCGCCCGCGGTTCGGTTGAGGTAGGGTTCGGACCACCAGCCGCCGGGCGCGGACACGGTGCGCCGGTACCAGCCCTGTGCGCGGTAGTCGTAGCCGTCGGCGATGAAATCGCGATCCCGGCCGTTGGCGCTGATGTAACGCGCGAATCCGGCCTGGCCGGGCTGCTCCGGTTCGACCACCAGCAGGCCGCCGACGCTGCCGGGCGTGGCGCGCACCATCGCCCGCAGGGTGGTGGTGAGCTCGGCCGGGTCGAGGTTGGAATTGGCCAGCAAATCGGACAATCCGCTGGTGGTGATGACGACCGCGCGCAGGGCGGTGTCCAGCCGATCCGCGGCCTCCTGGGTGCTGGCGATGGTGTCGCGGCGGGCGTCCTCGATGATCAGCCGGCGCGCGAACCAGGCGATGCCGACCGCCAGCAGCAGGAGCACGGCGACGTTGATCACGCCCGACCACAGCGCGATGCGGGTGCGCAGGCTCCGGCGCCAATGCACCACGCCGGTTCGCTCCGGCGACAAAGCCCCGTCCTGCCGACTTCCCTTCATGCGGCACCCCGAATCCCTGCGATGTGTCCCCCCGCACGGATGATACGTCGCCCGGGCACCCGGCGCGCAGCGCCAGAGGTCTCATTTTGGTGTGGTCAAACCGGCCAGGACAACGAAAAAATCACGAATCCATACGCCCGCGTAGCCAGATCGGGACAGGGGCGGTGCGCTACACTTCAAAGTCCTGAAAACGACAACGTCTGCGCGGTCCCGCGCGACAGATTGGGAGTGGTAATGAACTGGTTGAACGAGATGCTGCAGAGCGATCCGGATCCGTTGGAAACCCGCGAATGGATCGATTCGATGCAGGCGGTGATCGAGAAGAACGGCGCCCTGCGTGCACATCAGCTGCTGGAAGGCATGGTCGAAGTCACGCGCCGCGCGGGCGCCTACCTGCCGTTCTCGCCCACCACCGAGTACGTCAACACCATCGCGCCGCAGAACGAGGCCAAGTCGCCCGGCGACGCCGCGCTGGAATGGCGCATCCGCTCGATCATCCGGTGGAACGCGATGGCCACCGTGGTGCGCGCCAACCGCAAGCCCGGCGACCTCGGCGGCCACATCGCCAGCTTCGCTTCCGGCGCCACCCTCTATGACGTGGGCTTCAATCACTTCTGGCGCGCGCCCAGCGAAAACCATCCGGGCGATCTGCTGTTCATCCAGGGCCACAGCTCGCCGGGCATCTACGCGCGCGCCTTCCTGGAAGGCCGCATCGACGAGGCGCAGCTGGACAACTTCCGCATGGAAGTCGACGGCCAGGGCATTTCCTCGTATCCGCATCCGTGGCTGATGCCGGACTTCTGGCAGACCCCGACCGTGTCGATGGGCCTGGGACCGCTGGCGGCGATCTACCAGGCGCAGTTCATGAAGTACCTGGAACACCGCGGCCTGATCGAGAAGTCCGATCGCAAGGTGTGGTGCTTCATCGGCGACGGCGAGTCGGACGAGCCGGAAACCCTGGGCGCGATCGCGCTGGCCGGCCGCGAGGGCCTGGACAACCTGATCTTCGTGGTCAACTGCAACCTGCAGCGCCTGGACGGCCCGGTGCGCGGCAACGGCAAGATCATCCAGGAGCTGGAAGGCGTGTTCCGCGGCGGCGGCTGGAACGTGATCAAGCTGCTGTGGGGCAGCTACTGGGATCCGCTCCTGGCGCGCGACACCGACGGCGTGCTGAAGAAGCTGATGATGGAAACCGTCGATGGCGAGTACCAGAACTGCAAGGCCTTCGGCGGCGCCTATACCCGCGCGAATTTCTTCGGCAAGTATCCGGAGACCGCGGCGATGGTCGCCAATCTCTCCGACGACGACATCTGGCGCCTGAACCGCGGCGGCCATGATCCGCACAAGGTCTACGCCGCGTTCCACGAGGCGGTGAACACCCAGGGCATGCCGACCGTGATCCTGGCCAAGACGGTCAAGGGTTACGGCATGGGTTCGGCCGGCGAATCGCTCAACCCGACCCACCAGACCAAGAAGCTGGACGACGACGCCATCCGCACCTTCCGGGATCGCTTCAACATTCCGATCACCGACAAGCAGCTTGAGGAAGCCTCGCAGATCCCGTTCTACCATCCGGGCGAGGATTCGCCGGAAGTGCAGTACCTCAAGGAACGCCGCGCCGCGCTGGGCGGGTACCTGCCGCAGCGCCGCCGCAAGGCCGCCGAGTCGTTCGAGGCCCCCAAGCTGGAGACCTACGAGCGCCTGCTCAAATCCACCGGCGAGCGCGAGATCTCCACCACCATGGCGTTCGTGCAGGCGCTGAACATCACCCTGCGCGACAAGCAGATCGGCCCGCGCATCGTGCCGATCGTGGCCGACGAGGCGCGTACCTTCGGCATGGAGGGCATGTTCCGCCAGATCGGCATCTACGCGCCGTTCGGCCAGAAGTACAAGCCGGTCGACGCCGACCAGCTGATGTACTACCGCGAGGACCAGAGCGGCCAGGTGCTGCAACAGGGCATCAGCGAGCCGGGCGCGATCGCGTCGTGGATGGCCGCCGGCACCAGCTACTCGGTCAGCAACGTGCCGATGCTGCCGTTCTACATCTACTACTCGATGTTCGGCTTCCAGCGCGTGGGCGATCTCGCCTGGCAGGCGGCGGACATGCGCACCCGCGGCTTCCTGCTCGGCGGCACCGCCGGCCGCACCACCCTGAACGGCGAGGGCCTGCAGCACGAAGACGGCCACAGCCACCTGCTGGCCGGCGCGATTCCGAACTGCCGCAGCTACGACCCGACCTTCGGCTACGAAGTCGCGGTGATCCTGCAGCACGGCGTGCAGCGGATGATGCAGGAGCAGGTCGACGAGTACTACTACATCACCCTGATGAACGAGAACTACGCCCATCCGGACATGCCGGAAGGTGCGGCCGAGGGCATCATCAAGGGCATGTACCTGTTGAAGGACGCGGGCAAGCCGAAGAAGGGCGAGCTGCGCGTGCAACTGCTCGGCAGCGGCACCATCCTGCGCGAGGCGATCGCGGCGGCGGAACTGCTGGACAAGGATTTCGGCGTCACCGCCGACATCTGGTCCTGCCCGAGCTTCAACGAGCTGCGTCGCGACGGTTTCGATGTCGAGCGCTGGAATCGCCTGAATCCGGAAGCGAAGGCGCCGCGCAAGGCCTACGTGACCGAGCAACTGGAAGGTCGCCAGGGCCCGGCCATCGCCGCCACCGACTACGTGCGCGGCTATGCCGACCAGATCCGCGCCTTCGTGCCGACGCAGTACACCGTGCTGGGCACCGACGGCTTCGGCCGCAGCGACACCCGCGCCAACCTGCGCCGCTTCTTCGAGGTCGACCGCTACTACATCGCCCATGCCGCGATCGCGGCGCTGGCGAAGGAAGGCAAGATGACCGGAAAGGACGTCGCCCGCGCGATCAAGCAGTACAAGATCGATGTGGAGAAGGCCAACCCCATCGGCGTCTGAACCGGCGGAGCGGCTTCATGAAAAAGGCGGCCCACGGGCCGCCTTTTTTTTCTTTTTCACGCCATCCATGAATCCCGCGTGCGCTTTCACAGGACAGGATGCAGCGCCGCGCTTTCGCATGGCGGCTTGATCGTTCCCGCATGCCGTCCAGGCCGTACGGCATTCGCCGGGTGCAAAACGAAAAACAAACATCGTGCCGACGTGAGCGCATGAACATCAGTAAAACGCCGACGCGCCGGTTCCGGCATGGGGCTTCAAATGATGGGAACTTGCACAGGCAATATCGGTCAACCGGCATCCTGTCCGCGCGTTGAAGCGGATGACCACCATCGCTCCGAAGGCAGTAGATCGCGTGAGATTCACTTATCCCGATGAATCCGCCTCACGCGTCATCGCCGCGGCCACCGCTGCCGCCATCCTGCTGCTGATTGGCAAGCTGCTGCTGAGAGGACCCATGTTGCCCACCGCGCGCGACGATGATTCGCTGCGGGTGGTCTATCTGGAACGGCCGCGCTGGTCGCCCGTCACGCATCCTCCGGCCGATGTTCGCCGATCGCCGGACGCCGCCACGACGCCATCAGCGGACACGATCGCGTCGCCCCGCACGCCTGAGCCGGCGAGCATGGTGCGGCCGGAAGCTAGGCGTACCGCGACACTCGTTCCCAAGGAAAACCGGGTCGTCGATCGCCTGTACGACCGCGACACGGGCCGGGCCAGGCTGCCGCCACAGGCACGCATCGATCCGATGGCGAAGAACGAGCCTCCGG
The DNA here is from genome assembly GCF_016820515.1 of Pseudoxanthomonas beigongshangi. Lineage (GTDB taxonomy): Bacteria > Pseudomonadota > Gammaproteobacteria > Xanthomonadales > Xanthomonadaceae > Pseudoxanthomonas_A > Pseudoxanthomonas_A beigongshangi. The sequence goes on along the minus strand of NZ_JADHDV010000003.1, from coordinate 196,642 downwards.
CCAATCCGCCGGGCCTGCCCAACGAACGCGAACTCAAGCGCGCGCGGGATCTGCTGTATCCGCCCAATCCCATCGAAACCGATCCCGACAGTCCGTTCGGTGGTACCTGGGCCAGCGACGGCACCCTCGGCCAGCAGGCCGCGCGCAAACTCGGCGATGGCCTGGCGGCGATCGGCAAGAAGATCTTCGGCGAAGAGCGGCAGACGGTACGGGCGCGGCCGCCGCCGGAGGTGGGTTTCAAACCGCAGGCCTACGAGCAGGCCTCGGACCTGGGACGCGCGGAAACCGGCAATGCCTACAAGGCGGCGCCCATCGCGCACGAGAAGGTGCCGGGCCTGTCGGGCGAAGCCAGCCGTCGCATCCGCACCGCATTGGAAGCGTTGCAGAAACGCGCCGCTTCGTGCGAGGCGGCGAAAGTGCAGAAACTGCTGGCTACCGCCCGTACCCACCTGACCGAACTGGAACAGGTCGAGTACGCACTGGCCCATGGTGCGGACCCGATCATGGCCCGGCAGATGCTGCCGCGCCGTGGCGACGCGGCCTACGACCAGGCGCGGCGCGCGCTGTGGTATGCGGAGAACCAGTTGGGTGCGTGCCTGAAGTAGTTCGGCGCCCCGGCGTTGTGGACAATCGTGGCGCCTGCGCGGTCAGGCTGGCATCGGCGCTCCGCGCCACCGTTCCCGGCGATGGCACATCCCCTGGCGATCAGGCGGAGGCATGCCCGGCAAGAAACCGGGTCATGTCGTCCAGTTCATCCTCGAGGGCGCGGCGGAAAGCCGGGTCTTTCGCCGGAGAACGATCGGCATAGCCGAAGCTTGGCTGCAAGCGGCCATCCTTCGCGGTGACGTTGGCCCAACCGACCATCTGATCGCGCCACAGCAGCGGCAGCGCGTAGTAACCGAAACGACGCTTGGCCGCCGGCGTATAGGCTTCGAACTTGTAGGTCCAGCCCCACAACAATTCGAAGCGGCGGCGATCCCAGGCAACCGGATCGAACGGGGCCAGCAGGCGCACCCGCTCGTCCGCCTGGGAACGCCGCGAGCACGGATTCTCATCGGCCGGCCAATACCAGGTGGTGCCGTCGATGGTGCCGCTGGCCAGTTGCGCGCGCGCCTGCCGCAGCGCGATCTGGATCTGCGCGGCCAGATGCGGGGCGCCATAGCCCAGCAGCCGCGCCAGGTAGGTCAGGCTGGCCGAAGGCAAGGGCGCGTACTTGCGCACGACCAGATCGAGCAGGGCGGCGGCGCGCTGGACGCGCGCCGCCTCGCTGTCGTCGGCGACCGGATGCTCGGCGGCGGTGTAGATGCGGGTGCCGCTGTCGCGACGCTGCACGCGCAGCATGCCGCGGTAATGCATGCCATCGAGCAGGTGGGTGCTGGCGTTGCTGGTGCCGCCCCAGTAGTTGGTCACCCGGCCATGCGCGAACGCCTGTTCGACCTCGCGTGGATGCACGGCGCCGCGTTCGCGCACGAACGCCAGCACATCGGCCGCCTTGCGGCGCGTCTGCGCGTCCCAGGGACGTGACGACACCCGGGGATGCATCAGCGCCAGATGCTCGCGCGGCAGGAATCCGTAGTTGACCAGGCAATCCTCCTCGACCGGCAGTCGCGTGTAGCGGCGCTCGAGATCGCCCGCGCGGTAGTCCTTCACCCGATGGCGCAGGGTCAGGTCCTGCGCCCGCGCGGGCGCGCGGATCGGATCGGCCTGCACGAAGCCCAGGCGGCGGATGGCGGTCAGCAGCGTGGTCGGCGTGAACAGCGTGCGCGCCACCGCATGGCGGCGCAGATCGTCGAGGGTGGGCGAGGGGGGCATGGTGTGGATTAGAACACGACGCCCGTCGCCTTCGTTCGCGACTCGCCGCACGGCATCGAGTGCTGGCGATGACGCGCCGCGTCAACGGCGCGCCATCCACCACGCGGTGTTCCGGTTCACCGCCGTGGCGGTCGTCTGCCGGAAGGCGATGCAGTAGGCTTCAACCCATGGCGCGGCAGGCGTTGCATGGCCCGCTCGCATGGGCCGCCCGATTTCACAGGAGAGCATGATGGTGCGTACCGGGTTTCTGCTTGGGGTGTTGCTTGCCGCGATGCCGTTGCATGCCAACGAGCCCATCGCCACCGTCCGCGTGGTCTTCGATCGCGAAGGCATCACCGCCACCGATGCGCGCGGGCTGGCCGACATCGCCGCGAACCGCGCGGTGACGGCAGCGGATCCGGTGCGCATCGCCTCGATATCCAAGCTGGTCACCGCCATCGGAGTGATGCGGTTGGTCGAGGCGGGGCAACTGGATCTGGATGCCGACGTGTCGCGCTGGCTGGGATGGCGGCTGCGCAACCCGGCTTTCCCCGATACACCGATCACCCTGCGCCTGCTGCTCTCGCACCGCGCCGGCCTGACCGACGCGGCGGGCTACTACCAGGTGCCGTTGGGCGGCTTGTTGCAGGATGTATTGGCCGATCCGCGCGCCTGGGATCCGGCACACGCGCCGGGCACGTTTTTCCGCTACGCCAACCTGGATTTTCCGTTGGTCGCGTCGGTGATGGAAAAGGCCACGGGCGAGCGTTTCGACAGACTGATGCAGCGCCTGGTGCTGCTGCCGCTGGATATCGATGGATGCTTCAACTGGGCCAGTTGCGATGACGCGACCGCCGCACGCGCCGTGGTGCTGTATGACGAGGGCCGCCAGCCGGTACGTGACGACAATCGCGGGCACCGGCCGGAATGCCCGGTGGTCCCTGCCGCTGATGGCAGCTGCGATCTGGCGCGATGGCGGGCCGGCGACAACGGCGCCTTGTTCTCGCCGCAGGGAGGCCTGCGGATCTCGGCGAACGGGCTGGCGAAAATCGGCCGCCTGCTGCTGTCCGAAGGCGAGGTGGACGGGGTCCGCCTGTTGCGTCCGGAATCGGTGCGTACCCTGGTGGAACCGCAGTGGCGTTATTCACCCGGTACCGGCCTGACGTCGGAAGAGGACGAAAGCGGGCAGGGCGGACGCGGCTTCTTCTGTCGCTACGGATTGGCGGTGCAGACCTTGGCGACGCCGCGCGAGGGATGCCACGACGATCCGTTCGGCGATGGCATCGAACGCTTCGGCCATTCCGGCTCGGCCTATGGCCTGCTGTCCGGCCTCTGGGTCGATCCGGTGACCGGCACGGGCGTGGCCTACTTCGTCACCGGCGTTCCCGAAGCGCGCGCCGGGGGACGTTCGGCGTTCTCGGCCATCGAGGAACGCCTCGCAACCCCGTAGAGGGGAGCTCGCTCCGCTACCCGGAGCATCCGGTCTGGCACGAAACAGCAGCCGGGCAAGCCCGGCTCTACACCTCGTAGAGCGGAGCTCGCTCCGCTACCCGGGGCGTCCGGTCTGGCGCGCAACAGCAGCCGGGCAAGCCCGGCTCTACACCCTCGTAGAGCGGAGCTCGCTCCGCTATCCGGAGCATCCGGTCTGGCGCGCAACAGCAGCCGGGCAAGCCCGACTCTACACCTCGTAGAGCGGAGCTCGCTCCGCTACCCGGGGCGTCCGGTCTGGCGCACAACAGCAGCCGGGCAAGCCCGGCTCTACCATTGCGCGATCAATTCCTTGAAGGGACGCGCGAGGCGCACGCCGTTGGCGTCGAAATCGCGAACGCGGCGACCATCGACGGTGACCTGCTTCGGCGCGGAGCGGCCGGGCCAGTTGACCATGACGGGCATGTCGGCGCGCAGTCCCTCGCCCAGCGAAACACGCAACTGTCCGCCTTCGCGGCGCGCGCGCATCTTCAGCGTGCCATGGGCCGTGGGCAGGCCATCGACCGACAGACCTTCGCCCGCGACCCACTCCGGAGGCGTACCCGGCAGCAGCGACAGGTGATCGTCGGCTTCGTACATCAGCATGCCGAAAATCGAACGCGCGTATTCCGAACCAATCCAGGTATGCGGCATGTCGCCCAGGTAGATCGCGTGGCGCAGATCCGAATAGACGACCTCCGCGATCACCTGCCACTCGGCGGGACGGCGATGGCGAACCAGATCCTGCAGCAGTTCGTTGGCTTCGGCCGGTTGTCCCAGGTGGACGTAGGTCAGCACGTTGCGCATTTCGTACGGCGTGTAGGCGTACAGCGCATCGGGCGTGCGCTTGCGCACGTCGGCCAGGTAGCGGGCGAAGGTACGCGCCAGCGCATCGGCCGGCATCAGGTCCTGCTGGCCGGTCGGATCCAGGCCGATCGAGACGCTGGTGGGATCGCTGTCACCCAGATCGGCGGAAGCCGGAATGTAGTCGATGCCTTTCCATTTCATCGTCGCCCGCATCGACGCCGACATCGAATCGCGCAGCGCGGCGTATTGTTCGCGCGCCCACACCGCCGTTTCCCGGTCGCCCCATTGCTCGGCCAGCCACGCCCCGTCGTGCCAGCCCTTCAGCGCCCAGTAGTCGTCCCAGTAGCTGTGGGTCGGCACCGGGTAGCCTTCGTGGCTGATCGAGGGCGCGATGATGCCGTGGAAGCGTTCCGGCGCCTCGCGGTCGGCCAGGTAACCGGGCACCATCGTGCGTTCGCGCAGTTCCTGCAGGAAGCGCAGCGCGCGCTTCACTTCGTCCTGGTAGTCGCGGACGCTGGCCGCGCCGCCGTCCAGCCGCGCGATTTCCGCGACCAGCCAGACGAACTGGCCCTGGCTGTCGTGCTCCAGATCCGAGCCGAAGCCGGTGTTCACCGAACCGTCGTCGTTGAGGATCGGCGAGACCAGCCCGTTCGGATGCACCGCATGGCCCGCATACCACTGCAGGTAGTCGCGGGCGGTCCTGCCCATGCCCATGCGCAGCAGGATCGCCGCGGTGGCGGCGCCGTCGCGGATGAAGGAACGGTTGTAGTTGCGCGGGCCCGGCTGCATCGCGTGGCCGCTCTGGTTGATCAGCATGTAGGCGGCCTGCGCGCGCAGCATGTCCACCAGCGAGGCGTCCGGCAGGCTCAGGCCGATCCGGCCCAGGCGCGATTGCCATTGCTGCGCGAGGGTGTCGGCCAGCGTGTCGAAGGCGACGCCGGGATCGCCGCCGGCGGTCAACGCCGCCCGATCCAGCGTGGGCGCGTCGGGCCATTGCCGGGCCTGGGTGTCGAGGCGCGTGTTGCCCAGCGCGAACGCGATGACCACGTCGCGGTGCTCGCCGGGCCGCAGCTTCACCGGATATTGCAGGATCGCCGCGGCCAGGCCATCCGGGTCCTCCACGCTGCGCTGCGCGGGCACATCGCCCTGCGCCGCGTGGCGGGTGATCTCGCCTTCACCGTGCGCGCCGAATGCGGATACGCCCCCACCCGAGGGCGGCGTCAGCGACTGGAACAGCCGTCGCCCGTTCACCCGCACCGCATCGTCTTCCACCGCGATGGCATGCAAGGGAGACAAGCCGCCGTTCTGCCATGGCGGACTGATCTGCATCGGCCGCGTCAGCAGCGAGAGTTGCCCGTCCACCGGCTGATCACCGGTGTTGCGCAGGCGATACCGGACCAGGGTGACCGGCGCGCCGTCCTGTTCGATCGCGATGGCCTCGCTGCGCAGCGACAGCCCCGGCTGCGGCGACCATTCCACCGCCGGCATCGGCATCCAGCCCTCGCGCAGGCTGTGGCGCAAATCCGCGTTGAACGCCGCCGCGGCGCGACCGCTGCGATCGCGCCAGACCGGCTGCACCAGCGGCGCGCCCTTGAACGCTTCCAGGTTGCCGTACTCGTCGAACACCGATTTCTGCAGGCCGGCCGGAATGCCGACCGTGGTCCAGTACACCTGCTGCTGTTTCAGCGACGACGGGAACAACTCGCCATGACGGCGCGTGGCGGCGATCTCGTAGCGCCGCATCGGTGTCATCAGCCGCTTGGGGCCGAGCAACTGCAGGCGATCCACGATCGCGCCGTCGCCGCCTTCGGTCACCAGCCGCAGCGCGGTGGCCTCGTGGACCTCCGGTGCGGCGAGAAAGGAAGAAGTGCCTTCGACATTCGGATCCTCGGCCAACCGCGTCCAGCGCCCGTCCGCGCCGCGCGCCTCCAGCCGCGCGCGGCCGGGCGGGGTTTTCCAGGTGACTTCCAGGCCTGCCAGCGCCAGCGGGCGCGGCAGTTCGATTTCCAGCGGCCGACGCTTGTCCAGCACGCGCGCCGCGCGGCCGATCCACAGCGCGTCGGTATCGCCATCGCCCAGGACGCCCCGCAGGCGTGGCGCGTGCGCGACCGGCTCGAACTCGCCCACCGACACGCCCCAGTCGGCCGTGCGATCCGGCGCGGCCAGCCGCAGGTAGCGGGCCTGCACCGCCGGGAACATCACGTACTCGATGCCGCCCTTGCCGCCGGTCACCCGCACCGCGTCCTGCCATTGCTGGCCATCGTTGGAGTAGCGGATCAGGTAGTGGGTGGCGAAGCCGCCTTCCCACCGGATGAGGACGCCGCCCACCGGCGTGGTGCGGCCCAGATCCACCTGGTACCAGTGGCCGGCCGAGAACGGCCCGCCCCAGTAGGTCTTGGGATTGCCGTCGACGCCCATCGCCGGGGCCATGGCCGGATTGGTCGTGGAGGAGCTGCTGGCCTTCCATTCGGCGCGCGGCGGCAGCGGCTGCTGGGCCTGCGCCAGCGGAAGCCCGAGCAGGGCGGTCAGGGCCAGTCCGTGGCGAAGGGTGAGGCGGGTGCGGCGGACAACGGTGGAACCGGACATCGCGAGCCCTCGAGCGTGGCGGGGAGGCCGCGGGACCCCGCGGATGCCCGGATACTAGTGATGTAAACGTTTACATGCGAGTTGCGGTGCGGCATCGCCCGGTCGCTGGCGCCGCTGGCCGTTCCCCGCGGGCCGCCGCGTTGTTCCGATCGAAGCACCGGCCTGCGGGCGGTTCCTTCCCCGTCCGCACCAGGTGCGCCATCGCCACGACAGAGGCAGGTGCGCCATGAACGATTCGGACTTCATCCGCGCCATGCGGGCCACCCTGGGGCCGCTGGCGTTCCTTTCGCTGCAGCATCCCGCGCGCCACGCGGTTCCAACGGCCCCGACCAATGAGGAACGCATGCGCGCCTATCGCAACACCCTGCCGGTCCTGCCGGGCAACAATTACGGCTGGCGGTTCCGACAGGCGCGATAGCGTGGGTGCGGCAGCCTGAAACGCCCGCTCGCGCGGCGACCGGGCGGACGGGCGGACGGGCGGACGGGCGACCGCGGATGGGCGCGGTCGCCGGGCGGCCTTGACCTCAAGCGGGCTTGAGGGCGCACAGTGGCATTCCCCCCGATCCCCGCCATGCCCATGATCCCGACCCTGCAGCACGCCTATCCCTACCTGCAACGGCTCGGTCATGCCGCCGCGCCGCCGCCCACGCTGGAGACCTTGCGCGAATTGCAGCAGCGGCACACCGCCGAGTTTCCCTTCGAGACGCTTTCGACCCTGCTGCGCCTGCCGGTGCCGCTGGACCTGCCGGCACTGGAACGCAAACTGCTGTTCGAAGGTCGCGGCGGCTACTGTTTCGAGCTCAACCGCCTGTTCCTGGCCCTGCTGCAACGGCTCGGCTTCGAGGCGCGCGGACTGACCGGGCGGGTGCTGATGGACGGCGCGGCCGACATCGTTCCCGCGCGCACCCACATGCTGGTGCTGGTGGAAATCGATGGCGAGTCGTGGATCACCGATGTCGGCTTCGGCGGCATGGTGCCCACCGCGCCGCTGCAACTGGAAAGCACCGAGGCGCAGTCCACGCCGCACGAGGTCTATCGGCTGGAATCCGGCGAAGGCCAGTACACCCTACGCGCGCGGGTGGCCGGGGAGTGGCGGCCGCTGTACGCATTCGACCTGCAGCGACAGGCCGACATCGATTTCGTGGTGGGCAACTGGTACGTGTCCACCCATCCGGATTCGACGTTCCGCGATCAACTGCGGGTGGCGCGCACCGGCCCGGGCTGGCGCAAGACCCTCAAGGGGGGCAGCTTCGCGATCCACCGGATGGGCGCCGCCAGCGAGCGCCATGCACTGGCCGGTGCGGATGCGGTGATCCAGGTGCTGCATCGCGAGTTCGGCCTGCGCGTGCCCGCGCATCCCGATCTGCATTCGAAGATCGAACGGCTGCTGGCGCCGGCGGTGGCCACGGCATGAACACCGGCCGCCGGCACAGGCGGCGATGACCCGGCACGGGATAAGCTCGGCGCCATCCTTCTTTCCGGGCGGTGCCGATGCGCGCGATCCACCTGTGCTGTGCCATGTTCGTCCTGTTGTCCTGCGCGTTGTCCTGCACGGCACGCACCGCCGAACCGGCGGCCATGCGGGAGTCCACCACGGCGACCGCCCCGGATCGCCGCATCGCCGTCACCATCGATGACCTGCCCTGGCAGCGCCTGGGCGAAAGGCCGGTGGCGGATTTGCCGGAATGGCATGCGCGATTGATGGCGCAACTGCGCAAGGCGGACGTGCCGGTGGTGGGCTTCGTCAACGAGGGCAAGCTGGAAGTGGACGGCGTGGTGCAGCCCGAACGCCTGCGGATGCTGCGCGACTGGCGCGACGCCGGCCATGAACTGGGCAACCACACCTTCGATCACGTGGATCTGCACGAAGTCGGTTTGCCCGCGTTCGAGGAGAACATCCTCAAGGGCGAACGCGTGCTGCGCCCGCTGCTGGCCGAACAGGGCAAGGCGCCGCGCTGGTTCCGCCATCCCTACCTGCGCGCGGGCCGCACGCCGGCCGACCGCGCCGCGTTGACGGCGTTCCTTGGCACGCATGGTTATCGCGTCGCCCCGGTCACGGTCGACAACGGCGAATGGGTCTGGGCCTTTGCCTACGCCAACGTGGTGGCGCGGACCGCCAGCACCGATCGCGACGCCACGCTCGAACGCCTGCGCAAGGGCTACGTGCCCTACATGCTCAACAAGCTCGACTACTACGAACAGCAGTCACAGGCATTGCTGGGCTATGCATTGCCGCAGGTCTGGCTGATGCATGCCAACGAACTCAACGCGGTCGCGTTCGCCGGACTGATCGACGGCGCCCGTCGTCGCGGCTACACCTTCGTGACGCTGGAACAAGCCCTGCGCGATCCCGCCTACCGGCGCGGCGAGGAAGGCTATGACGGACGCTTCGGCCCGAGCTGGCTGCACCGCTGGGCGATGGCCGAAAAGAAACCGAAGACCTTCTACGCCGGCGAGCCTGCGGTGCCCAAGTGGGTGATGGATCTGGCGGGCGTGGACGGCGAATAGGCACGCCTTCGACCGGAATTCGCGCGGAGCCACGGCCGCCCCTGTACGGCCGTGCTCCGATCAGGCTGGCCCCCTGTCATCCGGCCTCCGCCGGACATCACGCCCCGTTCCCCAACGGGATCGCACCAGCCCTTGCTCCTCCCTGCGTCCCGCACCTCTCCATCCCCACGCCTGGAAATACGCAGGCTTCGTGCCATTGCAGGAAATTCCGCCTTTTCAACGACATGCGACAAGCGGCGGCCAGCAGCGGAGGTGACGCCGACGCCGCGTCACGTCAGTTGTTGACCCGGCCCGACCGTGGACGGAAAGCGTGCCAACTGCGACGATGCGCCCCGGGGAGGCGCATGCACGGGGCATGCGGAGGACTGCCAGGGATTCGGAATCGGAATGCGCAAGCGGACTTGGGGTGGGTTGTTGTTGTGCCTGGTGCCGATGGCGGCGTGGGCGCAGGGGAGCGATGCGGGCACCAACGTGGATCTGGCGCCGTATCTGCGGCCGGATCAGTTCGAACGGATCAAGATCTCCCCCAGCGGGGACTACTACGCGGTCACCGTGCCGCTCGAGGATCGCACCGTGCTGGCGATCATCCGGCGCTCGGATCGCGCGGTCACCGCCAAGATTGGCGGCGATCGCGATTCGGTGGTGGACGATTTCTGGTGGGCCAACAACGAGCGCGTGGTCGTATCCATGGCCGAAAAGCTGGGTTCACGCGACCAACCGTCGGTGCTTGGCCAACTGCATGCGGTGAATGCCGACGGCAGCGGCGCGCGCCTGCTGGCCAGTCCGTTCGGTACCGGCGAGATCGGCAGCCGTACGGACACGCCCGGCCCGCCGCGCGCGGTCTTTCTCACCGACACCCTGCCGGATGACGAGCGCAACGTGCTGGTTGCCGCGATGCCGCTGACAACCGATCCCTACATCTCGATCGACCGGCTCGACATCTACACGCGACGGCGAATCACCGTGGCGACCGCGCCGGTGCGGCGGGCGGATTTCACCACCGACCGGGCGGGCGTGGTCCGCTTCGCGCACGGCGCCGACGTGGACAACGCCAGCCGGCTCTACTATCGCGACGGGGACCGGGCCGAATGGCGCCTGATCAACGACGAGAACGAGACCGGGCATCGCGAGTTCCCGCTCGGATTCTCGGCCGACGGCGGCACCGCCTATCTGCAGGTGGAGCAGAAGAACGGCCCGGACGCGGTTGTCGCCTGGAATCCGGCCGACGGCACATATACCGAGCTGTTGCGCGACCGCGTCGTGGACCCCTTCCGCACGCTCTACGACGTCGATGGACGAACCCCGATTGGCGTGTCCTATGTGCATGAGGGCGTCCGCAACGCCTTCTTCGACGAAAAGGGCAAGACCGCGCGGTTCTACCGCGCGCTGGAACGCGCGTTCCCGGGGCATGGCGTCCACATGACCTCGATCACCGCGGATGGCCGGCTGGCGCTGCTGTTCGTGTGGAGTGACCGCAACCACGGCGACTACTTCCTGTTCGACACCGTCGAGAAGAAGGCGGACCGGGTGTTCTCCACCCGCGAATGGTTTGATCCCGCGGTGGTCCTGCCCACCCGCCTGGTGCAGATGAAGGCGCGGGATGGCCTGCCGTTGCATGGCTACCTCACCCTGCCGCGCAACGCCGCGGCGCAGGCGCCAATGGTGCTGCTTCCGCATGGTGGCCCGTTCGGCATCTTCGACGAATGGGGATTCGACAGCGAGGCACAGATGCTCGCCGAGGCCGGTTACGCGGTCCTGCGGGTCAACTATCGCGGTTCCGGCAACTACGGACGCGCGCACGTGCAGGCCGGTGCGCGCGAGTGGGGTGGCCGGATGCAGGACGACCTCACCGACGCCACCCGTTGGGCCATCGAACAGCGCATCGCCGATCCCGCGCGCATCTGCATCTACGGCGGCAGCTATGGCGGCTACGCGGCGTTGATGGGCGCGGCCCGGGAACCGGACCTGTACCGCTGCGCGGCCGGTTACGTCGGCGTGTACGACCTGCGCCTGATGCACAGGCGCCAATCCAACCGCAGCCGTTCGGGCAAGACCTGGGCGGGCGAGTGGATGGGGCCGCCCGAAGGCCTGGCCGAGCGCTCGCCCACCACCCTGGCCGCGCGCATCAAGGCACCGGTGTTCCTCGCCGCCGGCGGACGCGACGAGCGCGCGCCGCTCGCGCATTCCGAGCGCATGGAGAAAGCGTTGAAGCAGGCCGGCGTGCCGGTGGAAACCCTGTACTACAAGACCGAAGGCCACGGTTTCTATACCGAAGAGCACCGGCGTGAGTACTACACGCGCCTGCTGGCCTTCCTCTCGCGCCACCTGGGCGGCAAGACCGCGCGCTGAATCATCCGCGCCGGTCGCGACCCACCCAGCCGGCTGCCAGCACCAGCCACAGGCCGATCAGCGCGATGACGGCCTTCTGGCTGGCGCCCCTCGGCAGATCGCGGACCAGCACGTGTGTCCACAGCGCGAGGAAACACAGCACCGCCAGCCAGAACGCGGGCGCGAAGCGGTGCCGGAAGCCCGGATCGGCACGCCAGCGCCAGGCCTGCAACAGCATCGCCACGGTGACGCACAGGAACGCGGTCTGCGCCGCGAGTCCGTGCACCAGGCCCTGCAAGGTCAATGGACGTCCGGGAAAAGGCGTTTGCGCCAACGCCGTGATCGCCAGCGCGACGCCGGCCACCACGAACAGCAGCAGCGGAGCCGCGCTGCGGGCCTGCGCCGCGCCGCTGCGATACGCCGACACGCCCAGTCCGATCAATCCCGATGCCAGCAACAGGTATGCCGCCTGCAGCAGCGGACCGTGTGGACCGACCAGATAGAAACTCAGCGGCGTGCGTTGCCAGTCCAGATCCGTACGCAGGAATTGCAGCAGCGATGCCATCGCCAGGAACACGAGGCACGTCACCTGTGTCGCGGTGGCGAGCCGGCGCGGCCAGGTGGGTGCGGTGACAGGGAGGGCGGCGTCGTGGACGGGGTCGGAAGACATGGACCGTGATGTTAGCGATCCCGGCGGACGAGGGCGTCGGCGCATGCAAGAATGTGACCATCGCCACGACCGCCGCGCCACGATGGCTGCCGCGCCGTTCGACAGGAGCCCGTACCGGCATGACGCGCAAAACCTGGTTGGGTCTGGTCATCGGCCTGACTGCCCTGGCCCTGGCGGCCACGTTCTTCTTCGATCCCTTCGCACCCGCGGTGAAGCCGCGCGTCGGACCTGCACCGACGCCGTTGGGCTGGGCCGCGCAGCTCGAATTGATTGCCGGCGACGGCATCCGGGGTGATCGCGACGGCCCGCCGGCCGCCGCGCGCTTCGCCGATCCCTACGGAATCGCGATGGCGGGCGACGGCACCGTCTACGTGGCCGATGGCGGCGACAACAACCGCATCCGCCGGATCGGCCGCGACGGGCAGGTGGCGACCTTGGCCGGTTCGGGGGAGGGATTCCGCGACGGCGCGGGCACCGCGGCGGCGTTCCACACGCCGTCCGGACTGGCGCTGGATCGCGCCGGCAATCTGTATGTCGCCGACACCGGCAACCACGCCATCCGCCGGATCACGCCGCAGGGCATCGTCAGCACGCTGGCCGGCGACGGCACCGCCGGCCATCGCGACGGCGCGGCCGCGCAGGCGAGGTTCGACGGACCGACCGGCGTGGCGGTGGATGCGCGGGGACGGGTGTACGTCGCCGACACCTACAACGACCGTATCCGGGTGATCTCGCCTGACGGCCAGGTCACCACGCTGGCCGGTGGCGGGTATCCCGGCTTCGTCGACGGCGTGGGAGCGGCGGCGCGTTTCGACACGCCCACCGCGCTGGCGATCGATCGGCAGGGGGTGTTGTGGGTGGCCGATCTGCGCAACAACGCAATCCGCCATGTCACCGCCGATGGCGTGGTCGGCACCGCCAGGACCTGGTGGCCGGATGGATCCACCGGCATCGGCCGTCCGCTGGCGCTGGCGATCACCCGCGACGGCGTGTTGTATGTGTCGGAAATGAGCGGCGGCCGCATCCTCCAGATCGCCACCGACGGCCATATCCGCGTGATCACCGGGCTGGCGCAGCAGGAGCGTCTCTCGCGCCCGGCTGGTCTGGCGCTGGATGGGCGCGGCGTGCTGCACGCCACCGATGCCACCGGTTACCGTGTGCACCGCATCGCGCCGCGTACCGCCACGCCGCCGCCCCCGGTCGCCGGTCCCGCTCCGCACGCGCCGCTGCCGGACACGCAGGGACGCTGGCCGCTGCATCCGCAGGACGGCTGGCACGAAGTGGTCGGCACGCTGGGCGAAGTGCGCGGCAATTTCCGCAAGGAAAACCGCGACCACCTGCACAGCGGGCTGGACATCCGCGGCGACATCGGCCAGCCGGTGCTGGCGATCGCCGACGGCAAGGTCAGCAGCCCCTATGCCGCGTGGGGACATGGCGGGCAGGGCGAGGGGATGGGGCTGGACATGCTGGCCTACATCCACATGCGGGTGGGCCGGAGCGCGCGCGGGGAGGTGACCGATCCGCGCTTCCAGTTGCTGATGGACGAAGCCGGCCAGCCCGAACGCATCCGGGTCCGGCGCGGCACCCGCTTCCACGCCGGCGACGTGCTGGGCACCATCAATCCGATGGCGCACGTGCACCTGAGCGTCGGCGCCAGCGGTTACGAGCGCAACGCGATCGCACTGGGTTTCGCCGGCTATGCCGATCACCAGCCACCGCGCATCGACGGCATCCACCTGCTCGATACCCTGGGCCAGCCACTGACCGAAAAGGAAGGCGGCCGGCTGATCGTGCCGCGCGAACTGTCCGGTGTGCAGATCGTGGCCGAAGCCTGGGATCAGGTCGATCGCAACCTGCCGCGCCGCCGGCTGGGGCTGTACGCGCTGGGCTACCAGCTGCTGGACGCCGAAGGCAGGCCCCTGCCCGGCCACGAGGCGCCGCGAATGAACATCGAGTTCAACCGCATGCCGCCGGATCCGGACGCGGTGATGCTCGCCTACGCGCCGGACAGCGGCATCACCGTGCACGGCAGCGCCATCACCCGCTTCCAGTACGTGGTGACCAACCGGATCCGCGATGGCGTGGTGGAAGCCGGAGCGTGGCAACCCACGGAACTGCCCGCCGGCGAGTACCTGATCCGGATCACCGCACTGGACTACAGCGGCAACGCCGCCGCCGCCAACCGCGATCTGCGGATCCTGCTGCGCTAGACCGATGTCTGCGCACAGCCGGCTCGTGCGCGCATAGAATGCCCGACCATGCCCAAGACGCCCCGCACCAACATCGTCGCGCTCCCGGTGTCCACCGCCAGCGCCCACCGGCTCGGCTACATCGGCCGGGTGCCGACCGCCAAGGCCCGCGACGCCGATTCCTGGTTCACCCCGCCGGAGTACCTGGACTCGGTGCGCGCGGTGATGGGTGGCATCGATCTGGACCCCTTCACCTCGGAAACCGCCAACGAGATCGTCGGCGCGCGCCGGATTCTCACCGCCGAGCGTTCCGCGTTCGACGAGGACTGGAACGTCGGCCGGCGTGGACGGGTGTTCATGAACCCGCCCTACTCGGCGGGCCTGTGTGCGCGCGCGGTCAATCGTTTCGTCGATCAGCTGGAAGCCGGCCAGTTCGGCGAGGGCGTGGTGCTGGTCAACAACGCCACCGACACCCGTTGGTTCAACGTGCTGGTCGCGCGCTGCACCCGCATCTGCTTCACCCACCACCGCATCAGTTTCTGGAACGCGGACCGCAAGCACATCTCCGGCAATACACGCGGGCAGGCGTTCTTCTATTTCGGCCGCAACGCGGACAAGTTCGCCCGCATCTTCAGCAAGCACGGCTTCGTGGTGCACCCGGTGGCTGAAACCGGACCGGCCTGAATTCCTTTCCCGTCCGTCAGGCGGCGGGCGCGCCGGCTGGCCGCATCGCGTCGCTCAGGGACGCGCGGCCACGGTCGCCTGGTTGTCCCCGCCATCGCCCGAGATTTCCAGCAGGCGCAGTGGTTGGCCGTCGTGGCGATACTCCAGCCCCGCCTGCACGGCATCGATGGCACGGACCTGCGCGCACAGGCCGTCCGCGCGCGCCTCGATGGCCTTCGTGCGCACTTCCAGCATCTGCTCCAGCTCTCGATCCATCTTGTCCGCGCGCGCTTCCAACTGCCCAGCGCGGCCGGTGAACACGCTCCACAATGCGCTGCGCCCGATCATCGAGGCCATCGATTCGGCCGCGTTCTCGATGTTCTCCTCGAACTTCTCGTCGAAGACTTCCTGATCCCAGCGACCGCGACCCAGGGTGCGATCGACATGGGCGATCGCTTCGCTGCGGAAATCGTCCACCTTGCGCGCCTTGCGCTTGCTGCCGGTCATCGCCTCGACCACGCCGGACAGCGCATCGAAGGTCACCTCGACCGAATCGCGGGCCAGCCCGGCCACTTCCGGCATCAGCCGGTAGGCCTGGTATTCCAGCTGGCGCAGGCGCTGCGCGTCGGCATCGCTGATCGTGCGTACCTTGCGGTCCACGCTCAGTTCGCCGTCGTGGAAGAACACCTCGCGCGGCGAACCCTCGTCGCGGTACAGCCACACGCCGCCGGTATCGACCAGCACGTTGTACGGCGTGCTGATGCCGCATTGGCGGGAATCGACCTTGGGCCGCACCGGCTCCCCGGCGTGGCCCGCCAGCGGCAGCAGCGCGAGGACGGACAGGATGAGCGGCAACGGGCGCATGGCGGTATCCGGGTGGAACGATGGCGCAAGCTTCGCGGATGCGCGCCGGCGCGACCCGTGGGAAAAGTCATGGCGACCACCGTCACCCCGTCCTCCATGTGAAGCGGAGCCAGCCCCGGCCACGCCTTCCCCGGTGAGGCACGCGGGAAACTCCGCCCGCGTCGCCGCTTGATGGGAGCGCGTATGCTGGCGCGATGGAAACCTATATCGCCCTGCTGCGCGCCGTGAATGTCGGTGGTACCGGCAAACTGCCGATGGCCGAACTGCGCGCCATGTGCGAGGACGCCGGTTTCCGCGACGTGCGCACCTACATCGCCAGCGGCAACGTGGTGTTCCGCAGCGCCAAGCGGGCCGCGGGGGTGAAGGCCGCACTGGAGGAACGCCTGGCCGCCTACGCCGGCAAGCCGGTCGGCGTGGTGCTGCGCCAGCATGCGGAACTCGTGCGCGCGCTGGAGGCGCAGCCGTTCACCACGGCGGCGCCCAACCGGGTGGTGGTGATTTTCCTGGACGAACCGCCGCCGGCCGATACCCTGGCCACGCTGCGGCATCGGCGCGACGAACAGGTGGCATTGGGTGAACGCGAGATCTACGTGCACTACGGCGACGGCATGGCCGACTCCCGCCTGGTCATTCCCGCCGCGCGGGCCGGTACCGCGCGCAACCTAAACACGGTCGCCAGGCTGATCGGGATGGCGGCGGAGTAGGGCCTCGTCGTTGGCCGAACCGATGGGC
This sequence comes from Pseudoxanthomonas beigongshangi, assembly GCF_016820515.1. Classification (GTDB taxonomy): domain Bacteria; phylum Pseudomonadota; class Gammaproteobacteria; order Xanthomonadales; family Xanthomonadaceae; genus Pseudoxanthomonas_A; species Pseudoxanthomonas_A beigongshangi. The sequence continues at coordinate 180,037 of NZ_JADHDV010000003.1, read as the reverse complement.
GGCCGGCGGCGCGGATCAGTCGACCGGCTTGAGCAGTTCCCGGATGTCCACCGACAGCGCGTTCGCCAGCCGTTCCAGGCCGTCGATGGAGATGTTGGTGACGCAGCGCTCCAACTGTGACACGTAGGTGCGATGGAACTCGCCGAGTTCAGCCAGTTCTTCCTGGCTCAGATTGCGCGCCTTGCGCAGTTTCTTCAGGTTCACGGAAATGCGTTCGCGCGCGGTAGTCGCGGAGCGCGGCGGGGACGACGGCTTGGCCATGTCTCAGACTCACCCGCTACCGTTTGACAATCTACAGAGCATTCATCTACCGTGTTTGAATCTCGTTTTTCGTCAACGGGAAAGCCGCTGGACGGGCACGGGATCACATCGACTGAACGCACAAGGAGGTTGCCCGTGCATCCGTATTCAAGAAGTGAAACCGCTCACCAGGAAAGCGTGGACGCGATACCCGCGGAGAGCGTCGCGTCCAACGAAAACTCACTGTCGTAATTGCTGCACCTGCTGCAGGGGGCGCACGAACCGGTCCTGGCCGACGTCGGCATCACCCGCTTCCCGCCGGCGCGGCTGGAGGCCCTGCACGGCAATGCCTCCCGCGAGGCCGAAACCTGCCTGGATCGGGCGCAGCTGATGCTCCACCTGATGGAGGGCGCGCTGGAAGGCGAGCACCCGCCCGAGCCGGCGCTGCTGCAGCGGGTGGCCCAGCAGATCGGCCGGACCCTGGCCGACCATCGCCGCTGGCGTGATCTGGCCGACAACGCGGCGTATTACCGCGACCATCCCGGCGTGAAGGCGCGGATCAGCGCGCAGCTGTAAGCCGCGCGATGGCGGAACTCAGCCCAGGCCGACCCGCTGCCGTTCCAGCCCCATGTCGTGCACCGGCCGCACTTCGATGCAGCCGAAGCGCGACCACGGAAACTCATGGGCGATCCGCACCGCCTCGTCCAGGTTGTCGGCTTCGATCAGATTGAAGCCGGCCAGCACTTCCTTGGTCTCCGCGAACGGACCGTCGGTGATCGCCGGCTGGCCGTTGCGGACCCGCAGCGAGCGCGCGGTCCGTGCCGGTTCCAGCTGCTGGCTGGCGATCAGCGTGCCGGCCTGCTTCAGCTCGTCGGCGTGGCTCAGGCAGCCACGCATCAGTTGGTCGTATTCGCCCGGGGGCAGGGTTTCCAGCAGGGCGTCATCGGTATAGACCAGCAACAGGTACTGCATGTCTTGCTCCAGTGAGGGGACGGGGCCGCCGCCAGAGCGCGCATGATGCCGCATCCGGGCGGGGCGGGCATCCTCCGACCCAGGCGTCGCAGCGGCCGAGACCGGCGCTGCCCGGAATCGCCCGCCGCGGAAAACTTTTTTTCAGGGGGCTGTCGATCCCCGCCCTTCACGCCCGTCGTACCCAGTAAGCAGCGATGCTCCGGCCTCCGGACGCCGCCCTTCCCATTCCCTCCGAAGGAGTACGACATGAAAGTGATTGTGTTCGTGAAAGCCGACGCCGATACCGAAGCCGGCGTGATGCCCACCCAGCAACAGCTGGAAGAAATGGGCCGTTTCAACGAGGAACTCGTCAACGCCGGGGTCATGCTGGCCGGCGAGGGACTGCGCCCGACCTCGCATGCCGCGCGCGTGCGCTTCGATGGCAAGCAGCGCACCGTCATCGACGGTCCGTTTGCCGAGACCAAGGAATTGGTTGCCGGCTTCTGGATCTGGCAGGTGCGTTCGCTGGAAGAAGCCATCGAGTGGCTCAAGCGCGCGCCCTTCGACGGCGGCGCCGAGGTCGAAATCCGTCCGATCTTCGAACTCGACGACTTCGGCGAAGCGCTCACGCCGGAACTGCGCGAACAGGAAGAACGCCTGGCCGCGCGCATCGCCGGCGAGAAGTAACGCGTATCCGCTCCATCCGCATCCTCCCGCAACATCCCTGACAAGAGAAGGAATCCTCCCATGCGTCTCAAGCACTATCTCAGTTTCGATGGCGATTGCCGCCAGGCCCTGACCTGGTATGCCGGATTGCTGGGCGGCCAGGTGGCCGCGATGCAGAGCTTCGGCGAAACCCCCGGTTGCGGTGATCTTCCCGCCGCGCTCAAGGAGCGGATCCTGCATGGCCGCGTCGACGTCGGCGCTTTCAGCCTGATGGGTACCGACGCCACGCCCGATCATCCCTACCAGGGCATCACCGGTGCCTACGTCGTGATCGATCTGGATGATCCGGAAAAGGCCGAATCGCTGTACGCCGCGCTGTCCGAAGGCGCGCAGGTGGTCGAGATGCCGCTGCAGCAGACGTTCTGGGCGCGGCGCTACGGCAGCCTCGCCGATCGGCATGGCGTGCGCTGGATGATCAACTGCACCTGAGCCCCCGCAATTTCCTCCCGAAATCCATACGCCATACAACCAGGAAAATTCCGATGCCCACGCAAATCTTCGTCAATATCGCCGTATCCGACATGGCCCGCTCGAAAGCGTTCTACGAGGGCCTCGGCTACCACTTCAACCCGCAGTTCACCAACGAGCAGGGCGCCTGCCTGGTCATCAGCGACACCATCTACGTGATGCTGCTGACCCGGGAATTCTTCCAGGGCTTCACCGACAAGGCCCTGAGCGATCCGGGCACGCATGCCCAGGCCATCCTGTGCCTGTCCGCGGACGACCGCGCCGGTGTGGACAAGCTGGTCGACGCGGCCATCGCGTCGGGCGGCCGCCAGCCGCGCGAGCCGCAGGATCATGGCTTCATGTACCAGCGCTGCTTCGAGGATCCGGACGGCCACCTGTGGGAAGTCGTCTACATGGACATGGCCGCGATGCAGGAGCAGGAACAGGAAACGGAGCAGGCGTCATGAAACTGGTGGTGACCGCCTTCCTGAGCCTGGATGGCGTGGTGCAGGCGCCGGGCGGTCCGGACGAGGACCGCAGCGGCGGCTTCCGGCATGGTGGGTGGGCCGCGCCCTATTTCGACGAGGCGATGCTCACCCTGATCAACGGCGGCATGGCGAATCTCGATGCCCTGCTGCTGGGCCGACGCACTTACGAGATGTTCGCCGCCCACTGGCCGCATGTCGGCGACGAGGATCCGGTGGCCGCGCGCTTCAACCGCATCCCCAAGTACGTCGCCACGCGCACGCTGGACACGTTGGCATGGCAGGGCAGCGAGCGGCTGGAAGCCGACGTGGCGGCGGATATCCGCCGGCTGAAGCGGCAGCGCGGCGCCGAACTGCAGGTGCACGGCAGCGGTGGGCTGGTGCAGACGCTGCTGCGCGAGGATCTGATCGACGAACTGCAGCTGTGGTGGTTCCCGGTGGTGCTGGGCGAGGGCAAGCGGCTGTTCGCCGACGGCGCGGTGCCGGCATCGCTGCGTCTGCAATCGCACCAGGCCTTCGATACCGGCGTGATCCGCCAGTGCTATCGCATGGAGGGCCGGCCGGAGTATGGCTACTTCGGCCTGGAGCAACCCTCGGCGGAAGAGCTCGAGCGCCAGCGGAAGATTGCCGCCGGCGAGGACTGAGCGAGGAACATTCCGGACCGGCACATCCCAGGAGCAACTCATGTCGCGGCTGCGTTTCCGTATTTCGATCTCGCTGGACGGCCATGTCGCCGGTCCGCGACAGAGCGTGCAGAACCCGCTGGGCATCGGCGGCGAACGCCTGCATCACTGGGCGACCGCGCTGGCGTCATGGCGCCGGGCGCACGGCATGGAAGGTGGCGACGTCAACGCCAGCACCGCGGTCATGGAGGAATCGATGGCCGGCATCGGCGCCACGATCATGGGGCGCAACATGTTCGGCGGCCATCCGGGCGGATGGAACGAGCGCACGCCCTGGAATGGCTGGTGGGGGGATGACCCGCCTTTCCACCATCCGGTATTCGTGCTGACCCGCCATCCGCGGCCACCGCTGGCGTTGGGCGACACGCGCTTCCACTTCGTCACCGAGGGCATCCATGCCGCCCTTGAACAGGCGCGCCGCGCCGCCGATGGCCGCGATGTCGCCCTGGCCGGAGGTGCGCAGGCGGCACGCCAGTACCTGTCGGCGGGCTTGGTCGATGAAATGGAGCTGCATCTGGTGCCGGTGCTGTTGGGCGGCGGCGAACGCCTGTTCGAACGGATCGGCGACGATCTGCACGGCCTGGCGCTGGTGCGCACGCTGGCCACGCCGGCGGTCGTGCACCTGAAGTTCGAACGCACGGACGGCGCGCGGTCCGGTGCGCTGAGCGGAGGGCGGAAGCGATGAAGTATCTGTGCCTGGGCTACTTCGATCCGGAACGGATGGACGCGTACCCGCGCGAACAGGTCGAACAGGCGATGCGGCAATGCGAGCCGCATCTGGAGGAGCTGTATGGCAGCGGGCAGGTCATCCTGGACGCCGGGCTGGGTCGGGAAATCCACAGCCTGCGCCGGGTCGGGGACGCGGTGCGGGTGGCCGAGGGACCGTTCGCGCCGGGCGAGGCACGCGTCGGCAGCGCGTTCCTCATCGAGGCCGACGACATCGACCATGCCGTGCGCATCGCGATGCTGCACCCCACCACGCGGCTGGACGAGGGCGAGGCCTGGGGATGGGGCATCGAGATCCGGCCGCTGCATTACTTCGAACTGGACGGCTGCTAGCGGACACGGCCGACGCGGCCGACAGGGCGGCTTCCGGACGGCCGCGCCCAGGGAAGGCGAACCGCCCGCGGACCTGGACAAAAAGGGGTGTGCCAATGAGGCGTCCGCCATTCAGCTTGCACGGTGCGCCGGGCGGTGGTCAGATCGCCGGCCATGGCCCCCCACGATCTGCACCGCACCCTCGACGCGCTCTGGCGAATGGAATCCCCGCGCCTGATCGCCCGCCTGACCCGCATGCTGGGCGACGTCGGCCTGGCCGAGGAGATGGCACAGGACGTGCTGGTGTCCGCGCTGGAACGCTGGCCGGCGTCGGGCGTGCCCGACAATCCCGCCGCCTGGCTGATGACCGCGGCCAAGCATCGCGCCATCGATCGCCTGCGCCAGCACCAACTGCACGCGCGCAAGCACGACGAACTGGCTTACGAGCTGGATGGGCAGGACATGCCCGGCCCTGACGACAGCGACCGGCTGGAAGACGACATCGGCGACGATCTGCTGCGCCTGGTGTTCATCGCCTGTCACCCGGTGCTCTCCACCGAGGCGCGGACGGCACTGACCCTGCGCCTGCTGGGCGGCCTGTCCACCGATGAAATCGCGCGCGCATTCCTGCAGGCGGAGCCGACCATCGCCCAGCGCATCGTGCGCGCCAAGCGCACCCTGGCGCAGAAGCAGGTGCCGTTCGAAGTGCCGCGCCGGAGCGAACTGGCCGAGCGCCTGGATTCGGTGCTGGAAGTCGTCTACCTGATTTTCAACGAAGGCTACTCCGCCACCGCCGGCGATGACTGGATGCGCCCGGCGCTGTGCGAGGAGGCCCTGCGCCAGGGTCGCGTGCTGGCCGGACTGGTACCGAACGAACCGGAAGTGCACGGCCTGCTCGCCCTGATGGAACTGCAGGCCTCGCGGGCCCGCGCGCGCACCGCGCCCGACGGCACGCCGATTCTATTGCTGGAACAGGATCGCGCGCGCTGGGATCGCCTGCAGATCCAGCGCGGCCTGCAGGCGCTGGAGCGCTCGGTGAAACTGGGTGGCGCGCAGCTGCCCTATACCCTCCAGGCCTCGATCGCCGCGTGCCACGCCCGCGCCGTGCGCGCCGATCAGACCGATTGGCCCCGCATTGCCGCCCTCTACGCGCAGCTGGCGGCGGTGATGCCGTCGCCGGTGGTGGAACTCAATCGCGCCGTGGCCCTGAGCCGCGCCGAGGGCGCGGCCGCGGCCTTGCTGCTGGTGGATGCACTGGGCGAGGAACCGCTGCTGCGCGAATACCCGCAGCTGCCTGCGGTCCGCGGTGACCTGCTCGAACAACTGGGTCGCCGCGGCGAAGCACGCGAAGCCTTCGAACGTGCCGCCGCCCTGACCCGCAACGCCCGCGAACGCGACCTGATGCTGGCGCGTGCGGCGGCGTGCCTGGATGCATGAAAAAACCTCTCCCGCGAACGGGAGAGGTTGAGGGCACTTCATCTTGGTGGTGGATCAGAACCGCTGCTGGTACTTCATGTAGATGAACCTGCCGATGTCGAAGTCGCCGTAGTACGGGAAGTCGCTGCTGCGGGCATTCGAGTTGGAGAACAGCAACGGTCCGCGGTGGTTGAACATGTTGTCCGCACCCAGAGAAACCGTCGCTTCCCACGGCAGGTTTACGCGCGCCTGGATGTCGTGGAACGTGTTGGCGCCAACGCGGCGGGCGGCACTTTTCTCGCCGTCGGCATAGCGGCCGGGATCGGTGCACGGCCGGTTGGGGACACAACTTTCCCGCATGCCGGAGTAATAGCGCGCGGTCCACGAAATGCCGAACTCGTTCTTCTGCCAATCGACACCCAGGTTGGAACGAAGCCGGAAGATGCCGGGGATGCCAACCGAACCGCTCATGATGTCGACTCCGTGGCGGTTCTGCTTCTGCTCGTCGTACTTGCTGACGTAGGAAGACTGCCAGTCGATGCTGAACTGTCCTGCGGCAAACTCGGGAAGCCGGTACTTGACGCCCAGGTCGTAGCCTTCCGTCTCCATGCGGCCCAGGTTGATGAGTCCGTACGTCATTCCGGTGATATGGCCGTCGCTCGGATCGCGCTGAACGGAGGAGCAGCGGGATGCATTTCCGAGGACATAGCAATCCCGAAGAATGCGATCAACGCTGTCGGAGATGATCATGTCCTTGAGCGAGTAGTTGTACCAGTCCAGCGAGATATCCAGGCCTTGCACCCAGCGCGGACTCCACACTACACCAACGGTCTTGCTGCGGGAGGTTTCCGGGCGCAGCTGCGCGTTCGGCATCCGGATGAACTGGTCCGGCGTCTGGCAGGGGTAGCTGGTGCAGGGAATCAGGCCCTGTCCCAACTGGACATAGCCCACGGGGACCCCGGCGGCATTGCAGGCGGCGTTGCCATTCACGCTGTCGGTGGCCTTGGTGCCGCAGGGATCGGTGTAGCGCTCGAAGCTGGTGGAGAAACCGCCATAAAGATTGCTGATGGAGGGAGCCCGGAAGCCTTCGGCGAACGTGCCGCGAACCAAGAGCTCGTCCAATGGACGCCACGTGAACCCGTACTTGGCGTTGGTGGTGTCGCCAAAATTGCTGTAGTCGGAGTAACGCCCCGCGGCGTTGAACGTCAGCTCCTTGGCGCCCGGCAGGTCCGCAAGGATCGGAACATTCAGCTCCAGATAGACCTCATCCAGTTTGTAGGAACCTTCCGTGGTGGATCCACCCAGGCCTGTGCTCTCACCCGACTGGGAGAACGCATCGGGGGCGAAGCGCCCTTCTTCCTTGCGATGTTCCACGCCGATCGCCAGGCCCACCTCGCCCGCAGGCAGGTCGAACAGGCCGCCCGCGAGGTTGGCGGTATAGCTGGTGGTGCGGGTCAGGCCGGTGTCGGTGTAGTGCGGCAGCAGGAAACGTTGCAGGTCCGCGTTGGCCAGCGATCCTTGGCCATCCACGCCGTGAGGGAGGAGGGGATTCCAGGGACGGCAGGCGGTCAACGGGATGGGGTTGTTGGCAGAGCCGCATTGCGCGACGCCATCACCGTTGATGAATGACGGACCGAGCGCCTGCCGGGTAGCGATCAGGCTGGCGTCGCCATGCCCCGTCTTGGTCAGCGTGTTGCGGTTCCAGAGCGCGCCGATGTCCCAGTTCCATTGGCGGCCACCCATTTCGAAATTACCGTCGAGGCTGCCCGCGAAGCGGTAGGTCTCCAGTTCGCTCCTGGTCGTGCGGGGGACTTCCCAGAGGCGGCGGCGGAAGGTGACGTCCTGGCCGGGCGTCGGATTGAACGCGCTGTCGCGGCTAAGGGGGGTTCCGAAAGCGGCGGACTGATAGGGATAGCCGGCGATCTGTTGATCGGTGGTCCGATGGTTGTAGAGCGCGTCCACGTTGAAGGTCACGCGGTCGTTGATGTCGTAGTACGCGCTGGCGAACACCGAACGGCGTTCGACGCCCGTCTGGAGGTACATCTGCTGGTTGGCGTTTGCGTTGTCCGAAGCGGTGTGCAACCGATAGTCGGCACGATTCGTCGGATCGCCGCCATCCTTCAACGTCCACCACTTTGCGGCAGCCGCAGGCGAGCACGGATCGCAGAACGAGCCGTTCTGGCTGATCGGACTCCAGCCATCACCCTTGTAGTCCGGGCCGGCGCTCCCCCATTTGCTGAACCAGCGATCTCCCGCCGATACGGGCTTCTGCTGATGGTATTCCACCGAGAGGGTGGTTCCACTGCGTTCGCCCTGGGTGCCGAGGCTGAAGGAATACTGATTGGTTCGGCTATCGCCGGCGCTATCCTGGCCCCAATAGGCATTCACTTCCAGGCCTTCAGTCTGTTTGCGCGTGATGACATTGACCACGCCCGCAATGGCATCGGATCCGTAGATCGCTGAAGCGCCATCCTTGAGCACATCGATACGCTCGATGGCCGCCATCGGAATCTGGCTGAGATCCTGAGACCCTCCCGTGGTGGCGCCAAGCCGCTTTCCATTGATCAGAACCAGCGTGCGGGTGTTTCCAAGATGACGGATGTCGATATAGCTTCCACCGACGGCTTCACCCGCAGAAAGCGCGTTGGCGCGCGATATCGATGGGGAACCCGCGGAGGTAAGGTTCTGCAGGACGTCGGCGACAGACGTGAAGCCCTGCTTCTCGATATCCTGGCGACTGAGTGTCAGCACAGGTTGCCGCGTTTCCATTTGCACGCCACGGATACGCGATCCGGTCACCTCGACCTTGTCGAGTGTTGAGACCTGGTCGGACGATTGCGCGAAGGCGGCGGGGGACAGGGCCAGCAGCACGGACGCCTGCAGAACGCCGAGCCGCAGGGCCGACGTGGACTTCTTGTACTTCATTTCGAATGCTCTCCTGGGAACGCTAAATAAGGCTAAAAAAACGCCTTCTTAACGTTACCGGCGGATGTGAGCGGAGACGTTGCTAGCTTTACGCAGTGGCTTTGCTCGAATTGCCTTCCTGCTGATCGCCGTGACGGCGATAGTCGGTGGCGGAGATGCCGAAGTGCGCGCGGAAGGCGCGCGAGAAACTGCAGTTGTTCTCGAATCCGGACGCCTGGGCGATTTCGCCGATGGGTGCGTCCGTGCTGATCAGAAGATCCGCGGCATGGGCGAGGCGGATCCGCGATGCCGTCACCTGCGGCTGCTCCTCGTAGACGAAGGTGTAGGTGCGCGAAAAATAGCTGTGCGAGAAATTGACCAGGCGGGCGAGCTCGCGCATGGGGATGCGCCGGTGGTGATGTCCCTTCAGGTACAGGCGGGCGCGTTGCAAGCGCACGAACACCTGGTGGCGGTGGCCGCGGGTCCTGCCGGGGCAGCGTTGCGCGAAGCGCTGGAGGTCGCGCTGGATTTCGGCCATGAACGCCAGCAGTGGCCGGGTATCGCCGTGGCTGCCGGCCCCCATCAGCGCACGTGGGCAGGCACGCCGCCACAAACGCAGGAAGACCACGCGTTCGCGGCGATTCAACCGTCCGCGACCCGGATATACCCGCGAATCATCCGCCGGCCGCCGCGAGGGCGATCCGCCCGCCTCGAACGACATGCCAAGGCACAGCCCGGTCGAACTGGCCTGGACGGTGGGGCGCGACTCCCGGTCCAGGGCGATCCACTGGCCCGGCCTCAGCCGGAACCGTCCTTCGGCGGACTCTATCCAGGCTTCGCCCCGCACCTGTACCCACAACGAGAACCGGCGCGCCTGCAGGCCGAGATTGCCCTGGCGGGAAACGGCGAGACAGCGCGGCGGTGCATGCGGAGTGGTGGTTTCTCCGCAGCGCAGGGTCCGGCCACGATCGGCCCACAGCATCGTTGCTTCCATCTTGTTCATGCCTCCGGTCCGGCACGCCGAAAGGCGCGGTGATTGCGTCCGGCGGACTCCGGACGGATCGGCAGATTGGCCGGCGTGGCGGAGCGCTGGAATCGGAAAGCTCCGAGACCCTCGTCAGGACCGCAAGAAATGCAAAGCGAACGGGTGCTTTGGCTCAGCCGCTGGAGGAAGCCGTGAAAAGTGCGTGGCCGGAACGATTGCCCGGACCGGATGCATGCGACGTCGGTGCTTCGATCTTTGGATGGACCGGGGTTTTTTCAGGGCGGATGGGGCAGGGCGCTGGCGTGATGGTCGTCTTGCAGGAGCGATGCCTCGAGGAACGCCACCCGCTCGCGTATCTCCTGTTCGCGCTGGCCGATCGCGCGGGCGTCCGTCGCGAATACATCGCCTTCCGGAACCGGTGCCACCAGCGCCAGCGCGCCTTCCATGCGGTGTAGCAGCTCGCGCCTGGCGACCAGTGCCGAGGCCGGCAAGCGATCCAGCCGCGCAAGGTCCTCGCGGCACGCCGCGACCAGGTCGGGAATCAGATCGCCATCGTCGCCGTCCGGAAGCACGTCCTGCGGTGCGGGCTGTGGTTCGAGCACGGACTGGGAGGCGGGCGATGGGCGCAGGTGGTGCGCCAGCTTGCCCGCCAATTGATCCAGTCGCACCGGCTTGGCGAGGAAATCGTCCGCGCCGGCCTCCAGGCAACGCTTGGCCTGCTCGGGCAGCGCGCTGGCCGAAAGCGCGATGATGGGCAGGTGGCGGCCGGACGGCTCGGCGGCGCGGATCCTGCGCGTCAGCGCCAGCCCGTCCAGGCCCGGCATGTGGCAATCGGTGATCAGCAGATCGATGCCACCTGCCGCGAGGACCGCCAGCGCGCGTTCGCCATCCTCCACCACGGTATGCGTGTAGCCGAGGCGATCCAGCTGGCGCGCGATCAGCGCCCGGTTGACCGGATGATCCTCCGCGACCAGGACATGCCGGTTCACCGGAAGTGCTGGCGGGAGCGCGGGCGTCGGTTCACGGGCCGGCTGTTCGCCGAGGGCTTCCCGGCAAGCCTCGGCCACGGCGTGATGCAGCAGCGGATCGCCCGGCAGCGCGATGCAGGCGCGACCCGGTCCTGCCGCGAGGGGCGCCTGCAGGTCGACGCGGACGCAGGGCGTTTCCGGTGCGCAACCGGCCGGACCGACGGCACAGGCATCGACGACCGCCAGATCGAAACCGACGGACGCCGGAAGGTCGGCGCCTTCGCCGCTCAGCACGTCGAAACCCAGTGCCGACAGCGAATGAAACAGGCCTTCGTTTCGCCACGGGTCGCGGCTGCGCAACCAGGCGCGCTTGCCCGCGAACGCCGCCACCGGCCGGAGCGGCTCGCTGACCGGCAGGCTCAGTTCGAACACCGCTTCCGTCCCGATGCCGGGTTCGCTGGCCAGGCGCAAATCGCCGTCCATCAGGGAGGCGATGCGGCGGCTGATCGCCAGGCCCAGTCCGGTGCCACCGAACCGGCGTGCTTCCGACCCTTCCGCCTGCACGAAGGGATGGAACAACTGGGCGAGATCGTCTTTCCCGATTCCGATGCCGGTATCGGTGATGGTGAAGCGGATGCGCTGGTATCCATCGGTGTCCCCGACGACCGACAGCCTCAGCGCGACATGGCCATCGTCGGTGAACTTGATGGCGTTGCTGACCAGGTTGCTGAGCACCTGCCGGATCCGCGTGGCATCGCCCAGCAGCGCGCCGGCCACCCGGTTTTCCCGGATCACGTGCAGGCGGACGTGCTTTTCCCTGGCGCGCGCGGTGAACAGGCCGGCGACGCTGTCGACCAGCGCGCGCGGATCGAAGGGCTGGCGGGCGATCGCCAGCCGGCCGGCCTCGATCCGCGAATAATCGAGGATATCGTCGAGGATCTGCAGCATCGCCTTGGCCGAGTCGTCGGCCAGGCGCAGCATGTGCGCCTGCTCGCGGTTCATCGTCGTGCGTGCCAGCAGTTCGATCAGGCCCAGCACGCCCGCCATCGGCGTGCGGATTTCATGGCTCATCGAGGCCAGGAACGCCGCCTTGGTCGCCGCGGCCGATTCGGCGCGCGCCTTGGCGTCGTGCAGCGCCTGTTCCTGCGCATGCGCGGCGTCGATGTCAATCCAGTACCCGCTCCATTCCAGGGTTCCGTCGGGCAGTCGGCGCGGTTGTCCCGCCTCGGTCCGCACCCAATGCCAGCGATCCCCGAACCTCAGCCGGAGATCCAGCGTGGGCAGGGCACGCAGGGTGCGCGCGGTCTCCCGCAAGGCCGCCTTGAGGTGTTCGCGATCATCCGGATGCAGGCGGTCGTAGAGCTGGCGTTCGTCGGCGACCAGTTGTTCCGCCGAGAGGCCCAGCAGGTCCTGCACATTGCCGGCCGCATAGATGAAACGCCGCTCGCCCCGCGGCGAGAGCCGGAACTGGAAGACCGTCGCCGGAATGGCATCGGTGATGTCGGACAGGCGCTGCTCGGAAGAGCGCGCGCGTGCCTGCGCGGCACGGATCTCGCTGACATCCACGAGGGTCGCCAGCCGCCCGGCGGGTTCGTCGGCGTCGTAGAGGAATGCGTGCGACCACAGGATCACGTCGCGCGGCGCCGCGCCGGCCTCCGTCTCCGGCAGTCGCAGCTCGCCGTGTTCCGAGGCTTCGCGTCCGGGCAGCGCGCGATCGGCGATCCGCATGCCGGCCAGATCCGCGCCCGGGTTCGGCCGTGCGTCGTCGAGCCGGCGCCCCAGCAGTGAATCCCGCCCGCATCGGAACATCGCCTCGTAGGCCTGGTTGACCACCAGGTACCGTCCATGCGCGTCCCTGGCGAAGATGGGATAGGGAATGGTTTCCAGCAATGCGCGCTGGAATGACAGCTGTGCTTCCAACGCTTGCTCCGCGCACACCCGGGCGCGGGTCAGGCGGTGCAGCCGGGCGTACGCCAGCATGACCGCGCCGATGATGACCAGAGCCATGGCGATGCCGCCCGCGACCCAGCCCCACGGCACCCCGTAGTGATAGGAACTGCTGAGCCAGCGTGCGCGGATGGCGCGCTTCTGCGCGGGTGCCATGTTGGCCAGCACGCGATCGAACAGCGGCAGCAGCGCCTGCAGGTCGCCGCGTGCGCCGAATGCGAGCTCCTGGTCGAGTTCCGCCGGTCCCACCACCCGCAGATCCGCGGCATAGTGATCGCGTATCAGCGAATCGATCGCGGGCAGGGTGCCGATGTAGGCATCGGCCTGTCGCTCGGACACCATCGCCAGGCCCGCCTCATTGCTGGCAACCGGACGGAACGTGGTTCGCTGCAACTGGCTCTGCAGCCTGCCTATCAATCCGGCCTCGTCGCGGACCGCGACCACCCGCCCGTCGAGGTCGCGTGCGCCGGCGATGGCCGGACCATGCGTGGACGCCACGATCACTTCCGGGAAGTACTCGTATGGCCGGCTGAATGCGACATCGTCATGATGGAAATCGTCTGGCGTGCCGGCCGCGACCAGATCGATCTCGCCGGACTTGATCATCTGTTGCAGGTGATCCCAGTCGCGTGCCGGAATCGGCTGCAGGCGCAGGCCCAGCTGTTCGCCCAGATGGGCGAGATAGTCGGCGGCCAATCCATCGAAGCGGCCTTCACCGTCCATGAAGCTGTACGGGTACCTATCCACCTCGAATCCCACCCGCAGCGTCGGCAGCGCGCGCAGGCGTTCCAGTTCCCCGGCGCTCAGCGAGGCGTTGGCCGCGGCGCCGTCTTCGGCGGAATCGCCAAAGCCCCAGCGATCGCGCAGCCGGGCCAGTTCCGCTTCGTCGATGCTGGCGGCGGCCTTGTCCAGCAACGAGGCCAGGGGAGCCGCATCGACCCGCACCGCGGGCGAGAACGCCAGGGCCGGCAGGCCCGCCGATCCGGTCAGGTTGAGATCATCGGCCCGGCGACCGGCCAGCAGCGCCCGGGTGCGGGCCGCGGTGACGCCGATGTAGGCGTCGGCTTCGCCACGGGCCAGGCTGTCCAGGCATTGCAGGCCGGTATCGCAGTACTGCAGCACCGCGTGCGGATAGGCGCCCTGCAGGCGCACGATGGTGTCCTGGAAGCGGCGCTCGATGAGAATCCGCGCCCGATCCAGATCCCGTTGATCGCGCGTGCGCGTGTCATTGCGACGGGTGACCAGCACGGGCGCGGCGCTCAGGTAGGTCCGCAGCAGGCGGACGTGGCCCTCGTCGCCACGGGTATGGGGCAGCGCGAGCAGCAGATCGAAAGGCGGTGCCCGCCTGGCAGAGCGCGACGCGACGGCCTCCCAGTCGGTGAATGGATGGAAGGCGACCTGCAAGCCGGCGCGCGATGCAAGCAGGCGGACGTAGTCGATGCCCAATCCTTCCGGCTGGCCTCCCATCCAGGCTTCCAGCGGCATGTGATCGCCCGCGAATACGCCCACGCGCAACACCGGATGGGCGCGACGCCAGGCGATTTCCTCCTGGTCCAACGCCAGCGTCGTATGCGCGGCCGCATGGGCGACCACGATCAGTGACAGGCAGAGGGACCCCGCCAATGCCAGCATGCCGGACAGGCACGCACGCAGGCGGGAGGAAACACGGAAGGACATGACAGGCACGCGCAAAAGCGATGCGCGTCAGCCTAGGAGTGGTGCCCTGGCCTTCGAATCGGATTATTCCTAATGTCGCGACGCCCGTGGGCGTGCTTCATCTCTCAGACAGCGTTTTTGTACGGAGACACGGTCGTCCGTCAGGAGAGCATGCCCTTCTCGCGCGCGTAGGCGTAGATGTCGAAGTCGTTCTTCAACCCCAGTTTGGCCATCGCCTCCTGCTTCTGCGTGCTGATGGTCTTGACGCTCCGGTTGAGCTGGCGGGCGATCTCGGTCACCGACTTGCCCGACGCGAACAGGCGGATGACCTCGGTCTCGCGCGGCGAAAGCGGAACCGCTTGCGCGGACTTGCCATTGCCGGCCTGGATCAGCAGGCGCTGGCTGGCCTTGCTGACGTAGATCTGCCCACGCATGACCGTCTGCACGGCCGTGGCCAGTTCGGTCATCGCGTCGGTCTTGTTGATCAGGCCACGCACGCCGATATCCAGGATCGATTGCAGGACGGCCGGGTTGGTGACCATGGTCAGCACGATCAGCGGCATCTCGGGCAGGCGGCGCTGCAGCAGTCCGATCAGGGACAAGCCGTCGGCTTCGTCCTCGTTGGGCATGCTGAAATCGGTAATCACCAGGTCGCAGGGATGCTGCGCGAGGATCTCCATCAGCGAACCGCTGGAACCGGCAACCGCGACGATCTCGTGGCCCGAGCGTTCGAGCAGCTGACGGACAGCGGCAACGATGATCGGGTGATCGTCGGCGAGCACGATCTTCAATGTCATGTGCCGTGGTCTCCCGGATTCTGGGCTGAAAGCAGTCACATTCTATATCGGGGCTTTGCCATTCCGCGAACCTATCGGATTCGCAAGCCACCGCCATCGCATATTTTGTGACTACGTCTGCGGAACGTGCGCTTTACGGCGGAATTATCGCTTGCGCGCCGGCGAATCCGTGCCATTCCGGAATTTTTCAGACGATTCCGATGTTCGATGGCCTGTGACGGGAAGAACACTGCGAAAACGGTGGATCCGCGGTTGCCGACGGATATGCAGACAAGGGGCCAAGACGATGTCTGCAGTGGGCACGGAGTCCGCCGCTTCCATGTCCCAGACGGTAGCCAGAACATGCTGACTGAAAATCAGGAAAGTCTCGACGCCACGATCAGCCGCCTGACGCAGACGCAGGATGCGTCCTGTTCCCTGTCGGCGGTGCTTGAACCCCAGTTGAGCGATGACGAGTGGGCGCACATCGTGGTCAATCTCGGGGGGAGACTCGGCGCGCGCGCGCGCGGCCACAAATCCAGTGCCCGCTGTTTCGTCGAGGCGGTGCTGTGGATGGCGGGAAGCAACGATGCCTACTGGCGTTGCCTGCCCATCGAATACGGCGCCAACCACAGCGTCTACGTGCGCTTCTCGCGCTGGGTCAAGGCGGGACAATGGGACCCGGTGCTGGCCTGCCTGCCGGAAAGCGACGCCCGGCGGCAGGGCCTGGCCCGGATGGTCGCGACCCATCGTGCCTCGCTGCAACGCAAGCAGCGGTACGCCAACCATCAGGCTGCCTGATTCGGCAGGTCGCGGGTGATCGGGTGGAACGCGTGTTCCACCCGGGCACAATCCCGACGATGCATGGCGGGCGCGGGCGCCCGCCGTGAACTCAATGCTGTTCGCGGAAGTAGGCGACCACTTCGCCCTTGATCTTCAACGTCATCGGATTGCCGCGGCGATCCTTGGACTTGCCCACCGGCACCCGGATCCATCCTTCGCTGACGCAGTATTCCTCGACGTTGTCGCGTTCGACGCCATTGAAGCGGATGCCTACGCCGCGGTCGATCATTTCCGCATCGTGGAAGGGGCTGCGCGGGTCGGAGGCCAGGCGGTCGGGGGGCGTTTCGGTGCTCATGGTGGTGGTTTCATGTGTCGCGGAAGGCGCATAGGATAAACGTCCGGGGGCCGCCTCCCAAGTTCCTGCCGCGGCCCGCGTCCTCGGTGACGAACCCCATGGTGGAGGCGAGGCAGGAATCCCGCAGATATCCAGGACATTTCCCATGACCCTACCCGACGAAGACGACTTCGACGCCGACGATGCGTTCTCCCGCTCCGGTGACGACGAGGACGAGGACATCGATCTGGGTGATCAGGAAGCCCTGATCTGGAACCTGCTGGTACTGATCAACCCGGGTGACGAGGAGACCGCGCTGCGCCAGTTCGCGACCTGGCGCGAGCGCATGGCCGAGGCCGACAGCGACGACGATGGCCGGATGCTGTGGGCGCTGAAGGACGCGATCGACTGGACGTCGGGTTTCTATGTCGACTGGAAGGACAGCGAGTCGCTGATCGACAGCGTGAACGAACTGGCTGCGCGCTGGAACATCGACATCGACTGGGGCGGCGATCCCGGCGACGAAGACTTCCTCGATGGCGTGGACGTGCCGGGCCTGATGGCGGTGGCCTATGACCGCCTGCGCGAACATGGCTACACGCTCTGGAACTGGAACACCGACGGCGATGCGTATGCGGGCTGGATCGCGCTCAGCCGGGACGACGAGGGCATGCAGCAGCTGTGCGCGGCCCTGGGTATCGAACTGCGCCCCGGCAGCGACGCGTTCTGACCGGCTGGCGATCGCGATCAGCGCCGGGATTCGGCTTCATCTCCCAGCGCCATGCCGGCACCCAGGCCCATTCCCGCGCCGGCGCCACCCGCTCCGGCTCCGGCGTTACCCGTCTTGCCGCCAGCCTGGCGTGGGTCGTCGCGCGCGCCCTCGTTCTTGCCGGCCTTGCCACCGCCGCCACCGGGACGCGCCGGGCCCTGGGGAGGAATGGACAGGCCGGGCGGTATCGGATCCAGATCAAGGGCGTGGCGGATGAAATCGCGCAGCGACATCACCAGTTCATCGGTGCGTATCGGCCGGCCTTCCACCATGTCGGTGGCGGCGCGGGCGGCCAGCCGCACCTGTTCGTCGGTGCCCAGCAGGACGATGTCGGACAGCGCGGCCTCGACCGCGTCGCGAATCCTCCGCGAACGATCCGAACCGGTGCCGGCCTCGTCGTCGCCGCCCTGAGCCTGTCGGATCCGAAGATCCCGCAGGTGCGTCGGGTCCACGGCCAGATGGCCGGTGAAGGAACCTCCCAGGGTCTTGTAGGCGGCGATGAGCGTGCGCAGCCGTTCGTTGATCTGGCGATTCTCGCGTTCCCGCCGTTGCTGGATGGTCTGCATGACCAACAGGCGGATACCGACGCCGATCAAGGTGATTACCGCCAGGCCGAGCAGCGTCGACAGCAATGTCTGCCACGAACTGAAGTCCAGACCACGCATGCGATGACCTCCGGTATCCGCCGCGTTCGCGGCGGGTGGAACGATAGCAGGCCGGATGCGTGCCGCACTCCGGACGATGATCAGCCGATGGCCAGCTTTCCCGCCGCCACCGCGATGAGCCCGCCGGACATGCCTTCGATCCAGCGGCGGCGACGTTCGTCGAGACCGTTGCGCCAGCCGCCGGACGCCATGGCCAGGGCGAGCAGGGAATAGAACGCCGCGCACAGGCCGATGAAGGTAGCCGACAGCGCAATGGCCTGCGGCGCCGCCGGAGTGGCGCTCGAGATGAACTGCGGCAGGATCGCGAAGTAGATCATCATGCCTTTCGGGTTGAGTACCGCGGTCAGGAAACCACGGCGGAATTCCGCCTGATGCCCGTCGCCACGGACCTGCAAACCACCCGGTCGCGTCGCCGACCGCAGCAGGCGCCAGGCCAGCCAGGCCAGGTAGGCGACGCCCGCCCAGCGAAGCATCGCGAACAGCGGCGGCGACGCGGCGATCAGGGCCGCCAGCCCGAGTGCCGCGAGCATCGAATGCACCAGGTATCCAGTGCAGACTCCGAACGTGGCGCGCAATCCGGCACCGCCGCCGCCGCCCAGGGTCTGGGCGACGATGAACAGCATGTCCGGGCCGGGCGTGGCGATCAGCGGCATCACGGTGGCCGAGAAGAGCAGCAGGGTGGTCGTGTCCATGGCCGATCATGCTAGGGACACTGCCTTGCCACGGGGTTGCGAATATTCCAGAAATTTCGGATAGATTGGCATTCGATGCCAATAAAATCCTGAAATGGAGGTTTCAATGCCTGTGAAGCTGGACGAGCTGGATCGCCGCATCCTGCGCGCGCTGCAGGGGGACGGGCGCATGCAGAACACCGAACTGGCACAGGTTGTCGGCCTCTCGCCCTCGCCATGCCTGCGCCGGGTACGGCTGCTGGAGCAGGCCGGCGTCATCGAACGCTACGTGGCGGTGGTCAATCCCGCCGCGGTGGGTTACCCGCAGACCCTGTTCACGCGGGTGTGGCTGACCGCGCAGGACGCGGACACCATCGACCGTTTCATCGCCGCGATGGAACGCCTGCCGCAGGTGATGGAGTGCTACATCATGCTGGGCGAATGCGATGCCATGCTGCGGGTGGTGGTGGAGGACCTGGACGACTATCGCCGCTTCCAGACCCGCCACCTCACGCGCGCCAACGGCATCCAGAACGTCAAGACGGATCTGCCCAGCCAGGTCGTGAAGCGCAGCCACGCCCTGCCAATCTGACGTCCACGGCCGCGTGATTTGGCCGTCATCGGGCCATCGTTCCTGAGGGCCCGTTGCCCTCTGCCAGGCGCACGAGGTCAATGGCGTCCGCCATCGCCTGGTAGCCGGCATCGTTGGGATGCAGGTGGTCGCCGCTGTCGTAGGCGGGCAGCAGGCGATCAGGCTGCGCGGGATCGCGCATCACCCGATCGAAATCCACCACAACGTCGAACGCGCCCGATTCGCGGATCCAGGCATTGACGGCTTCGCGCTTGGCGATCGCCTCCGCGCTGGGCGGTGCGGGGAAGGTGGTGCCGCCGCGCGGCAGCAGGGTCGCGCCCCAGACTTTGATACCGCGCGCACGGGCGCGGGTGATGATCTGTTGCATGCCCTCGATGATCTGCGTGGCGCTGACCTTCTGATCCGGCGCTTCGAGCCGGTCCGAGGCGGAGATGTCGTTGCCACCCTGCAACAGCAGCATCCAGCGCACGCCCGGCTTGTCCAGCACATCGCGTTGCAGGCGCGACAGCGAACTCGGCCCGCGATAGGGCGCCACGCCGTCGTTGAGGATGCGATTGCCGGCGATGCCGGCGTTCACCACGGCGATGGACGCCAGCGCCGGATCACGTTGCAACCGTTGCGCGAGCCGATCGGGCCAGCGCGCATTGGCGTTTTCGCTGGAGCCCACGCCATCGGTGATCGAATCGCCCAGCACGACGAAGGCGCGCGCGCCCGCTGGCGCGGCGACTTCCAGATCGGTCAGCAGGTAGCGGGTATCGTCGGGTTCGCCTTCCGGTTCGAACCGCGACCGCGAGGTGAGATCGCCCCGCGCCAGGTACACCGTCTGGTTGCCGACCTGGTGGACGGTCGGCGCGGCCGCGCCCTGCGGCAGGTACAGACTGATGGCGAGCATCTCCAATGCCGTCACCGGCAGATCCACCGCGTCACTCAGGACCGACCCTCCCGGCGGGAGCGTCACCTGCGGCAGCCCGGCGAACGTCACCGATCCATCGCTGTCGGCTTGGATGGCGACACCGTCCGCATGCCGGGCCAGCCGGACAGGACCGATCGTGAGTGGCTGGCTGCCGAACAGGTTGGACAAGCGCACGCGGACCGCCGCTCCGCCCAGGCTGGTGCGAACCACTTGGCGTATCGTCACCGGCGGCAACGCGTCTCCCGCCCCCACCGGCGCCGCACTCCAACTGGCGACCCAGTGATGGTCGTCGTCGCCCATGGGAGGCTGTGCCTGGACGGGGACCGGCGATGCCAGCGCAAGCAGCAGGCAGGCCAGGGGAAGAGCAAAGGATCTCGACGCGAAGGGCATGCGGGTTTCCCGGGTTGGATTGGAAGCAGCCGGCCCTGTCTGGCAGCGACCGGTGCGCGGTACGATGCCGGTCCCGCCGGCCCGAAGTCCTGAAGGCGGGCCTGAAACGCGCTGAAAAGTTCTGAAACGGATGGAAGAACACTTGCACACGACCGCGCGAACCACGCTGCGCCTGGGCGACTGGCAACTGGATACGATTTCCGGCGTGGCCACGCGCGATGGCGGGCGCATCCAGTTGGAACCGCGCGCGCTGGCGCTGCTGTTGCGTCTGGCGGAACGGCCGGGCGAGGTGGTGAGCATCGACGCACTGCTGGCCCGGGGCTGGCCCGACGTCATCGTCAGCCAGGATTCGGTGTATCAGGCCATAACCTCGCTGCGCCGCCAGCTGGGCGACGACCCGCGGCAGCCGCGCTACATCGCCACGGTGCCGCGGCTGGGCTACCGCCTGATCGCCGACGTTTCCGCGACCACGCCGCTCGGTCCGGTCGCGGAATCACCCGGCGTGGACGGTTCGCCATCCGGATCTGACCGGACCACCATCGACGAGGGATGGGAAGGCCGCGAACATCGGCCGTCCCGCGTTCCCGTGCGCATCGGCTTGTGGCTGGTGGTCATGCTGCTGGCGGCGTCCGCCGTGGCGGCTTATCAGCTGACCCGGCCCGTCAATACGGAGACGCCGTCGATGGCATCACTGTCCGTGCTCGCGCCGGCGCGCTTGCAGACGCTGGCCGTGCTGCCATTCCTGGATTTGACTGATGCGATGAACGAGGAACCGTTCGCCGACGGCATGACCGAGGAACTGATCGTCCGCCTGAGCAAGGTGCCCGGATTGAAAGTGTCGGCGCCGACCGCGTCGTTCCAGTTCAAGGACAAGCAGGTGCCGGTCCCCGAGATCGCGCGTTCACTCGGGGTGTCCTATTTGCTGGACGGCAGCGTGCGCAAGTCGGAGCGAACCCTGCGTGTATCCGTGCGCCTGCTGCGTGCCGACGACGGGTTCGTGGTGTGGTCGGATACCTACGATCGCCCGCACGAGGACAAGCTGGCGATGCAGGATCAGATCGCCGGAGAGGTGACTTCGGCGCTGGAGCGGCTGGCGCCGCGGGCGACGGATTCGCCCGCTGGCCGTTGAGGCGACGCCAGCGCGTCTCAGTCGCCGCCGCGGCCCTGTTCCCTGGCGCGCGCGATCACCGCTTTGACCAGCGTTCGGTCCACGTGCCGCGAGATGGCGATCGCGCCGAGCCGGATGGCGTCCTCGCGCAATTCCGCGGTCACGTCGTAGTGGGCGCCGCTGGTCTTGTTCTGGAACGCGCGACGCGGGATGCCCAGCCGTTGCGCCATCGCATGCAGTTCCTCCAGCGTGTCCGCCATCAGGTGCGCCCAGCGCTGGCCGCGCCAGAGGTGCACAGCGTCATCCACGTATACGCTCATTGATCGGCTGCCGGAGGGATCATCGCAACGGCTCCGGATGACTCACTTGATCCGTACCATGCGGTCAAGCAGGTGCTCCATGACCGCCTCCATGTCGCCGCACTTGCCCATGTGCACCGGCGAGGTCTGGATGATGGCACTGCGTTTGGCGGTCAACCAGTGGAATCGCGCGCGTTTGGGCAGCATGCCGATGGGACCGGCCTGGGCGCCGCCTTCGCAGATGCGCGGAATCGCGGCCAGGTGGCGTTGCAGGGAATCCAGATCGATGCGCGGATCCAGCGCCAGCACGCGGGCTTCGTCCAGCTCGATGCGCGCCTGCAGGAAGCCGGTCTTCTCGCAGGACACGATCACGCCGACGTTGATGAACTCCTCGCGCTCCACCCGCGGCACCACCCGGATGACGGCGTAGTCGTAGCTGTCAGTCGCGCGCACGCTGGGCCTCCTGCGCGAACGCATGCGGCAGCGCCAGGCGCTGCTGCAGATAGTGGGTATAGGCCGCACGCTGCTGGTCGGGCGGACCGAAGGCGTCGCCACCCTGCAGCCACGTGTCCGGTACCAGTGCGACGATGTCGGCCAGCCGTTCCGGGGACAGCCTCGCGCTGAGCCGCGCGTCGGCGGCTTCCAGATCGCTGGCCCAGGGCAGCAGGACATGATCCCGGATCAGCGGGAACGGCCGGCCGGCGCCACTGGTATCACCGTCCCAGCCGTGATGGAAATAGAGCGAGGCGCCGTGATCGATGAGGGTCAGCCGGCGATGCCAGATCAGCAGGTTGGGATTGCGCACGGTGCGATCCACGTTGCTGATGAAGGCATCGAACCAGACGATGTCCGACGCCAGCGCCGGGTCCGGCTGCTCGGCCACGGGATCGAAATTGGCCGAGCCCGGCAGGTAGTCCAGCGCCAGGTTGAGCCCGGCACTGGCCTTGATCAGATCCTGGATCTCCGGATCGCCCTCGGTGCGCGCCAGCTCCGCGTCCAGTTCGACCAGCACGATTTCCGGCACCGGCAATTGCAGTGCGCGGGCGATTTCGCCGGAAATCAGTTCCGCCACCAGCGCGCGCGGCCCCTGGCCGGCGCCGCGGAACTTGAGGACATACATGCCGTCGTCGTCCGCCTCGACGATGGCCGGCATCGAGCCGCCTTCGCGCAGGGGCGTCACGTAGCGGGTGGCGGAAACGGTGCGCAGCGTCATCGCGCAAGGATAGCCTCCCGCGCGGGTACGGCGAAGCCCGTCAGGGATGCCCGCCGCGCGCGGGCAGGGCGGGTGCGGCCGGCAAGGCCGGCACCTGGGTGTCCGCGTCGGCCAGTACCTTGCCCAGCGCCATGCCGCTGTCGTCCAGCGCTTCGGCCTCGGCCGCGCGGGTCATGATGACGATGCTGATGCGACGGTTGATCGGGTTCTGCGGATCCTGCTTGTCGAACAGCACGGAGGACGACAAGCCGACCACGCGGGTCACCTTGTCCTCCTGCATGCCGGCTTCGACCAGCGCCCGCCGCGCCGCGTTGGCGCGGTCGGCGCTCAGCTCCCAGTTGGTGTAGCCGGCCCGGGCATACGCGGTGACGTCGGTGTGGCCGGTCAGGCTGATGTGGTTGGGTACGCGATTGATGAAGCCGGCCAGCTCGTGGAGGATGTCGGTCGTGTACGGCTTGAGCGAGGAACTGCCCAGATCGAACATGGGCCGGTTCTGCTGATCGACAATCTGGATGCGCAAGCCCTCGGGGGTCAGATCGATCAGCAACTGATCCTTGAACGGCTCCAGCGCCTGGCTGCGGCTGATCGCCTCCTCCAGCGCTTGCATCAACGCTTCCAGCCGCTGCTGGTCCTGCGCATGTTCGCGTGCCTGCTCCTGCGCGCTGGCTTCGCGCGAGGCCGGCGTGCGGCCGTCCGGATCCGGTTTGCTGAAGGGGTCGTCGCCACTGCCGCGCGGGATGTCCATCGTGCCGCCCAGCTTGATCATCGAGGTACTGGCGCCGCCGGGTCCGTTGGGACCGGGCGCGGGCGAGAAGCTCTTGCCGCTGAGCGGGCTCGGGTTGCGGAAGTACTCGGAGATCGCTGCGCGGTCCTTGTTGGTGGTCGCGCCGACCAGCCACATGACCAGGAAAAACGCCATCATCGCGGTGACGAAGTCGGCGTAGGCGACCTTCCAGGAGCCGCCGTGATGGCCGCCGCCCTGAATCTTGCGGACCCGGCGAACCACAATGACCGTGGATTTCTCGGCCATGGCGCGTGCCTACTTGGCGCCCTTGAGGTGGGTCTCGAATTCGGCGAACTGCGGACGCACCGCCGACGGCAGCGTCTTGCGCGCGAACTCCAGTGCCACCTTGGGGTTGTAGCCGCGCAGGCAGGCCAGCAGGGCGGTCTTGACGCTTTCGTAGATGCGGCTGTCCTGCTCGGCGCGCGCTTCCAGCGCCGCGGCCAGCGGGCCGACGAAGCCGTAGGCCAGCAGGATGCCCAGGAAGGTGCCGACCAGGGCGCCGGCCACATGCGCGCCAACCTCGGCGATGTCGCCGCCGATCGAACCCATGGTGATGACGATGCCCAGCACCGCGGCGACGATGCCGAAACCCGGCAATGCGTCGGCGACTTTCGCCAGCGCGTGGGCCGGCGCCATCATCTCGTGATGGTGCTTTTCCAGCTCCAGTTCCAGCAGCGGTTCCAGCTCGTGCGGCTCGATGTTGCTGCCGACCATGAGGCGCAGGCAGTCGGTGATGAAGTCCATCAGGTGGTGATCGGCCAGCACCTTGGGATACTTGTTGAACAGATCGCTGGAGCCCGGATTGTCGACGTGCGATTCCAGCGAGATGAAGCCTTCGCGGCGCGCCTTGTTCAGCAGCTCGTACATCAGGGTCAGCACGTCCAGGTAATCGGACGACTTGTACTTGACCCCCTTGAACACCGCGGGAATGCTGGCGAAGGTGGCCTTCACCACCTTCGGCGGATTGCTCATCAGGAACGCGCCCAGCGCCGCGCCGCCGATGATCACCAGTTCGAACGGCTGCCACAGGGCGGCGAGCTTGCCGTGCGAGGCGACGAAGCCGCCGAGCACGCTGGCGATGACGACCAGGATTCCTACGATGATCAACATGGACGAGGCGCGGCGTGGGGTACGAAGGAATGTCGGCCCCGGTCCGGGTTTCTTGAGTGGCCGCGGACGGGCGGCTCAGGTCGAGCGCGAGACGCCCAGGCGGCGCAGGATCAGGTAGACCGCCAGGCTGGACAGCAGCCCCAGCACCAGCGCGGCGGAGGCGCCCGCCCGGTGATCGGCGAAGGGCAGGCCATGCAGGTTCATGCCGAACACGCCCACGACCAGGCTGGGCGGCAGCAGCAGCGCGGTGATCATCGACAGCACGTAGAGGTGCGTGTTGGTGCGCTCGGCGAGTTTGGCGGCGACCTCGTCCTGGAGCAGGCGGGCGCGCTCCTGCAGGGTCGAGACGTCACCGTCCAGATCATCGAAGCGCTGGCCGAGGCGCGACGCCACCGGCAGCAGTTCGTCCTCGTCCTCGTCCGGGGCGTGCCGTTGCTCGAACTGCTTGAGAACCCGGCGCATGGCGGTCAGCGGCCGGTGCAGGCGCACGCTCTGGTGCCGCAGCGAGGCCAGGTCGCGCCGTTCGTCGCCGATGGCGTCGGCCAGCACGCGGTCCTCGATGCGATCCAGCGAGTCGGAAAGATCATCGGTGGCGCGTTCCACCGAGTCGGCGAAATGCTCGGCGATGGCTTCCAGCACGCGGGCCGGATGGCTGCAGCGTTCACCCGCGCAAAGTTGCCGCCGGACCGTCTCGACCGATCGCAACGGCTGCCGGCGGGCGGTGACCAGCAGGCCGTCGCCGCCACCGATGGCGAAATGCAGCCAGCCCAGGCCGTCGTGATGGCCGGGCGCGCGCGGCGCGGTCCCGCCGGCACGCTGGTGTTCCCAATCGACGAACACGCCGTAGGCGCCGTCCTCCTGGCGTTGCAGGATCACGTGGGTATCGTGGGACAGCAGCGCTTCGCGGGCATCCTCGGACAGCGCCAGCCGGGCGATGGACTGCGCGCTGCGGGCGTCGCTCTGGTTGAAATGCAGCCAGCGCCAGCCATGGTGTTCACCCGGTTCCATCGGGTCACCGGCCTCCATCGGCGTGGCGCGCCCCTCGGCATCGAAGCGCACGGCCCACAGCAGGCCGGGGAACCCGTCAAACAGGACGTCGGCGTCGGAACGGACCAGCATGGCGATGCCGCCTTCACGGCAGACGACAGTTTCGTGACCGGCAGGTTACATGCGCCGTGTGCCGGTTTTGTGACAGCGCCGTGGCGCGGTCAGGACAGCGGCTGGCCTTCCGGCGCGCCGCGCTGCAACCGGTCCGGCAACGGTTCGCCGTCGCCGGTGAAGTCCAGCGACACCGAATTCAGGCAATGGCGCTCGTGGGTCGGTGGCGGGCCGTCCGGGAAGACGTGGCCGAGGTGGCTGCCGCAACGGGTACAGACGATTTCGGTGCGTACCATGCCGTAGCTGTTGTCGCGGATCCGGCCGACATGCTGCTCGTCGAACGGCGCGAAGAAACTCGGCCAGCCGGTGCCGGAATCGAACTTCGCGCTGGAACGGAACAACGGCAGCCCGCAGAAGCGGCAGGTGTAGGTGCCTTCGCGCTTGTTGTCCAGGAACACGCCGCAGAACGGCGCTTCGGTGCCATGCTGGAGCAGGACCCGGCGTTCATCGTCGCTGAGGCCGTCGGTGAGTTGCCGGCGCTGGGCATCGGTGGGAGGCGTGAGATCGAAGGCGCTCATGGAAGGCTCCGGGGTTCGTCCGCAGTCCTATATGGTGGCGGCCGGGCGGACCGCAAGTGCGGGCGGGCAACGCCGAATGCCCGCGCAGGAATGAAGCTGCCGCAGGCGCGGAAACGAAGAAAGGCGGCCATGGGCCGCCTTTCCCTTTCATCCGGTGCCTCCGGGACAACGCGCGATTCAGGCGTCGTCGCGACGGAACTCGCGATACAGCCAGTCGTCGAGCATGCGCTTCTCGTAGCGCAGCGGGTCCGTGTCCATCACGTTGCCGCCGCTCATCATGAAGGCGCTGTCGACCAGCTTGCGCTCGCCCTGGGCCAGCACCTGGCCATTGGCGTCCTTCAATTCGAAGTTCAACGTCACCCGCGGCGGATAGATGTCCTTGATGATGCGGATGCGATCCATGTTGAACCCGCGGCCGGGCTCGTAGCTGCCGGCGCGGCGGATGTCGGTGATGGTGATGTGCATCTGCTGGCCCGGCGCCAGGCGCTTGCCGGCCTGCTTCTGCAGGTAGGTGGCCAGGTCCACCACCCAGTTGCCCTGCACCGCTTCCCAGCGGTTGCCGCTGTAGCGGATGTCGGTGAACTGGCCGGGGTCGGTCCACTCGACGCTGACGGCGTTGGCGGTCGGCAGTTCGCGCGGGGTATTGGGGTCGGTGACCGTCCTGGACTTGGCCAGCAGCGGTCCACTCAGCGCCAGTCCCAGCACCAGGGCGGACAGGAGGGATACGCGTTTCATGACCGGTCTCCGAAAGTATCAGGGGACTCAGATTCTGCGCCGGCCCCCCGGGGGCGGCAACGCGTCGGCGGGCTTTTCCGGCGCGTCCGTCACCCGAAGTTCATGTCCTTGAACGGCAGCCGATCCACACCGGTCTTCAGCTCGTGCGCAGCCGCTCCACGTCGCGCAGGGGCGGGGCGCCGAACATGCGGCTGTACTCCCGGCTGAACTGCGACGGGCTTTCGTAACCGACCCGATGCCCCGCGGTCGCCGCGTCCACCACCTCGGTGAGCAGCAGGCGGCGGGCTTCCTGCAATCGCAACTGCTTCTGGTACTGCAGTGGACTCATCGCGGTCACCGCCTTGAAGTGGTGGTGCAGCGCCGAGGGGCTCATGTGCACTTGCCGGGCGATGTGATCGATCCGCAGCGGCTGATGGAAATTCTGGCGCAGCCAGCCAATCGCCCGCGCCACCCGATGGCCCTGGCTTTCGGCCACGCCGATGTGGCGCAACATACCGCCCTGTTCGCTACGCAGCAGGCGGTAGTGAATCTCGCGCTGGATCAGCGGTGCCAGCAGCGGAATATCGCGCGGGGTTTCCAGCAATCGCACCAGCCGCAGCGCGGCGTCCAGCAGTTCCGGATCGCACTGGCTGACCGCGATGCCGCGCGAAGGCGGCGGCAGCGGCGCGGACACTTCCTCGGCCTGGGTCACCAGCGCGGCGATGTCGGCGGGCGGAAGTTTCAGCACGAAGCACAGGTAGGGCTGCTCGGGCGTGGCCTGGATGACCTGTCCGGTGATCGGCAGATCCACCGAGGCCAGCAGGTAGCGGGAAGCGTCGTAGTGGTAGACCTCTTCGCCCAGCAGGGTCCGCTTGCTGCCCTGCGCGATCAGGCACAGCGCGGGTTCCTGCAGTCCGCCCATCGGCGCGCTGGGCGCGCTGAGTCGGGAAAAGCGCAGGTTGTCGATGGCGGTGGCATGGATGCCGTCTTCGCTGGCGAATCGTTCAATCGTCGCGGCCAGGGCGGCGCGCCCTTCCTCGATCCGGGCGTCCGCACTGGATGCCGGCGGCAGGCCGGACGGCGAGGCGGGGTTTGCAGAAACAGGGGAGGTTTCCATGGCGATGGAGTCTACGCCCGGTCCGGGGGGCCGATACGGCCCGGCGGGGCCCGCGGCAGGATCAGGCAAGAATGACGGAGGAACCGGATATCGGCGAAAGCAGTGGCGGCACCAGACTGCGCCTCCCGCCGGCGCATCCCGCGCCGGCCATCGCGAGAAGGCCATCCCCCATGTCCGGAATCGAAGGAAAAGTCATCGCCATCACCGGTGCCAGCAGCGGCATCGGCGAGGCTACCGCGCGTGAACTGGCGCGCCGTGGCGCCCGCGTGGTGCTCGGCGCGCGCCGCACCGAACGCCTGGAGCAATTGGTCGCCGGCATCACCCGCGCGGGCGGCCAGGCCGTTTACCGCAAGCTGGACGTCACCGATCTGGAAGACACGCGTGCGTTCGTCGAGTATGCCCGCGCCGAATTCGGCCGGGTGGACGTGATCATCAACAACGCCGGCGTGATGCCGCTGTCGCCGCTGGAAGCGCTGAAGATCGATGAATGGAATCGCATGATCGACGTCAACATCCGTGGTGTGCTGCACGGTATTGCTGCCGGCCTGCCGGTCATGAAAGCACAGGGCGGCGGCCAGTTCGTCAACGTGTCGTCCATCGGTGGCCATGCGGTGTATCCGACCGCGGCGGTCTATTGCGCCACCAAGTACGCGGTGCTGGCGATCTCCGAAGGCCTGCGCCAGGAACACCAGGATCTGCGGGTCACCGTGATTTCCCCGGGCGTGACGACCAGCGAACTGGCCGACACCATCACCGATCCGGCGTCCAAGGCCGGCATGGACGAGTTCCGCAAGATCGCGATTCCGGCCGAGGCCATCGCGCGGGCGATCGCCTATGCCGTCGAGCAACCCGATGATGTGGACGTCAGCGAAGTGATCGTGCGCCCGACCGCCAGCGCCTACTGACGGGCACCTGCCCCGGTTCCGCGGGATGGAAGGCAACAAAGCTTTCCATCCCGCGGCTTGCCCGCTCCGGCGCGGAGGAGTGAAATGGCGGACCCTCCCCCGCATGAGTTTTCCGCCATGGAATATCGCTACCTGGGCGCATCCGGTTTCCGCGTGCCCGTCCTCAGTTTCGGCACCGGCACCTTCGGGGGCCAGGGCGCACTGTTCAGTTCGTGGGGCCAGGCCGATGTCGCCGAGGCGCGCCGGCTGATCGACGTCTGCCTGGACGCCGGACTGAACATGTTCGACAGCGCCGACGTCTATTCCAAGGGCGCGGCCGAATCGATTCTCGGCGAAGCCATCAAGGGCCGGCCGCGCGATTCGCTGATCCTCTCCACCAAGGCGACCTTCCGTTTCGACGAAGGCGAGAACAGCGTCGGGTCATCCCGCTACCACCTGATCAATGCCATCGATGCCGCGCTCAAGCGTCTGGGCACCGACTACATCGACCTGTTCCAGTTGCATGGTTTCGACGCGCGCACGCCGGTCGAGGAAGTGCTGTCCACGCTCGACGATCTGGTGCGGGCCGGCAAGATCCGCTATCTCGGCGTGTCCAATTTCTCCGGCTGGCATCTGATGAAATCGCTGGCGGTGGCCGATCGCTACGGCTGGTCGCGCTATGTCGCCCACCAGGCGTACTACTCGCTGGTCGGACGCGACTACGAATGGGAACTGATGCCGCTGGCCGCCGACCAGGGCGTGGGCGCGGTGGTCTGGAGTCCGCTGGGTTGGGGCCGCCTGACCGGCAAGATCCGTCGCGGCCAGCCGCTGCCGGAAACCAGTCGCCTGCAATCGCAGACCAGCATCGATTCCGGTCCGCCGGTGGATCAGGAGCACCTGTTCCGGGTGATCGACGCGCTGGACGAAATCGCCGCCGAGACCGGCAAGACCCTGCCACAGATCGCCCTGAACTGGCTGCTGCAACGACCGACCGTTTCCACCATCGTGGTGGGCGCGCGCAACGAGGATCAGCTGAAGCAGAACCTGGGCGCGGTCGGCTGGAACCTGAGCGCCGAGCAGGTCGCGCGCCTGGACGCGGCCAGCGCCGTGACCAAGCCATATCCGTACTGGCACCAGGCCGGCTTCAAGTACCGCAATCCGACCCCGGTCTGATCCGGTTCATTCGTCCCATTGCCGCTGGCGCAACCCCACGCCAGCGACCGTCGTTTGCCAGGAGAGATTCGCATGAGCCAGCCGGTCAAGATCGATTTCGTTTCCGACGTGGTGTGTCCGTGGTGCGCGATCGGGTTGCAGTCGCTGGAACAGGCCATCGCCCGGGTGGGCGGTGATCTGCAGGTGGAACTGCACTTCCAGCCGTTCGAGCTCAATCCGCAGATGCAGGCCGGCGGCGAAGACGTCGTCGAGCACCTGACCCGCAAGTACGGCATGAGCGCCGAGCAGGCGCGCAGCAACAGCGAGGCCATCCGCCAGCGCGGCGCCTCGCTGGGCTTCACCTTCGACATGGATCGCCGCCGCCGCATCGTCAACACCTTCGACGCCCACCGCCTGCTGCACTGGGCCGAGCAGGAGCATCCGGACAAGCAGCGCGCGCTCAAGCACGCGCTGCTGCGCGCGTATTTCAGCGAAGGCCAGGATGTGTCCTCGCCGGACGTGCTGGCGCAGCTGGCCGAATCGGTTGGCCTGGACGGCGCGCGTGCGCGGGCCATCCTGGCATCGGACGAATATGCCGAGGCGGTGCGGGCGCGCGAGCGGCTCTACCAGGAGCACGGCATCAACGCGGTGCCCTCGGTGGTCTTCAACGATCGCCACCTGATCCAGGGTGGCCAGCCGGTGGAAGTGTTCGAACAGGCGCTGCGGCAGCTGTCCGGCATCGCCGGTTGAAGCGGGATGGCAAGCGCCTGCCGGGCGCGGGACGCGGGAGAGGGTCCGCTTCCCGCACCCGGCAGGCGGACTCAGCCGTGGCGGGACACGACCACGGCCTCGCGGCCGGCCATGTCCATCACCACCGCGGTCGGGATGCCGTGATGCTCGTACAAGGTCGCGGCCAGCAGCCGGGCGCTGTCGCGGGCGTCGTTCAGGGTCTGGAACCGGGAACGGCCATGCTCGCCCTCATAGAGCTGCCAGCCGTCGTTGGCGGCGGCGATGGTGAACAGAAGACGGGGCATTGGAACCTCCGGAAACCAGCAGACGCGCGTCCTGCGCGGTTGCATAGCCTGCCCGGAGGCGAGGCGTTGCACATTCAGCGGATTCCGCTACGTGCTGTAGGAAAAAACCTACCCCGCCCCGCCGGCCGGCCCCGGGACCGTCACTTCAGCAGGGGGGCCAGCACCGTCCAGACGTGGTCGCGGATCTTCGGCTGCGCCGCCGCCACCGGATGCAGGTTGTCGGCCTGGAAGTTGGCGCGGTCGCGGGCGACGGGTTCCAGCAGGAACGGCAGCAGCGGCAGCTTGTACTGGTCCGCCAGCGCCTTGAAGTTGGCTTCGAAACCGCGCGTGTAGTCGGGGCCGTAGTTGGGCGGGATGCGCATCCCGATCAGCATCACCCGCGCGCCGGATTTGCGCGCCGCCTGGATCATCCTGTCCAGGTTGGCGCGGGTCTGCGCCAGCGACAGGCCGCGCAGGCCGTCATTGGCACCCAGTTCGATCACCACGATGGCCGGGCGATGGCGCTGCAGTTCGGCGGCGATGCGCGAGGCGCCACCGGCGGTGGTTTCGCCGCTGATGCTGGCGTTGACCACCCGCCAGCCCGGCCGGGTGCGCTTGACCTGTTCGGCGGTGAGCGCGACCCAGCCTTGCGCGGCGGACAGGCCATAGGCGGCGGAAAGCGAATCGCCCATCACCAGGACGGTGCGTGGCGCGGCGGCGGCCGGCGCCTGCGCGGCCAGCGGCAGCGCCAGCAGCGACGCCAATAGCAGCAGGGCGGTACTCATGGCACATTGCAGGCGGGTCCGGGCGGCCCCATACCGGATGTTCTTAAAGAACATTTAATCCGTGCTCCCAATGATGGAGGGGCATCAGCATAGAGATGATCATGGCCGATTCCACCGCACCCCGTACTTCCGTGACAGACGCGCTTCAGGTAAGCGGCCTGGGCAAGCGCGTGGGATTGCCAGGCGGCGATCTGACCATCCTGGAGGACGTGGGTTTCCGCGTTCCGCGCGGCGCCACGGTCGCGATCGTCGGCGCTTCGGGGTCGGGCAAGAGCACGCTGCTGTCACTGCTGGCGGGCCTGGATACGCCCTCGGGCGGCACGGTGGTGCTGGAAGGCGAACCGCTGTCGTCGCTGGACGAGGATGGTCGCGCGCGGGTGCGCGGCGAGAAGGTCGGCTTCGTGTTCCAGAGTTTCCAGTTGCTGCCTTCGCTGACCGCGCTGGAAAACGTGATGCTGCCGCTGGAACTGCGCGGCGATGCCGACGTCGAGGCGTCGGCGCGACAGATTCTGGAGAAGGTGGGGTTGGGCCAGCGCCTGGGTCACTACCCGCGCCAGCTCTCCGGCGGCGAGCAGCAGCGCGTGGCGCTGGCGCGCGCGTTCGTCACCCGGCCATCGCTGCTGTTCGCCGACGAACCCACCGGCAACCTCGATACCCACACCGGGCAGGCGATCATCGAACTGCTGTTCGCACTGAATGCGGAAGCCGGCACCACGTTGGTGCTGGTCACCCATGACGAACATCTCGCCGCGCGCTGCGGCCGCCACCTGCGGCTGGACAGCGGTCGCTTGATCGCGGACAGCGCCGCATGAGAACGCTGAAGATGGCCTGGCGCCAGCTGCGCCGGGATCTGGCCGCGGGCGACATCCGCATCCTGTTCGCCGCGCTGGTGTTGGCGGTGGTGGCGGTGACCGCGGTGGGTTTCGTCACCGATCGCGCCGAACGCGCGTTGGCCATCGAGGCCAACCGGTTGCTGGGTGGCGACGCGGTGGTGCGCGGTGACGCGCCGATCAGCGAGGAACTGCGCGGCGCCGCGAGTGGCGCGGGCCTGCGGCAGACCGAGACCCTGGAATTCCAGAGCATGATCCGCGCCGGCGAGGATCTGAAGCTGGGCGAGCTGCGCGCGCTCGGCGAAGGCTTCCCGCTGCGTGGCAGTTTCCGCATCATCGACGCGCGGGGCGAACACGATGCGCGCGGCATTCCCGCCCCTGGCACCTTGTGGATGACCCAGGCGGGCGCCGACACCCTCGGTGCCCGCGAAGGCGATCTCATCGGCATCGGCAACATCCAGCTGCGGCTGGCCGCCCGCGTGGTGCAAGAACCGGACGCCGCGCTCGATTATTTCAACGTCGCGCCACGGGTGTTCCTCAACATCGCCGACGTTCCGGCGACCGGGCTGGTGCAGGAAGGCAGCCGTCTCCGTTACCGGCTGGTGGTCGCGGGCGATGCCGGCGGCGTCGAACGCTTCACCGCCGCCGCGCGCACCCAACTGGCGCGCGGGCAGCGGCTGGAAACCATCCAGGATGCGCGACCGGAGATCCGCTCCGCGCTGGACCGCGCCGGCCGCTTCCTCGGCCTGGCCGCGCTGGTGTCGGTGGTGCTGGCCGCAGTCGCGGTGGCGATGGCCGCGCGCCGCCACAGCGAGCGCCACCTGTCCGGCACCGCGGTGATGCGCTGCCTGGGTGCCAGCCAGCGCACGCTGGTCGGCGTGCACGTGGGCGAATTGCTGCTGCTGGGACTGATTGCCTGCACGGTCGGCGTGGCGATCGCTTTCGGCCTGCAATGGGCGATCGGCGGTTGGCTGGAGCGCACGCTGGAGATATCGATACCGCCGGCGGGCCTGCTGCCGGCCTGGCAGGGCTACGGCGTCGGCCTGATCGTGCTGCTGGCTTTTGGCGCGCCGCCGGTGCTGGCGCTGCGGCGGGTGCCGGCGCTGCGGGTGCTGCGCCGGGATCTGGATCCGACCGAACCCAGCGCGTGGCTGGTGGCGCTGGCCGGTTTCATCGGACTGGGCGCGCTGCTGTGGTGGAAGGCCGGTTCGGCCACGCTGGGCACCGCGATGCTGATCGGCATCCTTGCCACGCTGGCGGTTCTCGCGGTGCTGGCGTGGGCGCTGATCCTGATCGTGCGGCGGGTACGCGGACGCCTGCGCGGCAGCCTGCGCTACGGCCTGGCCAACGTCAGCCGGCGCGCGGGCACCAGCATCGCCCAGATCTCCGCGCTCGGCCTGGGCCTGATGGCGCTGCTGCTGCTGACCTTCGTGCGCACCGACCTGCTGGATCGCTGGCAGATGGCGCTGGCGGCGGATGCGCCCAACCGTTTCATCATCAACGTGCAGCAGGATCAGGTCGCGCCGGTGCGGGATTTCCTGCGCGCGCAGGGACTGGGTGAAACCACGCTGTACCCGATGATCCGGGGCAGGCTGATTGAGCTCAACGGCAAACCCGCGAGCGGCGACGACTATGCCGAAGCCGACGAGCGCACCCGCCGGCGTGCCGACCGCGAGTTCAACCTGTCGGTGGCCGATCGCTTGCGCGACGACAACGTGGTGACGGCCGGCAAGTTCTGGACCGGCGTGCCGGCTTCGCCCGAACTGTCGGTGGAGGAGGACTTCGCCGAATCGCTGGGTTGGAAGATTGGCGACAGGGTCACCTTCGACATCGCCGGTCAAAGCTTCGAAGGGCGC
The DNA here is from genome assembly GCF_016820515.1 of Pseudoxanthomonas beigongshangi. Lineage (GTDB taxonomy): Bacteria > Pseudomonadota > Gammaproteobacteria > Xanthomonadales > Xanthomonadaceae > Pseudoxanthomonas_A > Pseudoxanthomonas_A beigongshangi. Next base: position 145,157 of record NZ_JADHDV010000003.1, on the reverse strand, counting down.
ATCACCAGCCTGCGCAGCGTGGACTGGGAGAGCTTCCGGCCCAATTTCTTCGTGCTCGCATCGCCGCGTTCGCTGGATGGCTACTCGGCCAGCTACATCACCGCGGTCAGCGTGCCGCCGGCGCAGACGCGCTTCACCCGCAATCTGGTCACGGCATTCCCGAACCTGTCGGTGATCGATGTCGATGCGGTGCTCAAGCAGGTCCGCAGCACCGCCGACCAGGTCTCGACGGTCGTGCAGGTGGTGTTCTGGTTCTCGTTGGCCGCGGGCGTGCTGGTACTGCTGGCGGCGATCAGCGCCAGCCAGGACGAGCGCCTGCTGGAAGGCGGGGTGATGCGGGTGCTCGGCGGCAGCCGCCGCCAGCTGAGGCTGGCGCAGGCGTCCGAATTCGCCGCCATCGGCCTGCTGTCGGGGCTGGTCGCGGCCATCGCGGCCTCGGTGCTGGCCGGCGTCATCGCCACCCAGGTGTTCGAACTGCCCTGGCGCACCAACTGGCAACTGGCGGCGTTGGGGGGCGGCATCGGACTGCTGGCCGCGTTGGCGGCCGGCATGTTCGCCACGCGGCGCGTGCTCGACGCGCCGCCCTCGGTCACCCTGCGCGAACTGCAGAACTGATGCGGATGCGCGGCGCTAGTGGACGGTGCCGCCGTCGTGATCGACGCCCGAGAGTTCCGGTGGCTTGATCGGTTGCGCGTCGAACCGGCGCGCATAGGCGCGTTCCTCGATGATCCGGGCGATCTCCTCATCGGCCAGGTCCGGCGCGCCATAGACCGCGAAACCGATGCTGCCGTCGTCGCGCTCGCCAACGTACTGCAGCCGGTAGCGCGGCTGGCCCGCGCCGGTGTTTTCCGGGTAGTGGACCGGCGGACGCCCCTCGTCCAGGTCCATTTCCTTGTTGTCGATGACACCGCCGACGAACATGGCTCGCATGGCCTTCACCTCGCTGTGCTGGGGGAATGCCGAGCATGACAGGCGAAACGTTCGGCGCCGATCAAGCCAATGTTCCGAGAATGCGAAGAGCCCGCGAAGGCCCGGACTGACAGCCAAAAAAAGGGGCGAGCCGTGGCTCACCCCTTGATGCAGACCACCTGGCGCAAGGTGTGGACCACCTCGACCAGATCGGTCTGCGCGGCCATCACCGCGTCGATGGACTTGTAGGCGGCCGGCGATTCGTCGATGACGCCCTCGTCCTTACGGCACTCGACGTGCGCGGTCGCCTCGCGGTGTTGCGCCAGCGTGATCCGCTGACGCGCGGCGGTACGGCTCATGACACGACCGGCACCGTGGCTGCAGCTGTGGAAACTGTCCGCGTTGCCCTTGCCACGCACGATGTAGCTGCGCGTGCCCATGCTGCCCGGGATGATGCCCAGCTCGCCTTCACGCGCGCTGACGGCGCCCTTTCGGGTCACCAGCAGTTCCTGCCCGCCGTGCGTTTCCTTCTGCACGTAGTTGTGGTGGCAGTTCACCGCCAGCATCTCCAACTGGAACTTCGGCAGGCGGTGGCGCATTTCCGCCAGCACCCGCGCCATCATCGCCTCGCGGTTGTGGCGCGCGTAGTCCTGCGCCCACGACACCGCTTCCACATAGTCATCGAACAGCGGCTCGCCTTGCATGAAGAAGGCAAGATCCTTGTCCGGCAGATGGAACCCGAGCACGCGGTGCGCCAGCGCCTCGCGGGCACGCTCGATGAAGTAGGTGCCGATGAGGTTGCCGGTGCCACGCGAGCCGCTGTGCAGCATCACCCACACCGCATCGGCCTCGTCGAGGCAGATTTCGATGAAGTGGTTGCCGCCACCCAGCGTTCCCAACTGGTTGTCGAGCTTGTCGGTGCGGATCCTGCGGTGCTTCTGCTTGATCACGTCCAGGCGCTGGGCCAGGCCTGATTCCGCCACACGGCTGGCGACGCTGTCCGGCAGGCGGTGGTGTTCACCGCCACGCCCGTTGCCGACCGGCACGCTGCGCTCGATGGAATTGCGCAACTGCGCCAGGCTGTCAGGCAGATCGCTGGCGCGCAGCGTGGTCCGCACCGCGGCCATGCCGCAGCCGATGTCCACGCCGACCGCCGCCGGGATGATTGCCCCGCGGGTCGGGACGACCGAACCCACGGTCGCGCCCTTGCCCAGGTGCACGTCCGGCATCACCGCCACCCACGGCCCGACGAACGGGATGGATGCGATGTTGCGCAATTGCGCATGCGCCTCGGCTTCCAGCGGCACACCGCGCACCCAGCCCTTGATCGGCGTGGTGCTGCCCTCGGCATGCAGCAATTCAAAGTTTGAAGTATTCATGATCTCTTCCTTGAAGAATGAAACGCCCTCTCCGGTGAATGGGAAGGGACTAGCCCTTCTCTCCGTGTACGGAAAGGACCGATGTAATGAAAAGCCCCTTTCCCCCCGTGCGGGGGAAGGTTGGGATGGGGGCGAACGAAGACAGTGGGTATCCATCGAGCAGGCATCACAACGCTCGATGCTTGCCTCGTTCAACCGGCATCACCTGCTTCGGTTTTCCCCCACCCCAGCCCTCCCCCGCGCGCGGGGGAGGGAGCCTGTAGTGCGGCCCTTTCCCCGTGCGCGGAACAGGAACTGCAAGGTGAAANAATTCAAAGTTTGAAGTATTCATGATCTCTTCCTTGAAGAATGAAACGCCCTCTCCGGTGAATGGGAAGGGACTAGCCCTTCTCTCCGTGTACGGAAAGGACCGATGTAATGAAAAGCCCCTTTCCCCCCGTGCGGGGGAAGGTTGGGATGGGGGCGAACGAAGACAGTGGGTATCCATCGAGCAGGCATCACAACGCTCGATGCTTGCCTCGTTCAACCGGCATCACCTGCTTCGGTTTTCCCCCACCCCAGCCCTCCCCCGCGCGCGGGGGAGGGAGCCTGTAGTGCGGATCCTTCCCCGTGCGCGGAACAGGAGCTGCAAGGTGAAAGCCCCTTCCCCCGCGTGCGGGGGAAGGTTGGGATGGGGGCGAACGAAGACACCAGGTATCCATCGAGCAGGCATCACAACGCTCGATGCTTGCCTCGCTCAACCGACATCACCTGCTCCGGCTTTCCCCCCCAACCCTCCCCCGCAAGCGGGGGAGGAGCCGGCGTTGCCCTTCTTTTCCCATGCTTGGAGAAGGAGTCGAATGGTGAAACCCCCTCCCCGCTTGCGAGGGGAGGGAGCCGTGCTGCTACTGCTTCAAACTGACCAGCTGCTTCATGACGCCATCCAGGCCGCCGAACACGGTCAGCTTGTCGATCTTCTCCGTGATCTTCTCCAACGCCTCGAGCTCCTTGAGGCGCATCAACACCGAGCTGTCCTCGATCAGCTTGGCCGTGTTGAGCAACGAACGGGTCGCGTTCGCCTCCTCGCGGCGGCGGATCACGTTGGCCTGGGCCGACTTCTCGGCCTGGACCACGCTGTTGAGGATGTCCTTCATCTCGCCCGGCAGGATCACGTCCTTGACGCCCACGCCGAGCACCTCGATGCCCAGCCCGGTCATCTGGCCGCGCACGTGGGCGAAGATGTCGGCGTCCAGCGACGCCTTGTCGCCCAGCAGTTCGTCCAGCGTCTTGGCGGAAACCGCCTTGCGCAGGCCGTACTGCAGCTCACGGTAGACGTGATCGCCGATCTTCGCCACCTTGGTGCGCGCGGCCACCACGTCGACGACGCGGGTGCTCGCGGCCAGGTTCACGCGCAGGGACACCTTGTCGCGGGTCAGCAGTTCCTGGCCCGAGACCTCGACCGCCTGCACGCGCAAGTCGACGATGTCCACGACCACGTTCTTCTGGAAATTCCAGAAGGCGTAGGCGCCCGGCGCCAGCGTCTTCGACAGCTTGCCGTCGACGAACACCAGGCCGGTGAACTCGGCAGGCACGTCGGCGACCACGGCCACCTTCGACAATGCGCCGAGCTGGCGCAGACGACGGGCCACGGCGGCATCGACTTCCGGCAGGCCGTCCAGCGCGACCTTGCGCACGTCCACCCGCACCAGGCCCTTCCAGTACAGCTTGCGGCCGCCCGGCAGGATGACGTCTTCCAGCTTGCCGTTCTTCGATACCAGGCCGACTTCCTGCTCGCCGATGTCGGCCAGGGTGAAGTACGGCGCCAGCATGTCCATGCGCGCGATCAGCACGTCGGCATCGTTGCCGGCGTACTCCGGCCGCGCGATGGCGTGCACGGTGATGCCCAGTTCGCCGCGTGGGTCGAAGAACTTGTGGACGCCCGGCTCGAGCACACGCTCGAGCTGACGGTTGCGATACACCAGGCCGCGCTCGCCGTCACCGATCACGACCTTCTTGGTCCAGAACATGGCACATGTCTCCTTATGTGGTTGTTGGCTCTGGTGGTCCGTTCCCGGATGGCTGTTTCCGCACGGGGGAACGGTTGCCGTGCCGAAGTGTTGACGACGCCGCGCGATGCGGCGCCATCTGAAAAAGGCGGAAACGCCCGTGGACGCGACCGGAGCGGGAGTCCGGCGCTGCCGGCGGAGATTCCGTCACCGATGCGCGGCCGGCATCCTGCCGTCAGCCATCGATGGGGAACGTCCGCCGCCAGGGCTCGGTTCCGGCACCGGCCCCGCTGCGTCGTGCGTCTCCACGCATTCCCTTGCATGGTTCGGCACGCCGCACCGGGCGTGTCCTGGAAGGGACTTGCGTCCCGATGTCATGACGTGACAGGTCATGTGTTGGAGCGGGAATCGAACCCGCGACTCTCGGTATCAAACCGATGCTCTAACCATACTGAGCTATCCAGTGGTGACGTCCCGGAATCGAACCGGTGTAGTCGGCGTTTCCGCCGATGCCTGACCCCTCGGCCATCGTCAAGTGGAACACCCGTTCCCACGTTTCGGCATACGCCACGGCAGCGCCGCACGCACCGGACGGGACACAAGCCCGTACCGCTGAGACGTGTTCGAAGATGTTCCGCATTGCCGGCTGTCGCCAACCGGCAATCCGTGCGGGCGCATGGCGCCCATTTCGTTGTTCCATCCGAACGCCGCTCGCGTCGGAGCATCACCACGCAGCGCACATGCGCCGGTTGCAGCCGCGCCCCTGCCTCGGGGCGCGCAGGCGCGCTACCCGGATGCTCCAGGGCGGAAACCAGAAGTTTCCCTGTCGGATGGAACGAAACCTGCTCGATGCATGCGCATCCTCCGCGAACGCCAAAAACAAAACGCCCCCGGGACTTGCGACCCGAGGGCGTTCGCGTGCCTCGGGAGATCGGGGTGGCCGATCTCCCAGGGAGTCAGCCGTGATTAGTGATCCAGGTACCGCGCGCCTTCGACGCCACGCAACAGGACGCACGCGTCCGCGCCGTGGCAGGGCCACAGGGCAAACAGGTTCGTGTTGGCGGGAAGGCGGGTCATGGAAATCGGTTCGGTGAAAAAACAGCCACGAGGGCGAAGGCCGCGCACGATACGCCGGTTGTTTTGAAGATGCAACACTTTTTTAACGTCTATTTTCTTCCGGTCGACCGACGGCGCGATCGATCACGCCTGCGGTCACGCCGGCGATGGCCTTGGGCGCGGGTAGAATCGCCGCGTTCGTTTCGACTTGATGACGCCTACGTGTCCCACGCCAATTCCGATCCCGCGCTCGACGCGCTGTTGTTGCCCTTCCAGCAGGGCGATCTCCGTTGGCCGGAAGGGCCCGTGTTGTTCCTGCGCGCGCGTGACGGCTGGGCCCTGCGGCAATTCCCGTTGGACAGGCTGGTCTGTGAACAGAGCTTCAAGCCCGCCGCGGATGGTTTGATGCGTGCGGGCCTGGAGGTGGTCGAGGAAGCATCGTCCCACGCGCCCGCCGAAGGCTATGCACTGGTGCTGGTGTTGCCGCCGCGCCAGCGCGAGGAAGCGCGGGCGCTGTTCGCCAAGGCGTTGTCGCTCGCCGCGCCGGGTGGGGTGATCGCGGCGAGCATGCCGAACGATGAAGGCGCCAAGGCGGGCGAGGGTGATCTCAAGCGCATCGCACCGCTGTCCGGCATGCTCAGCAAGTATCACTGCCGGGTGTTCTGGACGCATGCGCCCGCGCGCGATGAAGCATTGGTGGCCGAATGGCTGCGGCTGGACGCGCCGCGTCCGATCCTGGGAGGACGATTCGTCAGTCGCCCCGGCGTGTTCGCCTGGGACCGCATCGATGCCGCCTCCGCGCTGCTTGTGGAACACCTGCCAACAGATCTGGCCGGACACGGCGCGGATCTGGGCGCGGGCTACGGCTATCTCTCGTCGGAAGTGCTGAGGCGCTGTCCGGGTGTCACTGCATTGGACCTGTACGAGGCCGAAGCGCGCGCGCTGGCGCTGGCGCGGGAGAACCTGCGGGACGCTTCCGCCGCGTTGTCGTTCCATTGGCACGATGTGACCGCGGGCGTGTCCGCACAATACGACTTCATCGTCATGAATCCGCCTTTCCATGCGCAGGGTCGGGGCGACCGTCCCGACATCGGCCGGCGTTTCATCGAAGTGGCGGCAGGCGCGCTGAAGCCGCGTGGGCGGTTGTGGCTGGTCGCCAATCGCCACCTGCCGTACGAGTCGGCGCTCGGCAGCGGCTTCGCGCAGGTCCGCACGGTCGCCGAACGGGGAGGCTTCAAGGTGATCGAGGCGGTGAAGGCGGGCCGCGCATGAAGATCGTCAAGCACATCGCCAATCTCGGCTACGGCAGCCGCAAGCAGGTCGCGCTGATGTTCCGCGAAGGCCGCGTCACCGATGGCGCGGGCGAGGTGCTGTATGCCGACGATCCGGTCGACCACGACAGCATCCGCGTCGACGGCGAACCGCTGGATCCCGCGCCGGGCCTGGCGCTGATGCTGCACAAGCCGGTGGGCTACACCTGTTCGACCAAGGACGCCGGTCGCCTGATCTACGACCTGCTGCCGCCGCGCTTCCGCCTGCGTTCGCCGGTGCTGTCCTCGGTGGGACGGCTGGATCGCGATACGTCAGGCCTGTTGCTGATGACCGACGATGGCGCCCTGCTGCACCGGATCATCTCGCCGAAATCGAACCTCCCGAAAGTCTACGAGGCCACGCTGGCCCACGACCTGCGCGGCGACGAGGCGGCCCTGTTCGCCAGCGGCGAACTGATGCTTGAATCCGAAACCACGCCGCTGGCACCGGCCGCGCTGGAAGTGATCGACCCGCGACACGCCCGCCTGAGTCTGACCGAGGGCCGCTACCACCAGGTCCGCCGCATGTTCGCCGCCGTCGGCAACCACGTCGAAACCCTGCATCGCAGCCGCATCGGCGGATTGGCCCTGCGCGACCTGCCGGCAGGCCAGTGGCGTGCACTGGACGGCGCGGATATCGCAACGCTTTTCGCGAACGCCGGATAGGTCGTTGTGGGAGCGACGTAAGTCGCGAATCAGGAAATCCCCACAACCGGACGCGCTTTTGCCCGATGGCATGGACGTGCGCTGATACGGATGCTGGACATCCACGGAAGAAGGACGGCCATGGATGGCTATTCGAAACTGAGGCGGGGCCGGCTTTCATTGCCCGGACAGATCTATCTGGTGACGTTCACGACAGCGTCCAGGCATTCACTATTCCAGGATTCCGCAGCCGCGCGCTGTGTCTGTCGCGCAATCACGGACCCGCGTCTCTGGTATCAATCCCGTCTGCTTGCCTGGGTCCTGATGCCTGATCACTGGCATGGCCTGATTGAGGTGGGCGGCTTGGACCATCTTTCGATGCTGGTGCAGCGACTGAAGACCAACAGCGCACGCAGGCTTCGCATGGAGCATCCAATGATTGCCCGCGTATGGGAGAAAGGGTTTCATGACCGCGCGCTACGCGGCGAGGCCACGCTGAAACCCGCTGCCCGTTACCTGGTCGGGAATCCGTTGCGGGCGGGCTTGGCCGAACAGATCGGCGACTACCCTTACTGGAACAGCATCTGGTTGTAGCCGGCCTTCCCGTTGCCGTCATTGTGGGAGCGACGTAAGTCGCGAACCCTGAAACTTTCCGCGCATCGCGACTCACGTCGCTCCCACAAGGTATTCGTACTTGCGGTCAATCCGCGAGCAGCTTGCGCCAGCCTTCGTGACCCAGGCGGTCCAGGGTCTGGATGTTGCGTTCGACGATCACGTCGGGATCGGGGAAGGCGGCGACCGCGCGCTCCACGCTGTCCTCGCGCAGCAGGTGCAGGGTGGGATAGGGCGAGCGGTTGGTGTAGTGGCTGATGTCGTCGGGCGCGGCGCCGGCGAACTGGTAGTCGGGATGGAAGCTGGCGACCTGCAGGATGCCCTGCAGGTCCAGGGCCTCGACCGCCGCGTCGGCGTTGTCGAGGAAATCGTTGTAATCCAGGAAGTCGGTCAGGACATCCGGATGGATGATCAGGGTAGTGTCGATCTGCGCAGGCTCGGTGTCGCGAAGCAGCACCAGTTCCTCGGCCAGTTGTTCCAGCAGGGCTTCCGGCGTGGTGGCATCGCTCAGCACGAAACGTACCTGTTCCTTGACGTAGACCGCCTTGGCGAACGGGCACAGGTTCAGGCCGATGACCGCGCGCTCGATCCAGCGACGGGTCGCAGCGACGGGATCCGGCGCGGAATCGCCTGCGCCGGGCAGCACGGAATCAGTCACGGAAGTTCTCGAACTGCAACGGCAGCTCGAGTTCGGTCTTCTTGAGCAGGGCAATGACGTCCTGCAGATCGTCGCGCTTCTTGCCGGTGACGCGCAGCTTGTCGCCGTTGATCTGGGTTTCGACCTTGATCTTGGCTTCCTTGATGGTCGCGGCGATCTTCTTGGCCAGCTTCTGTTCGATGCCCTGCTTGACGGTGACCTTCTGCTTGGCCTGCGCCAGGTTGGTCTCGACGTCGCCGAACTCCAGGCAGCGGGTGTCGATGCTGCGGGCGATCAGGCGCGCGCGCAGGATGTCGGTCATCTGCTTGACCTGGAAATCGCTGGGCGCGGTCTGGGTGATGGTGTTCTCTTCCAGCAGGAACTTCGCGTCCACGCCCTTGAAGTCGAAGCGGTTGGAAAGCTCGCGGTTGGCCTGGTCGACCGCGTTGGTGAGTTCGTGCTGGTTGACTTCGGAAACGACGTCGAAGGAGGGCATGGCGGGCGGAAACATGGATTCGGGGGTGGGCCATTCTAATCCATGGGCGGGCGCGCTCCCGTGACGCCATAATGCGGCATGCGCCGACATCCCCATTCCGCCGCCATCGTCCTGATGCTGCTGGCCGTGCTCCTGTTCGCCCTGATGGATGCCGGGCTGAAGCTGCTGTCGGCGAAGTATCCGCCGCTGCAGGTGGCCGCGTTGCGCGGGTTGTCGTCGTTGCCGTTCGTGCTGGCGTGGGCGCTGTTGACCGTCCCGCCCGGCAGCCTGCTGCGCATCCACTGGCCGCTGCACCTGCTGCGCGGTGCGCTCGGCGTGGCGATGATGGCCGGTTTCGTCTATGGCCTGCGCGGCATGCCGCTGTCCACGGCCTATGCCATCACGTTCGTCGCGCCGCTGCTGGTGACCGCGATGGCCGGGCCGCTGCTGAGGGAGCGGGTTGGCCTGGGGCGCTGGCTTGCGATCGCGGTCGGCCTGCTGGGCGTGCTGGTCATCCTGCGTCCCACTGGCGAAGGCATGATGACCGCCGGCGGGCTGGCCGTGCTGGTGGCGGCAATCTGCTACGCCGCCGGCGCGATCACCGTGCGCCTGTTGGCGCAGCGGGACAGCACCCAGTCGATGGTGGTCTGGTTCATGGCCCTGCTGTCGGTCGCGGCGCTCGCGCTGGCCTGGCCCGGATGGAAGCCACTGCAGGCGGCGGACGGGTGGATCATCGCCGGCATCGGAGTCGCCGGTTCGCTGGCGCAGGTCGCGTTGACCGAGGCGTTCCGGCGCGGCGAGGCCTCGCTGATCGCGCCGCTGGAGTACACCGCGCTGATCTGGGGCGTGGTGCTGGACGTGGCGCTGTGGGGCGTGTTGCCGGACGGCGTCACCTGGATCGGTGCCGGGATCATCGTCGCCAGCGGTTTCTATCTGCTGCGCCGCGAGCCCGCGCATGCCGAGGCGGAGCATCCCTGAGGTGCCCTGGCTGCTGCTCCTGCCGCTGGGACTGATGCTGCTGCTCGCACTGTGGCTGATCCTGTTTCCCTGGTCGTTGTGGCAGCGCTACCACCGCGGCAAGGCAACCCGGCGCGTCTGGCCGTGGCAGGTGCGTTTGAATCTGGGGCTGTTGTGGGTGGGGCTTGTCGTGTTCCTGTTGCTCAGCGCCATCTTCCAGATCTGGTGGCCGCATCAGTTGTCGCAGGCCGTGCTGGGGCTGGGGGCCGGCATCGGGCTGGGCGCGCTGGGCGTCGCCACGAGTCGCTTCGAATGGCGCGAGGCGGGCCTGTTTCATACGCCCAATCCCTGGCTGGTCCTGCTGTTGACCCTGCTGGTGGCCGGACGGATCCTGCTGGGGCTGGTCCAGATCTTCCAGCAGGGCCTGGCATGGTCGCGTGATCAGGTGCTGGCCGGTGATCTGCATGCGGGCCTGACCGGATTGGCGGGTTTGCTGCTGGGCTATGCGCTTGCGAGCACCTGGGGCCTGCATCGGCGACTGCGGCGCTTGCGCCGTTGAGTGTCGGGTCATGAAAACGAAGGGCCCCGATGTCGGGGCCCTTCGCTGTTCCAGGGGCAATGCCGGTCGGTGACCGGGGCTGGCGCTTAGAAGCGCGCGCCGATGCCGATGCCGACGGTCCACGGATTCAGATCCGCCTTCTGGCCGATGCGATCGCCGTTGCCGGTGATCTCGCTGTCGCCATGCATGTAGCGGGCATCCGCACGGGCGAACCACGACGGGCTGATGTTGAAGTCGACGCCCACGGTGCCGATGGCGCCCTTGGTGTCTTCCAGGCCGAAGTGCTGGCCCGCGCCGTCGGTGATGTTGTAGCCGCCGCTGTAGTTGGCCTGGTAGTAACCCAGACCCACGAACGGACGGATCGGCGCATCGCTGTTGCGGAAGTGGTACTGGGCGCTCAGGGCGTAGGGCTGCGAATCGATGTTGCCCAGCTTGCCCTGGTCACCGCGCACGCGCTGCTCGAACTTGTCGGCGGCGCCCCACAGTTCGACGGCGATCGCCGGGGTGACGTACCAGCTGGCGCTCAGGGTGGCGGCGGAACCACCGTCCAGATCCAGGCTGGAGTTGTCCACCGGCTTGGAATCGACCTTCTGTACGGCGTAGCCGCCGACGACGGCGAAGCGCTTGTGATCGGAGGACGCGGTGCTGTCCTGCGCGAAGACGGCCGGGGCAAACGCCAGCAGCGAAGCGGCGAGGGTGAGGGTGCGGAACTTGTTCATGGGGGATCTCCTTTTTCTCTTTTTCTGGCCCGATGCTTTTGGGGCGTGCGCACCGTAACGACCCACGCATGAATGGAGACAAGTCCGCGAAATGAATTTTTTACAACAACAGCGATATCCAGCGAACGTTCATTTTTCGTTTGTCGACACGACGCGGAACTGTTCAGCAGACTGTTCGGCGCAAATTCGTTTTCAAGGTCGAGGACGCGTTGGCGCGACACACGGATTGGGTTAAGGTCGCTCGCGCCATCAGGAGATGCGTCATGCCCCGCAGCGATGCCGCCACCGTCGAGGCGTACCTGGCCGGACTGCCGGCGGAGCGACGTGACGTGATCGCGAGCGTGCGCGATGCGATCAATCTTCATCTGCCGCCGGGCTACGAGGAGCGGATGAACTGGGGAATGATCAGCTGGGAGGTTCCGCTTTCCCGCTATCCGGAGACCTACAATCGCCAGCCGCTTTCTTTCGTGGCGCTGGCCGCGCAGAAAAACCACTACGCGCTGTACCTGATGTGCGTCTATGCCGATTCGCCGGTGGAAGCGGAATTGCGGCAGGCCTACGCGAATGCCGGCAAGAGGCTGGACATGGGCAAGAGCTGCCTGCGATTCAAGCGGCTGGAAGATCTGCTGTTGCCGGAAGTGGTCCGGATTGTCGCGGCCACGCCGGTCGAGACCCATATCGCGCGCCACGAGGCCGGGCGCATGCGACACTGATCCGCATGAGTCGGCGTCCGTCCAAGTCCTCCCCACGCTCCCGCGTCGCGTCGCGCGGGGCCGCACCCCTGTCGCCGGCCTCCGGTGAAAATCCGACCATGGCGGATTTGGCGAAGGTCGCGGGGGTTTCCGCCATCACGGTGTCGCGCGCGTTGCGCGAGAGTCCGCTGGTGAACGCGGAAACCCGCGAGCGCATCCGCGAGATCGCCCGCCAGTACGGATATTCCTTCAATGTCAGCGCGCGCAATCTGCGCCTGCGCCGCAGCATGACGGTGGCGGTGGTGGTGGAAATGAAGCCGACCCTGGAGCGGCAGATGTCCGGGCCGTATCCGCTGGACCTGCTGGGCGGCATCACCCAGGAACTGACCACCACCGGCTACAGCGTACTGTTGACCTCGCTGCAGGGCGGCGCGCTGCCCAACGTGCAGGCCGCCGATGGCGTGATCCTGCTTGGCCAGGGCGCCAACGAGGACGCCATGCACGAAGTGCAGCGCTGGGGCAGGCCGATGGTGGTGTGGGGCGCCGTCAGCCGGCACGAATCGCAGGTGGTGGTCGGCAGCGACAACCGGCGTGGCGGCGCGTTGGCGGCGGAGCGGTTCATCGCGCTGGGCCGCAGCCGGCCGGTGTTCCTGGGCGACCCCGCGCACGGTGAGTTCGCCGAGCGCCTGGAAGGCTTTGCCGGCACGCTGGGCAAGTACGGCATCGTGCCGCTGACCCCATCGGTCGCCAGCTTCACCGTCAATGCCGGTGCGGAGGCGGTGCATGCGCTGCTGGAGAAGCATCCGCAGATCGATGCGCTGTTTGCCGCCAGCGACCTGCTCGCGATCGGCGCCATCCGCGCGTTGATCGAGCGCGGCCGGCGGGTACCCGAGGACGTTTCGGTCATCGGCTACGACGACACTCCCCTGGGGGCCACCTACGTCCCGCCGCTGAGTTCGGTGCACCAGAACTTCGTCGACGCCGGCGTCCTGCTCGCCCGCAAGATTCGTGGGCTGATCGACGGCGACCCGGCCAGCTCGGAGACCCTGCCCACCCATCTGGTGGTCCGCGCTACTTGAGCGCAAAAATCTGCTGCGGCGCAACGTGTACAGGGGAGGCGCGATGGTGCGGCTCCGCCCGTGCCGAAGTCATCTGGCGGAAGGCTAAATCACTGTCCTGAAACGGAATTGTCATGTGGCCTGGACGGCTGCGCGGCCGCCATGGGCCCGCCGCTCCCTGCATTTGTTATCGATAACTTGACATCGATAACAACGAATCCCTAGCGTGCCTCCGCACGGTCCCTGGACGGCAGGGCGAATGGAGGAAGCGCACGTGGGCGAGTGGCAGGACAGGGCGCCGGTGGACACCGCCGGCATGGCCATGGCGGACGATCCCTGGCGTCTGCGCCAGACGGCGTTCGATCCGCGCCGCCGCGCCCGCGACGAAACCCTGTTCGCGCTGGCCAATGGCGGCCTGGGCGTGCGCGGTGGTTTCGAGGAACAGGAGAGCGCCAGTGACGGCAGTTTCCTGGCGGCGGCGTTCGAGCAGAACGCCATCCACTACCACGAGCGCCTGGCCGGATTCGCCCGCAACACCGATACCCGGGTTCCGGTCGCAGAGGGCAAGCGCATCCGGATCCTGCTGGGCGAGGAAGCCGTCGACCTCGCGCAGGCCGAATGGCTGGCGTTCGAACGCGAACTGGACCTGCGCCAGGGACAATTGCGCCGTCGCCTGCGCATCCGCACGGCAGGCGGGCACACGCTGGAAATCCATGCCGAACGGGTGGTTCCGTTCGCCGAGCATGCGCTGCTGGCGATCCGTTTCCGGGTGCGTTCGGTCGACTACGGCGGACCAATCGCGCTGGTGTCCTCGATCGAAAGCGGTCGGCAGGCGGTCGCCCAGGGTGACGATCCACGCATCGGCGCCGGCGGCGGCGAAGGGCTGCTGGCGATTGGCGGCGGCAGCGCGGAGGGGATGGCCTGGATCGCGCAACGCGCGCCGCATCGCGGATTCGAACTCAGCTGCGGACAGCATCATCGCGTCGGCGCGGGCCTGCTCGCGCAGCCGCCGCAGGCGACGGCCGGACGGGTCGAACAGCGCTTCGACGGCCGACTGGCGCCCGGCGACGAGGTCGGCGTGGAGAAGTTCGTCGCCTACGTCCACGACGGCGACATGGCGCAGCGTGCGAACGAACTGGCGCGACTGCTCCAACGCGCGGTCGATACCGGATTCGATGGGTTTGCCGCGCCGCAGGCGGCCACGCTGGCCGGCTTCTGGCAGCGGGCGGGGCTGTCGGTGAACGGCGATGCCGGCGCCGAGCAGGCGCTGCGCTTCAACCTGTTCCACCTGCTGCAATCGGCCGGCCGCAACGGCGCGGATGGCACCGCCGCCAAGGGACTGACCGGCGAGGGCTACGAAGGCCATTGCTTCTGGGATACCGAGGCGTTCGTGCTGCCGGTGATGGCGTTCACCGCGCCGGACGTGGCTCGCGCGATGCTGCGCTACCGGTTCCGCACCCTGGACGCGGCGCGGGCGCATGCCCGCGAGATGAACCACCCGACGGGCGCGCTGTATCCCTGGCGCACCATCGATGGCGGCGAATGCTCGGCGCACTATCCCAGCGGTTCGGCCGCGTACCACATCAACGCGGCGGTGGCCTACGGCATCGGCCTGTACCTGGACGCCAGCGACGATGTGGACTTCCTTGCCGAAGCGGGCGCGGAGATGCTGTTCGAGACCGCGCGGATCTGGCCGCAGGTCGGGCATTTCAATCCGCGCCAGGGCGGCGCGTTCTGCATCCACGAAGTGACCGGGCCGGACGAATACACCACCCTGGTCAACAACAATTTCTACACCAACCGCATGGCCCAGCAGCACCTGCGCCGCGCGGTGGCCGCGTGGCACCGCCTGCGCCAGGAACGGCCGGAAGTGCTGGCGGAACTCGCCGCCCGGCTTGCGCTGGAAGCAATCGAAGTAGAGTCGTGGGCCCGCGCCGCCGACGCGATGTACCTGCCCTATGACGAGGCGCAGGGCGTCTACGCGCAGGACGACGAGTTCCTCGACAAGCCGCGCTGGCCGTTCCCGCCGGTGAGCGGCGAACACCGTCCGCTGTTGCTGGACTACCACCCGCTCACCCTGTACCGCCACCAGATCTGCAAGCAGGCCGACGTGGTGATGGGGCTGGTGCTGGCGGGCCAGGGACTCGATCCGCGTCGCAAGCGCCGCAGCTTCGATTACTACGAAGCGGTCACCACCCATGACTCGACCCTGTCGGCGCCGGTGTTCGGCGTCCTCGCAAACGAAGTCGGCCACGCGGACAAGGCCTGGCGCTATTTCGACGCCAGCCTGCGCGTGGATCTGGACGACCTGCATCGCAACACCGATCACGGCGTTCACATGGCGGCGCTGGCGGGCAGCTGGTTGGGCCTGACCGAAGGCTTCGCCGGGCTGAGGGTGGAGGACGGCCGGCTGTCATTCGCGCCGACCCTGCCGGAAGCGTGGCAGGGCTACGGCTTCAACCTGCGCTGGCGTGGCTGCGTGCTGCGGGTGGACGTGGCCGCCGATGGTGTGCGCTACCGCCTGGAAGAGGGCGATGAGCTGGCCATCCTCCACGCGGGCGAGCCGCTGCTGCTGTCGCCGGGTACCGCCGAGCTGCAGCCGCTGGCGCGACCGCTGGAAGCGGTGCGGGCGACCTTCCCGCGCCAGGCGCGCGCGCTGATCTTCGATCTGGACGGCGTGCTGACCGATACCGCGCACACCCACTACGAAGCCTGGCAGCGGCTGGCCGACGAAATCGGCGTGCCGTTCGACCGCCAGGTCAACGAGCGCCTGAAGGGAGTGGATCGGATGGCGTCGCTGGCGATCATCCTGGAACGCGCATCACGGACCTACGACGGCGAGGAGCGGCGCGCGCTGGCCGACCGCAAGAATGGCTACTACGTGCAGGCCATCCAGCGGTTCGGCCCGAGCGATCTGTTCGACGGCGTGATCCGGGTGCTGGATGAAGCGCGCGCGGCGGGATTGAAGATCGGACTGGCCTCGGCCAGCCGCAACGCGCCGCTGTTGCTGGACAAGCTGGGCATCGCGGATCGCTTCGACTACATCGCGGACTCCGGGCGCATCCGTCGCGCCAAGCCGGATCCGGAAATTTTCCTGGACGTGGCCGCCGCGCTCGGCGTCCCGCCAGCCCAGTGCATCGGCGTGGAGGACGCGGTGGCCGGTATCGAGGCCATCCACGCCGCCGGCATGGCCGCCATCGGCATCGGCAGCGCGGACAGCCTGCCGCAGGCCGACGCGGTATTGCCGGACATCGCCGCGTTCCGTGTGAGGGACTTCGTTTCTTCGTGACCGCACGCGGCCGTCAGAAGCCGCGGCGGATTATCTCAACCTGTTGAAAAAGTGGAGGGAACACATGCAACAGACCAACCTGATCCGCTACGCCCTGTCCGTAGCGATCGCCGCCGCACTGGCTCCATCCGCCGTGCTGGCACAGGATGCCGGCACGCCCGCGCAGCAGACGCCGCAACAACAACCGCAACAGGCACCGGCCGAGCAGGGCCAAAGCCAGGCCACCACGCTGGACACGGTGGTGGTCTCCGGTACGGCCACCGCTGGCGGCGTGAGGAAGCTGGAAGCCAGCTTCAACATCGTCACCGCCAATGCGGAGCAGATCAAACAGGCTAACCCCAAGAGCACCGCTGACCTGCTGAAGATTTCGCCCGGCATGTGGCCCGAATCCACCGGCGGCCAGACCGGTGCCAACATCGAGATCGCCGGCTTTCCCGGCGGCGGCGACGCGCCGTATTTCTCCACGCTGTTGATGGGTTCGCCGCTGTACGGCATGCCGACCCTGTCGTTCTTCGAGACCACGTCGATGTTCCGCCTCGACGACACCATCGAATCGGTGGAAATCCTGCAGGGCGGCCCGTCGGTGGTGTTCGCCGACGGCCAGATGGGCGCCAGCGCCAACTTCTTCCTGAAGACCGGCACCGAGGAACCATCCGGCAGCGTCGGCCTGACCTACGGCAACGAAGGCTTGTGGCGGCTCGACGGCTTCTATGGCTTCAAGGTGGCTGAAGGCTGGTACGGCAGCATCGGCGGTTTCTGGCGCGAATCCGACGGCGTGCGCGATCCGCAGTTCAAGGCGGACAAGGGCGGCCAGCTGACCGCCACCCTCTCGCACGACTTCGATGCCGGCCGGCTGACCCTGTACACCCGCTACCTCAACGACAAGAACCAGTTCATCACCCCGATTCCGCTGATCCAGCGTGGTACCGACAACTTCAGCGCCTATCCCGGTTTCGATCCGCTGAAGGACACCTACTACAGCAAGTACATGCAGCACGTGTGGCTGCCGACCTATCCCGGCGGCGGCAAGAACGCCGATCTGGCCGACGGCCGCGGCGCCAAGCTGTTCATGTTCGGCGGCAACTTCGACTACTCCTTCGACAACGGCTGGTCGATCAGCGATCGCTTCCTGTTCAACGAAGGCGACATGGATACCAATGCGCTGTTCTCAGGCAACAATCCGGTTTCGTTGCAGGACATGCTGTTCACCGACGGCACGCCAGGCGGCTTCGAGCTTCCGGCCGGATCGGTGGCCACCGCGAACTACATCAACGGCGGCGCGGTGCCGCTCACCCAGAGCGTGATCCAGCAGGGCTGGTGGCATATCCACAAGCACCTGAAGAGCTTCAGTAACGACTTCCGCCTGAGCAAGGAGCTGTTCGAGGGCAATACCCTGACGGTGGGCCTGTACGTCAACCACTACACCATGGATGACAAGTGGTCGCTGGGCAACCAGATGCTGATGGCCAACGAGCCGAATGCGCGCCCGATCGTGGTGAGCTACGTGGATGGCGGCGAGACCTTCTACCGCACCAATCCGCAGGGCTTCGCCGACTTCAGCGGCTTCCACATCGCCCAGAACGGCAAGGCCACCAACGTGGCGCTGTACCTGTCCGATTCCTGGCGGGTCGGCAAGTGGCTGTTCGATCTGTCCGGCCGCCTCGAGAACCAGGATGCCAAGAGCAATGTCTGCAACCGCAGTCCGGTGAATGCGGGAACCGGTGGCCTGGACGGCGATCCGAACACCATCTACGACAACAACGTCGAGCTGTGCAACGGCACCTATGCCCGCAACCGCTACGAGAAGACCCATCCGTCGTGGACGGCAGGTGCCAACTATTCGTTCACCAACAACATGTCCATGTATGGCCGCGTCAACACCGGTGGCCACTTCCTGGACTTCGACAACGGCATCCGCGGCACCACCAACGACAACTACCCGCCGATGCAGAAGATCCGCAACTACGAAATCGGCTTCAAGTACCAGTCGCCGCTGCTGTATGCGGACATCAGCGCCTATCGGCGCGTGTTCAGCGGCCTGCAGTACCAGCCCACCGATGGCCTGGGCACGCCGGTCGGCAGCCCGCGCATCTATGGCTCCGAATCGCACGGCGTCAACTTCATCGGCGCGCTGACCCCGATCGAGAACCTGCGCCTGCAGCTGGTGGCGAACTACCTGGATGGCGAGTACACCGACTACGACGCGTGCCTGCCGTATACCGACATCAACGGCGAGGACAACTGCGCGCCGATCGAAGGGCAGCAACTGCAACGCCAGCCGAAGTTCCGCGCCATGTTCACCCCGAGCTACCGTTTCGAGCTGGGCTGGGGCGACATCACCCCGTACGTGACCTACACCTACGTGGGTGATCACACCCAGGACCAGTCGGGCCTGCAGGAACTGGGCTCGTACCACACGCTGGATTTCGGCGTCACCTCCAACGTGGGCGAGAACTGGCAGTTCAACCTGCGCGGCACCAACATGACCAACGAGCTGGGACTGACCGAAAGCAATTCGCGCATCTTCGGTTCGGCGACCACCGCAGGTGGCGTGTTGCTGGCACGTCCGCTGGAGGGCCGCGAGGTCAATTTCCAGGCCAAGTACAGCTGGTGAGCCACGCCGGGGACGCCGCCTGAACCTCCTCTCCCGGGAGGCGTCCCCGGACTCCCTTCACCCGTCGCGCACGGCCGCACGACCGCGCGCGGCGGGTTTCCTTGTCGCCCCGGCGATGACACAGTGCGGCGGCCGCCTGGCGGCATGGCCCGGAGCAAGCAATGAATCGAACCCGCATGGTCCTCGGGTTGATCCTGACCTACATGATCTTCGCGATGCTGCTGAACTCGGTCGGCGCGGTGATCCTGCAGGTCATCCAGGGATTCGGGGTAAGCAAGGCGTCGGCGAGCACGCTGGAGGCGTTCAAGGATCTGCCGATCGCGATCGCCTCGTTCCTGGTCGCCTCGACCTTGCCGCGGCTGGGTTACCGGCGGGCGATGATGCTCGGGCTGGGGCTCGTGGCGCTGGCCTGCGCGGGCATGCCGCTGTTGCAGTCGTTCTGGGCCACCAAGCTGCTGTACGTGACGGTCGGCGTGTCGTTCGCGCTGGTGAAGGTTTCGGTCTACTCCAGCATCGGCCTGCTGACCGACAGCGAGCGTGCGCATGCCGGACTGACCAGCACCGTGGAAGGCTGGTTCATGGTCGGCATCCTCGGCAGCGCATGGCTGTTCGCCGCCTTCATCAATCCCGATACGCCGGGCGATCCGGTATGGCTCGACGTCTACTGGGTGATCGCCGGGCTGTGCGTGGCGGTGATCCTGTTGCTGGCCGGTTCGTCGATGGATGAATCGCAGGCACGCGATGGCCATGCGGTTGGCGAATCCTTCGCCGACATGTTCCGCCTGCTGGCGCGCCCGCTGGTGATCGTGTTCCTGGTCTCGGCTTTCCTGTACGTGCTGATGGAACAGGCCATCAATACCTGGCTGCCGACCTTCAACCGCGAAATCCTGCACCTGCCCACCGCCCTCAGCGTGCAGGCGGCAGGCATCTTCGCCGGCTCGCTGGCACTGGGCCGCCTGGGCGGCGGCATCCTGCTGCGGCGGTTGCCCTGGTTCTGGTTGCTGGCCACCTGCGTGCTGGCAATGGCGGCGCTGGTCCTGCTGGCGCTACCGCTGGCGGCGAACGTGCAACCGCGCACCGATGCGAGCTGGTGGGACGCGCCTTTGGCCGCCTATGTGTTCCCGCTGATCGGCCTGTTCATGGCGCCGATCTATCCGACCATCAATTCGGTCGTGCTGAGCGCGCTGCCGAAAGCGCGGCATGCGGCGATGACCGGCCTGATCGTGGTGTTCTCCGCGTTGGGCGGCACCACCGGATCCTTCATCACCGGGCAGCTGTTCGCCCATTTCGACGGCTCGCGCGCCTTCTACCTGCTGCTGCTGCCGATGGCGGTGCTGCTGCTGTCGCTGACCCTGCTCAACCGCGCCGCGCACGCGCCCGCCGGCACGCCGGCGGTGCCGGCGGGAGGATCTTGAACCGATGTCCCTCGCCGCTTCCCGCAAAACGCCCTTGCTCCTGAAAAATGCCTGTGCCCGGCTGCTTCTCGCCGGCCTGCTGGCGCTGCCGGCCATGGGCCAGGCGCTGGCCTACGATCGCGCGCCGGTCGACGCGCCGCTGCAGTTCCGCATCACCGAAGGACGGATCGAAAACGCGTTCCACCAGGAGGGCGACATCGCCGCGCACCTGCTGCTCAGCTCCGGCGACCGGCCGCGCGTGCTGGTGGCGTTTCCGGCGGGCAACAGCGGCGTGGGCGTCTGGTTCGAGGAGGCGGCCACGCCGGTGCGGTGGACACTGGGACAGGTCAAGGGCGAGCGCCACCGCGACAATGGGCACGCCTGGAACGGCATCGTGGCCGAGGCCAGCGTCGATGCGCCCCGGCTGGTGGTGAAGGATGCGGTGCTCGGCAGCGTGCGCGTGCTGCGCGACTACCAACTGGGCCAGGCCTATCCGGCCGAGACCGCCGCGCAGCCCGAAGTCTCCGCCGATGCGGTCCGCTGGAAACGCAATCGGCTGGATGGCGCGCCGGGCTACGCCATCGCCCTGGAGGCCGGGAACGGCCGCTTCGAACGCGCGGACGGGAAAATCGTGTTGCGCGTGAACCGCGTCGGCGAACCGCTGCGGCTGCGCATCCACGCCTCGACCGGGGAAACCCCGCTGGTTCCGTTCAGCGCCGCCGGCCTGCTCAACGAACGCGCGACGGCCGATCTGCGCAGCCGCCAGGCGCTGCGATTCCTGAGCTACCACGAGAAATTCCTGGCCGGCTCGTGGCGCTTCGACACCTATTTCGGCCGCGACACCCTGATGTCGGTGCGCCTGCTGATGCCGGTGCTGCAACCGGAGGCGGTGGAGGCCGGCATCGGCGCGGTACTGGCGCGCCTGGCGCCCGATGGCGAAGTCGCCCACGAGGAGGACATCGGCGAGTTCGCGGTGCTGCGCCATCGCAAGGAACAGGGCAAGCCGTCCGCCGCGCCGATCTACGACTACACGATGATCGACGACGACTACATGCTGCCGCCGGTGGCCGCGGCCTGGCTGCTGGAGGATGCGCGCGGTCGGGCGCGCGCCCGCGATTTCCTCGCCCGCCGGGGCGAACAGGGTCGCAACGGCGAAACGCTGGTGCGCAACCTGCTGTTCGTGGCGGAGCAGAGCCGCGCGTTCGCGGAGGAGCCCGCGTATCGAAACCTGATCGCGCTCAAGCCGGACAAGCCGGTGGGACAGTGGCGCGACAGCAATGAGGGTCTGGGGCGCGGCCGCTATCCCTACGACGTCAACGCGGTATGGATGCCGGCGGCATTGCGCGCGATGGGCGGATTCCTCGACAGCGGCCTGCTGGACGCCTACACCAGCGTGGAACAGCGCACGCAGCTGCGCGCCGCCGCGGGACGCGCCGATACCTGGGAACGACGCGCGGCGGAACTGTTCACGGTGCGGTTGCCGAACGCGCGCGCGGCCGAACAGATCCGTGCCTACGCCACCGATGCCGGCGTGCCGGATCGCGGGGCGCTCGATGCGCTGGGTGACGGCGAACTGGCGTTCGCGGCGCTCGCGCTGGATGCGCAGGGCAGGCCGGTGCCGGTGCTGCATTCGGACGAAGGCTTCCGCCTGCTGTTCGGCCGACCCGATGCGCAATCCCTGGCGCGCGATGTCGACAACCTGATGCGTCCTTTCCCGGCCGGCCTGATGACCGACGTGGGCCTGCTGGTCGCCAATCCCGCCTACGCCGATCGCGAGGTCTGGCCACGCCTGGGCAGCGCCGCCTACCACGGCACGGTGGTGTGGGCCTGGCAGCAGGCGGTGCTGGCGGCCGGCCTGCGACGGCAACTGGCGCGGGACGATTTGCCGGCCGAGACACGCGCCGCACTGGGCGATGCGCAGGCCCGGCTGTGGCGGGCGATCCGCGCCGCCGATGCGGTGCGCACCTCCGAGCTGTGGTCGTGGTCGTACCGCGACGGCCGCTATCAGGTCGAGCCGTTTGGCGCGCAGGGTGCGCACGAGGACGAATCCAACGCCGCGCAACTTTGGAGCACGGTGTTCCTTGCCCTGCCGCCGCCTGACGCGGCGCCCGCGGCCGAATCCGGAAAGGAAAAATGATGAAGAAGAACCTGCTTTTCACCGCGCACCGGCGCCGCGCGATGTTGCGTCTCGCCCTGGGTTTGTCGGCGCTGTCGGCGCCGCTGGCGGCGATCGCACAGGACAAGCCGGCCGCGCCGGATACCGTGGCGATGCCGGCCACGTCGCTGCCCTACAGCCGGTTCGCCAGCGCCGAGGCGCGTGCGCAGTTCGAGCGGATGCTGGCCGAAACCCGCGAAGGCAAGGGGCCGAATCCGGCCGACATCGCCGATCAGCGGCGCTTCTACCAGCGCTACAACGACGACCGCCTGGCCGAAGCCGAGCGCCGCTATCCGGCCAAGGTGGAAGCCACCCGCATCGGCGGCGTGCCGGTGCACGTGGTGGATCCGCAGGCCGGCGCGCAGGGCGACAACGCGCAGCGGGTGCTGATCAACCTGCACGGCGGCGCCTTCATGTGGGGCTCGGGCAGCGGCGCGCTGGTGGAAGCGGTGCCGATTGCCGCGGTCGCCGGCATCCGGGTGGTGACGGTGGATTACCGGCTGGCGCCCGAGCATCCCTACCCGGCCGCGGTGGACGACGTGGAAGCCGTCTACCGCGAGCTGCTCAAGCAGTACCGCGCGGAGAACATCGGCATCTACGGCTGTTCGGCCGGCGGCATGCTGACCGCGCAGGCCACCGCGCGGATCCTGAAGCGGGATCTGCCGCGTCCCGGCGCGATCGGCAACTTCTGCGGCACCGGCCTGCTGTTCGCCGGGGATTCGGCGACTCTGGGACAACTGGCGGTCGGCGTGCCGCCACTGCAATCGGACGGTGGCGCGAGCCTGCCGTACCTGCGCACCGCGCAGGCGGACGACCCGGTCGCCTATCCCGGCCAGTCGCCGGAACTGCTCGCGAAGTTTCCGCCCACCCTGTTCCTGGCCGGCGGGCGCGACTTCGCGGCCAGCGCGGTGAGCACGATGCAGCGCCGGCTGCTGGGCGCGGGCGTGGACGCGGAACTGGTGCTGTTCGATGGCCTGTGGCATGCCTTCTTCGTGTATCCGGATCTGCCGGAGTCGCAGGAAGCCTATGGCCTGATCGCGCGCTTCTTCGATCGCCGCCTGGGCCGCCAGCCGCGCTGAGGGCGATCGTTCCAGCGGCGCCACGCAGCGTCGTGCGCCTGAACACATCGCCTGCCGTATCGTGTCCGCCTTCGAATCCGGGAAGATGGACATGAAAGCAATCGGAATGGGCCTGGCGGTATTCATCGGCATGCTGTTGCCGTTGCAGGCGTTGATCAATGCATCGCTGGGACGGCAGACCTTCGGCCCGCTGTTCGCCGCGCTGATGTCGTTCGCGGTCGGCACCGGCGTGCTGGCGCTGTGGTGGCTGGCCACGCGGCCCACCTTCGACCCGGCGGCGCTGGCGCGGGTGCCATGGTGGGCGTGGACCGGCGGCGCCATCGGCGCGATCTACGTTGCCGCCGCGACCCTGCTGATTCCGCGCATGGGCGCCGCGCCGCTGATTTGTCTGGTGGTGTTCGGACAATTGGTGGGCTCGCTGCTGCTGGATCATTTCGGCGTGCTGCATGCGCGCCAGCCCATCGACGGCACCCGCGTGATCGGTGCGCTGCTGGTCGTCGCCGGCGCGCTGCTGGTGGTGCGGCCATGGCAGACGCCGGCCGGATGAGCGCGACGCTCCTGCGCGGCTTGCCGCCGCAGGCGGCCCCGGATTGCCGGGTACTGGTGCTGGGTTCGATGCCGGGCGCGGCATCGCTGGCGGCGGCGCGCTACTACGCCCATCCGCGCAACCGGTTCTGGCCGCTGATGGGCGCGCTGTGCGGTTTCGATCCCGCGCTCGACTACCCGCTCCGGCTGGCCGCGCTGCAGGCCGCCGGTGTCGGCCTGTGGGACGTGATTGGAACCTGCGAGCGCCGTGGCAGCCTGGACGCGGACATCGTCCGCGGCAGCGAGGTCGCCAACCCGCTGGTGGACTGGCTGGAGGCACGGCCCTCCCTGCGCGCGGTGGCCTTCAACGGCGGCAAGGCGGCGCAGGCGTTCCAGCGCCACGTCGCGCCGACCCTGCCCGCGGCGCTGGCCGCGCGGCTCGTGTTCCACGCGCTGCCGTCCACCAGTCCGGCCAACGCGGCTTTCGGCGTGGAACGCCTGGCCAAATCCTGGGAAATCCTGAAGCCCTGCCTGGGCGTTCCCGCCCCGGACACTTCCGTCCCGGACCCTCCTGTTCCGGAGCGGCCCTGACGAAGGTCATGCCCCCGTCCGGCATGTGCGGGCGGTCCGTTGCGCTGGCATCCTGTTGGCAACCGAACTTCCGGAGGCCGCCCATGATCCGTTCCGCCCCGCGCCTTTCCCTGCTGTGCCTGGCCGCGCTGTCCGGGCTGGCCGTGTCCGCGCAGGCCAAGGACGTCCGCTGCGAGATCGAAAGCGACTACGACATGACGGTCAACGAGCGCAGCGTGATCTTCACCCGCGAAAGCGGCGCGCCCAAGGCGATCGTGATGCGCCAGGGGCGCCTGTTCGTCGATGACCGCTGGGTCCGGATCAACGACGACGATCGCCAGCGCCTGATCGACTTCGAACGCGGCGCGCGCACCGCCATGCCGCTGGCGCACGAAATCGGCCGCGACGCCGCCGACATCGCGTTCACCGCGCTGGGCGAAGTCGCCGCCAGCATCAGCAACCATCCGGATCGCACCCGCAAGTCGCTGGACAAGGCGCGCAAGGCCATCGACCAGGGTATCGCCCGTTCGATCAGCGCCAACCGCTTCAACAGCCAGGATCTGGACAAGGGCATCGAGCGCGCGGTCGGCGAAGTGATGCCCAGCGTCATCGGCGACATCGTCGGTGGCGCGCTCACGGCGGCCCTGACCGGCGATGCCGATCGCCTGGAGCGGATGGACGGGCTGGACAAGGAAGTGGAAGCGCGGGTGGCGCCACGCGCCAAGGCGCTGGAAGTGCGCGCGGAGAAGCTGTGCTCGCAGATGCGCGAAATGGAACGCATCGACAATGCGCTGGCGTATCGTCTCCCCGGCGGGCAGGCGCTGAACCTGCTGGAAGAAAAGCCCGACCAAAGGCATACCACCGGCGACTGAGCAAGGCGTGCATGCCGTCGCGCGAGCCGCGACGGCCGATTCCAGCGGTCCCGGCCCGAAAATAATTGCCCTCAGAGGTTGGCGCACCGGGCGGGGATGGCCACAATAGGGGTTCCCCTATTGGCAAGTGATCGCTGGAGTTCCCCCATGGCCGAAATCAAGGAAGCGCGTGTTCCCGACATCGGTGGCTACAGTGACGTTCCCGTCATTGAAGTGCTGGTCGCCGTTGGCGATACCGTCGCCAAGGATCAAGGCCTGGTCACCCTGGAGTCCGACAAGGCGACGATGGAAGTCCCGTCGGCCTTCGCCGGTGTGGTCAAGGAATTGAAGGTCAAGCTGGGCGACGAACTGGCCGAAGGCTCGGTGGTCGCCCTGATCGAGGTGGCCGAAGGCGCCGCCGCTCCCGCCGCGCCGAAGGCTGAACCGGCCAAGGCCGAGCCGGTCAAGACTGCCGAGACCGGCGCGAAGGTCGAGCCGGTCGCGGTCGCCCCCACCCCGGACAAGCTCACCCAGCGCGAGATCGCGCAGGAAGCCGCCGCGCCGCGCGCGCTGGAAGACAAGCCCGGCATCGATCCGGAAGCCGTGCCCCCGCGCACCCCGCCGGTGGAGTTCAATGCTGACCGCGTGCTGCCGTCCAAGGTGGCCTACGCCAGCCCGACGGTGCGCCTGTTCGCCCGTGAGCTCGGCGTCGATCTGGATCAGGTCAAGGGCAGCGAACGCGGCGGCCGCATCAGCAAGGAAGACGTGCAGCGCTACGTGAAGGCGGCCCTGTCCGGCGGCGTGCCGGCCGCGGCCGGTGCCGCGCCTGTCGCCAGCGCTGGTGGCGGGCTGAACCTGCTGCCGTGGCCGAAGGTGGACTTCAGCAAGTTCGGCGAAGTCGAAGTCCAGCCGCTGTCGCGCATCAAGAAGATTTCCGGCGCCAATCTCGCGCGCAACTGGGCGATGATTCCGCACGTCACCCAGCACGATCACGCCGACATCACCGAGCTGGAAGCGCTGCGCGTGGCGCTGAACAAGGAAAACGAGAAGGCCGGCATCAAGCTGACCATGCTCGCGTTCCTGATGAAGGCCAGCGTCGCCGCGCTGAAGAAGTATCCCGAGTTCAACGCCTCGCTGGACGCCAGCGGCGAGAACCTCACCCTGAAGAAGTACTTCCATATCGGCTTCGCCGCCGATACCCCGAACGGCCTGGTCGTGCCGGTCATCCGCGACGTCGACAAGAAGGGCGTCAACGAGCTGGCCGCCGAAACCAGTGAACTGGCCAAGAAGGCCCGCGACGGCAAGCTCGGCCCGGCCGACATGTCCGGCGGCTGCTTCTCGATTTCCTCGCTGGGCGGTATCGGCGGCACCGCGTTCACTCCGATCGTCAACGCGCCGGAAGTCGCCATCCTCGGCGTGTCCAAGTCCTCCATCCAGCCGGTGTGGGACGGCAAGCAGTTCGCGCCGCGCATGCTGCTGCCGCTTTCGCTGAGCTACGACCACCGCGTCATCGACGGTGCCTCCGCCGCGCGCTTCACCGCGTACCTGGCGCAACTGATGGGCGACCTGCGTCGCGTGCTGCTGTAAGCGGGGGCTGGAACCATGGCAAACACGACTGTTGAAGTAAAAGTCCCCGACATCGGCGGTTACGACGATGTGCCGGTCATCGAGATCCTGGTCGCGGTGGGCGACACGGTGAAGAAGGATCAGGGCCTGGTCACCCTGGAATCGGACAAGGCCACGATGGAAGTGCCGTCCTCGGCCGCCGGCGTGATCAAGGAATTGAAAGTCAAGCTGGGCGATGCCCTGTCCGAAGGCAGCGTGGTGGCGGTGCTGGAAGTCGAAGGTGCCGCCGCGGCGCCGTCCGCGCCCGCCGCCGCTCCGGCTGCGCCGGCCAAGGCGGCCGCACCCGCTGTTCCGGCCGCCTCCGCGCCGGCGCCTGCCGCGCCATCCGCGCCTGCGGCATCGGCGGGCGGCACCCTGGAAGCCAAGGTGCCGGACATCGGCGGCTACAACGACGTGCCGGTCATCGAAATCCTGGTCGCCGTGGGCGACACGGTGAAGAAGGATCAGGGCCTGGTCACCCTGGAATCGGACAAGGCGACGATGGAAGTGCCGTCGCCGGCCGCCGGGGTGATCAAGGAACTGAAGGTCAAGCTGGGCGACACCCTGTCCGAAGGCAGCGTGGTGGCCGTGCTGGAAAGCGGCGCGGCCGCGCCCGCCGCCGCCGCGCCGGCCAGCAAGCCGCCGGTCACGCCTTCGCACCGCGCGCCGGCCGAACCCGCTGCGCCGAAACCGGCGCTGGGCACCGGCCAGCCCGCGAACATCGAATGCCGGATGGTGGTGATCGGTTCCGGTCCCGGTGGTTACACCGCCGCGTTCCGCGCCGCCGACGTCGGCCTCGACACCGTGCTGGTGGAGCGCTACGACTCGCTGGGCGGCGTCTGCCTCAACGTCGGTTGCATCCCGTCCAAGGCACTGCTGCATGCCGCCGCACTGATCGACGAGACCGCGCATTCGGCAGATATCGGCATCGAGTTCGCCAAGCCGAAGATCGATCTCGACAAGCTGCGCGACTTCAAGCAGAACCGCGTGGTCGGCCAGTTCACCAAGGGCCTGGCCGGCATGGCCAAGCAACGCAAGGTGCGCACCGTGCAGGGCGTGGCGAAGTTCGTCTCGCCGCACGAACTGGAAATCACCGGCAGCGATGGCAAGACCCAACTGCTGCGTTTCGAGAACTGCATCATCGCCGCCGGTTCGCAGGCGGTGAAGCTGCCCAACTTCCCGTGGGACGATCCGCGGGTGATGGATTCCACCGACGCGCTGGCGCTGCAGGAAGTGCCGAAGAAGCTGCTGGTGGTCGGCGGCGGCATCATCGGCCTGGAAATGGCGACGGTGTACCGCGCGCTGGGCAGCGAAGTGACCGTGGTCGAGTTCATGGACCAGCTGATGCCCGGCGCCGACAAGGACCTGGTCAAGCCGCTGGCCGACCGCCTGAAGAAGCAGGGCGTGGCCGTGCACCTGAAGACCAAGGCCGCCAAGGTCGAAGCTTCCAAGAAGGGCATCACCGTGTCGTTCGAGAGCGCCACCGAAGGCCAGAAGCCGGAACTGGAATCCGGCACCTGGGATCGCGTGCTGGTCGCGGTGGGCCGTTCGCCCAACGGCGGCAAGCTGGATGCCGACAAGGCCGGCGTGACCGTCACCGATCGCGGCTTCATTCCGGTGGACCCGCAGATGCGCACCAACGTGCCGCACATCTTCGCCATCGGCGATCTGGTTGGCCAGCCCATGCTCGCGCACAAGGCCACCCATGAAGGCAAGCTGGCGGCGGAAGTGGCCGCGGGCGAGAAGAAGGAATGGGTGGCGCGGGTGATTCCGTCGGTGGCCTACACCGATCCGGAAATCGCCTGGGTCGGCGTCACCGAGACCGAAGCCAGGGCCAAGGGCCTGAAGGTCGGCATCGGCAAGTTCCCGTGGGTGGCGTCGGCGCGCGCGGTCGGCATCGGTCGCGGCGAAGGTTCCACCAAGCTGATCTTCGACGAGGAAACCCACCGCATCATCGGCGGCGGCATCGTCGGCGTGCATGCCGGCGATCTGATCAGCGAAATCGCGCTGGCGATCGAGATGGGCGCCGAAGCCGGCGACATCGGCAGCACCATCCATCCGCACCCGACCCTCAGCGAGACGGTGGCGATGGCGGCCGAAGTCTACGAAGGCACCATCACCGATCTGTACATTCCGAAGAAGAAGTAAACCTTCACAGGAACCGCCCCACGTGGGCGGTTTCCTTTTCCGGACGGGCCGCGCATGTGACGGGGCTAGAATCACCGACGACAGACATGCACGGACGGGATGATTCGATGACGTATCGCTGGATGGCCGCGGCCGTATTGTTGGTGCCGGTGCTGATGCTGCCTGCCAGGGCCGACGATGACCCGCAGGAAGCCGCCGCCTACGCGAAATGCCCGGGCGCGGCGGCGTTCGCCCGCCTGCACCCCAAGCCGTCCCCGCCGGATATCGCCGACGCCGCGGCACGCCTGTCGGATCTGCGGATCGAACTACTGCGGATGCAGGCCCGCGATCAGGACGTCCGCGATGGCGACTGGTCGCAGGAGGATATCCGGCAGATGATGCAGGTCGACGCCGAGCACCTGCCGCGGCTCAAACAGATTGTCGCCGAACATGGATTCCCCACCGCCGAACTGGTCGGGCGCGATGGCGTCGATGCGGCCTGGCTGCTGGTGCAGCACGCCGACGCCGATCCGGCGTTCCAGGAGCAGATGCTGTCGGCGATCACGCCACGCGTGCAGAGCGGGGAAATCTCCCGCCACCAGTTCATCCTGCTGACCGACCGCGTGCTGGCGGGGCAGGGCAAGCCGCAGCGCTATGGCAGCCAGCTATTGGCGCAAGGCGGACGCTGGGTGCCCAAGCCGATCGAGGCGCCGGAGTCGGAAGTCGATCAGCGGCGCGCGGCGATGGGTGACATGCCGCTGGCCGACTACGTCTGCATGGCGACCCAGATGTTTCCCCCGCCCCCGTAGAGCCGAGCTTGCTCGGCTGGAGCGTCCCGGGTACGAGACATCCCGCAGCGGAGCAAGCTCCGCTCTACGGGGTCACGCGGGAACGGCGGCCGCGCGCTCGGCGCGGCGACGCTCGATCCGCTTCCACACTTTCTCGTGGAAATGGAATACCACCGTATTGCAGGCCGGCTCGACCAGGGCCAGCGCACCGCCGACCAGCCAGCTGCCGGTGAATGCCCAGCCCAGCAGGAAGGCGACCGAGAAGTGCAGGGCGGCGAAGGTGAATGTCTTGGTCATGGTCGACCTCGATGCCCAAATGAGATTGATTCTCATTATGAGGTCGGGCCAGCCAAAGTCCAATGAGTCCTTTCAGCATTTTAGATAGACATTACCTATAAATTCAGAACGCCAGGGTCACGCCGGCTATCGGACCCTTGAAGCGCTGATCCAGTCCCAGCAGCCCGTCGCTGCCCGCGCGTTCGACGTCCAGCTTGAACCAGTCATAGCCGGCGAACAGCCCGAAATGCGGAGTGAAGCGGTATTCGACCAGCGCGTTGGCGCGGGTGATGCTGCCGTCGTAGTCGCCGAAATCGCCCCAACCGGCGTCCAGGTACTGGCCCTGCAGGTTGAACAGCCACTTTTCATTGGGTGTGGCGGTCAGGCGCAGGCCCACCACCGGCGCGTAGCCGTCGTCGCTGCTGCGGGTTTCATAGCTGTTCTCGCCGGCCTCGGCATACAGGCGGCCTTCCAGCTTGGCCCACTCGGCGCCGATCTGCAGGCCGAGATTGAAGGTGGGCGTATCGACCACGGCGTAGTCGTACATCAGGCTGGCCAGCTGGAACTTGGCCTTGCCCTTGGCGAAGCTGCCGGCGGGAATGGTGACATCGTCATACGAGAGGTCCTCTCCCAGCGTCGCCCGGCGGTCCTTGTCGTACTGGAAGTAGTCGAAGATCAGCCGGTGCCGCTGGCCCATCCGGAACACGCCGTCGATGCGCGGGACCAGTTCCTTGCCGCCGAAGTCGAAGTCCTGGGAAAAGCGCAGATCCTGGCCCTGGAAATTGGTTCGTCCGCTGAGCACGCCGTCGGCGTCGACGTCCATGGCGCCCAGCCGGAGGGTGAAGCGGTCCGGTTCCTGCGCGTTTGCCGCCGAAATGCCGGCGGCGCCGAAAACCAGCATCAGGGGAAGGGAAGCCCGAAATCTCATGCCTGTCTCTCCTGGAACAATGAACAGGCTTTCCACCCTCTGCGTCATGCCGTGGACATGAAGTGAAACCGCGGTTCTCGTCGCGTGAAAACGCCAGTCCCGGAAAGAGCGAAGCCCCGGGCCAGGAGCCTCGGGGCTTCTAAAGGTCTGCTCGGAGCATCGGACGAGGAAGTTGGTTCGCAGACCTTGCAAGCAGGACTGACCAAGGGAGTTCGTCAAAGTTCCGCAAAAAATGCGATAAAAATATGAACAGGGAGGCGAGGCGGCCGCCGGTCATCCGGGCTGGAAACGGTTACCGGCAGGTTCCCGTCACGAAAGCCACCCATGACAGCCCGCGAACGCAACTTTACGACCTTCGGCGGTTGTCCCGGAAAATAGCCCCCTGCTATACTTTTGCGGCTCGGCGAGGCGCTATCAGGCCTTGTTCCCCGCCACGAAACCCCGTAGGACCTACTGTGCTGAACTCCGTCGCTGCGGGCCGGCGGCTGGTATTGCGCGCAACGGCTTTCCAGCTGGGTGCCGTGCTGCTGGTCGCGATGGCCTTCCTGCTCTGGGGAAAATCCCAGGCGCTGGCGGCCGCGGTCGGGGGACTGGCGATGGTGGCGGGGGGATGGTTCGCTGCCCGGCTGGCCTTCGGCGCCGGGGTGACCGGTGCGGGGACCGCGATGGTGCGGTTGCTGGCCGGGATGGTTATCAAGTGGATCACGGTTGTTGTGGTGCTGCTGCTGGGAATCGGGGTGTGGAAACTTCCACCTCTGGCCCTGCTGGCCGGCACGCTGACCGGGATGGCGGCACAGGCGCTGGCGATGGCCAGGCTCCGATAAAAAATTCTTATTAGCAGGATCTAGGACACATGGCGGGCGAGGAAACACTGACACCCACCGGTTACATCCAGCACCACCTCCACAACCTGACGTTCCAGGTTCAGGAGGGCGGGTTCTGGGCCATCCATCTGGACACCATCATCACTTCGGTGCTGATGGGTCTGCTGATGGTGTTCATGTTCTGGCTGGCCACCCGCAAGGCGACCTCGGGCGTCCCGGGCAAATGGCAGGCCTTCGTCGAAATCATGCTTGAGTTCGTCGACAAGCAGGCGCGCGACACCTATCACGGCACCAGCAAGCTGGTGACCCCGATCGCGATCACCCTGTTCTTCTGGATCCTGCTGATGAACCTGCTGAAGATGATTCCGGCAGACTTCATCGCCAAGCCGCTCGAGCTGATGGGCGTGCACTACTGGAAGCCGGTCCCGACCGCCGACGTCAACGCGACCCTCGGCATGTCGATCAGCGTGTTCTTCCTGATGCTGTTCTTCGCGCTGCGCTCCAAGGGCCCGATCGGGTTCACCAAGGAGTTCCTGACCGCGCCGTTCGGCAAGTGGATGATGCCGTTCAACCTCATCCTCAACATCGTCGAGTGGCTGAGCAAGCCGATCTCGCTGGCCATGCGACTGTTCGGCAACATGTTCGGCGGCGAGATCGTGTTCCTGCTGATCTGGGTGCTCGGCGGCGCCGGCATCGTCGGCGCGCTCGCGGGCGGCGCCTTCGGCCTCGGCTGGATGCTGTTCCACCTGCTGGTCATCCCGCTGCAGGCCTTCATTTTCATGATGCTGTCGATCGTGTACCTGAGCCTGTCGGAAGACAGCCACTGATTTCGCTTCACCCTTTGCACCTTAAACATTCCACCCTTTAGCAATTTAGTTCCGGAGAAAACCATGGAAACCGTTCTGACCACCCTCGCTCAAGTTCAGGCCTCCACCGTCCTCGCCATCGGCATCATGATCGGCCTGGCCGCTCTGGGCGCGGGTCTGGGCCTGGCCATCATGGCCGGCAAGTTCCTGGAATCGGCCGCGCGCCAGCCGGAACTGATCCCGGTCCTGCAGGTCCGCATGTTCATCACCGCCGGCCTGATCGACGCCGCGTTCATCATCAGCGTCGCCGTGGGCCTGCTGTTCGCCTTTGCCAACCCGCTGGCCACCGCGTTCACCGAGCAGCTGGCCAAGCTGGCCGGCGGCTGATCAGCGGTTTCTGAAGTGCGGGCGACGGCCATCCGGACGCCCGCAACGCAGATAGAAGGGCCGGGAGGCCGCGTGTTTCCCGCCCATCACCACTGGCAGAGCTAAACCCATGAACATCGGTCTGACCCTATTTGCCCAGGCGCTGGCGTTTGCCGGTTTGATCTGGATCATCGCGACCAAGATCTGGCCGCCGCTGCTGAACGCGATCGAAGAGCGTCAAAAGAAGATCGCCGAAGGCCTGGCTGCCGCTGATCGCAGCCAGCGCGAACTCGCGGTGGCCGAAGAGAAGGTCAACGAGGCCCTGAAGGAAGCCCGCGTCAAGGCGAACGAAATCATCGATCAGGCGCACGCCCGTGCCAACCAGATCGTCGATGCCGCCAAGAACGAGGCGATCGCCGAAGCCAACCGCCAGAAGGCGCTGGCCGAAGCCGAGATCGAGGCCGCCGCGACCCGCGCCCGCGAGGAACTGCGCAAGCAGGTCTCCACGCTGGCCGTGACCGGTGCCGAGAAGCTGCTGCGCCGCGAAATCGATGCCAACGCCCACAAGGCGCTGCTCGATGAACTGGCCGCGGAAATCTGACGGGATCGCTGAACGATGAGCCAGGCCCTAACCGTCGCCCGTCCCTACGCCCGTGCCGCCTTCGCGGCCGCGCGTGACGAAAGCGCCCTCGTCGCGTGGTCCGACGCGCTCGGCTTTGCCGCGCGCGTCGCCGCCGATCCGCAGGTCGCCGCGCTGCTGCCCAACCCGGAACTGCCGCAGGCCCAGGCGGTCGCGCTGCTGGCTCCGGAAGGCGCCAGCGAGTCGTTCACCCGCTTCCTGTCGCTGCTGGCCGAAGCCCGTCGCCTGCCGCAGCTGCCGGAAGTCGCCGCGCTGTTCGAGGAACTGCGCGCCGAGGCCGAGCACATCGTCCGCGCCAAGGTCACCTCGGCGGTGGCATTGCCGGCCGGCGAGCTGGACGCGATCAAGGTCGCGCTGAAGAAGCGCCTGGGTCGCGACGTCGTGGTGGAAACCGCCATCGACGAGTCGCTGATCGGCGGCGCGGTGATCGACGCGGGCGAAGTGGTCATCGACGGCTCGCTCAAGGGCAAGCTGTCGCGCCTGCAGACCGCGCTCACGCACTGACAAGAAACGTAGGGTGGGCCTCGGCCCACCGAACATGATGGTGGGCCGAGGCCCACCCTACAGGAAACCAAAATGGCTACCACGCTCAACCCCTCTGAAATCAGCGATCTGATCAAGAACCGCATCGAGAAGGTCAAGCTGGCCGCGGAATCGCGCAACGAAGGCACCGTCACCAGCGTGTCCGACGGCATCGTGCGCATCTTCGGCCTGGCGGACGTGATGCAGGGCGAAATGATCGAACTGCCGAACAACACCTTCGCGCTGGCGCTGAACCTGGAGCGCGACTCCGTGGGCGCCGTGGTGCTGGGTGACTACGAACACCTGCGCGAAGGCGACGTCGCCAAGACCACCGGCCGCATCCTGGAAGTGCCGGTCGGCCGCGAACTGCTCGGCCGCGTGGTCAACGCGCTGGGCGAGCCGATCGACGGCAAGGGCCCGATCGACGCCAAGCTGACCGCGCCGGTGGAGCGCGTCGCCCCAGGCGTGATCTGGCGCAAGTCGGTCGACCAGCCGGTGCAGACCGGTTACAAGTCGGTCGACGCGATGATCCCGATCGGCCGCGGCCAGCGCGAGCTGATCATCGGCGACCGCCAGACCGGCAAGACCGCGATGGCCATCGACGCCATCATCAACCAGAAGGGCACCGGCATTAAGTGCGTGTACGTGGCGATCGGCCAGAAGGCCTCGTCCGTCGCCAACGTCGTGCGCAAGCTGGAAGAGAACGGCGCGCTGGAGCACACCATCGTCGTCGCCGCCACCGCTTCCGAGTCGGCTGCGATGCAGTACATCAGCGCCTACTCCGGCTGCACCATGGGCGAGTACTTCCTGGACCGTGGCGAAGATGCCCTGATCGTGTACGACGATCTGTCCAAGCAGGCCGTCGCCTACCGCCAGATCTCGCTGCTGCTGAAGCGCCCGCCGGGCCGCGAAGCCTACCCGGGCGACGTGTTCTACCTGCACAGCCGCCTGCTGGAGCGCGCCGCGCGCGTGTCCGAGGAGTACGTCGAGAAGTTCACCAACGGTGAAGTGAAGGGCAAGACCGGTTCGCTGACCGCGCTGCCGATCATCGAGACCCAGGCCGGCGACGTGTCCGCGTTCGTGCCGACCAACGTCATCTCGATCACCGACGGCCAGATCTTCCTGGAAACCGACCTGTTCAACGCCGGTATCCGTCCGGCCGTCAACGCCGGTATCTCGGTGTCGCGCGTCGGTGGCGCCGC
Organism: Pseudoxanthomonas beigongshangi; assembly: GCF_016820515.1. Lineage (GTDB taxonomy): Bacteria > Pseudomonadota > Gammaproteobacteria > Xanthomonadales > Xanthomonadaceae > Pseudoxanthomonas_A > Pseudoxanthomonas_A beigongshangi. Next base: position 109,603 of record NZ_JADHDV010000003.1, on the reverse strand, counting down.
CCAGACCAAGATCATCAAGAAGCTGTCCGGCGGCATCCGCATCTCGCTGGCGCAGTACCGCGAGCTGGCGGCGTTCGCCCAGTTCGCCTCGGACCTGGACGAAGCCACCCGCAAGCAGCTGGAGCGCGGCCAGCGCGTCACCGAGCTGATGAAGCAGAAGCAGTACGCGCCGATGTCGATCGCGCTGCAGGCGCTGTCGATCTACGCCGTCAACGAGGGTTACATCGACGACGTGCCGGTCAACAAGATCCTGGCGTTCGAAGAAGCGCTGCACGCGCACTTCACCAACACCCAGGGCGAACTGGTCGACACCATCAACAAGACCGGCAACTGGAACGACGACATCGAAGGCGCCTTCAAGAAGGGCATCTCCGAGTTCAAGCAGACCGGGACCTGGTAAGAGCCGGGATTCGGGAATCGGGATTAGGGAATCGTAAGAGCGCAGAAGCGGACGGCCTGGCCGATTCCCGATTCTCCATTCCCGATTCCCGCGAGCAGAGCGAGCAGAGATGGCAGGCGGACGCGAAATCAAAACCAAGATCAAGAGCGTGCAGAACACCCGCAAGGTGACGCGCGCGCTCGAGATGGTCTCGGCTTCCAAGATCCGGAAGGCGCAGGACCGCATGAAGACCTCGCGCCCGTACGCGCGGGCGATGAAGCAGGTCATCGGCCACCTGGCCCAGGCCAACACCGATTACCAGCATCCCTTCATGGTCGAGCGGCCGGAAGTGAAGCGGGTGGGCTACATCGTCATCTCGTCGGATCGCGGCCTGGCTGGCGGCCTCAACAACAACCTGTTCCGCAAGATGCTGGGCGAAGTGCGCGGCTGGCAGGACAAGGGTGCCGAGGTCGACGTGGTCACCATCGGCCAGAAGGCCTCGGTGTTCTTCCGCCGGATCAAGGTCAACCTGGTCGGCAGCGTGTCCCACCTCGGCGACAGCCCCAAGCTGGACCAGCTGATCGGCGTCATCAAGGTCATGCTGGATGCCTACACCGAAGGCAAGCTGGATCGCGTGTTCGTGGTGTACAACGGCTTCGTCAACACCATGACGCAGCGCGCCTCGTTCGACCAGCTGCTGCCGCTGCCGGCGGCGGAGACGCAGGTGGCCCACCACGATTGGGACTACATCTACGAACCCGATGCGGCGACCGTGCTGGACCACGTGATCACCCGCTACATCGAGGCGCTGGTGTACCAGTCGGTGCTGGAGAACCTGGCATCCGAGCACGCCGCGCGCATGGTGGCCATGAAGGCCGCCAGCGACAACGCGACCAAGCTGATCGGCACCCTGAACCTGGTCTACAACAAGGCCCGCCAGGCGGCGATCACCCAGGAAATCTCGGAAATCGTCGGCGGCGCGGCGGCGGTGTAAGTAGGAACGGGGATTCGGGAATCGGGAATCGGGATTCGAAAGAGCAGCGCAGCGCGCCTTTCACGAATCCCGAATCACGAATCTCCAATCCCGAATCACTGAAGAGACCGGCTTGGCTGGTCGAGCGAATTAAATAATCGGAGCAACGAAAATGAGTCAGGGCAAGATCGTTCAGATCATCGGTGCGGTGGTTGACGTCGAATTCCCGCGCAATGAAGTGCCGAAGGTGTACGACGCGCTGAAGGTCGACAACACCGCCATCACGCTGGAAGTGCAGCAGCAGCTCGGCGACGGCGTCGTGCGCACCATCGCCCTCGGCTCGACCGACGGCCTGAAGCGCAACCTGGTCGCCGTCAACACCGGCCGCGCCATCTCGGTGCCGGTGGGCAACGGCACCCTGGGCCGCATCATGGACGTGCTCGGCACGCCCATCGACGAAGCCGGTCCGGTGCAGGCCAGCGACCACTGGGAAATCCACCGTGCCGCCCCGTCGTACGAAGACCAGTCCTCGGCCAACGACCTGCTGGAAACCGGCATCAAGGTCATCGACCTGATGTGCCCGTTCGCTAAGGGCGGCAAGGTCGGCCTGTTCGGCGGCGCCGGCGTCGGCAAGACCGTCAACATGATGGAACTGATCAACAACATCGCCAAGGCGCACAGCGGTCTGTCCGTGTTCGCCGGCGTGGGCGAGCGTACCCGCGAGGGCAACGACTTCTACCACGAAATGAAGGACTCCAACGTCCTCGACAAGGTGGCGATGGTGTACGGCCAGATGAACGAGCCGCCGGGCAACCGCCTGCGCGTCGCCCTGACCGGCCTGACCATGGCCGAGTACTTCCGCGACGAGAAGGATGCTTCGGGCAAGGGCAAGGACGTGCTGCTGTTCGTCGACAACATCTACCGCTACACCCTGGCCGGCACCGAAGTGTCGGCGTTGCTGGGCCGCATGCCGTCGGCGGTGGGTTACCAGCCGACCCTGGCCGAGGAAATGGGCGTGCTGCAGGAACGCATCACCTCGACCAAGACCGGTTCGATCACCTCGATCCAGGCCGTGTACGTGCCCGCGGACGACCTGACCGACCCGTCGCCGGCGACCACCTTCGCCCACCTGGACGCCACCGTCGTGCTGTCGCGCAACATCGCCTCGCTGGGTATCTACCCGGCCGTGGACCCGCTGGATTCCACCAGCCGCCAGCTCGATCCGAACGTGATCGGCCACGAGCACTACGACACCGCCCGTCGCGTCCAGGCCACCTTGCAGAAGTACAAGGAACTGAAGGACATCATCGCGATCCTGGGCATGGACGAACTGTCCGAAGAAGACAAGCAGGCCGTATCGCGCGCCCGCAAGATCGAGCGCTTCTTCAGCCAGCCGTTCCACGTGGCCGAAGTGTTCACCGGCTCGCCGGGCAAGTACGTCGCCCTGAAGGACACCATCCGCGGCTTCAAGGCGATTGTCGACGGCGAGTACGACCACCTGCCGGAGCAGGCGTTCTACATGGTCGGCAGCATCGAGGAAGCGGTCGAGAAGGCCAAGAAGATGGGCGCGTAAGCGCTCCTCCTTGGGATTCGGGATTCGGGATTCGGGATTAGAGATTCGCAAGAGCGGGATTCGTGCTGGATAGGGTGTGGATGAGGAGCGCTTCGGCGCTTGCCGAATCCCGAATCCCGAATCCCGAATCCCGCCCCGCGACAGCGAGGTAACATGAGCACCATCCGTTGCGACATCGTCAGCGCCGAACAGGAAATCTTCCACGGTGAAGCCACCCTGGTCGTCGCCACCGGCGAGCTCGGCGAACTGGGCATCGCGCCCAAGCACGCGCCGCTGATCACCCGCCTCAAGCCGGGCAAGGTGGTGGTGACCCTGCCGAACGGCGAACACCTGGACTTCGCCATCTCCGGCGGCATCCTGGAAGTGCAGCCGCAGGTCGTCACCGTGCTGGCCGACACCGCGATCCGCGCGCAGGACATCGACGAAGCCTCGGTCCGCAAGGTCAAGGAAGAAGCCGAGCGCGTCCTGGCCAACAAGGATCCGAAGATGAGCGCCGAGGAAGCCCAGGCCCAGCTGGCCATGAGCATCGCCCAGCTGAGCGCGCTGGAGCGCCTGCGCAAGAACCTGAAGCACTGAACCGCGCGATTCCATTCCGCGTCATGGAAAACGCCGGCCCTGGGCCGGCGTTTTTCTTTTCCGTCGGCCGCGCAGGCAGGGCTGGCGCAGGTCGTCTGCCGCGATTGACCACCGCGATGCGTGAGGAACCCTTCCTCAGCGATAGACGATGTGACGCCAGAGGAAGAAGGCGACCACCGCCAGGCCACCTTCAACGAGCGGTTTGGCCAGCCAGGCCTGCTGCAGGCCAAGCCCGGCGGCGATGGCGGCGACCAGCCATGTGCTGACCAGTGTCAGCGTCAGCCAGACCACGATGAAGCGGAGCAGCCGGCGCCACCCCAGCTTGGGCCTGCCCGACTGCGCGAACGTCCAGCGCCCGTTGAGCCAGAAACCGAGCAGCGCGCCGCTGGCGCGGCCGGCCAGGTTGGCCGGTGCCGGCGCCACACCCAGCGCGGTCAGGGCCACGAACAGCAGCCAGTCCAGCAGCAACTGGAAGATGCCGGCAATGACGTAACGGGGCGCTTGCTGCAACAGGCTCAAAGAGATGCCGGCGAAAATCGGGGAGCGCACATGCTACCCGCGACGGTGGCTTAGAATCGAGCTTCAAGGACTGTCTCTACAGGAACGCCAATGACCCACCCCCTGCACGTCATCATCCTGGCCGCCGGCGAAGGCAAGCGCATGAAGTCGGCGCTGCCGAAGGTGCTGCAGCCGATTGCCGGGCGGCCGATGCTTGCCCATGTCATCGAGGCGGCGCGGGCGCTGGCGCCGGCCGGCATCCACGTGGTGTATGGGCATGGCGGCGATCAGGTGCAGGCTGCACTCGCCGATCAGCCGGATCTGCAATGGGCGCACCAGGCCCAGCAATTGGGCACCGGCCATGCGGTGGCCCAGGCCATGCCGCAGGTGCCGGATGCCGCCAGCGTGCTGGTGCTGTACGGCGACGTGCCGCTGACCCGGGCCGAGACCCTGCAACGCCTGCTGGCCGCGCCCGGCCGGGTCGCCGTGCTGGTGGCCGAGCCGGAGGATCCGAGCGGATACGGGCGCATCGTGCGTGATGCCGAGGGCCGGATCGCCGCCATCGTCGAGCACAAGGACGCCAGTGACGAACAGCGGCGCATCCGCACCATCAACACCGGCATCATCGCCGCCGAATCCACCGCGCTGCGGCGCTGGCTGTCGGCGCTGTCCAACCACAACGTCCAGGGCGAGTACTACCTGACCGACATCTTCGCTTCGGCCGCGGGCGAGTTCAGCCCGGCCGAGATGGTGCTGGTGGCCGATCCGATCGAAGCCGAGGGCGCCAACGATCCCTGGCAGCTGTCGCAGCTGGAACGCGCGTACCAGTTGCGCGCCGCGCGCGCGCTGTGCACGCAGGGCGCGCGCATGCTGGATCCGTCGCGCTTCGATCAGCGGGGTACCGTGAAGGTGGGGCGCGATGTCGAAATCGACGTGGACGTGATCCTGGAAGGCGAAGTCGAACTGGGTGATGGCGTGCGCATCGGCGCGTTCACCCGCCTGAAGGACGTCAAGCTGGGCGCCGGCACCGTGGTGCGTGCCCACTGCGATCTGGAAGGCGTGGTCTGCGGTGACAAGGCCCAGATTGGCCCGTATGCGCGCCTGCGTCCGGGCACCGTGCTGGCCGACAGCGTGCACATCGGCAACTTCGTCGAGACCAAGAAGATCACCCTGGGCCTGGGCAGCAAGGCCAATCACCTGACCTATCTCGGCGACGCCGTCATCGGCGCCGGCGTCAACATCGGCGCGGGCACCATCACCTGCAATTACGATGGCGTCAACAAGTCCACCACCACCATCGAGGACGGCGTGTTCGTCGGTTCCAATTCCTCCCTGGTGGCGCCGGTGACGCTGGGCCGCAACGCGACCATCGGCGCGGGGTCGGTAATCACCAAGAATGCGCCGGCCGATCAGCTCACCGTCGCCCGAGGTCGTCAGGCCAGCATCGAGGGCTGGCAGCGCCCCAAGAAGAAATCCTGAGGGGGAGCCGGGCTTGCCCGGCTCGCGGGGTTTCAGGAAGCGGTGATGATTTCCGTGCAGCGGAGCAAGCTCCGCTCTACGGGACCGCAATCTGTCATGTGGGAGCGACGTGAGTCGCGAGCCTTTGCCACATGCATTCGTATCACGATGCATGCCGGGTGTTCCGCGTATCGCGACTTACGTCGCTCCCACAGGAAGGGAGGGTGCGCGCGACGCCTCAGGCACCCGGATTGTCCGGCAGCTGGATCGCCACGCACAGGCCGCCGCCTTCGCGGTTGTGCAGGGACAGGCGGCCGCCGTGGGCCTCGACGATTTCGCGGGTCAGCGCCAGGCCCAGGCCGGTGCCGTTGCGCTTGGTCGAATAGAACGGCACCAGCGCGTTCTGCAGCACGGCATCATTCATGCCGCTGCCGCGATCCATCACTTCCAGGCGGATCCAGTCCGGCAGGCGGGTGACCTTCATCGCAACGCCGTCCACGCTGGAACCCGATTCGTGGGCATTTTTCAGCAGGTTGAGCAGGGCTTGTTCCAACTGGGCCGGATCGATGCGGCTGCTCAGGTCGTCCGCGGGCATTTCCAACTGGAAGGTGATCTGCCGACGCAGGCCTTCCAGCCAGGTGTTCCAATGGATTGTCTGCAGCTGCGGTTGCGGCAGCTTGGCGAAACGCGCGTAGCCGCGGATGAAGCCTTCCAGATGGCGGGCGCGATCCTCGATGGTCGCGAAGATCTCCTCCAGCCGGTCATGGCGGCCGCGTCGGATCAGCTCGCTGCCCGAGTGGGCCAGCGAGGCGATGGGCGCCAGCGAATTGTTGAGTTCGTGACTGATCACGCGGATGACCTTCTTCCAGGTCATCACTTCCTGCCGGCGCAGTTCGCTGGTCAGCAGGCGCAGCAGCAGCAGTTCGTGGCGACGGCCATTGAGGCGGAAGTAGCGGCGCGCCAGGTGGTAGACCTGTTCCTCCTCCTCGCTGTCGGCCTGGGCCACCGCGAACAGGCTGTCGCCGCCGCGCGACAATGCCTCGCGCATTTCCACCGGCGCGCTTTCCAGCAGCAGGTCGAAATTCTGCCCCTCCAGTTTCCAGCCGCCATGCAACAGCTTGCGCGCGGCGACATTGGCGAACACGACCCGGCGCACGCCATCGCCGCCGGTGGCCAGCAGCAGCATCGCCACCGGTGTGTTCTGCACCATGGTGTCCAGCAGCAGTTCGCGCTGCACCAGGCTCTGGCGCTGTTCGCGCAGCACGTCGCCCAGTTCGCTGTGGGAGGCCACCAGTGCGCCGAGTTCGTCCGGGCTGTCCCAATGGATGCCGAAGTTGTACTCGCCGTCGCGATAACTGTTCACGCTGCCGGACAAGGCGCGGAACAGCGAATTCATCGGCGCCAGCGCTCGCCGCACGGCCAGCATGACCAGCGGCAGCACGATCAGTGCCGACAACAGGAACGCCAGCCGGTCGTCGTCCAGCCAGCGGTGCAGCAGCAGCGGCAGCCCGATCGCCACCGCCATCGAAGGCAGCAGCCACAGCAACAGGCGACCGGCGAGCGAGCGACGGGTCATTCGCGCGGGATGCCGTAGCGGTCCATGCGCCGGTACAGCGCCTGCCGGCTCAGGCCCAGTTCGGCGGCGGCCTGCGCGATCACGCCGCCGGCACGCGACAGCGCGTTTTCAAGCGCCGCCTTGTCCGGTTCGTCGGACGGAACGCTGCGCACCGGCGCCGAACGGGGCAGGTTGAGATCCGCCGCTTCGATGCGCGCGCCCTGGGCCAGCAGGCCGGCGCGCTGCATCACGTTGCGCAGTTCGCGCACGTTGCCCGGCCAGCCGTGCCGTACCAGCGCCGCGCGGGCCGATTCGCCGATCGGCTTGTCGGCCGGGCGGAAGTGTTCGGCCAGCGGCAGGATGTCGCCGGGCCGTTCGGCCAGCGGCGGCAGGTTCAGTTCGATCGCGTTGAGCCGGTAGTACAGATCCTCGCGGAACGTGCCTTCGCGAATCATCGCCGGCAGGTCGGCGTTGGTCGCGCTGATCACCCGCACCGTCACCCGTCGCTCGCGGTTGGAACCCAGGCGCTCGAAGCGGCCGGTCTCCAGTACCCGCAACAGCTTCATCTGCCCGGCCAGCGGCAGGTTGCCGATTTCATCGAGGAACAGGGTGCCGCCATCGGCGGCCTCGAACTTGCCTTCGCGCGTCTTGTTGGCGCCGGTGTAGGCACCGGCCTCGGCACCGAACAGCTCGGCTTCGATCAATTCGGAAGGCAGCGCGCCACAGTTGAGGGTCACGAACGGTCCGGCCTTCACGCTGGAATTGGCCTGGATGATCTCGGCGATCTTTTCCTTGCCGCTGCCGTTGGGTCCGGTGATCAGCACCGGCAGATCCGAACGCGCCACCTGGCAGGCCAGCGCGATCATGCGCTCGCTGGCCGGATCCTCGAACACCAGTCCGCGCAGATCGTAGCGGGCGGCGAGTTGTCCGCGGCTCTGGCGCTCGCGGCTGCGCCGGCGATCCAGTTCGCTGCGCGCCTCGGACAGCTCGATCAGGTTGTTGACCGTCGCCAGCAGCTTGCGGTCATCCCAGGGCTTGGCGATGTAGTCCACCGCACCGGCGCGGATCAGGTTCACCGCCGCTTCCAGGTGGGTCCATGCCGTCAGCAGGATCACCGGCAGATCCGGATGCTGCGCGCGGATTTCGGCGAACAGCGCTTCGCCTTCCGCGCCGGAAGTGGTGTCGGCGGAGAAATTCATGTCCTGGATGACCAGGTCTACCGGCTCCTGTCGCAGCGTGGCCAGGCCGGCCTCCGGCGATTCGGCGTGCAGGGTGGTGATGTCGTGCAGGGAAAACAGGACTTCCAGCGCGGTGCTGACGGCGCGGTTGTCGTCGATGACGAGGATGATGGGCATGCCTATAGCCTAACCCAGGGCTTGCGCGTCACGCGCTCCGGCGCGACGTTGGCGGCGCGGCGCGCGGGCCAGGTCGCGGCGAGTTGCGCCACCGCCATGATCACCAGTGCCGCGCCGGCCAGCCACAGTGGCGAGGCGGGTTCCAGGGTCCACGGCGCGGGCAGGCGGTGGAGCAGTGCGCGCGCGGCGACGGCGCCCAGGCCGATGCCCGCCAGGGTGATCAGGAAATGTTCCCAGCGCACCGCCAGCCGGATCTGCCGCGCGGTCGCGCCGACCGCGCGATGCAGGCTGATCCGCAGCGCGCTTTGCTGCACCCACAACTGGCCGGCCACGCCCAGGCTCAGCAGCGTCAGCAGCCACCAGCCGGCCGCGCAGGCGAGTGTCGTCCACATCCAGCGACGCTCCGCGTGCAGGGTATCCAGGCGCATCTCGTCCATCCGCAACGGCATGGCGACCGGTCGTTCGGGGAAGCTCGCGACGAGCAAGGCATGGACCCGCTGCGCCACCACGTCGCGTTGTTCCGGCGCGGTGCGGATCAGCAGATGCGCCCACGATGCATCGCCTGGACGCAACGGCAGGAAGAGCGCCGCGCCCGGCGAGGCGTGACCGCGACTGCCCAGCGGCAGCGGCGCGCGGTCGACGACGCCGACAATCCGCGCCGGTCGCTGCAGGCCACTCACCGGCCGGCCCAGCACCGGCCCGCCCGGATACAGATCCTCGGCCAGCGAACGGGTGACCAGCGCGGGCAGCGCGCTGCCGTCGCCGGCGTCCGGCGTCATGACCTGATCTTCCGAAGCGAGCAAGTCGCGGCCGGCGGCGATGTCCAGGCCAAGCGCGCGGGGCATGTCCGCGCCGCCCATGTAGATGCTGGCGATCCGATCACGGCCGACCGGCGGGCGGTCGCCCACGGCGGCGTTCCACGAGTTGCGCGCGTACGGAACCTGGTTGGTCGCGACCGCGGCCTCGACGCCGGGCAGGGCGCGCAGCGCCTGCATCAGCGCGGGCACGTCCACGACGGTGGCCGCGCGGCCCATTGGCGGAACGACCAGCAACGAGGCTTCGGAAACTCCGCTGGGTGCGGTCCGCGCATGCTGCCAGGCCGAGTGTGCCTGCCAGGCGAGGTACAGCAGCAGGAAACCAACCGCGACCTCCAGCACCAGCAGCGTGGCCAGGCCGCGGTGCCGGCACAGCAGGATGGGGATCCGAAACAGGGAACGAAGGTCCATGGTTCACCCGGCGGAAGAAGACTCCCCGCCGTCGGGCGGGGAGTCGGAGGGCGGCAGGCGGGCCGATCAAGCGCTACGGGTCGCCACCGCCGGCGGCACCGACGCCGCGCGCATGGCCGGGCCGAGCACCGAGATCTGGCCCAGCAGCCACAGCAGCACCGCGCCCACCGGCAGGTAGTACAGCGGCAACCGCGCCAGCTCGTACTTGCCCATCAGCACCTGGTTGATGCCGTAGGCCAGCGCCATGCCGATGACGATGCCCAGCGAGGCCAGTAGGAAGTTCTCGGTCTGGAAGTAGCGCAGGATCTGCCGGCGGGTCGCGCCCAGCGCCCGGCGCACGCCGATCTGCTTGGAACGCTGCTGCACCCAGAAGCTGGCCAAGCCGACGATGCCCAGCGCGGTCACGATCAGCAGCGCCACGCACACCGCCACCAGCAGCCAGGCCATCGAGCGGTCCTGCCGGTAGAAGTCGTTCCGCATCTCCTCGATGGTGTCCTGCTCCAGGATGATCCGATTGGGGCTGTTCTTCTGCAGCACGTCCACCGCAGCCTTCAGCACCTCGGCGCGGCGCTCGGGATCGGTGCGGATCAGGAAATGGCCGCCCATGTTGAAGGGCACCCGGATCGGAAACATCATCGAGTACTCGTACGCGGTCGGTCCGCCCTGTTCGCTTGGCCGCACCAGGTGTTCGACGATACCGATGATCTTGATGGGTTCATCGCCCCAGCTGTAGAACGTCTTGCCCAGTGCGCTGCCATCCGGATAGAGCGCGTTGGCCATGCTGCGGGTGATGATCGCCGACGGGATGGTGCCGGGGGTGTCGGGCTTGTTCAACGTTTCCCATTCGAGGAATTCATCGCTGTTGAACTTGCGCCCGGCCACCAGGTTCAGGCCGAGGGTATCGAGGAACTGATCGTCCGCCATGTAGACGGTGGCGTTCAGATTCTGATGGGTCTGCTGCTGGTTCAGGCGGACGCCGCTGTTCCAGGAACTGTTGTTGAATGCCACCTGGTTGGTCACCGAAGCTGCCTTCACGCCGGGCAAGGCGCGCAATGCCGCCAGATCGGCCTTGGTGAGTGCTTCGGCATTCTCGTCGCGGCCGATGCCGGCCAGCTGGACGCGCACGATTTCCTTCTCGGCCAGGCCGCTGACGCGGTCCATGCGCTCCAGTCGTCCGTTGATCAGGAACAGGGCGTTGCAGATGATCGCGCAGCTCAGCGCGACCTCGATGACGATCAGTGCGGCGGCGGTCTTGTGCCGGCGCAGCGCGGTGAAGATGGGGCGGATATCCATGAGGTGTGCTCCGGGAGAGTTGCCGTTCCGGCCGAGGCGTGCGGGAGAGAGAGCTACCGCGCGTCCATCGGCCGGAGCGGCGACTGGATCATTGGGTTTTGAGCTGGATGGCCGGGGTCACCTGGCAGGCGCGCCAGGCGGGCAGCAAGCCCGCCAGCACGCTGGCCAGGATCGCCAGGCCGAACGTGGTCAGCAGCATCACCGGGTCCAGGTGCGCCAGTTCGGCGTAGCTGGCCGGCTGCTGGCGTACTGCCCACAGGCCCAGCAGGGCAAGTCCCAGTCCGAGCACGCCGCCGGCCAGGCCGATGGTGCCGGCCTCCACCAGCGCCTGGGTGAAGATCGCCCCCTTGGAGGCGCCCAGGGCGCGGCGCACGCCGATTTCGCTGGAGCGACGCATGAACTTGGCCAGCAGCAGGCCCACCGTGTTGATCAGGCAGACCAGCAGGAAGCCGAATGCCAGCCAGGTCTGCAGGCGCACGTCGCTGGGCACGACTTTCTTGTAGTCCAGCCACTCCATCACGTTGCGCAGGCGCACGTTGGTTGGCCGCTCGAAACGGCCGGCGCGGCGCTGCTGGTCGGAGTAATTCACCAGGTACTGGCGGTAGGCTTCCACCTTTTCCGGCGTATCCAACTGCACCCAGTACTGCATCCACGTGCAGGGCGCATTGACGCCGGTCTCGTCGCCCTGGCTGTCGCCCCAGCAGTTCATCGAACCGTTGCGGCCGAACTTCATGTTCACCGCGGTGGAGAACGGCAGGAACACCTGCTCCACCTCGCCGTAGCGATCGCTGTTCAGATCATAGAAGCGCGGGGTGGGGCGCCAGTCCTCCAGCACGCCGATCACGCGGAACTCGTTCTGGTCGATGCGGATCGACTTGCCCACGCTGTTGCCGCCGTCGAACAGCTTTTCGTTGAGTTTCTGGGAGATCACCGCCACGCGCGCCTGGGTATCGTCCTCGCGTGCGCTCCAGGGCGTTCCCTGCGCGAACGGTGCGTCGAACATCGGGAAGAAATCGGCCGAGGTGTAGCGCGCGTCCACCACGAACGGGGACAGGCCCTGTTTCTCCGGCTCGATGCTGACGCCGCCGCCGGTCATCAGCGCCTGGCGATCGCCCTTCTTCTCGCGCAGCAGCGCCTCGGCGTCGAAACGCGTCACCTGCTCCTCCGGCTCTTCGCCAGCGGTGTAGCCGTCCATGCTTTGCGGATCCATCTGCGGGTAGAACAGGGTGTGGCTGCGGCCCGGCATCGGATCGCCGGACAGGATGTAGAACACGGTCAGGGTGGTCATGCTGGCGCCGATGCCCAGCGCGATGGCCAGCACCATCAGCGCGGTCAGCACCTTGTTGCGCCTGAAGCTGCGCAGGGCAAGCTGGAAGTAGTAACCGAACATGGTCAGTTCCTCAGGCCTGGGCGGGAGCGAGATTGACGTCCAGGCCCACCGTGGAAATCAGGCGCGGCTCGGTGGTCAGGTCGGTGGCGGCGCCGTCGACGATGTGCACGTTGCGCTGCGCGCGCGCGGCCAGCTCCGGATCGTGGGTCACCATGATGATGGTGGTGCCCTGGCTGTTGATCTCCTCCAGCAGCTCCATCACCCCACGGGCCATCTGCGAGTCCAGGTTGCCGGTCGGTTCGTCCGCCAGCAGCAGCTTGGGCGTGCCGGCCAGGGCACGCGCGATCGCCGCGCGCTGCTGCTGGCCGCCGGACAGTTCGGACGGGTAGTGCTTCATGCGCGAGCCCAGGCCGACGCGGGTCAGCGCGTCCTCAATGCGCTGCTTGCGCTCGGAAGCGCTCATGCCGCGGTAGCGCAGCGGCACGTCGACGTTGTCGAACAGGTTCAGATCCGGAATCAGGTTGAAGCTCTGGAAGATGAAGCCGATCTTCTGGTTGCGCAGCTTGCTGCGCGCGTCATCCGACAGCCCGCTCACGTCCTGGCCGTCCAGGGTGTACTGGCCACCGGTGAAGGTTTCCAGCAGACCGGCGATGTTGAGGAAGGTGGTCTTGCCCGAGCCCGACGGCCCGGTCACCGCGACAAACTCGCCCTCGCGGACATGCAGGTCGAGGGAGCGCAGCGCGTGCGTCTCCACCTGGGAAGTGCGGTAGACCTTGGAAACCGAACGCATCTCGAGCATGGCGAAGTCCTTCTGGTGTGTGCGTAGCATGGAAGTCTGGGAATACGGGAAATACGGAATGGCGGGTACGAAAACGGGAAGACGGTGAGTCGATGAATCAGTTGATCGAGACCCGCTCGGCATCGCCGAACTGGTCGCTGCCGGACACCACGACCTTGTCGCCCGGCTGCAGGCCGCTGACGATCTCCACCGCGCTCAGGCTGCTCACGCCGATCTGCACCGGGCGGCGCACCGCCGAGTTGCCGTCCATCACGTAGGCGTAGCGGCCGCCGGACTGTTCGACGAACGGGCCGCGCTCGACCATCAGCACGTTGCGGCGGGTGTCCATCAGGATGCGCGCGCTCAGGCGCTGGCTCTGGCGCAGGCCCGGCGGCTGCTTTTCGCTGAAGCGGATGCGCGCGTTGACTTCGCCATTCACCACTTCCGGCGACACCGCCGAGATCTCGCCCGGATACGGCTGGCCGTTGCTGGTCAGCTGGGCCGGCATGCCGATCGCCAGATCGCGGGCGAAGCTCTCCGGCACCTTGATCTCCACTTCGAACTTGGACAGGTCCACCACGCTCATCACCGGCGCGTTGATCGCCACGTTGGAGCGCTGCACCGCCTGCACCTGGCCGACCTGGCCATCGAACGGCGAGCGCAGGGTCAGCGCATCGACCTGGCGCTGCACCTCGGCCACGATGGAACGTTGGCGCTCGGCCATCAGCTGCTTGTTGCGCGCATCCAGGCTGGCGCCCTGGCCCTGCAGGTTCACGTCCTTGCGCGCGTGATCCATTGCGATCTCGGTCTTGCGCAGATCGTCCTTGGCCTTGGCCACGTCGATCTGCGGCACCGCGCCGCCGTTGAAGCCGCGCTCGTAGCGTTCCAGATCGCGCTGGGCGGCCTGGCGATCGATGTCGGCCTGGTCCAGCGCCTTCTGCGCGTTGGCGCGGGTCACCGCCGCGTCCAGGGTGGCGCGGCTGGCCTCGGCTTCCAGGCCGGCCAGGGCCGCCTGTTCCTGCGCCAGCTTGCTACGCAGCTCGGGGCTGTCGATCTCGGCCAGCACCTGGCCCTTGGTCACCTTGTCGCCGGCCACCACCTTCAGGGTCACCACGCCGCCGGCGATGGCGTACAGGGTGGGACTGTTGGAGGCGATGAGGCGGCCGTCGGCGGAGATGTCGCGCACCAGGTCGCCGCGCTTGACCTCGGCGATGCGCACCCGCGCGCCGTCGAAGGAGCGACTGCCGCCCACCCAGCCGCGCACGGCGAAGCCGATGACCAGCAGCAGGGCCAGGCCACCGGCGGCCGGCAGCAGCCAGCGCTTCCAGGGCGCGGCGGCGGTGGCGGTGGGGCCGGCACTCAGGGGGCGATCTTGCGCGGAGGTGTCCCGAATCATCGATGGCATGCGTTTATTGGGAAGACGCCCCGTCAAAGCAGGATGCGTGCCAATCGCAACCGTTTGATTTTCAAGGGGGAGAAGGGCGTTGGAACGGTGTCCGGGTGTCCGTGGACACCGGCGCGGACACTGTCCGTTGTGTCCGCCCCCGTTACAATCGGGACTCGTTTTGACTCAGGTGGACAAGACTCTATGTGCGGGATTGTGGGAGCGATCGCCGATCGCGACGTGGTACCGGTACTCATCGAGGGACTGAAGCGGCTGGAATACCGCGGCTACGACTCCGCCGGCATCGCCGTGGTCGAGCAGAAGGATGTGCGCCGCGTCCGCCGCACCGGCCGGGTGTCGGAGATGGAGAACGCGGCCGCCGCCGAGGGCTTCAACGCCAGCCTGGGCATCGGCCATACCCGCTGGGCCACCCACGGCGGGGTCACCGAGGCCAACGCCCACCCGCACATCAGCCATGGCGTGGCGCTGGTACACAACGGCATCATCGAGAACCACGAGGAGCAGCGCGAGAAGTTGCGCGCGCTGGGCTACGAATTCGAATCGCAGACCGACACCGAAGTCATCGCCCACCTGATGCACCACCACCTCAAGGGTGGCGATGACCTGCTCACCGCCCTGCAGCGCACGGTCAAGGAACTGACCGGCGCCTACGCGCTGGCCGTGGTCAGCCGCAAGGAACCCGAGCGCATGGTCTGCGCGCGCATGGGTTGCCCGCTGCTGATCGGCCTGGGCGAGGGCGAGAACTTCATCGCCTCGGACGTGTCGGCGATCATCCAGGCCACCCGCCGGGTGATCTTCCTGGAAGAAGGCGACACCGCCGAGGTCACCCGCCAGGCCGTGCGCGTGTTCGACGGCAACGACCAGCCCATCGAGCGCGATGTGCACGTCTCCGACGTGTCGCTGGCCTCGCTGGAACTGGGCCCGTACCGCCACTTCATGCAGAAGGAAATCCACGAGCAGCCGCGCGCCATCGCCGACACCATCGAGGCGGTCATCGACGGCGGCTTCCTGCCCACGCTGTTCGGCGCCAACGCCGAGGCCGTGCTCAAGGACATCGAGGGCGTGCAGATCCTCGCCTGCGGCACCAGCTACTACGCCGGCATGACCGCGCGCTACTGGATCGAGTCCATCGCCGGCCTGCCGTGCAGCGTGGAAATCGCCAGCGAATATCGCTACCGCGCCGCCTACGCCAATCCCAAGCACCTGATCGTCACCATCTCCCAGTCCGGCGAAACGCTGGACACGATGGAAGCGCTGAAGTACGCCAAGTCGCTCGGCCACCAGCACAGCCTGTCCATCTGCAACGTGCCCGAGAGCGCCATCCCGCGCGCCAGCGAACTGGTCTGCTACACCCGCGCCGGCGCGGAAATCGGCGTGGCTTCCACCAAGGCCTTCACCACCCAGCTGGCCGCGCTGTTCCAGCTGACCGTGGTGCTGGGCAAGCTGCATGGCAAGGTCACTCCGGAGCAGGAAGCCGACTACCTGGAGCAACTGCGCCACCTGCCCGGCAGCGTGCAGCACGCGCTCAACCTGGAACCGCAGATCGCCGCCTGGGCCGAACGCTTCGCGCCGAAGTCCGACGCGCTGTTCCTCGGCCGCGGCCTGCATTACCCCATCGCCCTGGAAGGCGCGCTCAAGCTCAAGGAAATCTCCTACATCCACGCCGAGGCCTATCCGGCCGGCGAGCTCAAGCACGGTCCGCTGGCGCTGGTCGACGCCGACATGCCGGTCGTCGTCATCGCGCCCAACGACACCCTGCTGGAGAAGGTCAAATCCAACATGCAGGAAGTCCGCGCGCGCGGCGGCGAGCTGTTCGTGTTCGCCGACCAGGACAGCAACTTCACCGAATCCGAAGGCGTACACGTCATCCGCACCCCGCGCCACACCGGCGTGCTCAGCCCGGTGGTGCACACCATTCCCGTCCAGTTGCTGGCGTACCACACGGCACTGGCACGAGGAACGGATGTGGACAAGCCGAGAAACCTGGCGAAATCGGTGACGGTGGAGTGATTGAAACGAGGGCCGCGAAAGCGGCCCTTGTTTTACTGGTCACGACGAAAACACGATTCTTGTGCCGTTCACAGATATCAGTTGAGGGGGCAAGCTATGAACAAGATGCTCAGGATTTTTCCTCTTCTCATGCTCTGGCTTGGTGCCGGAGTCGTCTTATGGATCGTGAGGCAACCAGAGCGGGTTGGCCTGTGTCTCGCAGGCATGACGATATTCGTTGTGATCCCTGGCAGGATTATCGACCGCGCCAGAGAACGAGCCGGTAAAACTTGGGCGCTGACACTGGCATTCGACGATCTGGCGATCCTGCGTGGAGGGGATTGGCTGCAGATCGTTGCCTGGTCTTCGCTAGCCGCTGGACTGATCCTGTCAGGATTACTGGCTTTCCAATAGCGCTCTTATGTCAGCGTTGACTGGGATTGGTGGGGGATCGCGTTGGCAATCGTTTTGTACCGGCGTACCCAGATCCAGGACCTCTCCTGCTCTCACCCTTTCTGCCCAATCCACAACCGATTGCCATCCGGATCCTCAATCCGGAACTCGCTCATGCCGTAGAACGGATGGCTGATCGAAGGCACCACCACGCCGCGCCGGCGCACCTCGCGGTGGTAGGCAAAGATATCGTCGGGATAGAGGTAGATCACCGACGTGCGCGGCGCATCCGGCGGCATGTTGATGGATTCGTCCACCATCAGCCGGCATTCGTCGAAGGTCAGCATGGCCCAGCGCCATTCGTCATTGCGGTTTTCCACCGCGAAGCCGAGTTTTCCGTAGAACTCCACGCTGGCCGGCATATCGCTGACCGGCAGCATGGGAATCAGGCGTTGCATCTTCATGGGTCTACTCCGTGTCGCCGGATGGAAGGGGATCCGTCTGCAATGCCCGCACCGTTGCAGCCGTGGTCCGTTGCAACGCAATCGCCATATCCTGGGCGTCGCATGTGGACTCGCCCAACAACCAGGCCGTGATGGGCGAGAACATGCCGTCGGCCAGTGAATGCGCCGCCAGCCGCGCCGGGATGCGCAGTCGAAACTCCCCGCGGTCGAGTGCCGCTTCCACTTGCGTGACCAATGCGCTGCGGACGACCCGCAGCGCCGGTCCCTGGAACAGGCTGGGGGCCAACGCGCGATTGGTCCAGAAGTGATCCAGCATCATGCGGACGCGCGCGGCGTCTGTGTCATCCGTGATCAAGCCGGCCAGGATCCGGAAAGGTTCCTCCAGGCTTGCCGACAGCAGTTCGTCCTTGTTGCGGAAATGCTCGTAGAAGGTCGAGCGGCTGACCCCGGAACGCGCCAGCACGTCGGCAATCCGGATGTCGTGATAACGCCGGCCGATTACCAGTGAAAGGAACGCGGCCAGAAGATCCTGATGGGTGCGCTGCCAGCGGGGATCGGCATGTGGGTCGGCCTGGGTCATGGCGGGAATCTTCCCACGAAGCGTGTCGGACAGTGGGCCTTGTTTGTTCGGAAAGTGCTTCCGACGTGGCCATTTTTTCCAATGCGGGAGGTGAAGCGGCGACGCCATGATCGAGTGCAGGTGTTCAGCGAGGTGGGTCTCGCCGATGAAGCCTCACCAAGGAGGCTGCCTATCGAATTTTTCGCCAAGAATGACACGCGAGTTCAACGACTAACATTGAATCCGGATCTATTGAATCGACGCGCCACACTCAGCAGACTCCGTTCCCGGAGTGTAGGAACTCCAGCGTAGTGCGAGGTCATCACGGAAACGTGGATGGCTCTTTCGTACCAGCATCATCGGTACTTCCGGCGTTTGTAGTTCCACGTCGGGAGGGCGGCTAATACAAGACCTCGCAAGAGGGAATACGCCCGCCGACACTACGCGGCTTTCCTAACCTCCCGACACCCGTCTGCACCTCCGCAGACGGGTTTTCACACGGAAAAGGAGTACCCGCATGAGCAAGACCCAACCGCCGCCCGATCGCCGTTCCGGCTACCTGTTGACCGACGAGGGCTACCTGCGCCTGCTTTCCCTGCAAGGCCAGCTCCGCCTGATGAGCCACCTGAGCCTGGCGTGCATGGCGGTGGAAAAAGACAAGGATCCGCACATCCCGATCAAGGCCTGGCACGCCAGCTTCGACGCATTCGCCGCGCAGGCCCAGCACGTCCTCGACCGGATGGCCTGGATGCCACCGCCGAACCCCGAAACCAAGCACTAAGCCAACGGGCATTCGCCAACACCGGCACCCCTGCGCAAGGTGCCCGATCCGACATCCCGGGATGTCGGATCATCGGTGCACCGCGCTGCCCGGCGTCGTGGTGCTGTTTCCGCCGGGGTCGGTATCTTCATCTCCGGCTCGATTCGAGTCGTCTCCTCGTGGCGATTGGCTGGATTTCCCGCTGCATCGCCAAGAGCAAATCCCCCGTCGCCTGCTGCGCAGGCGCCCGCCCCCTTTGCAAAAGGGGGCTATCAGGGCTCCTTTCTGAATCCTGTCGATAAGCGGGAGTCCGCTTTGCCTCCCCCTTCGAAGAAGGGGGACCGAGGGGGATTTGCTCTTGCCGCAATAAAGCGCAGCAGACTGCTCGCCGAAACCAATGGCAAAAGAACACGCGCAAACGAATCTTCTTGCCGGCGGCCCGGGCCTGAACTTCCTCGATAAGATATACCGGGAACGTGGACGCCCGGAGGAGGGCGCATGAGCGGACCGCTGAATTTCCCGTGCTGGGTAACGGGGCACGCCGTCGTGTTGATCGGCGGTTTCATGATGTTCGGTGGACTGCTGGGCGGCCTCGATCCGGGCATCAAGCAGGCGGATGATGCCGATCCTTTCGGTATCCCTCCCTCATCGACGGAGATATGGGGTCTCCTGTTCGCCGGACTCGTTCTTGTCGTAGTGGGGCGTTGGCTGGTAACGCGCAGGCCTCGTACGGGGCGGTAGAACGTCGGCCTTTGCGGTTGTCCGAAATGGAATCATCAGGGAGGACCGAATGCATCTGCGTCATTGCTTGTTGATGGTTATCGCGGCCGTTTTCTTGTCCGGGTGCGAGGTGACGGAAGCGCGGTATCAGGATCGGACCGAGGTTGCTTCCCGTAATGCCTTCCAGTCCGGCTGGTTTCCCGAATGGATTCCCGACGACGCATTCGATATCCGGGAGACCCACGATAGCGACACCAACGAATCCTGGCTGGTGTTCCGCCTGAAATCAGGTCATTGGAAGAACCCGGACGAATGCGCGAGCCAAGAGTCGCCGGTTCTGTCATCCCCGCGGGTCATGCAGCGATTCCCGCGATTCGCCAGGGACGCCTGGCAACGGGTAGGCGAGGGGGGCGGTGAAATCCGCGCCTGTGCGGGCAGACGCTGGGTGATGTGGGATCCGCAGCGGCAGTTGGTTTATAGCTGGACCGGGCACTGACAAGTTCCGGCCGCCTCTTCCACCCTGGTCGGCAACGCGCTCAAACACTGGCCGGTGACGGTCCTCCGCAACGTAGCGGAAATCGATATCGGCATTTCAACGATGGGCGCGGGAGACGGGCATAGGCAAGGTAATGGCGGTAATGCGCTGGCTGTTCGGTTTGTTCTACATGTATGTGGGCGGTTCGTGGTTCATCCACTGGATGCTGGGAAAGCCGTGGGTCGTACCTGAGGAAACGCCACCCGCGCGGACGCTGACCCTGGCGCTGAGCGCCAGCGGCATCGTCGATCCGCTGATTGCCGCCACCTGCCTGGTGGGTGGATTACTCCTGTTGATCCGGCGCACCGCGCCGCTGGGTATCGTGGTGCTATTTCCGCTGGTGGCCGGCATCTTCCTGTTCCATCTTTTGCTCAACGACAATGCGCCTTGGGGCACTTTCCATTTCGCCTGGCTGCTGTTGCTGGCGTGGTGGCATCGGGGGGCGTATCGACCGCTGTGGACTTATGGGGTGGAGCGGGCTACGTAGATTTCCCGCTGCATCGCCAAGAGCAAATCCCCCGTCGCCTGCTGCGCAGGCGCCCGCCCCCTTTTTCAAAGGGGGCTATCAGGGCTTGCTTCCCTCCGTAATCCCGCAGCCAAGTAGGAGTCTGCTTTGCTTCCCCCTTTTTAAAAGGGGGATTGAGGGGGATTTGCTCTTGCCGCATGAGAATGAAGCGTCTCCCCCGTTGCAGCATCACGCGATCAACCGCCGTGACACCTCATGCCTGCCGGGTGTGTCCCTCGGCGCCACCGCCCACGTCTTCGCCACCTCCTTCACCGCCCGCACCAGTTCCTCCTCCGGTTTGGCGTACGGAATCCGCAGCCAGCCGTCGGCACCCCCTTCCACGCTGAAGACCGGGCCGGGGGCGAGGTGGATGCCGCTGCGTTCCATGTCGGCGCACAGGCGGGTGGCGCTGCCGTAGGGCAGGTGCACCCACAGGGTCAGGCCGCCTTCGGGCTGGCGGAAGCGCCAGTCGGGCAGGTGTTCGCGCAGCGCGGTGATCAGCGCGTCGCGGCGCTGGCGCAGTAGTTCGCGGCGATTGGCGAGGATGTCCGGTTGGGCCAGCAGTTCGGCGACGACCAGTTGATCGAACAGCGAGCTGCCGAGATCGAACTGCACGCGGGCGTTGATCAGGCGGCGGATCAGCGGGCGTGGCGCGCGGATCCAGCCCACGCGCAGCCCGCCCCAGAACATCTTGGACGCGCTGCCCAGGGTGATGGCGTCGGTGGCATGCGCGGCGAAGGGCGCGGGCATCGGCGCGTCGGACAGCGCGGTGGCTTGCAGGGTCTCGTCGACGATGGCGGTGGTGCGGGCGTCGCGCAACGCGGCGGCGTAGCGCGCGCGCATGGCGTCGTCCATCAGGAAGCCGGTGGGATTCTGGAAATCGGGAATCAGGTAGGCCAGGTGCGGCGAGGTCTGTCGCAGGGTGGCTTCGATGCCGTCCAGATCCCAGCCCTGCTCGCCCAGCGGATTGGCCAGGGGCGAACTGATCAGCTTGCCGCCGCCCAGCCGCAGGGCTTCGATGGCGTTGGAATACACCGGTGATTCGAGCATCACCCGATCCCCCGGACGCGATAGCGCACGCGCGGTGACGGCCAGCGCCGACAGTGCGCCGCTGGTGATGACGATCTGTTCCGGCGCCGTTGGCAGGCCGCGCCGCGCATACGACTCGGCGATCATCGCCTGCAGGCCGGGCAGTCCCGAGGGCAGGTAGCCGTCGCTGCACAGATACGAAGGCAGCGCGGCGAGGGCGCGTTCGTACGCGGCGGCGACGCCCGGCGTGGCGGCGCCGGCGGCGCAGTTCAGATCGATGGCGCCTTCGATGGCCGGGTTCGTGCCCAGCGCGTGCAGGGCGTGATCGTGCGCGCGCCGGCGATCCACTGGCACCGTGGCGAAGGTGCCGGCGCCCTGTCGGGCGGTGGCGAAACCGGCGGCGATCAGATCGGCATAGGCGCGGGTGACGGTATTGCGCGAGACGCCCAGCGCGAGGGTGACCGCGCGCTCGCTGGGCAGGCGGGTGCCCAAGGGGATGCGGCCATCGCCAATCAGTTCCTGCAGGGCCTGGCACAGCCCTCGGTAGGCGGGGGAGCGGTTGAACTCGCCGACCAGGGTGGCGAGGCGTTCGGGAGCCAACGTGCGATTCATGGGGCCACTATCGCACGATTGGCTCTATGGAAAAGGGCCAATTACCCTCAAGGTGGCCCCATGGCAACGATCTCTCCCTCCTCGGGCCTGTCCAATCTCGGCCCCCTCGCGCAGCTCAAGGCCGGGCGCCTGCCCGAGCGGCTGTTCCGGCTGCTGGTCGGCCTGTGGCTGTATGGCTTGGCCATCGCCCTGATGGTGAAGGGCGCCATCGGCGCCTCGCCGTGGGACGTGTTCCACCTGGGCCTGTCGCTGCATCTGCCGGTGTCGTTCGGCGTGGTGATGATCATCACCGCGGTGGTCGTGCTGCTGGCGTGGATTCCGCTGCGGCAGATGCCGGGACTGGGCACGGTCGCCAACAGCCTGCTGCTGGGGCCGTTCGCCGACATCAGCCTGGCGATGCTCGGCACGCCGGAAAGCCTGTGGCTGCGCATCGCCTACATGCTGGGCGGAGTGCTGACCTGCGCCTTCGCCACCGCGCTCTATGTCGGCGCACAGCTGGGACCGGGCCCGCGCGACGGCTTGATGACCGGACTGTCGCGTCGCACCGGCTGGTCGATCCGCAAGGTGCGCACGATCATCGAAGTCACCGTGCTCATCGTCGGCGTATTGCTGGGTGGCGTCGTCGGCGTGGGCACGGTGATCTTCGCTCTGGGCGTGGGGCCGTTGACCCAGTTCTTCCTGCGTTATCTGGTGGTGCGGCTGGATGATCCCGACACGCGCACCGCCTTGCCGGAGGAGGCGTGATGAACGCGAACGTGCTCCGCTACAGCGCCTTCACCACGGATCCGGCCGGCGGCAATCCCGCCGGGGTCGTGCTGGATGCGCGCGGCATGCCGGAAGCGGACATGCAGCGCATCGCCGCCGAGGTGGGTTATTCGGAAACCGCCTTTCTGTTGCCGCGCGAGGATGGCACGTTCGACGTGCGCTACTTCAGTCCGTTGGCCGAGGTGCCGTTCTGCGGACACGCCACCATCGCCGCGACCGTCGCGCACGCCGAGGCGAACGGCGCGGGCGAGAAGGTGCTGCATACACGCGCCGGGCGCGTGCGCGTGCAGGTGGACGAGCAGTTCACCGCCACGCTGACCAGCGTCGAGCCGCGCATGGCGCCGCTGGATCCGGACGATCTGGATCGCCTGCTCGCCGTCCTGCGCTGGCATCGCGATGAACTGGACCCCGCACTGGCGCCGGCCGTCGCCTACGCCGGCGCGTGGCATCCGATCATCGCCGTGTCCACCCGCGACCGCCTGGCACGGCTGGATTACGATTTCGATGCGCTTTCCGGACTCATGGCGCAACGCGGCTGGACCACCTTGAACCTGATCTGGCGCGCGGATGCCGATACCTTCCACGCCCGCAATCCGTTTCCACCCGGTGGCGTGGTGGAGGACCCGGCCACGGGCGCCGCCGCCGCCGCGCTGGGTGCGTATCTGGCGCACAACGAGGCATTGCCGGCGGATCGCGTTTTCCGGGTTCACCAGGGCGATGATCTCGGGCGGCCGAGCCGGATCGGCGTGACGGTGCCGGAGGATCCGCGCGAGGGGATCCGTGTCAGCGGTACAGCGGTGAGGATCACGGACGCCGCAAACCAGGCAGGCTGATTCGGTGCGATCGCGCGACCATCGCGAGGTTCGATGGCAGGGACGATCGCGGAAGACGGAAGCCGCCGCGAGGGCAAGTGGGAATACGGCATAAGCACATTCGTCGCGACCATCACGCGCGCGGGCGCGTGGCGATATCCTTGCGTTTCCCAGTAGAGCCGTTGCACGCCCGGCGCCTGCGTCGGATGCCTTCCGCCACTGCGCGCAGGCGACGCAAGCCGGATGACGCGGTTGTCGTTGTCATCCGGATATCGCATGTCGAAACAGGTTCATGGGCCGTGCTCGCCGCTGCGCTGCCTCTCCCACCAGCGGCGAGCGCGGCTCACCCGCAAGCCGTTGCCGTGGACGGATGAACGGCGGCGCTTCTTCCATCTGCCCGCGCGCAGCCGGAATCCCGCTGGCCGGGCGCATTTGACAGCCGGCGGGGACAGGCTATCTTGGCGCTCCCTGCCGCGTACCGGCCACGCCCGGCGGCACCTCCGCACTCCCACGTTCCTGCGGGCGGGTGATCGCTCTCCCGCCAGGCCCACGGCGCCATGATCCAGTTCAAGAACATCAGCAAGTCCTTCGCCACGCCCGGCGGCGAAACCGTGGCGCTACGACCGCTGGATCTGGAGATCCGGCAGGGCGAGATCTTCGGCATCATCGGCCAGTCCGGCGCCGGCAAGTCGACCCTGCTGCGCCTGATCAACGGCCTGGAGCGTCCCTCGCAGGGCCAGGTGCTGGTGGAAGGGCAGGACATCGCGGCGCTGCCGGATCCGGAATTGCGCGCCGCGCGCCGGCGCATCGGCATGATCTTCCAGCACTTCAACCTGCTGGCGTCGCAGACGGTGACGGACAACGTGGCGTTCCCGCTGAAACTGGCCGGCATGAAGCGTGCGGAGATCGAACAACGGGTGGCGCAGTTGCTGGACCGTGTCGGCCTGCGGGCACTGGCGGATCGTTACCCGGCCCAGTTGTCCGGCGGGCAGAAACAGCGCGTGGGCATCGCGCGCGCGCTGGCCACCCAGCCACACCTGCTGCTGTGCGACGAGGCCACCAGCGCGCTGGATCCGCAGACCACCCAATCCATCCTGCGCCTGCTGGCGGATTTGAATCGCGAACTCGGACTGACCATCGTGCTGATCACCCACGAGATGGAAGTGGTGCGCAGCATCTGCCATCGCGTGGCGGTGCTGGATGCGGGGCAACTGGTGGAGACCGGACCGGTGACGCAGGTGTTCCTGCATCCGTCCCATCCGACCACACGGCAGTTCGTGGTCGATGCCGAACACCTGGACGAGGACGAGCAGCGCCGCGCGCTGGACGCGGTGCCCGGCCGCATCCTGCGCCTGACCTTCCTCGGTGGCGATACCTACCGGCCATTGCTCGGCCAGGTCGCGCGCCAGACCGGCGTGGACTACACGATTTTGGGCGGCCGCATCGGTCGCATCCGCGATACGCCGTATGGCCAGCTCACCATCGCCATGACCGAAGGTGATGCCGATGACGCCGCCTCCCGCCTGCAACAGGCCGGCGTCGATGTCGAGGTGCTGCGCGCATGATCACGATCGCGACCGTGCTGGGACTGGATCCGGCCAAGTGGGGCGAAGTGCTGGTGGCGAGCGGCGATACCCTCCTGATGCTCGCGGGTGCGCTACCGTTGACCCTGCTGCTGGGCCTGCCGCTGGGCGTGCTGCTGTTCCTCAGCGACCAGCGCCAGCGCCTGGAGAACCGCTGGCTGCATGGCGCACTGGCGTTGCTGGTCAACCTGGTGCGCTCGGCGCCCTTCATCATCCTGATGATCGTGTTGATCCCGGTGACGCTGAGCCTGGTGGGCACGTCGCTGGGCGTGCGCGGGGCGATCCTGCCGCTGGTGGTGGGCGCGGTGCCGTTCTACGCGCGGCTGGTCGAAACGGCACTGCGGGAAGTCCATCCGGGTGTCATCGAAGCCAGCGAGGCCATGGGCGCCACCACGTGGCAACTGGTGCGGCGCGTGCTGCTGCCGGAATCCATGCCGGGCCTGCTGGCGGGAGCGACGGTCACCGCGGTGGCCCTGATCGGATTCACCGCGATGGGCGGCGCCATCGGTTCCGGCGGCCTGGGCGATCTGGCGTATCGTGATGGCTACCTGCGATCCCAGACGTCGGTGGCGGTGATCACCGTCGCGCTGCTGCTGATCATCGTCCAACTCCTGCAGTGGCTGGGCGACAGCCTGGTCCGGCGTTTCAACCGCCGCTGATTCCTTTTTCCCCTCCCCGGTATTTCCCCATGAAGAAGTTGCTGCTCCCGCTGTCGCTGCTGCTGCTGGCCCTGGCGGCCTGCAAGCCGGCGGCGAAGTCCGACGATACCCTGACCATCGCCGCCACCGCCGTGCCGCACGCGGAAATCCTGGAGGTGGTCAAGCCGCTCCTGGCCAAGGACGGCGTGAAGCTGGAGGTGCGCGTGTTCAACGACTACGTGCAGCCCAACGACCAGGTCGTGCAGGGCCAGATCGACGTGAACTACTTCCAGACCGAGCCCTATCTGAAAGCCTACAACCAGGATCGCGGCACGAAGCTGGAAACCTACATCGGCGTGCACATCGAACCGTTCGGCGCGTACTCCCGCCGCTACAAGTCGCTGGACGTGCTGCCGGCCGGCGCGGACGTGGTGATCCCCAACGATCCGAGCAATAACAGCCGCGCGCTGATCCTGCTGCATCGCGCCGGGGTCATCCAGCTCAAGGATCCGTCCAACCAGATGGCGACCCTGCGCGACATCACCGCCAATCCGAAGCAGCTGAAGTTCCGCGAACTCGACGCCGCGATGCTGCCGCGCGTGCTGGATCAGGTCGATCTGGCACTGATCAACACCAACTACGCGCTGGATGCCGGCCTGCAGCCGACCCGCGACGCCCTCGCCATCGAGGACGCGAAATCGCCCTACGTGAACTTCCTGGTCGGCCGCCCGGACCTGCGCGACGACCCGCGGGTGAAGAAGCTGGAAGCCGCGTTGACCAGCCCGGCCGTGCGCGAGTTCATCCAGAAGAAGTACCAGGGCGCGGTGTTGCCGGCGTTCTGATCATGCGCCCCTGGCTCGCGCCGTCTCTGATGACGGTAACCGCGGGGTCCGTTGTCCGGTGCGGGAGCAGGAGAGAACGACTTGCCGGATGAAGACATGCCGCGCGTGCAGACGGGGGAACCCTTGAATTGGACGCGTATCACCCGGTACGCGATCCTGATGTTCCTGATCCACTTCTCCATCGGCTTGGCTGAAGGCATGTTCGTGTCCGCTGCCTCCGACAAGGAGGCACTGATACGCCAGACGGCCATTGGCCTTGTGATCATGGCATCGGTGGACTTCCTGATATTCGCCCAGCTGGCCTGTCGCCAACGCGAGCGCCGCCTGCAACACGCGGCACTCGTATTCCTGTTGATGTCGGGCATCGCGCAGGCGTTCAGTGTGGTGATCGGATTGTGGCTGCCGTCAACACAGCCTGCGCTGCTCACCGTCTTGTATGTCGCGGCGTCCCTGCTGGGAGCGTTGCTTGGAACCTTGGCGGGATACGTCGCCAGCGCCCGCCGGGCTTCGGAGAGCTAGTGGCGGCGCCATGTGTCCGCACCGCCGGCCTGGACCGCGTAGGCCGGTGTGCCCCGTTGCAAATGTGAATTATTATCACATAATACGCGCTGTCGGACGTCAGCCCCTCGCCGCGTCCCTGGCGACCGGTTTCCCGGTCCTGCTCGTGGGAAAAACCTCCTTTGTCGTACCCCCGTATTCCCGTTGCCCGCCAGCGCGGGTCAGCGCTGGCCGTTTGCCTGCTGGCCGCCCTCCAGGCCCAGGCCCAACAGGCGCCTTCCGGCGTTGGCGCCGCCGACGTGCCGGAGACCAAAACCCTGGATGAAATCGTCGTCCGCGGCGAGAAGACCGAGCGCTCCCTGCAGGACACCACCGCCAGCGTGGCGGTGACGACCTCGGTGCGGATCGAGCAGGAGAACCTGCAAAGCCTGTTCGACATCCTCAACCGCACTGCCAACGTGTCGCAGATGTACGGTGACCGTGGCTTCACCATCCGCGGCATCGCCAACGAGGCCGGTGCGCCCAATCCGCTGGCGACGATCTATGTGGATGGCGCGGCGTTGCCGAGCAACGCGAGCGATGCCGGCCCGACCGACCTGTGGGACATCGCCCAGGTGGAAGTGCTGCGCGGACCGCAATCCACCATCCAGGGCGAGAACGCGCTGGCCGGCGCGGTGGTGCTGCGCACCGAGGACCCGACGATGGACTGGTCGGGTCGGGCACGCGTGCTGTTGGCTGATCCGGGGGATCGCCGGGTGGCGTTCGCCGGCGGCGGTCCGCTGCTGGCCGACGAACTGGCGTTCCGGGTGGCGGTGGAGGACCGCCGCTTCGATGGCTTCATCGACAATCCCACCCGCGGCGTGCCGGAGGACAAGCGCGAGTCGACGATGGCGCGCGCCAAGCTGCTGTGGACGCCAAAGGCGATCGAGGGCCTGGCCGCGCGGTTGACCTTCACCCGCGACGATCGCAAGGGCCCCTACATGTATGCCTACGCGCGCAACGACGTACCAAATTACTACGACCATCGCATCAACACCTCGGACCATCCGTCCAGCACCGACGCGCTAAGCCGGATCGCGACGCTGGAAATCGACTACGCGTTGTCCGGCCCCTGGTCGATGTCGGCCGTCACGGCCTGGTCGGATACCGACATGCAGCGCAGTTTCGACACCGACCTGACCGAGCGGCCGGAAGCCTACGGCAACACCCGGGAACAGTACGACACGCTGTCGCAGGAGTTCCGCCTGCACTACCGCGGCGATCGCCTGCGTGGCCTGCTCGGCCTGTACGGCTCGCAGCGCGAGATGGACAACCTGAGCGTCAATCGCACCAACGTGGAAACGCCGGTGGGCACGATCGCCGCCGTGCTGCAGGGCGCCGGGCTGGATCCGGCCACCGCCGGTTACGTGGCCGGACTGTACGCGCAGGCGGTGCCGGTGATTCCGGTCGATTACACCAGCAAGAGCCAGTCGCGTGCGCGCAACGCGGCGCTGTTCACCGATTTCGAATTCGACCTGGCGCAACGGTTGTCGCTGTTGGGCGGTTTCCGTTACGACCGCGAACAGTACCGGTTCGGCTCCGACGCCACGGCGATATTCGCCGGCACCTTGCCGGATCCCGATGCGTTCGGCCCGGCGCTGTCGCCGGCCATTGGCGGGATCAACCAGGCGGTACTGGCCATGGTGCGGCAGGCCAACAGCAATACGCCGCTGGACACCCGCGAGTTCACCGCGTTCCTGCCCAAACTCGGCCTGCGCTTCGCCTGGAACGAGGACCTATCCACCGCCTTCGTCGTCCAGCGTGGTTACCGGTCGGGCGGATCAACCTTCAACATCGCGCGAGGCCGCAACTATGCGTACGACCCGGAGTACACCTGGAACGCCGAGTTGTCGCTGCGCTCGCAGTGGCTGGACGATGCGCTGACCCTGAACGCCAACGTCTACTACATCGACTGGAAGGACAAGCAGGTCATCGCCATGTTCGGCATCAATGACTATGACTACCACACGGTCAACGCGGGCAAGGCGCACCTGTACGGCTTCGAACTGGAGGCCAGCCACCGCCTCGGCAGCGGTTTCGACTGGTACGCCTCGCTGGGCTATTCGCGCACGCGCTACGACGAGTTCAAGACCGACCTGGACGCGCGCATCAATGACTATTCCGGCCAGGAGTTCGCCTACGCGCCGCGCTGGACGTTCGCCGTGGGCGCCAACCTGCGCTTCGGCGAGGGTTGGGTGGCCAACCTCAACGCCAACCACCGCAGCCGGGTGAATCCCGACGTGGGAACCGCCACGCGGGCGCTGTCGTCCCGGACGGTGGTGAACACCCGGTTCGGCTACGAGCTGGCGGACTGGAGCGCGTACCTGTTCGCCAACAACCTGTTCGACGAGGACTACACCCAGTACGCGTGGTCCGACGACAGTCCCAACGTGATCCTGGGCGCGCCGCGCGTGGTGGGCCTGGGCATCGAATACCGCTGGTAAGCGCAATCCTGGATGGAAGGAAATTTGCCGATGAGCCTGCTCTATCTGCTGCTGGCGGGGTTGGCCGCGCTGGCGTTCTACCTGGCCAGCGCGCACCAGCGGCTGGCGCCGCGCCTGCGCGATCGCGCGCGTGCGCTGCGGTGGGTGGCGTGGACCTGCATGCTGCTGTCCACGGGAGTGGCCTGCGGCGCGTTCGGCGTGTGGTCCGGCGTGTTCGCCGCGCTTTCGGCGCTGATGCTGGGACTGGTGGTGCTGCCGTATGCCGATGCTTGGTGGCAGATCCGGAAGGAGAAGATCCATGTGGGCTAAATCGCTGGCGGCCGCGCTGCTGGGACTTCCGTTGACCGTGGGCATCATCGGTGTGATCGCGCTGCATTGGCCGGGCGAGTTGGCCCGGGTGACCATGCCATGGCTGCTGCTCTCCTTCCCGCTGTGGGTGGCGGTGATGTCGCTGGCGTTCCTGGCCCGAACCGGCCTGCGCACATGGTTGTGGATGGGTGGCGGCACGCTGCTCTGCTTCTGCCTGATCCAAGTGTCCCGTCTGCTGGGCTGGGCCGCGGAGCTGCCGGCATGAAGGCAGCGACGTTGCGCAGTTTCCTGTCCGTCCACACCTGGGTCGGCCTGATCGCCGGCATGGGCCTGTTCATTGCGTTTTACGCGGGCGCGGTGACCGTGTTCGTGCACGAGTTGCAGGGCTGGGAACGCCCGCCGCAGGCGATGCCCGCGCCGGAAACCGGCCATGCCCAGGCCCAGGCATTGGTGGACGGCGTGTTGCGCCGCCATCCCGAGGCCAGCCACAGTCTGGTCGTGACCCTGCCCGGCGAACACGGGCCGCAGGCGTCGCTCTACTGGTACGACGAGAAAACCGGCGACCAGCACAGGTTCACCCTGGAGGATGGGGGTCTGGTGCAGACGCCCGCGCGCGCTGGTTTTGTCGATTTCATCTACGACCTTCATTTCACCGCCGGCCTGCCGCGCACGTTCGGCATGTACCTGTTCGGGGTGTTCTGCATCCTTTACGGCCTGGCGCTGGTAAGCGGCGTGATCCTGTATGCACCGGTGTTCCTCAAGGACCTGTTCGCATTGCGCCTGGGCCGCAACATCAAGCGCCTATGGCAGGACGCGCACAACGTGATCGGCATGCTGTCGTTGCCGTTCCATGTGATCTTCGCCTGGAGCGGCGCGGTGCTGACCATCGGTTTCCTGATGCTGGCGCCGTTCCAGTTCCTGGTCTACGACGGCAAGTTGCTGAAGATCCTGGAAGGCGACTTCGACGTGGCGCCTCATGTCGAGCCGGCCGGTGTCGCGCGGCCGATGCTGCCGGTCGCCGAACTGGTACGGCGCGCGGAAGTCGCGCTGCCGGGCATGGCGGTGGAAAGCCTGTTCTATCACGACGCGGGTGATGCCAACGCACAGGTGACGCTGTACGGCGAATTGCCGCAGCGCCGGCTCAACCATATGGCGGGCGTCGCCATCAATGCCGCCAGCGGACAGGTCATCAAGGCGCTGCCGCCGCGCGACTATCCGCCGGGCATGGCCTTCCTGCGCGGATTGCAGCATCTGCACTACGGAAATTTCGGCGACATGGCGGTGAAGTGGCTGTACTTCCTGCTGGGTCTGGCCGGCGCGTTCCTGTTCTACAGCGGCAACCTGTTGTGGATCGAGGCCCGGCGCAAGCGGCGCGAGGTGCAGCAGCCGCGCCGCACCCGGGTGATGGCGGGGCTGACCCTGGGTATCTGCCTGGGCTGCGTGGCCGGCGTGTCGGCGGTATTCGTATCGGCGGCGCTATTGCCCGCGCTGGCCCCGTCAACGGCGTACTACGTGGTGTTCTTCGCCAGTCTGGCGTGGGCGTTGCTGCGACGTCCGGTGCGCGCCGGATACGAACTGCTGTGGCTGTGCGTCGTACTGACCGCGGCGATTCCGGTCGCCGGCTACGTGGCTTCGGGCGAGCACCTGTTCACGGCGCTGGGGCGTGGACATTGGCATCGCTTCTTCATCGACGGCACCGCGCTGGCGATGGCGCTGGTGTTCTGGCGCATGGCGGTGGCCACGCGGGCGCGCGGGCGCAACGGCGACCCGAACAGCGTGTGGGCGGCCGGATAGATCGCCATGACACGCCGCCCGCCCGAAACAGGGCAGGCGGCCAGACGGCAGCGGGAGGCTCCCGACCATGGGCATCGTCCAGGTCGGGAAGAAACCGCGACGGGCCTCAGACCCGTCCGAACACCAGCGTGGCGTTGGTGCCGCCGAAGCCGAAGCTGTTGGACATCACCGTGTCCAGCGTCGCGTCGCGGCTTTCGCGCACGATCGGGAAGCTTTCGACGCGCGGATCCGGCGTATCGATGTTCGCCGAGCCGGCGATGAAGCCGTCGCGCATCATCAGCAGGCAGTAGATCGCCTCGTGCACGCTGGCCGCGCCAAGCGAATGGCCGGACAGCGCCTTGGTCGAGGACAGCGGCGGCACCGCATCGCCGAACACGCTGCGCACGGCGTCAAGTTCCACGACGTCGCCCAGCGGCGTCGAAGTACCGTGGGTGTTGAGGTAGTCGACCGGTTTGTCCACGCCTTCCAGGGCCATCTGCATGCAGCGCACCGCGCCTTCGCCGGACGGGGCGACCATGTCGGCGCCGTCGGAGGTGACACCGTAGCCAAGCAGTTCGGCGTGGATGCGCGCACCGCGCTTGACCGCGTGGTCGTAGTCTTCCAGCACCAGCATGCCGCCGCCGCCTGCGATGACGAAACCATCGCGATCGGCGTCATACGGACGCGAGGCGCGGGTCGGATCCTCGTTGCGCTGGCTGGACAACGCGCCCATGGCGTCGAACATCATCGTCAGCGCCCAGTGCAGTTCCTCGCCGCCACCGGCGAACACGATGTCCTGGCGGCCGGCGCGGATCAGGTCCGCCGCCGCGCCGATGCAATGCGCGGAGGTCGCGCAGGCGGCCGACAGCGAATAGCTCACGCCCTTGATCTTGCACGCGGTGGCGAGCGTGGCCGAGACGGTCGAGCACATCGTGCGCGGCACCATGTACGGACCGACCTTGCGGATGCCGCGCTGGCGCAGCAGATCCGCCGCCTCGATCTGCCATTCGGCCGAGCCGCCGCCGGAACCGGCAATCAGGCCCGTGCGCGGCTGGCTGACCAGCGCTTCGTCCAGGCCGGCATCGGCGATCGCATCGCGCATCGCCAGATAGGCGTAGGCGGCGGCATCGCCCATGAAGCGCTTCTGCTTGCGATCGATCAGGGCTTCCAGATCCAGCTCCGGCGCGCCGCCGACCTGGCTGCGGAAGCCGAGCTCGGCGTATTGCGGCAGATGGCGGATGCCGGAGCGGCCTTCGCGTAGCGCGGCGGAAACGGTGTTGGAATCATTGCCCAGGCAGGAAGTGATGCCCAGGCCGGTGATGACGACGCGGCGCATGCTCAGAACGCCTCCGTGGAGGTGAACAGGCCCACGCGCAGATCGCGCGCGGTATAGATCTCGCGGCCATCGACCAGCATGCGGCCATCGGCCACGGCCAGCACCAGCTTGCGGTTGATCACGCGGCTGATGTCGATTTCATAGCTCACCCGCTTGGCGGTGGGCAGCACCTGGCCGGTGAACTTCACCTCGCCGGTGCCGAGCGCGCGGCCACGTCCGGGCGCGCCGATCCAGGTGAGATAGAAACCGGTGAGTTGCCACAGCGCGTCCAGGCCCAGGCAGCCGGGCATCACCGGGTCGCCGAGGAAGTGGCATTTGAAGAACCACAGGTCCGGATGGATATCCAGTTCCGCCCGCACCATGCCCTTGCCGTGCGCGCCGCCGTCCTCGCGGATCTCGGTGATGCGATCGAACATCAACATCGGGTCATTGGGGAGGCGGCCGGCGTCCGGGCCGAACAGTTCGCCGCGGGCGCTGGCCAGCAGCTGATCCCGGGTAAAGGAAGCGGGGGATTTCATGCGTGATCCGACAGGTCAGGAACCAGAATAATGCACAATTGTGCATACAGCTGTATTGACGCAGATCAGCCTCGTGTTTCCGTACGCCGGCGTAGGCGGACGAAGAACAAGGCGGCGCTTGGATTTTCGCGGATGCGCGTTGTCCGGTCGGATACCCTCGGATACCGCATCCGCCGGCGTACGGTGCGCAAATTGCGCGATGCGAGTGCCTGCGCTGTTGCTCGCGTTGGGTCTGTTCCTGCTGCTGCTGTCCAGGACGCTCATGTCGCGGGAGCCTGGCCCTAGCGCGACTGGCTGATCCGGAACACATGTCCGTCCGGATGGCGGACATGCATCTCACGCACGCCCCAGGGTTCGTCCGTCGGCGGCCAGGTCACTTCGATGCCGTTCGCCAGGCAGGTGCGGTGGATGCTGTCCACGTCGTCGACCCAGATGGACATCCAGACGCCGCCGGTTTCCACGTGGGGACGGGCGGGATCCTGACGATGGCCCTGGCCATCCAGGCACATGAAGATCTCGCACTCGCCGGAACCGACCGAACCGAAGGTGGGCGGACTGCCCCAGTCCCAGCATTTCTCCCAACCCAGCGCCTTGAACCAGGCGAAGCTCTTTTCCATGTGCGAGACGTTGAGGATCGGGGTGATGTGTTTGGCGTGCATGGGGCGGGGATTCGGGATTGGGGATGACCGGCCTTACGGCCGTCGAAAGCCGGGATTCGGCAGAAGCATGGCAGCTTTTGCCTCCCCTTTGACCAGCCATTGGGCTGTTGAAAGCGGAAAAGGGGGCGGGCACCCGCGAAGCGGGTGACAGGGGATTTTGCTTTGGGTGCGAAGAGCCAATCCCCCTTAGTCCCCCTTTTTCAAAGGGGGAGGAAAAGCCGGATGACTGCCGAGGGAGAGGCAAGAGCCAGATGGTTATTCCGGGGAAACGGCCACCGCCTGATCAGCCCCCTTTGAAAAAAGGGGCGGGCGCCTGCGAAGCAGGTGACGGGGGATTTGCTCTTCGCGCCAAAATCAAATCCCCCTCAATCCCCATTTTTCGCTTTCAGCAGCCAATGGCTGGTCAAGGGGCTGAGTTGGCTTCAATCGTGCCGCAGCGCCGCGATTGGATCCAACTGCGCAGCCTGCCGTGCCGGATATACACCGAAGGCCAGGCCGACCAATGCACAGAAGCCGGCCGAAAGCAGGATCGGCAGCGGAGCCCAGGCGACCTGCCAGCCGGCGAACATCGCGATCAGGTAGGCGAGCACGCCGCCAAACACCAGACCGAGCCCCGCGCCGGCGATGCAGATGACCGTGGCCTCGCGCAGGAACTGGGCGATCACGTCGCGCCGGCGCGCGCCGAGCGCGCGCAGCAGGCCGATTTCGCGGCGCCGCTCCAGCACGTTGGCCAGCATGATGTTCATGATGCCGATGCCGCCGACCAGCAGGCTGACGCCGGCGATCGCGCCCATCACCACCTGGAAGATGCGCTGGGTCTGCTGGTGCTGCTGGAACAACTGCTGCGGCACGATCAACTGGTAGTCCGCCATGCCGGCGTGGCGCTGGTCCAGCACCGCCGCGAGCACGCCGGCGCCGGCCGCCAGCCGGGTCGGATCGTCCAACCGGAGCAGGAACCGATCCACTTCGTCCTCCTGCGGCTGGAAGCGGAAACGGGCACGCGCGCTCGCCAGCGGCACATAGATGCGGTTGCTTTCCGAACCCAGTTGCACGCCCTCGAAACTGTCCTGGCCCAGATCGCGATCGGCCAGCACGCCGATCACTTCCAGCCACACGTGATTGACCTTGATCAGTCCGCCGATCGCGTTGCCTTTGGGAAACAGGTCCGCGGCGGCCTGGTGGCCGAGTACCGCCACCGCCGACAGCCTGGCCTCGTCCTCGGCGCTGAACGCGCGGCCATCGCGGATGCGCAGCGAGGACAGGCCGAACCAGTCGGCGCTGACGCCGCTGGCCTGCGCGTCGCTGCGGCCGATATCGCTGAACACGGTATGGGTGCGGATGGTCTTCTCGGCGGCGTGGCGTTCGGCGCCGGGCACGACACCGCGCGCGGCTTCGGCATCGGCCACGGTCAGGCCGAGGCTGCGCTCGCGTGTCTCCTTCAACGTGTCTTCGTCCTGCGGCTTGGCCTCGGCGATCAGGTTGTGCAGGCCCAGTCCTTCCACCAGCCGCAGCGCCTCGCGGCGGCTGCCTTCGCCGACCGCCTGCATCGCCACGATCGCGCCAACGCCGAAGATCATGCCGAGCAGGGTCAGCAGCGTGCGCAGGCGCCGCCGCCAAAGCTCCTCCACGGCCTCGCGCCAGACGGTCGGCAGGCGGTTGAACAGTCCCTTCAGCGGAGCACCACTCATGCTTTCTTTTCCTGCTTGTCGTCGGCGCCGTCACCAGCCGGCGCGGTGTCCTTGCCGGCGTCTTTCGCGTCGTCCTTGGCATCGTCGCCCGGTACGGGTACTTCGACCTGCGACAGGCGCACCTGATCGCCGGGCTTCAGACCGGACAGCACCTGCGAGCGCGCGGTGCCGCGCACGCCCAGCTTCACCTCGCGGGCGACGTAGTCGCCGCCCTGGCGCAGTCGCACCCAGTGCCGGCCGTCGCGCTGTTCGATGGCGACGTTGGGTACGGCCACCGCATCCTTTGCGTCCAGCAACACCACGTTCGCCTCGAAGCGCTGGCCCGGCAGCAGGCGGTAGCGTTCGACGTCGGCGGTGGGAACCGACGCGCGCATCGACAGGTATTTCACCGGGCTCTCGCGGTTGCGCACCTTGGCGGCGCTGGCGACCCACGACAGCTTGCTCTCGATGCGCTGATCCGGGCGTCCAAGCGGATTGAGCACCACCGTATCGCCGACCTGCACGCCCTGCGCCTCGATCTGCGGAAGATCGATCTCGACTTCCATCGCGCCGGTATCGGGCAGGTTGCCGAATTCGAATCCGGCGCGCAGGTTGGCGCCGACCATGGGCTTGTCACCCGACCAGTTGGCCGACAGCATCAGCACGCCGTCATTGGGCGCGCGCAGCTCCAGGGCATCCAGATCCGACTTGCGACTCTGGGCGTTGATGTCGAAAGTCGCGCGCTGGGCGTCCAGTACCGCCATTTCCGCTTCGCCGCGCACGCCGGATTGATCGCGCCGCCATTGCAGCGTGCCCTGGCGGACCTGCAGGTATTCCTTGTCCTCGATGGCGTCCAGCACCTGGTTGCGCGCCACCGTGCTCAGATCCGCCTCGGCGTAGCGCTGGGCGATGCCCAACTGCACGGCGACCTGCGACAGATCCACTTCCACCCGGCCCAGCGCGGAAGCCAGATCGCCTTCCTTCGCGATCCGCGCCAGCGCGTTGCGCTGCAGATCGATCATGGCCTGGGCCAACTGTTGCTCGCCATCGGGCGAGATGAAGCGCGCCAGCAGATCGCCCTTCTTCACCAGCGAACCTTCCGGCAGCATCCATTCCACCTGCCGTGCGCTCCAGTTCTGGCCGGGCACCATCAACGGCGTGGGCTTGGCCGAACGCAGTTCGCCTTCGCCGCGCACGGCGATGCGCAGATGCCCCGGCGCGACCGTTTCGGTGGCGACCGGCATCTCGGGCTTGCCGCAGGCGGCCAGCGCGCAGGCGAGCACCAGTACTGCTCCGGCATGGCGGAAACGGATCATTTCGCACCTCCGGCGACATCCGGGACGGTTAGCTCCACCCGCACCGCCTGGCCAGGGCGCAGCTTCGCCCTCGCATCGTCCAGGCGAATCTCCAGATCGAGGATGGGCACGGGTTGCACCTGCGACTTGCTGCGCACCGCCCGCCCGATGCTGGCGACCTTGCCGTGGTGGACGCTGCCGCCGCCGCCCTCGATCACGATCCGCGCCGGCACGCCCACCTTCACCCGCTGCAGATCCCGCTCCGGCAACTGCGCGCGCACCGCCAGGGTGGTGGGATCGGGAATCTCGGCGACGGTCTGGCCGCGCCAGACCTGCGAACCGACGTCGAACTTTTCTCCGTTCCAACTGCTCTTGTGCATGATCACGCCATCGCGCGGCGCCGGCAGGTTGAGCGCGGCGATGGAGGATTGCAGGCGGGTCACGTCGGCCTGCGCCTGCTGCAGTTCCGAATTCACCAGCCGCAATTCCTGCTTGCGCTGTTCGGCGGCGGCGCGTTCGGCGACCTGGGCCAGGGCGGCGAGCCGTTCGGTGCGGCGGCGCTCCTCGACCAGCTTGTCGTATTCCAGCGCGGCGATCAGTTCCCGCGGCTGTTCGGTCTTGCGGCGCGCCTTGTCGTGCTTGGCTTCCGCCTCGGCGGTGGTCAGCCGCTGGCTGCGCTCGCGTTCGGCCAGATCCAGGCTGAGGTTTTCCAGCGTGCGTTTCTTTTCCTGCAGCAGGCTCTGCTTTTCGCTCAGCTGGCGGACCAGATCGCTGGTGTCGAAGGCCACCACGACGTCGCCCTTCTTCACCGAGCTGCCGTCCGGCGCCAGTTGGGTGATGTTGAACTGCCACATGCGATCCACCGAAGGCGGTATCAGCTGCGAGCTGCGCTGCGCGTAGACCTCGCCGTCCACGCGCAGGGTGGCGGCATGCGTGGCCGGCAGCGCGCACGCCAGTGCCAGGGCAAACAGGGCGCCACGCGGGGAGTTGAATCGAGCGGGTTTCATCGGCCCCTGCCCCCGTTCGCGGTGGCGGCCGGCGGTCGGGCGATGACCCGCACGCTCATGCCGGGCATCAGCGCCAGCGAGCCCGAGTCCAGGGTGACGTCGACGGTGAAATAACGGCCCTCGCCCCATTCGGGCCGGCGTTCGGGCGCACCGGAAATGAATTCGATGCGGCCCGGGACACGCTTGCCGGGCAGGGCGTCGAAACTCAACTCCACCGGCTGGCCCACCTTCAGGTCGCGCCGATCCGGCTCCAGCGCCCAGGCGCGCACGTTCATGCGTCCGCTGCTGACCACTTCGCCGGCCTTGCTGCCGGGCATGGTCGAGGAACCTTCGTCGATGCGCCCGCCGATCCAGTTGTTGTTGAAGCCGTGCACGACCACGCCATCGCGATCGGCCTTGACCTCGGAGGTCCGCACCATCGCGGTGTGGTAGTCGCGCTCCAGTTCCAGCTTGCGGACCTGCAACTGGCCATCGCTGGTGGCGCGCTGCACGGCGGCGCGCGCGGCGTCCAACTGCTTGCGCTTGAGCGCGGCCTCGCGGGTGGTGCGATCCAGATCGCCCTGGTAGCGGTCGTAATCCAGCGCGGAAATCAGCTCGCGCGGGATGCGCGCGTCGAGCTTCGCGGTGGCCAGTTCGGCTTCGGCGTCGACCAGCTCGGTTTCGGCCTGCACGGCCTTGACCTGCAGTTCGGCCACGTCCTTGGCGTTCTTGGCCAGGGTCTGTTCGATTTCCGCCTCCAGATCGGGAATGCGGCTGGCGGACTGGCCCGGGTCGATGCGCAGGACCACGTCGCCCTTCTTCACCCGTTCGCCCTCGGGCACGTAGTAGCGGATCACCACCGGCGAACTGTTCGACTGCGGGGTGAGGATCTGCTGCGCGTCGATCGCACGGACCTCGCCGGTGAGCACGACCGCGTGCGCGGATACCGCCAGCGCGGCCAGGCACAGGCCGGCGAGCAAGGTCTTACTGCAACGCATCATGCTCGACCCTCCCGTCGCGCAGCTTGACCTGGCGCGGCGCGCGCGCGGCGATGTCGTTGTCGTGGGTGACCAGCACGACGGTCTGGCCGCCGGCATGGACTTCGTCGATCAGCGCCAGCACGTCGGCGGCGCTGCGCGAATCCAGGTTGCCGGTGGGCTCGTCGGCGAGCAGCAGCGCCGGCTGCAGCAGCAGGGCGCGGGCGATGGCCGCGCGCTGCATCTGGCCGCCGGACAGTTCACTGGGCCGATGGTCGCGGCGTTCGGCCAGGCCGACGCGATCCAGCAATGCCATCGCGCGCTCATGGGTGCCGGCCGGCGGCTGGCGGTGGAAGCGCAACGGCAACAGCACGTTCTCCAGCACGGTCAGGCGCGGCAGCAGGTGGAAACTCTGGAACACGAAGCCGATGCGCCGGTTGCGCAGGTCGCTGCTGGCCTCGTCGTCGAACGTGGCAACGTCGCGACCTTCGAACAGGTAGCGTCCCGCATTCGGATGGTCCAGGCAGCCAAGGATGTTCAGCAGGCTGGATTTTCCGGACCCGGACGGGCCGGTGATGGCGACGAACTCGCCGCTGTCGATGCGCAGGTCCACGCCTGCCAGCGCTTTCACGGTCTGCCCGCTCATGGCGTAGTGGCGCTGCACGCCATGCAGTTCAATCATTCCCGCTCCCTCGATGCCCCGAATCGCAACCGACCGCCGCCGGAAGGTAAAGGTTCCCCTATCCCCCGCGGACCGGTGTCGATGCCGTCCGATGTCCCGTTCCAATCCGTTATTTCAACGGACCGGCGCGGGGCGGCAAGTATCTTTGGTCATGGGCACCGCGCGGGTGGCGTGGCCCATGCGCAAGCGTTCGGGGAGCGGGGCTTTCGTATTCAGGGCGAAGGATGCGCGGTCCGGTCCTGCGCCATGAATGCCTGGACCCGGGCGCAGGCCCAGGACAGGCCCGCGCAGGCCAAGCCGATCAGGATCCAGCCGCTGGCCACATCGCCCAGCGCCTGCTGGAACGATGCCCGGACCTCGGCGCCGTAGCGCACGCCCACGATGCCCAGCACGATCACCAGCGTGACCACCAGCCAGCGCGACAGCAGGCGTTCGATGCCGGCCTCGCGAACGGCGGCCTGGCGGGCGACCGACGCCGCGAAATCCATCGGCGGCCCGCTGCGTGGACGCGAGCGCACGGCATGGGCCACGACGCGGTAGTCGCGCGCGAGCGCTTCCAGTCCGGCGTCATCGGCCTGATGGGCGGCACGCAGGCCGCGTTCCTGCTGCTCCCATTCGCTGGGGTCGAACGCCGGTTCCGGGGGCGCGTCCTGGTGGAAGGGGTTCTTGTCGCGGTTGTTCATGCGGGAACTCCGATGCGGGCTTCCAGAATCTCCCGCAACCGTTTGCGGCTGCGGAACAGGTGGCTCTTGATGGTGCCTTCGGCCAGTCCGGTGGAACGGGCGATGTCGCCGATGGGCATTTCTTCCAGATGGTAGAGCGTGAGCAGCATGCGCTGCAGCGGCGGCAGGGCGTCGATGGCGGCGTGCAGATGCGACTGCATGTCCTCGTCGGCCGTCGCCGTCTCCAGGTCGAAGCCGTCGCTGACCCGTTCGGCCGGGGCCAGGCCGTCCTCGTCGTCGCGGATGTCGGCCAGCGGCAGGCGCTTGCGCTCGATGTGCCGCAGCGCGACCGAACAGGCCACCTGCGCCACCCATGACTTCAGGGCGCTGTCGCCGCGATACTGGTGCAGTGATCGGTGGATGCGCAGGAACACTTCCTGGCACAGCTCGCGGGTATCGTCCGGGTGCCGCACGATGTCGTCCACGATGCGCCAGCACAGGCCCTGGTAGGTCCGCACCAGCTGTTCGAAGGCGCCGCGCCGGCCCGCCAGCACGGCCTCGACCAGATCGCGGTCGGCCTGCGGGGCGGTATCGGCAGTGGTGGGCGGGGCGGGCATCGGCATAGGGATACGCCGGAGGGGCGAGCGGTTGCAACCGGCGAAAGTGCAACCGGCGGGCCAGTAGCCGTATCCCAATCGACAACCCATCCCTCCCGGTAACCGCCATGAACTTCGAACTGCTCATCCCGATCACCCTGATCATCGGCATCGTCTATTCCATCAAGACGGTGGTGGATGCCTACACGCGCCGCCGGGTCATCGAATCGCGCGGTTCCGAGGAACTGGTGCGCTCGCTGCTGGTAGGCGAGACCACCCGCCGTCGCCAGGCCTCGCTGCACTGGGGCTGTGTGATGCTGGCGCTGGCGCTGGGCTTCGCCGGGGTGGAACTGATCGGCGCGGAGGAGATCACCCCCGGCACCATCGCGTTGCTGCTGGGCGCGACCGGCCTGGGCAACATCGCCTACTACCTGCTGGAACGCCGCAGCCGCTGAGCCGGCCGCCGCCGCGACTCCGCGGCGGCGTCTCTTCCCTTCACCGGAAAACGACCATGAAGCACTTCCTGGCGGTCGCCGCCGTCTGGGTCGCGACCCTTCCTGCGCCGGCGTCCGCCGTCGATCCGGATTTCGCGCCGCTGTCCCGCCTCATCCAGCAGACCAAGGACGCCACCGGGCATCCCTCCGGCACCGCGGTGGCGGTGGTGAAGGACGGCAAGGTGATCTACGAGGGCTATTTCGGCGAGGCCGACATCGCCGCGCGCACGCCGGTGAGCCGCGACACCGTGTTCTACATCGCCTCGGCGACCAAACCGTTCTTCGCCCTCAACGCATTGCTCAAGGAAGACGCCGGACAACTGGACATGCGCCTGTCGATGCGGGAAATGTTTCCGGATCTGTGTTTCACCGGTTTCGACGCCGACGCGGTGACCCTGGGTGATCTGCTCGTCCATGGCTCCGGCGTGGACAATCCGCCGCTGGCCTGGGCGACCGCGTTCAGCGGCCTGCACGACGCGGCGTCGCGGCGCGCGCTGGTGCGAGTATCGACGGCCGATCCGGAAGCGGCGCACGGCACTTTCAAATACACCAACGTGGGCTACAACATCGCCAGCGTCTGGATGGATACGCGATTCGGCGCGCCATGGCAGACACAACTGGAGAATGCCATCTTCCAGCCGCTGGGCATGCGCCACACCACGGCCCGGATCAGCCGCGCGCAGGCCGCGGGCTGGACGCTGGCCAAGCCCTACTCGATGGCGTCCGAAGACCCGCGCGTGCCGCTGTACCTCACCAAGTCCGACGACACCATGCAGGCGGCCGGCGGGCTGGTCTCGACCGCGCCGGATCTCGCGCGGTTCCTGCTGGCGCAATTTCCGGATGCGCGTGTCGGCGGCCTGCCGGCGGCGACGATCCTGCGTTCGCACCAGACCCGGATCGGGCTGGAGGCGAAGTACCAGGATTTCCAGCGCAGCGGTTATGCCTGGGGCTGGTATACCGGACCCTACAAGGGCCGGACGATGCTGCACCACTTTGGCGGCTTCGCCGGCTTCCACGCCCATCTTTCGTTCATGCCGGCGGAAGGCATCGGCCTGGTCGTGCTCAACAACGAGGACGTACTGGGCGCGCAGCTGACCAACCTGATTGCCGATCACATGTACGGCTTGCTGCTGGGCGAAGTGGAAGTCACAGCGAATTCCGGGCGCCGGTTCGCGGAGCTACAGGCCAAGGCGCAGGCATTCCGACGCGGCACGCTCGCCAAGCGCGAGGAAATCCGCGCGCGTGCCTGGCACCTGTCGCTTCCGCGCGATCGCTATGCCGGCACCTATCATCATGACTTGTTGGGCAACATGGTCGTTGCCCCGGAAGGTCCCGACGGCCTGCGCATCCGCTGGGGCCGGTTGGAGGCGGTGGCCACGGGCAGCGATGAAGCGGATCAGGTGCGCATCGAGTTCGTGCCCAACAGCGGCCAGCTGCTGGCTTTCACCGTGAAGGACGCGCGGGTCGAGTCGATTGCGTTCGACGGCATGGTGTTCCGCAA
Source organism: Pseudoxanthomonas beigongshangi (assembly GCF_016820515.1). Taxonomy (GTDB): domain Bacteria; phylum Pseudomonadota; class Gammaproteobacteria; order Xanthomonadales; family Xanthomonadaceae; genus Pseudoxanthomonas_A; species Pseudoxanthomonas_A beigongshangi. The sequence continues at coordinate 66,562 of NZ_JADHDV010000003.1, read as the reverse complement.
GACGGACGGCGCGGCGGCCGCGAAGGGTTCCAGGCCGGCGGCGGCCTCGCCGCGCTGACCGGTGTCCGCATCAGCGGCGCGGGGACGATGGAACGGCGCTATTCGCGACGCTTGCGTGGCTTGCGGTGGCGCTTGGTCTCGGTGGCGGCGCGCGGTGCTTCTGCGGTCGCGAGCAGGCCGCCGTCGCTCATCTGTTCCAGCCAGGCCAGTGCGTCGAGGTAGGACAGGAACGATTGCAGGTAGCCGGGCGATTGTTCGCGCATCAGGGTGATCGAACGATGCACCAGCCGGCCGGAATTGAGCGGACCGGCGTCGGTCGGCGCGGCTTCCAGCGATTCGCGCAGTTGGCTCTCGGCGCGGATTCGCGACCAGCGCCGGCGGGCGTCTTCCAGTTGCGCCACTTCCGGGTAGGCGGGGCGCGGCGAATCACCGGCCGCCAACTGCTCGCTGTCGCGTACGGCGGCCTGGTCGGCGATGTGGTCGAGCAGTTCCCGCAGCGCGCTGCCCGCCGGCGGGGCGGGTACGGCCACAGCCCGGCGTATCTGGTCGTCGCTGTCGCGCAGCGTCGCCAGTCGCGCTTCGAGCCGCTGTCGCACGGCATCGCTGCGATCGCCGGCACGACGCGCCAGCGCCTCGGCCAGCAACTGCCGGACGGGCGTGGGTGTCGGGAAGCGGTCGCCGTTATCGCTCATGCGCGCGATCGGGTGCGGCGGCGGCGGCCTTCGGTCGCGGCATCGGGGCGATTTCCACGCGCCGGTTGCGCGCGCGGCCTTCCTCGCTGGTGTTGGAGCTGACCGGCTGTTCGGATCCGAACGCGGCGGCGAACACCGACGACGCGGGCACGCCCTCGGCGATCAGGGTGCGGGTCACGGTAAGCGCGCGATTGGCCGACAGGTCCCAGTTGTCGAGGAACTGGCGGTTGCCGTCGCGCACCTGGCGGTCGTCGGTGAAGCCGCTGACCATCAGGATCTCGTCGCGCGCGCGCAGGTAGTCGGCCAGTGGTCCGGCCAGGCTCTTCAGCAGTGCCTTGCCTTCGGGTTGCAATTGATCCGAGTTCAACGCGAACAGCACGCTGCCGCGGATGCCGATGCGGCCATCGACCAGGGTCACCCTGCCTTCGGCCAGCGGCACCGCCAGCGCCTGTTCCAGCGCCTTGCGCCGCTGCGACTCGAGCTGGCGCTGGCGGACTTCCTCGTCCAGCCGGTGCGACAACTGCATCTGCGCGCCGATCACGCCGACCAGGATCAGCACGAACACGCCCAGCAGCACCGACATCAGGTCGCCGAAGGCGGCCCAGATCGGCGTGCTCGATTCGACCTCGGCCTCGATGTCCGCGCTCATGCGGCTTCCGTTTCAGCGTCTGCCCGGCGACCTGCCAACTGCTGCAGATCCTCGATGATCTGGCGCTGCGCCAGCATGCTCAGGTCGATGACTTCGCGCGCCTGCGCGACGTAGTAGGCGAGCTGTTCGTCGCTGCGGGCGAGCGACTTGTCCAGCGCGGTCTCGACGCCCTGCAGGCGTTCGACCAGGCGGTCGTTCCAGTCGCCGAACTGCTGCACGGCCGCGCCGAAGGCGTCGCCCAGGCTGGCGACTTCGACCGCGCCGGCGCTGACCTGGCTGGCGGCGTCGCCGAGCCGGCCGGTCTCGGCCTCGATGTGATCGGTGAAGCGGGTGCCCACGCGGTCCAGCAGATCCGCCGAGGTGGTGACCAGCGCGTCGATGGCGGTGCGCTGTTCGGTGGAGGCGTGGTTGACCGCGTCCAGCAGGGTCTGCAAGGTTTCCAGCAGGCGGCTGCGTTCCTCCAGCATGGCGGTGTCGCGGACCATGCTGTCGGAGAGCTTCTGGCGCAGTTCGGCGATGACTTCGGCGGCGGCCTTCGGCGCTTCCGAGGCGGCCTGCACCAGCCGGGAGATTTCGGCGATGGTGTCGCGCGCATGCGCCTGGGTCTGCGCGGAAATGTCCTGCGCGGTGGCGGCGAGGGTGTCGCAGATGGCTTGTTGCTGGCGGGCGGCCTGTTCGCCGGTCTGCTCCCAGCGCTGGCCCAGCGCATCGCTCATCGTGCTGAATGCGTCGCTCCAGGCGGACAGGCGTTGCTGGTCACGCGCTTCCAGCGCGGCCTGCAGATCCTCGTGGGACTGCCGCATCCGGTCGACCAGCGAAGCGGCGTGCTGTTCGAAGGTGGCGGCGGCGCCGGCGAGCGCCTGCTGGTTGCGCGTGGCCAGTTCCTCGTTGGCGGCGGCCTGTCGCGACGCGGTGTCGTTCCAGGCCTGCGCGGCGGCGCCGTTGGCGGCGTCGAAGCGCGCGGAGACGCTTTCCAGCAGTTCGGCCGAACGCTGTTCGAAGGTGCCGGCGAAGCGCTCCAGCGAACCGCGCAGATCCTGCACCAGCGCGCCGTTGGACTCGCGCTGTTCGGCCAGCGCCTGCCGCCACAGATCGGCGACCGTGGTGGTGGTGGTGGCGAAGCCGGACGACAGCCCGTCCAGTTGCTGTTGCACGGCCTGGTTGAGGGCGCCATGCAGGGTGGTGGTCTCGCGCGCTATCGCCGACATGGTGGTTTCCATGATCGGTTGCAACGCGGCGCTGGCGGCGCGCGCGCTTTCGCCGACGCTTTCCTTCAGCGAGGTTTCCACCGAGGCGACTAGGCGCGCGTGCACGGCCTCGGTGCGCTCGTGGAATGCATCCTGGCGGGCCTGCAACTGATCGTTGGCGGCGCGGCTCTGCTGCTCCAGCGCGGCCATCATCGCTTCCAGGCGATCGACCAGCGCGGGCATCGCGTCGGTCTGCCGCTGCAGCAGGCGGAACGCTTCCTCGCGCTGGTGCGCCTGCGAGTGCACGCGCAGGGCGGAGGCGATGCCCGCGTCCAGCGATTGCACCGCCAACTGGCGTTCCCGCCGGCACAGCGCCGCCAGCAGGCCGAGCATGGCCGAGGCGGCGACGCCGGCAATCGAGGTGCCGAAGGCGAAACCCAGTCCCTTGACCGGCGCGGCCAGCGACTCGCGGATGGCCTGCAGATCCGCCGCGCTTTCCAGCGCCATGCCGGTGCCGCGCAGGGTGGTCATCATGCCGAGCAGGGTGCCGAGCATGCCGAGCAGCACCAGCAATCCGACCAGGTAAGGCGTGAGCGACGGCGCCGGCAGCGCGGCACGCTCGCCTTCGATGCGCAGGCGCACCGGGTTGCGCAGCGAGGGATGCAGGCGCGCCAGCCAGTCGGCCAGCGCGGTGGGAGGCGCGGACAGATCCTCCACGGCGCCGACGAGGGTGGCGGTGGCCTGCCGGTAGCGGTACAGCTCCCATCCGCCGACGACATAGCAGGCGCCGATCAGCAGGGTGACGGACAAGGCCAGCGGGTTGGCGCCGACATAGCCCACCGCAATCCAGCAGACAGCGGCCAGACCGGCGAGAAAGAGGACGGGAGCGAGCAGGTTTCTGAGCATGTTATCCAGGCAGGTGGGTGCGAAGGGCCGAGAGCAGGCCCTCGGCCGGTTGTAGGCGGACATCCAGTTCGGCGAGCAGCAGGTTCCGCATGTCCCTGCGGAAGCTGTCCAGCCACGCGTCCGAAACGGTCGCGGGCTCGCCGGGTTCGTTGGATGAAGGGGAAGTTGCCGACGCGTTCGCGCGCAGGCGTTCGAAATGGGGGCCGAGCAGGGTGGGCGCGGCGGCCAGCAGCCGGCGTTCGCGGCGGGCCAGTGCGCGTTCCATCGACGCGTCGACGGCGGCCAGGCGCGCCAGTTCCGCCGAGCGCGGCGCCAGCGCGTCGCGCAGGCGGGACCGCAGAAGCCCGATGGCGGTGTCCATGGACTGTTGCAGGAACAGGTAGCGCTGGCGGAAGAACAGGTAATCGGGGAAATCCTCCGCGCCGCCGCGCCGGGCGGCGGGATCGAAGGCGGAGTCTTCGTGGATGGCACGGGTCAACGCGGCGCGCACGCGGGCGCAGTCCGCTTCCACGGCTTCGGCCGAAGCGGGTTCGGCGAAAGGATCGGCCAGCGGATCGGACTCGGACCGGCTGTCCAGCGCGGTGGACAGGGCGACGGCGTGGGTCCAGTCGATCCAGTGGCTCAGCCGGTCCGACAGCGGTTGCGTGGGCGAGGGGACGTCCGTGGCCGTCAGGCGGGCCAGCAGACGGATGAACGTCGGGCCACGAATCGCCGCCCGTTGGGGGGCTTCCAACATTCGATGGGGCTGAAAAAACGCACATTTTACACGGCTTGCGTGAAGCGCTGGCCGAAGCCGCCATCCCGCCGGCCTGGCGGGCGCGGCCGCGGACGGGAGTCCAGGTGGACGATAATCATTTGCGTTTGAAGGTGCCGCTTCTCATAATTTCCGGCTCCCAACCGACCGGAAACCGCAATGCCCGCTCCTGTCCGAGGCCGCCGCAACGGCCTGCTGCTGTCGCTGATGGCGCCCTCCCTGCTGGCCTCCGCCCTGGCCCAGGCCCAGGATTCCGGCGACGCCAGGACCCTGGACAGCGTGCAGGTGGTCGCCGACCGCGCCAGCACGGCGACCAAGACCGACACCCTGCTGACCGAGACCCCGCAGTCCATCGGCGTGGTGACCTCGGACCTGTTCATCGATCGCGGCGCCAACAACCTGCAGGAAACCCTGCGCTACAGCGCCGGCGTGACTGCCGACGCCTGGGGCCTGGATACCCGCGGCGACGCCAGCACCGTGCGCGGCCTGGATCCGGTGCAGTACCTGGACGGCATGCGCAAGCTCTACAACTTCAGCCCGATGGCGCGGCCCGAGGTCTATGGCCTGGAGCGGGTGGAAGTCCTGCGCGGCCCCTCGTCGGTGCTGTACGGCGCCGGCGGCGCGGGCGGCATCATCAACGCGATGAGCAAGCGCCCGAGTTTCCAGTCCGCCGGTGAGATCGGATTGCAGGTCGGCAGTTTCGACCGCCGCCAGCTGCAGGGTGACATCACCGGCGCGCTGGGCGGTTCGGGCAACCTGGCCGGCCGGCTGGTCGGCGTGGTGCGCGATTCGGGCATGCAGACCGATCACATCGACGACGACCGCATCTACCTGGCGCCTTCGCTGACCTGGCGCGGCGAACGCAGCAACCTGACCGTGCTGGCCAGCTACCAGCGTGATCGCACCGCCTCCAGCCAGCAGTTCCTGCCGGTCGCGGCCACCCTGAAGGCGCCGCCGGGCCGTCGGCTGGATCCGTCGACCTTCCTGGGCGACAAGGATTTCGACAAGCTCGACGCGCGCCAGATCAGCGCGACCGTGCTGTTCGACCACGCCTTCAACGACGTGATCACCTGGCGTTCCAGCCTGCGCTACATCGACTCGGAGACCGAGTTCCGCGAGCTGTTCCCGGATACCTACAGCAATCCGGAGAATCCCTTCATCGATGCCGACAACCGCGTGCTCAACCGGCTGTCCTACGGCGTGAAGCCGGACAACCGGATCCTGACCACCGACAACGCGCTGCAGTTCGATTTCGCCACCGGCGCGTTCCGCCACCTGCTGCTGGCCGGCGTGGACTACACCGACTTCCGCGAGGAGGCGCTGAGCTTCTCGGGCGCCGGCACGCCGATCGACATCTACAACCCGGTCTCCACCGGCGTCACCATCCCGGAATGGGGGCGGCTGCCCAACCAGCGCACCACCCAGACCGGCGTCTACGTGCAGGATCAGATCCGCTACGCGGACCGCGTATCGCTCGTGCTCGGTGCGCGTCGCGACCACGTGCGGTCCAAGACCCAGGGCCTGCGCGACAAGACCGACAACGAGACCACCTACCGCATCGGCGTGATCGGCGACATCGGCGCCAACCTGTCGCCGTACATCAGCTACAGCGAGTCGTTCCTGCCGGTGCCGGGCCAGGATCTGTACGGCCGCGCGTTCGAGCCGATGCGCGGCGACCAGTACGAGACCGGCGTGAAGTGGCAGCCGAGCCGCAACCTGTTCGCCACCCTGGCGGTGTATCGCATCACCGAGACCAACCGCCAGACCAACGATCCGGACAACGTGCTGAACACGGTGCAGACCGGTGAAATCGAATCCAAGGGCGTGGAACTGGAAGCCGCCTATGTGTCGGACAACGATTTCACCGTCACCGCCGCCTACAGCCACAACAACGCCAAGGTCACCCGCAGCAACTTCACCCCGGAACTGGGCAAGCGCCTGAACGACACCCCGCAGGATCTGGCCTCGGTCTGGGTCGCCAAGGGCTTCGAGATCGGCGACGGCATGAAGCTGCGCGCCGGCATCGGTGGCCGTCATGTGGGTTCGACCGTCTCCACCGGTGCGAACATCGTGGTGCGCACACCCAGCTACACGCTGGCCGACGCGCTGCTGGAACTGCAGATGCCGTCCTGGACGATGGCGCTCAACGTCACCAACCTGTTCGACAAGGCGTACTACGCGCCGTGCCGCAACTTCGGTGACTGCTTCAGCGGCAATCCGCGCATGGTGACCGGCACCGTCACCTACCGCTTCTGAGGCCCGCCATGCAGCGAAGCACGCTCAAGGCCTGGTTCCTGGTCCACAAGTGGACCAGCCTGGTGTGCACGCTGTTCCTGTTGCTGCTGTGCCTGACCGGCCTGCCGCTGGTGTTCTGGGAGGAAATCAGCCACCTCACCGGCGCCGATCCCGAAGTCGAGGCGGCGGCGCCGGGTGCGCAGCCGGCCAACATCGACGTGCTGGTGGAAAAGGCGCTGGCGAAGTATCCGGGCGACGTGCCGCTGTTCTTCGGCTGGGACGACCATTCGCCCAGCGTCTACGTCAACACCGGCGCGCGGCCGGACACGCCGCCGCCGGAGATGCACACCGCGGTGCTGCACCAGTACACGGGCGAGGTGCTGCCGGCGGCGCAGTTCAACGAAGGGGTGATGTATTTCCTCTACCGGCTGCACACCGACGTCTTCGTCGGCCTGCCGGGCATGTTGTTCCTGGGCGTGATGGCGCTGCTGTTCGCGGTGGCGATCGTGTCCGGCCTGGTGCTGTACGGTCCGTTCATGCGCAAGCTGCCGTTCGGCACGCTGCGGACCGGTCGCAGCCGCCGGCTGGCCTGGCTGGACCTGCACAACGTGCTGGGCGTGGTGACGCTGGGCTGGGCCTTCGTGGTCGGCATCACCGGCGCGATCAACACGCTCGCCGGTCCGCTGGAACAGGCGTGGCAAGCCGATCAGCTCGGCGAGTTCGCCGCGCGCTACCAGGACCGCCCGCGGCCCGGAAAGCTGGCTTCGCTGGACGCGGCGGTGGCGACGGCGCGCGCGTCCGAGCCGGACATGGTGCCGGCGTTCGTGAGCTTCCCGGGCACCGGCTACAGCGGCAACCACCACTATGGCGTGTTCATGCACGGCAACACGCCGCTGACCGAACGCCTGTATCGTCCGGTGCTGGTCGACGCCGAAACCGGCGAACTCACCGCCAAGCCGGAACTGCCCGGTTACATGACCACGCTGCTGCTTTCGCAGCCGCTGCATTTCGGCGACTACGGCGGCATGCCGCTGAAGATCCTGTGGGCGCTGCTGGATCTGCTGACCATCGGGGTGCTGGTGTCCGGCCTGTACTTGTGGTTCAAGCGTGGCAGCACCGAGGCGCGCGTCACCGAAATCGAGCGCAGCGGCCTGGTCGGCAACGGCGAGGCGCAGGCATGAGCCGGGCCCAACGCGGTCCTTCCAGTCCGTTCGTGGCACCGGCGTGGATCACGCTGGCCAGCCTGGTCGGACTGGTCAGCGCGCTGATGGGGGACGGCCTGTTCAATCTGGTGTCGTGGCTGGTGTTCACCGCGCTGGTGGCGCTGGCGATACGCGCCTGGGTCAAACGCGAGCGCGGCCGGCGTTCCTGATCTATCCCGGATCCGAATCGCGCGCGTGCAGGGCGCCTAGTGGCGGCAGCACCGCCTGTACATGGACGGCGCGGGCCTGAGTCGGATCGAAATCGGCATGGCGCCGCTTCTTGACGCGATGCCCGGATGAGGTGGCGTGTCGAACGCCACCCGCTGGCGGCAGAATCAGTTCAGCACGCCGTGCGGCTGGATCCAGCCGCTGGCGATGCCGATCATAACTATCACGATCAGCGCCACCGAGAAGCCGATGCGCCAGGTCAGCGCGTTGACGGTGCGTTTGCTGCCACCGGTGTCGACCAGCATGTAGTACAGGCCGGCGCCGAGGTTGTAGATGATGATGCCGAGAAAGCCGAGGACGAGCAGGAGTTTCATGGACGTGGTCCGGTGAAGTGGGCGCGCGTTCAGCGGGCGCGCGCGGGGGAAGCGGGCATGCACCAGGCCCGCACGGCGATGGCGAGGGTCATCACCATCAGGAACAGGCCGTAGGCGACGGACGTGGCGAGCACCTGTTTCCAGATCGCGCCGGCATTGGGATCGGCGTTGAGGAAACCCCAGTGCATGCCCCAGGCCGACAGCGCGGTGGCCAGCACCAGCGCGATGGTGTCGAACAGGCGCCGGCCGGTACCGCGCGGTTGGCGCGGGTAGATCCAGTACAGCGCGGCCAGGATCGCGAACCAGGGCAGGAACAGGATCAGGGCCAGATTGAGTTCGACCTGCGCGTTCATGGAGTCGGGGCTGCGGGAAGGAGAAGTCTGGAGGGGATCCTAGGCATTGCGGAGCAGTTGTCCAAGAATCAGAATCCCTGCCAGAAAACCGGATCAGATTTGACGCCATGTCGGTAACCGGTTGATTTGGAAGGCTCCCATGAAGCGCTACGAATCCCTGGCCGAGGACATCGCCCGCTCCATCCGTGACGGCCTGCTGCGGCCGGGCCAGCGGCTGCCGTCGGTGCGCCAGACCAGTGCCCGCCGCAAGGTCAGTCCGGCCACGGTATTCCAAGCCTATTACCTGCTGGAAGCGCGCGGCCTGATCCGCTCGCGCCCGCGCTCGGGTTACTACGTGGCCGATGACGCGCGGCCATTGCCACCGGAGCCCGAGCGCGCCTCGCAGCCAGCCGACGGCGCGCGGCCGGTGGACGTCAGCGAACTGGTGTTCGAGGTGCTGGAATCGGCGATGGTCCACGACGTGGTGCCGCTGGGTTCGGCGTTTCCCAGCCCGCTGCTATATCCGCTGGACAAGCTGGGCCGGGCCATGGCCGGCGCCGCGCAATCGCTGGATCCGTGGAGCACGGTGGACGATCTGACCCCCGGCAAGATCCAGCTGCGCCGGCAGATCGCGCTGCGCTACCTGATCGCCGGCGTGCAGGTGTCGGCCGACGAGATCGTCATCACCAACGGCGCGCTGGAAGCGTTGAACCTGTGCCTGCAGGCGGTCACCCGGCCCGGCGATACGGTGGTCGTGGAATCGCCCTGTTTCTATGCCGCCCTGCAGGCGCTGGAACGGCATGGCCTGCACGCGCTGGAGGTGCCCACCCATCCGCGCGAAGGCATCGACCTGGACGCGCTGGCGCAGGCCATCGAACGCCATCGTCCGGCGGCGTGCTGGCTGATGACCAGTTTCCAGAATCCGCTGGGCTGCACCCTGCCGGACGAGAAGAAGCGCGCGCTGGTGGACCTGCTCGATCGTCACGATATCCCGCTGATCGAGGACGACGTCTACGCGGAGCTGTATTTCGGCGAACGCCGCCCGCTGCCGGCCAAGGCGTTCGACCGCGGCGGACGGGTGCTGCATTGCGGATCGTTCTCCAAGAGCCTGGCGCCGGGCTATCGGGTGGGCTGGGTGGCGCCGGGTCGCTACCGGCGCGAGATCGCCCACCACAAGCTGACGTTCTCGCTGGCAACCTCGGCGCCTAGCCAACTCGGCTTGGCCGCGTACCTGGAAAAGGGTGGCTACGAGCGCCACCTGCGGCGCCTGCGCAAGGCGCTGGAACGGCAGCGGCAGGAATACATGGGCGCGATCGCCCGGCACTTCCCCGAGGGCACGCGGATGACCCGGCCGCAGGGCGGCTACTTCCTGTGGGTGGAACTGCCGCCGCAGGTCGATGCGCTGGCCCTGCACCGGCAGGCGCTCGCCCAGGGCATCAGCCTCGCGCCCGGACCGATGTTCTCCGCCAGCCGCGCCTTCCGCCACTGCATCCGCCTCAACTATGGCCATCCGCTGGACGCACGCGCCGAACAGGCCATCACGACCCTGGGCACGCTGGCCACCGCCTTCCTGTCCCCACCTGTGGGAGCGACGTAAGTCGCGAGATTTTCCCTCAGCGGACGATTCCGGCCATCGCGACTGACGTCGCTCCCACAAGGAAAAATTCTCAAATCCTTGGCCCTGCCATCCATAACCCCACTTGTGGGAGCGACGTAAGTCGCGAGTTTTTCCTCAGGGTAAGGTTCCCGCCATTGCAACCGACATCGCTCCCGCAGGGAAAGAAGACTGCAGGACTCTTACAATACCGCCGGCATGCGCAAGATCATCCATATCGACATGGACGCGTTCTACGCGTCGGTGGAGCAGCGCGACGATCCGTCGTTGCGCGGCAAGCCGGTGATCGTGGCCTGGCGCGGCGCGCGTTCGGTGGTGTGCGCGGCCTCCTACGAGGCGCGTACCTTCGGCGTGCGCTCGGCGATGCCGGCGGTGCGCGCCGAACGGCTGTGTCCGGACGGCATCTTCGTGCCGCCGGACTTCGCGCGCTACAAGGCGGTGTCGCGGCAGGTGCGCGAGATCTTCCTGCGCCAGACCGATCTGGTCGAACCGCTGTCGCTGGACGAAGCCTACCTGGACGTGACCGCGCCCAAGACCGACCTGCCTTCGGCCACCGCCATCGCCGAGGCCGTGCGCGCGCAGATCCGCGAGGAAACCGCGCTGACCGCCTCCGCCGGGGTGGCGCCGAACAAGTTCCTCGCCAAGATTGCCTCGGACTGGCGCAAGCCGGACGGCCTGTTCGTGATCAAGCCGGGTCAGGTGGACGCCTTCCTCATCCCGCTGCCGGTGGAGCGGATTCCCGGCGTCGGCAAGGTGATGCTGGGCAAGCTGCACGCGATGGGCATCCGCACCGTGGGCGAACTGCGCGAGTGGTCGCAGATCGAACTGGAACAGCGCTTCGGCAGTTTCGGCGGCAGCCTGTTCCGGCGTGCGCGCGGCGTCGACGAGCGCCCGGTGGAACCGGATCAGCCGGTGCAGTCGATTTCCGCCGAGGACACCTTCGAGCGCGACGTGCCGCTGGCGGACATCGGCGAGGCGGTGCGGCGCCTGGCCGGCAAGACCTGGGAAGCGACCCGCAAGACCGATCGCGTCGGCCGCACCGTGGTGCTGAAGCTGAAGACCGCGCAATTCCGCATCCTCACCCGCAGCTTCACCCCAGAAGCACCGCCGGCCACCCTCGAGGATTTCACCGCCATTGCGCTGGCCCTGCGCGAACGCGTGGACCTGCCGGCCGACACCCTGTACCGGCTGGTCGGCGTGGGCCTGTCCGGCTTCCGCGATCGCGAGGATGTCGTCGAGCAGCCCGGGCTGTTCGAAGACGCCTCGTAACCTGGATTTTTCCTTGTGGGAGCGACGTGAGTCGCGAGCTCTTCCGGAGTTTCCGGCTTTCCGGTATCGCGACTAGGTCGCTCCCACAAGGGAGAAAGGCAACAAGGCGCCCGGCACTCGCGGTCGAGCAGCAAGGATTGTTCGATAAATCTCCGTAACCCGGATGTCTCCCTGTGGGAGCGACGTGAGTCGCGAGCTTTTCCGGAGTTTCCGGCTTTCCGGTATCGCGACTTACGTCGCTCCCACAAGGGAGGGATGGCAAAAAAGAAAAAGCCCGGCGTCTGCCGGGCTTTTTCATGCACGCAATCAGCGCTTGGGCTGGTAGCGCAGGCTCAGGCCGTATTCGCGGCCGGGCTGGTTGTACCAGGCGATGGTTTCGTATTCGCGGTCGAACACGTTGTCGACCTTGGCCAGCAGCGTCCATTCCGGGGTGACCGCGTATTCCAGCCGCAGGTCGGTGGTGGCGAAGCCGCCCAGGCGGGTGGCATTGGTCAGCTCGTCGTAGCGGTAGCCCGCGCCATTGACGGTCGCGCCGACGCGGAAGTCGCCGAATGCGCGATCCACGTCGATGCGACCGGTATTGCGCGCGCGGCGAGGCAGCAGCTTGTCGTTGTTGCTGGCGCTGCGGTTGCGCGGGTCGGTGTGGCTGAGCTGGGCGGAGAGATCCCAGCCGGCCAGGGTGACGTCGACGGTGAACTCGGCGCCGCGGATGCGGGCCTCGTCCACCTGCACCATCGCGAAACTGCTGCCGTCATAGGTGATCAGATCATCGATGCGGGTCTCGTACAGATCCAGCGCCCAGCGCCAGGCGTCGCCGTTCTGGGCGATACCGACATTGAGGCTCTTCGATTTCTCCGGCTCCAGGTCGCGGTTGCCGCTCCACGGGTCGTACAGATCGCTGAAGGTCGGCGCCTTGAAACCGGTGCCGTAGGTCGCGCTGAGCTTGAAGCCGCGCCCGAAGCTCATGCCCCAGCCGAGGTTGCCGGTGGTGTGGTTGCCGAATTGCTCGTTGTCGTCGTTGCGCACGCTGGCCTGCAACTGGTGGGCGCCGAACTTGCCCTGGTACTCGATGAAGCCGGCGGTGTTGCGGCGGCTGTCGGCGGCGTAGTCGGTGGTGCTGTCGAGGTGGTCGATGTACCAATCCGCGCCGACGGTCAGCAACTGATCCTGGCCCAGGCCGATGTCGGCCTGCGCGCTGGCGGTGTTGCGGTGGGTGTTGTGGGTGCTGTCGTGATCGACTTCGTTACGGTAGTTGTCGGTCTCGTTGTCGCTGCGGCCGATGTTGACGGTCAGGGCGAAGCGGTCGGTCGGCACGTAGCGGACCTTGCCATTCAACACCTGCTGCACGTTCTCGGTGTAGTTGTAGTAGCCGTCGTACCGGTTCGCGCCTTCGGCGCGCAGCGCGCTGGCCTCGGCGGTCAGCGTGTCGGTCAGCTTGTAGCCGCCGCGCAGGCTGGCAGAGACGTTGCGGTAGCCGTCGCGGTCAGGTTCGTCGGCGTAGCAGCCGCGACCCTGCGATACCGAGCCGCGGCAGGCATTGATGCCATCGGTGCGCTGGTAGGCCGCGTCCGCACCGAACCAGCCGCGTTCGCCGCCGCCACCGAAACCGGCGCTGGCCTGGCGCAGGCCGTTGCTGCCGCCGCCGATCTGGAAGTGCGGCGAGTAGGTGCCCTGGTTGCGGCGGGTGAAGATCTGGATCACGCCGCCGATCGCCTCGGAGCCGTACAGGCTGGAGTTCGGGCCGCGCACGATCTCGATGCGATCGATCTGCGCCAGCGGCAGATCCGGGATGGCGGCGGCGGCGAAATCGGCCGAGTTCACCCGCACGCCGTCGATCAGCACCAGGGTGTGGCTGGAGTTGGTGCCGCGCAGGAACAGCGAGGTCTGCTTGCCCGGGCCACCGGCATTGGTCAGGTTGATGCCGGCGCGGCCGCGCAGCAGATCCTGCAGCGAGGTCGCCTGGCTGCGCTCGATGTCGGCGCGGTCGATGACCTGCGCCGGCGCCAGGCTGTCTTCCAGCGCGATCGCGGTGCGGGTGCTGGTGACGACGACTTCGTCCAGTTCGGTGGCGGCGTCCTGGGCGAGCGCCAGGCCCGGCAGCGCCAGGGCGACGGCCAGGGACAGGGTACGGATAGATGGCATTGCAATCGGCTCCATGCGCCGCGCGCTCCCGCGCGGCATAACGAGGGGAGGCGGCAACGCGGGAACGGGAAGACAGCGGAAACGGCCGTACGCACGGCGCTCGCCGCCGCAACGCCCGCCGCGTCGCAACCAGTCGTCTTTCGGGCCGGTCTCCGGGCTTGCGAGCGCGATGGCGGCACCATCGCCGGCCAGCGCGCCTTCCCGTGCGGATGCACAGTGGCGTATGCCCTGTCCTGGCTCGCTTACCGTTGCGGGGGCAGCGCCGGAATCACCCGCAGCGCCGGGATGGCGTGCGCGGGTTCACCGGCTTCCCGTTTCAACCCGGGGCGGAATCGTCCGCGGGTCACCAGAAAGCGCGGCGATCCTACCAGATACCGGTCTGGCGGATGCCGATCCTGTGGATGGGCGGGCCGCGCCGGGGCGGCAGCGCGCATCGATGGAAAGCGGGCAAGACAAGGCATGCATCGGGGCGGACGGGGATGGGCGCGAGGCCTCCCGTAGAATCCCGGTTCCCTCGCCGCAAGAAATCGCCTCGTGTCTTCCGACTGGATCCTCGCCGATTGCCGGCAACCTTCCCCCGAACACGCTGAACGCGCGCGCGCGCGCCAGGATCAGCTGACCAAGCCGCAGGGCTCGCTGGGCCGCATCGAGACTCTGGCGGTGGAACTGGCGGCGCTGCAACGCGCCGATCGTCCGACGCTGGCACGGGTGCCGGTGATCGTGTTCGCCGGCGATCACGGCGTGGTCGCCCAGGGCGTGTCGGCGTTTCCGCCCGAGGTGACGGTGCAGATGCTGCACAACTTCGCCCACGGCGGCGCCGCGATCTCGGTGCTGGCGCGCGAACTCGGTCTGCCGCTGCGGCTGGTGGATGCCGGCACCCGCGGCAGCCAGCCCATCGCCGGCGTGCACGCCGACAAGCCCTGCCTGGGCACCCGCGACTTCAGCGTGGAAGCGGCGATGGACGAGGATGAACTCGCGCATGCGCTGGCGGCGGGCAGGCGCGCGGTGGAAGCGGCCGGCGACGCCGATCTGTTCGTGTTCGGCGAAATGGGCATCGGCAACACCACCGCGGCCAGCGCGTTGGCCTGCGCGCTGGCGGATCTGCCGCTGGAGGAACTGGTCGGCGCGGGTACCGGATTGCAGGGCGATCGGATTGCGCACAAGCAACGGGTGATCGCGGATGCGCTCGCATTGCACCGTCCGCACATCGCCGCGCACCCGCAGCCCGCGCGCGAGGCGCTGCGTCGTGTCGGTGGATTGGAAATCGCCGCGATGGCCGGCGCGATGATCGCCGCCGCCCAGCGGGGCGTACCGGTGCTGGTGGACGGTTTCATCGTCTCGGCCGCGGCACTGGCGGCGGTCCGCCTGCAACCAGAGGCGCGGCCATGGCTGCTGTTCTCGCACCAGTCCGCCGAGCGCGGCCACGCGCGCGTGCTGGCCGCGCTGGAAGCGCGCCCGCTGCTGCAACTGGATCTGCGCCTGGGCGAAGGCAGCGGCGCCGCGCTGGCGGTGCCGCTGCTGCGACTGGCCTGCGCGCTGCACGCCGGCATGGCCACCTTCGCCGAAGCCGCGGTTTCCGGACGCGACGAGACGCCATGATCCTCGACCTGGTGCGCCACGCCTCGACCGGACGCGTCGGTCATTTCGATGGCCGCACCGATCCGCCGCTGCTGCCGGGCGCCGCCGACGCGGTCTGCGGTGGTTGCACGGGCATTGCCTGGTCACGGGTGATCAGTTCGCCACGCCAGCGCGCGCTGCATACCGCGCAGGCGCTGGCCGCCGCGCAGGCGTTGCCGGTGGACATCGCCGATGACTGGGCGGAGTGGGATTTCGGCGACTGGGACGGTCGCCATCGCGACACCCTTGCGGCAGACCCGCACTCGCAGCGCGCCTTGCAGGATTTCTACCGGGATCCCGGCGCGCATCCGCCGCCGAACGCCGAACCCTGGGCCGGCTTCGAAGCACGCGTCGGTCGCGGCCTGCGCGCGCTGGCGCGACGCGAAGACACCTCGCCCGCGCTGGTGGTCAGCCATGCCGGCCCGTTGCGACTGGCGCTGGCGCTGGCCTGCGGCCTGCCGCTGGCGTCGCTGTGGGCGGTGCGCATCGATTACGGCACCCGCCTGCGCCTGCGCGTGCAGATCGATGACCGGGATCAGCTGTGGGGCGAACTGATCGAGGTGCGACAGGCATGAGCATGCGCAAGCTGATCCTGGCGGTGCAGTTCCTGACCCGCCTGCCCACGCCGCAACTGCGCGACTTCCGCGAGGAAGAACTGAGCCGCACGGCGGTGTATTTCCCGCTGGTGGGCGTGCTGATCGGCGCGTTGGTGGCGCTGCCGCTGTGGGCGCTGGACGCGCGCCCGTGGCTGGCCGGCCTGCTGGCCTTGCTGGCCTGGGTGTGGGTGACCGGCGCATTGCACCTGGACGGGCTGGGCGACGTGGCCGACGCCTTCGGTGCCGCGCATCGCGATCCGCAGCGCTTCCTGGAAGTGCTGAAGGATCCGCACATGGGCGTGTTCGGCGTGGTCACCGTGGTCATGCAGGTGCTGGCCAAGTTCGTGCTGCTGGCCGAACTGGCCGATGGCGCGTGGCTGTGGGGCGTGCTGCTGGTACCTGCGTGGGCGCGCTGGGCCACCACGCTGTTGTGGAGCCGCTGGTTGCCGCCGCTGCATGCGGGCATGGCCGAGCGCTTCGCCTGGTACCGCAACGAAGGCGCGTACTGGGATTGGGCGTGGGGCGTGGCGCTGGCGGCGATCAGCCTGTGGCTGGCGCCGCCGTTGCTGGTGTGCCTGCTGCTGGCACCGTTGACCGCGTGGTACTGGAAGCGCCGCCTCGGCGGCATCTCCGGCGACTGCCTCGGCGCCAGCACCGAGGTGCTGGAAACGCTGCTGCTGTTGGCGCTGGCGCTCGCGCCGGCGGCGTGGCGCCTGTCCTGAGGCGGATCAGTCGTCCTGTTCGCCGCCGCCCGGCGAGTCGAACAGGTTCATCGAAGGCGCGCTGCCTTCATCTTCCTGCCCATGGGTGGTGGTGGTCACCGGCGCGGCTGCCGGACGGCCACGGGGTGGCGGCAGCAGCGCGGCGGCGGCGTCGTAGGCCACCAGCAGTTCGCTGCGGCGTTCCTCCGGCAGGTGCTGCCAATGGCAGTCCAGCAGTGCGCCTTCCAGCGCGTACAGCAGGTTGAGGCTGGGACGGAAACCGGCGCGCTTGACCCGCATGAAGGCTTCCACCGAACCGGCCGCCACCAGATCCTCCTGCGTGCGCAGGCCGACCTGGCGCAGCCAGGCCGCCGATTTGGGACCGATATTGCGCATCTTCGCGGTGCTGATGCTCATGCCAGCGTCTCCACGTAGATGGCGGCGATGGCTTCCAGCCCGCGTTGATCTTCCTCGTCGAAACGCGCCAACCGCGGGCTGTCCAGATCCAGCACGCCGATCAGGCGATCGCCCTTGACCAGCGGCACCACCAGTTCCGAGCGCGAGGCGCTGTCGCAGGCGATATGGCCGGGGAAGGCCTCCACGTCTTCCACTCGCTGGGTCTGGCGGGTGCGCGCGGCCGCGCCGCACACGCCCTTGTCCAGGGCGATGCGCACGCAGGCGGGCAGGCCCTGGAAAGGACCGACCACCAGTTCGGTGCCGTCGTGGAAATAGAAACCGGCCCAGTTGAGATCCGGCAGCGCGTGGTAGACCAGCGCCGACAGGTTGGCGGCGTTGGCGATGCGGTCGCTTTCGCCGCTGAGCAGGGCGCGCGCCTGGGCGGCCAGCTGCGCGTATTGTTCCGGTTTGCTGCCGGTCAGGGTCTGGCTGGTGAAGGACATCACTGGATTCTAGCCCGAACCCGCGAGGGGGCCGGTGCGCCGGGAATGGTTGGATTGATGAAGACAACGTGATGACCGGCCAAAACAGGACGCGCCGGCGTCGGAATGTTCCGCTGGCACGCGGCTGCCTTCGCCGGACCGGCCCGCTACGATGGGCGGCCACGCGCCGACGGGGCGCATCGCCACAGGAAACGGATGCACAGCTTCTTCGTCACCGGCACCGATACCGGGGCCGGCAAGACCTTCGCCAGCAGCAGCCTGCTATATGCCCTGCGTGGTCGGGGCCTTCGCGCGGTCGGGATGAAACCGGTCGCCAGCGGCTGCGAACGCACCGTGGACGGTTGGCGCAACGAGGATGCGCTGGCGTTGCTGGCTGCCAGCGATCCGCGTCCGGCCTATGCCGATCTCAATCCCTATGCGTTACCCGCGCCGCTCGCCCCGGAGATCGCCGCGCGGGAAGCCGGCGTGGTCCTGGCGTTGCCGCCGATCGTGGATGCCTTCCAGCGGTTGCGGGCGCAGGCGGACGTGGTGGTGGTGGAAGGCGTGGGCGGCTGGGCGGCGCCGCTGTCGGCGTCGCTGGATCAGGTCGATCTGGTGCGCGCGCTGCGCCTGCCGGTGGTGCTGGTGGTGGGCATGCGGCTGGGTTGCCTCAACCATGCGCGGCTGACCGCGCGCGCCATCCGTGCCGACGGTGCGGAGCTGATCGGCTGGATCGCCAGCGAAGTGGATCCGGAGATGGCGCGGCGGGACGAGAACTTCGAACTGCTAAAGGCGCGCATCGATGCGCCGTGCTGGGGGCGGTTGATGCATGCCGCGCCGGTGGATCCGGCGGTGGGGGCGGGGCGGTTGGTGTTGCCGGGGTAAGCCGGGCGAGGGCTTTTCCGCGGTTGCCTTCGAGCTTCCGGCTGTCGGGAGAACTGATTTCGGTGGCCGTGGGATCTGGCCAAAAACGCCCCCATCCGCCCTTCGGGCACCTTCCCCCGCGGGGCGGGGGAAGGATTTGCAGGAAAGGGAGCGCGGAAAAAGAAAAGGCCCGGCAGCGGGGAGGCGCTGGCCGGGCCGGATTGCGCGGCGGGAGGGGAGTCCGCGCAATGTAGAGAGAACTTTGAAGCGGTATTACTTGGCGGCCTTGGCAGCCTTGGTCGCCTTGGCCACGGTGGCCTGGACGTTGTCGGTGGCAGCTTCGTACTGGGACTTGGCCAGCTGGCCGAAGGCTTCACCGGTCTTCAGCGCCAGACCGAACACTTCCTGGCCGGCGGCGACGAGGCGCTCGGTGTTGTCCTTGGCGATCTGCACGCCCTTCGGCCACAGGGTCTTGTAGCTGTCGAGATCACGCACTTCGGCCAGCTCGCCGAAGAAGGCGGTGGTGGCGTCGACGTTCTTCTCGAAGGTCTTCAGCTGGACGCCGAAGATGGTCTCGGCGCTTTCCAGGGCCAGACGGTTCGCGCGGGCAGCGGCCGCCGCGAACTGGTGCGTGTAGGTGCTGAACTGCTCGTTGAACTGTGCGGACATGGTGCACTCCAAAAGGGAATACGAGGATGTTGCGGCGCAGCATATCGAGGTCTTTGTTGCGGTGCAATAACAGGCGTATGGTTTTCCGACGAACGGTCAGTCCCCGTTAAAAATCAGCGGTTTGCGGGACAAAGCTGAACAGGGGAAGGCGAGGACGGGAAGCCACGATTGCGCGGGAAACGGGCGTGCACAGGCGCACCGCCACGGTGCAAACGTTTTCTTCCGGGTTTCCAAGGATTCGCGTGGTCGGCGAGGCCAGCCGTTTTCGACCATGCGATACGGTGCCCCTACCAGCGACCGGCCTGTCGCCGGTCCGGGCGCTCAGCCGCGATAACGACTGCCGGCGGTGCAGGTTTCGTGGACCACGACTTCGCTCAGGCCGGGCAGGGCGGGCTTGAGCTGTTCCCAGATCCATGCGGCCAGGCGCTCGCTGGTCGGGTTCTCCAGACCGGGAATATCGTTGAGGTAGTGGTGATCCAGGCGGTCGTAGATCGGCTTGAACGCGGCCTTGATGTCGGCGAAGTCCATCACCCAGCCGGTGTGCGGATCGATGTCGCCGGAAACGTGCAGTTCCACCCGGAACGAATGGCCGTGCAAGCGCGCGCACTTGTGCCCCTCCGGCACGTTGGGCAGGCGGTGCGCGGCTTCCAGGGTGAAGATCTTGAAAATATCCATGCGCGTATTGTCCGCTGCGGCGCATGAAGGCGGCAAATCCGGCGTCGCCCGCTGTGTCGGGCTTCTTTCGGAAATCCATCTTCACTGGATTGTAACGATTCGCATTTGCATTTAAGATGCGCCCGGCAGCCAGCAGCCGTCCCCGGTTCCGCCAGCGATTCCGTCCCCTCAGGAACCGATGATGAAACCGCTGACCCTGCTGACCGGCGCGCTCGCCTGGGCCGCCTTCGCGACCGCCTCCGCCCACACGCCCTATCTCTCGCCCAGCAACTTCGCCCCGCAGGCCGGCGAAACGCTGGCGCTCGACGCCGCCTTCGCCGAAACCTTCTTCGTGCCCGAAGCCGCGTTCGACAACAGCCGCTTCGTGATCATCGGGCCGGACGGCGCCAGCGCCGCGCCGGACACGGTGCAGGTGTTCAAGACCCGCGCGGTCGCCGAGCACCGCATGCCGCAGGGCAAGGGTACCTACCGGTTCAGCACCGGGCCGCGCCTGGGCGCGCTGTTCCGCACCTGGGAGGCCGGCGGCAAGCGCGAGAGTTCGCGCGATCCGGCGGTGAAGATCCCGGCCGGCGCCAAGATCCTGTCCAACTTCCAGTCACTTACCCTCGCCGAGACCTACGTCAGCATCGGCGCGCCGGATACCGCGGCGCTGCGCGCGCGCGGGCAGGGGCTGGAGTTCGTGCCGGTCGATCATCCCAACGATCTGTACGTGGGCGAGTCGTTCGCCTTTGTCGTCCAGCATGACGGCAAGCCGCTGGCCAACCAGCCGGTCGAGATCACCGAGGCGGTCTGGACGTCGGATCGCAAGGCGCAGGTCGTGAACCTGACCACCGACGCCGAAGGCCGGGTGAGTTTTCCATTGCAGCGCGCCGGCACCTGGCTGGCGTTGTCGCGTCATCGCACGCCGGCCCCGGCCGGCGCGCCGGTGGCTGAATACAGCCACAGCTACACCCTGACCTTCCGCGTGCTCGAACCCTGAGCCGCCTTTCCGGATCCGCTGGAGTCCCTCGATGAAAACCGCCTTCCTCACCGGCGCGGTCGCCACCGCGCTGCTGCTTCCCCTCGCCGCCAATGCCTGGCAATCGCCGCCCGCGCGCCCGCTGGTGGTGGGCCACAGCGACAACATCACCGCCTTCATCGCCCAGCATGACGGCAACAGCGATGGTCGCCTGGGCTGGGAGGAATTCGAAGCCTTCCGCCGCCAGCGCTTCGATGCCACCGATGCCAACCGCGACGGCAGCGTGGACGTGGAAGAATACGTGCGCGAGTTCGAAACCCGATCGCGGCAGGCGCGCGAACAGGCACGCGAAAACCAGATCACCCAGACCGGCCGCCGCTTCGACGCGCTGGATGCGGATCGCGACGGGCGCGTGTCGCGGGCCGAGTTCGACGCTTCCGGCGAACGCGTGTTCGCCGAAGGCCGGAAGGCACTGGAGAAGGAAAACGCCGAGCTGGCGAAGAGCGGCGACGCGGCCACCGAACGCGCCGCGCGCGCCGAGCGCAGGCGCAGCCGGATGGAGTTGCCCAGTGCGCATACCGGCGATGGCTTCCTGGCGCTGTACGACGGCAACGGCGACGGCCAGGTCGAACGCGCGGAATTCGATCGCGCCCGCGCCGGACAATTCGAACGCACCGACGCCAACCGGGACGGCGCGCTGGACCGCGAGGAATACCTGACGGAATTCCGCCAGCGCCTGGACCAGCACTACGCCGCGCTGGGTGGCGGTTCGGACAAGCAGACGCGCGTGCGTTTCGCCGCCCTGGACACGGACAAGGATGGCCGGATGACCTTCGCCGAGTACCAGGTGTCCGGTCGGCGCAGTTTCGACGCCGCGGACCGCAACCACGACGGCGTGGTCGACGCGGCCGACGCGGCGTTGCCGCCGCCGGCACGGCCGGCCCGCACCGCCGCGGGACGCTGACAGGCACCGGCATGGGGATGCCGATGAACACCGCATCGCTCCAGGGGATGTCCCCATGCGCGCGTCCTGCGCGGCGCCTTCCGTCGCGACGGCGCGTCGATCCCTGCCAACACCCGCGATAGCGGGCGTCACCCCACTTCCCGCATCGCCCGTGCGCGATGCCTTTCCCAGCAACGCAGGACCGCCGATGGCGGCGGCAGCCAGGACCGGAGCGCTCCCATCGAAGCGCGCATTTCCCTTCCCGACTGTCGGAGTTCCACCATGAAGCTGCCCCCCAGCCTGCTCGCGCTGGCCATCGCGTCGAGCCTGTCCTTCCCCCTGCACGCGGAAACCCCGTCCGATGCCGACGGCACCAAGACCTTCGACCCCGTCGAGGTCAAGGCCGCGCGTGAGAAGCGCAAGTCCGCCAACCAGAACGTCACCGTCATCGACGCCCGCCAGATGGAAAACGAGATGGCGGAGAGCATGGAAGACGTCATCCGCTACATCCCCGGCGTCAGCATCGTCGACCTCGGTCGCTTTGGCGACAACGGCTTCAACATCCGCGGCATCGAGGGCGATCGCGTCGCCTTGACCATCGATGGCCTGGGCATGGCCGAGAGCCTGGAGACGGCGCGCAGCTACGAATTCTTCCGCGCCGGGCGCGGTGGTTTGGACATCGATTCGCTGAAGACCGTGGAAGTGATCAAGGGACCGGATTCGATCGCCGCCGGCAGCGGCGCGCTGGGCGGCGCGGTGGTGTTCACCACCAAGGATCCGGCCGACTACCTGAAGCAGGAAGGCAATGACACCCATGTCGGCATGAAGCTGGGATACACCAGCCACAACGACGAGAAACTCGGCTCGCTGACCCTGGCCAACCGCACCGGCATCGTTGAATCGATGCTGGTCTACACCCGGCGCAAGGCGCACGAATCCGAGGGCTGGTTCTCGAACACCGCGGTGGAAACCGGCAGCGCGCGCCGGTTGCCGGATCCGATCGATCACGACAGCACCAACGTGCTGGCCAAGGTCGATTTCGTGATCAGCGATGCGCACCGGTTGGGCGTGGTCTATGAGCGCAACCGGGTGGACAACCTGGTCGAGAACCTGAGCCGGGTCAGCGGGCCCGGCTACCTGGAGCGCTGGGGCGACGACAGCAGCGAACGTGACCGCTACGGCATCCGCTACCGGTGGGATGCCGGCAACGCCATGTTCGACACCCTGGAGTTGCAGGCCGATCGCCAGGAGACCAAGAGCCGCGGCATCACCCGCATCCTGACCGGCAGCGGCGCTTCCAGCACGCCGGCCACGCCGGTCACCACGCCGTGCACGCTCGCGCTGACCTGCCGGCGCGCCGAGGACCGCACCACCGAGCAGAGCCTGGACCGGGTGGCGCTGGACTTCGACAAGGCCCTGGACACCGGGTCGACCCGGCACGCGCTGGTCTATGGCGCGGCCTGGCAGCAGCGCGACATAGACTTCCTTGCCATTGACTATCGCTGGAACAACGCCGGGGCGCTGGACACCGCCACCGTGGACCCGGCGCAGGTGCCAAAGACCGATGCGACCTCCTGGAACCTGTATTTGCGCGATCGCATCGGCTTCCTGGAAGACCGCCTGCAGCTGACCCTGGGCGCGCGCTACGACCGCTATGACTACTCGCCGCGGGTGGGTGGCACCTTCCTGGATCCCACCGGCAGCGTGCGCGACGTCAGTTTCGCCTCGCCCACCTGGCAGGCCGGCATCAGCTACCGGTTCCTGCCCAACCAGTCGCTGTGGCTGCAGGCCGGGCGCGGTTTCCGCGCGCCGACCACCGGCGAGATGTACGCGCCCACCAGCACCACCCAGATCACCGAAGTGGGAACCGGCAACACCGTGCTGGTGCCAACCGCGGCGGCCAATCCGGATCTGGAGGCGGAAAAGAGCCTGAGCGTGGAACTGGGCTATCGCTGGGAAAGCGACAACGCGCGTTTCGGCATCTCGGTGTTCCGCGATCGCTACGACAATTTCATCGAAAACACGCGGGTGACCGCCAATCCAGGCACCGAATACCGCACCTGCTCGCGCGGTACCTGCACCACCCGGCTCGGCTACGACTACAACACGCCGGCCAACGTCGGCGAAGTCACCGTGAAGGGCGTGGAGCTGGAAGGCCTGTGGCGACTGGGCGACGCCTGGCTGCTGCGCACGGCGTGGTCGCACAACGAGGGCGAGCAGAAGAACGGACGCCCGCTGGACAGCATCAACCCGGACAAGGGCGTGCTGGGCCTGAGCTGGCAGGGCTGGGATGACCGCCTGCGCATCACCGGCAACCTGACTCATTCGCTGGCCAAGAAGGGCCGCGACGTGGATCTTCAGCCGGACGTGTTCGGCCAGGTGCCGCAGCGCTTCCTGAGCGACGCCTACACGACGATCGATCTGTTCGGCAGCCTGCGCGTGAACGATCACCTGCGCATCAACGCCGGCGTGTACAACCTGATGGACGAGCGCTACTACCCGTGGGCGCGCATCCGCAACGTCACCCGCGGCGACTTCTACCTGTACGGCTACGCCACCGACGACGGCATCGGCCGCTACAGCGAACCGGGCCGCAACTATCGCGTGTCGGTGTCGTACAGCTTCTGAGCGGGTTCCGTTTCCGCCGCGCGTCCATCGCACCTGCCGGAAAAGAAAAAGCCGCGTCGACGGACGTCGACGCGGCTGATCGGAGACGGCCTTCGCTGGAGCGATCAGCGTCCGGAACCACCCCCACGGCCACCGCGGGCGCCACGGCCTTCCTGGCGACGACCCTGGCCCTGCGGCTTGGGACCGCCGGCATGGGCATGCCGCGGCGGGGCGGCGTGCGGACGGCGGTTGTGCTTGCGCGGTGCCTTGTTGCCGGCGGGACGATCGTCGCGGCCGGCCTGCGAGTTGCCCCAGCGGATCGGCACCTGCGGTTCGAAGCCCGGCACTTCCACGATGTCGAGATCGCGCTTGAGCATGCGGTTGATCTGGCGCAGCAGCTTGGCTTCGTCCTGGGCGACGATCGAAATCGCCTCGCCCTGCGCGCCGGCGCGGCCGGTGCGGCCGATGCGGTGCACGTAGTCCTCGGCCACCATCGGCAGGTCGAAGTTGATCACCCGCGGCAGCTGATCGATGTCGATGCCGCGCGCGGCGATGTCGGTGGCGACCAGCACGTTGACGCGGCCGGCCTTGAAATCGCCCAACGCACGCAGGCGCGCACCCTGCGACTTGTTGCCATGGATGGCGGCGGCGCGCACGCCGCTCTTTTCCAGGAACGTCGCCAGCTTGTCGCAGCCGTGCTTGGTGCGACCGAACACCAGCGTCTGCACGCGGCTGTCCGCGGCCAGCAGGTGCAACAGCAGTTCGCGCTTGCGGCCGCCGTCGACCGGATGCACGCGGTGGGCGATGGTGTCGGCGACGGTGTTGTTCGGGGTCACCTGCACCTGCTGCGGCTCGCGCATGAACTCCAGCGCCAGATCGCGGATCGGATCGGCGAACGTGGCCGAGAACAGCAGGGTCTGCCGGTTCTGCCGCGGCAGCTTGGCGAGGATGCGCTTGATCGAGGGCAGGAAGCCCATGTCGAGCATGCGATCGGCTTCGTCCAGCACCAGCACCTCGATGCCGGACAGGTCGATGCTGCGGCGCTCGATGTGATCGATCAGGCGGCCCGGGCAGGCGATCACCAGATCCACGCCACGGCGCAGCGCGTCCAGCTGGTTGCCCATGCCGACGCCGCCGTAGATGGTGGTGCTGGGGATGCGCAGGTATTTGCCGTAGGTACGCAGGCTGTCGTGCACCTGCACGGCCAGTTCGCGGGTCGGGGTCAGGATCAGCGCGCGCGGCTTGCGGCCGCCGCGCGGGGCGACTTCCTGCGGGGTGGTGGCCAGGTACTGGATCAGCGGCAGGCCGAACGCGGCGGTCTTGCCGGTGCCGGTCTGGGCGCCGGCCAGCAGGTCGTGACCCGCCAGCGCCAGCGGAATGGCCTGGGCCTGGACGGGGGTGGGCTCGGTGTAGCCCTGCTCGTCCAGCGCGCGCAGCAGTGCCGGCGCCAGGCCGAGGGATTCGAACGTCATTGCGGAATACTCCAAAGGCGGCGGACGCCACCCGCGCCGACAACGCGCGGTCAGGCGCGGCGGCGATGGCGGATCGGCCGTTTACCCGTAGCGTTCCCTGGAAACCGCGCTGCGAGAGGGGGAAAAGGCGGAAGACGCCACATGGCGACTCCGGGTTTGCACAGCGAAAGCAGTCGGAGTGGGGCGGATGCGGGACCGCGGGGGACCGGCATCGGCGGACCGTCGGGGAAACGAACGGCCGCTGGCAAACGGCGCGCACTTTAACCGATTCCGGGCGCCAGCGGGGATTTTGTGGACCGGGAGTGGCGGTTTCCCGTTCAGCCGAAAGGAATGCCGCGCCGGGCCGATATACTATAAGCCCCTGTTTTCTCGACCCGACCGCCCCCATGAGCCTGCGCGTATTGCGTCACAACGGACAGCCCGTTGTCCCCGGGAGCCGAGGGGACGCCGATCCCCTGGCCGGCCCGGCCCAGGGCGACTGCGTCGGTTGCCAGGTCCGCCACCTGGCGGTCTGCGCGGCACTGCCGCTGGACCAGGCGCGGGCGCTGGAGACCCTGGCCGGCGACATTCCGCTCAAGGCCGGCGAAGTGCTGGCGCGGGAAGGCGACTCCCGCCGCGAGGTGTTCACCGTCACCGCCGGCGCGCTGCGCCGGATCCGCCTGCTGGCCGACGGCCGCCGGCTGGTGGCCGGCTTCCTGATGCCGGGCGATTTCATCGGCTTCAGCGGCGCCACCCACTACCGCCATTCGATCGAGGCGATCGTCGACAGCGAGCTGTGCGCCTTCACCATGCAGGACATGCGCACGTTGTGCGCGCGCTATCCGGAACTGGAGCGCGAATTGCTGGAACGCGCCTGCGTGGAGCTGGACGCCACCCGCGACAACCTGATGTCGCTGGCGCGGATGACCCCGCTGGAGCGGCTGGCCTCGTTCCTGCTGGACATGCACGCGCGCCGCCGCCGCCAGGGCTACAGCGGCGACGAGGTGGTGCTGCCGATGTCGCGCACCGACATCGCCGACTACCTGGGCCTGACCGTGGAAACCGTCAGCCGCAGCTTCACCCGCCTGCGCCAGGACGGCCTGATCGCCACCGACGACCCGCACCGGGTGAGCCTGAAGGATCGCAAGCGCCTGGCCGCGCTCGCCGAAATGCGCGAGTAAGCCGGCGTCGTCCGCTCGAAATACATGCGTAGAGCGGAGCTTGCTCCGCTTTCCTTTTGCCTGTTGTGCGGATGATGGCCTGACGTGCGCATGAGACATCGCGGGGCGGAGCGAGCTCCGCTCTACGAAGAGGCGACGTAGTTTGTGTAGAGCGGAGCTTGCTCCGCTTTTCTTTTGCCTGTTATGTGGACGATGGCTTGACGTGCGCGTGAGGCATCGCGGAGCGGAGCGAGCTCCGCTCTACGAAGAGGCGATGTGGTTTGTGTAGAGCGGAGCTTGCTCCGCTTTCTTTTTGCCTGTTGTGCGGACGATGGCTTGACGTGCGCATGAGGCATCGCGGAGCGGAGCGAGCTCCGCTCTACGAGGACGCGATGTGGCTTGGTGTAGAGCGGAGCTCGCTCCGCTCCGCGGGATCCGGCCAAAGGCGGCCGTCGATCAGGCGGTGGCTTTCGTGGACGGTGCCGGGGGGCAGGGGCGCGTGGGTGATGATCAGGACCGCGCGATCGGCGGCGGCCTCGGCGATATCGCGCATCAGCGCGTCGGCGGTGTCCTGGTCCAGGCCTTCGGTGGGTTCGTCGAGCAGCAGCAGCGGGGTATCGCGCAACAGCGCGCGCGCCAGTGCCAGGCGCCGCGCCTGGCCGGCCGAGAGGGTTGCGCCGCTTTCGCCGACCCAGCCATCGAGGCCGTCGCTCCAGTTTCGCACCAGCGTGTCCAGCCGGACCTGCGCCAGCGCCCGCCACAGCTTTGCATCGTCGGCGCCGGGATCGCCGATCCGCAGGTTGTCGCGCACGCTGCCGGCGAAGATCGGCGCGTCCTGCGGCAGCCAGGCCAGGCGTGAATGCCAGTCGGCGCCGCGGAACCGGCGCAGATCGTGGCCCGCGTAAAGCAGCCGGCCTGCGTCGGGATCGCGCAGGCGTAGCAGCAATGCGAGAAGCGATGACTTGCCGGCGCCGCTGTCGCCGCGGATGGCGATGCGACGTCCCGACGCGAGCACCAGATCCACGCCATCCAGCAGCCGGCGCGCTTCGCCCGGCCACGCAAAGGCCACGCCTTCCAGCACCAGCGGGCCTTGCGCGGGCACGGCGACGGGATCGTCGGGCTCGTCAATCTCCGGTTGCTGCATCGCCACCTCGTCCAGCCGCCGCGCGGAGGCGCGCGCGGCCTGCCAGGCCTGCCATGCCACGCCGATGCCGGCGGCGGCTTCCAGCAGGGCGAGGGTCATGAAGAACAGGCCGCCCGCCGCGGGCGCGGACAATCGCCGCGCATCGACCGCGTCGAACAGCAGCCAGCCCAGCGCCGGGAGCAGCGCCGCCGCCAGCAGGCCGTGGAGCAGCACGCCGAGCGCGAGCCGCCGCTTTCGCTGGCGCTCCCGTCCGGCCAGTGCCAGTGCGTCCGCATCCACCCGCGCCAGCCAATCATCCGCCGCGTCGAGCGCGACCAGATCGCTGGCGCCTTCCAGCCCTTCGAGCACCGCGTAGCGCAGGCGCGCGCGTGTTTCGGCGCGTTCGCGTTCCAGGCCGCGCGCGCCGACCTGTATCGCCCACGGCACCGCCACCGCGATCAGGACGAACGCGACCGCCAGCAACAGTCCGGCGACGGGCAGCCGCCAGGCTGCGACGGCGACACCGATCGACAGCACCGTCGCCAGCGACACCAGCGGACCGAGCGCGCGCACCAGCAGGCCGTCGACCGCCTCGATGTCGGCGACCAGTCGCGCCAGCAGATCGCCCACGCGATAGCGCCCCAGCCCCAGCGGCGCCAGTGGCAGCGCGCGGCGGAAGAACCACACCCGCAGATCCTTCGCCAGCGCCAGGGTGACGTCGTGGCCGACCAGCTTTTCCGCGTAGCGCGAGAGGATGCGGGCGAAGGTGAATGCACGGATGCCGGCCGAGGGACCGAAGAAGTTGAAGCCGATCGCCGCGCTGCCGGCCAGCGCCGCGGCGGTGAGGAAATGCCCGGCCAGACCGAGCAGGCCGGTGCCGGCCAGCAGGGTGGTCAGCAGCAGCGCGAAGGTCAGCGCGATGCCGCCGGCATGGCGGTGCAACACGCCGCGCAGATCGTCAGGCCGCGCGCTCATGGCGACGCCTCCGGCACACGCGGGCATGCGTGGTGGAGATCCAGCACGCGCCCAGCCATCCGCATCGCCGCCGGACTGTGGGTGGCCATGATCAGCGTGCGTCCGCGCGCGAACTCCGCCAGCGCCTGGAGCACGGCCTGTTCGGTTTCCGGGTCGAGGAAGGCGGTGGGTTCGTCCAGCAACAGCAGGCCGGGTTTGCGCAGGAACAATCGGGCCAGCGCCACGCGCCGCGCCTCGCCGCCGGACAGGCCGAAGCCGCGCTCGCCGATGGCGGTATGCAGGCCTTGCGGCAGGCGCCGGGCGAAGCGCATCACCTGGGCGGTCTCGGCGGCGTGTTCCAGCTCCGCGTCGCTGGCGTCGGGCGCGGCGATACGCAGGTTGTCGGCCAGCGTGCCCTGGAACAGGAACGGTCGCTGCGGGGCATAGCCGATGCGCGGCGGCGTGTCGTATTGGATTGATCCTTCGGCGGGCGGCAGCCAGCCGGCCAGCGCTTCCAGCAGCGTGCTCTTGCCACCGCCGCTGGCGCCCGCGATCGCGAGGTGTCCACCGGCTTCCAGCGCGAACGAGAGATCCCGCAGCGCCAGCGGCGCACCGGCGGCGGGACGCAGCGCCAGGCGTTCCACCCGCAGCGCCGGCGCGCGCGGATCGCTGGCCGCGTTCGCGGTCGTCGGCGATGGCGGCGCGGTCTCGGGTTCGATGTCTTCCAGCAGCTGCGCCATCTCGCCCGCCGCGGCCAGCGCGGCGGCGCGATCGTGGTAATGCGTCGCCAGCCGCCGCAGCGGCGCGTAGAACTCCGGCGCCAGCAGCAGGCAGAACACGCCGGTCGCCAGATCCAGCGGCGGTCCGCGCAGATCGAGCATGCCCAGGTAGGACAGGCCCAGGTACAGCGCGATCATCGCCACGCTCAGCGAGGCGAAGAACTCCAGCACCGCCGAGGACAGGAAGGCGATGCGCAGGACCTTCAGGCTGCTGCTGCGCAGGCCTTCGGCGGCCTGTTCGATGCCGGCCAGTTCGCTGTCGCCGCGTCCGTACAGGCGGATCAGGCCGAGGCCGCGCAGGCGATCGGCGAAATGGCCGCCCATCCGCGCCAGCGCCTGCAACTGGCGGCGGCTGGCCGCTTCCGCGCCCCAGCCCACCAGCATCATGAAGATCGGCGCCAGTGGCAGGGTCAGCAGCAGGATCAGGCCGACCACGCGGTCGGCCCAGAACGCGCCGATCAGGATCAGCAACGGCACCGCCACCACTTCCAGCCGCACCGGCAGGAAACCGCCGAGGTAGCCTTCCAGCGCATCGACGTGGCCGCCGAGCGTCTCGGCGAGTTCGCCGCTGCGCCGGTGGCGCAGCCAACGCGGGCCGCGCGCGATCAGGCGGCGCGCCAGCCGTGCACGTACCTGCACGCGCACCGTTTCCACCGCTTCGTCGGCCAACCGCCGCGACGCCCATCCGAGCAACGCGCGCAACATGCCGACGACGGCCAGTCCGACCAGCAGCGCCGCCACCGCGCGCACCGGCGCATGGTCTACGAAGACCTGTTGCATCGCCCGCGCGATCAGCAGCGCCTGCGGCACCAGCAGCGCGCCAGCCAGCACCGTGCAGACGCCGGCCAGGCGCAGCGGACGCGCGCCGAGCGCGGCGAATGCCTTCAGGTGTCGCGCCGCGTCGGGCGCGCGCGCATCCGCCACGTCGCTCATGTCGGCAGGGTGCGGCAGCCCAGCGCGCTGAGCAGGCCATGCAGTGCCGGCGCGTGCGCCAGCCACGGTCCGGCGAGGGTGAGCAGGCCGGCGAACAGCACGATCATCGCCGCGCCCATGCGCGCGCCCGGCCGTTGCAGCCAGCGGCCCATGCGCGCGCCCGACCAGGTCAGCGGCACCATCATCGGCAGCGTGCCCAGGCCGAAGGCAAGCATGGTCAGCGCGCTGTCGCGCGCATTGGCCTGCAACCACGCGGCGGTCAGCAGGCTCAGGCTGAGTCCGCAGGGCAGCCAGCCCCACAGCATGCCCAGCGCGATCCGGCGCCACGCGCGATCGGCGGGCAGCAGGCGCGATTGCAACGGCCGCAACCACTGCCACACGCGCGCCGCCGGACGCGACAGGAACTGCAGGCGCGCGCGCCGATCCAGCAGGCGCAGCGCGACCAGCACCAGCACCACGCCCACCGCCATGCGCAGGACCAGTGCCAGGTTGTCGAATCGGAACACTTTCAGCAGCCCGCCGCCGAAACCGCCGACGATCGCGCCGGCCAGCACGTAGCCGCCGACCCGACCGAGGTTGACCTGCAAGGCCGCGCCCCAGCCGCGTTGCGGGCTCATCGCGGAGAATCCGGTGGCGATGCCGCCGCACATCGCGGCGCAATGCACGCCGCCCAGCAGGCCGCTCAGCAGCGCCGCGAGCAGGGTGAGGCTGTCAACCGGCATCGTCCTTGCCCGTGTCGCGCGCCGCGTCCGTCGCGGGTGCCGCGCCGTCGCCTTCCGGTGCGGATGGCTTCGACGCGTGCGCGGGTTTCCGCGCGTCCTCGTCGTCGAGGATGTCCAGCGCGGGCGTGTCCAGATCGTCGAACTGGCCGCGCCGCACCGCCCAGATGAAGGCGGCGACCGCCAGGCCCAGCAGCACCAGGCTGATCGGAATGAGCATCAACAGAATGGTCATGGTGCGGACTTGCTCGTGGGCACGCGGGTCAGGCGCAGGGCGTTGGCGGTGACCAGCAGCGAGGATAGCGCCATTCCCAGCGCGGCCAGCCACGGGGTGACCTTGCCGGTGGCGGCCAGCGGCAGCGCCAGCACGTTGTAGGCCAGCGCCCAGGCCAGGTTCTCGCGGATGATCCGGCGGGTGCGGCGGGCCAGATCCACGGTGGCGGGCAGGCGCGACAGCGAGGTGCCGGTCATCACCAGGTCCGCCGCTCGCTGCGCCAGCGGCGCACCCTGGCCCATCGCCACCGACACGTCCGCGCCGGCCAGCACCGGCGCGTCGTTGATGCCGTCGCCGACCATCGCGACGATCCGGCCCTGCGCCTGCAGTTCATGCACGAAGGCGAGCTTGTCCTCCGGCGTTTGCCGCGCGCGCGGATCGGCGATGTCCATTTCCGCGGCGAAGCGCTGCACCGGCGCGATGCCGTCGCCGCTGGCCAGATGCACCGCGTAGCCCTGCGCGCGCAGTGCCGCCAGCGCGTCCCGGGCGTCGGGACGCGCCGATTCGCGCAGCACGAACCGCGCGACGGCACGCGTGCCATCGCCCAGCCAGATCGCCCCATCGTCTTCGCCGCCGCTGGCGAACCCGGCCTGGCCCAGCCGCCACGCCTGGCCATCGATGCGGCCCTGCACGCCCCGGCCGGTGACGGTTTCCACACGCTCGGCGCGCAGCGTGTCCACGTCCGCGTCGGTGGCGGCCTGGAGGAACGCGGCGGCCAGCGGATGGCCGCTGTCGCGCTCCAGCGCCGCGGCCAGCGCGAGCGCGCGCGAACGATCGAAACCGTCCAGGCCCTGCGCCTCCACGCTCAACGCGCGCGGATCGCTGAGCGTGCCGGTCTTGTCGAACACGATGTCGCTGGCGCGCGAGAGCGTGTCCAGCGCATCGGCGCGGGTCGCCAGCACGCCCAGCTTCGCCAGGGTGCCGTGCGCGGCGGCCAGCGCGGTCGGCACCGACAGCGACAGCGCGCAAGGACAACTGATCACCAGCAACGCCAGGGTCACCTCGAAGGCGCGCGCGGGATCGTGGAAATACCAGAACACGTACACCGCCAGCGCCGCCAGCAGCAGGCCGGCGACGAAGCGTCCGCCGATGCGATCGGCCGCGCGCGCGATCGGCGGCCGGTGCGCCTGCGCCTGATCGACCAGCCGCGTCAGCTGCGAGAGCCGGGTGGCGCTGCCGACGTCGGTGACCCGCAGCCGCGCCGGGTGCTCGCGGCACACGGTGCCGGCGTAGACCGACGCGCCGGCGCGCTTGTGGATGGGATGCGACTCGCCGGTCAGCAGCGCTTCCTCGAACACCGCGTCGGTGTCCAGCAGCACGCCGTCGGCGGGCACGTTGTCGCCGGCGGCCACCCGCACCACGTCGCCGGCGGCGAGGCTGCCGACCGCCACCGACTCGCGGCTGCCGTCGGCGCGCTCGCGGGTGGCGAAGGCGGGGCGCGCCCGCGCCAGCGCATCGACCTGGGCGGTGGCGATGTTGCGCGCGCGCTGTTCCAGCATGCGCGCGGCCAGCAGCAGGAACACGAACATCACCGCCGCGTCGTACCAGACATGCACGCCGCCACGGATGGTTTCGACCAGGCTGGCCAGGTAGGCGAGCAGGGTGGAACCGGCGATCAGCGTGTCCATGCCGAGGTGGCGTTCGCGCAATTCGCGCCAGGCGCCGGCCAGGAACGGCCAGCCGGAGTAGAACACCACCGGCGTGGACACCAGGAAGGTCAGCCAGCGGAAGAAATCGCGCGTGGGCACCGGCATCGTCCGGTCCACGTCCAGGTACAGCGCCTCGGCGAACATCATCGCCTGCAATGCGCCCAGCCCGGCGATGCCCAGCCGCAGCAGCCAGCGCTTGCGCTCGTCCAGGCGCGCGCGTTCGCTGGCCTCGCCACCGGCCAGGTAAGGCCGGTAGCCGAGCATGGACAGCCGCTGCAGGATCCGCGACAGCGCCGCGCGCTGCGGATCCCAGGCGATGCGGATGCGTCCGGTCACCGCGTTGGCGGTGCTGTCGAGCACGCCCTCCTCGCGGGTGAGCGCGCGGTCGATCAGCCAGGCGCAGGCGGCGCAGCGCATGCCGTCGGTGAGCAGGATGATCTCGCGCCCGCCGGTGACCGGATGGCTGTGTTCGGCCTGCAACTCCTCGCGATCCCAGATACCCAGATCGACCGGCTCGGCGTCCACGCGTCCGGCCGCGGCGCTGCGCAGGCGGTAGTAGCTGCCCAGGTCCGAATGGCGGATCCATTCGGCCGCCGCGGCGCAGCCTTCGCAGCAGAATCCCGCGGTCTGGCCGTCCAGCGGACGCAGGACCGGTGCGGCCGGCAGCGCCTCGCCGCAGTGGTAGCAATGCGGCGAAGGCGCCGTTGCGCTCACGAGGCGGCGTCGTCCTGCAACGAGGGCGACAGGTGCGTGGCGCGCTGCGCCTTGGGCAGACGGCCGCGCAGCCGCCATTGGCCGTCGGCCGGGCCGAGTTGCACCTTCCACGCGTGCGAGGCGTCCACCGCTTCATCCAGACGCCAACCGTTGCCGGCCGGCGGCAGGCGCAGGCGGCGATCCTCCTCGGCCTTGGTCGGATGTTGCAGATGCAGCTCCAGCGGCGCGCGGCGATCGAATTCGCCGCTGACCGGAATGACTTCCACGACGCCCGCGTCCACCCGCAGCACCGCCGCCAGCTTCATCGACTGCGCACGCTGGTCCGGACCGAGGTCGGTGGTCTGGATTTGCGCCATCCGATCCACCTTGTCGGTGACCGCGTCGGCGCCGCCGGCGCGCACGGAGATGTAGACCAGGCCGACGCCGGCGACGATCGAGGCGATCGGCAGGCCGATCACCAACCACATCACCGGAATGCGCCAGAGGGGGACTTTGGGTTGCGGGGTCATGGGACGGGTCCGAAGTAGCTGCTCTCGACGATCTTGGTGGACACGCCATCCTCGCGTTCGACGCGGATGCGGATGGCGTGCCGGCCGGTCACGCTGGACGGCGCGGTCGCGACCAGCGGCAGCGACAGCACTTCCTCGGCATCGGCCTGGACCTGCTTGCCGCCACCGGCCAGGGTGATGCCGGGCGTGTCCGATTCCAGCACGATGCGGTACTGGTGCGATTGCTGATCCTTGTTGACCAGCTTGAGCGTGTAGCTGTTCTCGATGCGTCCGCCGCCGACGTCGCGGTACAGCGCGTTGCGATCACGCAGCACCTCGGCGATCACGTCGCTGCGGTGGGTCACGCCCCAGGCCCAGGCGGCCAGCAGCGCCAGCAGGATGGTGCCGTAGACGAACACGCGCGGACGCAGCACGCGGGTGCCCTTGCCGTCGATGGCGTTCTGGGTGGAATAGCGGATCAGGCCGTTGGGATAGCCCATCTTGCCCATCACGTCGTCGCAGGCGTCGATGCAGGCGCCGCAGGCGATGCACTCGTATTGCAGGCCGTTGCGGATGTCGATGCCGGTCGGACACACCTGCACGCAGATGGTGCAGTCGATGCAGTCGCCCAGCTGATCCGGGGCGAACTTCGGCAGCGGCTCGGCGTGCGCGCCGGCGCCAGCAAAGGTGATGGTGCCGCGCGCGTGCAGGCGGTTGTCGGCCGCGGTGGGATGCTGGTACGCGCGGAACACGTAGTCGTAGGCGGTGGCCTTGTCGAGCAGGCCGCGCGCGCGTTCCAGCACGCTGCCCAGGCCGCGCTTGCGCGGGCCACGCGGTTCGCCGCGCATCGGATCGTAGGCGATGATCAGGGTGTTGCGGTCGAACATCGCGCTCTGGAAGCGCGCGTAGGGGCACATGTACTTGCACACCTGCTCGCGCAGGAAGCCGGCGTTGCCCCAGGTGGCCAGCGCGTAGAACAGCACCCAGAAGGTTTCCCAGCCGCCCCATTCCAGCGGCGCGCGCACGGCCAGATCGCGGATCGGAGTGAAGAAGCCGACGAAGGTGAAGCCGGTCCACAGCGCGAACAGCAGCCAGATCGCGTGCTTGCCGCCCTTGCGCAGGATCTTCTGCCCGTTCCAGGGGCCGGCGTCCAGCTTCATGCGCTGGCCGCGGTCGCCCTCGGTCCAGCGCTCCATCCACAGGAACACTTCGGTCCACACCGTCTGCGGGCAGGCGTACCCGCAGAACAGGCGCCCGGCCAGGGTGGTGAAGAAGAACAGTGCCATCGCCGCGATGATCAGCAGCAGCGCCAGGAACAGGAAGTCCTGCGGCCAGAACGACAGCCCGAACACGTAGAACTTGCGCGCCGGCAGATCGAACAGCACCGCCTGGCGGCCGTCCCAGCGCAGCCACGGGAACACGTAGAACATGCCCAGCAGCCAGAACACCGCGGCCACGCGCAGGCGGTTGAGGCGGCCGGACACGTCGCGCGGGTAGATCTTGCGTTCGCTGACGTAGAGCGAATTGCCCTGGTCGTCCACCACGTCGATCGGGATCTGCCGGCTCATGGCGATACTCCGCTGCGTGATGGGAGCTGGGATTTGCGGTAAAGCGGAATCGGAACGTTCATGGCATGGCTTCGCCGGGGGTTACCGGCGTGGCGTTGAGGGAGTACCGGACGGATCCAGTCTCCGGCGCGCACGACAGGAGCGGGAGCGACGGTTTGTCGCAGGCCCGCTCCAGGCTTTCATTCCGGCGGCAGCGCGCGGTTGAAGCGGCTGGAAGGCCGCAGGAGTATCCAGGTAAAGAGGCTGGACGAGGCGGTCGCCAGCCAGAACATGAAAAAGCCCAGCGTGTAGCCGAGCTCGCGGGTCAACGGCCAGTCGGGGAAGGTCACGTCGCGCAGCTGGAGCGGATCCACGAAGGCGAAGAACACCATCGTCGCCACGCCCGCCGCGAAGAAACTGGGCCAGAGGATGGCCCCGATCCGCTGTGCCAGCGGGCGGGACGGATGGTCCAGTCGGGGTTCGCTGAAATCGGTCATGGCGACGACGTTTCCTTCTATGGCGAGGCGGCGGCGGTTTCCTTGTTGCCCTTGTGCGACAGCGACCAGACGTACGCGGCGACCAGGCGCGCGCGGGTCTCGCCGAGAAGCTCACGGTGCGCCGGCATGATGCCATGGCGGCCCTTGCCGATGGTCTGGCGCAGGCTCTCGCTGCTGTCGCCGTACAACCAGTAGTCGTCGGTCAGGTCGGGCGCGCCCAGGTCCTGGTTGCCCTTGCCGTCCACGCCGTGGCAGGCCACGCACACGCCTTCGTACAGCTTCTTGCCCTGGGAGGCGGGGAAGTTGTTGATCAGCTGATCCGGATGGCCGAGCGTGCGCACGTAGGCGATGGTGTAGTCGACCGCGTTCGGACCGCCCATGCCGGTCAGCGCGGTGCCCCATTCGGGCATCACCCCGTCGCGGCCGTCCAGCACCGTTTCCAGCACCTTCTCCGGCGAACCGCCCCAGTGCCAGATGTCGTCGGTCAGGTTGGGATAGCCGATCGCACCCTGCGCGGACGAACCGTGGCAGGTGGCGCAGGTGTTGTTGAAGATAGAACGGCCCAGCGACAGCGCCTTCGGATCCTGCGCCAGCTTGTCGATGGCCTGGTCCGCGTAGGGCTTGAAGGTCTGTTCCAGCTTGGCGTCCTCCACCTTCTTCTTGGCGGCGTGTTCGCCGGCCGAAGACCAGTCGGCGGCGCCGGCGTAGCCGCCCAGGCCGCCGTACCACGCGATGTAGCCGATGCCGAACGCGATGGTCAGGTAGAACATGTTGATCCACCAGCGCGGCAAGGGCTTGTTGTACTCGGTCAGATCGCCGTCCCAGACATGGCTGGTTTCCTCCGGCGCCGGATCGCCCGGGCGACGGCGCGCCGTCCACCACAGCAACCACGCGCAGCCGACGATGTTCAGCGCCACCAGGGCGATGACGTACCACGACCAGCCGCTGTTCATGCCTTGTACTCCTCGTCTTCCTCGTTCAGCGGCAGCGCCGCGGCGTCATCGAATTCGGCCTTGCGGCGCGGGCTCCATACCCAGATCCAGCCGCCGATGAACAGCACCAGCAGGATTGCGGTCACGATTCCGGACACCATCTCAGCCTCCCCGCGGTGCGTGCTTGCCGAGCGCCTGCAGGTACGCCACCACGGCGTCCAGCTCGGTCTTGCCCTTCAGTTCCTCGGGCGCGGCCTTGATCTCGGCATCGGTGTAGGGGTCGCCCAGCGCCTTCAGCGCGCCCATCCGCCGCGCGGTGGCCTCGCCGTCGACCTTGTTCTTCTCCAGCCAGGGGAAGCCGGGCATGTTCGACTCGGGCACCACGTCGCGCGGGTTGATCAGGTGCACGCGGTGCCAGTCGTCGGAGTAGCGGACGCCGACCCGGGCCAGGTCCGGCCCGGTGCGCTTGCTGCCCCACTGGAACGGACGGTCGTAGACCGACTCGCCGGCCAGCGAGTAGTGGCCGTAGCGCTCGCTCTCGAAGCGCAGGGTGCGGACCATCTGCGAGTGGCAGTTGTAGCAGCCTTCGCGGACGTACACGTCGCGGCCGGCCAGTTGCAGGGCCGGGTAGGGCTTGACCCCTTCCAGCGGCTTGATGGCCTCGGCCTGGAACATCAGCGGCACGATCTCGGCCAGGCCGCCGAACGACACGACCACCGCGATCAGGATGGCCATCAGGCCGATGTTCTTCTCGATTTTCTCGTGGGAGTTGCTGTTGCTCATGTCGGTCTCGTCCTCAGGCGCGCACTTCGGAAACGTCAACCGGCAGGATCGGTTGCGGTGCGGTCGAACGCGCGGATGCAAACGTCTTCCAGGTATTCCACGCCATCACGCCCATGCCGCTCAGCACCAGCAGGCCGCCGCCCAGGCGGATCAGGTAGTACGGATAGGTGGCGTTGAGCGCCTCGACGAAGCTGTAGGTCAGCGTGCCGTCGGCGTTGGTGGCGCGCCACATCAGGCCCTGCATGACGCCGGCGATCCACATCGAGGCGATGTAGAACACCACGCCCAGGGTATGCAGCCAGAAGTGCAGGTCGATGGCCTTGGTCGAGAACATGCTGTCCCGGCCCAGCAGGCGCGGCAGCAGCGCGTAGATCGAACCCACCGAGATCATCGCCACCCAGCCCAGCGCGCCGGCGTGCACGTGGCCGACCGTCCAGTCGGTGTAGTGG
This sequence comes from Pseudoxanthomonas beigongshangi, assembly GCF_016820515.1. Lineage (GTDB taxonomy): Bacteria > Pseudomonadota > Gammaproteobacteria > Xanthomonadales > Xanthomonadaceae > Pseudoxanthomonas_A > Pseudoxanthomonas_A beigongshangi. The sequence continues at coordinate 28,077 of NZ_JADHDV010000003.1, read as the reverse complement.
CTCAGCGAGTTGACCGTCTTGATCGACATCATCGGTCCCTCGAAGGTCGCGATCATGTAGAACGACACGGCGACAATCAGGAACTTCAGGATCGGGTCGGTGCGCAGCTTGTGCCACACGCCCGACAGGGTCAGGATGCCGTTCAGCGCACCGCCCCACGACGGCGCCAGCAGGATCAGCGAGAACACCATGCCCAGCGACTGCGCCCAGTCCGGCAGCGCGGTGTAGTGCAGGTGGTGCGGACCGGCCCACATGTAGACCGCGATCAGCGCCCAGAAGTGGACGATCGACAGCCGGTAGGAGTAGACCGGGCGGCCGGCCTGCTTGGGCACGAAGTAATACATCATGCCGAGGAAGCCGGCGGTCAGGAAGAAACCGACCGCGTTGTGGCCGTACCACCACTGCACCATCGCATCGACCGCGCCGCTGTAGACCGGGTAGGACTTGGTGAAGCCGACCGGGATGGCGATGTTGTTGACGATGTGCAGCAGGGCCACGGCGATGATGTAGGCGCCGTAGAACCAGTTGGCCACGTAGATGTGCTTGACCGCGCGCTTGGCGATGGTGCCGAAGAACAGCACCGCGTAGGCCACCCAGACCACCGTGATCAGCAGGTCGACCGGCCATTCCAGCTCGGCGTACTCCTTGCCCTGGGTCATGCCCAGCGGGAGGGTGATCGCGGCCGCCAGGATCACCGCCTGCCAGCCCCAGAACACGAACGCGGCCAGCTTGTCCGAGATCAGCCGGACGTGGCAGGTGCGCTGGACCACGTGCAGGCTGGTCGCGAACAGGGCGCTGCCGCCGAACGCGAAGATCACCGCATTGGTATGCAGGGGGCGCAGCCGGCCATAGCTGAGCCATGGCAGATCGAAATTCAGCGCCGGCCAGTACAACTGGGCGGCGATGAACACGCCCACGGCCATCCCCACGATGCCCCAGACCACGGTCATCACCGCGAACTGGCGCACCACCTTGTCGTTATAAGTACCCCGCACGCTCTGCATGCCACCTGCTCCTAGGCTCAACACCATGATCTTCAGCCCCATCGGCCCCCGCCCACATTGATTTGAATCAACCGGGAGGGGGGAAATACGGACAGGGAGTGGTCAGCGAACCACGGGCGGCATGTTGGCAACCCGGGACAAGGTCCAGGGTGCGACAGATTGTCACCCCCGCCCTTGCCCGGCAGGGGTCTAGAATCCCCCTCGACACCGCTGCCGAGCCTCCCTCATGCCGGACATGACCGTTGTCGAGCTGTCCCGCCTGCAATTCGCCCTCACGGCGATGTATCACTTCCTGTTCGTGCCACTGACCCTGGGCCTGTCCTTCATGGTGGCCATCATGGAGAGCGTCTACGTCATGACCGGACGGGACGTGTGGCGGCGGATGACCCTGTTCTGGGGCACCCTGTTCGGGGTGAACTTTGCCATGGGCGTCGCCACTGGTATTGTGATGGAGTTCCAGTTCGGGACCAATTGGTCTTATTACAGCCACTACGTCGGCGACATCTTCGGCGCTCCGCTGGCAATCGAGGGCCTGATGGCCTTCTTCCTGGAAGCGACCTTCATCGGCCTGTTCTTCTTCGGCTGGAACCGGCTCAGCCGGGTCCAGCACCTGGCGGTCACATGGCTGGTCGCGCTGGCGACCAACTTCTCGGCGCTGTGGATCCTGGTCGCCAACGGCTGGATGCAGAACCCGGTCGGGGCGGTGTTCAACCCCGAGACCATGCGCATGGAGATCACCGACTTCATGGCGGTGATCTTCAACCCGGTCGCGCAGGCCAAGTTCGTCCACACGGTCAGCGCCGGCTACGTGACCGGGGCGATGTTCGTCATGTCGATCAGCGCGTTCTACCTGTTGCGCGGCCGCAACGCCGACTTCGCCAAGCGCTCGATGGCGGTGGCGGCCAGCTTCGGCCTGGCCGCGGCGTTGTCGGTGGTGGTGCTGGGCGATGAGAGTGGCTACGCGGTCGGCGAGAACCAGAAGATGAAGCTGGCCGCGATCGAGGCGATGTGGGAAACCGAGCCGGCGCCGGCGGGCTTCAACGCCTTCGCCATTCCCGACCAGGAAACCCGCACCAACCACTACGCGGTGCATATCCCCTACGTGATGGGGATCATCGGCACCCGTTCGCTCAACAAGGAGATGCCGGGCATCCTGGAACTGGTCGAGCGCGCCGAGGGGCGCATCCGCAACGGCATCGTCGCCTACGAGAACCTGCAGAAACTGCGCGCCAACCGCGGTGATTCCCACGCGCGGTACATGTTCGAAACCCACTGGCGCGACATCGGCCATGCCCTGCTGCTGAAAAAGTACCGCGAGGACATCGCCAACGCGACCGACGAGGAGATCGTCAAGGCCGCGTTCGACACCGTGCCGCATGTGGCGCCGCTGTTCTGGAGCTTCCGCCTGATGGTCGGACTGGGCTTCTACTTCATCGCCTTCTTCGCCTTCGCGTTCTGGCTTGCCAGCAAACACCAGCTGGACAAGCGGCGCTGGTTCCTGCGGCTGGCCTTCTACAGCCTGCCGTTGCCATGGATCGCGATCGAGGCCGGCTGGCTGATCGCCGAGTACGGCCGCCAGCCGTGGGTGATCGATGGCGTGCTGCCGACCTTCTTCGCCGCCTCGGGCCTGAAGCTGCACCAGATCCTGATCACCCTGAGCGGCTTCGTCACGATTTATACGGTGCTGGCGGTGGTCGAAATATGGCTGATGCGCAAGCTGATCCTGAAAGGCCCGGAAGAGATCTCGCCGGAACCGCACGGCGCGACCGCACCCGCCACCCCGCCGGCCACGGCCATCTGAGAGGAGCGCGTCCATGGACACCATTCCGCTCGACTATCCGACCCTGCGCCTGATCTGGTGGGCGCTGCTGGGCATCCTGCTGATTGGCTTCGCGGTGATGGACGGCTTCGATCTGGGCGTGGCGACGCTGCTGCCGGCGGTGGCCCGCACCGACGAGGAACGCCGGATCACGCTGAACGTGATCGGCCCGGTGTGGGAGGGCAACCAGGTCTGGCTGATCGTCGGCGGCGCCGCGATCTTCGCCGCCTGGCCGCCGCTGTACGCGGTCAGCTTCTCCGGCTTCTACATCGCCATGTTCCTGATCCTGGTCGCGCTGATCCTGCGCCCGGTCGGTTTCAAGTTCCGCAGCAAGGTGCCGGACCCTCGCTGGCGCGCGGTATGGGACTGGGCGTTGTTCGTCAGCGGGCTGGTGCCGGCGCTGGTATTCGGCGTGGCGATGGGCAACGTGCTGCTCGGCGCGCCGTTCACCTTCGACGACATCCTGCGTCCCCACTACGAGGGCGGCCTGTTCGGACTGCTCACGCCCTTCGCGCTGCTGTGCGGCCTGGTCAGCGTGTGCATGCTGGTCGCCCATGGCGCCGGCCGGCTGGCGATGAAGACCGACGGCGCGATCGCCCGGCGCGCGCGCCGCTACGGCAGCGTGGCCGCGATCGCCACCGCGGTGCTGTTCGTCATCGGCGGTGTCTGGCTGGCCAAGGGATTGAATGGTTACGTGTTGCAGGTCGCCATGGATCCGGCCGGTCCGTCCAATCCGCTCGCCAAGGTGGTGATCGCGCAGCCGGGCGCGTGGATGGGCAACTACGCGCGCTGGCCGGTGATCTGGCTGTTCCCGGTGCTGGGCGTGCTGGGTGCGCTGCTGAGCGCGCTCTGTCTGCGCGCGGGCAAGGGCGGACTGGCGTTCCTGTCCTCGGCGCTGGCGATTGCCGGCATCCTGCTGACCTTCGGCTTGACCACCTTTCCTTTCCTGCTGCCATCCTCGCTCAATCCCGGCGCCAGCCTGATGGTGTGGGATGCGTCCTCCAGCCACCTGACGCTGTTCATCATGCTGCTGGTGACCGCGTTCTTCCTGCCGATCATCCTGGCCTACACGGCCTGGGTATACCGGGTGATGCGCGGCAAGGTCGGCGAGGACAGCCTGGATCACGACCAGAATCCGAACGCTTACTGAGGAGAAGCACGCATGTGGTATTTCAGCTGGATACTCGGCGCCGGACTCGCGGCCAGCTTCGCCATCCTCAATGGCATGTGGTACGAGATGCGGGATACGGACAAGCGCAAGAGCGATTGAGTGGAGAGCGGTGGCGTGCCCGTGCACGCCATCTCCGCAAGCCAATGCCGCCAGCGTGTCGCGTGGCGAATCCCCGGCATGTCCCTGCCTGCATCGCCATTCCATCATTGTCCCGGCGAATGCCGTGATCCATTTGCCGTGATGGTGAGTGGTCCTGGACGTCGAGAAACCCGGCGAAAATGGATTCCAGGTTTCGCTGGAATGACGGCGGTGCGACGACTGGGACAATGTGATTCGACTGTCATTGGCGCTGGACTCGGCATGGGTAAAGGCAGCAGGGATTAACCTGTTGAAAGTTCACATCGGCCCCCACGGCCAGGAGCGTCAACATGGATTTCAACAACAAGGTCGTCATCGTCACCGGCGGTGCCAGCGGCATCGGCGAGGCCAGCGCGAAGCTGTTCGCAGAGCGCGGCGCGCATGTGGTGATCGCGGATTTCTCTGATCACGGGCAGGCGGTCGCCGACGCACTGTCGAAGCAGGGCGCGAAATCCCTGTTCGTGAAGACCGATGTCACCGACAGCGCGGCGGTGCAGCGGATGGTGGCGGAAACCGTCGCCGTGTTCGGTCGCATCGACGTGCTGTTCGCCAACGCCGGCATCGCCGCCGACGGTCCGATCGACCAGCTGTCCGAAGCGGCCTGGGACCGCACCATCGGCATCAACCTCACCGGTGTCTACCTGTGCGACAAGTACGTCATCGAGCAGATGCTCAAGCAGGGTGGCGGCGTCATAGTCAATTGCGGTTCCATCCACAGCCACGTTGGCAAGCAGGGCGTCACCGCCTACGCGGCGGCCAAGGGCGGGGTGAAGCTGCTGACCCAGACCCTGGCCATCGACTACGGCGCACGCGGCATCCGCGTCAACGCGGTCTGCCCGGGCTACATCGACACGCCGCTGCTGAAGGACGTCCCGGCCGAGGGCAGGCACGCGCTGGAGCAGCTGCATCCGATGGGCCGGTTGGGCCGGGCGGAGGAAGTCGCTCGTGCGGTGCTTTTCCTCGCCAGCGACGATGCTTCCTTCGTCAATGGCGCCTCGTTGCTGGTAGACGGTGGCTACACGGCGCAGTGACGAATCGGGCGCGCGGGGCGCGGTGCGCCCCGCCGCTTCGGTACACGCCGGCCCCGACCGTCCGGGACGGTACGGGGATTGGCCTATAATCGCCGCATGTTCCCAGCAAGCCCGCCGGATGCGGAGCCCCGGACATGCCAGTCAAGAGCATCCAGAACCGTCGTCTCTACCAGCAGATCGCCGACCAGTTGCGCGGCATGATCAATCGCGGCGAATTCCCGCCGGGCAGCTATCTGCCACCGGAACGCGAGCTCTCGCAGCAGTTCGGGGTCAGCCGCACCTCGCTGCGCGAGGCGCTGATCGCGCTGGAGGTGCTGGGCCTGGTGCGGGTCCGGGTGGGCGATGGGGTCAGCGTGGTGGGGCCGGACGCGGATGAAGCCCCGCCGGTCGAACATGCGCTGGATCGCGCCCGCCAGCTCAACCCGTGGACACTGGATCCGGAACTGGGCGTGGTGGCCGATTTCGATGCCGAAATCCCGCCGTTCTCGCTGCTGAGCGCCCGCCGGCTGGTGGAACCGGAAACCGCCGCGCTGGCGGCCGAGAACGCCACCGACGATCAGATCGCCGGCATCGAGGAAGCTCTGCAGCGCAATATCGCCGACAACCAGCACGCCTCCACCACCCATCCCGGTGATCGGCTGCTGCATATCCGCATCGCCGACGCCAGCGGCAACCCCGCCTATTCGCTGCTGATCCGGCACCTGCTGGGCCACCAGTACGGCGCCATGTTCCAGCGCGTGCAGGCCCTTTACACGGTGGAAGACATGCCGCGCCGCTCGGAGCTGGAGCACGAAGCCATCGTCGACGCGATCCGCGATCGGGATCCGGACGCCGCGCGCGCCGCGATGGAACGGCATCTGGATTCGGTGATCCGGATCTTCTCCGGCGGCGAGCGCTGACGCCGGGCAGCCGTCGACCCTAGGGCCGCCACAACACCTGCGGACCGATCTCGCGCACGTCGCGGGTGCCGGTCAGCGCCATGCTCACGTCCAGCTCGCGGCGGATCAGGTCCAGCGCGGTGGTGACGCCGCGTTCGCCCATCGCACCCAGGCCGTACAGGAAGGCCTTGCCGATCAGCGTGGCGCGCGCACCCAGCGCCAGCGCCTTGAGCACGTCCTGGCCGCTGCGCACGCCGCTGTCGAACCAGATCTCGCAGCGGTCGCCGACCGCCGCCACCACCTGCGGCAAGGCGAGGATCGCCGGCGGCGCGGAATCGAGCTGGCGGCCACCATGGTTGGACACCACGATCACATCCGCACCGGCATCGACCGCCGCACGCGCGTCGTCCGCGTCCAGGATGCCCTTCACAATCAGCTTGCCCGGCCACAGCGAACGCACCCAGGCCACGTCCTGCCAACTGAGGGTGGGATCGAACTGACTGCCGATCCATTGCGACAGCGTGGTCATGCCCTTGCCGCCGCCGGAAATGAAACCGGCCAGGTTGCCGAAATTGCGGTGCGGCGTGCGCAGCATGCCCCACGCCCAGCGCGGTCGGCGCAGCAGATCCAGCGCGTTGCCCACGGTCAGTCTGGGCGGCACGGTCAGGCCATTCTTGATGTCGCGATGGCGCTGGCCCTGGATCTGCAAATCGGCCGTGAGCACCAGCGCGGAGCATTGCGCGGTCTTTGCGCGCTGGATCAGCGATGCGGCGAAATCGCGATCGCGCATCACGTACAGCTGGAACCAGAACGGCTTTTCCACCGCCGCGCGCACCGCCTCGATGGAGCAGATCGACACCGTGCTGAGGGTGAACGGCACGCCGGCGGCCTGGGCCGCGCGCGCGGCGAGGATTTCGCCGTCCGCGTGGAGGATGCCGGTCAACCCGGTCGGCGCCAATCCCACCGGCATGCTCACCGCCTCGCCGGCCATGGTGGTGGCCAGCGATCGCTGGTCCACATCGATCATCACCCGCTGGCGCAGCATCAGCGCGTCCAGCGCGCGACGATTGCCGTTGAGGGTGTGCTCGTCATACGAGCCACGGTCGACGTAGTCGAAGATCGCGCGCGGCGCGCGGCGCATCGCCAGCTGGCGGAGATCCTCGTTGCAGGTGATCGGGGTCATGATGGAAACGGTTCGGGTCGAAGTACGGTCAGGACTGCGGGTGGCGGCGCGCGTAAACACCGTACAGCGCGACCACCAGGAAGCAGAAGGCGGGAATCCAGAACGCGGTCTCGATGCCGGCGACATCCGCCAGCCGGCCCATGAACCACGGCACGATGGCGCCGCCGACGATGGCCATGATGATGAAGCTGGCGCCGCGCTTGGTCTGCGCGCCCAGGCCCTTGATGCCCAGCGCGAAGATGGTCGGGAACATCATCGACATGAAGAAGAACACGGCGATGAGGGCGGCGACCGAGACCTTGCCCATGCCGGCGATGACGACGCCGCACAGCAGGATGTTGATCACCGCGTACACGCTGAGCACACGTGCGGGCGAGATCATGCGCATCAGCAGGGTGGTGAGGAAGCGACCTGCCACGAAACAGCCCAGCGCAACCGACAGCAGGTGAGAGGCGTGCTTGGAGGACAGACCAGGGATGTGATCCACCGCGTAGTTGATGAAGAACGCGCCCGCGCCGACCTGCGCGGCGACATAGAAGAACTGGGCCACCACCGCGAACACGAAATGACGTTGGGAGAACAGCGGCACAGCGGGCGCTGGATTCGTGGCGGCCGAGACATCGTTGGAAATTTCCGGCATCCGCGTTCGCCAGATCAGCACTGCGATGGCGATGACCACCAGCGCGGTGGCGACGTAAATAAGCTGAACGCCATGACTGCCGGAAATCCCCGACTCCGAGTCGCCGAAGAACAACTCGCCGGCGATGAACGGGGCGATAAACGTACCCAGTCCATTGAATGACTGCGACAGGTTTATCCGCCGTTCCGAATCACCGGCTGGACCCAGCACCGTGACGTAGGGATTGGCCGCGGTTTCCAGGCAGGCCAGCCCGCAGGCGATCACGAACAGGGCGAACAGGAAGTACTCGAACACGCCGGCGCGGGTGGCGGGAATGAACAGCAGCGCACCGCAAGCGAACAGGCCCAGGCCGAGCAGGATGCCGGTCTTGTAGCCATGCCGTTCCATCAGCGCCGCCGCCGGCAGTGCCATCAGGAAGTAGGCACCGAAGTAGGCGGCCTGCAGCAGCGCCGAGCGTGCACGGGTGATGTCCAGGGTTTCCTGGAAATGCTTGTTGAGCACGTCCAGCAGCCCGTAGGAGAAGCCCCACAGGAAGAACAGGCAGGTCACCAGGATGAATGCCAGCCGGTAGCGTTGCGCGCCGCTGTCCTGCAGGGTCGGGGAGGCGGTACCGGGCATTGCGGGCATGGTGGAAGCTCCTGCGGAAAGAGGGTCAGGCGTCGGTCAGGCGGAAAATCGGTTGCATCGGGGTCCACTTGGTGCCTTCCGGCGTCCACGGCGTGGCTTTCTGGAACGACCACATCAGGTCTTCCCAGGCGCGCAGGCGCGGATCGTCGCGCTCGGCGTCGGCCATGCGCGCGGCGTCGAACACCGCGTCGTCGGTGTCCATCACCATCACCATGCGCGTGCCCAGCCGGAAGATCTCCAGCTCGCGCACGCCCTGCGTGCGCAGGTGGGCCAGCACTTCCGGCCAGACCTGCCGGTGGTAGTGCTCGTAGGCGGCGATCAGATCCGGATCGTCGTGCAGATCGAGGGCCAGGCAATGGCGCATCGGGATTTCCTCAGGTCAGGGCGCGATCCAGATGGGTGTAGCCGCCATCCACGAACAGCCATTGGCCGGTGACGTGGGAGGCGCGCGCGGACAGCAGGAACACCGCGGTGTCGGCGATCTCGTCGGCGCGGGTCATGCGCCGTTCCAGCGGGATGCGGCGGGTGATATCGGCCAGCTTGGCATCCGGGTCGTCGAAGCCGGACAGCCAGCTCTGGTAGAGCGGGGTCATCACTTCCGCCGGCACCACCGCGTTCACCCGCACGCCGTCGGCGGCCAGCGAGGCGGCCCATTCGCGGGTCAGCGACAGCTGCGCGCCCTTGGAGGCGCAATAACCGCTGGTGCCGCCCTGGCCGGTAATCGCGGTCTTGGAGGAGACGTTGACGATGGCGCCGCGGCTGGCCTTCAGCGCGTCGACGCACAGGTGCGCCATCACGTAGTAGTGGATGAGATTGCGCTCCAGCGACTGCACGAACGCATCGCGACCGGCTTCCAGCCCGACGCCGTCGTTGACGCCGGCGTTGTTGACCAGGCCGTGCAATGCGCCGTTTTCGGCCAGCGTCGCGGCCACCGCGCGCTCGCAGGCGTCCGCGTCGGCTAGATCGAGTTGGTGGAAACGGAAGCGTGGTTGCGCCTGCCGCAATTCATCCTCGAATGCGGCGTCCAGCGGACTGCGCCCGAAGATCACCGGAATCGCGCCCTCGCGCGCCAGTGCGCGTGAAATCGCGCCACCGATGCCGGCGCCGCCGCCGGTCACGATCACCACCTTGTCCCGCAATTCCAGATCCATCACGACCCCCTCAGCCGTGTACGTCATAGCAGCGCAGGGCGGTCCCGCCCCACAACTGCGCCTGTTCGGTTTCCGACAATCGGCCCGCCCAGTCTCGCACCAGCGCCGCGACCGCGGCGTAGTCGGCGCGCAGCAGGCAGACCGGCCAGTCCGAGCCGAACATCAATCGATCCGCGCCGAACGCTTCCAGCGCGGCATCCAGGTGCCGGAGGATCGCATCGCGATCCAACCCGGCGCCGACCACTTCGGTCACCAGTCCCGACGCCTTGCACAGCACGTGCGGCTGCGCGGCCAGCGCATGCAGGTGCCGCCGCCAGTCGGCCTCGCCGTCGCCGCCGATGGCGGGCTTGCCGAGGTGATCCAGCACCAGCCAATGGCGATCGTGGCGCGCGCAGAAAGCCGGCACCTCGGCCAGCTGCGCCGGTCCACGCACCAGGATTTCGTAGACCAGGCCCTGCCGCTGCGCCGCCTCGACGCCACGCGCGAAGCGCGGGTCGGCCAGTGTCGCGGCCACGTCCGGGTCGTCCTGCAGCAGGTGGCGCACGCCGGCGAAGCGCGGATGCGCGCGCCAGTGCGCCAGCCGATCCTCCGCATGGGCGGCGAACAGATCCACCCAGCCGACCACCGCCGCGATGATGGCGTGCTGCTGCGCGAGGTCGAGCAGGAGAGTGTTCTCCACCTCGTCGGCGCGCGCCTGCACCGCGATGCACGCGTCCAGCGCGGCGGCTTGCAGCAAGGGCGCCAGATCTTCCGGCAACCGGTCGCGCCGCAGCACGTCCATGCCGTCGCCCATCCAGGGATAGTCCCGGGGCGCGTAGCGCCAGAAATGCTGGTGGGCGTCGACGCGGGCGATCACGGCGCGGCGTCCGCCCGCGGCGAAATCGACATCGCGTCGAAGCGCAGTTCCAGATCCTGCGCGGGGTAAGCGGGTGCGGCCAGTTCGATCGTCACCGGAGTCGCGCCCGCGTCAGCGGCAGGGATCGCGAACGGTCCGATGGCCTGCCCGCGCAACGTGGCCGCGTCCACCTCGCGTGCCTGTTCGCCGACACGGATGCGATAGCGCTGCGCCGATGCCGCCTGCACGCCCGAGAAACGCAGCCATGCGGCGGCTTGCGCCTGTTCGGGCCGCAGCATGGCGCGCAGCGATACATTGGTCGAGCGCTGGCTGCGATAGCCGCTGCCGAACGCGAAGCTGGTGCCGGGATGCCAGGACGAACGGGGCAGCGTCGCGATGCCGGAAGCGGGGACCGCGGCCGCATCGGCCGGCATGATCCGGAGCGCGCCTTGCAATTCAACACGCAGCACCGGAAGCACAGCGTCCGGTACCCCCGCGGGCAGATCGATCACCAGCGTATCGCCGTCGCGACGCCAGGCCAGCGGCGGCGCGGTGTCATTTCCATCGATGTGGATCCCGCGCGGATCATTGGCGAGGCCTTCGACGACGAGCTTGCCGCCGCGCCAGTCGCGCACGAACAGATAGAGCGCCTTGTCGTCCACCAGCGTGCTGCCCCAGGCCTGCGGCGGCAGCCCGCTGGGCCGCGCGGTCATCGCGAGATTGCCGTGGCGATGCAGCCACTGGCCGATGCCGCGCAGGACGTCGGCCTCGAACGGCACGATTGAGCCATCGCCCATCGGGCCGATGTTGAGCAGGTAGTTGCCGCCGGCGCTACGCGCCTGCACCAGGCCGTTGGCCAGCTCGCGCACCTTGCCCGGCAGATCGTCGCGCTGCTGCCAGCTCCGGTAGCCCCAGGTGGCGTGGTAGATGGACGCCGGCACTTCGAACGGCGGCTGCATCGACGGCGGTGGCGCCTCGTTGTCGCCGAGGGTGACGAAGTCGCCGACGTTGTTCCAGATGCGGCCATTGATGACCGCCGCCGGCTGCAGGCGATGGACGATGCCGGCGAACCTGCGGCTCTGCTCCGGCGTCGGCGTGGACATGTCGAACCACACCTCGGTGATCGGCCCGTAGTTCGTCATCAGCTCGGTGATCTGCTTTTCGATCAGCGGTTCCATCGACGCCGGAATCGGGTTGCCGTTGTCCGGGTCGAAGGGATGGCCGGCGTGCCAGTCCACCAGCGAGAAATACAGGCCCAGGCCGATGCCGCGCGCGCGGCAGGCCTCGGCGATCAGCTTGATCGGGTCCTTGCCGAACGGCGTGCGATCGACGATGTCGAAGTCGGTGCTCGCGGTATCGAACATCGCGAAGCCGTCGTGGTGCTTGCTGGTGACCACCACGTAGCGCGCGCCGGCGTCCTGGGCCAGTTTGCAGATCGCGCCGGCGTCGAACTTCGGCGCCGAAAAGCGTGCGGCGACCTTCGCGTAGTCGTCATGGGAAATATTGGCCCAGCTCTGGATCTGCTCCGAGTAACCGCGCGTCACCGGCTGGCCGTTCCACACGCCGCCCAGTTCGGAATACAGGCCCCAGTGCACGAACATGCCGTAGCCCTGTTCCTGCCAGTGGCGGATACGCGCGGCGGGATCGGCGGCCGGAAGCGTGGTGGCCGCGGCGGGCGTGCCGTCGTGTGCGGGCGGCGTGCTGGTCGGCCGCTGTTCGTCGCAGCCCGCCGCCAGCGACAGCGCGACGGACAGCAGCGCGGCAGGCAGGGCGGATCGGCGGCGCGCCGTGGCCCGCATCAGGGGCCACCGCCGGGCGCGGGATGCAGGTACTGGCGACGGCTGGCGTCCTTCATGGTGATGGAGAAGCCGGGCGCGGTCGGGGGCAGGTAGGCGGCGTCGCGGATCACGCAGGGGACCTGGAAGTGTTCGTGCAGGTGGTCGACGTATTCCACCACGCGACCCTCGCGGGTGCCGGCGATGCAGACGTAGTCGATCATCGCCAGATGTTGCACGTATTCGCACAGGCCCACACCTCCGGCGTGCGGGCACACCGGCAGGCCGTACTTGGCCGCCATCAGCAGGATCGCCAGCACCTCGTTGACCCCGCCCACGCGGCAAGCGTCGATCTGGACCACGTCGATGGCGCCGCCGGCGATGAACTGCTTGAACATGATCCGGTTCTGGCACATCTCGCCGGTGGCGACCTGCACCGGCGCGATGGCCTGGCGGATGTCGCGATGCCCGGCGATATCGTCGGGGCTGGTGGGCTCCTCGATGAACCACGGTTGGGCGAAGGCCAACTGTTTCACCCAGTCGATGGCCTGGCCGACTTCCCAGATCTGGTTGGCGTCGATCATCAGCCGGCGATCCGGTCCCAGCACCTCGCGGGCGATGGTCACCCGGCGGATGTCGTCCTGCAGATCCCGGCCGACCTTGAGTTTGACGTGGCGGAAGCCGGCGTCCACCGCTTCCTGGCATAGCCGGCGGAGCTTGTCGTCCGGATAGCCCAGCCAGCCGGCCGAGGTGGTGTAGCAGGGATAGCCCTCGCGTTCGAGGGTGGCGATGCGCCCGGCCTTGCCGGCTTCGCGATCGCGCAGCAGCGCCAGCGCTTCCTCCGGCGTGATGGCGTCGCTCAGGTAGCGGAAATCGACGCAGCGCACCAATTGTTCCGGGGTCATGTCGGCGACCAGCCGCCACACCGGCTTGCCCTCGGCCTTGGCCCACAGATCCCAGGCCGCGTTGACCACCGCGCCGGTGGCCAGGTGCATGGCGCCCTTGTCCGGGCCGATCCAGCGCAGCTGGCTGTCGGAGGTGACGTGGCGCCAGAAGCGGCCCATGTCCTGCGCGATCCAGTCCAGATCCAGCCCGACCACCAGATGCCGCATCGCCTCGATCGCGGCGCAGCAGATCTCGTTGCCGCGGCCGATGGTGAAGGTCAGGCCGTGGCCTTCCAGTCCGTCGCGCGTGGTTTCCAGCACCACGTAGGCGGCCGAATAGTCCGGATCCGGATTCATCGCATCCGAACCGTCCAGGTGCTGCGAGGTGGGGAAACGCAGATCCTCGACCCGCATCCCGCTGATGCGCACGCCGGCCAGCGCCGGCTGGGGAACGGCGTTCATGCCTGCACCACCTTCTGCCGCTGTTCGCCGAGGCCGTCGATGCCCAGCCGCATGACCTGGCCGGGCCGCAGGTACACCGGCGGTTTCTGGCCCAGGCCCACGCCCGGCGGCGTACCGGTGGAGATCACGTCGCCCGGTTGCAGGCTCATGAAACGGCTCAGGTAGCTGATGAGGAACGGCACCTGGAACACCATCGTGCGGGTGTTGCCGTCCTGGTAGCGGTGGCCGTCCACTTCCAGCCACAGGCCGAGCGCGTGCGGATCGGGAATCTCATCGGCGGTCACCAGCCAGGGACCGAGCGGGCCGAAGGTGTCGCAGCCCTTGCCCTTGTCCCAGGTGCCGGTGCCTTCCAGCTGGAACTCGCGCTCGGACACGTCGTTGATCACGCAGTAGCCGGCGACGTGCTCCATCGCGTCGGCTTCGGCGATGTAGCGGCCGCCGCGGCCGATCACCACGCCCAGTTCCACTTCCCAATCGGTCTTGCGCGAACCACGCGGAATCCGCACGTCGTCGTCGGGTCCGCAGATCGCGCTGGTCCATTTGTTGAAGATCACCGGCTCGGCGGGCACCTGCGCGCCGGTTTCGGCGGCGTGGTCGGAGTAGTTCAGGCCGATGCAGACGAACTTGCCGACCTGTCCCACGCAGGGGCCCAGGCGCGGCGCGCCATCCACCAACGGCAGCGTGGACACGTCCAGCGCGCGCAGGCGCTGCAGGCCTTCGGGAGTAATCGCTTCACCGGCGATGTCAGTGATGACCGCCGAGAGATCGCGGATGCGGCCTTCGTCGTCGAGCAGTCCGGGCTTTTCCGCGCCCGGTGCGCCATGGCGCAACAGTTTCATGAGGTTTCCTTCAGTTGATCCAGCCGCCGTCGATCACGTGCGTGGTGCCGGTGGTGAATGCGGATTCGTCGCTGGCCAGGTACACCGCCAGCGCGGCGATTTCCTCGGGGCGGCCCAGCCGGCCCATCGGTTGGCGGCCGACGAACGCGGCCTGCACGTCCTCGATGGAACTGCCCTGTTGCCGCGCCTGCTCGGCGATGCGCGCTTCCAGCGACGGCGAGCTGACCGTGCCCGGGCAGATCGCGTTGCAGCGCACGCCGCGGCCGACGAAATCGGCGGCCACCGCCTTGGTCAGGCCGATCACCGCGGCCTTGGTGGTGCCGTAGATGAAGCGGTTGGGTACGCCCTTGATGCTGGAGGCGACCGAGGCGACATTGATGATCGAGCCGCCGCCGCGTGCCAGCATGCCTGGCAGCAACCGGCGGATCAGGTGGTACATCGAGCCGACGTTGAGGCGCCAGGCGAGGTCCCAGTCCTCCTCGCCGGCTTCCAGGATGCTGCCGCTATGGACGAAGCCTGCGCAGTTGAACAGCACGTCCACCGCGTCGCCGGCACCCGCGTGGCGCTGCGCGAGGGCGGCGATCGCGGCGGTGTCGGTCACGTCCAGGCGCAGCGGGACAAGCGCCTCGCCGGCCTCGACCCGCAGCCGCTGCAAGGCCTCCTGGTCGATGTCGGCGGCGATCACCCGCGCGCCTTCGCGGATGAAGGCCAGCGCGGTGGCGCGGCCGATACCCTGGCCGGTCGCGGTGACCAGGGCGAGTTTGCCTTGCAGGCGCATGGGGGACTCCGGGCTAATGGCCTAGTGGTTGGACCAATGCTATCGTGAGATCTGAAACTTGCAACCCGGCATGGCAGAGGCGAGGTCCGATGATGGAACAGGTGAAGCGGAAAGGGGAGGCGGCCCGCGCCGTCGTGATGGGAAAGGCGACCGGGTTGGCGATCCTGTTGCTGGCCCTGGGCGCCTGCGGTGGCCCGGCAACTGACCCGGGCCAGGCGGCCACACCCGCCGAGGCCTTCGCCGCCGGGAGCCCGCCGCCGCTGATTCCCGCGCCCGCGCAGGCCACGCCCGGACAGGGCCGTTTCGTGGTGGCGGCCGACACGCCGGTCGTCGCCGCGGCGGCCGATCCCGCCGCACGGGCCGCCGCCGGCCAGTTCATCGCCATGCTGCGCGAAAGCACCGGCGTTTCCCTGCATCAGGTCGATTCGGCATCGGGGCCGGCCATCGTCTTCAGCAGCGACGCGAAGCTGGACACCCGTGCGGAAGGCTATGCGCTGGACGTGGCCGCCGACGGCATCCGCGTCCATGCCCGCGATGGCGCCGGCCTGTTCTACGGCGGCGTCAGCCTGTGGCAACTGCTGACCACCGCCGACACCCTGCCGATCAGCGTGCCGGCGGTTCGCATCGCCGACGCGCCGCGCTTCGGCTGGCGCGGCTTCATGCTCGACTCGGCCCGGCACATCCAGAGCGTGGACGGGATCAAGCGCCTGCTGGACCAGATGGCGCGGCACAAGTTGAACGTCTTCCACTGGCACCTGACCGACGACCAGGGCTGGCGCCTGGAGATCAAGCGCTATCCGAAACTCACCGAAGTCGGTGCGTGGCGCATTCCCGCCGGCAAGGCCGGGCAGGGCGCCGACGGCAAGCCGGTGCGCTACGGCGGTTTCTATACCCAGGCCGAAGCCCGCGAGATCGTCGAGTACGCGCGCCAGCGCCACATCACCGTGGTGCCGGAAATCGAGATGCCCGGCCACGCGCAATCCGCCATCGCGGCATACCCCGAGTTCGGAGCCACCGGCAAGGCGCCGCCGGTTTCACCGGACTGGGGCGTGAACACCTGGCTGTATGGCGTGGAGGATCCGACCTTCAAGTTCCTGGAGGACGTGCTGACCGAGGTGATGGACATCTTCCCCGGCCAATACATCCACATCGGCGGCGACGAGGCGGACAAGTACCAGTGGCGCAACTCGCCGTCGATCCAGGCGCGCCGCAAGGCGCTCGGCCTGACCGACGACATGCAACTGCAGAGCTGGTTCATCAAGCGCATCGAAACCTTCCTGGTCGCGCACGATCGCCGCCTGATTGGCTGGGACGAAATCCTCGAAGGCGGCCTGCCCCCGGAAGCGACGGTGATGTCCTGGCGCGGCATGGAAGGCGCGGTGGAGGCCGCGCGGCAGGGGCACGACGTGGTGCTGAGCCCGAGCAACGTCACCTACATCAACCGCATGCAGTCCGACGAGTCCGACGAACCGCCGGGCCACGACTACACCACGACGTTGCGCAAGGTGTACGACTTCGAACCGGTGCCGCCCGAACTGGATGCCGATCAGGCCAGGCATGTGCTCGGCACCCAGGCCAACCTGTGGACCGAGCACGTGCGCACCGAGCCGCGGGTGGAACACATGGCGTTCCCGCGCCTGTCGGCGTTGGCCGAGATTGCCTGGTCGCCCAAGGCCACGCGTGACTGGGAAGGCTTCCTGCAACGGCTGGCGCCGCAGATGCGGCGCTTCCAGCGTTCCGGCATCCGCGCCGCCGACAGCGCGTTCGCCGCGCGCATCCGCGCGCGGGCCGAGGGCGAACGCGCGCAGGTGACCCTGCTCAACCAGACCGGCTTCGGTGAACTGCGCTACACCACCGACGGCAGCGAACCGACGGCGCAGTCGCCTCGCTACCAGCAGGCATTGCAGGTGACGTTGCCGACCACGGTGAAGGCCAATGCCTTCTTCCAGGGCAAGCCGTTGGCCGCGCCGCGCGAGCTGCGTATCGACGCGCTCGCGCTGCGCACCCGCGAGGCCGAGTACCTGGATGCCTGCCGCAAGGACAGCTACGTGCTGCGACTGGAGGACGACGAACCGCGCGAAGGCGAACGCGCGGTGGTGCCGGTCGACATCGGCACGCCGTGCTGGCAGTGGAAGCAGGCGCCGCTGGACGGCGTCACCACCCTGCGCGCCGAAGTGTTGGACCTGCCGTACAACTTCCAGTTCGGCGGTGATTCGGTCGGCGTCGAACCGCCGCCGGCCGGGCCGGTGGATCTGCAGGTGCGCGTTGGCGGCTGCGAAGGCAAGCCGGTGGCGGAAGCGCGGGTCGAAGTGGGCGCCGACGCGGTGAAGCGGGTCGACGTGGCCCTGCCTTCGCTGCGAGGCGCGCAGGATCTGTGCCTAAAGTTCACCGGCGATCACCGGCGCGTGCTGTGGGCCATCGATCGGATCCAGCTGCTGACGGCGGCGGAGCCGCGCTGATGCGCGCGCCGGCAACGCTGGCCGTGCTGATGGCGGCGGGATTCACCGCCGCCACGCCCGCGACCAATCCGGCGGGCGAACCGGCGCCGGCCTTCGCGCCGACCCCGGGGATCTACCACGACGGCTGGATCGACCTGGACAAGAACGGCCGCAAGGACGTCTACGAGGACGCCCGCGCGCCGATCGACGCGCGGGTGGAGGATCTGCTGGCGCGGATGAGCATGGAGGAAAAGACCGTACAGCTGGCGACGCTGTACGGCTACGGCCGGGTGCTGAAGGATCCGCTGCCCACCGCGCAATGGAAGGCGGCGCTGTGGAAGGACGGCATCGGCAACATCGACGAGATGCACAACGGCTGGGGCGATGGCCGCAGGAGCGCGTACGCCACCGACCTGCGCCGGCACGTGTGGGCGATGAACGAGGTGCAGCGGTTCTTCGTCGAACAGACCCGGCTCGGCATCCCGGTCGATTTCACCAACGAAGGCATCCGTGGCGTCGAGGCGCGTGGAGCGACCAGTTTCCCCAGCCAGTTGGGCATTGGCCACACCTGGAACCGCGCGCTGGTGCGCCGGATGGGCCGCATCACCGGCATCGAGGCGCGCGCGCTGGGTTACACCAATGTATACGCGCCGATCCTGGACGTCGCGCGTGATCAGCGCTGGGGCCGGATGGAGGAAGTCTACGGCGAGGATCCGTATCTGGTCTCGCGCCTGGGCGTGGAAATGGTGAAGGGGCTGCAACAGGACTTCACCGTGGCCGCCACCGCCAAGCACTTCGCCGTCTACAGCGCCAACAAGGGGGCACGCGAGGGCATGGCCCGCACCGATCCGCAGGTGGCGCCGCGCGAGGTCGAGGAAATCTTCCTGCCGCCGTTCGCCGCCGCGATCCGCGAGGCCGGCCTGCTGGGCGTGATGAGTTCCTACAACGACTACGACGGCGTGCCGGTCACCGGCAGCCACTATTGGCTGACCGAGCGCCTGCGCGGCGATTTTGGCTTCCGCGGGTACGTCGTCTCCGACAGCGAGGCGGTCGAATTCCTGCACACCAAGCACGGCGTGGCCGCCGACGCCAAGGACGCGGTGCGGCAGGCGGCCGAGGCCGGCCTGAACATCCGCACCAACTTCACCCCGCCGGAGGACTACGTGCTGCCGATGCGCGCGGCGCTGGCCGACGGTTCGCTGGCGATCGCGACGGTGGATGATCGCGTGCGCGACGTGTTGCGGGTGAAGTTCATCCTCGGGCTGTTCGACCGTCCCTACGTGGACGACGCCCAAGCCAGTGCGCGCCTCGTGAATTCGGAAGAACACCGCGAAGTCGCCCTGCAGGCGGCGCGCGAGAGCCTGGTGCTGCTGAAGAACGCGGATGCCGCGCTGCCGCTGCGCAAGGATCTGAAGACGGTCGCGGTCATTGGCCCCAATGCCGATGACGGTCGTTATTCACACCGCCACTATGGCCCTTCCGGCGGCCACGTGGTGACTGTGCTGGAGGGCCT
Source organism: Pseudoxanthomonas beigongshangi (assembly GCF_016820515.1). Classification (GTDB taxonomy): domain Bacteria; phylum Pseudomonadota; class Gammaproteobacteria; order Xanthomonadales; family Xanthomonadaceae; genus Pseudoxanthomonas_A; species Pseudoxanthomonas_A beigongshangi. Next base: position 8,911 of record NZ_JADHDV010000003.1, on the reverse strand, counting down.
GCGCGCGAAACTGGGGCCACGCGCCGAGGTGCGCCATGCCAAGGGCGTGGAGATTGCCGGCGACAACTGGCCGGCCATCGAGATCCTGCCCGAACCGCTGAGTGCCATCGAGCAGGCCGGCATCGACGAGGCCGTGCGCGCGGCCACCGGCGCCGACGTGGCGGTCGTCGTGCTGGGCGATGGCGATCGCACCGTCGGCGAAAGCCTGAGTCGCACCAGTCTGGATCTACCGGGCAGGCAGCTGGAACTGCTGCGCGCCGTGCATGCCACCGGCACGCCGGTGGTGCTGGTGCTGATCAATGGCCGGCCGATGAGCATCAACTGGGCCGATGCGCACGTGCCGGCGATCCTGGAAGCCTGGTTTCCCGGCGATCAGGGCGGCACCGCCATCGCCGATGCGCTATTCGGCGACTACAACCCGGGCGGCAAGCTGACCGTCACCTTCCCGAAGAGCGCCGGGCAGATTCCGTTCAATTTCCCGACCAAGCCCAATGCGCAGTGGGAAGGGGAGAAATCACGCGTCAACGGCGCGCTGTACACGTTCGGCCACGGTTTGAGTTACACCACCTTCGACTATGCCAACCTGCGCGTCGCGCCAAGGCGCATACCCGCGAATGGCAGCGTCGAGGTGAGCGTGGACGTACGCAACACCGGCCGTGTCGCCGGCGACGAGGTGGTCCAGATCTACACCCGCGACCTGGTCGGTTCGGTGACCACCTACGAGAAGAACCTGCGCGGGTTCGAGCGCATCCACCTGGCGCCGGGCCAGACCCGCACGGTGCGATTCCGCCTGACGCCGGAGGATCTGGCGTTGTGGGACCGGCGGATGCGGCGGATGGTCGAGCCGGGGATGTTCCGGGTGATGATCGGGGCGGGTTCGGAAGACATCCGCCAGCAGGGCGAGTTCGAGGTACAACCATGACCGCGACGCATCGTGGCGATGCGCGCGAAGGAGCAATCGGATGACGATGCAATGGCCGCGCTGGACGCGGCGGGGTTTCCTGGGCGCCGGCGCGGCCGGCATGGCCGGCGCGCTGGTGCCGCTGGCGGCGGCCGGCGCGGCCACATCGGCGCGGTCCGCAGCGGTCATCGTGGATGCGGCGCCGCGCCCGCGCCCCAGCGCCGCGCAACTGGCCTGGCAGCGCGAGGAATTGTCGATGTTCGTGCATTTCACGGTGAACACCTTCACCGGGCGCGAATGGGGCGACGGCAGCGAAAGTCCGGCCATCTTCGACCCGAAGGCGCTCGACGCGCGCCAGTGGGCGCGCACCGCCAAGGCCAGCGGCTTCCGCAGCATGATCCTCACCGCCAAGCATCACGACGGCTTCTGCCTGTGGCCGACGAAGACCACCACGCATTCGGTCGCCAGCAGTCCCTGGCGCGGCGGCAAGGGCGATCTGGTACGTGAATTCACCGATGCCTGCCGCGCGGAAGGACTCGGCGTCGGCTTCTACCTGTCGCCGTGGGATCGCAACGCGCGCGTGTACGGCGAGGGCAAGGCCTACGACGATTTCTACATCCAGCAGCTGACCGAACTGCTGATCGGCTACGGTCCGGTGGTCGAGGTCTGGTTCGACGGCGCCAATGGCGAAGGCCCCAGCGGCAAGCGCCAGCAGTACGACTGGGCGCGCATCCACCGCACCGTGCGCGAACTGCAGCCGCAGGCGGTGATGTTCTCCGACGCCGGCCCCGACGTGCGCTGGATCGGCAACGAGACCGGCAGCGCCGGCAGCACCTGCTGGGCCAGCGTCGATCCGGCGCGGGTGCCGCGTCCCGGCGCCGATGATCCGTGGACCGGCGAAGCCTTGCAGCAGGGCGATCCTTATGGCGCGGTCTGGCGTCCCGGCGAAACCGACGTATCGATCCGGCCCGGCTGGTTCTGGCATGCGGATCAGGACGCGAAGGTGCGCACGCCGCAGAACCTGATGAACCTGTACTTCACCTCGGTGGGCCGCAACAGCAAGCTGCTGCTGAACGTGCCGCCGACACCCGATGGCCTGTTCCACGACAACGACGTGCGCGCGCTGCAAGGCTTCGCACGCCTGCGCGAGGCGCTGCTGGCGAAGGATCTGGCGCGTGGCGCGAGCGCGAAGGCGAGCATGGGGGACGGCGCGGCGCGGGTCGTGGATGGTGATGCGGACAGCTTCTGGACACCGGGCGGCGACGCGCGCGAAGGCTGGCTGGAACTGTCGCTGCCGCCCGATGCGGAGTTCGACGTGATCCGGCTGGAGGAAGCCATCGCGCATGGCCAGCACGTCTCCAACTACCGCATCGACGTCTGGCGCGACGACGCCTGGCAGCCGTTGACCTGGGGCACGACGATCGGCCACTGCAAGCTGGACCGGGTGCCCTCGACGCGCACCGGGCGGTTGCGCCTGGTCATCGAGCACGCCTACGCGGCGCCGCGCATCGTACGCATCGGGCTGCACCGCAGCGCCGACGCCGCCTGGGACCGCCCCGACTATCACGGGGACTGAAAGGGGGGCGCGTCGTCCGGGGTGCCCGGCGCCGCGGTACCTGAAAAGAGGAGGGGCGCCGAGGCGCCCCATTTCTTTCTTGCCGCCGTCAGCGCATCCGCCCCGTCGCCCCCGGCAGGCGGATCGCCCAGGCCGGTGAGCCGGCGGTGGCTTCGCGCGCCGCTTCGGGAATCAACGCGATGGTCCGTTCACCCTCGCGGCGCCACTCCAGTTGCACATCGCTTCCCAGCACGGCCAGCCGGCTGCCCGCGCGCGGTGACGGACCGGGGATTTCCAACTGCGCCGGCAACCGCTGTTCGTCGGCGTCGGGCAGGTAGATGGCGTACACGTCGCCATTCTTCATCCGGGTGTAGCGGAATTTGCCGTCGCGGTACGGCGCCACCGCGCGGCTGGCGTAGATGGCGCCGCCGTTGGTCTTCATCCACGCGCCGATTTCGCGCAGCCGGCTCACCGCCTCGGCCGGCAACTGTCCGTCCGGCTGCGGCCCCACGTTGAGCAGGTAGTTGCCGCCTTTGGCGACCACGTCCACCAGCATCTGCACCACCGTGCGCGTGCTCTTGTATTTGTCGTTGGGCGAATAGCTCCAGGAATCGCCCAGGGTCATGCAGGTTTCCCACGGATACGGCAACGGTTCGTCGGGAATCTTCTGCTCCGGTGTGCGGTAGTTCTCGTAGCGGCCACCGACCGCGCGATCGACGACGATCAGGCCCGGCTGGTTGCGCCGTGCCATCGCCGCCAGCCCCGGCATGTCGATGTCCTGCGGCCACGGCACGCCGGCCAGTCCCTGCGCGACGTCTTCCAGGGTATCGCCCGGACGCACCCAGCCGCCGTCCAGCCACAGGATGTCCACGCGCCCGTAGTCGCGGGTGAGTTCACCAATCTGCGCGTGGGTGAAGTCGACGAACCGTCGCCAGCGCTCGGGATACTTGCGGGTGTCGTAGTTGACGTGGCGGTTGGGGGTGGCGAAGCGCGGCCACCAGTAGTCGTCGCTGTGCCAGTCCGGCTTGGAGAAATAGGCGCCGATGCCGAAACCCTTCGCGCGGAACGCGTCGAACACCGCGCGGGTGATGTCGGCGCGCGGATTGTCATGGAAGGGCACGTTCGGCGCGGTGATCCGGTAGTCGGTCTGGCGGGTGTCGAACATCGAGAAGCCGTCGTGGTGCTTGGTGGTGAACACCACGTACTTGGTGCCGGCCTCGCGCGCGACCTCCGCCCAGGCCGCCGGATCGAAACGCACCGGATTGAAGGTGTCGGGCAGCGCCTCGTATTGCTTCACGTAATCGACATAGGCCACGCCCTCCGGGCGCTGGCACCAGCCCACGTCCTCGGAACAGATCGACCACGACTCGACCACGCCCCACTGGCTGTACGGGCCCCAGTGCATCATGAAACCGAACTTCCAGTCCTGCCATTGGTCCAGCTTGCGCACCACCAGCGGATCGGTTTCGGCGACGTATTCACCGCGGCTGTCGGCGCGCGCGGCGGAAGGGGCGTGCAGGGCGATCGCGCCCAGCAGCGCCAGCGACAACAGGCGATGCAGTTTCATCCGTTGCTCTCGATGGGTTTGGATTCTTCGCGGTAGAGCTTCACCGGCGCCTCCAGTTCCAGCGCGATCACGGTGAGATCAGGATCCAGCGCCGCCTTCGGCACGCTCAGGAACAGCAGGCCGGGGTGCTTGGACCAGTCGTACTTGCCCAGCACCCGCGCCTGCACCGGCTGGTCGCCGCCGACCACGCGCGCGCGCAGTACCTTGCTGTCGAAACCCTTCACCAGCAAATCGCCGTTGGGCGTTCCGTCCAGGAACAGGTAGACGGTGCGGCCATCCTTCGACACCGTGCTCGGGCCGGCGTAATGATCCAGGCCGATACCCGCGGTGGTGCCATAGATGGCCTCGCTGTGCTTGCCGGTCCAGCGGCCCAGCTTTTCCAGGATCTCCAGCTGGCGCGGATCGATGCTGCCGTCGGCCTTCGGCCCGATGTCCAGCAGCAGGTTGCCGCCCATCGACAGGGTCTGGCTGAAGACCTGGATGATCTGGTGCGGACTCTTGTACTCGGTGTCGCGCGGCTGGTAGCCCCACGACCGGTTCATCGTCAGGCACAGTTCCCAATACGTCTGCGCCGGCTTGACCACCGGCACGCCCAGTTCGGGTGTCGCATAGTCGCCGTATTCGTTCAGGCGCGAATTGATGATCAGCCCGGGATTGCGCGCGCGCATGTCGGTGCGCAGCTTGGCCGACTGCCATTCGCCCGCGTTGTGCTCCCAGTCGCCGTCGAACCAGATCAAATCAGGCCGGTAGCGCTGCTGCAGATCCGCGATCTGGCCCTGGTAGTAATCCAGGAAGCGCTGCCAGCGCTGCGGCTCGGCGGCGAGGCTATAGCGCTTCTGCTTGCGGGTGAACACGTCGTAGTCCGGGTACGACCAGTCCGGCAGCGAGTAGTACAGGCCCACCTTCAGGTCGGCGGCGCGCAGTGCATCGGCGAACGGGCCGACCAGATCGCGTCCGGCCGGCGTATCGCGCACCACGTTGAGCCCCTGCTTCGAATCCCACAGCGCCACGCCGTCGTGATGCCGCGTGGTCAGCACCGCATAGCGAGCGCCGCTCTGGCGGAACAGCCGCGCCCACGCCTGCGGGTCGTAGGCGCTGGCGGTGAAGCCGCGCAACTGCTTCAGATAATCGGCATGCGACATCTTGCCGTTGAAGAACGACCAGGATTCGTCCACGCCATCCACCGCGTAGATGCCCCAGTGGATGAAGATGCCCAGCTTGGCGTCGGCGAACCACTGCATGCGCTGGGCATGCTGCGCATCGGTTTCGCCGTGGAGGGAGGTCGGCGCGGGGGACTCATCGGCAAGCGGTGCAGCGGCCAGGGAGGCGCCGGTTCCGCCAAGCAGGCCGAGCAGGGAAAGGAGCAGGGGAAGGCGTGCCGGGCGTCGAACGCGCATGCGGAAATCCGTTTGGTTCAAAGGCTGGACCAATCGTAATCACATTGCGTGCACACGCAAGCCCGCTATTCAGTGATCCGCGGGAGCAAACAGTGACTGCCCGGAGTGCGGATAACCGCTGCCGGGGGTGGGCTGTATGGCGTGGGAAATCCCTTTTGACGGCAGGGAAAGGCGCCTGGCTGCACATCCAAGCGTAACCGTGATGACAGTCCGGCACCGAAATCGATTTCAGGGAATTGAATCGGTACAAAAAGAGAACTACATCACATTTTTACGCATTTCTTACCGCTATGTTTGCCGGGAGCGCAGGAGCTAGGGACTCGTGCGCGCCGATAGGCTGGACCTTTAAACCAATGTTTTTCCTGGGAGGGAAGTAATGAACCGCTTGTATTCGAACCGCCGCACCGTTCTGGCGGCCGCCATGGCGCTGGCATTGAGTTGTCCCCTGGCCGCGATGGCGCAGGAAGAACAGACCGCGCAGCAGACCCAGTCCGATGAAAGCCAAGCGAACGACGGCAAGGCGAAGAATCTCGACACGGTCACCGTGACCGGCTCACGCATCAAGCGCTCCGGAATCGAAGGTCCGGCGCCGGTGACCGTGATCACTTCCGAGCAGATGAAGCGGGAAGGCTTCGCCACCGTTTACGACGCCCTGACCACCATCACCGAAGCGATCGGCAACGTCGAACAGGATTACAACTGGGGTTCCACCACGGTCAACGCGAGCCCGCTCAACCTGCGCAACCTTGGTCCCGGCCGCAGCCTGTTGCTGATCAACGGCCGTCGCGTCGCCGATTATCCGCTGCCCTACCAGGGCAAGAGCAATTTCTCCAACTTCAACAACATCCCGTCCGGCATCGTCGAGCGCATCGAAGTGCTGTCGGGAAGCGCCTCGGCCATCTACGGCTCCGACGCGATGGGCGGCGTGATCAACGTCATCCTCAAGAGCAACGTGGAAGGGCATACCGTCCGCGCCAAGTACGGTGAAGCCACCCGCGGTGGCCGCGCGAACACCGATCTCGTGTTGTCCGGCGGCTTCAGCGGGGACAAGTGGAGCCTGGTCTACAACGCACAGCATTTCGAGCGTGGCGTGTTGCTGGCCAGGCAGCGCCCGTTCATGGATTCCGAGGATGACAAGGATTACGCAACGTGGGGGCCGGCCGAGCGCGCGCTGAACACCGCCAAGCTGTTCCCGTTCACCGGCAACCGCATGCACGACGGCACCAGCACCAACATTCCCGGTGTCGGCAGCGTTCCCAACTACATCGCGCCGCCACCGGGCGCCTGCGACCAGTACGGCAGCACGATGTACCAGTTCACCATCCGTGGTTATGACCGCAACACCGGTGCGATCACCAACGGGCCGACCGTCTGCGCGCAACGCGTATTCGCGAACTGGACGCTGCGCAGTGGCAGCAAGGACGATTCGCTATACCTGTACGGTACCTATGATTTCACCGATGACCTGCAGGGCTGGGCCAGCCTGGGGGCATGGCGCACGACCGGCGAATCCAGCAGCTTCCTTTACAGTTTCGGCAGCGGCAACTACTGGGATCCGACCGTCAACAACGGTGCCGGCGGCCGTCGCAACTTCCTCAAGCGCTTCACGCCGCAGGATGCGGGCGGGGATGCCGCCTTCCTGACCCAGTCCAAGGAACTGGCGGTTGATTTCAGCGCCGGTATCAAGGGAACGCTGGGAGACGGCCGCTTCGACTGGGAAGCGTCGATTGGCCGCGCCGAGTATGAGGTCAAGGAACAGTTCCCGGCCTTCAGCCAGAGCGAGATGCGCGACTTCTTCCTGGGACCACAGCAGGGCACCGCGGCGAACGGCGATCCGATCTTCACCCCGGACTACAACAAGTTCTGGAACCCCCTGGGCGCGGATCAGTTCAATTCCATTGCCCATCGCGGACAGAAAAAGGCCGAATCCTGGCTCACCCAGGCGCAGTTCATCCTGTCCGGCGACCTGTTCGAGGGCTGGGCTGGCCCGATCGGATTTGCCGGCGTGGTGGAAGCGGCCCGCCAGGGCTACCGGCTGACCCCCGAACCGAAGACGCTGACCGGCGAATGGTCGACCCCCTTCGGCAACATCGAGCAGGGCGGCGGCGACCGCAATCGCTACGCGGCCGGCGTGGAATTCCACGTACCGCTGCTGGAAACGCTGTCGGCCAACCTGGCGACCCGTTACGACAAGTACGATGCGGTGCGCAGTGGTGCCGAGACCACCTACCAATTGGGCCTGGAATGGCGCCCAATCGACACGCTGCTGGTACGCGGAACCTATGGCACTGCGTTCCGCGCGCCGGACATGCACTTCGTCTATGCCAAGGCCAGCTCGGGCATCGAGGACAACACGGACTACGTGGCCTGCGCCCTGGACCCCAACCGTCCGTCCGGCCAGTGCCCGCGTGACCAGTACAAGATCGAAGACTCGGTGATCAACCGCGGCGGCACTCCGGATCTGGAGTACGAATCCGGTACCTCGTACACGGCTGGCTTCGTCTGGGACGCATTCACCAATTTCTCGATCAGCGCCGACTACTGGAGCGTGAAGATCGAGGACATCATCGACACCATCGACGTGGACGAGTTGCTGAAGACGGAGGCCTACTGCACCCAGGGAGGCTTCACCCCGGACAACAAACCGCTGTCGTCACCGCCAACCGCCTCGTGGTGCGCTGAGGCGATCCGCCGCATCCATCGTACACCGGGCGTGCCGGCCACCACGGCGGGCTCGGTCACCATCGACATCAACCCGATCAACCGTGCCGAGACCGAAGTGGATGGTGTGGACGTGAGCGCCCGCTACCGCATGCCGGACACGGCGATTGGCAGCCTGAGCTTCAATCTGAACTACACCAACATGCTGAGCTTCAAGTCGCGGCGTACCGTGACCGATGAACTGCGTGATACGCGTGCCACGGAGAATCCGCGCACGAAGATTACCGCCAGCGTCAACTGGAGCTGGGAAAAGTGGAACGCCACATTGATGATGTACCAGAAGTCCGGTGGTCGCGATAACCGCTGGGGCGGCTGCATGCCGCTGGCCGATGGCTACAGCGATCTGTCCTACGTTGATGACTACACCTGCCAGGACACGACGGTGGGTAGCCCCACCTTCGGCCAGACTTCGCCCCGCCACTATGATCGCCGCGCACCTCGCCGTTACTTCAACGGCAGCGTGGGCTACCAGATCAACGACGTCCTGAAAGTGAACCTGTACGCCAGCAACCTCTTCGACAAGATCTATGGCGACAAGTGGTGCGGCGACTTCGCCTACTGCGTCGATGATCCGGTCGGCCGCGAAGTGGCGGCGGAGATCGTCTACAACTTCAAGTAACCGCTGTATCGCATCGTCTCTCCCGATGCGACTGGGCCCGGCGAAAGCCGGGCCTTTTTTTGGGCGGAAATGAGAATGCAATGGAAATGCAGCAGCTTGATTGCGAGTCTAAGTAGTTGTACCGATTGGTACGCCCCCGATTCCGTAGACA
>NZ_JADHDV010000029.1 GCF_016820515.1 Pseudoxanthomonas beigongshangi | reverse complement strand
ATCGCGACTCACGTCGCTCCCACAAGATGCCACAAGGTCGATTCCGGCCGTCAGGCCACCTTGAGCGTGGTCAACAGCCCCTTGGCGGCATTGAAGCGATCCGCCGGTTCCACCATCGGCAGCTTGATGCGCAGTTTGTCCGGACCATCCATGCTGTAGATGCGCGGCTGTTTCTGGATCAGCTGGATGACCGACATCGGATCGATGTTCGGTTTGGCCTCGAACACGATGCGCCCGCCGGCATCGCCCAGATCCAGCTTGCGGATACCCAGCGCGGTGGCGTCGAGTTTCAGTTCGGCGGCGGCGAACAGGTACTTCACCGGATCCGGCAGCAGGCCGAAGCGATCGACCATCTCCACCTGCAGGTCGCGCAGTTCGTCGCGGTCGCGCGCGCTGCTGATGCGCTTGTACAGGGTCAGGCGGGTATGCACGTCGGGCAGGTAGTCGTCCGGAATCAGCGCCGGCACATGCAGTTCGACCTCGGCGCCGCGCGCCTCCTGGCCCAGGTCCGCGTCCGGCAGCTTGCCCTGGCGGATCGAGCGCACCGCGCGCTCCAGCAGTTCGGTGTACAGGCTGAAACCGATCTCGGCCATCTGTCCGCTCTGGTCCTCGCCCAGCAGTTCGCCGGCGCCGCGGATTTCCAGGTCGTGGGTGGCCAGCAGGAAGCCGGCGCCCAGTTCGTCCATCGCCGCGATCGCGTCCAGCCGGCGCTCGGCGTCGGAGGTCATGCTGCGCTTGTCCGGCACCACCAGGTAGGCATAGCTGCGATGGTGCGAACGGCCGACGCGGCCACGCAACTGGTGCAACTGGGCCAGGCCGAAGCGGTCGGCGCGATGGATGACGATGGTGTTGGCGTTGGGAATGTCGATGCCGGACTCGATGATCGTCGTGCACAGCAGCACGTTGAAGCGCTGCTTCTGGAAGCCCAGCATCACCTGTTCCAGCTCGCGCTCGGGCATCTGTCCGTGGGCGACGCCGATGCGTGCTTCCGGCACCAGTTCCTGCAGATCGCGCTGCATGCGGCCGATGGTCTCGACGTCGTTGTGCAGGAAGTACACCTGGCCGCCGCGCGAGAGCTCGCGCTGGAAGGCTTCGCGCAGCAGGGTGCCATCCCACGGGGTGATGAAGGTCTGCACCGCCATGCGGTTGGCCGGCGGGGTGGCGATGATCGACAGATCGCGCAGTCCCGCCATCGCCATGTTGAGCGTGCGCGGAATGGGCGTGGCGGTGAGGGTCAGCAGGTGGACATTGGCGCGCAGCGCTTTCAGCGCTTCCTTCTGGCGCACGCCGAAACGCTGTTCCTCGTCGACGATGACCAGGCCAAGATCCTTGAACTTCACGTCCGGCTGCAACAGCCGGTGGGTACCGACGATCACGTCCAGCGTGCCCTCGGCCAGCTTCTCCAACTCGGCCTTGATCTCCTTGGCGGTCTTGAAGCGCGACAGAACTTCCACCCGCAGCGGCCAGTCGGCGAAGCGATCGCGGAAGTTGCGGTAGTGCTGCTCGGCCAGCAGCGTGGTCGGCACCAGCACCGCCACCTGCTTGCCGGCGCTGGCGGCGGCGAAGGCCGCGCGCACCGCCACCTCGGTCTTGCCGAAGCCGACGTCGCCGCAGACCACCCGATCCATCGGCTGGCTGCTGCCCAGATCGCGCAGCACCGCCTCGATGGCGGCGTGCTGGTCCGGGGTTTCCTCGAACGGGAAGGCGGCGGCGAACGGTTCGTACATCGCCCGGTCCACCGGCAGCGCCAGGCCGGCGCGGGCCTGCCGGCGGGCCTGGATTTCCAGCAGTTCGGCGGCCACGTCGCGAACCTTCTCGGCGGCCTTCTTCTTGGCCTTGGTCCACGCCTCGCCACCCAGCGAATGCAGCGGCGCGGTTTCCACCGAGGCGCCGGAGTAGCGGCTGATCAGGTGCAATTGGGCGACCGGCACGTACAGGCGATCGCCCTTGGCGTATTCGATTTCCAGGTACTCGCCGGGCAGGCCGCCGGCTTCCAGCACCACCAACCCGCGATAACGGCCGACGCCGTGATCCTCGTGGACGATCGGCGCGCCTTCGCTCAGCTCGCCCAGGTCGCGGATGATGCTGTCCGGCTCGCGGCCGGTGCGCTTGCGGCGATACGGCTGGGTGGCGCGTTCCGGGAACAACTGGCGTTCGGTGAGCACCGCCACGGCGGGCGCATCCAGGGCGAAGCCGTCTTCCAGCGGCGCGACCGCGATGCCGAAGCGGGCACCGTCGGCGAGGAAGGCGGGCAGGTCGTGCAGCACCGCCGGTTTCAGTTCGGCTGATTGCAACACTTCCAGCAGCGCCTCGCGGCGACCGGCGGAGTCGGCGGCGATCAGCACCCGGCCCGGATAGTGATCCAGGAACGAACGCAGTGCCTGGCCCGGCGCCTGATCCTTCTGCGCCAGCGGCAGCGTTGGCGAAGGCTGGTCGCCCAGCGGCGCGGCTTCGGCATGGCGCGGGTGATCCGTTCCGCAGACTTCGATGCGCGATGACTGGTTGAGGCGTTCGCGCAGGTTGTCCGGCGGCAGGTACAGCTCTTCCGGCGGCAGCAGCGGGCGCTCGATGTCGTGGCGGCGCTGCTCGTAGCGGCCCTGCGTCTGCATCCAGAACGCGTCGGCGGCGGCGCTGGCGCCATCGGCCAGCAGCGGCAGGGCACGTTTGCCCAGGTAGTCGAACAGGGTGGCGGTCTGCTCGAAGAACAACGGCAGGTAGTACTCCACGCCGGCCGGCGCCAGTCCGGATTTCAGATCCTGGTAGAGCGCGCTGCGGCGGGTGTCGACGTCGAAACGGTCGCGCAGCAGGTTCATCGCACGCGCCAGCGAGGCATCGTCCAGCGGTACCTCGCGGCCGGGCAGCAACTGCACCGCATCGGTCCTTTCCAGCGAACGCTGGCTTTCCGGATCGAACTGGCGGATCGAATCGATGGTGTCGTCCAGCAACTCGATGCGCAGCGGCGCGTCGGCGCCCATCGGATATACATCGAGCAGGCCGCCGCGCACGGCGAAGTCACCCGGATCCAGCACCTGCGGCACGTGCCGGTAGCTGGCCGTTTCCAGCCGGCGCTTCTCGGCGTCGAAGTCCAGCACCTGTCCGACCCGGTAGTCGAAGCTGCCGCCGACCACGTGGCGCAGCGGCGGCAGGCGCTGCATCAGCGTCTGCACCGGCACCACCACGATGCCGCGCTTCAGCGCGGGCAGGCGGTGCAGCGCGGCCAGGCGCTGGGAAACGATGTCCGGATGCGGGCTGAAGCGATCGTAGGACAGCGTTTCCCAGTCCGGGAAAGGCAGCACCGGCAGATCCGGGCGTCCGTGTTCGCCCAGCAGCGTGCGCAGATCGCCTTCCAACTGGTGCGCCTGGTGGTTGTCGCGGGCAATCGCCACGATTGGACCGTCGTGGGCGAGCGCCGCGCGGGCCAGGAACCAGGCCAGCGCGGATGGCGAGGCCGGCGCGCGCCACCAGGCGCGCGACTGGGCGCCGCGGGGCAGGGGAGGAACGGGAGTGGAGGAGGCGGAATTCGGATCGGTGGTCATCGGTGCACAAAACAGCGGCAGCGCCGGGGGCGTCGTCCGCCACCAGCGCAAGGGACCGCCAGTCTACCGCGCCGCCGCTGCCGCCCGGGTAAACGCCGGCACCGTCATCATTGCCGTCATTCGGCGGTGACCGGGTCGATCACCGCATGGACTTCGGCGATGCGATTGGCGGGGAAACCGCCCGTCCGCGCGTGCTCGCGGATCAGGTCCTCGTTCGGCGCCACGTAGATGCAGTACACCTTGTCGGCGGTGACGTAGCTTTGCATCCACTGTACCTGTGGGCCCAGGTCCTCCAGCACCTCGCAGGATTTGCGCGAGATGGCGCGCAGTTCCTCCGCCGGCAACAGGCCGGCGCCGGGCAGATCGCGTTCGATCACATAGCGTGGCATGGGAATCTCCCGTGGTTCAGGGGCGTGCTTCGAACACCAGGTTGAACGGGGTCTGCGCCGCGCGCCGGAAACGGCCGAAGCCGCCGGCTTCCATCACCGCGCGCAGGCGCGCCTCGCCGGCCTGCGCGCCCAGCGCGGGGCCGTGGCGGGCCAGCGACACCGGCACGCAGATCTGCGAAGAAGCACCGTAGTAGACCCGGCCAACCGGATTGAGGTTGTCCTCGACGTTGTCGCCGGCGAACGGTTCCACCAGCAGGCAGTGCCCGTCCGGCTTCAGCGCCTGGCGGGCATGGCGCGCCGCGCCGACCGGATCGGCCATGTCGTGCAGGCAGTCGAAGAAGGCGATCAGATCGAAGTCATGCTCGCCGTAGCCGGTGGCGTCGGCGACTTCGAAGCGCGCGTTCTCCAGCCCGGCCTCGCGCGCGCGTTCGCCGGCCACCCGGATCGATTCGGGATGGTAGTCGTAGCCGACGAAGCGCGAGCGCGGGTAGGCGCGGGCCATCAGCAGGGTGCTGGCGCCATGGCCGCAGCCGACATCGGCGACCTGCGCGCCGGCGGTGAGCTTGGCGACCACGCCGTCCAGCGCGGGCAGCCATTCGCCGAGCAGGTGGGCGTTGTAGCCGGCGCGGAAGAACCGTTCGGTGCCATGGAACAGGCAGGCGTGGTGATCGCCCCATTCCAGCCCCGCGCCGGTGCGGAAGTTGTCCACGGTGCGATCCAGCGCGTGGAAGACCGCCTCGATGATGTAGTACGCGCCCGCCAGATCCACCGGACTGGCCGGGTCGGCCAGGCACAGCGCCTGTTCGGGCTCCAGCCGGTATTCGCCGCTGCCGGGATCGTAGGTGACGTAGCCGCCGGCGGCCTGGTTGGCCAGCCATTCGCGCAGGTAGCGTTCGTGGGTGCCGGTGCGCTCGGCCAGCGCCGCGGGCGTGAGCGGGCCCTCCGCCAGCGCCTTGTACAGGCCCAGCCGATCGCCTGCCAGGATCAGGGTGGCGCTGATCGCCGCGCCGAGGTCCTCGACCGCCTTGCCGAGGAAGGTGTTGAGCCGGGTTTCGTCGATGCCCATCGGGGAGCCCTCCGACCGCGCGCGACAATGCCTGCCGCAGGCCTCCCCTGACAGTCATGATGACGGCGATGTGGGTGGAGGACGGCCGTCCGCCGGTCGGAAAGTGGCCCGCGCGGGGGCTTCCGGATCAGCTTCCGGATCAGGCGACTTCGTTGAGGTCCAGCACCACCCGCACCAGGCCCGGCGCGGAGTCGGCTTCGCGGACCTGCTTGAAGCCCAGCGACTGGGCCAGTTGCAGCATCGGCAGGTTGCTGTCCAGGACGTCGCCGTAGAGCCGGTCCAGCTTCTTCGAACGCGCCCACTTCACCAGCCGGCGCATCAGGTGGCGACCCAGGCCCTGGCCGGCGATGAAATGGCTGACCAGGATGGCGAACTCGGCCTCGCGGGTGCGGTTGACCACCGACGCGCGCGCCACCGCGCCGACCAGCGCTTCGCCCGGCGGCAGCGATTCGGCGGCGACCAGCGCGAACTCGGTCTGCGGATCCGGCTGGCTCAGGCGCTGGGCCATTTCCGGGGTCAGTTCGCGCAGGGCGTACAGGAAGCGCTGGCGGATTTCGTCCGGTCCGAGCAGGGTGAAGGCGCCCTGGATGGGACCGGCGTCCTCGGGTCGGATCGGGCGGATCAGCAACTCGCGCCCGCTGGGCAGGCGGAAGTGTTCATGCCAGGGGGGCAGTCGTTTCGGCGCGGTCATGTGATCATGCTCGCACGAAATCCCCCAGGCAGGCGAGGCGCCTGAATAGCGGTTCAGGCAGCGTGGCGTTTCCCGCGCAGCCGCCCGATCAGCACCGTGACCGCCACGATCAGGGCACCGGCGACGATGCCGACGCCGGCGTTGAACAGCATCGACAGCAGCCCGCCGAGCGCGCCCTGCGCGTACGGCTCGATGAAGTGGTGGAGGGCGCCGATGCCGTGCACCAGGATGCCGCCGCCGACCAGGAACATCGCGGCCGTGCCGGCGATGGACAGGAATTTCATCAGGTAGGGCGCGCTGTGCAGGATGCCGCGGCCCAGGGCGCGCTTGAAGCGCGGCCAGCCGCCCGCGCGCTCGTCGCGGTTCAGCGCCAGGCCGGCGTCGTCGAGCTTGACGATGCCGCCGACCAGTCCGTACACGCCCACGGTCATGATCAGGGCGATGGCGACCAGCGTGAGCAACTGTTCGATGAAGGTTCGCCCGGCCAGGGTGCCGAGCGAGATGACGATGATCTCCGCCGACAGGATGAAATCGGTGCGGACCGCGCCACGGATGCGCTGCTGCTCGAAGGCGACCATGTCGACCTGTTCGTCCTGCACCGCGCGCACGCGTTCGGCGTGCTCCTGTTCGTCCTCGCCCTTGCCGTGCAGGAACTTGTGCGCCAGCTTCTCGACGCCCTCGTAGCAGAGGAAGGCGCCGCCGAGCATCAGCAGCGGGGTGATCAGCGGGATGTTGATCCCGCGTCCGTGCAGCCAGGTTTCCAGCGCGCTGATCGCCAGCGCGGCCGGTACCAGGATTGCCTTGTTGACCATCGATCCCTTGGCCACCGCCCATACCACCGGCAGTTCGCGGTCGGCCTTGATGCCTGAGACCTGCTGGGCGTTGAGCGCCAGATCGTCGCCAAGCACGCCGGCGGTCTTCTTGGTGGCGATCTTGGTCATCGCCGAGACGTCGTCCAGCAGGGTGGCGATGTCGTCGATGAGGGCGAACAGGCTGGATCCGGCCATGGAGGGATGCGCGAGGAGGGGAGCGGCGATTCTCGCACAGCCTCCCGACGGGATCGTGGCGGGCGCGCCTAGCCCGGGCGTTTGCCGGGCGCGGCGGCGGTTTCGCGCTTGATCCACTCCAGCCGGCTGCCGGCGCCGGTTTCGCCGAGCGCGGTCTGCAGGGCGGGCAGCACCGGCGCGATGGCGGCGTCGAACTGCCAGGGCGGATTGATCACCAGCATGCCGCTGCCGTTGAGCCGCAGCGGCGAATCGTCCGGGCGGACCTGCAATTCGGCCACCAGCGCCGACTTGGCCGGCAGGGCGGCCACCTTGCGGAAGAACGGCAACAGGCTGCGCCGCTGCTTGATCGGATACCACACCGCGTAGGTCGCGGCGGGCCAGCGTTGCAGGCCTTCGCGCACGGCATCGAGGATCTGCGGATACTCCGCGTCCTGCGCCTCGTAGGGCGGATCGATCAGCACCAGCCCGCGGGCGAAGCGGGTTTCGCCGAGCCGTGGCGGCAGCAGGGCGCGCATCGCCGCATAGCCGTCTCGCGCATGCACCGCCACCCGCGGGTCGTGGGCGAACAGCGCCTTCAGTTCGGCCGCTTCCTCGGGTTGCAGTTCGCAGGCGGCCAGCCGGTCCTGCGCGCGCATCGCCTGCGCCGCGAGCAACGGCGAACCCGGATAGGCCACCAGCGCGCCCACCGGGTTGTCGGCCTGCACCGCGCGCAGGTAGTCCTCCACCGGCGCGGGCAGGCGGGCGCTGTCGAACAGGCGGACGATGCCGCCATCGGCCTCGGCGGTCTTGCGGCTCTCGCTGGCGCCCAGCAGGTAGCGCCCGCGGCCGGCATGCGTGTCCAGCACGAAGAACGGCGTGTCCTTGCGCTTGAGTGCATCCAGCAGGGCCAGCAGCAGGACGTGCTTGAGGACGTCGGCGTGATTGCCGGCGTGGAAGGCGTGGCGATAGTTCATCGGTGAAGTATGCCGGGATTCAATCCGTCGCCGGGAAAGCATCGGCGGGGTTACCGGTACCCGGTGACGCTTCGGCCTGTTCCCGCAGCCAGGCGCGCACGCGCGCCACCGCGTCGTTGCCCGCGTGTCGTGGCGGCCAAAGCACCCGGATCGGATGGCCTTCCAGCACCGGACCGAAGGGTTGCACCAGGGTGCCGTCGCGCAGTTCGCCGGCCACCAGCGCCAGGTTCGCCAGCAGCACGCCCTGGCCCGAGATCGCGGCGACGATGGCATGCGACTCGTCGGAGAACATCCGTTCCGGCGCGTCGTCGGCGGCCATTCCGGCCTTGCGGAACCACAGCGGCCAATCGGGCGTGGCGCGATCGCGCTGCCGCCACTCGAAGCGCAGGCGCGGGAACGAGGACAGCCGCGCCGGATCGTGCAGGTCCAGGCGCGGACTGCACACCGGCGCGAAGCGGCACGCAAGCAGATGGTCCGCGTGCAGGCCGGGCGGCGGCGTCCGGCCGTAGCGCAAGGCCAGATCGACCTGGCCGGCGAGCAGATCCACCGGCGCGTCGGAGGCGTGCAGGTGCAGATCGATGTCCGGATGCGCATCGGCGAATGCCGGCAGCCGCGGCAGCAGCCATTGCGCGGCGAAGCCACGGGTGGAAGAAACCGTGACCGCCAGGCGCGGCGAGGGCGCGCGCAGCGCCGCCAGGGTCTGGCCGATGTTGTCGAAGCTGTCGCGCAACACCGGATACAGCCGCTGGCCGGCCTCGGTGAGCGCCACCCGCCGGGCCTGGCGGGTGAACAGTGGCAGGCCCAGCCGGTCTTCCAGCAGACGGATCTGGTGGCTGACGGCGGTGGGGGTGAGCGCCAGTTCCTCGGCGGCCCGCCGGAAGCTCAAATGCCGTGCGGCGGCTTCGAACACGCGCAGCGCGTTCAGGGACGGTAGTCGGGCTATGGGATGAATTTCATTCATCTATGAGGGTTCGCAAATATCGTTTTTTCTGGGGGTTGGTCCCCGGGAAAATGCGCATCATGCACCTGTTCCGGTGCGCTGCCAAAGATGAATGAAAATGAACATCCTGTGCATCGACTCCAGTGCCCGCGCGGGCCGCTCGGACCAGCAGGCGCATGGCTCGCACACCCGCCGCCTCAGTGCCGGATTCCTCCGTCGCTGGAAGGCGCGGCGTCCGCACGACCGGGTGGCGCATCGCGACGTGGGCCTGCATCCGCCCGCGCCAGTGACCGGCGACTGGGTACGCGCGGCGTTCACCCGGCCGGAGCAGCGCGACGAGCGGATGCTCGAGGCCCTGCGCGAGAGCGATGACCTCGTGGACGAACTGATCGCCAGCGAACTGATCGTGATCGCCGCGCCGATGTACAACTTCGGCATGCCGGCCCAGCTCAAGGCGTGGATCGACAACGTGGTGCGGGTCGGGCGCACGTTCGGCTTCGACCGCAGTCGGGCCGGGGAGCCGTACTGGCCGATGCTGGCCGGGCAGGGCCGGCGACTGGTCCTGTTGGGCGCGCGCGGCGATTTCGGCTATGACCCGGGCGGACGCCTGGCGCATCTGAACCATGTGGAGGACGGCATCGCCGTGCCGCTGGCGTACCTGGGCATCGATCGGGTGGACCGCATCGCGGTGGAGTACGACGAATTCGCCGACGCGCGCCTGGCCGGTTCGCTGGCGGCGGCCGAAGCCGAACTGGATGCGCTGGTGCCACGCCTGATTGCGGAAATGGCCGATGGCGCCGGCGCATCCCCGGTCCGGGTGGCGACAGGCTGAGGCAGGGCGCGTGGCGGCCCGCGCGGGGGCCGACTATCCTGTGCCGCATGCCGCTGATCCTGATTGCCGAAGACGAAGCCGCCATCGCCGACACCGTGTTGTATGCGCTGCGCAGCGAGGGACTGGAAACCGAGCATTGCCAGCTCGCGCGCGAGGTCGTGCCGCGGGTGCGCGCCGGTGGCGTGGACGTGGTGGTGCTGGACGTCGGCCTGCCCGACGCCAGCGGCTTCGACGTCTGCCGTGAATTGCGCGCCTTCAGCGACGTGCCGGTGATCTTCCTGACCGCGCGCAACGACGAGATCGACCGGGTGCTGGGGCTCGAACTTGGCGCGGACGACTATGTGGCCAAGCCGTTCTCGCCGCGCGAACTGGTGGCGCGGGTGCGCGCGCGGCTGCGCCGGTTGCATCCGGCCGCGCCGGATGCGGGCTGGATCCGCCAGGGCGGTTTCGCCATCGATCGCGACGGGCACCGGATCCATTACCAGGATCGCCCGCTGGATCTGACCCGCTACGAATACGCCCTGCTGGCGGCGCTGCTGCAGCGGCCCGGCGCGATCCTCAGCCGCGCGCAATTGATGGATCGCGGCTGGGACAGCGACGCCGATAGCATGGACCGCACCGTCGATACCCACATCAAGACGCTGCGCGGCAAGCTGCGCGCGGCCGGCGCGGAGCCGGATCCGATCCGCACCCATCGTGGTCTCGGCTACGCCATCGAGCTCTGATCATGCGCCTTGGCGCCCGCCTGTTCCTCGCCTTCTTCCTGATTGTCGGACTGGCCGCGTTCTTCGTGATGCGGGTGTTCGTCAACGAGGTCAAGCCGGGCGTGCGCCAGGCGATGGAATCCACCCTCGTGGATACCGCCAACCTGCTGGCGGTGATGGCCGCCGACGATCTGAAGGCCGGCCGCATCACCGACGGCGACTTCGCGGCCAAGATGTCCGAAGCCGCGGGACGTGATCTGCGCGCACGCATCTGGAGTTTTCCCAAGCGCCACATCGAATACCGGGTGACCGTCACCGACGCGCGCGGCATCGTGGTCTACGACTCGCAGGGCCGCGACCTCGGCCGCGACAACTCGCGCTGGAACGACGTCTACCTGACCCTGCGCGGCGAATACGGCGCGCGCTCCAGCCCGGAGACGCCCGACGATCCGGAGCGCACGGTGATGCACGTGGCCGCGCCCATCCGCGACGGCGACCGGCTGATCGGCGTGCTGACCGTGGCGCAGCCCAACCACACCATCGATCCCTTCATCACCGCCAGCCAGCGCAGCATCATGCGCCGCGGCGCCTGGCTGATCGGCCTGTCCGCGCTGATCGGCATGCTGATCACCTGGTGGCTGGTGAGCGGCATCCGCCGCCTGAACCGCTACGCGCAGGCGGTGGCCGCCGGCGAGCCGGTCCCGCCGCCCAAGCCGCGTCGCGACGAAATTGGCGATCTGGGCCGCGCGCTGGAGGCGATGCGGCGCAAGCTGGAGGGCAAGGCCTACGTCGAGCAGTACGTGCAGTCGCTGACCCATGAGATGAAGAGTCCGCTGGCGGCGATCCGGGGCGCGGCCGAACTGTTGCAGGAACCGCTGCCGGAAGCCGAACGGCAGCGCTTCGCCCGCAATATCCAGACCCAGGAGCAGCGCCTGACCGAGACCATCGACAAGCTGCTGGCGCTGGCCGAGGTGGAACAGCACGGCTGGCTGCAGAAGCGCCAGACGATGACGGCGGACGAATTGCTGGAGGCCGTGCGCGAGGCCGCGGAGATGCGCGCCACCGGCCTGGATCTGCGCGTGCGCGGCGCCCCGGGCCTGCGCCTGAGTGGTGATCCCTTCCTGCTCCGGCAGGCACTGAGCAACCTGCTCGACAACGCCATCGCGTTCTCGCCGTCCGGCGCGGAGGTGGTGCTGGCCGCCGAGACCGCCGGCGATCGCGTCCAGCTGAGCGTGCGCGATCACGGACCGGGCATTCCCGACTATGCGCGCGAACGCATCTTCGAACGCTTCTATTCGCTGGCCCGTCCGGGCAGCGGCCTGCGCAGTTCCGGCCTGGGCCTGCCGTTCGTGCGCGAAGTCGCGCGCCTGCATGGCGGCGACATCGTCCTGCGCAACCATCCCGACGGTGGCGCCGAAGCCGTGCTGACCCTGCCCGCGGCCTGATCGAACCCTGTCTTGTGGGAGCGACGTAAGTCGCGATTCGACCAAGCCGGGTTTCGCGACTCACGTCGCTCCCACAAAAGGGAGAAGGCGCCGGCCACCCACTTCACACAGACTTCAAATCCGCTTCCACGCCCGCCCACCGGCCGGCGCCAGGCTTTGTCCATCTCCACACCCGGATGGGCGAAGACATGAAGTCGTTGAAGCTGTTGTTGCGGTTCCTGACCGTGGGCGGTCTGGTGCTGCTGTTGATGATTCCCCTGCTGATGGTGCGCGGCGTGATCAGCGATCGCGAACGCTACCAGGCGCAGGCGGTCGAGCGCATCGCCGAGAGCATGGCCGGTCCGCAGCAGGTGATCGGACCGTTGCGGGTGGTGCCGTGGCAGAAGACCAGCAACACCACGGTGGTCAACGCCGAAGGCAAGCCGGAAATTCGCCAGGAAACCGTGCGTGGCTACGTGCTGCAGACGCCCAAGACGCTGCAGGCGGGCGGCGGGCTGAAGCCGGCGCTGCGGCGCATCGGCCTGTATGACGTGCGCACCTACCAGTGGTCGGCGCGCATGAGCGCGCACTTCGAGTCGCTGGTGCTGGAGCAGACGGACGGCCGCACCTATGGCAAGCCCATCCTGGTGATGGGCTTGAGCGATGTGCGCGGACTGGTGGGGACGCCGGTCGTCAAGGTCGACGGACGTACGCTCGCCTTCGAGGGCGGCACCGGCGCAATGTCCGCGCGGATGAGCGGCGTCCACGCGGTGCTGGGCGGCGAGGGCGGGATGCTCCTGCCGGCCAGCAACGTGCAACTGGACTTCGGCCTCGCCGGCACAGAATCGCTGGGCATCAGCCCGATCGCCGACAGCAACCGCATCGATGTCCATTCGGAATGGCCGCATCCGCTGTTCGGCGGTCGCTTCCTGCCGACCCAGCGCACCGTCGAGGCCAGCGGCTTCACCGCCAACTGGGAAATCTCCTCGCTGGCCAGCAACGCGCAGGCGCAACTGGCCAGCGCCGAAGGCGATTTCACCCGACGCATGCCGCTGACCGGCCAGGTCGCCATCGACGCATCCTCGGAAGGTCCCTCGCTGACCCGCATCGACAGCGCCGACATCCACCTGGTCGATCCGGTGGACATCTATACCCAGGCCGATCGCGCCAGCAAGTACGGCATCCTGTTCGTGGTGCTGACCTTCGTCGGGTTCGCCCTGTTCGAACTGATCAAGCGCCTGCCGATCCACCCGCTGCAGTACCTGCTGGTGGGCCTGGCGCTGGCGATCTTCTTCCTGCTGCTGCTCAGCCTGTCCGAACACATCGCATTCTGGAAGGCGTACCTGGTGTCGGCGGTGGCGTGCATCGGTCTGCAGTTCTTCTACCTGTCCGGCGTGCTGCGCAGTTGGCTGCGCGCGGCCGGGTTCGCGACGATGCTGACCGCGCTGTACGGGGTGCTGTATATGCTGCTGCTGTCGGAGACCAACGCGCTGCTGATGGGCACGCTGCTGCTGTTCGGCATCCTGGCGGGGATCATGTGGATCACCCGCAAGGTCGACTGGTACGACCTGGGCAACGGGTTGCGCTGAGGCACGCCCATGCTGGACCCGCAGACATTGCATCGCCGCGCGTGCCGTGTGTTGCCCGCCTGCCTGCACACCGAGGCCGTCATCGCCCTCGACGGCGGTGACGGCAAGCCAGCCGGTATCAGCGAACGCGCGCTCGCCACGCTGCTGCTGCCGCTGCGGCACGTGCACCGGGGCTGGCTGGGGTTCCGGTTGGCGGCGGAGACGCGCAACGCGCTGCGCCGCCGCCCGATGGTGTTGCTGCAGGACGCGACGCAGGCCAGGGAAGGCCTTTCGCGGCATGCCGTCCCCATTGCCTGGGGACCGTGGCAGGCGGCGGGCGAGCCACCGCGCGCCCGTCGCTTCATGACCTGCTCGCGGGATGGCCGCGCACGCCTGTGGGTGTTGCCCGAATCCGGAATCGTGGTCTACGACTGGGATGATCGCCGCTGCCTGCCGGCGGGAAGCGGCGAACGATGCCGGTGATGTTGGTGGGAACGGTCCTGGTCCTGCTGTTCTACGTCATGGCGGCGGTGATTTCATGGCGCTTGTACGGCGTACTGTTCCTGCTCCCGCAATTGCTGTTCTCGCTGCTGCGGTTGCAGCACTGCCATGCGTCATCGCAGCCGGGTCACGACGGGGGCCCGGGCGAAGGCCTTGGCGTGCTGATGGTGATGGCCGCGCAGGCGATGCTGATCGTGGGCGGCCTGCTTGCAGGCGTGGCGGTGGCGGCGGGGCGCGGGGTCGCCGGCGCGGGTATCGAGCCGCCACCGGGTGGGACCGGCGAGGATCCCACGCCGTGACCGCGCGTCGCCATGCCGGGGCTGCGGTAAAGTTCGCGGATGGATTCCCGCTTCGACATCCGTGTATTCCGTGGACCGGACATCGGACCGTGGCTGGCCGACGTGGCGCGCCTGCGCGTGGCCGTGTTCCGCGACTGGCCCTATCTGTACGAGGGTGATTTCGACTACGAGCGCGACTACCTGGCGGCCTACGCGGCGTCGCCGCGCAGCGTGTTCGTGCTGGCGCTGGACGGGGAGCGGGTGATCGGCGCGTCCACCGGGCTGCCGCTGCTGGATGACGGCGAAGCTTTCCGCCAGCCGTTCCTGGCATCGGAGATCCCGCCGGACGAGGTGTTCTATTTCGGCGAATCGGTGCTGTTGCCGGAGCATCGCGGTCGTGGCATCGGCCATGCCTTCTTCGATCGGCGGGAGGCGCATGCGCGCGCGCTGGGCGGATTCCGCTGGACCGGGTTCTGCGCGGTGGATCGCGACCCGATGGATCCGCGTCGGCCGGCGGAACATCGCGGCAACGACGGGTTCTGGCACAAGCGCGGCTACCGGCGCAGGGAGGGGATGACCATGCAGCTGGCATGGGACGAAATCGGTCGCGGCGAAATCCCGCATGCGCTGACGTTCTGGCTGCGTCCGCTGGAGGCCGCGCCATGAAGGTGGCCGCGGCCAAGTATCCGATCCAGGCGCCGCGCGACTTCGCCGCCTTCGCCGAACGACTGGGGCGATTGCTGGGTGATGCGGCCGCACAGGGCGCGAAGGTGGCGGTGCTGCCCGAATACCTGTCGCTGGAACTGGCCGCGACCTTCGCGGCGGACATCCGCGGTGATCTGGAAGCCTCGCTGGCGGCGACCCAGGCGCTGCACGCGGACTGGATGAGCTTGTTTCCGAAGCTGGCGACGGAACTGCGCCTGCATGTGGTGGCCGGCTCGTTCCTGCTCGCCGTGGGCGAACGGCGCTACCGCAATCGCAGCTACTGGTTCACGCCCGATGGCCGCCACGGTTGGCAGGACAAACTGCAGCTCACCGGTTTCGAGAAGGCCACCGGCGTGATCGAGGGCGGCGACGCACTGAATGTGTTCGATGTCGAGGGCGTCCGGGCCGGCGTCGCGGTCTGCTACGACAGCGAGTTCCCGCTGCCGGTGCGCGCGCAGTACGAAGCCGGCGCACGCCTGCTGGTGGTGCCCAGTTGCACCGACACCGAGGCAGGCGCCACCCGCGTGCGGGTCGGTTGCCTGGCGCGCGCGCTGGAGAACCGTTTCTTCGTGGCCCAGGCGGTTACCGCCGGCATCGCCGAATGGAGTCCGGCGCTGGACGTGAATACTGGCGAGGCGGCCCTGTTCGCGCCGATGGATCGCGGTTTCCCCGCCGACGGCGTGCTGGCGCAGACCCGTGGCGACGAGGTCTGGGCCATCGCCGATCTCGATTTCGACGCGCTGGATGCCAGCCGCGGCCAGGCGCAGGTCGCCAACGATCAAGACTGGACCGGACAGGGCATTCCCGCACTGCAGCGCGCCCGCCGCGAACCGTTCCGCTGAGCCCGGCTCTCCGCCCGACCATGACTGATGGCAGGGGGACCATGACCTTTGGCCGGGGCAGACTCGATCCTTTATGCACATTCGGGGACGGACCCGGGGAGAGCAGGGGCGTGTTGAAGCGGAGCGTGATGGCGTTGTGCCTGGGCCTGGCCGGAATGGCGCAGGCGAATGAGCCGGTGGACCTGGACATGGTCAACCGCATCCGCCAGGAGGCATTCCACCGGTCGCAGGTGATGGCGACCTTCGGCCACCTGACCGAGGAAATCGGGCCGCGCCTGACCAACTCGCCGGGCATGGCGCAGGCCAATGCCTGGTCGCGCGGCAAGTTCACCGAGTGGGGTCTGTCCAATGTCCATGACGAGGCGTTCGACGACTTCGGCCGCGGCTGGACCTATCGCTCGGCGAGCGTGGAACTGCTGGCGCCGCGGGTGACCTCGCTGCGCGCGGTGCCCAAGGCCTGGACGCCCGGCACGCAGGGCCCGGTCGAAGGCGAGGCAGTGGTCGTCACCCTCAAGACCAAGGCGGACCTGGACAAGTACAAGGGCAAGCTGAAAGGCAAGATCGTCCTGCTCAGCGAAGCCCGCGAGTACAAGCCCGGCACCGAGCCGGATTCGCGCCGCTACGACGAAGCCGGCCTGACCGAGCTGCTTTCCTTCAGCGTGCCCAAGGACACCAACCCGGCCGATCGTGGCAAGCGACTGGCCGAGTACCGGCAGCGCCAGGATCTGGTGCAGGCGACCAACCGTTTCCTGACCGAGGAAGGCGCGCTGGCCGCGCTGAGCATCAGCGGCTGGGACAACGGCATCATCCGGGTCGGCGGCGGCGGTTCGCGTCGTGCCGGCGAGCCGGCCGGCATTCCGGAACTGGCGGTGGCGGCCGAGCACTACAACCCGCTGCTGCGCGCGATCGAGCGCAAGCAGGACGTGCGCCTGCGCATCAACGTGGACGCGCAGTTCACCAGCGAGACCAATGATCCCGGCTACAACACGATTGCCGAGGTCCCGGGCAGCGGCAAGGCCGACGAGATCGTGATGATCGGCGCGCACATGGACTCCTGGCACGCCGGCACCGGCGCGGCCGACAACGCCGCCGGCGTGGCGGTGATGATGGAAGCCATGCGCATCCTCAAGGCGGTGGGCGCCAAGCCGCGCCGCACCATCCGGGTGGCGCTGTGGAGCGGCGAGGAGCAGGGCCTGATCGGTTCGGCTGCTTATGTCGCCAAGCACTTCGCCGACTATCCGGAAGCCACCGATCCGGAACAGAAGAAGCTGCCGCGCTACTTCCAGGAGCGCACTGGCCCGCTCCAGCGCAAGCGCGACTACGACAAGTTCTCGGCCTACTTCAACCTGGACAACGGCTCCGGCAAGATCCGCGGCATCTACGCGCAGGAAAACCAGGCGGCGATGCCGATCTTCGAAGCCTGGCTGAAGCCGTTCAACGATGTCGGCGCCACCATCGTGACCGTGCGCAACACCGGCAGCACCGATCACGTCTCGTTCGATCGCGTCGGCCTGCCGGGCTTCCAGTTCGTGCAGGACGGCCTGGACTATTTCAGCAACGTCCACCACAGCGATCTGGACACCTACGATCACGCCGCGCCGGAAGATCTGAAGCAGGCGGCGGCGATCCTGGCCTCGTTCGCCTACCACGCCGCGATGCGCGAGCAGAAACTGCCGCGCAAGCCGCTGCTGGAAAACTGAGCATCATCCTCGTGATGTGAAGAAGGCCGGATTCGCAGGAATCCGGCCTTCTTTTTTCCCAGCCGTTTTTCCGGTTCGCTCAGGCGAACAGCGACACGCCCGGCACCAGCCACAGCGACAACCCGGCCAGGGCCGAACCGATCACGGTGGCGGCCAGCACGTCGCTGGGATAGTGCAGGCCCAGCACCACCCGCGATACCGCCACGCAGGCCGCGAACGGAATCAGCAGCACCGCCAGCGCGGGGTAGTGGGCCAGCGCGACCACGGTGAAGGCGACCGCATGCAGCGTATGCCCGGACGGAAAGCTGAATTCGTCCAGCGGCGCGATCCAGGCGCGGATCCGCACGTCCGAGGCGAACGGGCGCGGGCGCCGGGTCCAGCGCTTGAGCAGCTTGTACAGGGTCAGCGCGATCACGCCGGTGGCCGCCAGGTGCGCCGACGCGGCAAGGCCGTCCAGTCCGTCCGCGACGATCAGTGCGCCCATCAGCACGTACCAGAACACGCCGTCGCCCAGGCGGCTGATCACCGCGAAGAAGCGGCGCACGCCCTGCCATTCGCCCCAGCGGTTGGCGCGCAGGCACCAGCCTGCGTCGCGGCCCCGGAGCGCGTTACGCGGTAGCGACGTTCTCATGCGGCCTCCTTTGCGCGGCCAGACCGGCCAGCAGGTTGTCGAAATCGGTGGCGACCTGTTCCGGGCGCAATACCCGCACGGCCTCGCTGGCATCGGCGCCCAGGCGCCGGCGCAGCGCTTCATCGGATCCCAACTGCGCGGCCGCGGCCACGAACGCGTCGTCGTCGCGCACCGCGAAGCCGTGCACGCCGTTGCGCAGGTGTTCGCGCGCGGCGCCGTAGTCGAAGGCCACGGTCGGCACGCCGCTGGCCATGGCTTCCAGGGTCACGTTGCCGAAGGTTTCGCTGTGGCTCGGGAACAGGAACAGATCGCCGCTGGCGAAATGCCGCGCCAGCGCCGTGCCACGCTGAACTCCGCAGAACACGAAATCGGGATTGGCCGCCGCCAACCGCTCGCGCGCCGGACCGTCGCCGACCCAGACGAAACGCGCGTCGGGGCGGTCGCGCTGGATCGCGCGGAACGCCTGCACGGCCAGGGTGAGGTTCTTTTCCGCGGCGATGCGGCCCACGTAGATCGCCACCGGCGTGTCCGCGCCCGCGCCCCATTCGGCGCGCAGGCCGTCATCCCGGTGCGCCGGCGAGAACTGCGAGGTGTCGACCGCGCGCGCCAGCCGCACCACCCGGGCGAAGCCCTGCGCGGTCAGGAATTCCTGCAGCTCGCGGGTCGGCACCAGGGTGGCGTCGGCGCCGTTGTGGAAGCGCCGCATCCAGCGCATCGCGGTCTGTTGCAGGAACGCCGCGCCGTAGTCGCGCATGTATTCGTCGAAGCGGGTGTGGAAGCCGGTCGCGACCGGAATGCCCAGCCGCCGCGCCGCGCGCAGCGCCGACCAGCCCAGCGGGCCTTCCGTGGCCACGTAGATCGCATCCGGTGCCGATTCGCTCCACAGCCGGGCCAGGCGACGCGCCGCCGGCAGGCCGAATTTCAATCCGGGGTAGCGGGGCAGCGCCGCGCCGCGCACCAGGGTGGTGTCATCGAGTTCGCGCGGGTCGCCTTCCTGCCGCGGCCGCACCAGCGAGACCCGGTGCCCGCGCGCGCGCAGACCCTGTTCCAGCCCCTGCACGGTCAGGGCAACGCCGTTGACCTCGGGCGGATAGGTTTCGGTGACGATGGCGTACCGCATGCGCAACTCCACGTTTTGCGCATGGTGGAGACCGGCCATGAAACCCGCATTGCAGTTACATGGCGTTCGCGTGACAGGAGGACATGGGATTGGATTTCCGGGAAAGATGCCTTCGAGGAGCCAATGCGGAGTTCACATATCGAGTAACCGCTCAGCTAAGCCCCCTTTGAAAAAGGGGGCAGGCACCTGCGAAGCAGGTGACGGGGGATTTGCTCTTGGCGCAAAAAGCAAATCCCCCTCAATCCCCCTTTTGACCAGCCATTCGGCTGTTGAGAAGCGTTTCAAAGGGGGAGGCAAAAGCAGAAGCTCCCAATCCCCAATCCCGAATCCCCAATCCCCACCCTCAAGGCACCGGCCCGCCCCGCGCCGCGGTGAACAGCGCATACCACTCCTCGCGGCTCAGTTCGATGCGGTCGGCGGCGCAGGCCGCGGCCAGGCGATCGGGGCGGGTGGTGCCGATGACGGGTTGGATGCCGGCGGGGTGGCGCAGCAGCCAGGCCAGCAGGATGGCTTCAGGCGAAACGTCGTGGCGGGCGGCGACCAGGGCGACGGCTTCAGCGGCGGGGCGCAGCGCGGGCTCGGCGGTTTCCGGGTGCGAGAGCCGGCCACCGGCCAGCGGCGACCAGGCCTGCAGCAGGATGCCCTGGCGCCTGCATTCGTCCAGGGTGCCGGCCGAGGCGGTGTAGGCGGTGCCGCGGGTGGCGGCGATCACGCCCTCGTTGATCAGGTGATGGTGCAGCAGGCTGATTTCGACCTGGTTGGCGACCAGCGGCCGATCGACATGCGCCCGCAGCAACGCGATCTGGCTGGCGGTATGGTTGCTGACGCCGAAATGCCGCACCTTGCCGCTGCGATGCAGATCGTCGAAGGCACGGGCGACTTCTTCCGGTACGCCCAACGGATCCGGCCGGTGCAGCAACAACAGGTCCAGGTAGTCGGTGCGCAGCCGGCGCAGGCTGCCCTCGACGGATGCGACCAGGTGCGCATGGCTGAAATCGTAGCGACCCGGCGAATCCGGTTGCGGGTCATGGGCGAAGCGGATGCCGCACTTGGATTGCAGGATCAGTTCGTCGCGGCGCGAGGGCGAGGCCGCCAGCCAGTCGCCGAACAACCGCTCCGACTTGCCGCGCGCATAGATGTCGGCATGGTCGAACAGGTTGATGCCCTGTTCCAGCGCGGTCTCGATGAGCTGCGCGGCCTGCCGTCGTTCTTCCGCGGTGGGATCGGTGTCGTCCCAGGCGCGGCTCAGCTGCATGCAGCCGCAGGCGATGCGCGAGGCGCGCAGGTCGGTGTGGGGAATCGGTTGGCGCCGCATGGGATGGGTTCCGGTCAGGACGCCGGATCATGCCAGAGCGGCGCGCCGCTCCGCCGGGATATGGGTACGGCGGCGTCAGTGGACCCGCTTGCCCGGTGGATCCAGCAACGCCAGCAGTGCCGGCAATGACAGCGGCCGCGACAGGAAATAGCCCTGGGCGTCCGGCACGCCCAGGGCGCGCAACGCGGCCAGTTCTTCCGCCGTCTCCACGCCTTCGGCGACGATGCCGCTGTGGGTTTCGCGGGCGAAGGCGATCAGCGCCGCGGCCAGTGCGCGGCGTGGCGAATCGGTGTCGATGCTGCGGGTCAGGGTCATGTCCAGCTTGATGATGTCCGGGCTGGTGGCCAGCACGTGGCGCATGCTCGCGTAGCCGGCCCCCGCATCGTCGACCGCGACGCGCACACCCTGCCGGCGCAGCGGCGCCAGCCGTTCGCGCAACACCGCGTAGTCTTCCACGTAATCGTGCTCGGTGATTTCCAGCACCAGCCGGTGCGGCGGCAGTTCGTCCAGGTAACCGGCGATCTCGCCGCTGATGAGCGTCTGCGGCGAGACGTTGACCGATACGTAGAAGTCGCCGGGGACGTGGCGCAGGCCGTCGAGCGCGGTGAGGATCGCGTTGAGTTCCATCCGCACGCCCAGGCCGATTTCGCGCGCCTCGTTGAACCACAGGTCCGGTGGCCGTGGCGGGTTGATGTCGAACCGGGACAGGCATTCGATGCCGATGATGCGCTCCCCGGCCAGATGGTAGATCGGCTGGTAGACGATGCTGGGCTGGCCCATCTCGAGCACCGAGGTGATCCGCTCGACCTTTTCCTGGTGCAGGCGCACGGCGTCCAGATCGCCGTCGATCTGGTAGGCAAGCAGATCCGCGAAGGCGCGCATCATGTGCAGGTCGCGTTCGCCAAGCGACAGGTGCGGGCGCAGGCTAAAACAGCAGAAGGTGCCGTAGACGCGGCCGTCGCGCAGGCGGATGGGAACGCTGATGTGCGCGCCGATGGGAACCAGCGCGGTCTCCGGAATCGCGGCCAGCGCCGGTACCGCGGCGGTATCCGGTATCAACTGCGGGATGCGGCCCTCGACCACGCGCAGGCAGTAGCCTTCATCGAGCGGGCTGCTGTCGCCGGGACGGATCGGCATCGGTTCAATCGAGCCCGCCACGTGGCGGAAGGTCCGGTAGTGGCCACCGAACTCGGAAATGAAGGCCACGTCCATGCCCAGATGGGTACGCACCGCGTCGAGCACGCGATCGACGTTGTGGCCGATGGCCAGCGCGCCGGGCCCGCCTTGGGCCAGGATGGCATTCCAGGGAGCGTCGTTCCGCATGACTTCCTCCTGAAGGCAAGGGCGGGAAACGATCGATGGACACGGGCGCAGGGCGGTTATGGCGAGGCAGGATCGGTCCCCTGTCCGATCCGGCGCCGCCCGGCATGGCCTCGACGGTTTCCCGGGCGGAGTCTAGCGCGGGTGTTTGCGGTTTGCAGCGGCCGGGCGTCCCGGCTCAGGCGACGAAGGGCTTGAAGGTGATGCCCAGGCCCTGCATGTCCTCGGGCTCGCCGACCAGGTCCGACTTCAGCAGCGGCCGGGCTTCGATCCAGCGGCGGTCCACCACCAGCCGGAGTTCGTCGCCCTCGGCGGTGAGCTCGAGGCGGGGAATCGGCGCGGCCTCGTGCGCGCGATGCAGCAGCACCGCCAGCCGCAGCAGCGCGGCCTTGCGCTTGGCCGACAGCAGCAGGCGGTCGGGCAGGGCGTCGAACGCGGTCTTGGGAATGTTGCGGCGGTGCGTGCGCACCAGCGCCGCCAGGACCTGCTGTTCCTGCCGGGAGAAGCCGGCGATGTCAGAATTCTCCAGCACGTAGGCGCCGTGCGCGTGGTACTGGCTGTGGGCGATGACCAGGCCGATCTCGTGCAGGCGCGCGGCCCAGCCGAGCATGCGGGCGTCGTCATCGTCCAGCTTCCAGGCACCGGCGACCTGCTCGTGCAGGCGCAGCGCGGTGGCTTCCACCCGCGCGGCCTGGATTTCGTCGATGCCGTAGCGCTGGGTCAGCGCGGCCGCCGACATGTCGCGCGGATCGTTGTCGCTGCCGCGGCCCAGCATGTCGTACAGGATGCCTTCGCGCATGGCCGCCTTGCTGACCATCAGCCGCTGCAGGCCCAGCGCCTCGAAGGCGGCCTCCAGCACCAGCACGCCGCCGGCGATGATCGGGCGGCGGTCGCTGGACAGACCGGGCAGATCGATGGCGTCGATGCGCTCGGCCTGCAGCAGGCGATCGCGCACCTGCGGCAGGGCCTCGGCGGTGACCGCGCCCTTGGTCAGTTTCATCGCCGCGCAGATTTCGCCGATCGCCTTGTTGGTGCCGGAGGAGCCGATCGCCTCCTGCCAGCCCAGCGAGCGGTACTGGCCGGCGAACTGCTGGAACTCGGCGGCGATTTCGGTGAGGGCTTCCTTCCAGCGCTTCTTGGACAGCTTGCCGCCGGGGAAGAAGCGCCGGGTGCTGGCGATGCAGCCGGCCTGCAGGCTTTCGCGTTCCAGGGTATCCATCCCGCGACCGATGATGAACTCGGTGGAACCTCCGCCGATGTCGATGACCAGGCGCAGTTGCCCCGCCTTGGGCGGCTGCGCGTGCGCCACGCCCAGGTAGATCAGGCGCGCCTCCTCGCGGCCGGACACCACTTCGATCGGCTTGCCCAGGGCGGCTTCGGCGGGGACCAGGAAGGACTGCGGATCGGCCAGTTGGCGGACCGTGTTGGTGGCCAGCGCGCGCACCCGGCTGGCCGGGATGTCGCGGATGCGCTGGCCGAAGCGCGACAGGCAGTCCAGCGCGCGTTCGCGCGCGGCCTGCGACAGTCCGCCCTTGCCGTCCAGGCCGTCGGCCATGCGCACGGTCTCGCGCAGGCGATCGACCACGCGCAGCTGTCCCAGCGTGTAGCGCGCCACGATCATGTGGAAGCTGTTGGAACCGAGATCGATGGCGGCAAGCTGTTCGCCGTCATGGGGAGGCGGCGAGACGTGGGCGGAGACGGGCGGCATCGGAAAAGCCTAGAGGCAGAGACCGCGGCTTGGCAACGCGGCCCCTGCCATTTCAGGCACTTGCATCGCCCTCAGACCCCGGCCAGCAGGGTCGCCTGCGCCGAATGCGGTGCTTCGCCCTCGGCCGGCGCGACCTTGCGGTAATTGCCGTCGGCGTCCAGCGCCCAGGCGTTCTGGTTGTCGTCCAGATAGTTCTGCAGGCCGTCGCGGAACACCCGCCTGGCCAGCTCCGGATCCAGGATCGGGAAGCAGGTCTCGACCCGGTGCAGCAGGTTGCGCTCCAGCCAGTCCGCGCTGGCGCAGTAAAGCTCGGGGTTGCCGTCGTTGCCGAACCAGTAGACCCGGCTGTGTTCCAGGAAGCGTCCGACAATCGAGCGCACGTGGATGTTCTCGGAAATCCCCGGCACGCCCGGCCGCAGGGCGCAGGCGCCACGCACGATCAGGTCGATGCGCACGCCCGCCTGCGAGGCCGCGTACAGCGCGCGGATCAGGCGCGGCTCGTTGAGCGCGTTGATCTTGGCGATGATGCGGGCCGGCTTGCCGGCCTTGGCCAGCTTCGCCTCGCGCTCGATCTTGCGGATGAGCCCGGCATGCAGGGTGAACGGGGATTGCAGCAGGCGCTTGAGCTTGGTCGACGGGGCCAGGCCGGACAACTGCTGGAACAGCAGGTGCACGTCGTTGCCGATGTCGGCGTCGGCGGTGATCAAGCCCAGGTCTGTGTAGGCGCGGGCGGTGCCGCTGTGGTAGTTGCCGGTGCCCAGGTGCACATAACGGCGCAGCTTCTTGCCCTCGCGGCGCACGATCAGCAGCATCTTGGCGTGGGTCTTGTAGCCGACCACGCCATACACCACCTGCACGCCGGCTTCCTGCAGGCGATCGGCCACGCCCAGGTTGGCGTCCTCGTCGAAGCGCGCGCGCAGTTCCACCACCACGGTGACGTCCTTGCCGTTGCGCGCCGCCTGTACCAGCGCATCGACGATCGCCGAGTCCTTGCCGGTGCGGTACAGGGTCTGCTTGATCGCCAGCACGTTCGGATCCACCGCCGCCTGCTTCAGCAGCTCCAGCACCGGGGTGAACGCGTCGAAGGGATGGTGCAGCAGCACGTCGCCGTCATCGACCTTGTCGAAGATGGCGTCGCTGTCGCGCAGGGTGCGCGGGGTGAAGACGGGGTACTTGAGTTCCGGGCGCTGCACCAGGTCGTACACCTGGATGACCCGGTTGAGGTTGACCGGCCCGTCGATCAGGTAGACCGCGTTGTCGGGCAGGGCGAAATTCTGCAGCAGGGTGCGGATGATCGGCTTCGGGCAGTCCTGGGCGATTTCCAGCCGTACCGCCGGCCGGTAGCCACGGCCGATCAGTTCGTCGCGCAGCGCCAGCGCCAGGTTCTCCACTTCCTCCTCGTCGACAACCACTTCGGAGTTGCGGGTGACACGGAACTGGTAGGAACCCTTGACCTCCATGCCCGGGAACAGTTCGTCGACGAACGCCGACAGCACCGAGGACAGCAGCACGAAGTCGTTCTCGCCGCCGGACACGCGCGAGGGCAGGTGGATGATGCGCGGCAGCGAGCGCGGCGCGCGCACGATCGCCAGGTGGCCGGCACGACCGAACGCGTCCTTGCCCTTCAGCACCACCACGATGTTGAGGGACTTGTTGAGGATCTTCGGGAACGGGTGCGCCGGGTCCAGGCCCAGCGGCGACAGCACCGGCATGATCTCGTTGCGGAAATAGGCGCGCAGCCAGCGCGTCTGCCGCGCGCTCCAGGCGCCACGTCCGAACACCCGCACGCCGGCTTCGTTCAGCGCCGGCCGCAGCACCTCGTTCCAGCACTTGTACTGCGCATCCACCAGTTCCGCGGCGCGATCGTGGATGCGGTTGAGCGCGACGGTGGGGCTCATCCCGTCGGCGCCCGGCGGCAGGCCGAAGTCCTGCGCATGGCGGACGGTGGCCGCGCGGATCTCGAAGAATTCGTCCAGGTTGGTGCACGAGATGCACAGGAAGCGCAGCCGCTCCAGCAGCGGCACTTGCGGATCCTGCGCCTGCGCCAGCACGCGGAAGTTGAAATCCAGTTGCGACAGTTCGCGATTGAGGTAGAGCGAGGGATCGCGCAGGGCGTCTTCGTTGCTCAGATGGTCTGGCGTCGTGTCGATGGCGGCGTTCATGCGATCTGGCCGTGGGGCAGGGAAGGGGAGGGGGCGGGAGCGCGCGGATGCACGCGCTCGCCGCCGAAGTGCACCGAGAACACGCTACCGTGGCCGACCTCGCTCTGGATGTCCAGCCGCGCCTGGTGCAGGTTCAGCACGTGCTTGACGATCGACAGGCCCAGGCCGGTGCCGCCGCTTTCGCGCGAGCGGCTGGTGGACACGCGGTAGAAACGCTCGGTGATGCGCGGCAGGTGCGCGGCCGGAATGCCGTAGCCGGTGTCGCGCACGCTCAGCATGGCACCGTCGCCCTCGCGCACGAAGCGCACGGTGATGGTGCCGCCGGCCGGGGTGTAGCGGACGGCGTTGCTGACCAGGTTGGAGAATGCGCTGTGCAGCTCCTTGTTCGATCCCCACAGATCCACGCCGGCTTCGTCTTCCACCACCACGATGTGGCGCTTGTGGCTGAGCGCCTCGGCCTCGCGGCGCAGGGTCGCCAGCATCGGCGCCATCGCCACGCTTTCGTCCGGCAGACTGTCCTGCGCCTCCAGCCGCGACAGGGTCAGCAGATCCTCGACCAGCTGGGTCATGCGCTGGGACTGTTTCTGCATTTCCGCCAGCATCGGCGCCCATTCCGGGAAGTCCTGCGGGTCCAGCATGTCGAGATAGCCGTGGACCACGGTCAGCGGCGTGCGCAACTCATGGGAGACGTTGGCGACGAAGTCGCGGCGCATCTGTTCCAGCCGCAGCATCTTGCTGACGTCGCGCGCGACCAGCAGCCAGTACTGGTCGGAATAGGGAATGAGGCGCAGGTTGAGGCGCAATTGCGGATCCACCGGCGAGGCGGCATCCAGCATCGGCTCGGCATTGCGGCCGGCGGCCAGCCAGTGCGACATCGGCAGCGGTTGCAGGCGATCGCCGATCGGCGCGCCGATGTCGGTCGGATACTGCAGCCCCAGCAGGCTGGTGGCGGCCTTGTTGAACCATTGCACGCGCTGGTTGTTGCGTTCCACCACCACCACCGCGTCCGGCAACGCCGCGGCGGCGGCGCGGTAGGCACGCAGCATGTCCAGCAGCCGGCGCTTGCGCGCGCGCATTTCCGCATGGCCGCGGAACAGCAGCCGATCCAGTTCGTTCCAGACGCCATTGCCGCGCGCCGGCTCCAGTCGCTGGCGCGCGGTCAGCCGCACCAGCACCTTGCGCAATCGCCAGTAATGCCAGGCCACCACGCCCAGCGCGGCCAGGGTGACGACCGGCCAGACGTGGCCAATCAGCAATCCAATGACCACCGCCAGGGCCAGCACACCCGCCAGTTGACCGAGCGTCTTGAACCAGGCGGAGCGTATGTATTGGGGCATGGACCGATTGTAGGCAGTTATTTATGACAGCCAGCGGGAGCAGGCGGGGGAAACATCGAATTCAGAATCCCCCATGCCGAATCCCGCGCCTAGACCGACGCCGAGAACCGGTAGCCGGAACCGCGCACGGTCTGCACCATGTTCTCCAGGCCGTGCGGTTCCAGGGTCTTGCGCAGGCGGCGGATGTGCACGTCCACCGTGCGCTCCTCCACGTACACGCTGCCGCCCCAGACGTGGTCGAGCAACTGCGTGCGCGAATAGACCCGCTCGGGGTGGGTCATGAAGAAATGCAGCAGGCGATACTCGGTCGGGCCGATCGGCACCGGGGTATCGCCGGCGAACACCCGGTGGGCGGCGCCGTCTATGCGCAGCGGGCCGATGCCGACGCTGCCGTCCTCGTCGTCCTCGCGGGAGCGGCGCATGACCGCCCGGATGCGCGCCAGCAGTTCGCGTGCCGAGAACGGCTTGACCACGTAGTCGTCGACGCCGGCTTCCAGGCCGCCGACCCGATCATTCTCCTCGCCGCGGGCGGTGAGCATGATGATGGGGACGTCGCGGGTCATCGCGTCCTTGCGCCAGCGGCGCGCCAGCTCCAGGCCGCTGGTGCCGGGCAGCATCCAGTCCAGCAGGATGAGGTCCGGCACCCGGTCGGCGATGGCGTTCTGGGCCTCGCGGGCATCACCCGCATGCACGGGTTCGTAATCGCCCTTGCGCAGGGCGAAGGCGACCATGTCGCGGATGGCCGGCTCGTCGTCAACGATCAGGATGTGCTTCTGCACGCGATTACCGTCGTCTGTGGGGTACCGCACCAGTAGACGACAATTTTATGACGGAAACATGACATGCCGCGCGCCCGTCATATGACAGTCGGGCCGCTGGTCGCCGCCGGGAGCCCCGGCGGCCGGGCTAGCGGCGTTCGATGTCCGGGTCGCGCACGCCCTGGCGCCGCAGTTCCAGCACCTGCGGGGTGATGACGGAGATGCGGGCGTCGATGCGGGCGCGGGCGTAGTAGTCCAGGTCGCTGCGCTTCTTGAGATTCTGCAACTGGATGAGCGCCTGTTCGGGCCGTCCATTGAGGAAGGCCGCCTCGGCGAAGGCCTCGCCGGCGCGGACCGGGTCGCCGGCCAGCTCGTTGGCCCGGCCGAATTCCTGCTGGAACACCGGGTCGTTGCCGGCCCGGGACAGCAGCGGACGCAGCACCGCCTGGGCGTGCCGGCCAGCTTCGGCGCCCCCCTGCTCGTTGAGGACGCGGGCGAAAGTCAGCGCGATGGGGCGGTTGTTCGGCATCTGCTGGAGCAGGCGGGCGAGCCGTTGGTTGGCCGCCGCGGTGCGGCCCGCGCGGGATTCGGCCTCGGCGGTCGCCAGTTCCAGCCACAGGTTGCCCGGATGCTCGGCCAGCAGCGGGGCCAGCTCGGTCAATGCCACCTCCGGCCGTCCCGATCCCAGGTGGGCCAGGGCCAGGCCATAACGCTGGGCATCGTCCAGGCCCTTGCCGGATTCCCGGCGGATGGTCTCGTAGTCGCGGGCGGCGCCGTCGGCGGTGGTCGCGCTGAGCACCCGCAGGCGTTCCCGGGCCCAGTCGAAGTCACCGGTGGGGCCACGGCTGAACAGGTCGCCCGGCAGGCGCACGGACAGGGGCAGCAGCGGATTGTCGCTGTCCTTTTCAGGTGCGACCACGCGCTTGGGATCGAACTGTTCGACCCGCTCGCCGCCGCCCGGAACCCGGGTGATCAGGGTCAGGTTGTCCTTGCGCATCTGCTCGGCGCGTTCCTTGGCCTCGCTGATCCGGGTGGTGGTGACCGGGTGGGTCATCAGGTAGTCGGGGTACGCCTCGCGGCCGGTGCCGCGGTTGGCGCGGGTGGCCTGGGCCATGCGGGCGAAGAAGCCGGCCATGGCGTCCACGTCGTAGCCGGCGCGCGACAGGGTGCGGATGCCCAGCCGGTCGGCCTCGGATTCGTTGGAACGGGTGTAGTCGATCTGGCGTTGCTGCATCAGGCCCATGCCGCTGGCGACCGCCGCCATCGAGGCGTCGCCGCTGGAATTGCCGCCGGCGCTCTGCGCCAGCACGATCGCGCCCAGCATCCCGAGCAGGATCGGAATCTGATCGCGCTCGGCCCGCTCGACGCCGCGCAGCACGTGCTGCTGGGTGACGTGGGCGATTTCGTGGGACAGCACCGCGGCGACTTCGTCCTCGCGTTCGGCGGTCAGGATCAGGCCCGCGTTGGTGCCGATGTAGCCGCCCAGCGTGGCGAACGCATTGATCTGCCGGTCCTTCATCAGGAAGAACGTATAGCTCTGGCGCGGCGAGTCGCTTTCCGCGCCCAGCCGGGTGCCGACCTTCTGCAGCCAGTCGTCCAGCAGCGGGTCTTCCAGCAGGTAGCCGTAGTTGCGCAGCTCGCGCAGCATCATTCCGCCGTACTCCGCCTGGCGCGCCGGGCTCAGCACCTCGCCGGCGGAGGAACCGATGTCCGGCAGGCGCACGTCCTGCCCTTGCGTCAGAGGCGCGGCCAGGAGCACGGTGAGGGCGGTGGAAAGCAGCGGAAGGCGCAAACGGAACTCCGTTGTCGGACAATGGCGGCAGGCTTGCGAGCGGCAGGATGACGCTTTGCCGCCGGCAGCGAGTGAACATGCGGTTAACCGGACCCACGGCCCGCACTGTTCCACTCGGCCGGCTGGAAAGCGCGCCATCGGCCACCCATATTGCCCTCAGACCCGACTTTGAACGCGTTGTTCCATTCAGGAGGATTCCTTGAGCGACACCGAGACCGGCGGCCCCGCCATCACCCTCTACACGACCGCGATCTGCCCTTACTGCGTGGCCGCGAAGAACTTCCTCAAGAGCAAGGGCCAGAGCTGGAAGGAAGTCCGCATCGACCTGGAGCCGGACGAGCGCGAACGCATGA
The DNA here is from genome assembly GCF_016820515.1 of Pseudoxanthomonas beigongshangi. Taxonomy (GTDB): domain Bacteria; phylum Pseudomonadota; class Gammaproteobacteria; order Xanthomonadales; family Xanthomonadaceae; genus Pseudoxanthomonas_A; species Pseudoxanthomonas_A beigongshangi. The sequence goes on along the minus strand of NZ_JADHDV010000029.1, from coordinate 11,709 downwards.
TCGCCCGCGCGCGCCGCACCAGCGTGCCGCAGATCTTCATCGGTGAGACCCACGTCGGCGGCTACGACGACATGATCGCCCTGCATCGGGCCGGCAAGCTGGAGCCGCTGCTGGCCGGAGAGGGCGCATGAGCGGCGGTGAAAAGGACCGTCTGCGCGAATTCACCGAATTCCGCCAGCGCATGAACGAGCGCATCCTGGCCGAACCGAACCAGGTCGTCCGCCGCTTCTTCGCCCTGGACACCCAGACCTACCAGCCCGGCGCGCTGGATGTGAAGACCAAGGAACTGCTCGGGCTGGTGGCGTCGATGGTGCTGCGTTGCGACGACTGCATCAGCTACCACGTGGCCCAGTGCAAGGACGCCGGCGTCAGCCGCGACGAGTTCTTCGAGACCTTCTCGGTCGGGCTGGTGGTGGGCGGCTCCATCGTCATCCCGCACCTGCGCAGGGCGGTGGACTTCCTGGATCAGCTGGAGGCCGGCGCGGCCGACGCGCCTTCGGCGCACGGCCACGATTGACCCGCGAATCGGCCCCGCGCCGGCGCCGGCCTTGGCTGGAACCGGCGCGACAAGGCCGGTTTTCCGCTCCTCCGACGATGGTCGATTTGGGACCGTACAGGGGGTTCAGGCATAATTGCCGGACTTGAAACCCCCTCCGCGCCTGCATCCCGGTTCCCGGCCCGCACGGCGCCCCTGTTCGGAATCCCAAGCAAATGACCCAGACGATTACGGTCATCCGCGGCGACGGTATCGGCCCGGAGATCATGGACGCGACCCTGCACGTGCTCGAAGCCCTGAAAGTGGGCCTGAGCTACGAGGAAGCCGATGCCGGCATGGTCGCGCTGGAAAAGCACGGCGACCTGCTGCCGCAGGCGACCCTGGAATCGATCCGCAAGAACGGCGTGGCCCTGAAGAGCCCGCTGACCACGCCGGTGGGCGAGGGCTTCAGCTCGATCAACGTGGCCCTGCGCCGCCATTTCGACCTGTACGCGAATGTCCGCCCGGCCAAGTCGTTCCCCAACACCAAGTCGCGCTTCCCCTCCGGCGTGGATCTGATCACGGTCCGCGAGAACACCGAAGGCGCCTACATCGGTGAAGGCCAGTCCATCTCCGAGGACGGCGAAACCGCGCTGCTGACCCAGAAGATCACCCGCAAGGGTTCCGAGCGCATCGTCCGCTACGCCTTCGACCTGGCCCGCAAGACCGGCCGCAAGAAGGTCACCGTGGTGCACAAGGCCAACATCCTCAAGACCACCTCGGGCCTGTTCCTGAAGGTCGCGCGCGAAGTGGCCGCGCAGTACCCGGACATCCAGTGCAACGAGATGATCGTGGACAACACCTGCATGCAGCTGGTGATGCGTCCGGAGCAGTTCGACATCATCGTCACCACCAACCTGTTCGGCGACATCATCTCCGATCTGTGCGCCGGCCTGGTCGGCGGCCTGGGCCTGGCCCCGGGCGCCAACATCGGCGTCGACGCGGCCATCTTCGAGGCGGTCCACGGCTCGGCCCCGGACATCGCCGGCAAGGGCATCGCCAATCCGTGCGCGCTGCTGCTGGGCGCGGCGCAGATGCTCGACCACCTCGGCCAGCCGGACAAGGCCGAACGCCTGCGCGCGGCGATCATCGCCACCCTGGAAGCCAAGGATTCGCTGACCCCGGACCTGGGCGGCGAGGGCACCACGATGTCCTTCGCCAAGGCGATCGCCAGCCGGGTCTGATGTCCCGGCGGCGCCGGGTTTTACCGGCCTGAAACACGGAAACGGGGCGCCCAGCGTCCCGTTTTTGTTTGCGTTCGTCCCGCCCGCGGGGCTTGGACCGGGCCGTGGCAAGCCGGACAATCGCCGGTTTCCCGCACACCTCCGCCGCCCACGATGACCGTCCGCCCCAGCGCGCTCGCGCTGACCCCGCTGCTGCTGTTCCTGGCCCTGTTCTTCGGCGCCGGCCTTTACTACACGTCCCAGGGCGACGCCATGGGCTTCTACCAGTTGCGCGCGCCGGTGGCGATCCTGCCGGCGCTGGCGCTGGGGGCGTGGCTGGCCCATCGACGCGGCGTGGCGGCCTCGCCGACGCTGCTGGGCGGCATGGGCGATGCCAACGTGATGCTGATGTGCCTGATCTTCCTGCTGGCCGGCGCGTTCGCCACCGTGTCCAAGGCCATTGGCGCGGTGGATGCGGTGGTTGCGCTGGGACTGGGCGCGCTGCCGCCGTCGCTGATCCTGCCCGGATTGTTCCTGGTGGCTTCATTCGTGTCGCTGGCCATCGGGACGTCGATGGGCACGATCGCCGCCGTTGTGCCGATCGCGCTGGGCGTCGCCGACGCCGCTGGCCTGGATCGCACGCTGGTCGTCGGTGCGGTCATCGGTGGTGCGATGTTCGGCGACAACCTGTCGGTGATCTCGGATACCACGATCGCGGCGACCCGCAGCCAGGGCGCGGAGATGCGCGACAAGTTCCGCGAGAACTTCAAGATTGCGTTACCCGCCGCCCTGGCCACCGCGGTGCTGCTGGCGTTCCTGGGAGAGGGGGCGCCGGTGGAGGCGCCCGGCGGCGCGTCGCCCTGGCTGGTGCTGCCCTATGTACTGGTGCTGGTGCTCGCCCTGATTGGACTGGACGTGGTGGTGGTGCTGGCGATCGGCCTGGCGCTTTCCGGCGTTTTCGGCTTCGTCTTTGCCGGCGACTACACGCCGGTCGATCTTGCCGGAGACATCTACGCCGGATTCGAGAGCATGGTGGAGGTGACCCTGCTTTCGATCCTGATCGGAGGACTGGGGGCGCTGATGAAGGCGAGCGGGGGCCTGGACTGGCTGGCGCGGACGATTGCCCGTTTCGCCCGCGGCCATACCGGGCGGCGCTCCGGCGAATTCAGCATCGCCGCGCTCTCCGCCGGGACCGATGTCCTGACCGCCAACAACACCGTGGCGATCCTCATCACCGGCAGTCTCGCCAAGGACATCGCCGAGCGCCACGGCATCACGCCGCGTCGTTCGGCCAGTCTGCTCGACATCTTCGCCTGCGTGGTGCAGGGCGTGCTTCCTTATGGCGCGCAGATTCTGCTGGCATCGTCGCTGGCGGCCGTTTCGCCGCTGGCGCTGGCCGGCAGCGTCCACTATTGCTGGCTGCTGGTCGCGGCGGCCGTGGTGTTCATGCTGCTTCCCGCGCGCCGCTCAACTGCCGTGGCGGGTACCGGCTGAGCGTCGCGTCGCATCCTGGGCAGCAAAAAAAACGGGGCGCCTTGCGCCCCGTTTCTTGTTTTACCGGCCTGGAGATTCAGTTGCGCGACTGCAGCTTGGACAGCAGGCGCAGGAACTCGATGTACAGCCAGATTAGGGTGACCATCAGGCCGAACGCCGCGTACCACTCCATGTACTTGGGTGCGTTCTGCTCCACGCCGGTCTCGATGAAATCGAAATCCAGCACCAGGTTCAGCGCCGCGACCACCACCACGAACAGGCTGAAGGCGATGCCGATAAGACCCGAGTCGTGGATGTAGGGAATGTTGATGTTGAAGAAGCCCAGCACGATCGTGGCCAGGTAGATCAGCGCGATGCCGCCGGTGGCCGCGACCACGCCCAGCTTGAAGTTCTCGGTGGCCTTGATCCAGCCCGAGCGGTAGGCCATCAGCAGCGCGAACAGGGTGCCGAAGGTCAGCAGCACCGCCTGCAGCACGATGCCGTTGAACTTCACCTCGTACATCGCCGAGATGGCGCCGAGGAACAGGCCCTCGGCCAGCGCGTAGAGCGGGGCGGTGACCGGTGCCCAGGTCTTCTTGAAGATGGTGATCATGGCCAGCACGAAGCCGCCGATGAGCCCCCCCAGGATGTACAGCATCGCCCCCGGCGCGAGTTCGCCGGTCGGGGTGAGTGCCGTGTTCCAGGTGTAGGTGGCGGTCAGCACGCACAGCAGCAGCAGGATGCCGGTCCGGTTGACCGTGCCGTTCAGGGTCATCGCGCCGGCATCGCGCGAAACCACCGCGCCGCTGCCCAGGTCGAGGAAGGTGGACTCCTTAAGAGCCGGATTGCCGCTGCGCATCATGGTTCCCTCATGGTTGATTCGGACTTCTGTCCCCAGCCGCGGAGCATAGCCGATGCCCGTGACCGGACGCGGCGTTTGACAGGAAGCCGGCAGATTCCGACAATAGACGGCCTTGTCGACGCTGCCTGGCGCCGATGCCGGGGCCCTCGTCGGGGTATAGCGCAGTCTGGTAGCGCATCTGCTTTGGGAGCAGAGGGTCGGGGGTTCGAATCCCTCTACCCCGACCAGTCTGGTTCGTCCCGACGACAGGGATGCGACAATCCGGTCCGGGCGCCCGTAGCTCAACCGGATAGAGCACCGGCCTTCTAAGCCGGCGGTTACAGGTTCGAGTCCTGTCGGGCGCGCCATCCGGCGCAAGCGGCGGACAAAGCGGTAGAAAAAAGTTTCAGTGGTGGCTGTAGCTCAGTTGGTTAGAGTACTGGATTGTGATTCCAGATGTCGGGGGTTCGAGTCCCCTCAGCCACCCCACCAAGCAAGGCTTTCGCGCAAGCGGGGGTTTGTAAGAAAAAGAAGATGCGGTTACACTACGCGTCCAGTTTTTGGGGCCGTTAGCTCAGTTGGTAGAGCAGTTGACTCTTAATCAATAGGTCCAAGGTTCGAATCCTTGACGGCCCACCAAACAGAACGCCCGACCGCGAGGTCGGGCGTTTTCTTTTCCGGGATGCTCCGTCGGCCTTCCCGGCTGGGTAGAATGCCGGCGCACCTGCGAAAGTGGCGGAATTGGTAGACGCACTGGATTTAGGTTCCAGCGGGTAACCCCCGTGAGGGTTCGAGTCCCTCCTTTCGCACCACGTCCTTCCGGACGTTTCCGGGACCGGCCCGGAATCCGGGGCCCCGGCCATTTCCCCGGATTGCCCCGAAATTCCCTTCCCCGGCGCCTGCGGTTGGCAGGAAAGCCCGGAATAGGCGAAACTATTCCGTTCCGCCGGTCGGCACGTCGCGTGTCCGCGGGCGACCCGAATTCATCAACATCATGCCCGGGCATGGGACCCGGGCAGCAGGAGCCAGTGAGTATGCAAGTTTCGGTCGAATCGGTCGGCAACCTCGAACGCCGCATGACCTTCAGCCTGCCGGCTGAGCGTCTGGATACCCACATCGGTGGCCGCCTGCGCGAAATCGCGCGCACCGCCCGCATCAAGGGTTTCCGTCCCGGCAAGGTGCCCACCAAGGTGATCGAGCAGCGCTTCGGCCAGCAGGTCCGCGCCGAGGCCCTCGACGGCCTGCTGCGCGAGACCTTCAACAACGCCGTGCGCGACAACGATCTGCAACTGGCCGGCAATCCCCGCATCGAGAAGAACGGCGAGGGTGAGCTGGATTTCATCGCGACCTTCGAAGTGGTGCCGGATTTCGGCGAGATCGACGTGACCAAGCTCAACGTCATCCGCCACACCGCCGAAGTGGCCGACGCCGACATCGACCAGATGGTCGAGAACCTGCGCCTGCAGCGCCGCACCTTCGAAGTGGTGCAGCGCGGTGCGAAGGACGGCGACCGCGTCGAACTGGAAACCTGGTCGCAGGCCGGTGACGAACGCCTGCCCGCCGAGGGCGCGGAAAAGGGCGCCACCCTGATCGGCTCGGGCGTGATGTTCGCCGATATCGAGAAGGGCCTGATCGGCCTGGCCGCCGGCGAGGAGAAGACGATCCAGGTGCAGTTCCCCGCCGACTGGCGCGTGCCGCAGCTGGCGGGCCGCCAGGTCGACGTCTACGTGAAGGTCACCGAAGTGGCCGAGTCGGTGCTGCCGGCGGTCGACAAGGACTTCATCCGCAGCTTCGGCGTGAAGAGCGGTGACGCCGAACAGTTCCGCCGCGACATCCGCAGCAACCTGGAGCGCGAGCTCAAGGGCGCCCTGATGGGCCGCCTGCGCCGGGAAGTCGGCGAGCAGCTGATTGCCGCCTGGGCGCACGTGGAAATGCCGCCGCGCCTGGTCGAGAACGAGGCCCGCGCGATGGTCCAGCAGACCGCCGATCAGGCCGCCCGCAACGGCCAGCAGGTGCAGATCCCGCCGAACGCCCATGAGGGCTTCATGGATGCGGCCCGCAAGCGCGTCCTGGTCGGCCTGCTGGTGGGCGAGGTCGCCCGCCGCAACCAGCTGCGCCTGGATCCCAAGCGCCTGAACGAGACCCTGCGCCTGATCGCCTCCACCTACGAGGAACCGGAGCAGGTCATTGAGTTGTACCGCAACGATCCCCAGTTGATGGGGGGACTGCAGTCCCGGGTGATGGAAGAGCAGGTGATCGACTGGATCGCCGAGCGCGCCCAGCACACGGAGCAGTCGCTGAGCTTCCAGGAAGCCATCCGGAACTAACGGCGGTTCGCCGGGGTCGATGAGACCCCAGCCCGTCCCGGTCCGGCTATCCTAGGCCGGACCCCTCCACGACAATTTGGGCGCGAATAAGCCGATGAGCATTGAAACCAAAGCCTTGAACCTGGTGCCGATGGTGGTCGAACAGACCAGCCGCGGCGAGCGCGCCTACGACATCTATTCGCGCCTGCTCAAGGAACGCATGATCTTCCTGGTTGGCGGCGTGGACGACCAGGTGGCGAACGTGATCGTGGCGCAGATGCTGTTCCTCGAGGCCGAGAACCCCGAGAAGGACATCAGCCTGTACATCAATTCGCCCGGCGGCGTGGTCACTGCCGGCATGGCCATCTACGACACCATGCAGTACATCAAGCCGGACGTCAGCACCGTCTGCATCGGCCAGGCCGCCAGCATGGGCGCGCTGCTGCTGGCCGCCGGCGCCAAGGGCAAGCGCTACGCGCTGCCCAACTCGCGGGTGATGATCCACCAGCCGCTGGGCGGCTTCCAGGGCCAGGCCACGGACATCGACATCCATGCCCGTGAAATCCTGACCCTGCGTTCGCGCCTGAACCAGATCCTGGCCAAGCACACCGGCCAGGCCCTGGAAACCATCGAGCGCGACACCGAGCGCGACAATTTCAAGAGCGCCTCCGACGCGCAGGCCTATGGCCTGGTCGACCAGGTGCTGGAACGCCGTCCTGAAGAGACCATCCAGCCGGCGTGAACCCCGGGCGCGGCCCCTGTTTGCCGCGCCTGCCACCCCCTCCGCGGACCCGGCTGACAGGCCGGGGCCGTGTGCTATTCTCCGACCGAGTCCGCCTAGCGGGCAGGGTGACCGAGTAATCGAAGCATGAGCGAAGACCGTCAGGGCCGTACCGGCGACAGCAGCAAGATCCTGTATTGCTCGTTCTGCGGCAAGAGTCAGCATGAAGTCCGCAAGTTGATCGCGGGCCCCAGCGTGTTCATCTGCGATGAATGCGTCGAGCTGTGCAACGACATCATCCGCGAGGAACTCGAGGAGAAGGCGCAGTCCGCCCGCAGCCACCTGCCCAAGCCGCGCGAGATCCTGGAAGTCCTGGATCAGTACGTGATCGGCCAGCAGCGTGCCAAGCGCACCCTGGCGGTGGCGGTCTACAACCACTACAAGCGCATCGAGAGCCGGCAGAAGAACGACGACGTCGAACTGGCCAAGTCGAACATCCTGCTGGCCGGCCCGACCGGTTCCGGCAAGACCCTGCTGGCCGAGACGCTGGCCCGCCTGCTCAACGTGCCGTTCACCATCGCCGACGCCACCACCCTGACCGAAGCCGGTTACGTGGGCGAGGACGTGGAAAACATCATCCAGAAGCTGCTGCAGAAGTGCGACTACGATGTCGAGAAGGCGCAGCAGGGCATCGTCTACATCGATGAAATCGACAAGATTTCGCGCAAGAGCGAAAACCCGTCGATCACCCGCGACGTGTCCGGCGAAGGCGTGCAGCAGGCGCTGTTGAAGCTGATCGAAGGCACCGTCGCCAGCGTGCCGCCGCAGGGCGGTCGCAAGCATCCGCAGCAGGAATTCCTGCAGGTGGACACCAAGAACATCCTGTTCATCTGCGGTGGCGCGTTCGCCGGCCTGGACAAGATCATCCAGCAGCGCTCCACCGAGGCCAGCGGGATTGGCTTCGGCGCCAAGGTCCGCAGCGCCGAGCGCAAGACCGAGACCGGCAAGCTGCTGTCCGAGGTCGAGCCGGAAGATCTGATCAAGTTCGGCCTGATCCCCGAGTTCGTCGGCCGCCTGCCGGTGGTCGCGACCCTGGAGGAACTGGACGAGCCGGCCCTGGTCAAGATCCTCACCGAGCCCAAGAACGCCATCACCAAGCAGTTCAAGAAGCTGTTCGACATGGAAGGCGTGGAACTGGAGTTCCGCCCGGACGCGCTGTCGGCGATTGCCCGCAAGGCGCTCAAGCGCAAGACCGGCGCGCGCGGCCTGCGCACCATCGTCGAGTCGGTCCTGCTGGACACCATGTACGACCTGCCGTCGCTGGAAAACGTCAGCAAGGTGGTGGTGGACGAATCGGTCATCGAACACAAGTCCGAGCCGTACCTGATCTACCAGAATCCGCCGGCCCAGAAGGTCGCCGCCGCGGAATGAAGCGAGGCCGAGCATTCGGCGCAAGTATTTGATTCAATTAACATTTAGAGGTTGCACTTGCATCCTCCCGACAATGGCCCCATAACGGGGCCATTGGCTTTTTGGCCTCCGTAATTCCGCATCCGCTGGAGCCCCCATGCCCCGCCGTACCCCCACCGAAATTCTCGACCTGCCGGTCCTGCCGCTACGCGACGTAGTGGTGTTCCCGCACATGGTCATTCCCCTGTTCGTCGGCCGCGACAAGTCCATGCGCGCGCTGGAGCAGGCCATGGAAGCGGACAAGCGCATCCTGCTGCTGGCCCAGAAGTCGGCCGAGACCGACGATCCCGTGGCCGCCGATCTCTACAGCATCGGCACCCTGGCCCAGGTCCTGCAATTGCTGAAGCTCCCCGACGGCACCATCAAGGTGCTGGTCGAGGGCGTCTCCCGCGTGAAGGTTTCCAATGTCGTCGAGCGCGACGGTTCGCTGTACGGCGAAGGCGAGGAAATCGAATCCACCGAAGGCCGCGAGCCGCGTGAAATCGAAGCGGTCGCGCGTTCGCTGATGGGCCTGTTCGAACAGTACGTCAAGACCAACCGCAAACTGCCGCCGGAACTGCTGCAGACGCTGGCCGGCATCGATGAACCCGGTCGCCTGGCCGACACCATCGCCGCCCATCTGGGCGTGCGCCTGAGCGACAAGCAGCGCCTGCTGGAAACCATCGGCATCGGCGAGCGGCTGGAATTGCTGGTCGGTTTCGTCGACGGCGAAATCGACGTGCAGCAGCTGGAAAAGCGCATCCGCGGCCGGGTCAAGTCGCAGATGGAGAAGAGCCAGCGCGAGTACTACCTCAACGAGCAGATGAAGGCGATCCAGAAGGAACTGGGCGAGCTCGACGACGCGCCGAACGAGCAGGAGGAACTGGCCCGCAAGATCGCCGAGGCCGGCATGCCCAAGGCGGTCGAGACCAAGGCCAAGAACGAACTCAACAAGCTCAAGCAGATGTCGCCGATGTCCGCCGAGGCGGCGGTCGTGCGCAATTACCTGGACTGGCTGCTGGGCGTGCCGTGGAAGAAGCGCAGCAAGGTCCGCAAGGACCTGAAGGTCGCGCAGGAAACCCTGGACGCCGACCATTACGGCCTGGACAAGGTGAAGGAACGGATCCTCGAATATCTCGCCGTGCAGTCGCGCGTGCAGAAGATGCGCGGCCCGATCCTGTGCCTGGTGGGACCGCCGGGCGTGGGCAAGACCTCGCTGGGCCAGTCAATCGCCAAGGCGACCAACCGCAAGTTCGTGCGCATGTCGCTGGGCGGCGTGCGCGACGAGGCCGAGATCCGGGGCCACCGCCGCACCTACGTGGGTTCGATGCCGGGCCGCATCGTGCAGAACCTCAACAAGACCGGCAGCAAGAATCCGCTGTTCGTGCTGGACGAAATCGACAAGATGTCGATGGACTTCCGCGGCGATCCCTCGTCGGCGCTGCTGGAAGTGCTGGATCCGGAGCAGAACAGCGCCTTCAACGATCACTACCTGGAAGTGGATCTGGACCTGTCCGAAGTGATGTTCGTCGCGACCTCCAACTCGCTCAACATCCCCGGCCCGTTGCTGGATCGCATGGAAGTCATCCGCATCCCGGGCTATACCGAGGATGAGAAGCTCAACATCGCCCTGCGCTACCTGCTGCCCAAGCAGATCAAGGCCAACGGCCTGAAGCCGGAAGAGCTCACGATCGCCGAGGACGCCATCCGCGACCTGGTGCGTTACTACACGCGCGAATCCGGCGTGCGCAACCTGGAACGCGAAATCGCCAAGATCTGCCGCAAGGTGGTCAAGGAAATCGCGCTGGCCGGCCCGCAGCCGGCCAAGAAGAAGAAAAAGGGCGCGCTGGTGCAGGTCAGTTCGAAGAACCTGGACAAGTATTCCGGCGTGCGCCGCTTCGATTTCGGTCGCGCCGAGGAGCAGAACGAGATTGGCCTGGTCACCGGGCTGGCCTGGACCGAAGTGGGCGGCGATCTGCTGCAGATCGAAGTCGCGCTGGTGCCGGGCAAGGGCCTGTTGACCCTGACCGGCCAGCTGGGCGACGTGATGAAGGAATCCGCGGCCGCCGCGATGTCGGTGGTGCGCGCGCGCGCCACCGCACTGGGCATCGATGCCGAGTACCTGCAGAAGCACGACGTCCACCTGCACGTGCCCGACGGCGCGACGCCGAAGGATGGTCCCAGCGCCGGTGCCGCGATGGTGACCGCGCTGGTGTCCACGCTGACCCGCACGCCGGTGCGTGCCGACGTGGCGATGACCGGCGAGATCACCCTGCGCGGGCGCGTGTCCGCCATTGGTGGCCTGAAGGAAAAACTGCTGGCGGCGCTGCGCGGCGGCATCACCACCGTGATCATCCCGGAAGAGAACCGCAAGGACCTCGCCGACATTCCCGCCAACGTCACCCAGGGCATGAAGATCGTGCCGGTCCGCTGGATCGATGAGGTGCTGGATCTCGCGCTGGAACGGCCGCTGGCGCCCACCGCGGCGCCGACCGAGGGGGGCAAGCCGCGGCGCGTGCCGGCCCGCCGCAAGGCGCCCGTGCAGCCCGACGTCAAGCACTGAATCGCGGCATACACGGAAGGTAAAAAACCCGCAAAACCCGCGTCATTATTGGGTTTTCGGCTTGCGTGCCTGTATACCCGCTGGTATAACGGCGTCACCCGCAAACACGATGAGCATCGTTCTCGTCGTGTTCGTGGAAGACGATCGGAAGCGCGTGACGATCAGATTCCCGCGCATTCCGGTTACACATTCCGCGGTTGTTCCGCAAAAGGAGTTTCTACATGAACAAAACCGAATTGGTTGATGCCGTCGCCGACGAAGCCGAAATGTCCAAGGCTGAAGCTGGACGTGCCGTCGACGCCGTGATTTCCAGCATCACCAAGGCCCTGAAGAAGGGCGACAGCGTGACCCTCGTGGGCTTCGGCACCTTCCAGGTGCGCAAGCGCGCCGCCCGTACCGGCCGCAACCCGAAGACCGGCGACACCATCAAGATCAAGGCTTCCAAGAATCCCGCCTTCAAGGCTGGCAAAGCCCTGAAGGATGCCGTAAACTAATCGACTCGCTGCTGCCGAGTGAGTCCGGTCGGTTGAACGGGTGCTTAGCTCAGCGGTAGAGCGTCGCCCTTACAAGGCGAGGGTCGGGGGTTCGAAACCCTCAGCACCCACCAAACCGGACCAACTGTTTAAGTTTCCGCGGAGTGGTAGTTCAGTCGGTTAGA
>NZ_JADHDV010000028.1 GCF_016820515.1 Pseudoxanthomonas beigongshangi | reverse complement strand
TATGGCGACCCTTTGCTGCTTCGTCAACACCTCGTTGAGAGATTTTTTCGAAGCTCCCATCGCTGCGGCGCTGCCCCGAGGGGTTGAAGCGCCCCCCTGCGATGGGGGGAGGGAAAGTATGACCGGTTCCGCGGCCGTTTGGAAGCCCCGGATTGCAAATTTATGGCAGCGCCGGGGCCGTCATCGGAAGGCCGCGGGTTTCGGGCGGCCGGACTGATGCCGCCGGGGTCGCACGGCGGCCCGATCAGCCCGCCTGGACCAGTCGCACGCGGGCGAAATTGCGCTTGCCGACCTGCAGGACACCTTCGAAACCGGGCTGGAAAACCAGGTTCGGATCCTCCACCACCGCGCCATCCACCTTGACCGCGCGTTCCTTGAGCTTGCGGCCGGCCTCTGAATTGCTCGGAGTGATGCCGGCGGCCGTCAGCAGCGCGCCGATGCGCAGTCCCTCGGCAGGGACCGCCACGTCCTGCAACGGCAGCAGCGAAGTGTCGCCCTCGCCCCGGACAACCGCATGCCAGCCGGCGATCGCCTGCTCGGCCGCGGCGGCGTCATGGAAGCGGGCGGCCAGCTCGCGCGCCAGGCGCAGTTTGACGTCGCGCGGATTCAGCCCGCCTGAGGCGACTTCGGCCTTGAGCGCGGTGGCTTCGGCCACCCCGATCTCGAAGCTGAGCAGGTCGATCCAGCGCCACATCAGTTCGTCGCCGATCTTCATGGTCTTGGTGACGATGTCGATGGCCGGCTCGCTGATGCCGATGTAGTTGCCGAGCGACTTGGACATCTTGGCCACGCCGTCCAGGCCTTCCAGCAGCGGCATGGTCAGTACGATCTGCGGCGGCTGGCCGTGGTGCTCCTGCAGGCCGCGGCCCATCAGCAGGTTGAACTTCTGGTCGGTGCCGCCGAGCTCGACATCGGCCTTCAGGGCGACGGAGTCGTAGCCCTGCACCAGCGGGTAGAGGAATTCATGGATGGCGATGGACTGCTGGGCGGCATAACGCTTGGCGAAGTCGTCGCGCTCCAGCATGCGGGCCACGGTGTGCTGTGCGGCCAGCCGGATCATGTCGGCCGCGGTCATCTGGCCGAACCATTCGGAATTGAAGCGCAGCTCGGTCTTTTCCCGGTCCAGCACCTTGTAGACCTGGTCGGCGTAGGTCTGGGCGTTGGCCAACACCTCATCCCGGGTCAGCGGCTTGCGGGTGACGTTCTTGCCGCTGGGGTCGCCGATCATTCCGGTGAAGTCGCCGATCAGGAAGATCACCTGGTGGCCGAGGTCCTGGAAGTGCCGCATCTTGTTCAGCAGGACCGTGTGGCCCAGGTGCAGGTCCGGGGCGGTGGGGTCGAAACCGGCCTTCACCCGCAGGGGGCGGCCCAGTTTCAGGCGCGCCTCGAGTTCTTCGGGCTTGATGATTTCGTCGGCGCCACGGCCGATCAGGGAAAGGGCTTCTGCGGGGGACAAGGCAAGGTCTTCCGGGTGGGGCCGACGTGAACAGGCGCCGACAAAGTTGAACATCAGGTTAAAGCGAAGTTAAGCGTGATGCTATTCAAAAAAGCCAATCGGCTCAATGGTTTGACGCGAACTCTTAGTGTGACTATGTTACGCCGATTGGGGTCCCGTCTTGGGCCCGAGGTTCGGCTAGATGCAGACTCATGGGGACGGCAGCCGCCGTAAGCAACAATTCCAGCAACGCCTGGAACTCCTTCGCGATTCGACCCTGCACCAGCGGGTGAAACAACATCTGCCGACCGGCCGATGGACCCGCCGCCACTGGATCCACGCCAGCCTGTTCACCACCATCGGCATCATGCTCGCCACGATCGTGCCGGGCTTCTCCAACGCGATCCAGCCGCCGTCGGCCACCGACGCGCGCGCCACGCTTACCCTCAAGCTGCCGCAATTGTCGCGCGAGCGCCAGGAAGGCGTGGCGGGCGACAGCTGGCAGATGGTGCGGGTCAAGCCGGGCCAGACGCTGGGCGCGATCTTCGAGGAATTGAACATCCCGTCGGGCACCATGCACGCGCTGCTGGAAAACGCCGATGCCAAGCGGGCACTCACCCGCCTCAAGCCCGGCACCGAGCTGGCGTTCGACCTGCCCGTCACCGGCGAGCTGCGCACACTGCGTTACGACCGGGATCCGCAGCACCGGATCGAACTCAGCCTGGACGGCGACAAGGTCACCGAGAAAGTGGTCGCGCGCGAGACTACCACCCGCACGGTGGTGCTCAGCGGCAAAGTCGGCCGTTCGCTCAACCGTTCGGCGCGCAAGGCCGGCCTGACCGCCGCCAACATCAACTCGCTGACCGACGACATCTTCAAGTACGACATCGACTTCAACTCCGACCTCGGTCCGGAGGATCGCTTCAGCGTGGTGGTCGAGCAGACCTGGCGCGAGGGTGAGCTGATCAGCACCGGGCCGGTGCAGGCGGCGACGTTCACCGTGGACGGCAAGCTGCATTCGGGTTTCCGTTTCTCCCGTCCGGGTGGCAAGCCGGAGTACTTCACCGCCGCGGGCCGTCCGCTGAAGAAGAACTTCATCCGCATGCCGATTCCGTATGCGCGCCTGAGTTCGAAGTTCGGCGCGCGCCGCCATCCGGTGCTGGGCACGATGCGCATGCACAAGGGCGTGGACTACGCCGCGGTGACCGGCACGCCGATCATGGCCGCCGGTGATGCGCGCGTGCAGTTCGCCGGCTGGCAGAACGGTTATGGCCGGGTGGTGATCCTGGATCACGGCCGTGGCCACACCACGCTGTACGGCCACATGTCACGGCTGGGCAAGATCAAGGTCGGCCAGCGGGTCGCGCAGGGCACGGTGATCGGCTATGTCGGTTCCACCGGCCTGGCTACCGGTCCGCACCTGCACTACGAATTCCGCATCAATGGCGTGCACCGCAATCCGCTGTCGGTGACGATGCCGCCGCCGGAACCGCTGGCCGGCACGCAACTGGCTTCGTTCCGCACCTACACCGCCAATGCGCTCGCGCGCATCCGCACGGTGGAGAACATCATCTACGCCGACGTTTCCCCGGCCGAGCCGGCCAAGGAAACCCAGGTCGCCGACGCCAAGAAGCCGGCCGGCAAGTCCAAGAAGGGCTGAGCCGCGGCACCGGGACTTCCGCGAGGGCGGGAGTCCCATGGCGTAGTCTTCGGCGTACCGGCGCGTGCGCGCATAGTCACGGAAACCCGCAATGTCCCCTGCCGACGAGGCGCCCCCGGCGCTCTTCCTGGGCCTGATCTCCGGTACCAGCGCCGATGGCATCGACGCCGCCTTGGTGCGCTTCGGTCAGCCTGCCTCCGCGCTGCGCTGTGAATTGCTGCTGGGCCGCACCTATCGCTGGGACGATGCCACGCGCGCCGCGTTGATCGCCCTCGGCCAGGGGGGCGATGCGCCTTCGCTGGACGAGGTGGGCCGGTTGGATGCGTTGACCGGCATCCATTTTGCCGACGCGGCCCTGCACCTGCTCGGCGAAGCGGACGTTTCCGCCCGCGATGTGCGCGCAATTGGTTCGCACGGCCAGACCATCCGCCATCGTCCGCACGCCAATCCGCCCTTCACCTGGCAGATCGGCGACGGCAACGTGATCGCCGAACGCAGCGGTATCGACACGGTGGCCGACTTCCGCCGCCGCGACGTGGCCGCCGGCGGCCATGGCGCACCGCTGATGCCGGCCTTCCATGCCGCCCTGCTGGGTTCCGCGGGCGAGGAGCGCGCGGTGTTGAACCTCGGCGGCATCGGCAATTTCACCCTGCTGCCGCGCAGCGGCGATGGGATCGCCGTGCGCGGTTTCGACACCGGCCCGGCCAACGCATTGATGGACGCCTGGTGCGAACGCCATACCGGCGCGGCGTTCGACGCGGGCGGCGCGTTCGCGGCGGGTGGCCAGGCCAATGAAGCGCTGCTGGCGCGATTGCTCGAGGAGCCCTGGTTCGCCCTGCCGCCGCCCAAGAGCACCGGGCGCGAACAGTTCCACCTGGCCTGGCTGGAGGCGCGATTGGGCGATCATCCGGCATCGCCCGCCGACGTGCAGGCCACCCTGCTGGAACTGACCGCGGCCACCGTCGCCGGCGCCCTGCGCGCCAACCAGCCCGGCACGCGCCGGGTGCTGGTCTGCGGCGGCGGCGTGCACAACGCGCGCCTGATGGCGCGGCTGGCGGCCTGGATGCCGGAGGTGAGCGTCGAATCCACCGCCGCTCACGGACTGGATCCGGATTTCGTGGAGGCGATGGGTTTCGCCTGGTTGGCCAGGGAAACCCTCGCCGGGCGGCCCGGCAATCTGCCCGCCGTCACCGGCGCCAGGGGACCGCGGGTGCTGGGGACGGTGTTTCCGGCCTGAACCGGCTCAGAAACCCTTGCCGGCCGGGACGTCCTTCAGGGCGTTGATCGCCGCGGTCAGCGCGTCCACTTCACCATCGTCGAAACCGCTGCGGACTTCCGCCTCGCAGTGGAACAGACCCTGCTCGATCAGGTTGAACAGGGTGTCGTGCATGTTCCAGCCACGGGCCTGGGCAATCCGGCGGATCCGCTCGCTCAGCAGCGGATCGATGTCCTTCAGCACGATGTCGGTCATCTCGGTCCCCCTTGCCTGCCCCGCTCGTCCCCGGTCAGCCCTGCGGCTGATCAGGATGACGTGCCGCCACCTTCATTCTCACGGATATGCTTCCACAACCAGGCCAGCAGCAGCAGCGTCGGGATGACCGTGAGCGCGCTCATCAGGAAAAAGGCGCTGTAGGACGTGGCCTCGACGACGTAGCCGGACACGCCGCCGATGAACTTGCCCGGCAGGTTCGCCAGCGAGACCAGCAACGCGTACTGGGTGGCGGTGAAATTGCGGTTGGTCAGCGATGACATGAACGCCACCAGCACGGTGCCGGCGAAGCCCTGCGAGAGGTTGTCGGCGGTGATGGCGGCGTAGAACGCCCAGATTTCGGAGGGGTGCTGGGCCATCAGCAGGAAGGCGATGTTGGAACAGGCCACCGCGATGGCCGCGATCGCTAGCATCCGGCGGAAGCCGAAAGCGGCCACGCACACGCCGCCGAGGAAGGCGCCGGCGATGCCGGTCCATACCCCGTACAACTTGGAGACCGTGGCGATGTCGGACTTGCTGTAGCCGGAGTCCAGGTAGAACGGCCCGGCCATCACCCCGATCACCTGATCGGGAAACTTGAACAGGCCCACGAACAGCAGCAGCACCACGCCTAGCATCAGGCCATTGGTCTGGAAGAAGCTGACGAAGGGCTGCCAGAACGCGCCGATGAAATCGATGCGCCGGCTCACGGCCGCTTCGGGCGCGTCGGGTTCGCGACTGAACAGCGTGGCCAGGATCGGTAGCAGCATCAGCGCGGTCATCGCCAGGTAGGCGTTTTTCCAGCCGCTGAATTCGGCGATGTAGAGCGCGCCGGCGCCGGCCAGGATCAGGCCAACCCGGTAGCCCAGCGTGTAGGTGGCGGCGAGCGCGGCCTGCGCCTCGGCCGGCGCGATCTCGATGCGGTAGGCGTCGACCACCGAATCCTGGGTCGCGCCGGCAAGCGACGCGAACAGCACCCATCCCACCAGCGCGCCGACGCCGAGTTCGGGGCGGGTGAACGCCAATGCGAACAATCCCGCCGCCACACCCAATTGCGCCACCAGCAGCCACGAACGCCGACGCCCGAGAAACGCGGTCAACGGAAAGGTGTAGCGATCCACCAGCGGCGCCCATACGAACTTGAGCAGGTAGAAAAAGCTGGCGAGGCTGATCAGGCCGATGCTGCCCAGATCCAGTCCCACGTCGCGCAGGCGGGTGCTGAGCGTCGCCGACGCGATCAGCAGGAACGGCAGGCCGCTGCCGAAGCCGAGCAGCAGCATAGTGAAGGCGGCCGGCGTGGCGAATGCGCGCCGGATGCCGGACCAGCCCTTGTAGGACACCGGCGCCTTGGCCGCCGCGGGCACGCTCATCCGGCGTAGTCCACCGTGAACGGCGCGTGGTCGGAGAACCAGCTGTCGCGATAGATCGCGCAGCGCTGCAGGCGGTCACGCAGCGACGGAGTGACGAACTGATAGTCGATGCGCCATCCGACGTTGTTGGCGCGCGCGCCGCCGCGATTGCTCCACCAGGTGTAGTCCTGGCCTTCCGGGTGCAGGCTGCGATAGGCATCGACCCAGCCGCCCTCGTCCACGCACATGCCGTTGAGCCAATCACGTTCGGCGGGCAGGCAACCGGAGTTCTTCTGGTTGCTGGTCCAGTTCTTGATGTCCAGGCGGGTGCGCACGATGTTCCAGTCGCCGCACAGCACGTAGTCGCGCCCGCTGCGGCGCCATTCGTCCAGGATTGGCGCCAGCCAGTCCATCACCCTGAACTTGAAGCCCTGCCGCAGTTCGCCGGAAGAACCGGACGGTATGTAGAAGGACACCACGCTGAGGTTTCCGTAGCGCGCTTCCAGGTAGCGGCCTTCCTCGTCGAACTCGTCCCAGCCCAGCGCGGTGCGCACTTCATCGGGTTCACGCCGGCTGTAGATCGCCACGCCGCTGTAGCCCTTCTTGGTGGTGGCGTCGCGGAACCAGGCCTTGTAGCCCTCCGGCAGGAAGGCCGGGCCGCTGAGCTGGTGCTCCTGCGCCTTGGTTTCCTGCACGCACAGCACGTCGGCGTCCTGCTGGCCGAACCACTCGAAGAAACCCTTGTTGGCGGCCGAACGCAGGCCGTTGGCGTTGAAACTGATGATGCGCATGTGAAAAACGGTCCGCGGAACGGGAAAGGGGTCGCAAGAGCGTACCGCATGCGTGGAGGCCGGTGGCACGGAACCGCTATGCTTCCACCCCTCGCCCGCCGAATGCACCGCCATGTCCGATCACCGCGCCCGCTTCCTCCAGCTCGCCCTGCACGCGCAGGCCCTGCGCTTCGGCGAGTTCACCCTCAAGTCTGGCCGGCTCAGTCCCTACTTCTTCAACGCCGGCCGCTTCGACAGCGGCGCCCGCCTGGCCGAGCTGGCGGCCTGCTACGCCGACGCGGTGGACGCCGCCGGCCTGCAGTTCGATCTGCTGTTCGGCCCCGCCTACAAGGGCATTCCGCTGGCGACCGCGGTGGGCTGCGAGTACGCGCGTCGCGGCCGCGACGTGCCGCTGGCCTTCAACCGCAAGGAAGCCAAGGGCCACGGTGAAGGCGGCCTGCTGATCGGCGCGCCGCTGGATGGCCGCAACGTGCTCATCGTGGACGACGTCATCACCGCCGGAACCGCCATCCGCGAGGCGCTGGGCCTGATCCGCGCCGGCGGCGGCCGCCCGGCCGGGATCGTGGTGGCGCTGGATCGGCAGGAGGTGCTGACCGAACCCGGCGACGGACAGGGCAGCGCGCGGCTGTCGGCCGCCCAGGCGGTCGCCGCCGAAACCGGCGTGCCGGTGGTGGCCGTGGCCAACCTGCACGACCTGCTTGATTTCGCCGGGGAAAGCGCGGAACTTGTCCATCACCGCGAAGACCTGCTCGCCTACCGGGCGCGCTATGGCAGCGGTTCGTCGGACTGACGGCAGCAGGGGGCTGCACATGCGGAGTTCCATTTTCTGGCTGGCATTGCCGGTGGGCCTGGTCTCGATGGCGCTGGCCAGCGCGCAGGACAAGCCGGCCACCAAGAAACTCTATTGCTGGAACGAGAACGGCCAGCGCGTGTGCAGCGATGCCCTGCCGGCCGAGGCCGTGACGCGCGCGCGCGAGGAAATCAACGCCGCGAGCGGCCTGCGCACCGCCGAAGTGGACCGGGCGCTGACCGAGGAGGAGCGCGCGCAGGCGGAGGCGGCGAAGATCCAGGCGCAACTGGACGAAGCGGCGCAGGAAACCCGCCGCCGTACCGAGCAGGCGATGCTGTTGTCCTATCGCAGCGAGGAAGAGCTGCGCCGGGTGTTCAACGAGCGCATCGCCATCGTCGACAACAACATCAAGACCGCGCGCTACAACGTGGTCAGCCTGCGCGAAGGCCTGGTCAGCCTGCTGCAGGTTGCCGGCGACCGGGAACTGGCAGGACAGACGGTAGCGGCCGAGACCACCGCCAACATCCGCAGCCGGCATGCGGATCTGATGCGCCAGCGCCAGCTGCAGGCCAGTTTCGAACGCCAGCGCGCGGAGCTGGACGTGGAAATCGCCGAGATCATGCAGCGCTACCGCGAAATGAAGGGACCCAATCCGGCGTCGGCGACGCCAGCGACCGGGTCTTCGCCGGCCGCCGCACCGCCCGATGCATGAGCGCCGCCGCGCTCCGGCGCGGCCTGCCGTTGTCGCGCGGAACCCCGTGATCGGGACTAGAAGTTCGCCGTCAGATCCGGCGCCACCAGCGCCAGGTGGGCACGGAACACGTCCTTGATGCGCGCGAGCGCCGCCTCGTTGTCGGCTTCGAAACGCAACACCAGGATGGGCGTGGTGTTGGAGGCGCGCAGCAGGCCCCAGCCGTCGTCCCAGTCCGCCCGCAGGCCGTCGATGGTCGCCACGCGGGCACCGTCGAAGCGCGCCGTCTCGACGAAACGCTCGACCACCGCATGCGGTGTTTCCGCTTCCACCGGCACCTTGATCTCCGGGGTGGCGATGCCGTCCGGCAGCGCCGACAGGACTTCCGACGGCGTGTCCTCGCGCAGGGCCAGGATTTCCAGCAGGCGCGCGGCCGAGTACAGGCCGTCATCGAAGCCGTACCAGCGTTCCTGGAAGAAGAAGTGGCCGCTCATCTCGCCCGCCAGTTCGGCGCCGGTTTCGCGCATCTTGGCCTTGATCAGCGAATGCCCCGTCTTCCACATCAGCGGCGTGCCGCCGTTGCGCAGGATCCAGGGCTGCAGCTTTCCGGTGCATTTGACGTCGTAGATGATCATCGCGCCGGGATTGCGTTCCAGCACGTCGGCGGCGAACAGCATCAGCAACCGATCGGGGAAGATCACGGCGCCTTCCCGGGTCACCACGCCGAGGCGATCACCGTCGCCGTCGAAGGCCAGGCCCAGGTCGGCGTCGAAACGCTTCACCATCTGGATCAGGTCTTCCAGGTTGTGGGGTTCGCTCGGATCGGGGTGGTGGTTGGGGAACGTGCCATCCACTTCGCAGTACAGCGGAATGACATCCGCGCCGATGGATTCAAGCAGGCGCGGCGCGATGTCGCCGGCCACGCCGTTGCCGGCGTCCAGCACCACCTTCAGCGGACGCTCCAGTTGCACGTCGTCGGCGATCCGCTGGATGTAGTCGGCGGCGATGTCGCGTTCCTGCAAGTCGCCCGGGGTGGCGGCTTCGTGCAGCCGGCCATCGCGGATGCGCTCGTACAGATCGGTGATGGTGGCGCCGGAAAGGGTTTCACCGCCCACCACGATCTTGAATCCGTTGTAGTCCGGCGGATTGTGGCTGCCGGTCACCGCCACGCAGCTGCCGGCACGCAACTGGTAGGCGCCGAAATAGGCCACCGGCGTGGGCACCATGCCGATGTCGATGACGTTGCGCCCTGCGCGGCGCAGGCCGGCAATCAGCCCGCCCACCAATTCCGGCCCGGACAGGCGGCCGTCGCGCCCGACCACGATGTCGGTCAGGTCCTGCTCCTGCATCACGCTGCCGATGGCCTGGCCGATGCACTCGGCGACCTCCACGTTGAGGGTTTTGCCGACGATGCCGCGGATGTCGTACGCGCGGAAGATGCCGGGATCGACGTCCACCGGAATTCGTTCTCTGCTCATGCTGCCTGTCTGTGGGGGGGAATTCGTCGGCCTGGCGACCGGCGGCAGCGGATCGCGCTCCAATGCCTGGCCCAGCGTGGGCTCGTCGGCATCGGCCACGACCGCCTCGCCGCGGCGCAGGGCGGGAATCTTCAGGCCGCCACGGGCCGCCAGCCAGGCCAGTACCGCCAACGCGGCCGCCAGCACGGCGCCAATCGAACTGCCCAGGGGGCCCAGCCCGAACGGGCCGGATTCACTGTCCGGTTGCGCCGCGGCCACGCGCAGGCCGGTCTTGCCCACGGCATGCGCCATCACTTCGGCCTCGTCGGCCAGATTCGCGCTGCCGCGCTGGACGACGTTGAAGTTGCCCTGGCGCAGCGCCAGGTAGGTGCCCGGCGGCATCGCCACGGCTTCGAAGCCGGCGGTCAGCCGGGACAGCGGCAGGCGTGCGTAGACCACGCCCTGCGCCGTGTCGACGGCCAGCCCGAGTGCCGCCTTGCCCTGATCCCGGACCACCCGCGCGACCACCGCCTGCCCTTGTTGCGCCGCTTCCAGCAAGGCCAGCCGGCTGTAACCGAATGCGACCGGATCGGCGTAGGCCTGGGCCAGATCGCGCGGCAGGATCTCCACGTGCTCGGCCTCCGCCCAACCCTGCCGGATGGCCTGCGCGGTCGCGGCGGGATCGCTGCCGGCCAGCGCCGCCTTCACCGCGTCGCCGGCCATGCGCCGGGTCAATTGCGCGATCTGGTCCCGGTAAGCGGATTCCAGCGCGGCCACGCCGGCATCGCGGGCCTGTTCCAGTGCTTCGCCGCGATCGGCGTCGCGCCACTGGCGCACGCCGCTCCAGCCCAGCCATCCGGCCAGCAGGAGGCCGAGCACGGCCAACCCGGGCAGTGCCCGCGAAAGGTCGCCCAGCGGCAACCGACGTCCAGCTTCGCTCGATCTGCTCATTCGCGCCCGTCCCCTCTCAGCGCAATCCGGTATGGCCGAAACCGCCTGCTCCCCGGGCGCTGTCGGCGAATGCGTCCACCACCTGGAAGCTTACGCGCACGATGGGCAGCACCACCAACTGGGCGATGCGGTCGCCGGGCTGGATGGCGAAGGCCTCGTGGCCGCGGTTCCAGACACTGATCAGCAGCGGCCCCTGGTAATCGGCGTCGATCAGGCCGGTGCCGTTGCCCAGCACGATGCCATGCCGGTGGCCCAGCCCGGAGCGCGGCAACACCACCGCGCACAGCTGCGGATCGGCCAGGTGCACGGACAGGCCGCTGGGCACCAGCGCGGCGTCGCCGGGCTGCAGGGTGAGGGTGGCGTCGAGCGCCGCGCGCAGGTCGACGCCGGCGCTGGCCTCGGTCGCATACGCGGGCAACGGCCATTCGTCGCCGAACCGGGGGTCCAGCAGTTTCAGTTCCACGGATTGCGTGCCAGCCGGGCTCATGCGTTCAGTCGCTCCACGATCAGATCCATCAGGGCGTCGGCCAGCCGGGTCTTCGGCGCCGAACCGAAATCGCGCTCGCCGTCCTTCCAATAGGCGACCAGCGCGTTCTGATCGCTTTCGAAACCGCCATCGGCGATGCCGACCCGGTTGGCGACGATCATGTCCAGGCGCTTGGCCTGCAGCTTGCCGCGCGCGTAATGCTCGACGTTCTCGGTCTCGGCGGCGAACCCGACCACCAACTTCAGCGCCTGGGTCTGGGCCGCGACCTCGGCCAGGATGTCGGGCGTGCGCACCAGATCCAGGCTGAGGGTTTCGCCGGTCTTCTTGATCTTGTTCGGCACCGCCACCCGCGGGGTGTAGTCGGCGACCGCGGCCGCGCCGATGTAGATGTCGGCCGGCAACGCACCGAACACGGCCTGGCGCATCTGCGCGGCCGAACGCACGTCGATGCGGGTGACCCCGGCCGGGGTCGGCAGATGGACCGGACCGGCCACCAGCACCACCTCGGCGCCGCGCCGCGCCGCGCTGGCCGCCACCGCGAAGCCCATCTTGCCGCTACTGCGATTTCCCAGGTAACGGACCGGATCCAGATCCTCGTAGGTCGGGCCGGCGCTGACGACGACGCGCACGCCGGCCAGGTCCCGCACGGCCGGCGCGTGGCCGGCGGCCAGCGCGGCGACGATGTCCTCCGGCTCGCTCAACCGGCCGGGGCCGGATTCGCCTTCGGCCAGCGGGCCGTCTTCCGGCCCGATGATCTGCACGCCGCGCGCGCGCAGCACCGCCAGATTGGCCACCGTGGCCGGGTGCTGCCACATCCGGTGGTTCATGGCGGGCGCGACCGTGATCGGCGCGGTGGTCGCCAGGCACAGGGTGGTGACCAAGTCGTTGGCGAATCCGTGGGTCAGCCGCGCCAGCAGGTCGGCGGTGGCCGGGGCGATCAGGATGCGATCGGCCCAGCGCGCGAGTTCGATATGGCCCATGGCGGCTTCGGCGGCGCTGTCCCACAGGCTGGTCCGGACCGGACGGCCGGACAGGGCCTGGAAGCTCAGCGCAGTGACGAACTGCTGGGCGCCTTCGGTCATGGCGACCTGCACATCGGCGCCGGCGTCGCGCAGCCGTCGCACCAGTTCCAGCGACTTGTACGCGGCGATGCCGCCGCCCACACACACCAGCAGGCGCTGGCCCTGCAGCGGCCGTGGCTCGAGACTTCCGGTCACGTCGGGTTTCCTACAGACGAACAGGGGATTAGCTTACCCGATGGTCCCCTCCCGCCTGATGGCGGCGTGGCGGCGGACCGGGCATCTTGACCATATGCACATCCGAGACTGGCCCATCCACGAACGGCCCCGTGAAAAGCTCTTCACCCGCGGCCCCGCCGCGCTCTCCGACGCCGAACTGCTGGCGCTGTTCCTCGGTTCCGGCCTGCGCGGGCGCGACGCGGTCGCCACCGCCCGCGACCTGCTCTCGAACCACGGGCCACTGCGACGGCTGCTCGACCGTCCGCCCAGGGAACTGGTCGCCCTGCCGGGGCTGGGGCCGGCCCGCGCCAGCCGGATGGCCGGTGCGCTGGAAATCGGCCGCCGCCACCTGGCCGCGGATCTGGAGCGCGGCGAGCAGCTGACCGACCCGACCATCGCCGGCCGCTACTTCAGCCAGCGCCTGCGCGCGCACGATCACGAGGTGTTCGCGGCGCTGTTCCTGGATGTGCGCCACCGCGCGCTAGCGTTCGAGGAACTGTTCCGCGGCACCCTCGACAGCGCCGAGGTGCATCCGCGCGAGGTGGTCCGGCGGGCCTTGGCGCACAACGCCGCGGCCGTGATCGTCGGCCACAACCACCCATCCGGGAACAGCGCGCCCTCCGAGGCAGACCGCCTGATCACCCTGCGGCTGCGGGACGCGCTGTCGCTGATGGACATCCGCCTGCTCGACCATTTCGTGGTCGGGGACGGTCCGCCGACCTCGCTGGCGGAGCGCGGCTGGCTGTGACCGCCCCGGCGGGATCGCGTCCTCCGCGCCGCGCCGTTCAGGCCCCGCCGGACGCTCCTGCCGGTTCCGCGTAAAATGCCCGGTCCCGCAACATCCGCAGACCCTCCGTGAAAGCCTCCCTACGCGCCTTGATCGCCCAGGGCATCGATGCCCTGCGCCAGGCCGGCACCCTGCCGGCCGACACCGCCACGCCGGATTTCGTGGTCGAGCGACCCAAGACCCGCGAGCACGGGGACTTCGCCACCAACGCCGCGATGCTGCTGGCCAAGGCCGCGCGCAGCAATCCGCGCGCCATCGCCACCGCGCTGGTGGCCGCCCTGCCGGCCAGCGACGACGTGGCGAAAGTGGAGATTGCCGGCCCCGGCTTCATCAACTTCCACCTGACCACCGCCGCCTACCAGCGCGAGGTCGCCACCGCCCTACAGCAGGGTCCCGCCTACGGCCGCAACCAGAGTGGCGCCGGCCGCGTGGTGGGCGTGGAATACGTCTCGGCCAACCCGACCGGTCCGCTGCATGTCGGCCACGGCCGCGCCGGCGCCATCGGCGACTGCATCGCCCGGGTGCTGGCCGCCAACGGCTGGAACACCCGCCGCGAGTTCTACTACAACGACGCCGGCGTGCAGATCGACAACCTGGCCAAGTCCACCCAGGCGCGCGCGAAGGGCCTGACCCCGGACAGCGAAGGCTGGCCGGAGGATGGTTATCGCGGCGACTACATCGGTGATGTCGCGCACGCCTATCTGGCGGGCGACAGCGTCGAGTTCGAAGGCCACGTGGTGGTCGGCGGCAAGGATCCCGACAACCTGGAGGCCATCCGCCAGTTCGCCGTGGCCTACCTGCGCCGCGAGCAGAACCTGGACCTGGCCGCGTTCGGCGTGTCGTTCGATGTGTACTTCCTGGAAAGCTCGCTGTACGCCGACCGCAAGGTCGAGGAGACCGTCGGCAAACTGGTCGCCTCCGGCCACACCTACGAGGAAGGCGGCGCCCTGTGGCTGAAGTCCACCGACTTCGGCGACGACAAGGACCGGGTGATGCGCAAATCCGACGGCACCTACACCTATTTCGTGCCGGACGTGGCCTACCACCTGAGCAAGTGGCAGCGTGGCTACGGTCGCGCGATCACCGAACTGGGCGCCGACCACCATGGTTCGCTGGCGCGCGTGCGCGCCGGCCTGCAGGCGCTGGACGAGGGCATTCCCGCCGGTTATCCCGAATACGTGCTGCACCAGATGGTCACGGTGATGCGCGGCGGCGAGGAAGTGAAACTCTCCAAGCGCGCCGGCAGCTACTTCACCCTGCGCGATCTCATCGAGGAAGCCGGACGCGATGCCACGCGCTGGTTCCTGATCGCCCGCAAGCCGGACTCGCAGCTGACCTTCGACATCGACCTGGCGCGCCAGCAGAGCAACGACAATCCGGTGTTCTACGTGCAGTACGCGCATGCCCGCGTGTGCAGCCTGCATCGCCAGGCGGCCGAAAAGGGCTACGCCTACGACCCGGCCAATGGCCTGGCCCACCTCGCTCGGCTGGACGACGAATCATCGCTCGCGCTGATGGTGGAACTGTCGCGCTATCCGGAAGTGGTGGAAGCGGCGGGCGAGTCGCTGGAACCCCATGCCATCGCGCAATACCTGCGCGAGTTGGCCTATGCTTTCCACACGTGGTACGGCGGCACGCCGGTGCTGGTCGAGGACGCCGATGCGCGCGACGCGCGCCTGGCGCTGGCCTCGGCCGTGCGGCAGGCGCTGGCCAACGGCATGGATCTGTTGGGCGTGAGCGCGCCCGAAAAAATGTAACCGGAGATTTTTTGAATGGCGGCACGTCGCGGCAAGAGTCAGGCCACCCGTAATTCCAGCCACGCCACCCCGGCCTGGGTGTGGCTGCTGCTCGGCCTGCTCATCGGTCTGGCGATCTACTTCATCGCGCCCGGCCTGATGAAGAAGGATGGCGACGGCTTCTTCCGGCCGCAGCCGAATCCCGACGCGCAGCCGGCACCGGTGGCTTCGGCCGATGTCGAGGCGGTGGTGCCCGAATCGGCGGGCACCCCCAGCGGCGCCGCGTCCGGCGCGACGCAGGCGGCGAATGGCGATGCCGACGCGCAGGCGCCGGCCAAGGAACCGCAGTACGACTTCTACACCCTGCTGCCGGGCAAGGAAGTGCAGATGTCCGACGCGGAGCTGGCCGCCAGCGCGCGCGAGGAAGCCGCGCGCAAGGCACGCGAGGAAAAGGCCGCGGCCGCCGCTGCGGCGGCAACGCCCGCCACGACCACTCCCGCCACCGGCACCACGCCGGCGACGCTGCCGCGCCCGATCGACGAGGCACCGGCGACCGCCGCCGCCACGACATCCAGTCCGGCCACCGCGCCGACGAGCAAGCCCGCGCAACCGCGCACGGTCGCCGACGCGGACAACAGCGCGCGCTACATCCTGCAGGCCGGCGCATTCGGCGCGTCCGGCGACGCCGAGGCCACCAAGGCCAAGATCGCCCTGCTGGGCCTGAGCGCGCGGGTCGAGTCCGCGCAGATCGGCGGCAAGACCGTCTATCGCGTGCGCATGGGACCCTACGGCACCGCCAGCGAACTGGCCGAGGCCAAGCAGAAACTGGCCAGCGGCGGCCTGCCCGCGATGGCCATCAAGGCCCAGTGATCGCGCCGGACTTCCGCGAGCGCCGAGGAGTCCGCATGCCGCATCCGGTTTCGATATCCGCCCGCCACGCGCAGCCCGCGTGGCGGGCTTTTGTTTGTATCCCACCCACACGCTGAATCCCCAGGCGTGCGGCTGATTTTCAAGGAGCCCCCATGACCCGAACCGCCCTCATCACCGGAGCGACCTCCGGTTTCGGCGCCGCCGCCGTGCGCCGTTTCGTCGCCGACGGCTGGCGCGTGATCGCCACCGGTCGTCGCGCGGATCGGCTGCAGGCGCTGGTGGACGAACTCGGCGGCGACCACGTGCATGCGGCGGCCTTCGACATCCGCGACGAAGCCGCCCTGGATGCCGCGCTGGCGGCATTGCCGGAAGCCTTTCGCGGGATTGATCTGCTGATCAACAACGCCGGTCTCGCGCTGGGTACCGCGCCGGCGCAAGCGGCCAGCCTGGAAGACTGGCGGACCATGATCGCCACCAACATCGGCAGCCTGGTCACCCTCACCCATCGCCTGCTGCCGGCGCTGATCGAGCGCAAGGGCGCGATCATCAACATCAGTTCGATCGCCGGCACCTACCCCTATCCGGGCGGCAATGCCTACGGCGGGACCAAGGCGTTCGTCACCCAGTTCTCGCTGGGCCTGCGCTCGGATCTGCACGGCACCGGCGTGCGGGTGACTTCGATCGAGCCGGGCATGGCCGAAACCGAATTCACCCTGGTGCGCACGCATGGCGATCAGGGCGCGTCGGACAAGCTGTATGCGGGCGCGGCGCCGATGACCGCCGAGGACATCGCCGAAACCCTGTTCTGGGTCGCCACGCTGCCGCCGCATCTGAACATCAATCGCCTGGAGCTGATGCCGGTGACGCAGTCGTTCGCCGGGTTCCAGGTGCATCGGGGGTGATGGGGGTGTGACCCCGACCGCTTCGCCCCCATCCGCCCTTCGGGCACCTTCCCCCGCAAGCGGGGGAAGGGCGGTTTGTTGGGCTTACGCCAGCGGTTCGTCCGACAGGTAGGTGTAGCCGGTCAGGCCGGCTTCCAGCGCGTCGGACAGGGCCGCCGCTTCTTCCTGCGGCAATCCGGCTTCGGCGACACGGGTACGGTACGCGGTGCGCAGGTCATCCAGCTTGTAGCCCACGTAATCCAGCATCACGTCGGTGGTGTCGCCGCGGCGCTGCTGGGTGAGCAGGTAGCCGGTGCCGGTGTCGGCGCTGACTTCCACCGCATCGGTGTCGCCGAACAGATTGTGGATGTCGCCGAGGATTTCCTGGTACGCACCGACCAGGAAGATGCCCAGCCGGTAGCTTTCGCCGGACCTCAGCGAATGCAGCGGCAGCGAGGTGTCCAGCCCTTCGTTCTCGACATAGGTTTCCACCATGCCGTCCGAGTCGCAGGTCATGTCGGCGATCACGCCGCGGCGATCCGGCGCTTCGTCCAGGCGCTCGATCGGCAGGATCGGGAAGACCTGGTCGATCGCCCACACATCGGGAATCGATTCGAACACGCTGAAGTTGACGAAATACTTGTCCACCAGCCGCTCGTTGAGTTCATCCAGCAGATCCCGGTGGCTGCGCTCGTCGCTGCTCAGGCGCCCGCGCACCGCGTGGGCGATGGCGTAGAACAGATCGTCGATGCGCGCGCGATGGACCAGATCCAGCTGGCCCAATGCATAGAGGGACAGGCCCTCGCTGTGATGATGCTGTGCTTCGTGGAACAGCTCGACGGCCGGCCGCTCGTCCAGTTCGGCGTGGATCTCGCGCAGATGGCGGATGACCGCCGGCTCGTCGTCGTGGGCAGGCGGCACGCGGCCTTCCGGCGCCTGCTCCACCTCGGCCACGTTGACCACCAGCACCGCGTGGTGCGCGGTCATCGCGCGGCCGCACTCGGTGACGATGCGCGGCGGGGTCAACCCGTGCTGCTCGCAGGCGTCGGCCAGCGGCTGCACGATGTTGCTGGCGTACTGGTTCAGGCCGTAGTTGATCGAGCAGTAGCTGCGCGAACGGGTGCCTTCGTAGTCGATGCCCAGGCCGCCGCCGACGTCGACATGGGTGATGCTCGCGCCCAGCTTGGACAGCTCGACGAAGTAGCGGGTCGCCTCGCGCATGCCGTTGGCGATGTCGCGGACGTTGGAGATCTGCGAGCCCATGTGGAAATGCAGCAGGCCCAGGCAATCCTGCAGGCCGGCGTCGCGCAGGTATTTCCACAGATCCAGCACCTGGCGCGGCGACAGGCCGAACTTGGCCTTGTCGCCACCGCTGTTCTGCCATTTGCCCGCGCCCAGCGTGGCCAGGCGCATGCGCACGCCCAGGCCCGGCTTGACGCCCAGCTTGCGCGCCTCCTCGATGACCAGCGGCAGCTCGGAGGGCTTTTCCACCACGATGAAGGTCTGCAGGCCCAGCTTGCGGCCGATCAGGGCCAGCCGGATGTACTCGCGATCCTTGTAGCCGTTGCAGACGATGAGGCCGCCGGGGCGCGACAGCGCCAGCACCGCCATCAGCTCGGGCTTGCTGCCCGCTTCCAGGCCGAAGCCCTCGCCGGCGTGCGAGGCCAGGGTGCCGGCCACGCCGCGATGCTGGTTGACCTTGATCGGGTACACGGCGGTGTAACCACCACGGTAATCCCAGTCGGCCTGCGCCTGGGCGAAGGCGGCCTGCAGCTTGCCCAGGCGGTCGCCCAGGATGTCCGGGAAGCGCACCAGCAGCGGCAGCTTGGCGCCGTTGGCTCGCGCGGCATCCACCACCTCCGGCAACGGGATGACCGGTCCGCCGTCGCCCTTGGGCGAGACCACCATGCGGCCGGCGGCATCCACGTCGAAATACCCTTCCGCCCAGTGCGGGATGGAATAGGTCTTGCGGGCTTGGTCGGTGGACCAGGACATCGGCGTTTCCAGCTGAATACGAACGGACGCGCATTCTACAGGCAGTGGTCATGGGGGTTCGTTACAATGCGCGCCCTCGCCGTCCCCGCCTCACCCCGGTGGCCGCGGGCCCACCGGCCACGGCCGTCGCGCCCGCCGACAACGGCCGGATCCTTCCCCCCCCAGGACAGACCATGACCACGAACGACAACTGGTACATCGAACACTTCCAGCCCACCGGCTCGGCCATCGGCTACCGCGTCACCGGCAAGCTGGACGAGGTGCAGTCGCCGTTCCAGAAGATCGAGATCTACGACACCACCGACTGGGGCAAGTTGATGATCATCGACGGCGCGGTGATGCTGACCACGCGCGACAACTTCTTCTATCACGAGATGATCAGCCACCCGGCGCTGTTCACCCACGCCGCGCCCAGGCGCGTGGTAATCATCGGCGGCGGCGACTGCGGCACCCTGCGCGAGGTGCTCAAGCACCCGGGCGTGGAAAGCGCCACCCAGTGCGACATCGACGAGCAGGTCACCCGCATGTCGGAGAAGTACTTCCCCGAGCTGTGCGAATCCAACGGCGACGCGCGCGCCGAGTTGCTGTTCGACGACGGCGTGGCCTACATGGCCAACTGCCCGGCCGGCAGCGTGGACATCGTGATCGTGGACTCCACCGATCCGGTCGGCCCGGCCGAGGGCCTGTTCAACAAGGCCTTCTACGAAAGCTGCTTCCGCGCGCTGAAGGACGACGGCATCCTGGTGCAGCAGTCCGAGTCGCCGCTGGCGCTGCTGGACCTGATCAAGGAAATGCGCGGCGAGATGGGCAAGGCCGGCTTCACCGCCTTCAAGACCCTGCCGTTCCCGCAGCCGTGCTACCCGACCGGCTGGTGGAGCGTGACCATGGCACGCAAGTCCGGCGGTTTCGACTTCCGCCAGCAGGACGCCGCCAACAAGGGCTTCGACACCCTGTACTACAGCGCGCACCTGCACACCGGCGCGCTGGTCGCCCCGCCGTTCGTGGCCAAGGCGCTGGGCGAGTAAGCGCTGCCGGTTCGATGAAAAAAGCCCCGCGATGCGGGGCTTTTTTTATCCGGTACTCCTGATCTCAGTGCTCCAGCAAGCGCTGTATCTCCGCCCGCTCATCCAGCGAACGCTGGAAGTTGGCCGGATACACCGGCTGGTAGTCGCGCCCAGTGAGCAGGAAAATGCCACGCTGGCCGGTGAGATGCTTCTGCATGGTGCCCAACTCGTAGTGCCACATCATCCACAACGGCACCCGGATCGTGCGGGAAACCGGTGGCAGCCGCGTGGCGATCACTTCATGGACCTCCAGATGCAGACGCATCTGGTTGGCCGAACCGGGACCGGTCCGCGACTCGGGATCCGCAAGCAACCGGCCCTTGCCGTCCACCATGTCGACGCGGGTGATCGTCGCCACAACGACATGGTCGGCTTCCCGCACCATTTCGGCCAGCGGCTTGGGAACCACGCTCGTCGCCGATACCGTCGCCGCCAGGCACAGCAGCGCGATGAACAGGAACCGCTTCGCGACGCGCACTACAGCGCGTCCGCGTCCAGTTCACCGGTGCGGATGCGCACCACCCGCTCCAGGTCGTAGACGAACACCTTTCCGTCGCCGATCTTGCCGGTGCCGGCGGCCTTGACGATGGCTTCCACCACCGATTCGGCCTGCTCGTCGGTCACCGCCACTTCCAGCTTCACCTTGGGCAGGAAGTCGACGACGTACTCGGCGCCGCGGTACAGCTCGGTGTGGCCCTTCTGCCGGCCGAAGCCCTTGACCTCGGTGACGGTGATGCCGGCGATGCCGGATTCGGCGAGTGCTTCGCGCACGTCGTCCAGCTTGAACGGCTTGATGATGGCCATGATCATCTTCATCGGGACTGTTCTCCGGAAATGCTGGCGGCAGCATATCGTGGTTGCGGCCGGGGCGGGGGTCGGGTTCAATGTCGACCTGGCGCCGCGGGATTTCTCCGATGGCGCGACGCGGTGAATCCCGATGGCCGGGACGACTCCCGGATGCAATGCTCGGCTTCACTGCCGGAGACCCCCCATGATCGATCTCAACCATCTCGACGACCTCGCCCGCCGCCTCAGTGATCTGGTCCCGCCGAGCCTGCGCGAATCCCGCGAGGAACTGCAGCAGGCGTTCAAGGGCGCCTTGCAGAGCGGCCTCTCCAGGCTGGACCTGGTGACCCGCGAGGAGTACGAGGTCCAGCGCGCGGTCCTGCTGCGCACCCGCGAGAAACTCGAAGCCCTGGAACGCACTGTCCAGGCACTGGAAGTGGCACCGCCCGCCTCCGCATCCACCGCCCAGTCCTGATTCCGCCGCCATGAGCCTGGCGCTGGTGCACAGCCGTGCACGGGCGGGCGTGGCCGCGCCTCCGGTCAGGGTGGAAGTGCACCTGTCCGGTGGCCTGCCTCAGACCCACATCGTCGGCCTGCCCGAGGCGGCGGTACGCGAGGCACGCGACCGCGTGCGCGCCGCCATCCTCTGCGCGCAGTTCGAATTCCCGGCCCGCCGCATCACCGTCAACCTGGCGCCGGCCGATCTTCCCAAGGACGGCGGGCGCTTCGACCTGCCCATCGCGCTCGGCATCCTGGCCGCCAGCGGGCAGATCCCGCGCGACGCGCTGGCCGATTACGAGTTCCTCGGCGAACTCGGCCTGACCGGCGAGCTGCGCGGCGTCGACGGCGTGCTGCCAGCGGCGCTGGCCGCCGCGCGCGCGCAACGGACGCTGATTGTCGCGCCGGCCAACGGTCCGGAAGCGGCGCTCGCCCGCGACGGCCAGGCTCGCACCGCGCGCACCCTGCTGGAGGTCTGCGCCGCCCTGGGCGGCCAGCGCGAACTGCCGGTCGCCGAAACACCGCCGCCCGACGCATCGTTCGTTCCCGATCTCAGTGACGTGCGCGGGCAGGTGCAGGCGCGCCGCGCGCTCGAGGTGGCGGCCGCCGGCAACCACCATCTGCTGCTGGTCGGCTCGCCCGGTTGCGGCAAGACCCTGCTGGCGTCGCGGCTGCCCGGACTGCTGCCGGAAGCCAGCGAAGCGGAGGCGCTGGAAACGGCCGCCATCGCATCGATCAGCGGCCGCGGGCTGGATCCGGCGCGCTGGCGGCGGCGACCGTTCCGCAGTCCGCACCATACGGCCAGCGCAGTCGCACTGGTGGGAGGCGGCACCGAACCGCGTCCGGGCGAGATCTCCCTGGCCCACAACGGCGTGCTGTTCCTCGACGAATTGCCCGAGTGGGACCGACGCGCGCTGGAAGTGCTGCGGGAGCCCCTGGAGTCCGGCACGGTGTCCATCTCGCGCGCGGCACGCAGCGCCGAGTTTCCCGCGCGCTTCCAGCTCGTCGCGGCGATGAATCCCTGCCCGTGCGGTTGGGCCGGCGACAACAGCGGGCGTTGCCGCTGCTCCAGCGATGTCGTGCAGCGGTATCGCGGCCGCATTTCAGGCCCGTTGCTGGACCGCATCGATCTGCATGTGGAGGTGCCGCGCCTGCCGCCGAGGGAATTGCGTCCGGATGCGTCACCGGGCGAGACCAGCACGCAGGTGCGGGTGCGGGTGGAACAGGCGCGCGCGATCCAGCTGGCGCGCGCCGGCCGGCTCAACGCGCAACTGGGCCAGGCGGAAACCCTGACGCTGTGCAGGCTCGACGATGCCGACCAGGCATTGTTGGAACACGCCATCGATCGGCTCCGACTGTCCGCGCGCTCCATGCAGCGGGTGCTGCGGGTGGCGCGGACCATCGCGGATCTGGCCGCCGCCGAACGCATCGACAGATCACATCTGACCGAGGCATTGGGATACCGGAGGATTGAGCGGGGCAAGCCCTAGAGGGCATGGCACCGCTGCCGGCAGATCCGGCTCGAATGCCCGTTCCGGTTTCACTCCAGCATTGCCGGGTACCTGTTGCTTCACCGCCATTTCATCCATTTCGCGCTGTAGTCATTTGGCCGCCTGCCGCGAAAACGGCGGCGGCGCGCTTTCGCCATAGCCGAGGTCGCCATGAAGCGGGCGGGATTGGTCGGATTGTTTGCGGTCGTCCTGATCGCGGTGGCGGGCGGCGCGGGCGCGGTGTGGAACGAATACCTGCGCGCGCCGGCACCGCGGATGCTGGCGTTGCCCGGGGATCTGATTCCGCTGGACTCGCCGCTGGGCCGGCGCCTGTTGGCCGAAAGCGAGCGCGCCGACCATGACGAATTGACCGGCAGTTTCGTCCCGCAGACGCGCAAGGCGTATTGCGGCGTGGCCAGTGCCATCACCGTGCTCAACGCAGCCGGCATCGCCGACGCGCCGCGGGACCCGCGCGCCCTGTTCGCTTATCCCCACGCCGGGCCGGGTCCGCTGAAAACGAGTTTCAAAGGGATGTCGCTCAACGGACTGGCCGGCCTGCTGCGCGCACATGGCGCGCAGGTGGACGTGGTGTTCGCCTCGGCGACGGACCGGGCCTCGTTCCGGCAACGGGCGCGCGAGAACCTGCGCCGCGAGGGCGACTACCTGCTGGTGAACTACCAACGCGCGGATCTGGGCCAGGTCCGCATGGGCCACATTTCGCCGGTCGCCGCCTATCACGCGCCCAGTGATCGCCTGCTCATCCTGGACGTCGCCGCCCACCGGTATCCACCGGCCTGGGCGGATCTGGACAAGGTCTGGACGGCGATGCGCGCGCCGTTGAACAAGAAGACCACGACCACGCGAGGCTATCTCGTGGTTCGCGGCGCGCATACCGTGTCCGCCACTTCGCCGGTCGGCTTCGACCGGCGTTGAGGGTCAGGCGACTCTCCTGGAGCACCCCGACGTGCGCCATCGCTTCCGCTTCGCCGCACAGGATCGGCCTTGCGCGGAACGGCCCGTGATTCGGCGAACCGTGGATCAACTCACCCGCTGCCCGGCCGGCTGGCGCGTGGCGACATTCAGGCGGTTCCAGACGTTGATGTTGGCGATGGCGATCAGCAGCGAGGCCAATGCGGCTTCGTCGTAGTGGGCCCGGGCGCGGGACCAGACCTCGTCGCTGACGGCATCGCCGCGGTCGGCGATGCGGGTCACCGCCTCGGCCAGTTCCAGCGCGGCGCGCTCGGCCTCGGTGAACCACGGCGCTTCGCGCCAGACCGCGACGGCGAACAGCCGCTCGTCGGTTTCACCGGCCTGCCGGCATTCGCGGGCATGCATGTCCACGCAGAAGCTGCAGCCATTGATCTGGCTGACCCGCAGGTCGATGAGGTGCAGCAGGGCATCGGAGATGCCCTTGCCTTGCGTGGACTGGTGCAGCGCGAGCAGCGCCTTCATGGCATCGTGGTGGATGACGGCGGGGTTGGGCATACGGGCTTGCATGGGAACTTCCTTTGGTTGGTGGTCATTCCCATGACGCGCCGGCATCGGCCGGCGTGACGGATACATCTCCATCATCGCGGATCGTTTCTTTTTCCGAACGTTGCGTCACGTCCCGGCCCGCTGGCGCGTCAAACCGGTTTCTCCCAGGATCTTTCTCCATGACAGATTTGCATCGACTGGCCGAACAGTTCCAGTCCAACCGCACCCGGCTCGAGGCCGTTGCGTTCCGCATGCTGGGCTCGCACGCCGAAGCCGAGGACGTGGTGCAGGAGGCGTGGTTGCGCCTGAATCGTGCCGACGCTACCGAGGTCGGCAATCTTGCCAGCTGGCTGACGACGGTGGTGACCCGGCTGGCGCTGGATCTGCTGCGCGCGCGCAAGGTGCGCAGCGAGGAATCGATGGACCTGGTGCCGGACGCGGCGCTGCCCGCCGCCGATGCCAGTGCCGGTCCGGAACACGAGGTGCTGCTGGCCGATTCGATCGGCCCGGCCATGCTGATCGTGCTGGATACGCTGGCCCCGGCCGAGCGCGTGGCGTTCGTACTGCACGACATGTTCGCGGTGCCGTACGAAGAGATTGCCCACATGCTGGATCGCAGCGTGGAAGCCACGCGGCAGCTGGCCAGCCGTGCGCGGCGCCGGGTCCAGGGTGCCGGCGCAGACGCGCTGGCCGATCGCGCGCGTGCCCGCCAGGTGGTCGATGCCTTCCTGCTCGCCTCGCGCACCGGCAATCTCCAGGGCCTGCTGTCCCTGTTGGCACCGGACGTGGTGATGCGCGCCGATGTCGCCGCCATCGAGGGCAGCCGGGACAGGCAGGGCGACGGCGCGCCGGTGCTGGCACGCGAACAGCGTGGCGTCGACGCGGTGGCCAGTGCCTTCCTCGGCCGCGCCCAGGCGGGACAGGCCGCGCTGGTCGATGGCCTGCCCGCCGCCATCTGGGCGCCGGACGGCGTACCGCGCGCCCTGTTCCGGATGGCCGTGCGCGACGGCCGTATCGTCGCCATCGATGTCATTGCCGAACCCGCCCGCGTGGCGTCGGCCAGGGTCACCGAGATCGGCCCGCTGCCCTGAGGCGCCAGCCTCCCTTTCGCGGAAGCACCCAACCGGCCCCCGGACTTTCGACACTCCGCCGCGACGCCGGGGCGTGTGGTCTACTGCGCTTTCGCGGCGACGCCGCGTCCGCCACCACACGGCTCATCCAGGAGGAACGCCATGCTCCGCACCACCCTGATCGCGACAGCACTGTCCGCCGCACTCGTCAGTCCGTTCGCCTTCGCGCAACAGGCCGCCGTCGCATCGTCCGAGGTCGAACTCATCCCGCGCGAGATCCTGTTCGGCAATCCCGAGCGCAGCAATGTGCAGATCAGCCCGGATGGCCGCTACCTGAGCTGGGTAGCGCCGGTCGATGGCGTGGCCAACGTGTGGGTGGCGCCCGCCGACAATCCGTCGCAGGCGCGCGCGGTGACCGCCGACAAGGCACGCGGCATCCGCCAGTATTTCTGGTCCTACCGGACCGACACCCTGCTCTATCTGCGCGACACCGGTGGCGACGAGGATTTCCATCTCTACGCGGTGGATCTGAAGTCCGGCGAGTCCAGGGATCTGTCGCCGTTTCCGAAGACCCGCGCGCAGGTCGCGGGTGTCAGCGATCGCCATCCGGACACGATCCTGGTGGGCATGAACGATCGCGACCCGCAGTGGCACGATCTCTACAAGGTCGATCTGGCCAGCGGCAAGCGCGAGCTGGTGCAGAAGAACGACGCCCAGATCGCCGGCTACATCGCAGACGCCGACTACACCCTGCGCTTCGCCACCCGCGCGCGACCCGACGGTGGCCAGGATGTGCTCGCCGCCGACGGCAAGGGCGGCTGGAGCAAGTTCGACGATGTGCCGTT
The DNA here is from genome assembly GCF_016820515.1 of Pseudoxanthomonas beigongshangi. Classification (GTDB taxonomy): domain Bacteria; phylum Pseudomonadota; class Gammaproteobacteria; order Xanthomonadales; family Xanthomonadaceae; genus Pseudoxanthomonas_A; species Pseudoxanthomonas_A beigongshangi. Next base: position 17,645 of record NZ_JADHDV010000028.1, on the reverse strand, counting down.
CGAGGATTCGCTGACCACCGGTCCGGGCGGACTGACCAGCGACGGCAAGACCCTGTACTTCACCGATTCGCGCAAGCGCAACACCGCCGCGCTGTATGCCATCGACGTGGCCAGCGGCAAGCGCGAACTGGTGTTCGAGGACGCGCGCGCGGACGTCGGCGATTCGCTGAGCCATCCGGTCACCGGACGGGTTCAGGCGGTCGCCTCGGACTACCTGCGCGAGGAATGGAAGGTGGTGGATCCGTCCATCGCCAAGGATCTGGAGCGCCTTCGCGGCATCGGTCCCGGCGACACCAGCGTGGCCGCGCGCACCCACGACGACAAGACCTGGATCGTGGTCTACGCCGCTCCGCAGACACCGGCTGTCTTTTACCGCTACGACCGCGACGCCGGCAAGCTGACCAAGCTGTTCTCGGTGCAGCCGAAGCTCGATGGCAAGCCGCTGGTGGCGCAATGGCCGGTGGAGATTACGTCCCGCGACGGCAAGACCCTGGTCAGCTACCTGACCCTGCCGCGTGGCGCCGACGCCAACAACGATGGCAAGGCCGACACGCCGGTGCCGATGGTGCTGCTGGTGCATGGCGGTCCGTGGTCGCGCAACGCCTACGGTTACAGCAACACCAACCAGTGGCTGGCCAACCGCGGCTACGCGGTCCTGTCGGTCAATTTCCGCGGCTCCACCGGCTTTGGCAAGGAATTCACCAACGCCGGCAACGGCGAGTGGGCCGCCAAGATGCACGACGATCTGATCGATGGCGTGCAATGGGCGGTCAAGCAGGGCGTGACCACTTCCGACAAGGTGGCGATCATGGGCGGCAGCTACGGTGGCTACGCCACCCTGGCCGGCCTGACCTTCACCCCGGACACGTTCGCCTGCGGCGTCGACATCGTCGGCCCATCCAACCTCAACACCCTGCTGAGCACGGTGCCGCCGTACTGGGCCAGCTTCTTCGAGCAGCTCGCCAAGCGCATGGGCGACCCGCGCACCGAGGAAGGCCGCAAGTGGCTGACCGAACGCTCGCCGCTGACCCGCGCCGACCAGATCAAGAAACCGCTGCTGATCGGCCAGGGCGCCAACGACCCGCGGGTGAAACAGGCCGAGAGCGACCAGATCGTCAAGGCGATGCAGGCCAAGAAGATCCCGGTCACCTACGTGCTGTTCCCGGATGAAGGCCATGGCTTCCACCGCCCCGAGAACAGCAAGGCGTTCAACGCGGTGACCGAAGGCTTCCTGGCCCAGTGCCTGGGCGGACGCGCCGAACCCATCGGCCAGGATTTCGCCGGCTCCAGCATCAGCGTGCCGGCCGGCGCCGACGGCGTGCCGGGCCTGACCGATGCGCTGAAGTCGCATCAGCAGGCGGTGAAGAAGTAAAGCAACATTCCAGCATGCCCTGCACCGATTCCTGGTCGGGTGGGGCATGCGTTTCGATACTTGCGGCATAGCAGACGTGGGGCATCGATACCTCGCCGTTGTCCAGGTGAAACCTGCAAACGACATAGTTGAGAAACGGCTCCGCCGTACCATTTCTTACCATCGCGTCCAGTTCTTCGAACGTTCTTGCGGTTGAAGTCGGCAGATAGACAACATCAATTTCCTTTGACCCGTCATCATTTGTCTGAGTGACTGTCTTCGTGATCACTTCCTGATTGCTGAGTATCACAGTGGCGGATCTCAAATCTTCCCTTACCGGGAACCCGTAACCGTCGCTTCCCACCAAGAAGTCCATGGAAACATGGTCAAAGATCTTCTCATTCCTTGCCATGCAGGCAACGGCATCAACGTCCCTCGCACGCAGGTAGGAAAGAAAAGTAGATGGGATCTCAACCTCGTCAACAACCTGACCACCAAAGCAACTGGCGTGCGCGCATCCAGCGATTATGCTTAGTCCAACCAAGAATGGCACGCCGCCAAAATTCATTGCTTTGCTACCTGATTCTCTAGGGAGCCAGGCATCGCCACTTGCCATACATTGGCGACATATTTTTGCTGTTCACCACGCCATTGGGATCTTGGCATATTTCCTCCTATAGCCCGACCTCCACTTGAAGTTCCAAGCGAAGATCTTCAGAAATCTGTCCTCTGAACAACCTCGACAAGACGCCCTTGACTGTCTCCTACGAGTTCAAGAGCGAACAATCTTCCCGACGAAGATCGGACATCCTCCCTTGACACATAAACAGTACGATCGCTTGATTTCGAAGAATCAAAATGAACGAGGAAGAATTTTCCAGCCTTGTTTGCAGAAACATCGATCTTCTCGCCAAACATCATTCCGGCAGGAAGTCGTAAGCGATGAGATACTTCTTTGCGGTGCGCAGAAACAACAGAGACCGCACCATCGAAAATTGCATAGCGAATCCCATCCTCGTCCCAGGCAGAGCAATCACTAAAGTTGTCCTCCCGCTTGCATCTGTAGCGGCAAACTTATCTATATCGTTCGGATTCGCCCCAATTGGAATGATCCCTAAATCAATCCTGTAACTACGCCCTCTCTTCCATGCTTGATTGTCCGCCCAAAATGCAGACAACAAGAAAGATAGAACTATAACAGCTGCAGCAGATCTCATGGTTCCGACCGGCGAGACAGTCCAACTGAAATATCCATGTTCAGCGCCGCCACTTTTTCCGACTCCCGCACGCCTTCATCACGAGGCCGCAGCGGCCGCAAAAGAAACCACCAGCTGCTTCACTTTGACGTCCTGCTCATCGAGCCCGCACTTCTTTTCCATATCGTCGAAGCATGAATCATCAATGCTATTTTGATCTAGAACGAATATAACTCTGCTTCCATTTACGAAGCTGGCAAATCGCCCATCCTCATCGCCGATCAGAATCTTTCCACCGGGATACTTTTCCTTCAGCTCAGCCACTCTAGCCCCAACACCGGCACCACATTCATCGCGAACCAAAATCGAATAGGTTGAAAATCTATGGACGTTCCCTTTCTCATCAAGAATGCAGTCTATTTCCACCTGCCCAAGCGTAACTTTGACGACCTCATACTCCTCTCCTTCTGGAAGCGAAGAGCCATGGGATTGTGGATATCGCATGGATGAAAGCTCGGATTGGCTCATCCCTACATAGGCCCCCCCCAGACTCCCAGAACTGGAGTTGATCATGTAGTCACCTTGACTTGAGATCTTCTGGACGACTCTAGTCTGTGATTCCACGTCCCCGTCACCCGTGCAGGCAAAAAGCAAAACCACAAGTACTAACAAGTATCTATTCATTGCCACGGCGCCTCTAGTTGTCGAGTCGCCCTTGATTTCGCCCCTATTGAGACCGAAATACACCCCTAACAGTTCTGGATTTAAATGCGCGAGATGCACCAGTTGTTTTCGCTTCTTCGGCATTGCCTTTAGTGCATAGCTCGATACGTTTTCACGCGGAATTGATGCCCTACTGATTTTCCGTCACATCTTCAAAATGGCACCTCTCTGGAACATTCTTAGATATCAGCCTGATCTTTCTTATCACCAGAACGCCTTCATAGTCCATGGCGAATCCGTCAGTGGCTTTTTTCCCCTCGGTTGCCAGTAGTTCGACAAAGATAGGCTTGTCAGAACCGCTTTCTTTTTCTTTACGAACAATATCCCTAAAAGGTCCGAGATCGGATGGACTTCCTTCAAGCCAGAATGATTCTCCCCCGCACGAAACCAGCACTTCTTCCTCCACTCCCCAGAAATAAGAACCTTCGAACTTTTTTATTCCAGCTATAGAACAAGATTGAATCAGAAAAACCATTAGGCACACGAGTATCCTTGACATAGTCTTCCTTCAATCTATTCAAGTGGCCATGTTATTGAGGCGGGATCTACGTTTTTTCCTTCCGGCGAAGTGATCCTCTCATGAACGTGATTTGTCATGTTTCCTCTATACTTTGTTGACAGATCCTGGGCCGTACCAATTTCCTGCCCGACCGCGACTTCAGACCCTACTATCTGCGCCTTAGGGCTCACGTACCATAACTTCACTACTATTCCTTCGTCTGTTCGTAGTTGTAGTCCCGTGTAGCGAGCGTCATCTGCATATGGATTTGATCTGCGCTCTATCAACCCATTTGTTGGCGCACGTACGGTCTGACCTGCATCGGAGACGAAGTCGCTCCCTAGATGTTGCCTGGCTCCTCCAGCTCGACGAGCTCCGTTGTGACCACATCCATACCCATCGCATCCCCGAATTCCTTTTCCTGTAGGGCTTACCCACACTCGAGGACCATCCGAGGTATCTATTCGGTCTGATCCGCGTCCTTTCGATGGATCCCAATCTCTGGTTCTTTTATTGCCTCCTGATGGGCAGGACGAACTGCCACAACCAGTCCTGGCATTCGGATCAATTGGCTTGGCCTTTCGCCCATCCGGATCGATGAATTTGTACGGATTGTTGTTCGCATACCGGTACCGGTTGAAGTTGGCACCCGGACTGGAGTACGCGGTCACCGGGTCCACCGACAGGAACCGCCCGATGACCGGGTCGTAATACCGCTGCTGCATGTAGGTCAGCCCGGTGGCCGCATCCTGCACATGCCCGGTGAAGCCCGGCCCGTCCGTCAGTGTTCGGTTGGTCAGCTGCCCGTAGGGCTCGTACTCGCTGGTCTGGACGATGGCCTTGGCCGCGTCCGTCACCGCGATGGGCGTGCCCAGCGCATCGGTATGCTGGTACTTCACCGTCGCCACGCTACCGGCCACCTCCCGCACCGCCACCAGGCTGCCGCCCAGGTACACGTACTGGCTCGACTTGCCCGCCCGGGCATCCGAGTCAAACACCAGTTGCCCACTCTGGCTGTACAGGCTGTACTTGCTGGCCGTGGTGTAGTCCCGCACCCGTCGGCCATGGCCGTCATACACATAGCTGGCCACGCCATTGACGCCGCGCAGCCGGTTGCCGAAATCAAAGTTGAACACCCGGCCGTTCTGGTTACGCAGATTGCCCTGCACGTCATAACCCAGCCCCATCACCGTGGCCCCGCCCACCGTATTGGTCACGCTGGTGAGCCGGTTTGTGGCGTCATAGTGATACGTGTGGTTGCGTACATGGCTGCCAGCGGTCACCTTCACCGAGGTCAGGTTGTCCAACACGTTGTAACTGTAGTTGGCCGTGCCGAAGCTGGGGCCGGTGGTCCGGACCAGCTGGTCTAGCCCGTTGTAAATCATGGCGCGGCTCTGGCGCGCACCGGTCGTGTAGTCGGTGATGCCGATGACGTTGGCGTGCTTGTCGTAGAGATAGCCCAGGTCCAGCACCCCGTTGCTGTCGGTGCTGCGTGCCGGCAACTGGCGCGCGTTCTGGGTCATGGTGTGGACGACGCCATTGCCGTAGGTGAACTGCTTCATCCCCCCATTGGGGTAGTACTGCACCCCGGTGGCGTAGGTGCCGGCCCGGGTCGCCTGGCCCAACGCATTGGGTGCGAAATGCACGCTCTGCCGATTTGGGTAGCTCTGCGATGCAAGATGGCCCAACGTGTCGTAGCCGTAGCCGATACCCCAGTTGATCCCGCCCCACTGCATCCGCTCGCTGGTGGGCAGGCGGCGGCGGTTGTAGCCATAGCTGGTGGTCACCACGTTGGTGCCATCGTTGTCCACCGCCGTGCTGGCCAGCAGGCCATCCGGCGTATACGTGTGGGTAGTGTTGCCCCGCCCGTCCGGGAATACCAGCGTCTTGACCCGGTTGCGCGCGTCGTAAGTGCGCATGGCCGCCCGTGACTTCACCTGGAGCCAGCCTCCCTTGCCACTACAGGAGGCAGCGTCTCCAAATCCCCGCAAGCCCATCGCTGAGTGGGCCAGATTGCCCGCTCCGTCATAGCCATACACCGTCGTGCCGGTCTCAGGCTCGATGATTTTGCACAGTTCCTGGGCGCTGTTGTAGGTAAATCTGCGGGTCACCGCGACCGTCCCGGCCGCATCGCGTTTGCGGATGGACAGTGGCTTTCCGAACACGTCCCGGGTGATGTCGATGCCTACCCGCTCGGTCAGGTTCTGACCCTGATCGACAAGTACCGGGGTGTCGTAGCTGGGCCGATCGAAGGCTTGGTGGCGGGTCACCGTCACTACGCCCCGCGGGCTGATGGTGCGCACAAATGCGCCCGTTGCATCGCCCCGGTACTGGGTGATGGTGGTCAGCGGACCCAATTCGCTGTCCTGGCTCACGGACGTCACCCGGCCCAGGGCGTCGTACTCCGTCCAGATGCCAGCGGTCAGCCTCTCGGTCGAACCCGGGTAAGAGGCAAACGTCGTTCTTCCCTCGTGGTCGTAAGCGAACCGGCTGAAACGTTGGGTTCCCGCCAGATTCGCCACGTCGTATTCACGCACCAACAATGGACGCCACAGCGCGTCGTAGTAGCTCACCCTGCGTGCGTTGCCGCTACTGGTCGTCTGCCTCCAGTGGCCAGCGGCCAGTCCGTACTCCGCCCGGGCCACCGGTTCGAATACCTGTGTCGTCGCTGCCCACCTACCGGCATCGCAAATGCCTGCCCGAGTCTCGGAAGGATGGATCAGGCGTGAAAGCCTTCCCATCGCGTCATGACCGTAACAGGTCTTGTAACCATTCTCATCCGTGGTCGAGATGATCCAGCCAGCATCATTCACGGCCGCCGTTCTGGATGTACCGTCGGCATGGGTGATGCGCTGCGGAATGCCGCGCTTCCAGCCGCTGTAAGTGGTCGCATTTCCGTTGCCATCCTTCGCTGACTTCAGGTTGCCGTCAGCGTAGTAACCAAGAGTCTGTTGCTGTTTGCCGAACGCATAAGTCCTCGACGGCAGAGCTTTCCAGCCGTACTCGGTCCGGCTGGTTTCCACGCCATTGGTCGTCGTTCGCTTGACTTGTCCCAGCACCCATAGCCCGGTGTCATCGTGATATTCGATGGTCTCGGTCTTGCGATATCCCACCGAGCGCGCGCGCGCTGCTCGGACATCCCATCCATGGCGACTGGCCGATTGGACATGATGCGCTCCCCCAGGGGACTCCGATTCCAGAAAATCTCGGCGAGTTTCGAGGGTAAGTGGTGCGGGTTCCGGGACGCCAAAAAAAAGACCCTGTTCATCATCGAAGTCATCGCCGCCGGCTGGCCGCATGGCGAGCCCGTATCTGGTGCTCCCATGACTACTGGCATCAAGGATGACTCCTGCGTTGGCCGGACGAAACAGCAGCCCCGCGAACAAGAGACCGCAACCCATCAGCACACTTTCAATACGGCGAGTTTCCGTCTTTCTTCTTGTATCACTTCCCACGGATTCCGTTCCTTGAACTTGCGAGCCTCATCCTAGGCATCGCTTTCACTCGCGCGTCCGGAACGCGGACACAGTTCAAAAATGAGTTAGTTGCATCACTTTTTTTGTTGTGATCTCAACCATCGGAAAAAAGAACGCCGGGCGACCCGGCGTTCTTCTTTCATGTGCTTGGCCCTCGTGGACTACGCCGCCTTCTCCGCGAACTGCTCCTCCTCGGTCGAGCCCTTCAGCGCGGTGGTCGAGGACTGGCCCTGCTGGATCGCCTGCGTGACCGCGTCGAAGTAACCGGTGCCGACCTCGCGCTGGTGCTTAACCGCGGTGAAGCCCTTGTCGGCGGCGGCGAACTCGGCTTCCTGCAGTTCCACGAATGCGCTCATCTGGCGGCGCGCATAGCCGTGGGCCAGGTTGAACATCGAGTAGTTCAGGCTGTGGAAGCCGGCCAGGGTGATGAACTGGAATTTGTAGCCGTAGCTGGCGATTTCCTTCTGGAATTTGGCGATGGTGGCGTCGTCCAGGTTCTTCTTCCAGTTGAACGAGGGCGAGCAGTTGTAGGCCAGCAGCTTGCCGGGGAACTTCGCGTGGATCGCCTCGGCGAACTTGCGCGCGAACTCCAGGTCCGGCTTGCCGGTCTCGCACCACACCAGATCCGCGTAGGGTGCGTAGGCCAGGCCACGGCTGATCGCCTGGTCCAGGCCGTTGCGGGTCTTGAAGAAGCCCTCGACGGTGCGCTCGCCGGTGGTGAACGGCTGGTCGTTGGCGTCGATGTCGCTGGTCAGCAGGTCGGCGGCCTCGGCGTCGGTTCGCGCGACCAGCAGGGTCGGCACGCCCATCACGTCGGCGGCCAGGCGCGCGGCGTTCAATTTCTCCACCGCCTCGCGGGTCGGCACCAGCACCTTGCCGCCCATGTGGCCGCACTTCTTGACGCTGGCCAGCTGATCCTCGAAGTGCACGCCGGCCGCGCCCGCCTCGATCATCGCCTTCATCAACTCGAACGCGTTCAGCACGCCGCCGAAGCCGGCTTCCGCGTCGGCGACGATCGGTTGCAGGAAGTCGGTGCTGTCGTCACCCTCGGCGTGATGCAGCTGATCCGCGCGCAGCAGGGTGTTGTTGATGCGCTTGACCACCGCCGGTACCGAGTCGGCCGGATACAGCGACTGGTCCGGATACATCTGGCCGGCCAGGTTGGCGTCGGCCGCGACCTGCCAGCCGGACAGGTAGATCGCCTTCAGACCGGCCTTGACCTGCTGCATCGCCTGGTTGCCGGTCAGCGCGCCCAGCGCGTTGATGAAGTCCTCGGTCTGCAGGTAGTTCCACAGCTTCTCGGCGCCGATCTTCGCGATCGAATGCTCGACCGGAATGGTGCCGCGCAGGCGCACGACGTCATCGGCGCTGTAGTTGCGGGTGATGCCTTGCCAGCGCGGATTGGTGTCCCAGTCCTTCTGGATGTCCTGGGCGGTGGGCAGCTTGTTCATGGGTATTCTCCGGAAATGGGGGTTCAGTCGATGCGGGTGTAGGCGGGCAGGGTCAGGAATTCGGCCAGGTCTTCACTGCGGCTCAATGCGTCGAGCAGGCCGATGGCCTCGTCGACCCTGTCGCCGCCGGGCAGCGCCGCGCGGTCGCCCAGGCGGGCCGGCAGGTTGCGCAGGGTGGCGTCGAGCAGGGCGAAGTCGATCGCGGTGCCGTCGGCCAGGTGCAGGCCGGGCGTGTGCAGCCACTGCCAGATCTGGGTGCGCGCGATCTCGGCGGTCGCGGCGTCCTCCATCAGCCAATGGATCGGTACGCAGCCGTTGCCGTCCAGCCAGGCGGCCAGGTAGCGCACGCAGACCTCGACGTTGCCCTCGAAACCGGCACGGGTGATGGTGCCGGTGCTTGGGCGGATCAGATCGTCGCGGCCCACCCGCACGTCCTCGCGCAGCACGCCATGTTGGTTCGGCGTGGGCATGTGTTCGTCGAAGATGGCGCGCGCGATCGGGATCAGCGCCGGATGCGCCACCCAGGTGCCGTCGTGGCCGGCGGTGACCTCGCGCAGCTTGTCCGCGCGCACCCGCGCCAGCGCCTGTTCGTTGGCCGCCTCGTCGTTGCCGATCGGAATCTGCGCGGCCATGCCGCCCATCGCATGCGCGCCGCGGCGGTGGCAGGTCTGGATCAGCAGTTCCGAATAGGCCTTCAGGAACGGCTGGGTCATGGTCACCTGGCCGCGCTCGGGCAGCACCCGGTCGCGATGGCGGCGGAAGGTCTTGATGTAGGAAAAGATGTAGTCCCAGCGGCCGCAGTTCAGGCCGACGATGCGATCCCGCAGCGCGTGCAGGATCTCATGCATCTCGAACACCGCCGGCAGCGTCTCGATCAGCACGGTGACCTTCATCTGACCTTGCGGCAGGCCCAGCGCGGCCTCGATGTGCGACAGCGCGGTCTCCCACAGCGCGGCCTCCTCCATGCTCTGCAGCTTGGGCAGGTAGAAATACGGGCCGCGATCGCGCTCGGCCAGCGCGCGCGCGTTGTGGAAGGCATACACGGCCAGATCGAACAGACCGCCGGCGATCGGCTGGCCATCGATCAGCACGTGCTTCTCGTCCAGATGCCAGCCGCGCGGGCGCACCAGCAGCACGGCCTGCTCATCGAACGGCTTCAACGCATACCGCTTGCCGTTGGGTGCGGTGTGGGTCAGGTCGCCGCGCACCGCGCCGATCAGGGCCTGCTGGCCGATCAGCAGGTTGTGCCAGGTCGGCGCGGTCGAATCCTCGAAGTCGGCCATGTAGACCTTCGCGCCGGAGTTCAGCGCGTTGATCACCATCTTGGGATCCACCGGCCCGGTGATCTCGACCCGGCGATCCAGCAGCGCCGCCGGCGGCGGCGCGACCCGCCAGTCGCCCTCGCGGATGGCGCGGGTGTCGTCGCGGAAGTCCGGCAGGCCGCCGGCATCGAAGAACGCCTGCCGCTGGCGGCGCGCGGCCAGCCGGGCTTGCCGGCCGGGCTCGATCGCACGGTGCAGCGAGACGAGCAGCGCCAAGGCGGCGGGCGGCAACAGCGCGGCCTGCTCGTGATGGCGGACGGTCAGGCTGATGCCGGGCGTGGGGCGGGACGCGGGTTCGGATTGGCTCAGGGCAACGGCGGCGGACATTTCGGGACTCCTGCTGCTTGGAGGTCCACCGTGCGCCGCAGCATACTATTTGACAAAACAGTTTTGTCAATGCACTTAATAAGCTGAACTTATATTTCGGCCAGAATGCCTGAAAAACGCCCGCCCACGCTGCGATTTGCCTACAAGTCGGACCGGCTGAAGCCCCTGCGGGCGTTCTGCCAGACCGTCCGGCTGGGCTCGGTATCGCGGGCGGCCGAGGCGCTGTTCGTCAGCCAGCCGGCCATCACCCTGCAATTGCAGGCGCTGGAGCGAGACCTGGGGGTGGTGCTGTTCGAGCGCAGCGGCCGGCGCCTGAGTCCCAGCCGCGAGGGGCAACTGCTGTATGAGCTGGCCCAGCCGCTGGTCGAGGGCATCGACGGTCTGGAGGCGACCTTCCACGACAAGGTCGCCGGGCTGGACGCCGGCGAACTGAACATCGCCGCCAACAGCTCCACCATCCTGTACCTGCTGCCGCGCATCGTCGAACTGTTCCGCCAGCAGCACCCGGACGTGCGCCTGACCCTGCATAACGCGATCACCGCCGACGGCACCGATCTGCTGCGCTCAGACGCGGTGGATCTGGCGGTCGGCTCGATGATGGATGTGCCCGCCGATCTCAGCTACGCACCGATCTACCGGTTCGAACCGCTGCTGATCACTCCGCCGGATCATCCGCTGGCGAACAAGCCGCGACTCGAACTCGCCGACATTTCGCCCTACGGACTGATCCTTCCGCCCAAGCGCCAGATTACCTACCGGCTGGTGGACCTGGTGTTCCAGCAGCACCGCGTGCCCTACACGGTGGCGCTGGAAGTCGGCGGCTGGGAAGTGATCAAGCAATACGTGGCGATGGGCATGGGCGTGTCGATCGTCAGTTCGATCTGCCTGACCGACGCCGATCGCGGCAGACTGGCAACGCGTTCGCTCAGCGACTGGTTTCCTGCGCGCAGCTACGGCGTGATCGTGCGCAAGGGCAAGTTCCTGTCACCGCAGGCGCGCGCCTTCATCGAGCTGATCCATCCGGATCTGTTCACCCGCCGCGACTACGACGACAGCGGGCATTCCGAACGCTGAGCGCGCCGCGCGTTTGAAGCCGCGCACGCGTTCGCCTACCCTGTCCGCTCCGGACAGTATCCGCCGACAACTTCGGAACACCGCGCACGACGAACGTGCGCCGGTTCACTGGATTGCTCCCGGAGTCTGTCGATGTTGCTGTCTTTCCCCTGTTTTTCACGTGTCCGCCAAACTTGCGCGGCGCTGTTGCTGTTGCTGTGCCTGCCCCTGCCGTGCCTGTCCCTGCTGTCCGCCCACGCCGCCGAGCCGGACTTTGCGCCGGTGCGCGAATACATCCGCACGCGCATGCAGGAACGCGACGTGCCGGCGATGTCGGTGGCGGTGGCGAAGGACGGCCGCCTGCTGTGGACCGAAGGCTTCGGCGTGGCCGATCGCGAACGCGGCATCGCCGCCGATGCCGACACGATGTATTCGCTGGCCTCGGTGACCAAGACCTTCACCGCGGTCGCGCTGATGACGCTGGTGCAGGAAGGCCGCATCGCCCTGGACGATCCCGTCAACCGGCATCTGGGCGAGGCCGGGCTGCATTCGTGGGTCGACGACGCCGACGCGGCGACCATCCGCCACGTCGCCAACCACACGTCCGGGCTGGGCACGGCCGAGCAATTCTTCTATGGCGAATCCGAGCGCGCGCTGATTCCGCCGATGGCGCAATCCATCCAGCGTTATGGGCATCTGTACCGTCGCGCTGGCGAGGTTCACGAGTACAACAATTTCGGCTATGGCCTGCTTGGCCATGTCGTCGAACGGGTCACCGGCCAGTCCTATAGCGATGCACTGCGAACACGGGTGTTCGAACCACTCGGCATGCGGCATTCCTCCATCGACACCGGACCCGGCCTGGAGCGGCACGCGGCGGCGCGCTATGGCGGCAAGCGCGAACCGATTCCGTTCTACGGCTTCGCCGAGCCCGGCGCCGCGGCGATGTACGCCAGCGCGCCGGATCTGGCCCGGTTCGGGCTGTTCTTCCTCGGCCGGCCGCTGCCGGGGCAACGCGAAATCCTCGATGCCCGGCACCGCGCCGCGATGGTCGAGAACGCCTTCCGCACCAATCCGCATGCCCGCTACGGCATCGGGCTGGAGGTAATCGACGACGGCGGCTATCGCTGGTACGAACATGGCGGTTCGATGTCCGGTGTCTCCGCTTCGTTGACGATGGTGCCGTCCGAAGGCCTGGTGGTGGCGGTGCTGGGCAACGTGTCCGGCGCACCAGTGGCGCAGGTGCGCGAACGGATCTTCCAGCAGTTGCTGCCGGGCTGGCGCGCGCAGGCCGCCGCCGCCGCCGCCGCCGGCCCCGCCACCGCTTCCGCACCGCGGCCGGCGCCGATCGGCACCGCGCCGTCCGAATGGCGCGGCGACTGGTCGGGCACCTTGCATACCTATGAGGGGCCGGTGCCCGCGCGGCTACGCGTACTGGAAGATGGCCGTGCGCTGTTCCGGCTGGGCGATCAGCTGTGGAGCCTGCTCGACAAGGTGGAAGTCGAAGACGGACGCCTGCGCGGCTACACGCTCAGCCAGGTGCCGACCGCCGACGCGCGGCGGCGCCGGCATGCGCTGCGCGTGGATCTGCGACTGCGCGGCGACGCGCTCGCGGGCGAGGCGATGGCCTGGTCCGGACCGAAGGGACCCGCGGGCGTGCTGGATCCGTACTTCGTGTTCGCGCTCAACCACTGGCTGGAACTGCGGCGCGCCGATTCCGGGGATGAAGGCTGACGATGGAAGCGCGTAACCTGTGGCGCACACCATGCCACGCGACGCCGCCTCCGACCTTCCTCCTTCCGCCTACCGCGAGGTCGCGCCGGCCGCGCCGCTGCGCGCGGGCCTGGCCTGCGCCTGGACCTACCAGGCGCCGTCGCGGCCGGCAGCGGAGGTGCTGGTCATCCCCGACGGCTGCGTCGATCTGATCTGGGCGGATGACGAGGTGTTCGTGGCCGGGCCGGATCCGATCGCGCAAACGGCATCCATCGCGCCCGGCGCGTTGCTGACCGCGATCCGGTTCGCGCCGGGCGCGGCGCAGGCGTTCCTTGGCCTGCCATTGCGGAACATCACCGGCCAGCGGGTCGCGCTGCGCGATCTGTGGGGACGGCGGGCGCGCCGGCTGACCGATGGGCTGGCCTTCGATGCCGCCGATCCCGCGGATCGCCTGCGGTCCCTGCAACACGCGGTCGCCCGGCAGGGCCTGCCGACTGCGGATCCCGCCATGCGCGCGCTGTTCACTCGCCTGGCTCATTCCGATGCCGCGTCGCCGGCAAGGCTCGCGCGCGAACTGGGCATCGGCGAACGCACCCTGCGGCGGCGCTGCCACGATGCCTTCGGCTACGGCCCCAAGACGCTGGCGCGGATCCTGCGCCTGCAACGCTTCCTGCGTACGCCGGCGGATCTGCCGTTGCTGCGACGCGCGCTGGACGCCGGTTACGGCGATGCTTCGCACCTGGTCCGCGACACCCGCCTGCTCACCGGACTGACACCGACCGACTTGCTGGCGCAGCGGCACGGCTGAGCTGGCCGTTTTTTCCAAGACGCCGTCCGGCCATCGCGCGATACTGCGCGCCCGCCCTCCACACGAGCCGCGCCATGAGCGAATCCCACCACCATCGCATCGACTACGTCGAGTTCAACGTCGCTTCGATCGCCACTGCCAAGGCGTTCTACGGCAAGGCGTTCGGCTGGACCTTCCAGGATTACGGCCCGGACTACTGCGAGTTCCGCGATGGCCGGCTGACCGGCGGCTTCGCGCATGGCGAGCCGCGCCCGGGCGGCGCGCTGATCGTGATCCAGTCGGATGAGCTGGAAGCCAGCCAGAGCGCGGTCGAGTCTGCCGGCGGACGCATCAGCCAGCCCATCTTCGCCTTCCCCGGCGGCCGCCGCTTCCACTTCCTGGATCGCGACGGCTACGAACTGGCGGTGTGGTCGCAGGGCTGATTCAGCGCTTGCGCCTGCAGGAGCGACGTAAGTCGCGACCCGTGATCTTCAAGGGATACGGTCGCGACTTACGTCGCTCCTACAAGTGTCCGATCTTCGGCACGCCTGTCGCCCTGCGGGAACACCTTCCTGTGGGAGCGACGTGAGTCGCGAGCTTTTCGCGCCATGCGCTACCGGGCATCTGATTCGCGACTCACGTCGCTCCCACAGGTTCGGGATTTCAGCGGGCTTACTTCTTCGGCATCGGCAGCGGGTCGTCGGCGAAGATCGCCACGTGCGGCACGCCGTCGGCGCCGATCCAGCCGCGGTACATGCCCTCGGTGTTGAACGGGAAGGCGATGCTGCCGTCGGCGCCCAGCGCAATCGCGCCGCCGTCGCCGCCGGCCTTGGGAATCTCGTCGTTGATCACCGCCCTGGCGGCGCTGGCGATGTCCTGGCCGCCGTAGCGCACGCGCGCGCAGATGTCGTGCGCGGCGACCGCACGGATGTAGTACTCCCCCCAGCCGGTGCCCGATACCGCGCAGCGCGCGTCGGCATAGGTACCGGCGCCGATGATCGGCGAATCGCCGACCCGGCCGTAGCGCTTGTTGGTCATGCCACCGGTCGAGGTTCCCGCAGCCAGCTTGCCCTGCGCATCCAGCGCCAACGCGCCCACGGTGCCGAAATGCTTGGCCGTTTCCAGATCCGCATGCGCCTGTCCGGAGGCCTCTTCCTTCAGCGCCTTCTGCAGCTGCTGCCAGCGCTTCTCGGTGCGGAAGTAGGACGGATCCACCAGGGTCACGCCCTGCTCGGTCGCGAAGGCCTCGGCGCCGTCGCCAACCATCATCACGTGCCTGGACTTGTCCATCACCAGCCGCGCCAGCTGGATCGGATTCTTGACCCGGTGCACGCCGGCCACCGCGCCGGCCTTGCCGCTGGCACCGTCCATGATCGAGGCGTCCAGTTCGTTCTTGCCGTCATGGGTGAACACCGCGCCGCGTCCGGCGTTGAAGCTGGGCGCGTCCTCCATCACGGTGATCGCGGCGGCCACCGCGTCCAGCGCCGGCTTGCCGGCGGCAAGCTGGGCGTGGCCGGCGCGCAGCGCTTCTTCCATTGATTTGCGCGCGGCGGCGATTTCCTCGGGAGCGAGATCGCCACGCTCCACGCCCGCGCCGCCGTGGATGACCAGCACCGGCCGATCCGCATCCGCGGCGATGGCGGTGCCCGCCATTCCCAACAACGCAAGGCAGCACGCACGCAACAGGTTCGTCATGGCAGTCATTCCGGAATGGCAGTGGTTCAGGGGGTTGATTCTAGCGAGGCGGTGCGCGCGGCGTCGCCCAGGACGCCGTTCACCACATCGATGCGGCGCTCGAACGCCGGATGCTCGACGCTGAAGTCCGGAAACCGCAGCGTGCTGCCGGTATCCAGGCCGATGACCGGCACGTCGCGGAAGGTCAGCGGCTTGCCGGCGGCGAACACGTCGGCCTGGCGCTGCGGGCGCACCAGCCAGACATGGCCGCCGTCGCCACTGTGGACGCGGGCGATGCCGCTGGCGTCGATGCACAGCGCGGTGTATTCGTCGATGCCGATACCGGCCAGGTCCGTGCGCTTCTGTTCGGCCGACAGCCGGGCGACGAAGGCGATCAGGCGGCCCAGCCGATCCCGTTCGCCGAAGTGGCTGTCGGTGATCACGTTCTGCAGGTAGGGCATGTGCAGGAAATCATCCACCAGGGTGACTTCCGACCCCGCGGGGTCGGTCATCGCGGTCGGCGAGACGATGCTGCCGCCGTCCATCGCGCCATAGGCGAACGCCCCCAGGATCGCCAGGCCCGCGCTGGTGCCGCCGATGGGCTTGCCGGCGCGCACGTGGGCGTCCAGCGCCTCGTTCAGCGGCGTGCCTTTCCAGAAGCGCACGTAGTTGGACTGGTCCCCGCCGGCCAGGAAGATGCCGTCGGCCTCGCGCACGATGCGCAGCACTTCCGGATCGCTGGCGGCGCGGCGATCGTCGAACACCAGCGTCTGCGCGGCGGTGATGCCGCCGATGTCCTTGAAGAATTCGTCCTGCGCCTCGACGGTGCCGGAGGCGCGCAGGATCACGATGCGGCCATGCCCGGCCTTTTCGATCATCCAGCGGAAGGCGTCGTAGGGCCAATCGCCGCCGCCGACCAGCATCAGCCCGGCCTCGGTCGCGCCGGGTCGCGTGGCGGTGAGGTCGCCGATTTCAAAGTAGCGGTAGCCGTCGCGGCGCGACGCGTCCGTGGCGGGCGCATCCCCGGCGGTCGCCGTGCCGACAGCGGCGGCCAGCGTCAGGATCAGAAGCGCGCAGCGTTGCAGGAACAGGCGGCGGGACGACGTCGACGGCATCATGGAACTCCAGGGGGCACCTGCATTGAAGACGAACGGATACGCGCTTCCCCTCCCCCGGTCGTCGCTGCTGTGCAGCATCGATGGCCGTCGTTGGCCCGCGCGGATTGGGGTAATGTCGTGGCATGACCGAATCCACCGACGCCTGGTTCGCCCGCGAAATCCTCGTCCACGAGGAGGCGCTGGTGCATTTCCTGCGCCGCTGCTGGCCGCATCGGGAAGAGATCCACGACCTGCGCCAGGAAGTGTACGTGCGGGTCTACGAGGCCGCCGGCAAGTCGGTGCCGACCGCGCCCAAGTCGTTCCTGTTCGCCACCGCGCGCCACCTGATGACCGACCGGCTGCGCCGCAGCCGGGTGGTGTCGATCGAGACAGTGGGTGATTTCGACTCGATAAACGTCTTGATAGACGAGGTATCGCCCGAACGGTGGTGTGGCGGCCGGCAGGTGCTCAAGCGCCTGGCCGACGCTTTCGACCGCCTGCCGGACCGGTGCCGGGAGGTCATCTGGCTGCGCCGGGTCGAGGAACTGCCACAGAAAGAGGTGGCCTCGCGCCTGGGCATCAGCGAGAAGACCGTGGAAAAGCATGTCGCCAAGGGAATCCGCCTGATTGCCGAACATTTCTACGGCGGTGGCGGGACGCGCGCCCGCGCGCGGCAGGCCTTGCAGGACGCAGGAAGGGAACCGGGACATGGCCAGCAGCAGACAGATTGAACAGGCCGCGGCGGCCTGGCTCGCGCGACGCGAAAGCGACGGGTGGGCCGGGACCGACCAGGCCGGACTGGACGCGTGGCTGGCCGAATCCACCGCGCACCGGGTCGCGTTCCTGCGCCTGGAATCTGCCTGGAATGAAAGCGGCCGGCTGGCCGCGCTGGGCGCCGGACAGGCACCGGGTGCCGCGCCGCCGCGCGGACAATGGGGTGCTTCGCCGCTGGACCGCCCTGCGCCGGCGCGTGCGC
>NZ_JADHDV010000027.1 GCF_016820515.1 Pseudoxanthomonas beigongshangi | reverse complement strand
TCGCGGCACAGGACGGCGGCGAAATCGTCGCCGGCCGGGGTGGATTCATCCAGCAGGGCGTCTCCGTGCGCGCCGTAGTAGCCAATCGCCGAGCCGGAGACCAGCACATGCGGACGGCGCAGGCGCGGGGCCATCCAGCGCACCAGCTGGGCGGTGGTGTTCAGGCGCGAATCGCGGATGGCCTGCTTCTGCCGGGCGCTCCATCGGCGTCCCACCAGCGGTTCGCCGGCCAGGTTGACCACCGCCTCTATCTCGCCCGCCTCGGCCAGATCCTCGATGACCGCCACGCCGGGCAGGCGCTGGCGGGCCAGGGCGGGGCGGCGGGACCATACGGTCAGGCGATGGCCGCCGGCCAGGAGCCGGGTACACAGGGCGCGGCCGATGAAGCCGGTGCCGCCGGTGAGCAGGATGCGCATTCAGGAGGGGCGTCGTGGGGCCTTTCAGGGTACGCCCAGGCGCGTGTTCCGCCCGTGGAAAGCATCGTGCGCTCGGCTTCGGGGCGCGGGGCGACTAAAATTCGCGGATGCCCGTTTCTTCCCCGCGCCCGTCCCTCCTGCTGCTCCCCGGCCTGCTGTGCGATGCACGGCTGTGGCGGGACCAGGTGGAGGGCCTGGCCGACCTGGCCGACATCACCGTCCCCGACCTGACCCTGGACGACAGCGTCGGCGCGATGGCCGCGCGCGTGCTGGCGCGGGCGCCGGCGCGGTTCGCGCTGGGCGCGCTGTCGATGGGCGGCTACGTGGCGTTCGAGATCCTGCGCCAGGCGCCGCAGCGGGTGGAGCGGCTGGCGCTGCTGTCGACCAGCGNCGCAGCGGGTGGAGCGGCTGGCGCTGCTGTCGACCAGCGCGCGTGCCGATCCGCCCAAGCGCGCGGCGGTGCGCCGGGCCAGCCTGGCGCTGGCCGAGCGCGGCCGCTTCGCCGGGGTCACCCGCAAGCTGCTGCCGCAACTGGTGCATGCCAGCCGGGTCGACACGCCGGTCGGCGAGGAGGTGATGGCGATGGCCGAGCGGGTGGGCCGCGACGCCTTCCTGCGCCAGCAGCGCGCGATCCTGGAACGCCCCGATTCGCAGCCGCTGCTGCCCACCCTGTCGATGCCGACCGTGGTCGGCGTGGGCGACGACGACCGCATGACCGCGCCGGAGGAATCCAGGATTCTCCAGACCGGCATCGCCGGCGCGCGATTGCACGTGTTCACTGATTGCGGTCATCTTCCGCCGATGGAAAAGCCGCGCGAAACCAACGACCTGCTGCGGGCCTGGCTGACCGCCTGAGCCACGCGATTTCCCCCTCCACTCACTTCCCCCGAACTCAGGAGCATTTATGGAACTGGCAATGATCGGCTTGGGCCGCATGGGCGCCAACATGGCCGAACGCCTTACCCGCGGCGGACACCGCGTGCACGGCTACGACCCCGGCGAACCCGCGCGCAAGCAGGCGGCCGAACGCGGCATCGCCATTGCCGATTCCCTGCAGGCCGCGGTCGCCGCGCTGCCGTCGCCGCGCGTCGTCTGGGTGATGGTGCCGGCGGGCGTGGTCGACGACACCCTGGACACGCTGCTGCCGCTGCTGTCGGCCGGCGACACCGTCATCGACGGCGGCAATTCCAACTACAAGGAAACCATGCGCCGCGGCGCGCGCCTGGCCGAGGCCGGCGTGCACTACGTCGACAGCGGCACCAGCGGCGGCGTGTGGGGCCTGGCCGAAGGCTACAGCCTGATGATCGGCGGCGATAAGCAGGCGGTGGAAGCGCTGCGGCCGGTGTTCGAAACCCTCGCGCCGGCGGCCGATCGCGGCTGGGGTCATGTCGGTCCCTCCGGCGCGGGCCATTTCACCAAGATGATTCACAACGGCATCGAGTACGGAATGATGCAGGCGTTCGCAGAAGGCTTCGCCATCCTGGAGCGCAAGGAAGCCTTCGGCATCGATCTGCAGCAGGTCGCGGAAATCTGGCGCCATGGCAGCGTCGTGCGTTCCTGGCTGCTGGACCTGACCTCCGATGCACTGAAGAAGAACCCGACCCTGGCCGGCATCGCGCCGTACGTCGAGGATTCGGGCGAAGGCCGCTGGACGGTGGCCGAGGCCATCGATCTGGACGTGTCGGCACCGGTCATCACCATGTCGCTGCTGGAGCGCCTGCGTTCGCGCGAGGACGATTCCTTCGCCGACAAGCTGCTGGCGGCGATGCGCAACGAATTCGGCGGGCATCGCATCAAGCAGGGCTGATCCGGAAAGTTGACAGGGCGGTGACGGTAACGCGATCGCCACGGGATCGTTACCTGTCTTTAGCGGTTGCGCTGCTAGCGTCGCCACTTCCTCGATGTTCCCGCATGGAGCCGGATCATGAAGATCCTGATGGTGTTGACCTCGCACGATCGCCTGGGCGAAACCGGCCACAAGACCGGTTTCTGGCTGGAGGAGTTCGCCGCGCCGTACTACGTGTTCAAGGATGCGGGCGCGGAGATCGTGCTCGCCTCGCCGCGCGGCGGCCAGCCGCCGCTGGATCCGAAGAGCGACGCCGCCGATGCGCAGACGCCGGCGACGCTGCGCTTCAACAACGACACCGTCGCGATCGCCGAACTGGCGCAGACGCGGCCGCTGGCGGACGTGCTCGACGAGGACGTGGACGCGGTGTTCTATCCCGGCGGGCATGGCCCGCTGTGGGATCTGTCCGAGGACGCGGATTCGATCCGCCTGATCGAAACCCGTTTCGCCGCCGGCAAGCCGGTGGCGGCGGTCTGCCATGGACCGGCGGTGCTGCGCCACGCGCAGGGAACGCTCAGCCAGCCGCTGGTGAAGGACAAGCGGGTCACCGGCTTCACCAATGCCGAGGAAGCGGCGGTGGAGCTCACCGACATCGTGCCGTTCCTGCTGGAGGATGAGCTGAAGGCCAAGGGCGCGCGCTTCGAGGCCGCTCCGCCGTTCCAGCCGCACGTGGTGGTGGATGGCAAGCTGGTCACCGGGCAGAACCCCGCCTCGTCCGAACCGGCGGCGCGCGCGCTGCTCGAACTGATCGCCTGACGGTCCGCCACCTTCACGGGTGCTTATCGTCGCGGCGCTAGAGTGGAACCGTCCCTCCCTGGAGCGACGGCCATGATCGAAGTTCCGCAGACGCTGTACACGCGGCAGGCCGACATCGAACGGCTCGAGGCGATGGTGCGGGCGCTGCCCGACGAGGCGGTGGTGGAACTGCGCCTCACCGATGGCGGCACGCTGACCGGCACCGTCTCCACCCGCCCGAGCGTGCAGGTGTTCCGCGACGCCGACGGCGTGGAAGGCTTCAACGCGGTGGTCCGCCTGGACGACCAGCGCGATCCCGCGCGAGCGCACTATCTGTGGATGGATCGCATCCGCGAGATCGTGCAGCTCGGTTCCGCCTGAGCCGGCATCGACCCATGCCGCAACTGCCTTCCGCCGATATCGACTGCCCTTACTGCGGTGAAGCGATCACGCTGTTCGTCGACGATACGGCCGGGGATCAGGACTATGTCGAGGATTGCCAGGTCTGCTGCCGGCCCATCGAAATCCGTGTGCGGATGGACGAGGACGGCGTGCCGGCGGTGTCGGTGCAACGCCAGGACGACGCCTGAGCCGGTCTTGACACGGCGTTCGCCCTAGGAGGGCCAGCATGAATCGTCCTTCTCGAGGAGCGCGGCCATGGGCATGCGGAAGATCCTGGGAGGAGGGCTGGCGCTGCTGATCACCGCATGCGCCCCCTCCGTTGCGCAACAGGCCAGCGAAACCGGGCCGCGGCCGGAACTGCCGGCTCCGCAGAAGCGCTGGATTCCCACGGTCAACATCGCTCCCGCGGTCGGCTGGCCGGAGGGCGCGGCGCCAACCGCAGCCGAAGGACTGGCGGTGCAGGCGTTCGCCCGCGATCTGGATCATCCGCGCTGGCTGTACGTGCTGCCGAATGGCGACGTGCTGGTGGCGGAAACCAACGCGCCGCCCAAGCCCGGCGAGAAGGGGGGACTGCGCAGCTGGTTCATGAAGCGCACGATGGCCAAGGCCGGCGCGGGCGTGCCCAGCGCCAACCGGATCACCTTGTTGCGCGATGCGGACGGGGATGGCGTCGCCGAGACCCGCCACGTGCTGCTGTCGGAGCTGTTCTCGCCGTTCGGCATGGCGCTGGTCGGCGACCAGCTCTACATCGCCAACGCCGACGCGGTGGTGCGGGTGCCGTACCGCGCCGGCCAGACCCGTATCGACGCCACGCCGGTGAAGCTCGCCGATCTGCCCGGCGGACCGATCAACCACCACTGGACCAAGAGCCTGCTGGCCAGCGCCGACGGACGCCGGCTGTACGTCGGCGTGGGCTCCAACAGCAACATCGGCGAGAACGGGATGGCGCACGAGACCGACCGCGCCGCAATACTGGAGATCGACATCGCCAGCGGCCGGCGGCGCGTGCATGCCTCCGGCCTGCGCAATCCGGTCGGCTTGGCATGGGAACCGGTCACCGGCGCGCTGTGGACGGTGGTGAACGAACGCGACGAGATCGGCGATCAGTTGGTGCCGGACTACCTGACCCGCGTGCGCGAGGGCGCCTTCTACGGCTGGCCCTACAGTTATTACGGCGCGCACGTGGACGCGCGGGTGCAGCCGCAGGATCCCGCGCGGGTTGCGCGCGCCATCGCCCCGGACTATGCGCTGGGCGCGCACGTGGCGGCGCTGGGACTGGCCTTCGCGCGCGGCGAACCGATGCCGGCGCGTTTCCGCGAAGGCGCGTTCATCGGCCTGCACGGCTCCTGGAACCGCTCCGAACCGGCGGGCTACAAGGTGGTGTTCGTGCCGTTCGCGCAGGGCCAGCCGGCGGGATCGCCGATCGACGTGCTCACCGGCTTCCTCGATGCCGAAGGCAACGCGCGCGGTCGGCCGGTCGGCGTGGCGTTCGACCGCGGCGGCGCGTTGCTGGTGGCGGACGATGTGGGAAATGTTGTCTGGAGGCTCGCCCCGCGTTGAGGACGTAAGCGCAATGACAGTCCGCCGGGCGTATGCTCGCGCCGTCCGACAACCTGGGGAGGGAAGGGCATATGAACGGCACGATGGAGATTCCGCGTTCCAAGGGGTTCTGGCTGGTCGCCGTCCTCGCGCTGATCTGGAACCTGATCGGCGTGGCGATGTTCTGGATGCAGGTGAACATGAGCGCCGAAGCGCTGGCAGCGATGACCGAGCGGCAGCGCCAGGTCTACGAGGCGACGCCGATGTGGCTCAACGTGGCCTTCGCGATCGCGGTGTTCGGCGGCGTATTGGGTGCAATCGGCATGCTGATGGGGAAACGCTGGGCGGTGACGATGTTCTTCGTCTCCCTGCTCGCGCTGCTGGTGCAGATGATCGGCGCCTACCTGGTGACGCCGGCCTGGGATGCCTACGGCGTGGCGGGGCTGGTGATGCCGGCGGTGTTGATCGTCATCGCCCTGCTGTTCTGGCGCTACGCGCAGAGGTGCGTGGTGCGCGGATGGCTGGTGTAGGGAAGAGCAAATCCCCCTGACCTCAAGCGCTTCTCAACCGCCGAATGGCGGGTCAAGCGGGAGGCAAAAAACCGGAGCTCGCAATTGCCCCCTTTGAAAAAGGGGGCGGGCACCTGCGTAAGCAGGTGACGGGGGATTTGCTCTTGGCGCCAAAAGCAAATCCCCCTCAATCCCCCTTTTTACAAAGGGGGAGGCAAGAGCAGCATTCCCGAATCCCGAATCCCGAATCCCCGCCGTCACCCCACCTCCGCCACATCCAATCCGATAAAACCACCGGACTGCCGACGCCACAGCGCCGCATACAGGCCGTCGCGCTGCAGCAGTTCGTCGTGGCTACCGGTTTCGATGATGCGGCCCTGGTCCATCACCACCAGGCGATCGAGCACGGCGATGGTGGACAGGCGGTGGGCGATGGCGATGACGGTCTTGCCTTCCATCAGCGCGTAGAGCTGTTCCTGGATCGCGGCCTCGACTTCCGAGTCCAGCGCCGAGGTTGCTTCGTCCAGCACCAGGATCGGGGCGTCCTTCAGCAGCACGCGCGCGATCGCCACGCGCTGGCGCTGGCCGCCGGACAGCTTCACGCCGCGCTCGCCGACATGGGTGTCGTAGCCGCTGCGGCCCTTGGCGTCGGTCAAGGTGCGGATGAACTCATCCGCGTGCGCGCGCCGGGAGGCTTCGACGATCTGCGCCTCGTCCGCGTCCGGCCGTCCGTAGCGGATGTTGTCGCGGATGGAACGGTGCAGCAGCGAGGTGTCCTGGGTGACCATGCCGATGTTGCGGCGCAGGGACTCCTGGCGGACCCGGGCGATGTCCTGCCCGTCGATCAGGATGCGCCCGCCCTCCAGGTCGTAGAAGCGCAGCAGCAGGTTGACCAGGGTCGATTTGCCGGCACCGGAGCGGCCGACGATGCCGACCTTTTCGCCCGGACGGATGACCAGCGACAGATCCTCGATGACCTTGGAGGTGCGGCCATAGTGGAACTGCAGGTGCTCGAAGCGGATCTCGCCGCGGCTGACCTCCAGGTCGCGCGCGCCGTCGCCATCGGTGATCGCCAGCGGCTGGGCGATGGTGTTCATGCCATCCTCGACCGTGCCGATGTTCTCGAACAGGCTGGCGACTTCCCACAGGATCCAGTCCGACATCGAGCGGATGCGCATCACCAGGGCGATCGCGACCGCAATCGCGCCCAGCGAGATCGAACCCTGCAGCCACGCCATCACCGCCAGTCCGCCCACGCCGGCCAGCAGCAGCGCGTTGATGCTGTGCAGGCTGACGGTCAGCTGGGTGACCAGCCGCATCTGCCGGTGCACGGTGACCATGAACTCGTCCATCGCGTCGCGTGCGTAGTCCTGCTCGCGCATGGTGTGGGCGAACAGCTTGATGGTCTGGATGTTGGTGTAGCTGTCGACGATCCGGCCGGTCATCTGCGCGCGCGCGTCGGACTGGGCCATCGACACCCGCTGCAGGCGCGGGACGAACCAGAACAGGATGACCAGGTAGCCGACCAGCCACAGCGCCAGCGGCAGGATCAGGCGCAGGTCCGCGCGCCCGACCAGGATCACCGTGCCGACGAAATAGACGGCGACGTAGACGAACACGTCCATCAGCTTCATCACCGTCTCGCGGATCGCCAGCGCGGTCTGCATGACCTTCTGCGAGATGCGGCCGGCGAACTCGTCCTGGAAGAACGACACGCTCTGCCGCAGCAGGTAGCGGTGCGACAGCCAGCGCGCGATCATCGGGTAGTTGCCGAAGATGGTCTGGTGGATCACCAGCGACTGCACCAGCACCAGCAGCGGGTACACCACCACCACCAGCGTGCCCATCCACAGCAGGGTCGAACCGTGGGTGGACAGGAAGCTGGCGCGATCGGCGCTGCCGAGCCAGTCGACCAGATCGCCCATGAAATCGAAGAACAGGATTTCCAGCGCGGAGATGGCACCGGTCAGGACCGACATCAGCAGCAGCCACGGCAGCAGCGGTCGCGAGTAATGCAGCAGGAACGCGAACAGCTTGCGCGGCGGCGTGGCGGGTTCGCCGGCGGGATAGGGATCAATCCGCTTTTCGAAGAATCGGAACATCGGTCGGGTCTTCCATGTGCACGCGGCACGTCAGGGGGAATGCCCGCCCCGCCATCTCCGGCGGCGGTGGGCCGTCATCGCGCGGGATAGGGCCAGGCCGCGCGCGCCTGGCGCAGGGCATGGCCCATCCAGGCCAACTGGTCGAGCATGGTGGAGGCGGCCTGCGCGCTGGCCGCCGCGTCGCGCGGCTGCCCATCGGCGCCGAAACGGTCCCACGCCATCGGGAACAGTACCGAATTGCGCACCGCGCAGGCGTGCAGTCCGGAGAACACCTGGCGCAGTTGCTCCACCGCGCGCGAACCGCCGCTGACGCCGCCATACGCGACGAACGCCACCGGCTTGGCCTGCCAATGCTCCTGGACCGAATCGATCAGGAACTTCAGCGCCGCGGGATAGCCGTAATTGTACTCCGGCACCACCAGCAGGAAGGCATCGGCGCGCCAGATCCGCTGCTGCAGGTTGACCAGATCGGCGGAGGGCGTCATGCCGTGCCGATGCGGCAGGTCCATCAGGGCGGGGTCGACCACGTCCACCGCGTAGTCGCGGCGCTGGTCTATCTGGCCGCGGATCCAGTTGGCGACCACGTCGCAGAAGCGGCCTTCACGGTTGCTGCCATAGATCAGGGCCAGGTCGAGGGGAGGAGTCATGACGCATCAAGGACTTGCAGGGAGAGGCTGCACAGGGTAAAACCTCAATCAATATTGAGGTCAAGCGAGTGTGGCCATGTCCGCGCAAGCCAAACCGGAAACGGCGAAGAAAAAGGCGAACGTCTGCATGGAACTGACCGTGGGCGAAGTGGCGGCGAGAGCGGGGGTGGCGGTCTCCACCCTGCATTTCTATGAAAGCAAGGGCCTGATACACAGCTGGCGCAATGCCGGCAACCAGCGCCGCTACCCGCGCGAGGTGCTGCGGCGGGTCGCGATCATCAAGGTGGCGCAGCGCACCGGCATTCCGCTCGCCGAGATCCGCGAGGCCCTGTCTTCGCTGCCGGAAGGGCGCACGCCCACCGCCGCCGACTGGCGCAAGCTTTCCGCGCGCTGGCAGGCGGATCTGGACGACCGCATCGAGCGGCTCACCCGCCTGCGCGACCACATGGACAGCTGCATCGGCTGCGGCTGCCTGTCGCTGAAGGTCTGCCCGCTGCGCAACCCGCTGGATGAACTGGCGGACGAAGGTCCCGGCCCCCGCCTGCTCGACCCATGACGTAGAGCCGAGCTCGCTCGGCTCCGGGGCGTCCAGAGAATAGAGAAACCTCCCGCGCGCGGCGCCAGCGGAGCAAGCTCCGCTCTACACGTCGAGCCGAGCTCGCTCGGCTCCGAGGCGTCCGGCGAAAAAAGAAACCTCGCGCGGCATCAGCGGAGCAAGCTCCGCTCTACGCGTAGGAGATTTCGCGGCGTTCGTCGGCGCTGCGGATGCCCAGTTCGATCAGCCGCATCACCGCCAGCGCTTCCTCCGGGGTGACCGGCAGCGGCGCGCCGTCGACGATCGCCGCGCGCATCGCCGCGTAGTAGTGCCGGTAGTCGCCGGGCAGGCTGTCGACCGTATGCGTGGTCGGTACGCCGTCCTCGCCGGCCAGGACCAATTCGCCCGGGCGTGGATCCGCGCCCCAGCCGGTGTCGCCGGGCAGGCCGCCGGCGCGCAACCGATCTTCCTGCGCGTCCAGCCCGTGCTTGAGATAGCTGCCGCGATCCCCGTGCACGGCGTAGCGCAGGCCGTTGCCGGGCACCAGCGAACCCGCGTGCAGGTGCACCCGCACGCGCGGGTAGCGCAACTGGACGTGGAAGTAGTCCGGCGCGCGCGCGCCATGGCGCTGCTTCGCCAGATCCGCCTGCACCGCCAGCGGCGTGCCGAACAACTGCAGCGCCTGATCGGCCAGGTGCGGGCCCAGGTCGTACCACAGGCCCGCACCGGGCACGTCGCTTTCGCGCCAGCGCTGCGCGACCTGCGGGCGATGGCGATCGAAATGGGAGTGGAACTCCGCCACCTCGCCGAGCACGCCATCGGCCAGCAACTGGCGCACGGTCAGGAAATCCGCATCCCAGCGCCGGTTCTGGAACACGCTGACAAGCCGATCGCTGGCGCGCGCCTGTGCGATCACCCGTTCGGCTTCCGCCAGCGACAGGGTGAACGGCTTGTCCACCACCACGTGTTTGCCTTGCGCGAGCGCGGCGATGGCCAGCGGCGCGTGGGTGTCGTTGGGCGTGGCGATCACCACGACGTCGATCGCCGGATCCGCGAATGCCTCCGCCGGATCGGCCACCACCCGCGCATGCGGCAGGTCCGCATGCACCTTGCCGGCATCGCGCGACACCACGGTGTGCAGGATCCAGCCGGGCGTGCGGCCCAGCAGCGGCGCGTGGAACACCTTGCCAACGAAGCCATAACCGAGCAGGGCGACATTGAGGGAGGTGGTCATGCGCGGGTTCTCCGGACTCATCGTGCCGCGATCTTAACGTCTGCATGGCGCAACTGAATGGCGCACCTGCCGGAAGCGGCGCAAACCGCCGCTCTTCACGCCTGCTGTACGCCGGCGTGGGAAGACTGGTCACGGTTTCCGCAAAACAGGAGGAACCATGAACAGGTCAACTCCCCGTGTTTTCCGTCCGTTGCTGGCCGTGGCCTGCGCCACCGGCCTGTCGCTGATCTGCGCCGGCGCGCTCGCGCAGCAGCAGACCGAACCGGAAGAGCAGCGCGCGCAATCCGCCTCGCAGGGCGATTCGAGCCAGCCGGTCAACGACACCTGGATCACCACCAAGGTGAAGACCGAACTGCTGGCCGCCGAGGACGTCTCCGGCCTCGACATCAAGGTCGAGACCACCAATGGCGTGGTCAAGCTCTCGGGCCGGGTCGACAACCAGGCCCAGGTCGACAAGGCGGTATCGGTGGCGCGTGGCGTCAAGGGCGTCGGCAAGGTCGACAGCAGCGGCCTGAGCGTCGGCGCGAAGTAACCGGAAACGACAAACGACATCAACGTGTGTGGCACGAAGCGGGCGCATCCCAACGCAGGATGCGCCCGTTTCTCTTTCCGCCGGCAATTGCATCCATCCCCATCGGCGGGCGCACGCCGATGCACGGATGCGCGATCACTCCTGCAACAGATCCAGCAGCGCCTGGCGCTTGCGTGGACTCAGCCGGTCCAACAGCTTCAACAGGCGGCGCTGTTCGCTGGCGAGCCGGTAATCCGCGCGCGATTCGGCGACGTGGCCACGGCGCGGCTGCTGGCCTTCGCCGGTTTCCAGCCAGTACGCATCCACGCCGAGTACGTGGGCGAGCGAACCGATCTTCGAAGTGCTCTTGCTGACACCGCGTTCCAGCGCGGAATAACTCGGCTGGGTGATGCCGACCGCCTGTGCGATCTGTTCCTGTGACATGCCGATCGCGGCACGCGCTTGTGTGAGTCGCTGAGCGAGAGTGGGGCCTGACTTGACCATGCGCATACGCTAACGGTCGCGCCCGTCGGCAGGCAAACAGGCTTGCCTATCACGGGTGCATATGCAAGGCTCTCTAACCATCGTGATGTGCGTTTTTATAGTGTGGTTTTTCACGTTTTTCATCCGCGCGCACGATGCAAGGATCGCTGACAGGAGGACGACGATGCAGGCACGCGGAACGCCGGACGAAGATCCCGGTTACCACCTTCCGGAAGAAGCGCAACTGCAATTGCAGCAAGTGCGTGATCAACTGGAAATGATGGCGGCGCTGGTGATGCCGGCACATCGCCGCGACGATGCCGACGACGCGATCCGGCTCAAGCCTTCCGCGCTGGCCCGCTGCTTTCGCCAACTGGCCGACGAGATGACCCGCGCGCTCGGTACCACCCGCTGGCATGGCTGAAATAAGCGGGGCCAGGTCCACCCGACCCGGCCCCACGCCTTCCCTGGCGTCATCGGCTCCGCCGATGGCCTGTCCTGTACTTCTACTTCACTTCAGCGCTGCACCAGCGTCGTGTCGCTTTCGCCACGCGGCGCGGGATCACCGATCTCGCGCTTGACGCTGGCCAGCGCCGGATCCACGTCCGGTTCGCCCCAGCCGCCCAGCGACTTGTAGACCGCGACCACGCCGACGTTGACGCCGGCCTCGGCCTGCGCGAGCGCGTCGTCGGCGGCCAGTTGGGTGCGCTGTGCATCGAGCAGGGTGAGGAAGTCCGACGCGCCGGCCCGGTAGCGGGCCTCCGCCAGATCGGCGGCACGGCGGGCCGCGGTGGCCTGCTCGTTGACCCGCAGCAACTGGGTCTGCCGCTTGGCGTAACCCAGCAACGCGTTCTCGGTGTCTTCCAGCGCGCCCAGCACGGCCTTCTCGTACTCGGCCACGGCACCATCGTTCTGCGCCTGCACCGCGCGCAGGCGCGCACGCACGCTGCCCAGATCGAACGCCGCCCAGCTGATCGACGGCGTCACCGACCAGGCCTTGTTGTCGCCGTTGATCAGCCCGCTGAAATCACCGGCGAGGAAGCCGACGAAACCGCGGATGCTCACCCGCGGAAACAGATCCGCGGTGGCGACGCCGACCCGCGCGGTGGCAGCGGCGAGCCGACGCTCGGCCGCGCGCACGTCCGGACGCTGGCGCAGCAGGCTGCCGGTGTCGCCAATCGGCAGCACCTTCACCAGCGCCGGTGTTTCGCGCGGCGCCAGCACCGCGTCGAGCGTGCCCGGCCGGCGGCCGGTCAGCACTTCGATGCGATGGCGCGATTGCGCCTCGGCGGTTTCCAGCACCGGCAGGGTCGCCTCGATGGCCTTCATCCGCGCCAGGCTGCTCTGCACTTCCAGTTCGGTGCCCGCGCCGAGCTCCCAGCGCGACTCGGTCAGGCGCTGGGTCTCACCGAGATTGCCCAGGGTCTTGCGGGCCACGTCCAGGCGTTTCTGCGCGCCGCGCAGTTCGAAGTAGTTGCGCGCCACTTCCGCCGCCACGCTGACCTGCATCGCGGTCATGTCGTTGCGCTGGGCCTGCAGGTCCGCATGCGCGGCCTCGGCGGAACGGCGCAGCCGGCCGAACAGATCCAGTTCCCAGGCGGCGTCGAAACCGACGCTGTCGGTTTCGGTTTCCACCCGGCCCTGATCGGCCACCGGCTGCTTGCTGCGGGTCTGCTCCACGCCCAACTGCACGTGCGGGGCGAGATCCAGCCGACGCTCGCTGAACACCGCGCGCGCCTCCTGGACCCGGGCGGCGGCGATCCACAGATCGGGATTGGCGGCGAGCGCGTCGGCGATCAATTGGTCGAGGGTGGGATCCTCGAACTGCGACCACCAGTTGGCGACCGGGCGGGTGTCGTTGAACGCGGTCTCGCTGGCGCTGGGCAGCGTGGCCGGCGCCAGTTCCGGCGCACGGTAGTCCGGGCCGACGGTGGCGCAGGCGGCCAGCAGCGCGGAGGCGATGCCGACGACGAGGGAACGGATCACCATGGCAGCACCTCTCCCTGGTAGAAGAAGCCGCCCTGCGGACCGTTGTCGTCGATCAGCGCCAGGGCGACGCTGGTGCGGGCGCCGTCGGCGATTTCCAGTTCGCCTTCGCCGGCGTTCATGTCGGTCTTCACGTAGCCGGGATGGATGGTGTTGACCTTGATCCGGCTGTCGCGCAGTTCGTAGGCCAACTGCACCGTCCACGCGTTCACCGCGCTCTTGGAGACGTTGTAGGCCGGCACCTTGAAGTCATAGATGGGCGAGGACGGATCCGCGTTCAGCGCCACCGAGCCCAGGATGCTGGACACGTTGACGATGCGGCCGGACGAGGACTTGTGCAGCAGCGGCAGGAACGCCTGGGTCACCGCGATCAGGCCGAACACGTTGGTGTCGAAGGTCTTGCGCCAGGTCGCGGCGGTCTGCTCGGAGACCTTCTTGCCCATTTCGTCGACCAGGATGCCGGCGTTGTTGACCAGGATGTCGAGGCGGCCGTGGCGCGCCTCGACGGTGCCGACGGCCCCGGCGATGCTGGCATCGTCGGTGACGTCCAGCGTGATCGCTTCCACCGGCAGGCCTTCGGCCTGCAGCTTGAGCGCGGCCTCGACCGCCTTGGCGCGATCGCGGCCGGCCAGCAGCGTGTGCACGCCGGCCTCGGCCAGTTGCCGCACGGTGTGCAGGCCGATGCCGCGGGTGGCGCCGGTGACCAGGGCGATGCGGGATGTGTCTTGCATGGGATTCTCCAGGGAGTGGGGGAGGGAGAAACGAACCAAAGGACGAAAGGGATGCTTACGGGTGTGCTTCACCGGTCGCGTGCGCCGGGGCGTGCGAGACCAGTGGGCGATGCGCGAGCTTGCGCAGCGCCACGTAGAACACCGGGGTCAGGAACAGGCCGAACAGGGTCACGCCCAGCATGCCGGCGAACACGGTGATGCCGGTGACCGAGCGGACTTCCGCGCCGGCGCCGGTCGACAGCACCAGCGGCACGGTGCCGGCGATGAACGCCACCGAGGTCATGACGATGGGACGCAGGCGCAGGCGGCAGGCTTCCAGCGCCGACTCGACGATGCTCTTGCCTTGCAGCTCCAGCTCGCGGGCGAACTCGACGATCAGGATCGCGTTCTTGCACGCCAGGCCCATCAGCACCACCAGGCCCACCTGCACGAACACGTTGTTGTCGCCGTTGGTCAGCCACACGCCCAGCAGCGCCGACAGCAGCGTCATCGGCACGATCAGGATCACCGCCAGCGGCAGGGTCCAGCTTTCGTACAGCGCCGCCAGCACCAGGAAGGCCAGCATCACCGCCAGCGGGAACACCACCAGCGCGGCCTTGCCCTGGGTCGCCTGCTGGTAGCTCAGATCGCTCCAGTCGATGCCCATGCCGGTCGGCAGGACCTTCTCGGCCAGCTCGGTGACCTTGGCCATCGCCTCGCCGGACGACAGCACGCGCGGATCGGCTTCACCCAGCAGGTCGGCGGCCGGATAGCCGTTGAAGCGGATCACCGGATCCGGACCGTAGGTCTGCTTGATGTTGACCATGCTGCCGACCGGCACCATCTCGCCGTTGGCGTTGCGGGTGCGCAGGTTGGCGATGTCCTCGACGTTGTCGCGGAACTGGCCGTCGGCCTGGGCGATGACCTGCCAGGTGCGGCCGAACATGTTGAAGTCGTTGACGTAGGCCGAACCCAGGTAGGTCTGCAGGGTGTCGAACAACTCGGTCAGCGGCACGCCCTGGGCCTTGGCCTTGACGCGATCGACCTCGGCGTCCAGCTGCGGCACGTTGGCCTGGTAGCTGCTGATCGGGAAGCCCATGCCCGGCGTCTGCGACGCCGCGCCCTGGAACGCCTGCACCGCGTTCTGCAGCTCGCCATAACCCAGGCGGGTGCGGTCCTCGATGAACAGCGACCAGCCCGAACCGTTGCCCAGGCCCTGGATGGGCGGCGGCATCAGCGCGAAGGTGAAGCCTTCCTGGATGGTGGAGAACTTCTGGTTCAGCTCGGCGGTGATCTGCTCGGCGCTGTTCTTGCGGTCACCGAACGGCTTGAGGTTGAAGAACACCACGCCGCTGTTGGGGGTATTGGTGAACTGCAGCGGGTTCAGGCCGGGGAACGCGATCTCGTCCTGCACGCCTTCCACTTCCATCGCCATCTTGGCCATCTTCTTCAGCACCGCATCGGTGCGTTCGATCGAGGCGCCTTCCGGCATCTTCACGCCGGCGATGATGTACAGCTTGTCCTGCAGCGGGATGAAGCCCGCCGGCACCGCCTTGAACATCACGCCCGCGCCCAGCAGCAGCAGCGCGTACACCGCGAACACCGCGCCGCGACGGCCCAACGCGCGCGAGACCGCGCCCTCATAGCGCTCGGAGCTGCGCTTGAAGAACCGGTTGAACGGGCGGAACAGCCAGCCGAACAGGCGGTCGATGATGCGCGCCGGGGCGTCCTTGGGCGCGCCGTGCGGCTTCAGCAGCTTGGCGGCCAGCGCCGGCGACAGGGTCAGCGAGTTGATCGCGGAGATCACCGTGGAGATGGCGATGGTGACCGCGAACTGCTTGTAGAACTGGCCGGTCACGCCGGTCAGGAACGCCATCGGCACGAACACCGCGCACAGCACCAGCGCGATCGCGATGATCGGGCCGGACACTTCCTTCATCGCCAGGTGCGCCGCTTCCAGCGGGGTGGCGCCTTCCTCGATGTGGCGTTCGACGTTCTCCACCACCACGATGGCGTCGTCGACCACGATGCCGATCGCCAGCACCAGTCCGAACAGGGTCAGGGTGTTGATGGAATAGCCCAGCAGGTACAGCACCGCGAAGGTACCGACCACCGACACCGGCACCGCCAGCAGCGGGATGATCGAGGCGCGCCAGGTCTGCAGGAACAGGATAACCACCAGCACCACCAGCAGGGTGGCTTCCAGCAGCGTCGTGATCACCGACTTGATCGAATCGCGCACGAACACCGTGGTGTCGTACACCGAGGTGATTTCCACGCCCGGCGGCAGCTTCTTGCGGATCTCGGCCATCTTGGCGACGACCGCGTCGCGGATTTCCAGCGCGTTGGCGCCGGGTGCCTGGAAGATGCCCAGCGCGGCGGCGTTCATGCCGTTCAGGCGGGCGCGCAGGGTGTAGTCGCCGGCGGCCAGCTCGATCCGGGCCACGTCCGACAGGCGCACGATTTCGCCCTCGTTGCCGCTCTTGAGCACGATGTCGCCGAATTCCTCGGCGCTTTCCAGGCGGCCCTTGGCGTTGATCGGCAGCAGGAAGTCGCTGCCGTTGGGCATCGGCTCGGCGCCGAGCTGGCCGGCCGAGACCTGCACGTTCTGTTCGCGCACCGAGCGCAGCACGTCGCTGGCGGTCAGGCCGCGCGCGGCGACCTTGTCCGGATCCAGCCAGATGCGCATGGCGTAGTCGCCGCCACCAAAGGCCTGGGCATCGCCCACGCCGGTGATGCGCGCCATCTCGTCCTTGACGTGCAGGCGCATGTAGTTGCGCAGGTACAGCGAGTCGTACTTGCCGTCCTTGGAGACCAGATGGACGACCATCAGGAACACGGGGGACTGCTTCTGCGTGGTCACGCCCTGGCGGCGCACGTCCTCGGGCAGGCGCGCCTGCGCCTGGGCGACGCGGTTCTGCACGCGCACCGCGGCCTCGTCCGGATCGGTGCCCGGCTTGAAGGTCACGGTCAGCTGCAGCACGCCGTCGGAACCGGCGACGGACTTGATGTACATCATGTCCTCGACGCCGTTGATGGCTTCTTCCAGCGGCGTGGCGACGGTTTCGGCGATGACCTTGGGATTGGCGCCGGGATAGACCGTGCGCACGACCACCGAGGGCGGCACCACTTCGGGGTATTCGCCGATCGGCAGCATCGGGATCGAGATCAGGCCGGCGGCGAAGATCACGATCGACAACACCGCGGCGAAGATCGGCCGGTCGATGAAGAACTTTGAGAAGTCCATGGGTGGATTTCCTGGAAAATGGGAAAGCAGAGGACTCGCCCCTCCCACGACGTGGGGGAGGTGGGGAGGGACGGCTCAGTCAATGCGTTGCCCGCCTCCGGCGGGCGCGGCGGGGCTTACTTCATGGCGACGGCGTCGGGCGCGGGGGCCTTGTCTTCCGGCTTGGCATCCATCGCGACCACCTTGGCGTTCACCGGCATGCCGGGGAAGAACACCTTCTGCACGCCGCTGATGATCACGCGGTCACCGGCGACCAGGCCCTGTTCGACGATCCGCAGGCCCTGCACCATCCGGCCCAGCTTGACGTCGCGGCGCTGCGCCTTGCCTTCCTTGTCGACCACGTAGACATAGCGGCGGTCCTGATCGGTGAGCACGGCCTTGTCGTCGATCAGCGCGGCCTTGAATTCGCCGCTGCCCAACAGGCGCACGCGGGCGTACAGTCCCGGCGTGAACAGGCGATCCTTGTTGTCCAGCACCGCGCGGGCGCGGATGGTGCCGGTGCTGCGATCGACCTGGTTGTCGAGGAAATCGACCGTGCCGTTGTAGGGGAAGCCCTGGTCGTCGGCCAGCGCGACCTGCACCGGTACCTTGCCGTCGCGTTCGCTCGGGCGTTCACCCTTGCGGGCCATCTCGGCGTAACGCAGGAACGCGCGCTCGTCGGCGTCGAAGTGCACGTGCACCTTGTCCAGCGACACCAGCGTGGTCAGCACGCTGGCGCTGTCGCCGGCGGTGACCAGGTTGCCGGCGGTCACCAGCGCGCGCCCGGCACGGCCGTCGATCGGCGCGCGCACCTGGGTCCATTCCAGGTTGAGGCGGGCCGAGTCCACCGCGGCCTGGGCGGCGGCGACGTTCGCCTGCGCCTGGGCGGCGGCGGAACGGCGCTGCTCGTATTCCTCGGTGGAGATGGCCTGCAGCTCGGACAGCTTGCGCGCACGCTCGGCCTCGCTGCGGCCCAGTTCGGCCTGGGTGCGGGCACGCGCCAGTTCGGCCTGCGCGCGCGCCAGTTCGGCGCGGTAGCTGCGCGCGTCGATGGTGAAGAGGACTTCGCCCTTCTTCACTTCCTGGCCTTCGGTGTAGTTGACGCGATCGATGTAGCCGGACACGCGCGGACGCAGTTCGACGTTCTCGATGGCCTCGATGCGGCCGCTGAATTCGTCCCACTGGCTGACCGGCTTGATCAGCACCGGGGCGACGCTGACCGAAGGCGGCGGCGGGGCGCCGGTTTCGCTGGCCTGGCCGCCGCTGCAGCCGGCCAGGATGGCCAGCGACAGCACGCTGGCCGCGCCCAGGGCAAGGAATCGTCGCGTACGCGGAGCGATGTCGATGTACTTGTTCATGGAAGTCTCGTGGTGGGTGGGGGAGGAACAACGGGCGTGAAGCCTAAGACCTGAACTTAAGTTGAGGTCAAGCGGGGGCGGCATCGCCCCAGCGGGAAGCGGGAAAATCGGAGAACAGCGTCCGGGTCGGTGCCGCCGCCAACTCCTTCGAATAGGAGACGATTGGCAGTGGCTTGCCGTGACGGCTCAGCAACGACACCGCATTGCGTCCCACCGCCAGCGCGTTGGGCCATTCGGCGCAGGCGTTGCCGGCATTGGCCGGCGTGCAGATCGGCTTGTCCACCGACAGCAACTGCACGCGCACGCCCAGTGCGTGCGCTTCCTCGTGCAGCACCTGCGCCATCATCCGCATGGTGGCGCCGGTCACCGAAGCATGTCCGTAGCCGGACCATCCGCGTTCGGCGAACGGGCCGCCGACCAGGATGTAGTGCGTGGTGCCACCCGACTCGGCCAGCAGCGGCAGCAGGTGCCGGGCCGCGGCCAGGTGCGGGATGACGTCCATTTCCAGTTTGTGGCGAAGCACGTCGGCGGGCTTGTCCAGCAGGCGCCCGGATTCGAGCGGGCTGGTCAGGCTGGCGAACACCGCGCGCAGCGGCCGGCCGCGCGCACGGATGTCCCGGGCCAGCCGCGCCGCATCGTCATCGCTGAAGATGCAGCCGCTGTGCATGAACTCCAGGCCGGGCTCGTCGGTGAAGCGATCGGCCAGCGCCTGCATGCGCGGGCCTTCGCGTCCAACCGCCAGCACCGGGCTGCCGACTTCCAGCAGCGCGCCGACCACACCGGCGCCGACCGTGCCGGCGGCACCCAGCACCAGCGCCTGCGGATGCGCGGCGGTGCCTTTCATGGCCGGCTCCGGCGGGAACCCGCGCCGGTCAGCAGCGCGCGCTGGCCGAACGCGCGGGCGCGCAGCACGGTCGCGGCGCCCGACTGCATCCGGCGCGGCACGGTGAATTCCCGGAAACCCGCCACCGGCGGCCGCGGGGACAGACGCGCACGCGACGGTTCGGTCGACGTGTCGGCGGACTGTCCCCGTGACCAACGGCGCCACCACCTGGCCAGCAGGCCGGACACGCCGCCAGGCGCTTGGGGGAGGGAGGCGGCGGCATTGTCCGGGGCGGTGGCTTTCACCGCGTCGGCGGGGGAGGGTTCCGACGTGGGGGAAAGTGTGGGGCGGGCGGACGGGAAAGCGATATCCGGATCCTGCGGCGTGATTGCACGATCCTGCGATGCGGAACCGGAACGCACGGTCGCGGCCAGGTTCAGGCGCAGCGCCGGGGACGGCGACGCCGCCTGGCCGGAGAAAGAAGAAGCAAGTATCCCGCTCATGGGATGTTTACTCCCGCATTCGGGATAATTATCGGGAACAGCCAGGGAGCGGTCGCCGACGGGGTGCTGCCTTGACCCACCTCCACCGTTTCGGCCGCGCGGCGCGGACGCAGGCGGATCTCCACGCCAGGCGCGCGATGGGCCAGCGTAAACGACCGCATGACCGGTGTTTCGGACAGGCGGCGGACGGCCAGGGGAAGGCGGTTGGGCAGGGAAAGCGACATGGGGAGGTCATCGCCAGCGGAACAGGGGGCTACCTTATGCCTTCAATGGGGACTTGATTAGTCCGGATTTAGGGGAATAATCATCCCGCTGGCGGTCCAATCCGGATCCGCCTCCCCGGAGTCTCCCCCATGAGCCACGATCTCAACGACACGCTGATCTTCGTCAAGGTGGTCGAACAGGGCAGTTTCATCGCCGCCGCCAAGACGCTCGGCCTGCCCAAGACCACGGTCAGCCGCAAGGTGCAGGAACTGGAAACGCGCCTGGGCGCGCAGTTGCTGCATCGGACCACCCGCAAGCTGGGCCTCACCGAAGCGGGCAACATCTACTACGAACACTGCCAACGCATCGCGCGTGAACTGAGCGAGGCCGAAAGCGCGGTCAACCAGTTGCAGGGTGGCCCGCGCGGCTGGCTGCGCTTCACCACGCCCTACTCGATCGGCATCGACAAGATTGCCCCGCTGCTGGGCGAATTCCATGCGCAGTTCCCGGAGATCCGGGTGGAAATGCTGCTCAGCAACGAACCGCTGGATCTGATCGGCGGCGAGATCGACGTGGCGCTGCGGCTGGGCAACCTGCCCGATTCCAATCTGGTCGCGCGCCGGCTGGGCGTGCTGCGCACCCAGGTCTACGCCAGCAAGAGCTACCTGGCCCGCTACGGCGAACCGTTGGGCCCGGACGATCTCCAGCACCATCGCGCGCTGGCGATGCCCAAGCACCGGCGCGGCGGCGGCAGCTTCTGCTGGACCCTCAACGACGGCAACCAGGACAAGGACTTCGCGATCAACCCGATCCTGGTCGCCAACGATCCGGCCGCGCTGAAGGGTGCGCTGCTGTGTGGCGAGGGCCTGATGGTGGCGGCCGACGTGATGGTCAAATCCTACCTGGAACAGGGCTACGTGCAGCGTGTTCTGGCCGGATGGACCGGCCCGGAATTCGAGTTCAACGCGGTGTTTCCGCGTGGCCGCATGATGTCGCCGAAGGTGCGCGCGTTCGTCGATTTCCTGGTCGAGCGGCTGAAGTTCGACATGGACTACATGATGGAACACTGCCCGGTGTACCTGAAGCAGCAGGCCGAGGCGTGCGCGAGCGCGCTAGCCGAATCGGCGCGCCGCGAAACCGAAGCGGAGGAGGCGGTGGAGATCGCCACCGGCCGTCGCGTGCTGGCGGAAGTCGTGGAGTGACACGCTTCCCGCGTCGCCGCCACGGAACCGGCTAACATGCCGCCGTGGCGCGACGCGCGCGCCCTTGCCGGAGGCGAACGATGAAAGCATGGATTCCCGTGGCCGCGATGCTGCTGCTGGCCGCCTGCAAACCCGCCGCGGAACCGCAACCTGCAGCCGCTCCCGAACCCGCTGCCGTCCCGGCCGAAGCCGCGGCCCCGGCGGCGGACGCGCCGGCGTCTTCCACGCCCGAACCGATTGCGCAGACCCATGGCGGCGCGGCCGCGCCGACCCCCGCCGCGGCCGGTGAAGCCGACGATCACACCGAGGTCAACCAGCGCATCGGCCAGCTGCTGGGCGACGCCGCGCGCTATGAAACCGCAATCCTGGCGTTCCAGCAGGCGGTCGCGCAGAAGGACGCCGCCACGGTGGCGGCGATGATCGACTTCCCGTTCAAGACCACGGTCGATGGCAAGGCCACGACCATCCGGAATGCGCCGGAATTCATCGCCCAGTACGGCCGCATCGTCACCCCGGCGATGGCCGACGCGATCGTCCGCCAGCGCTACTCGGAACTGTTCGTCAACTACAAGGGCGTGATGTTCGGCAGTGGCGAGGCATGGCTCAACGGCATCTGCGTGGACAAGGCCTGCAATTCCTTCAACGTGCGCGTGGTGGCGCTGCAGCCGACCCGGTGAGTCCCTGACCTGTGGGAGCGACGTAAGTCGCGAGGCTCTTACGGGACCGCATCCGTCGAAGATCGGCGCATCGCGACTTACGTCGCTCCCACAAGATGGGGTATCCACAACAAACAGGGCGGCCATTGGCCGCCCTGTCTGATTGCGCCGACGAATGCCGGTTCGCGCTATTCCACCTTCACTTCCACCCGCCGCGCCTCGTCGGCGTTGCCGTTGCCCTCGGTCTGCATCGGCTTGTCCAGTTCGATGCGCTCGGCGGCGATGCCATTGACCACCAGCCACTGCTGGATGGCCTGCGCGCGCTGCTTGGCCAGCTCCTGGTTGGTCGCCAGATCACCGCTGGCGTCGTGGAAGCCGGACACCCGCGCCTTGCTGTCGGATTTGGCGTGCAGGCTGCCGAGCACGCTGGCCAGCTGCGCGCTGGCATCGGCCGGAACCACCGCCGAGCCGACATCGAAGTACACCTTGGCCAGGCGGGCGTCGGTCATCTCCGCGACGTGCATGGATTCGGCCGAATGGGCGCCGCCCTTGAACCAACCGTCCACCGGCAGCAGCGGCACCAGCAGCAGGGCGACGATGTTGATGATCTTGATCAGCGGATTGATGGCCGGGCCGGCGGTGTCCTTGTACGGATCGCCGACGGTGTCGCCGGTGACCGCGGCCTTGTGCGCATCCGAACCCTTGCCGCCGTGATGGCCTTCCTCGATGTACTTCTTGGCGTTGTCCCAGGCGCCGCCGCCGGTGCACATCGAGATGGCGACGAACAGGCCGGTGACGATCGTGCCCATCAGCAGGCCGCCCAGCGCGGCCGGGCCGAGCAGCAGGCCGACGATGATCGGGATGATCAGCGGCAGCAGCGACGGCACGATCATTTCGCGGATCGCCGACCTGGTCAGCAGGTCCACCGCCTTGTCGTACTCCGGCTTGCCGGTGCCTTCCATGATGCCCTTGATCTCGCGGAACTGGCGGCGCACTTCCTCCACCACCGCGCCGGCCGAACGGCCCACCGCCTGCATCGCGAAGGCGCCGAACAGGTACGGAATCAGGCCGCCGATCAGCAGGCCGACCACCACCTTGGGATCGTTGATGGCGAAACTGACCGCGCCCTCGCCGAACTTCTCGCCCAGCTTGTGCGCGTAGTCGGCGAACAGCACCAGTGCCGCCAGCGCGGCCGAACCGATCGCATAGCCCTTGGTCACCGCCTTGGTGGTGTTGCCGACCGCGTCCAGGGCATCGGTGATTTTGCGGATGTCCGGGCCCAGCTCGCTCATTTCGGCGATGCCACCGGCGTTGTCGGTGATCGGGCCGTAGGCATCCAGCGCGACCACCATGCCGGCCATCGACAGCATCGCGGTGGCGGCGACGGCGACGCCGTACAGGCCGCCCACCCAGAAGCTGGCCAGGATGGCGATCGCCACCGCGATCACCGGCAGCGCGGTCGACTTCATCGACACCGCCAGGCCGGCGATGATGTTGGTGGCGTGGCCGGTTTCGGACGCCTTGGCGACCTGCTGCACCGGCGCGTACTCGGTGGCGGTGTAGTACTCGGTGATTACCACCATCGCCGCGGTCAGCACCAGGCCGATCAGCGCGCAGCCGAATAGCGGCATCAACAGTTCCGGCGCGAACATCGACTTGGTGACGAAGAAGAACGCGATGGCGGCCAGCACGCCGGAAACCGCGAGTCCGCGGTACAGCGCGTTCATGATCTTGCCGCCTTCACGCGCCTTGACGAAGAAGGTGCCGATGACCGAAGCCAGGATCGACACCGCGCCCAGCACCAGCGGATAGACTACACCGGCCCAGCCGTAGGTGGCGAAGGAGATGCCGGCGATCAGCATCGCCGCGATTACCGTCACCGCATAGGTCTCGAACAGGTCGGCGGCCATGCCGGCGCAGTCGCCGACGTTGTCGCCGACGTTGTCGGCGATCACCGCCGGGTTGCGCGGGTCGTCCTCGGGGATGCCCGCTTCGACCTTGCCGACCAGATCCGCGCCGACATCGGCGCCCTTGGTGAAGATGCCGCCGCCCAGGCGCGCGAAGATCGAGATCAGCGAGGCACCGAAGGCCAGCCCGACCATCGGCTGCAACGCGGCCTTGATCGCGGCCTCGGTGGGCTGGCCGTTCCAGACCACGATGAAATAGCCGGCCACGCCCAGCAGGCCCAGGCCGACCACCAGCAAACCGGTGACCGCGCCGCCGGTGAAACTGATCTTCAACGCCTGGTTCAGGCCGTGGGTGGCGGCCTCGGCCGTGCGCACGTTGGCGCGCACCGAGACGAACATGCCGATGAAACCGGCCACGCCCGACAGCGCCGCGCCGATGGCGAAACCGATGGCGGTGGGCCAGCCCAGCGCGGGCACGAAGCCGATGATCAGGAACAGGATGACGCCGACGATCGCGATGGTGGTGTATTGCCGGCGCAGGTAGGCGCTTGCGCCTTCCTGCACCGCCGCCGCGATTTCCTGCATGCGCGGATTGCCGGCAGGCCGGGACAGAATCCAGCGTGCCGAGAATATTCCGTAAAGAATTGCCACCGCGGCGCAGACCAGCGACAGCGTCAAACCGTGTTGTTCCAGCATGACCCCTCCCAAGGTAGATGGATGACGTCCGGCGAGTGCATGACCGGTCGAAAATCCGGGTGGGGCGGTGATCCCGATGGAGCCTGTCGAACGGGATACAGCCACTGCGGCGAGGGGCCGCGCGGATACCGACGTGTTCAGACAATCCCTGGAGCGCCCCGAGTATGACCCGAGCCCGGCCCGCCCGCCAACCACGAGCCGGGGTTCAGGCAGGCCGTGCCAGCCTTGCGCGGTCGTGTTCCCGAGGTTGCCCGATGCGTCCGATTTCCCCCCTCGTCCTCACCGCCACCCTGGCCGCCGCCGTTGTCCTGCCGGCGTTTGCGGCCGAACCGCAGCCGGAGATCAAGCGGCCCGGCGCCGCCACCGCGCAGGCGGTGGGCGCGGTCCATACCATCCGCCAGATTCCGGAGGCGTGCGCCCGTTTCGAGGGCATGTTCACCGGCGATGCGGCGCAGCCCTACCGTTTCAGCGTGGTCCGCACCAGCGCGCAGTGCCAGCCGCGCGCGCGCCTGCTGGACGCGGCCAAGGCCAAGCCGGACACGGCGTCGGGC
Source organism: Pseudoxanthomonas beigongshangi (assembly GCF_016820515.1). Classification (GTDB taxonomy): domain Bacteria; phylum Pseudomonadota; class Gammaproteobacteria; order Xanthomonadales; family Xanthomonadaceae; genus Pseudoxanthomonas_A; species Pseudoxanthomonas_A beigongshangi. The sequence continues at coordinate 24,314 of NZ_JADHDV010000027.1, read as the reverse complement.
TGGCTGCTCAACGACGTGATCCGCATTCCGAGCGCGGCCTGCGCCTCGCAACAGGCGGTCGTCCGCATCTGGCGCAAGCCGGTGGCGGTCAGCACGCCGGACAAGGATGGCCAGGGCCAGGCCCGCATCTATCTGGAAGACGCCAAGCAGGACATCGCCGCCGGCAAGATCGCGCAGGCGAAGATTCCGCTGTTCGCCGCCGTGATGAAGGTCGAGGGCAAGTGTCCCTAGGGTGGGGACCTGCCTGACGGCCATCGTCGTTGCTCGACGATGGTCGAGCAATCCGTTCGAATCACGCCGCGTCATTCCCACCACGCGCGCAATGACCACACGCGGCGCACGCGGGCCCAGCCGCGCGTGCGCCGGTGGATAAAACTCAGTTCTTCAACGGCTTGGACGGCTTGAGCTTGCCGGACATGGCGTCGAACGCGGCCTGATCCGACGGCGACAGGTTCGGCCGGCCCGCCAGGAAGCCCATGGTGATGCCGCCGATCACGTAGTAGGTCTCGCCGGCTTCCACTTCCAGGTTGAGCACGTCCTTGGCTTCCGAATGCACGGTGTAGGCGTGCGCGCCGGGTTCCACCGCGACGACGAAATAGCTGCCGCTGCTCAGCTTGCCCAGTTCGGTTTCGCCTTCGCGGACGATGTAGTTGACGGCGGCGCCGGCAAATTTCTTTTCACGGAAGAACACGATCTGGCCCTTGCCGGCCTCCGGAGCGGCGATGGCGATCGCGCCCTTGGACTGCGATGCCGGCGCGGGCGCGTCGGCGGCGGGGGCCGGCGCAGGTGCTGCTTGTTCCTGTGGCGCGGGCGAGGGGGCGGCATCGGCCGCTTCCGCCGGCGCCGCGGTGGCGGCTTCCTGGGCGGCGATGGCGAACGGGGCACACAGGACTGCGGCGATCACGAGGCGGGTCAGGCGGAAACGCATGGATGCTCTACTCCGTTGGTTGGGTGGTGGTGCGTGGGGATTCGGTTGGCGGCGTCCGCGCGATGGCGCAGGCCGGCGACGGCGATGCCGATGGCGGCAGCGCCTGCGCGAGCCGGGCCCGCGCGCGGGTGCCGGCGGGCAGTTCGATTTCCCTGCCCTTGAGGAAATAGGCGAAGGGACCGGCCACGACGGCCGTGCCGATCGCGGCACGCGAGCGATCCTGGCCGCTGCCGCCCAGCTTGAAACCGCGCAGTCGTATCTGCTCGCCCTGGTATTCGAGATACCGCGCCGCCAGCAGGATTTCGCCCGGCTTGCCGCCGCCGCGCGACGGCTCGGCATGCACGACTTCACCGACGCCGGCGGTGCCGGCGGGCAAGGTGCCGTCGGAAGTGATCACGGGCTCGACAAGCGTCAGGCGAAAGCGTTCGCCGCGTTGGGTGCGGGCGGAATTCAAGGTGTCCGCGAGTGCGAGTTCCAGCTCCGCGCCTTCCGATGGCGGGCAGGCCGGTACCGTGACGGGCGCCGATGGTGGAACCGCGGGAATGGAGGGAATCGCCTGACCCGGCGTGACGGCGCCAGCGACGGCGGACGCGCACAGCAACGCCAGCGCCGGCAAGGCGCGAACCGTCGACATCGGGTTTCCCCTCCAGATTTCCCCGCGCGCAGGCTAGCGCAGGCGTGGGGAACTGCATAGGGGATATCACGGCGAAGTTTGGGGCGACGGTGGGACTTGGTCCCCCCGCGTCATTGAATGGTGAACAAGGAAACGAGCAGGAAGACGGCGCCACGATGTTTCATCGCGGACGCCATCTCCCGCTCACCCCTCCCACTTCGGCAGCTTCTGCTTCACCGCCACGTTCTTCAGCGCGACGTACTTCGGCAGGCCGTCGCGGCCGAACTCGGGATAGGCCTCGCCGCGGATCAGCGGCTCCAGGTATTTGCGCGCGGCGGCGGTGATGCCGTAGCCGTCCTTACGCAGGAAGCCGTTCGGCATCTTCTTTTCGTGGTTGGCGACTTTTTCCAGCGGCGCGGCTTCGATCTTCCAGCGGTACGGCGCGTCGGACGTGCGCACGATCACCGGCATCACCGCGTTCTGTCCCTTCAGCGCGTACTGGACCGCGGCCTTGCCGACCGCCTGGGCCTGTTCCCAGTCGGTCTTCGAGGCGATGTGGCGGGCCGAGCGCTGCAGGTAGTCGGGCAGGGTCCAGTGGACCTTGAAGCCCAACTGGTCCTTGACCCGGCCGGCCAGATAGGACGCCACGCCGCCGAGCTGGGTGTGCCCGAACGAATCCTTGCCGCCGCCGGCGTCGGCGACGAAGCGGCCGTCGGCGTGCTGGATGCCCTCGCTGGCCACCACCACGCACCAGCCGACCTTGGCCACGACCTTCTTCACCTGGGCCAGGAACGCCGTCTCGTCGTAGGCGCGCTCCGGGAACAGGATGATCTGGGGCGCGTCGTCCGGCGACTGCCCGGCCAGGCCGGCGGCCGCGGCCAGCCAGCCGGCGTGGCGGCCCATGGCCTCGTACACGAACACCTTGGTGGAGGTCTCGGCCATCGCCGCCACGTCCAGCGCCGCCTCGCGCACGGATACCGCGGTGTACTTGGCGGCCGAACCGAAGCCCGGGCAGGTGTCGGTGACGGCCAGATCGTTGTCGACCGTCTTGGGCACGCCGATGCAGGTCAACGGGTAGTCGAAGGCCTTGGCCAACTGCGACACCTTGAGCGCGGTATCGGCCGAGTCGTTGCCGCCGTTGTAGAGGAACCAGCGCACGTCGTGGGCCTTGAATACCGCCAGCAGGCGTTCGTAGCGGGCGCGGTCGGCCTCCAGCGACTTCAGCTTGACCCGGCAGGAGCCGAACGCGCCACCGGGGGTCTGGGCCAGCGCGCGGATGGCCGCGGCGGACTCCTTGCTGGTGTCGATCAGCTCCTCGCGCAGGGCGCCGAGGATGCCGTTGCGGGCCGCCAAGACCTTGATTTTACGGGCGCGTGCCTCGCCGATAACGGCCGCGGCGGTGGCGTTGATGACGGCGGTGACACCGCCGGACTGCGCATAAAGTAGGGTGCCCTGGGACATGGGGGGTACGTTCCGGGTTGCTGGGATGCGGTAAGCTTCACACAGATGACGCGGTGCAGCGAGGCGCGGGGGATCCCGCCGCCCGGCACCGCCAGCAGGATTCTAGTTCGGGAGTTACACAATGCGATTGGTTCTACTGGGCCCCCCCGGGTCGGGCAAGGGCACTCAGGCGGCGCGTCTGAAGGAATATCTGCAGGTTCCCCACATTTCCACCGGTGATCTGCTCCGCGCGGAAGTCGCGGCGGGCACGCCGCTGGGCGTGCAGGCCAAGGAAATCATGGCGCGCGGCGATTTCGTCAGCGACGAGATCCTGCTGGGCATGCTGGAGGATCGGTTCGCCCGTCCGGACACCGCCAACGGTTTCATCCTCGACGGCTACCCGCGCAACCTGGTCCAGGCCGACGCTCTGGGCGTGCTGCTGGAGCGGATCCGCCAGCCGATGGATTTCGCGGTGCAGCTGGAAGTCCCCACCGATCTGCTGGTGGAACGCATCGCCGGCCGCGCCAAGGCCGAAGGCCGCGACGACGATTCCCCGGACGTGGTCCGCAACCGTCTGGACAAGTACACCAGCCAGACCGCGCCGGTCATCGAGTACTACCGCCAGCACGGCCAGCTCACCGTCGTCGATGGCGTCGGTTCGCTGGACGAGGTGTTCAGCCGCCTGATCGAAGCGTTGGCGCCGGCCAAGGAAGTCGGCTGAGGCCGGCTTCCGCACGGCTGCGGCCGCTGAGTGATTGCATGGCGGCCCACCGCGAGGCGGCGGAACGCCGCTGATAACGCGCTCCCTGTCTCACCGGCCCGGGCCTCCCGCCCCGGTTGCATCGTCCGTGCGCCGGGCCACACCGCCGCTGGCGCACCGGCGTGCCGAAAGGGGAGCACTGGGCTAAAGTCTCGTCGTTCACCACGGAAACGTCGTCTTGAAGATCCACATTCTGGGAATTGCCGGCACGTTCATGGGCGGCGTGGCCGCGCTCGCCCGCGAGCTGGGGCACGAGGTCGAAGGCAGCGACCAGGCAATCTACCCGCCGATGTCCACGCAGTTGGAGAACCTCGGCATCGCGCTGGCGCAGGGTTACCAGGCAAACAACATCTCGCCGGACTGCGAGGAGATCGTCATCGGCAACGCGCTCTCGCGCGGCAACGACGCGGTCGAGGCGGTGCTGGACGAGGGCCGCCGCTACACCTCCGGCGCGCAGTGGCTGTCCGAGCGCGTGCTGCCCGGCCGCGACACCCTTGCGGTGGCCGGCACTCACGGCAAGACCACCACCACCACCATCCTGACCTACCTGCTGGAAGCGGCCGGACGCTCGCCGGGTTTCCTGATTGGCGGCGTGGCGGAGGACTTCGGCGTGTCGGCGCGGGTGGGCCAGGGCCGCGAGTTCGTGGTGGAGGCGGACGAGTACGACACCGCGTTCTTCGACAAGCGCAGCAAGTTCGTCCACTACCGGCCGCTGGTGGCGATCCTCAACAACCTGGAATACGACCACGCCGACATCTTTCCCGACGTGGCCGCCATCCAGCGCCAGTTCCATCATCTGGTCCGCACGGTGCCGCGCCGCGGCCGCCTGATCGTCAACGGCGAGGATGCGCGCCTGGCCGAAGTGCTGGCGATGGGGTGCTGGACGCCGGTGGAACGATTCGGCTTCGATCCCGCGCTGGAATGGAGCGCGCGCTTGATCCGCGAGGACGGCAGCGTCTTCGCCGTGCGCCACCAGGGCCGCGAACTCGGTGAAGTGCGCTGGCCGCTGCTGGGCCGCCACAACGTGCTCAACGGACTGGCCGCGCTGGCCGCGGTGAACGCGGTCGGCGTGGACCCGGAGACGGTGATGCCGGCGCTGGCGCATTTCCGCAGCGTCAAGCGGCGGCTGGAAGTCATCGGCGAGGCGGACGGCATCACCCTGTACGACGATTTCGCCCACCATCCCACCGCCATCCACACGACCCTGCAAGGACTGCGGGCGAAGGTGGGCGACGCGCGCATCGTGGTGGCGATGGAGCCGCGCAGCAATTCGATGCGGTTGGGCGCGCACGCCGATGCGCTCGCGCCATCGCTGGCGCTGGCCGACGCGGTGGTGTTCCTGCACCGGCCGGAATTGCCGTGGGACGCCGGCAAGGTGGTCGACGCGATCCGCGGCGACGCGCGCACGGTGCCGGACGTGGAGGCGTTGATCGCCGCGCTGCGGTCGATCGCGCGCCCGGGCGACCACGTGGTGTTCATGTCCAACGGCGGCTTCGACGGCGCGCCGCGCCGCTTCCTGGCGGCGCTGCGGGAAACCGCGTAGGGTGGATCCCGCCCCACCACCGCCCAGTGTCGATGACTGTTCCGTGGATGGATTCCGATACGCCACCCTGGACCGTGGTTGACGGAGATCCGATGACCGAAATCCTGCCGTTGTTCCCCCTGCATGCCGTGTTGTTGCCCGGTGCGGGCCTGGGCTTGCGGGTATTCGAGCGGCGGTATCTGGACCTGGTGCGCGACTGCGGGCGATCCGGTCGTGGTTTCGGCATCTGCCTGATCCTGGAAGGCGAGGAAGCGGGGCAGCCCGCGGTGCCGGCCGCCTACGGCACCGAGGCCATGATCGAGGACTTCGATACCGGCCCCGACGGCCTGCTCGCCCTGCGCGTGCGCGGCGCGCGCCGGTTCCGGGTCATCCGCACCCGCGTGCGCGACAACGGCCTGGTGATGGGCGAAGTGCAGTGGTGCGAGCCCGAGCCCGACGACGAACTGCAACCCCAGCACGGCCTGCTGGCAACGCTGCTGCAGAGCCTGCTCGAACAGGCCGGCGCGGATCTGGCGCGGATCACCCCGGCGCAGATGGACAGCGCCGCGTGGGTAGGATGGCGGTTGGCGGAACTGCTTCCGCTCAGCGCGCAGCAGCGGGCGATGCTGCTGCAGGAAGACAATCCGCACGTGCGCCTGGATCGGCTGCTCGCGGCGATCGCCTGATCAGGCTCAAGGTTTCCTGGCGGCAGGTTCCGGCGGAGCGGTCGGCACGGCATCCGCGCGTACGCGCAGCACCGGCAGTTTCGATTGCGGGTGCGGTTCGATCCGGTGCTGCATCGGCGCGGTGGCGGCACTCACCGCGAGCAGTGCCGCATCGGCTTCGCGCAACGGGCGCCACACGCCCACCAGCCGGAACGCCTGCTGGTGCTTCAACACCTGCGCACTGCCGATCCACAGCGGGGTGTCGCCCGGTTGCAGCAGCGTGTTCGCCGGCCACAGCCGCAGCACGAAGCGCAGGCCGGGCTGGGCGCCGTCGCGCACCATCAGCAGGCTCTCGGCGCGGGTATCCAGGGTGGCCGGCAGCACCGGCTGCTCGGCCGGGGACAGATCGGTATCCAGCAGGTTGAGCGCGTCCTCCCAGCCGGCCTGCGGCTGCGCCCGCCAGCCGGCCGCTTCCAGTCGCGCCTGCAGCGGCGCCAGCGGCCCGGCCACCTGCACGTCCAGCGGCCAGCGCTGTTCGTCGTCGAACTCGTTGCGGCGCGCCGGCAGTCGTTGCCAGCCTTCCCGCCACCAGTCGTCCATCGCCATCGCCCGCACCATCACCGGGGTCTCGAACTGCGCCAGCATGCGATCCACGTTGCGCGGCGCGTGCCACAGCGCGGCGACGGCGAAGGCGCCGTAGAACAGCCAGCCCAACGGGGTGATCCAGAACGAGCGCACCATGCGCCGCCGGTAGGCGATGCCCAGCACCAGCAGCCAGACGATGCCGAACAGCATGCCGCCGATGATGTCGCTGAGCCAGTGCGCGCCCAGGTAGATGCGGGCGAAGCCGATCAGCGCCACCACTATTCCCGAGACCAGGTACGGCCAGACCCGCTGGCGGCCCGGCAGTTCGCGCGCGATCAGCACCGCGAAGAAACCGAAGGTGATGGTCGCCATCGTCACCGCGATGGACGGGAAGCCGAAACCGCTGCTGACCGACGGCGGCTTGGGAATATCGACCGAGGCGCCGAGCCACGCGGTCAGCGCGAGGCCGAACGCCAGCGCGGCCAGCCAGTGCGCCGCCGCCATCCAGCGTCGGCGCCAGCACAGGTAGACCAGCACCAGCAGCGAGGCCGGCGCCAGCACCTGCTCGTCGCCGAGCGAGGCGATCGCGGCCAGCGGCTGGTCGGCCAGCGGATTGCGCAGCACCTGCATCAGTTCGTGCACGGCCAGATCGATGCCCAGCGGCTCGCCGTGGCCGATGACGATGACCAGGAAGGCGAACCACACCCAGACGATCGCCAGCAGCAGGATCGCCAGCAGCGCCAGCGGCACCGACTCGCGGCGCCCGGGATCGAACACCGCCGCCGAATAGCGGCCAATGACCGGATGCGCGTGCGACCAGGCCAGCGCGCGCGCCAGCAGCGCATCGGCATGGGCGGCGAACCAGCGGTAGCTGTACAGCACCAGCGCCCAGGCCAGGGCCAGCACCACCAGCAACAGGCCCAGCACCAGGCCCAGGCGGCCGGCGACCGCGGCCACCGCGTCGTAGGCGTGCCCGAATATCCAGCCCGGCAGCAGGAACAGGGCCGCCCACGAAACCGCCGCCAGCAGGCTGGCCGGCAGGTAGCGCTTCATCGGCATCCGCAGCATGCCGGCCACCGCCGGCACGAACGGCCGGATGGGACCGACGTAGCGGGCGATCAGGATGCTCTTGATGGCGTTGCGGCGGAACAGCACCTCGCCCCGGTCCAGCAACTGCGGATAGCGGCTGAAAGGCCAGTGACGGCGCAGTTGCGGCCCCCAGCGGTGGCCGACCCAGAAACTGGTGCCGTCGCCGGCCAGCGCGCCGATGGCGGCGCAGATCAGCGCATAGGGGCCGGAGATCTCGCCCAGGCCGATCAGCACGCCGACCGCGAACAGCAGCGGCAGCGCCGGCACGATGGCGCCCAGGATGATCACCGCGTCGCAGAAGGCGATCGCGAAGATCACCGCCCCCGCGGCCACCGGATGTGCGCTGATCCAGGCCAGCAGCGAGTCGAACCAGGACGGATTCATCGCCCGGATTATAGGCGGCCGTTCATGACTGGCATCCCGTCTGATGGGCGTGGACTTTCAACGTGAAACGTGGCTGGCGGCGTGCTCCCGGCCCCGTATCCGGACGCTTCGTCCCGCCGCCGCCGGCCCGCCGCCCGGCCGGGGTATCCTGAAAGGCATCCCATTTCCATCGGCGGACGCAGGACTTCCATGGCCAGCTTGCAGGGCAAGACTCTCTTCATCACCGGCGCCTCGCGCGGCATCGGCCTGGCGATCGCCCTGCGCGCGGCGCGCGACGGCGCCAACGTGGCGATCGCGGCCAAGTCCTCGGTCCCCAATCCGAAGCTGGCGGGCACCATCCACAGCGCGGCGCAGGCGGTCACCGAGGCGGGCGGGCAGGGCCTGGCGCTGAAATGCGACATCCGCGAGGAGGACGACGTGCGCGCGGCGGTGGCCGCGACCGTGGACGCCTTCGGCGGCATCGACATCCTGGTCAACAACGCCAGCGCCATCTGGCTGGCCGGCGTGCTGGACACGCCGATGAAGCGCTTCGACCTGATGAACCAGGTCAATGCGCGCGGCAGTTTCCTGTGCGCGCAGGCGTGCCTGCCGTACCTGCGCCAGGCGGCCAATCCGCACATCCTCACCCTGGCGCCGCCGCCGTCGCTGGATCCGCGCTGGTGGACACCGCACACCGGTTACACCCTGGCGAAGATGGGCATGAGCTTCGTGACCCTCGGCCTGGCCGGCGAGTTCGGTCCGCAGGGCGTGGCGGTCAACGCGCTGTGGCCGCGCACGATCATCGCCACCGACGCCCTGAACATGATTCCCGGCGTCGAGATTCCACGTTGCCGTACCCCGGCCATCGTCGCCGACGCCGCGCATGCCGTGCTCACCCGGCCGGCGGCGGGTTTCCACGGGCATTTCCTGATCGACGAGAACGTGCTGCGAGAAGCCGGCGTCGAGGATTTCTCCGGCTACGCCGTGGACCCTTCCCAGCCGCTGTTGCCGGACCTGTTCCTGGATCCCTGATGACGTGCATCTTCTGCGCCATCCTCGAAGGTCGGGCCGCGGCCAGCCGGGTGGCCGAGGATGCCGATGTGGTGGCGTTCCTGGATCTGCGCCAGCCGGTTCCGGGGCATGTGCTGGTGGTGCCGCGCGCGCATGTCGAGACGATCTACGAACTGGCGCCGGACACCGCCGCCGCGCTGATGCGGATGGCGGTGCGGGTCGCACAGGCGCTGCGGGCGGAACTCGATCCACCCGGCCTCAACCTGTGGCAGTCCAACGGCCACGCCGGCGGGCAGGAAGTCCCGCACGTGCATCTGCATGTGCAGCCACGCCAGCATCGCGATGGCCTGTTCCGGCTGTATCCGCAGGGGCTGCCGGCACCGGCGGCGCGCACCGATCTGGATGGGCTGGCCGCGCGCCTGCGTCCGCACTGCCATATCGCTTCCTGAAGGTCCAGGCCACTTTTCCAGAACGTCTTTTCCACCGGAGCATCCCGATGACCGCCGACGCCGCCTCCTTCCGGCAAGGACTGACCCTGATCCGCTGCGTGCTGGCGGCGTTGCTCTTCATCCATGGCGCGGCCCGCCTGGGCGCGGGAGGCGTTGCACCGTTCGGACAGTTCCTGGACGCGCAAGGGTTTCCCTTCGGCGCGGGTATCGCCTGGTTCATCACCGGGTTCGAACTCTCCGCTACCCTGCTGCTCGCCTGGGGTCGCTGGGTGACCCCGCTGGCGCTGGTGTTCGCCGTCATCTACGCCTGCGGCATCTGGCTGGTGCACGCGCAGGAAGGCTGGTTCGTGGTCGGCCTCGGCCGCAACGGCATGGAGTACAGCGTGCTGATCCTGGCCTGCCTGCTCGGCCTGGCCTGGGCCTGCCGGCCCCGGCGTTCCGCCATCCCCCATTGAACCGCAACAACGATTCACGAGAACGACATGAAATACCTGCACGCGATGATCCGCGTCCACGATCTGGACGCCACCAGCAAGTTCTTCACCGAGGGCCTGGGCCTGCGCGAGACGCGCCGCATGGACAACGAGGCCGGCAAGTTCACCCTGGTCTACTTCGGCGCGCCGGCCAATCCCGAGTCGGAAATCGAACTGACCTACAACTGGGGTTCGGACGAGGACTACGGCAGCGCCCGCAACTTCGGCCACCTGGCCTTCGAGGTCGACGACATCTACGCCACCTGCGCGCACCTGCAGTCGCTGGGCATCACCATCAACCGCCCGCCGCGTGATGGCCGCATGGCGTTCGTGCGCACGCCCGATCTGATTTCCATCGAGCTGTTGCAGAAGGGCGCGGCATTGCCGCCGCAGGAGCCGTGGATGTCGATGGCAAACGTCGGCGTATGGTGAACGCGACCTCGATGATGGCGGTCGCGGGCACGCGCGACGCACTTGGATTCGCCATCCAGATCGGGGAAGCTGTGCTCCCGCGATGACACGACGGATGCATGATGAGCCTGGCACTGCTGGTGATTGATGTGCAACGTGGATTGTTCGAGACCAGCCCGCCACCGGCCGACGCGGACGGCGTGATCGCCGGCATCAATGCGCTCGCCGGGCGCGCACGCTCGCGCGGCGTGCCGGTGATCCACGTGCAGCACGAGCGCGCGGGCGGGATGGAGCCGGAATCGTCCGGCTGGCAACTGGATCCGCGGCTCGACGTCGTCGATGGCGATCGCCGCATCCGCAAGAGCACGCCGGATTCGTTCCTGCGTACCGGGCTGGACGAAGTGCTGGCTTTCCTGGGCGTGGAGGAACTGGTGATCTGCGGCTACGCCACCGAGTTCTGCGTCGATACCACCACCCGCAGCGCGGCCGCGCACGGCTATGCCGTGACGCTGGCGGCGGACGCGCACACCACCCATGACAAGGCGCACGCCAGCGCCGCGCAGATCCGCACGCACCACAACGCCACCCTGCCGGACATCACCAGTTTCGGACCGCGGATCCGGGCGGTGCCGGCCGACGCGATCGATTTCGCCTGATCCGCAACGCCCGTTCCGGCGCATCCCGGCGCGAACCTTGCCGACGCCGCCGGGGATGACGGCGCCGGCGGCCCGCGGGGACCGCCGATCGGGGGGAAATCAGCGACAATATCGCTCTTGTCCCGCCCGCCCGCCGACGCCATGACCGCCAGCCCCGCCTCCGAACTGCTCGCCAAGGGCAAGCAGTACTACCTGCCCATCTATCGCCAGCGCGAGCTGATCCTGGATCGTGGCCAGGGCGCGCGCATCTGGGACAGCGAAGGCCGCGAATACATCGATCTGTCCGCCGGTATCGCCGTGTGCGGCCTGGGCCACAACGATCCCGATCTGGTGGAGGCGCTGGTCGAGCAGGCCGGCAAGCTGTGGCACACCAGCAACGTCTTCCATAGCGAGCCGCCGTTGCGCCTAGCCGAGGAACTGGTGGCCTCGTCGCGCTTCGCCAGCCGCGTGTTCCTGTGCAATTCCGGCGCCGAGGCCAACGAGGCGGCGATCAAGCTGGTGCGCAAGTGGGCAGCCGGTCAGGGACGGGCGCCGGACAAGCGCGTCATCGTCACCTTCCGTGGCAGCTTCCATGGCCGCACGCTGGCGACGGTGACCGCGACCGCGCAGCCCAAGTACCAGGAAGGCTACGAACCGCTGCCCGGCGGTTTCCGCTATGTAGATTTCAATGACCTCACCCAGCTGGAAATCGCGATGGCGGCCGGTGATGTCGCCGCGGTGATGCTGGAACCGATCCAGGGCGAGGGCGGGGTGATGCCGGCCGCGCCCGGCTTCCTCAGCGCGGTGCGCGAGCTGTGCGATCACCACGGCGCGCTGCTGGTACTGGACGAGATCCAGTCCGGCATGGGCCGTACCGGCACCCTGTTCGCGCACTGGCAGGATGGCGTGACCCCGGACATCGTCACCCTGGCCAAGGCGCTGGGCGGCGGCTTCCCGATTGGCGCGATGCTGGCCGGCCCGAAGGTGGCCGAGGCGATGCAGTTCGGCGCGCACGGCACCACCTTTGGCGGCAATCCGCTGGCCGCGGCGGTGGCGCGGGTCGCGCTGCGCAAGCTGGCCGCGCCGGCCATCGCCAACAACGTCGCCCGCCAGTCGGCGGCGCTGCGCAAGGCGCTCGCCGAGATGGACGCCGAACTGGGCCTGTTCTCGCAGGTGCGCGGCCGTGGCCTGATGCTCGGCGCGGTGCTGAAGCCGGCCTTCGCCGGACGCGCCGGCGAAATCCTCGACCTGGCCGCCGCGCAGGGCGTGCTGCTGCTGCAGGCCGGCCCGGACGTGCTCCGTTTCGTGCCGGCGCTGAACATCCACGACGACGAGCTGGCCGAGGGCTGCAAGCGCCTGCATGCCGCGCTGCGCCAGTTTGTGGGGAAGTAGGCGCACAACCGATTGCTCCCCTTGTGGGAGCGACGTCAGTCGCGAAGCTTCTGCGCGTGTGCCGACAGCAGCTCGTTGGACGGCAATCGCGACTTACGTCGCTCCCACAACACAGGCCGGAATGCACGCTGGGTTTCAGGCCAACCGGTAACGCCTGAACACCTGCCGCAGGCTGGCGGCATCGGTGACGGTTTCCGCGTGCAGGCCCACGCTGCGGGCGCCCTGGACATTGGCGAACACATCGTCGACGAACAGCGTGCGCGCGGCGTCCCATCCCAGTTGCGCCAGCGCCAGCGTGTAGATGCGCGGCTCCGGCTTGCGCAGCTGCAGGGCGCCGCTGCAGATCACGCGGCCTTCCAGGCGCGGATGGATGGGCGCGACGATGCGCGGGATGGCCCGGGCCATCAGCAGGCCGTTGTTGGTGAGCACGCCCAGTTCCAGGCTGGCGTCGAGGGCCAGGATCTGGTCCAGTACCGCCGTGTCGGCGTGGCTGCCGGCCATCCGCGAGGCAATCCAGGTGTCTTCGTCGATCGCCCGGGCGATGCCTTCGCCCAGGCGCGACAGATACAGCTCCGTGCTGATCCGGCCACCGTCGTACTCGGTTTCCAGGCCTGAGGTGAACAGCACCTCGCGCACGCGTTCATGCTCCGCGCCGGCGTGGGCGGCCAGGTGGGCGATACGCTGTTCGTGATGGTAGTGCGCGAGCACGCCATCGAAGTCGAACAGCACCCGTTCGATCCGCGGCGGCACCATCATCCGGCGGCCACCACCTTGAATGCCTCGCGCGCGGCGGCGACGGTCTGCTCGATGATCGCGGCGTCGTGCGCGCTGGACATGAAGCCGGCCTCGAACGCCGAAGGCGCCAGGAACACCCCGCGTTCCAGCATCGCGTGGAAGAAGCGGTTGAACGCGCCGATGTCGCAGGCCACGGCCTGCGCGTAGGTGTCCACGTACTGGTCGGTGAAGAACATGCCGAACATCGCGCCGACGCGGGTGGTGGAGAACGGCACGCCGGCTTCGCGCGCGGCGGCCTCCAGGCCATCGCAGAGCGCATTCGTCGCGTCCGCCAGGCCGGCGTGGAAACCCGGCGCCTGGATCAGTTCCAGCATCGCCAGGCCGGCGGCCATCGCCACCGGATTGCCGCTGAGCGTGCCGGCCTGGTAGATCGGGCCGGCCGGGGCGATCTGCGAGAGCAGTTCGCGGCGGCCACCGTAGGCGCCCACCGGCATGCCGCCGCCGATGACCTTGCCGAAGGTGGTCAGGTCCGGGGTGATGCCGTAGTGCGCCTGCGCGCCGCCGAGGGCGACGCGGAAGCCGGTCATCACCTCGTCGAAGATCAGCAGCGCGCCGTGCCGCGTGCACAGCGCGCGCAGATGCTGGAGATAGCCTTCGCGCGGCGGCAGGCAGTTGGCATTGCCGACCACCGGCTCGATGATCAGGCAGGCGATTTCGCTGCCGTATTGCTCGAACAGCGCGGTCGCGCCCTCGAAGTCGTTGTAGCTCAGGGTCAGGGTCAGCTCGCTCAGGCCTGCGGGCACGCCGGGCGAAGTCGGCACGCCCAGGGTCAGCATGCCGCTGCCGGCCTTGACCAGGAACGAATCGCCATGGCCGTGGTAGCAGCCTTCGAACTTGACGATCCGGTTGCGGCCGGTGGCGCCGCGCGCCAGCCGGATCGCCGACAGCGTGGCCTCGGTGCCGGAGTTGACCATGCGCACCATTTCGCAGGAGGGCACCAGGCGGGTGATGGTCTCGGCCATGGTGACCTCGGCCGGGCACGGCGCGCCGAACGACAGCCCGTTCTGGATGGCGGCCTGGACCGCTTCGCGCACAGCCGGATGGTTGTGGCCGACGATCATCGGTCCCCACGAACCCACGTAGTCGATGTAGCGGTTGCCGTCCACGTCATGCAGGAAGGCGCCGTCGGCGCGCTGCACGAAGAAGGGCTCGCCGCCGACCGACTTGAACGCGCGCACCGGCGAGTTGACGCCGCCGGGAAGCAGTTGCTGGGCGCGGGAGAACAGGGCGTGGGACTGATCGTGGTTCATCTGGATTCCAAACAGGCAGGAGGGCGTCCGGTGGGAGCGGCCTGGACCGCGAAGGAACGCCGGGGAAAGCTTCATCGCGACGGGCGTCGCTCCCACAGCAGGCCGCCGGTCAGGCGGCGAGGCTTCGCCGGTAGGCGCGCACCGCCCCGATGGGGTCGGTGGCCTCGAACACGCCGCCGATGACCGCCACCAGATCGGCTCCGGCGGCGACCAGGGCAGGTGTATTGTCCGGGGTTATGCCGCCTATCGCCACCCGCGGCACGCCCAGAACGGCGGCGTCGGCCAGCAGCGCGGGCGTGGCCCGACGCGTGGTGGCCTTGCTGCGGGTGGGGAAGAACGCGCCGAACGCCACGTAGTTGGCGCCCGCGGCGACCGCGCGCCGGGCGCGATCGAGTTCGTCATAGCAGGATGCGCCGACGATGGCCGCCTCGCCCAGCAACGCGCGGGCGGCGGCGATGTCGCCGTCGTCCTCGCCCAGGTGCACGCCGGCCGCGTTCACCGCCAGCGCCAGCGCCGCGTCGTCGTTGATGATCAGCGGCACGCCGGCACGCGCGCACAGCGCCTGCAGCGCGCTCGCCTGCTGGCCGCGCAGCGCCGCGTCGGTGCCCTTGTGCCGGTATTGGAGCCAGGTGACACCTTCGGCGAGCAGCGGTTCCACCCGCGCCAGCAGCCGCGCGGTGTCGGCCTCGTCGGGGGTGATCAGGTACAGGCCGCGCGGCGCGGGGCCGCCGCCGGCGGGCCAGGGGGAATTCATCGGCGAAACTTCCGGTGCGGGAACGGGAGTGGGACAATGGACGGCCCACCGACCCGCATTATCCGATGACCGACGCCACCGCCACCACCTACCGCACCTGGATGTGCGTGGTCTGCGGCTTCCTCTACGACGAGGCGGAGGGGCTGCCGGAAGAGGGCATTGCCCCCGGCACCCGCTGGGAGGACATTCCCGACACCTGGACCTGCCCGGACTGCGGCGTGACCAAGGACGATTTCGAGATGGTCGAGGTGCCGTAGCGCCGGGTTTGCCTGCCCTGGCGCGATGCCGGGAACGGGCGAGTCGGGGACGTGTGTCAACTCCAGGGCAGCGGAGCAAGCTCCGCTCTACATGACGCGCAGAGGAAGATCCTGCTCCGGGAGCCCCCTTTGCAAAAAGGGGGCGGGCGCCTGCGAAGCAGGTGACGGGGGATTTTGCTCTCCGCACCCAAAGCCAAATCCCCCTTAATCCCCCTTTTTCAAAGGGGGAGAAAAGACAAAAGCTTTGAATCCCGAATCCCGGCTTTCAACGGCCGCACGGCCGGTCATCCCGAATCCCGGCCCTCAATGCATCCTCGCCGGCGGCGTGGCATTCAGTTCCACCAGGCGTTCGCGCAGTTCGACCGCGTCGGTGGCTTCGGGAGCCAGTTGCAGGTAGCGCGCGAGGTCCTGGCGGGCCCCGCCGAGGTGTTCCATCTTCAGGTAGGCCATGCCGCGATCGCGCAGGGCGTCGGCCTGGTCGGGAATCAGCTTGAGCACGCGGTCGGCGCTGCGCGCGGCGCGATCCCATTCGTCGCGTTCGGCGTACACGCCGTGCAGATTGCGCAGCACGCGCACCAGGATGGCGCGATGGCTGGCCGGGTCCAGGATGCGCAGCAGCGCGTTGTCGTCGGGAATGTCGCCGCCCAGGTGCGGTCGGGCCCGCTCGCGCAGTTCGTCGGCGCCGAGCGGGCGGCCGCCGTTGAACGGATCCATCACCAGCAGGCCATCGTCCACCGGCAGGCGGACCAGGAAGTGACCGGGAAATGACACCCCGTCCAGCGGTACGCCGAGCCGGCGCGCGACTTCCATCTGCACCATCGCCAGCGAGATCGGATTGCCCAGGCGGCGTTCGAACACCTGGTTGAGATAGCTGTTGCGCGGGTCGTAGTACTGCTCGTGGTCGCCGCTGTAGCCGAGTTCGTCGAACAGGTGGCGATTGATCGCGGCCATCTTCAGCGGCCATGCCGCGATGGCGTCGATTTCCGCGCGCAGGTGCGAGACGTGGCCCTGCACCATCGTGTCATACGCATCCGCGTCGAGATCGGGGTACTCGTCGCGCGCGATCAGCAGCGCGGTTTCCAGCAGCGGCAGCGCCTCGTCGGCGCGGGTCGCCAGGCTGTTCCAATCCGGCAATGTGAGGCGATCCCCCATGACGCCAGACTGCGGCCAATTTCCGCCGCGATCAAGCCCTAGCGGGCGGGCGCGATATCCTTGCCCAGATGCAGTTCAGCCCCGTCCTGCAGCTTCAGGCGCTCGGCTTCGCCCGCATTCAGTTCCAGCACGTAGCGTGCCGGCGCGTTGCTCGGATAGGACGGGCAGGCGTCGCCGGCCGAGCAGGGCGGGGTGTCACGACGCTGGGCGACCAGCTTGCGTTCGTCGTCGAAATACAGGATGTCCAGCGGGATGCGGGTGTTCTTCATCCAGTACGCCTGCGGTTCCTCGCGGTCGTGGATGAACAGCATGCCGGTGCCGTCGGCCAGCACGTCGCGGAACATCAGCCCGCGCGCGCGCTCGGCGTCGTCGTCGGCGATTTCCACCTGGTAGCGCTGGCCGCCGATTTCCACCCAGCGCCCGTCGGCGCTGGCGCATCCGCTCAACGCCAGCGACGCGGCGACGGAAAGCAGGCCGGTGACGAGAATACGGTTGAGCATGCGGAGCCTCCTGCGGCGCGGGCGGAAAAGGGGATTACAGCACCTGCGGCGGCTCGCCGCCGATGATCACCACGTCCGCCGGGCGGCGCGCGAACAGGCCGACGCTGACCACGCCCGGGATCTGGTTGAGTTCGCGTTCCAGGCCGACCGGATCGACGATGGACAGGTTGTGCACGTCCAGGATCCAGTTGCCGTTGTCGGTGGTCACGCCGTCGCGCCAGACCGGCTGGCCGCCGGTCATCGCCAGGATCTCGCGCGCCACCAGGCTGCGCGCCATCGGCACGACCTCGACCGGCAGCGGGAACTTGCCCAGCACCGGCACCTGCTTGATCGGGTCGATGATGCAGACGAACTTACGGCTGGCCTCGGCGATGATCTTCTCGCGGGTCAGCGCCGCGCCACCGCCCTTGATCAGGCGCTTGTGCGGATCGCACTCGTCGGCGCCATCCACGTACAGGGACAGGGTGCCGGTGGCGTTGAGATCCATGACTTCGATGCCATGCCGGCGCAGGCGCTCGGTGCTCTGCTCGGAACTGGACACCGCGCCGGCGATGCGATCCTTGATCCGCGCCAGCGCATCGATGAAGTAGGCCACGGTGGAACCGGTGCCGACGCCGACGATCATGCCGTCCTCGACGAAATCGATGGCCTTTTCGCCGGCCAGGCGCTTGTGTTCGTTCTGCGACACGACGGTCATTCCATGGAGAGGAGGTGTTTCCACTGCGCGGCGGTGACCGGCAGGACGGACAGGCGGTTGCCGCGGGCGATCAGGGCGAAGCCGTCGCCGAGGGCGTCGGCCTGCTGCTTGATCTCGTCCAGCGGGATGGTGCGCTTGAGCTTGCGTTCGAAGGCGACGTCGACCAGCACCCAGCGCGGTTCCTCGGGCTTGCTCTTGGGGTCGTAGTAGTCGCTCTTCCTGTCGAACTGGGTCGGATCCGGATAAGCCGCGCTGGCCACCTTGGCGACGCCGACGATGCCCGGCACCGGGCAGTTGGAGTGGTAGAACAGCACGCCGTCGCCCACCTGCATGCCGTCGCGCATGAAATTGCGCGCCTGGTAGTTGCGCACGCCGTTCCACGGTTCCACGCCCACCTTCCGCAAGTCGTCGATGGAGAAGGCATCCGGCTCGGATTTCATCAACCAGTAGCGCTTGCGTGCGGTCATGCGGGCATTCCGTGGGGGCTGCGGGACGGGAACAGGGTCTGGCTTTCGGTGCAGATGGCGTCCACCTGCACATCCCAGGCAGCGGGCGCCAGGGTGTCGATGCGCTGGGCGGAGAAACCCACTCCGACCAACCAGGGCGGCGGGTTCGAGCGCTGGCGGAAAGCGAAACTGCGATCGTACCAGCCGCCTCCCATGCCCAGCCGGTGGCCCTCGCCATCGAAGCCCACCAACGGCATTAGCACCAGCGCCATTTCCGTCGGATCCAGCGCCGAGGCGGGCTCGACGTCGGGCTCGGGAATGCCGAAGCGGTTGGTGACCAGCGCATCGCCGGGACGCCAGGGCGCGAAGCCCAGGGTATTGTCCGCGCGCAACACCGGCAGGCAGTAGACCAGGCCCACGGGCAGGCGCAACTGCCAGTTGTGCAGGCCGATTTCACCGTCCATGGCCCAGTAGCCGGCGGCATAGCCGGATGCGGGCAGGAAGGGCAGCGCGCGCAGCCGCTCGGCCAGCGCATCGGCGGCGGCGATGCGTTGCGCGGCGGGAATCGCCCGGCGGCGCTGGCGCAGTTCGCGCCGGAGCGCGTCGCGATCTGAACTCATGAGAGCGGGCGGGACGAATCCATGGCCCGGAATTTTAAGCCAAGCGGCCGGTTCCGGGTCGTTTGCCGGACGGTACCGTCAACGGGGGAGCGGGACACGCCGTCCGCGCGCGGAGCGGATGCCGCCAGGCCGAGACCGCCAGGACCCGGAAACGCGCGAACGGCGGGTGGCGCGGCGCGGGTGCCACGCGGGCATGACAGCACGGGAATGGCAGCAGCGCCGTCAGTCGCGGCCGCGGGAGGACGGTCCGGATACGACGGCTTCGTCGCGAAGCAATCCGGCAGAAGGTGGATGGCAAGACCGGCCGGGTCGCGACTGACGGCGCTGCTGCGCTGGAAAAAATACGTCCTCCGCCATGGCGATGCTCGCGAAACGACCTTGAACCCGGGGTTCAAGTGGGAAGGCTGGATATCCATCGGGCTTCCCGCTGCGAAGGCGGACCTGCACTCCCGGCTACCGTTGCCATCCCGTGGTCGTCATTAAGGGACAAGGCGAATGTTTGCGCGCGCTGTCGTTCACAGCAGAGGACGCGGCGCCAGTATAGCGGCCCGTCGGAAATTGCCTAGTCCGTTCGTCGGCACAATTCAGTCGCGGTTCGCGACGCCGCGCGATCACCGCACTAACGCGGTGCGTCGAGTACTTCGTCCAGCCTGCGGTGCAGATCGTCGAGCGCGCGCGAGAATTCGCGATCGCGCAAATGGCGCTCGTCGCGCAATTGTTGCAATTCGTGTGCCAGGTTCAGTGCGGCCAGGACCGCGACCCGGTCCACCGCCGCCATCCGGTTGCTGCCGCGCACTTCGCGCATCTTGCTGTCCAGCAGCTTGGCGGCGGCCATCAGGCTGCTGCGTTCCTCCGGCTCCACGCCGACGGTGTACTCGCGATCGAGGATGTGGATGCTGACCGGCTCGTTGGCGCTCACGTGTGCTGCTCCAGGGACTTCAGGCGGCTGATCATCGCTTCCACCCGCGAGCGGGCCTGTTCGTTCTTGGCCAGCAGTTGCGAACGCTCGCCGACCAGTTGTTCCTGCTGGTGGCGCAGGCTGCGGTTCTCGTCGGCCAATTGCTGGCAACGATCGGCCAGCGCCTGGATGCGCGCGGAGAGGCGTCGAATCTGTTCCAGCGGGTCGGCGTTGTCCATGGGCGGCACGATAGGGGCGGGGCCGGAGGCCGGTCAAGGGCGTCCGGCGGGCGCCCCGTTCAGGAGACCGCGCGGATGCCCGAACCGGGGTAGTACTCCTGGATGAACTGCAAACACTGTTCCGGTTCCAGCGCCCGCGAAACCCAGTGGCCCTGCACCTCGTCGCAGCCGTGATCGCGCAGGAATTCGAACTGGTCGTAGGTTTCAACGCCCTCGGCGATGACCTTCAGCGCCAGCGAACGGCCCATGGTGATGATGGTGCTGGTGATGGCGGCGTCGTCGCTGTCGTCGGGCAGATCGCCGATGAACTCGCGATCGATCTTCAGGGTGGTCAGCGGCAGCCGCTTCAGGTAGGCCAGCGAGGAATAGCCGGTGCCGAAATCGTCGATGGCCAGGGAAATGCCGAGCCGCCGGCAGGCGCGCAGGGTGTCGGCGTTCTGTTCCGGGTTGGCCATGACCACGCTCTCGGTGAGTTCCAGTTCCAGCCGATCGGCGGGAATGCCGGTCTCGGCCAGGATCCGCGCCAGCACCGCCGGCAGGTCGCCGCGCTGCAACTGCATCGCCGAGATGTTGACCGCCACGGTCAGTTCTTCCAGCCCGCGATCGTGCCAGCTGCGCATGATCCGGCAGGATTCGCGCAGGGCCCATGCGCCAATCTCCAGGATCAGGCCGGACTCCTCCGCCAGCGGGATGAACTGCGCCGGCGACACCATGCCGAACTCCGGGCTGTCCCATCGCATCAGCGCTTCCACCGCGGTGATCCGCTGCGGGGTGATCGCCAGCCGCGGCTGGAACACCAGCGACAGCTCGTTGCGCTCCAGCGCGCGCCGCAGCGCGCTGGCAAGGATGGCGCGATGGCGGGTCTTCTCGTCCATCGATTCCGAATACACCTGGTAGGTGTGCCGGCCCATGGCCTTGGCCTGGTACATCGCGGTGTCGGCGTGCTTGAGCAGTTCGGTCGGCACCTGCGCGTGCTGCGGGTACAGGCTGATGCCGATCGAAGGCGACACCGACATTTCCAGGCGTTCGCCGAAGTTCAGCGGAGTGCGGAAGGCTTCGATGATCTGCTGGGCGATCCGCTCGGCGTCCTGCAGCGAGTCGATGTCCTCCAGCACCACCGTGAACTCGTCGCCGCTCAGGCGCGCGACGGTGTGCTGGGCGCCGACGGTCTGCTGCACACGCGAGGCGGCCGCGCGCAGGATGCGGTCGCCGGTGGCATGGCCGAGCGAATCATTGATGTCCTTGAAGCGGTCCAGATCGATGAACAGCACCGCGACGTGACCCTGCTCGCGCCGCGCTCGGACAATCGCGCGCGACAGCCGCTCGGACAGCAGCGAGCGGTTTGGCAGGCTGGTCAGGGTGTCGTAGTTGGCCAGGTAGCGCAGTTCCTGCTCGGCGCGCTTCTGCTCGGTGATGTCGGTCAGCACCTGCACGTACAGCTGGCGTTCGCCGGACGCGTCGGGCACCACGTTGGTCTCGATCCGGCAGAGGATTTCCTCGCCGTCCTTGCGCACCTTCCACACTTCGCCGGACCAGTGGCCGGTATGCAGCAGCTCGGCGTTCATGCGCTCGAAGAACGTCTCGTCGTGCTGGTCGCTGTCCAGCATCCGCGCCGGCCGGTCGAGCACTTCGTCCTCGTTGTAGCCGGTGATGCGGGTGAAGGCGGGATTGATGGTGATGAAGTGGTGCGCCCAGTCCAGCACCGCCACCGCTTCGTTCATGCTGCGCATCACTTCGCCGGCGATGCGGTGTTCGTACTCGGCGTTGCGGCTGAGCGTGATGTCGCGGGCGGTGCCGGCGATGCGGACCGGGCGTCCTTCCGGATCGCGCTCGACCACGCGACCGCGCGCGCGCACCCAGATCCAGTTGCCGTTCTGGCCCATGTCCATGCGGTGCTCGGACATGAACAATGGCGCCTTGCCCTGCAGGTGCAGGCGCAGGCGTTCCATCACCAGCGGCATGTCGTCGGGATGGATCGGCGGCACTTCGCCATGGCGGGTGAACACGGTAATGTCGGAGGAATGCAGGGCGGTCTCGTCCGCGCGCATCCGGTACAGCTTGCGCTGGACCAGGTCGTAGTCCCAGAAGTGCTCGCCCGAGGCCCACAGCGCCAGCTTCAGGCGTTCGTCGCGGGTGCGGGTGGACTCGGTGCGCAGGGGTTCCGGTGGCGCGCGCCGGGCATCCAGCCACGGTCGCCAGTAGCGGCGGGTGGCGACCAGCGCGACCCCGGCCAGTACCAGCAGCGCCACCGCCAGCAGCGGCAGGCGCGCCGACAGCGGCCAGCTGGGATGCGTCACGGCGGCGAGTGCGCAGAGCATGAAGTCGCTGGGAGCCGTCCGGAGCCTGGAGATGGGCCAGTGTAGGGGCGGGTGAACAGGCACAACAAGCGGCCCGGGGGCAATTCATTGCTACACTTCGGGATCTGTCCGACTCCGTTCGCGGATTGCGTTAGTCCATGTCTCACCAGCCGTCCGATCTCCCTTCCTACGCCGAAATCGGCGAAGCCTCGCGCCGGGAACACCTGGCCGCCGACCCCGCCGAACTCCACGGCGCGCTGTGTGGCTGGCTCGCCGGCGGCGGCGCGGACGTGGCCGACTGGCCCGCGCGCGCGCTGGCGGATCCGCAGTTGCCGACCCCGCAGCCGGAAAGCGCGCTGGATCGCCTGCGCACGGCCAGCGTGGCGCAACTGGAAGATCGCAGCTTCGCCTTCGAACTGCTGCTGCCCGACGAGACCAGCACCGTGGATCGCGCCGACGCGCTGTTCGCGTGGTGCCGGGGCTTCCTGGGCAGCTTCGGTTTGGCCGCGGGCGCCCATCCGCCGTTGTCGGAAGAGGGTGCCGAGGCGCTGCAGGACCTGGCCCGGCTGGCCCAGGCCAGCCCGGAGGGCGGCGACGACCAGGAAGACGAGGATGCGCTGTCCGAGATCGAGGAATACGTGCGCATCGCGGTGCTGCTGCTGCATGGCGATTGCGTGATGGGGCCGCGTCACCGCAAGCGGCTGAACTGATGAAGGCCGAGACCGGCCTGGCCGCGGCCGAGTTCGCCCGCCGTCGCAGGCAGTTGATGCGGATGGCCGGCAACGACGCCATCCTGGTGCTGCCGGCCGCGCCCGAGCGCGTGCGCAGCCACGACACCCATTACCCCTACCGGCAGGATTCGGATTTCTGGTACCTGTGCGGTTTTCCGGAACCGGAAGCGGTGCTGGTGCTTGTGCCCGGCCGCCGCCATGGCGAAACGCTGCTGTTCTGCCGCGAGCGCGATCCCGAGCGCGAGAGCTGGGACGGCCCGCGCGCGGGGCAGGAAGGCGCGGTCGAGCATTACGGGATGGACGATGCCTATCCGATCGAGGATCTGGACGAAATCCTGCCTGGCCTGCTGGAAGGGCGCTCGCGGGTGTATTACCACTTCGGGCGCGACGCCGATTTCGATCTCAAGTTGATCGGCTGGGTCCGCCACGTACGCGCGCAGGTGCGCCAGGGCGCGCAGCCGCCACACGAATTCCTCGAACTCGGCCACCTGTTGCACGACCTGCGCCTGTTCAAGTCGAAGGAAGAACTCAAGCTGATGCAGCGGGCCGCCGACATCAGCATCGAGGCGCACCGCGCGGCGATGCGCACGGTCCGGCCCGGCATCCACGAATACGAGCTGCAGGCGGACGTGGAGCGGGTGTTCCGCGCCAACGACGCCTGGCCGGCCTACGGCAGCATCGTCGGCGCCGGCGCCAATGCCTGCGTGCTGCACTATCGCGCCAACAACGGCGTCGCCCGGGACGGTGATCTGGTCCTGATCGACGCCGGCGCGGAGTTCCGCGGCTACGCCAGCGACATCACCCGCACCTTCCCGGTCAACGGCCGCTTCAGCCCGGCGCAGCGCGCGCTGCACGATCTGGTCGGGCAGGCCCAGCAGGCCGCGCTGGCGCAGGCGCAGCCGGGAGTGCCCTACGAAGCCGGCCACCTCGCCGCGGTCGAAGTGCTGACCGAAGGCCTACTGCGGCTGGGCCTGCTGAAGGGGTCGCTGGAGCGCAATATCGCCGAGGGCCACTACCGCCGCTTCTACCGGCACAAGACCGGCCACTGGCTGGGCCTGGACGTGCACGACGTCGGCGACTACCGCATCGAAGGCGAATCGCGGCTGCTGGAACCGGGCATGGTCTTCACTATCGAACCGGGTCTGTACGTATCGCCGGACGACACCAGTGTCGCGGAGAAGTGGCGCGGCATCGGCATCCGCACGGAAGACGACGTGGTCATCACCGCCGACGGCCACCGCGTGCTGACCGATGGGCTGGCACGCAGCGCCGAGGAAATCGAAGCGGCGATGGCCGGCTGAAACCCGTCCAGACCTCACCTGTGGTGTGGGAGCGACGTAAG
>NZ_JADHDV010000026.1 GCF_016820515.1 Pseudoxanthomonas beigongshangi | reverse complement strand
CCTGTTCGGGCGCGGACGAGCGCATCAGCTCGGCGAGCGTGGGCGTGGGCGTGGACACATCGTCGCTTTGCGGCTCCGGCGGGACCCGCTCGCGGACCGGTGCGGTCGCGCGCCGCGCCTGTTCCGTCGCGGGCGCGCCCGTGGCGGCCGCGGCGTTTCTCCGTAGCGCATCCAGTTGCTGTTCCAGCGCGGCGACCCGCCGTTTCAATCCGGCGACCGACACCAGCGCCAGGATCAGCAGTACCGGCACCGCCAGCACGGCCAGGCCGATCAGGACCAACACTCCCGCCAAGTCATCCATTTCCCGTCCTCGTCATGGATCCGGCGCGCGCCGCAAGTCGGGTCCGCGTCCGGATTCGCGTCCGCAGCCTCCGGCAAAGCCCGGGGCATTGCAAGAAGCTGCCCCCGGGTCGCCTCCCGCTGGCCAACCGGTATATCACGGCGATACCCGTAAACGCGGAAGGCGCCCGCAGGCGCCTTCGCGTATTGCTTCCGGAAAGTCCCGGTTGGCTTGGTTACTTGCCGGCGACCACGCGGACCATTTCCAGGCACTTGTTGGAATAGCCCCACTCGTTGTCGTACCAGCTCACCAGCTTGACGAAGGTGCCGTCCAGGGCGATGCCGGCGTCGGCGTCGAAGATCGAGGTGCGGGTGTCGCCGCGGAAATCGGTGGCGACCACCTTGTCCTCGGTATAGCCCAGGATGCCCTTCAGCGCGCCTTCGCTCTGCGACTTCATCTCGGCGCAGATCTCGGCGTAGGTGGCCGGCTTCTCGAGTTCGCAGGTCAGGTCCACCACCGAAACGTCGCTGGTCGGCACGCGGAAGCTCATGCCGGTCAGTTTCTTGTTGAGTTCCGGAATCACCACGCCGACCGCCTTGGCCGCGCCGGTGCTGGAGGGAATGATGTTTTCCAGGATGCCGCGGCCACCGCGCCAGTCCTTGTTGGACGGACCGTCGACGGTCTTCTGGGTGGCGGTGGCGGCATGCACGGTGGTCATCAGGCCACGCTTGATGCCCCACTTGTCGTGCAGCACCTTGGCCAGCGGCGCCAGGCAGTTGGTGGTGCACGAAGCGTTGGAAATGATCGCCTCGCCCTTGTAGGTCTTGTCGTTCACGCCGTATACGAACATCGGGGTGTCGTCCTTCGAAGGCGCCGACAGGATCACCTTCTTCGCGCCGGCATCCAGGTGCTTCTGCGCGGTGGTCTTGTCGAGGAACAGGCCGGTGGATTCGATCACCACTTCGGCGCCGACTTCGTCCCACTTGAGGTTGGCCGGATCGCGTTCCTGGGTCAGGCGGATCTTCCTGCCGTTGACGATCAGGGTGTTGCCTTCGACCTTCACCTCGCCCTTGAAGCGGCCGTGCACGGAGTCGTACTGCAGCATGTACGCCAGGTAGTCCGGTTCCAGCAGATCGTTGATGGCGACGATTTCGATGTCGTCGGCGAAATTCTGCACGGCGGAACGCAACACGTTGCGACCGATACGGCCGAAGCCGTTGATACCAACCTTGATCGACATTGCTCGGGACTCCTGCGGCCGCGCCCGGCGCGGCGGGGTTGACGGGATGACCATTCTATCAGGGCCGGCGCGGCCGGCCATGCGGGACGGAGGGGCGGGCGCGGATGCCGGGTCCATGCCCGCTCCGCATGCATTTCCGGCCTCTTCACGCCCCATTGATCCGGATCAAGGCGACGCGCCGCGCCGGCGCGGACACTGCGCACATCGATTCACCCACACGTCCCATCGAGAAGAAGAAGCCCCATGAACAAGCCCCTCGTATCCGCCGTTCTCGCCGTTGCCCTCGCCGGCGCCGCGCTGCCCGCCTTCGCGCAATCCAAGGGCGACTGGACGCTCGGTTTCGGCGTCCATCAGGTCAACCCGAAATCCGACAACGGCAAGCTGGCCAATGGCGCGCTGGCGCTGGACATCGACAGCGACGTCAAGCCGACCGTGACCTTCGAATATTTCCTGCGCGACAACCTGGGCCTGGAAGTGCTGGCCGCGCTGCCGTTCAAGCACGACATCGAGATCAAGGGCCTGGGCCGGGTCGGCAGCACCAAGCACCTGCCGCCGACCTTCACCCTGCAGTACCACTTCAACGGCCAGGGCAAGGTGTCGCCGTTCCTGGGCGCGGGCGTCAACTACACCACGTTCTTCAGCGAAGACACCCGCGGCGCGCTCGCCGGCAGCAAGCTGAAGCTGAAGGACTCCTGGGGCCTGGCCGCGCATGCCGGTCTGGATTTCAAGGTCAGCGAACGCGGCGCCGTGCGCGTGGACGTGCGCTGGATGGACATCGACAGCGACGTCAAGCTCGACGGCGTGAAGCTCGGCCAGGCCAAGATCGATCCGCTCGTCTACGGCGCGGCATATGTGCTGAAGTTCTAAGCCTGTAACCACCGGAGCGGGTCATGTCGGTTAAAGTGGCCGGCATGACCCGCACCGTTTTTTCCGCATTCCTTTCCTTCTGCCTGCTCCTGCCGCTCGCGCCCCGCGCAGGCGCGTGGGGTCCGCTGGGACACCGGCTGGTGGCACGCCTGGCGGAAGCCGATCTGGATCCGCGGGCGCGCGCGGAAATCCAGCGCCTGCTGCGCGGCGAAGCCGAGCCCACGCTCGCCGGCATCGCCAACTGGGCCGATGACCTGCGCGAGAACGATCCCGACCTCGGCAAGGCCACCGCACGCTGGCACTACGTCAACATCGGCGAACACGATTGCAGTTACCAGCCCGCGCGTGATTGCCCCGACGGCAAATGCGTGGTCGAGGCGATCCGCGCGCAGAGCGCCATTCTCGCCGACCCCAGGCGCCCGGACGCCGAACGCCTGCAGGCACTGAAGTTCGTCGTCCATTTCGTCGGCGATGCCCACCAGCCGCTGCATGCCGGCTATGCGCGCGACAAGGGCGGCAACGATTTCCAGACCAGCTACCAGGGCAAGGGCGGCAACCTGCACCGGGTCTGGGACAGTGGCCTGCTCAACAGCCGCGGACTGAATGAAGACGGTTACCTGCGGGTATTGCGCGCGCTGCCTCTTCCCCCGCCTGATCGGGCCGCCGCGCTGCCTCCCGCCTCGGCGGACTGGGCGCGCCAATCCTGCGCGATTGTCGTCGCGCCGGGCTTCTATCCCGCCCGAGCCAAACTGGAAACCGCGTACTACGAACAGCAGCGGCCGATCGCCGAGCGCCAGCTGAGGCTGGGCGGCGCGCGCCTGGCATCGCTGTTGAACGCGGCGCTTGCCCCGCACTGAATCCCCCGGCCCAGGACGCATCCCGATGAATGTCCGACGCTTGTTTTCGTTGTTCGCATTCGCTCCGCCGGCGCTCGCGGCGTGCGCGCCCCGCGCCATCGCGCGCGTTTCGCACGCGGCGCGCGCCACGGCATTCCCTGGCGCACCCGAGCAGAGTCCCGCCATGATCCACCCCTTCCCGCTTCGTCGTTGGGCAAGCCTGCTGGTCCTGGGACTTGCCTTCACCACGACTGCACCGGCGCAGGAACCCGCGTCGCTGACGGTGTTCGCCGCCGCCAGCCTCAAGGAGTCGATGGACGAGGCCGCCGCCGCCTACCAGCGCGCCACCGGCACGCCGGTCCGGGTGTCCTACGCCGCCAGTTCCGCGCTGGCGCGGCAGATCGAGCAGGCCGCGCCCGCCGACGTGTTCTTCTCCGCCGATCTCGAATGGATGGACTACCTGCAGCAGCGCGGCAAACTCGATCCGGCGCAGCGGCGCAACCTGCTCGGCAACCGGCTGGTGCTGATTGCTCCCAAGGCGAGCACGCGCCAGGTGAACCTGGCCACGCCCGGATCGCTGGCGACCGCACTGGGCCAGGGCCGGCTGGCGGTCGGGCAGACCCGCACCGTTCCGGCCGGCAAGTACGCGCGCGCGGCGCTGCAGAAACTGGGCCAGTGGCCGGGCGTGGAGACGCGCCTGGCCGAATCCGAAAGCGTGCGCGCGGCGCTGATGCTGGTCGCCCGCGGCGAGGCCCCGCTGGGCATCGTCTACCTGTCCGATGCGCGCGCCGAACCCGCGGTGCGGGTGGTGGCGACTTTTCCCGCCGACAGCCATCCGCCCATCGTCTATCCGGTCGCCGCGCTGCGCGGCGAGCGCAACGCGCAGGCGAATGCCCTGGTGAAGTGGCTCGCTTCGCCGGAAGCCGGCGCGATCTTTCGCCGGCACGGCTTCGTCCTGCTGAAGTAGGCCGCGCCGCTTGGACTGGTTCACACCCGAGGAAATCACCGCCATCCGCCTGAGCCTGAAGGTGGCGGTGACCGCGGCGATCGCCAGCCTGCCGTTCGGCGTGCTGGTGGGCTGGCTGCTGGCACGGCGCCGTTTTCCCGGCAAGGCGCTGCTCGACGCGGTGGTGCACCTGCCGCTGGTGCTGCCGCCGGTGGTGATGGGCTACGCCCTGCTGATGACACTGGGAACGCAGGGTACGGTTGGCGCCTTCCTGCAACAGCACTTCGGTATCGTGTTCGCGTTCCGCTGGACCGGCGCGGCGCTGGCCTGCGCGGTGATGGGATTTCCGCTGATGGTGCGCGCCATCCGGCTCTCGCTGGAGAACACCGACCGCAGGCTGGAGCAGGCCGCGGCCACGCTAGGCGCCGGTCCCTGGCGGGTGTTCTTCACCGTCACCCTGCCGCTGGCCTGGCCCGGCCTGGTCGCCGGTACCGTGCTGGCGTTCGCCAAGGCACTGGGCGAATTCGGCGCCACCATCACCTTCGTGTCCAACATTCCGGGCGAGACCCAGACATTGTCGTCGGCGATCTATGGGCTGATGCAGGTCCCCGGCGGCGAAGCCGGCATCTGGCGGTTGGCGGCGGTCGCGGTCGCGATCTCGCTGATCGCGCTGCTGTTGTCGGAATGGCTCACGCGGCGCCACGTTGGCCGGGAGGAAATCTGATGCTGCGGCTGGACGTGGAACTCAGGCGCGGTACGTTCCATCGGCGCGTGCGCATCCAATCGGACGCGCGCGTGCTCGCGCTTTCCGGTCCGTCCGGCGTGGGCAAGACCACCGTGCTCAACGCCATCGCCGGGCTGGTATCGCCGGTGGCCGGGCATATCGAAGTCGATGGCCGGGTGCTGTTCGACAGCGCGAACCGCATCGATATCGCCACCCATCGACGCCGCATCGGCTACGTGTTCCAGGATGCGCGCCTGTTTCCGCACCTCGACGTGCGCGGCAACCTGCGCTACGGGCGCCATGGCCGAAACACGCCGGTACGCTTCGGTTTCGACGCGGTGGTCGAACTGCTGGGCATCGGTGCGCTGCTGGGACGGCGCACGCGCAACCTTTCCGGCGGCGAAGCCCAACGGGTGGCGATCGGGCGTGCGCTGCTCTCGCAACCGGCGATCCTGCTGTTCGACGAGCCCCTGTCCGCACTGGACCAGGCACGCCGTGAAGAGTTGATTCCCTACCTGCAGCGGGTCCGCGATGAAATCCGCCTGCCGATCGTCTACGTCAGCCACCACGCCGAGGAAGTGCGCCGCCTGGCCGACGCCGTGCATGCGATGGCGCCGGGCAGCGACTAGCGCTTGGCCGACGCCACCTCGCCCTTGCCGTTGCGGAGACTGAAGGTGAAGGCATAGGCCAGCGATACCGGCACGATCCGCTTCTGCACGGTCGCACCCGCGCAACCGACGCCATTCCAGTCGCGATCGCGGGTGGCGGCATCGGGATAGTCGCAGAACATCGCCGGTTCGAACCGCCATTGGCTCACCGCGGCCAGCATCGCGTCGCGCAGCGGGACGAACTGCTCCGCCGGCGCGCAGCCTTCCTGGGCCAGTGCGTTGACCTGTGCAGGATTGCCCGCTGCATCGACGACGAACGACACGCACAGCGTGGTGGGCGCCAGTTCGCTCGCGGGATAGTCGGCGGGAAACACCGGCGAGACGTTGTCCTGCGGAACCGGATAGGCGAACGCCTGATGCGCCGCCATTGGATAGCGCGCGCTGCCTTCCGGCATGATCAGGCGGCGCTCGACGCTGTCGATGCGGGTGGCGGGAGGACTGGCACAAGCGGTCAGGCCGGCGATCGTCACCGCCAGCATCCAGCGTGGCGCGCTCGCATGCGCGGTGCGCCTCATCGCCGCGCACTCCGCTGTCCATTCCACGCCGGTTCGGTCAGATCGCGTGCGGCCTGTTGCGCCAGGTCATCCGGTTCATCCAGCGAAAACTCCACCGGCACCCGCACCATCGACACCACGGCACGGCCCGCTTCGATGGCCGGCTCGAAACGCCATCCGCGCGCGGCGGTCATCGCGGCCTGGTCCAGATCGTCGAAGCCGGAACTGCGCTCTAGGCCGACCTGGCTCACCCCTCCCTCCGTCCCGATGACCAGCCTCATCACCACCGTCCCCTCATGCCGGCTGGCGGGATATCGCGGCGGTGCGAGCGTGGAATGATCGACGGCGCGCTTCATCCGGCTGATTGGACGGCTGCCGGTGCTCAGCGGCGAGGTGGTTCCCGGTTCGAGGGTGACCATCAGTTCGATGGAGAGGGAAGGCTTCCCGTTTTCACCGTCGATGCGAAGGCTCGCCGACTTGCCGAGCTCGATCAGCAACTCGGGGCTTCCCGCCGGCTTGCCGGCGACGTCGATATCGGCAAGCACGCGGGCACGCCCGGCCGTCATCGCTTCGACCCGGAACGTGCCCTTCCACGTCTCGCCGGCCTCCGTCTGGCCCGACACCGCGAATGCCTTTCCGGGCTTCTCGCGGATCTCGAACGCGCGGGTCGCACCGCCCAGGCTCACCTGCATGGCGATGTGGTACAGGCCCTCCTGCGCGACCGCGGGCGGCGGCGCCGGTTGCGCGGCCCAGGCGCCGTAGCCGGCCGCGACGACCATCGCGGCCACCAGCACCGTAGCCAGAGCACGGCGGCGCCGAGAGGGAAGCTGCTTTCCGAGTTGGGCGATCCTCTCCCTGAGCGGATGCGGCGCGGGCCAATGGCAGGCGAGCGGCACCGGACCGACATCCAGTTGCCCCTTCAGCATGGCCTCGCCGTAACTGCGCCGGGCACCGGGATGCCGGCGGATGACGTCCTCGTCGCAGGCCAGTTCCTGATCGATGCGCAAGCGGCGCGCGGCCAGATGGATCAGCGGGTTGAACCAGTAGACGCACCGCAGCGCCGACATGAACGCATTGGCCACCAGATCGCCGCGGTTGATGTGGAGGCGCTCATGGCAGGCGATGAGAACCCGTTCCCGTTCCAGGTAGCGGGACTCGAAATCGGCCGGCACCACGATGCGGGGACGGAACAGTCCGATGGCCGCCGGCAGTCCGCGCGTACTCGTCGCGCTCCACAGCCCATCCCCGCACCGGCGCAGCTCGCCCAGGCCGCGCACGAAGCGGTGCTGTCGCATCCACAGCCAGCCCGCCATCGCGACGACGCCACCCAGCCAGGCGACCAGCAGGCATGTTTCCCACATCGAGAACAGGGACGGCGCCACCGCCGCGGTGGCCGCCCGCATCGGCATCAGCACTGTGCCCACCGCGTCCCATTCCACCGCTACCTCGCGCGCGGGCAGCAGCACCGCGAGCGCGGCGACCGGTACGCACAGCCAGGACGCGTAGGCGGCACCCGCTCCCAGCCAGCGCCGGAGTGGCGCACGCAGCAGATACAGGATCAGGATGACCAGGGACGTGGCGAGCGTGGTCGCCAACAGCAGGCGCAGCAGATCACTGCTCATCGTCGAGCTCCGCGATCAGTTTCTTCAGTTCGGCAATGTCCGCCGGCGACAACCGACCCTGTTCGCTGAAATGCGCCACCAGTGGCGCCACCCGCCCGCCGAACAGGCGTTCGAGCATTCCCGCGCTCTGCTGCCGTACCCAGTCCTCGCGGGGCAGCACGGGCGTGTAGAGGTAACGGCGGCCTTCCTTCCGGGCTTGGATGGCGCCCTTGTTGAGCAGCCGGTTGAGCAGGGTCTTCACCGTCGGCTCGGCCCAGCCGGTCTGCGCGGACAGGGTCGCCAGCACCTCGTCGGCGCCGAGCGGGTGTTCCCGCCAGAGCACCTCCATCACCAGGGCTTCGGCATCGCTGATCGGCATGGCGTTTACACCTGTAAATTTTTATCGATTACGCGCGTAAACAGTTCGCCTGTCAAGCCCCCCGGCAGACGCCCCGTTCCTGCCTCCCTCACCGGCTTTCGCCTAAGCTTGCGCGCATGACCGTTCACCTGGACTCCCTCGACGGCGCCGTCGAATTCATCCTCCAGCACACCCCGCAGACCCTGCGCATGGGCGCGCCGCTGGGCATCGGCAAACCGCATCGCCTGCTCAACGCGTTGTACGCGCGGCTGCGGCAGGACGCCTCCCGCCCATGGTTCCTCTACACCGCGCTGTCGCTGGATCCACCGCAGGCGCACGCGGGCCTGGAAGCGCGCTTCCTCGCCCCCTTCGCCTCGCGCCACTTCGGCGACGACTTCCCGCGCCTGGATTACGTGCAGGCGATGAAGCGCGACGCATTGCCCGCGCACATCGAAATCGAGGAGTTCTACATGCAGTCCGGCGCGCTGCTGTCCTCCTCGCAGGCGCAGCGGCGCTACGCGAGCCTCAACTACACCCACGTGGCGCGGGCGCTGGGCGATCGCGCGCTCAACGTGATCGTGCAGAAGGTGGCGCGCGAGCCCGGCGGAAGCCGGCTGTCGCTCTCCTGCAACAACGACCTCACCCAGGATGCGGTGGAGGCGGTGCTGGCACGCGGCCTGCCCCGTCCGTTGCTGGTGGCGGAAGTGGATCCGCAATTGCCCTGGCTGGGCGGTACCGCGGCGGTGGACGAGGACTACTTCGACGCGGTGGTGACCCCGCCCGGCCCCTATCCGATGCTGTTCGGACTGCCGCGCCAGCCTGTTTCCGATGCGGAATACGCAATCGGCCTGTACGCCAGTGCGCTGGTGCGCGACGGCGGTACCCTGCAGATCGGCATCGGCGCGCTGGCCGACGCGCTCTGTCACGCGCTGGTGCTGCGCCATACCGACAACGCCGCCTATCGCGCGGTGCTGGCGGCACTGGATCCCCGGATCGAACAGCATCCCGCCGTGATCGAGAGTGGTGGCCTGGATCCTTTCGAAGCGGGCCTGTACGGCTGCAGCGAAATGATCAACGAGGGATTCAAGCGACTGGTGGAAACCGGCGTCATCCGCCGCAAGGTGGTCGACGACGAACTGCTGATGCAACGCATCGCCGACGGCACCGCGAACCTCGGCGACCAGGCGCGGCTGCAGCGCGACGGCGAGTACCTGCACGGCGCGTTCTACCTGGGATCGCCGGCTTTCTACGACTGGCTGCGCAAGCTCCCCGATGACGAGCGCCGCGCCATCGGCATGCGCCGCATCGGCAGCGTCAACCAGATCTATGGCGGCCACGAATCGCTGGAACGCCTGCAACGCCGCGAGGCGCGCTTCTTCAACTCGGCGATGATGATGACCGCGCTCGGTGCGGCGGTGTCGGATGGGCTGGAAGATGGGCGGGTCGTGTCCGGCGTCGGTGGGCAGTACAACTTCGTGGCGATGGCGCATGCGCTGGACGACGCCCGTTCGGCGCTGATGTTCCGCGCCATCCGCGACGCCGGCGGCAAGACCCATTCGAACGTGCGCTGGAACTACGGCCACACCACCATCCCGCGCCATCTGCGCGATCTGTGCATCAACGAATACGGCATCGCCGATCTGCGCGGCCGCAATGACGAGGACTGCGTGATCGCGATGGCCGGCATCACCGACGCGCGCTTCCAGTCCGGCCTGCTGGAGGAAGCGCAGCGCAGCCGCAAGCTCCGTCGCGAATTCGTCCCGCCGGCGGCCTGGACGGAGAACACGCCCGCGCATCTGACCGCGCGCCTGCGCCGCTTCCGCCACGACGGCACCCTGCCCGACTACCCGCTGGGCAGCGATTTCACCGAAGTGGAACAGCGCCTGGTGAAAGCCCTGTCCTGGCTGAAGAGCCAGACCACCACGCCACTGGGCAAGGTGGGCACGGTGTTGCGGGCAATGTCAGCGGGCACCGCCGATGCCGAGGCGATGGAGCGGATGGGATTGAGGAATCCCGCCGGTTGGGGTGAGCGCGTGGAGGCGAAGCTGTTGGCATTGGGATTGCGCGAAACCCGGGGTTAACCCAGATCGCATCGCCATCACCGACGTAGAGCGGAGCTCGCTCCGCTGCTTTGCTTTTGTTGTTGATTTTTGCTGTTTCTCCCACCAGGACCTTCACCCTGAGATCCAGGCCCGACCGACCATCCGCCTGCCGCAACCGCCGCCAATCGAACGGCAACGACCACGGCAGCAGAGCAAGCTCCGCTCTACGGTGCAATCGACGGGTGTCGGCGGCGACGGTACTCACCCATGAAAAAGGCCGGGCTCACGCCCGGCCTTTTTCGTGATTCACGACGGCAAGTCCGTTCTCAATCCAGCGACTTCACCGCCTCGACCACCTTCTCCACGGTGATGCCGAAGTGCTTGTAGAGCGCTTCCGCCGGCGCGGAGGCACCGAAGCTCTCCATGCCCACGACCGCGCCGTCCAGGCCGACATACTTGCGCCAGAAATCGGTGGTCGCCGCTTCCACCGCCACGCGCTTGCGCACCGCCTTCGGCAGCACCGCTTCGCGGTACTCGGCCGGCTGGCGATCGAACACGTTGGTCGACGGCATCGACACCACGCGGGTCTTCAGGCCTTCGGCATCCAGCGTGGTCTTGGCCTGCATGGCCAGGCCCACTTCCGAGCCGGTGGCGATCAGGATCACGTCCGGTGTGCCGGCGGCATCGGCCAGCACGTAACCGCCGCGCGCGATGTCGGCGACCTGCGCTTCGCTGCGCGCCTGGTGCGGCAGGTTCTGGCGCGAGAAAATCAGGCAGCTCGGGCCGTCGCGGCGGACG
Source organism: Pseudoxanthomonas beigongshangi (assembly GCF_016820515.1). GTDB lineage: Bacteria > Pseudomonadota > Gammaproteobacteria > Xanthomonadales > Xanthomonadaceae > Pseudoxanthomonas_A > Pseudoxanthomonas_A beigongshangi. The sequence goes on along the minus strand of NZ_JADHDV010000026.1, from coordinate 38,681 downwards.
ATCGCCGCCTTCCACGACACCGCCGACTCGACCGCGTCGCACGGGCGCCACACATCGTTGTTGTGGATGTAGCGCAGCGACGCCAGGTGCTCGACCGGCTGGTGGGTCGGACCGTCCTCGCCCAGGCCGATGGAATCGTGGGTGTAGACGTGGATGGCGTGGGCCGGAATCAGCGCGCTCATGCGCACCGCGTTGCGCGCGTAATCGCTGAACACCAGGAAGGTCGCGTCGAACGGCAGGAAACCGCCGTGCAGCGCCAGGCCGTTGCTGATCGCGGTCATGCCGAACTCGCGCACGCCGTAGTACACGTAGTTGGCGTTCGGATCATCGGTGGCGACCGACTTGCTGGCCTTCCACAGGGTCAGGTTGGAGTGCGCCAGATCCGCCGAACCACCGATCATTTCCGGCAGCAGCGGGGCGAACGCTTCGATCGCCAGCTGCGAAGCCTTGCGCGAGGCGATCACCGGGCCTTCGGCCTGGGTCTTGGCGATGAAGGCATCGGCGGCGGCCAGGAAGCCTTCCGGCAGGTCGCCATGCGAGCGGCGGCTCAGTTCGGCGGCCTGTTCCGGATACTGCGCGGCGTACTTGTCGAACAGCATGTTCCACTGTTCCTCGCGCACCAGGCCGGTGTTGCCGGCGCGCCAGCCGTCGTAGATTTCCTGCGGAATCTCGAACGGGCCGTACGGCCACTCCAGCGCCTTGCGGGTGGCTTCCAGTTCCTCCTTGCCCAGCGGCGCCCCGTGCGAGGACTCCTTGCCGGCCTTGTTCGGCGAACCGAAACCAATCGTGGTGCGGCAGCAGATCAGCACCGGCTTGTCTTCCGATTTCAGCGCGGTGTCGATGGCGGCCTTGATCTCGACCGGATCATGGCCGTTGACGTTGCGCACCACCTGCCAGCCATAGGCTTCGAAGCGCGCCGGGGTGTCGTCAGTGAACCAGCCATCGGTGTTGCCGTCGATCGAGATGTGGTTGTCGTCCCAGAAGCAGACCAGCTTGTTCAAGCCCCAGGTGCCGGCCAGCGAGGCGGCTTCGTGCGACACGCCTTCCATCAGGCAGCCGTCGCCCATGAACACCCAGGTGCGGTGATCGACGATTTCGAATTCGGGACGGTTGAAGCGCTGCGCCAGCAGCTTCTCGGCCAGCGCGAAACCGACCGCGTTGGCGAAACCCTGGCCCAGCGGACCGGTGGTGGTTTCCACGCCGGGGGTTTCGTGGCGTTCCGGATGGCCGGCGGTCTTGCTGTGCAACTGGCGGAAATGCTTGAGCTCTTCCAGCGGCAGGTCGTAGCCGCTCAGGTGCAGCAGCGCGTACTGCAGCATCGAGCCGTGGCCGTTGGACAGGATGAAGCGATCGCGGTTGAACCAGTGCGGGTTCTTCGGGCTGTGGCTCAGGTAATCGTTCCAGAGCACTTCGGCGATGTCGGCCATGCCCATGGGCATGCCCGGGTGACCGGACTTGGCGGTTTCGACCGCGTCGGCGGCGAGGAAACGGATGGCGTTGGCGAGCTGGCGGCGGGAGGGCGTCGTCATGGGGAGTTCGGGGCTTTGGAGTGGCGCGCCGGAATGCGGGCCGCCCATTGTCCCATAGACCGGCGGCCGGGCAGAAACGGCGGCATCGCCCGGCCAACCGAATCCCCCCTTGAATCAGTGACTTGCGGGGACCCAGGATTTCCTGTCTTCAGTGTTTCCCGGCCACGAAACGCCGACGCCCCGCGATTGGCGGGGCGTCGGGAGCGGATTCGGCCGGATCACGAACTCAGGTGTGCCCGCGATCGGTTTCGCCCTTGGACACCATCGCCGCGATCGCGATGTCGCCGGTGACGTTGAGGGTGGTGCGGCACATGTCGAGGAAATGGTTGACGCCCAGGATCAGGCCGATGCCCTGCGGCGGTACGCCGACCATGCCGCAGATCATCGCCACCACCGGCAGCGAGCCAGACGGCACGCCGGCCGTGCCGATGCCGCCGAGGATGCACACCAGCATCACCAGCACCTGCTGGAACAGGGTCAGGTCCACGCCGAAGAACTGGGCCAGGAAGATCACCGTCACGCCCTCGAACAACGCGGTGCCGTTCTGGTTGGCGGTGGCGCCGACGGTCAGCACGAAGCGCGAGATCCGCGGCGGCAGGCCGAGCTTCTCTTCCGCCACCCGCAGCGAGGTCGGCAGGGTGGCGTTGCTGGACGCGGTGGAGAACGCCAGCACCATCGCTTCCTGGGTGCCGCGGAAGAACGCGCGTGGCGAGTAGCCGCCGATCGCGCGCAACGCGATCGAATAGACCACGAACAGGTGCAGGGCCAACGCCAGCACCACCACGCCGACATAGCTGGCGAGCTTGAACAACAGGTCCCAGCCGAACTTCGCGGCCAGGTCGAACATGAAGCAGAACACCGCGTACGGGGCCAGGCGGATCACCAGGCCGATCAGGGTCATCGACACGTCGAACAGACCCTGGATGCCCTCGCGCAGCGTATCGGTGGCCTTGCCGGGCGTCAGCACCATGCCGATGCCCAGCATCAGGGCGAAGAACATCACCGCCAGGATGGTGTTGTCGGCGGCCGCCTTGATGACGTTGTCCGGCACGATCGACAGCAGCATGTCGAGCCCGTGCGGCTGCTCGTGCGTGCTGGCGACGATGGCGCTGGCGCGTTGCGCCCCCTCGGCCAGCAGGTGCTGCGCGGTCTCGCGGTCAATGCCGCTGCCCGGTTGCAACCAGTTGACCAACAGCAGGCCCAGCACCACCGCGATGGACGACATCAGCACGGTGTAGCCCAGGGTACGCCAGCCTACCCGGCCGAACGCCCGGATATCGCCCATCTCGGAAACGCCGACCACCAGCGCCGAGAACAGCAGAGGCACCACCAGCATGAAGATGAGATTGAGGAACAGCTGGCCAATCGGCCCGGTCACGTAACTGGTGATCAGCTGCACCCATGGCATGCACTGCCAGGGCAGATCGGCGGCCCCGGCGACGCAGGCCGGATTGCCGGTGCCGGCGGCGGTCAGCTGGCCGATTCCCGTCATGTACACCAGCAATCCCATTGCCAGGCCGGCGATGAAACCGATCGCCATTTTCCAGTGCAGCGGTAGCTTGTTCTTGCCGGTGGTCGGGGCTTCGGTCATGAGGGATGCCTTCGGAACGAAGCATCCAGCTTAGCAAACCTGCCCGGGCCGGCCGTTGTGCGCCTGCGTCAATCCGCTCAGGCCGGTGGATACAACGGCGGCAACGGCGCCCGCGGCGGTGTCACGTCCTCATGCCAGCGGGGACCGTCGGCGAATGCCGTTCTCAGCGCGCCGCGGGCGGCACTGCCGTCGCCATCGGCCCATCGGGCCCGCCGCAATTGTTCCACCGCATCGCGTTGCGCGGGCGGTTGCAGGCGCCGCACGAGTTCGTCCAGATCCGCCGCGGGCGGGCTGACCATGCCGCGCAGCACTTCGCCCACCTCGTCCAGGCTGCCGGTATCCAGCGCGCGCTTGAGATCCGGCAACGCATGGCGAGGGGCCGGCGCCGTGCGAGCGGCGCCGTCATGCGCCGGCGCCGGCGCGGGAGCACGCCGGCGCTGGAGCGCCCATACCAGGGTGATCAGCCAGAGCACCGCGAACGCCACCGCCAGCCATGGCCAGACGCCATCGCCCGCGAGCGCGCGGCCGTTCCCCGCCGGGCCGATCAGCGTGGCGGGCGCGGCACCGGGCACGGTGGCCGCAGGGGCGGGCGCGCCGGCGGCCACCTGCAACGGCAGATCCGGCAACCGGGCCGTTTTCGCCGCGCTGGCCGCCACGTCCCACCAGGGAATTCCCAGCCCCGACACCATCAGGCGTCCCGGGCGATCCGGCACCACCGCATAGCGCTGGGTCCACTTCACCTGCGGCGTGCCGCCAGTGAAGGTCTCGTCATATTGAATCGGTTCGGCGAATACCTGCGCGCCCGGCACCGATGGCACCGGCATCTCCGGAAGCTGCGCCCGCGTGGCGCCCTCGGCAACGCCTTCCACGACCAGCGTCGCCGCCTCGCCCACCCGCGCCGCCGTGGGCGCGCCGACATAGCGTAGGCGCAGATCCCGCAGCGGCAGCCAGGGTTGCGGGGCTCCCGGTGGCTGCGCGCGCACCACCAGTGCGCGCGGCGCACCGGCAACCCGCAACTCACGCCGCCCGTTGCCGACCAGATCGTCGAACCAGCCGCCCGCGCCGCGCCCGTTGAACCGGGGCGCCGGCAGGGTCACGGTTCCACTGCGCTCGGGCACCAGCAGGAAGCGCCTTTCGATCAGGTTATAGCGACGGCCGTTGATCTCCCGGCTGCCTTGCACGTCGTCGCCGATCTTCTGCAGCACCGCGCCATCCGGCGCGTCCAGATCCAGTTCGCCGGACACCAGCGGTACGCCATAGAACAGGCGCAGCACCACGCCCACGCTCTGCTGGACATAGGGCGTGGCGTCGTCCACTTCGGTTTCCAGGAACACATCGGCATTGCCCGCGCGCGTGGCGACCGGCGGCGCGGGCCGGACGGTCAGCGCGATGGGCGCGGTGCGCTGTTTTCCGACCTGCAAGGCGGGAATGACCAGATTGCCTTCGCGGCGCGGCCGCAGCGTGATCTGGTAGGTCACCCGCGAAGCGCTGGCGCCGTTGATCATTTCGAACGAGCGGCCGCTGCTCTGGTCCAGCAATTCGAAGTCCTGCATCAGCGGCGTGAGATCCGGCGCCGACGCCGCGCCCGTCGACTGGACGGTCAGCGCCACCGTGTCACCGAGATCGATCGGGTTGCGATCCAGGCGCGCCTCTACCTGCGCCTGCGCCGGCCATGCGGCCAATGCCAGCACGAGCCACATCAACACGCCGATCGGATGTCGCCACCACGCTCTCATTGCCCTTCCCTCATCCGACGTTCGTGTTCCAGCTGGAATTTGGCCTTCAGCAATCCGCCCGGATCATCCGGCACCCGCTTCAACCAGGCCTGCAGTGCCTGGCGGCGCTCGCGTTCGGCGGGCGTCTCGTCGGCGGCGGCCTGGCCCGTCGAAGCCTTGCCGTCACGCTTTTCCGGCTGCCGCGCGAGCGCCTGGCGCATGCGCTCGCGCTGGGCCGCGTCGGCGGCCTGCTGGGCCTGCGGATTCGCGGGTGAATCCGGCGGCTGCGAGGCCGTCCGCGCCGGGGATTGCGCCGAATCCGCTTGCGGCTGCGGCGGTTTGCCGGGTGTCGCCGGTGGTGGCTGTCCCTGCTGCTGCGAGGCGGCGGCATTGTTCGCCGCGCGCGAAGCGTTCGGCGAAGCGCCGGCGTTGCCGGCGCCGCGATCGGAGGAATTCTTGCCCTGCTGTCCCTGCCCTTGCTGGCGTTGCCGCGCCTGTTCGACCGCGCGGCGGTTGGCAATCGCATCCTGCATGCCCGGCTGCCGCTGCAACGCCCTGTCGTAGGCGCCGATGGCCTCGTCGTAGCGGCCCTGCTTGGCCAGCGCGTTGCCGAGGTTGTACTGCGCTTCGGCATTGTCCTGACCGGCGAACGCCTGTTCCGCCGCGGCGAAGTCGCCCTTGCGGTAGGCCTGCACGCCCTGTTCCATCCGCGCGTGCTGCTGCTGATCCGCACGGCGCCACCAGTTGCCGTCGGCGGCCTGAGAAGGCTGTGCCCACAGCAACGAACAACCGGCGAGCAGCATCAATGCGGCGCCACGACGGAAGGCGAGCAGCATCAGCAGCATCAACGGAGGCAACAACCAGTAACCCTCGTCCAGCCACGCCTTGCCGCGCGTACCGGATGGACTGGCGGCGTCGATGCTGTCCGGCGCCAGCACGCCGAGCGCTTCCAGATCCGTACTCTCGCGCGCCAGTACCTCGAAACGTCCGCCTCCGCGCTGCGCGAGCTGGCGCAACGACGCCGCATCCAGCCGTGTCCGGGCCAGCGCGCCATCGCGCGCGCGGTAGGCCGCTCCGGCTTCGCTGCCCAGGCCCAGCACGGAAACACGATAGCCCTGCCGGGACGCCCGGGCCGCCGCTTCGAGCGCGGCCGCGTCCGCATGATCCGCCATCAGCAGGATCTCGCCGCGGTCGAAACCCGCTTGCTTCAGCAGCCGCGCCGCCCCCTCAATCGCACGATCCATCCGCTGCCCATCGGCCGGCATGACGTCGGGAGACAGCGCGTCGAGGAACAATGCGACGTTGTCCGCGTCTTCGGTCAACGGCGCCACCGTGAACGCATCGCCCGCGTACGCCACCAGCGCCACCTGCCCACCTTGGCGCTGGCGCAGCAACGTGGCCAGCTTGCCGCGCGCCTGCAACAGGCGCGACGGCGGCAGATCAGCGGCTTCACTGGCGCTGGACAGATCCAGGGCGATCACCAGCGGAGCGCGTTGTTCCCACAATGGCTGTTCGCCCTGGCGCCAGCTCGGTCCGGCCAACGCCACTATCGCCATCGCGAAACCCAGCGCCAGCAGGATCGGCGCGATCCATCCGGCGCGTCCCGCGCCGGCGAGCAGGTGCGGCAGCAGGTGCGCATCCACCGCCTGCCGCCAGACATTCGCCCGCCGTTGGCGCAGCCGCCAACCCGCGCCGATCAGCGGCGCCAGCAGCAACAACCACAGCAACTGCGGACGCAGGAAATGCAGCGATTCCATCCATGTCGTCATGCGTGCCTCCGTGGCAATGCGAAGGCGAGCAATCCCACGCACAGCGCTGCCGCCAGCGGCAGCGGATAGCGCTCGACGCGCGGACGCACCTGTTCACCGGGCAGTTCCACAGGTTCCAGGCGGTCCAGCTCCGCATAGATGCTCGCCAGCTGCTCGATATCGCGTGCGCGGAAGAAGCGCCCGCCGGTCTGCTTGGCGATGCGCCGCAGGGTGTCCTCGTCGATCTCCTCTCCGCCAGCTCCCGGCAACGGCACCGCCATGCCGAAGAACGAAGTCATGCCGCTGCCGCCAAAGGCGATGGTGTGCACGCGCACGCGTGCCTGCGCCGCGAGTTCGGCCGCCTTCAACGGCTCGAGCATGCCGGCGGTGTTCACGCCGTCGGTCAGCAGGATCAGTACGCGCTGCCCTTTCTCCTGCGCCGCCAATCGCTTGACCGCCAGGCCGATCGCATCGCCCACCGCGGTTTCCCTGCCGGCCAGTCCCACCACGCTGTCGCGCAATTGCTCGCGCACGCTCTGCCGATCCATCGTCAGCGGAGTGAGCGTGTAGGCGCGCTGACCGAACACGAGCAGGCCCACCCGATCGCCGGCGCGGCGGTCGAGGAAATCCGCGAGCACCGCCTTGGCGGCCGTCAGCCGATCCACGACACTGCCGCCGAGCTCCATGTCGGCCTCGCTCATGCTGCCGGACAGGTCCACGGCCAGCATCAGGTCACGTCCGCTTTGCGGTGGCGTGACGGCCTCGCCGAAAGTCTGCGGCCGGGCCGCCGCCGCGCACAGCAGGAACCAGGTCAGCCAGGCCAGCGCCGCCACCCGGCGCTTGCCCAGGAATCCATGCGTCGCCGCGATGGCCTGCAGGTTTCCACCATAGGGAACACGCAGCGCCGCCGAGGTGCTCCGGACCGGCGGCAGCAACCAGCGCATCAGCCACGGAAGCGGAAACGCCAGCCACATCCACGGCCACGCGAATCCGGCGTACGCGTCGCGCAAGGCCTGCAGCAGCGGCCAGTCGCCGATCATCGCTTGCCCGCCATCAATTGCAGGAAACGCGCACGCGCCAGTCCACGCAGGCGCGCGACCGCATCGGCGTCGACTTCCCGTCGATAGCCGCCATCCAGCAGCAGGCGGCCCTCCCCCTGCGAGAACGCTCCCGCGGTGTCGCCATCGAGGAACCGCAACCAGGCTTCGCCCGACAGGCGGGTCGTGCCGGAATCGGCCTCGCGCGCCGCACGACGCAGCAGATCGGACATCGCCGCCACCTGCGCGGCCGGTGCGTCGCCCAGGCCGCTCTCGTCGAACCAGCGCAGCCACTGGCGCTGGCGCCGGCTTCGACGCCAATGGCGCGCCACGAAAAACACGACGACCACCGCCAGCAATCCCGCCAGCAACCACCAACCGGGCGCCAGCGGCCACCAGGCCGGCGTGGGCGGCAGATGGACATCGCGCAAGACCAGATCGGCTGGCTTCATCAGGCCACCTGCGGTGTCGGTGCGCCCGCGGGCAGCCAGGATTCACTCGGCGCATCGCCACGCAGGGCATAGGCACGCACGCCACGCAGCGGCAACCCGCGCACCGCGGCCTGCATGGGTTCCGAGAAGTACCGCTGCCAGCGTTGTCGCTGGGCGGCGTCGGCCAGATCGAGTTCCACCCGGCTTCCACCGGCCTGGAACGGAAGCGCGGACGCAGGTGGCGAGGCTTCCAGCGCATCGAACAGCATCACCACGCTGATCTCGTGATGTGCGGCCCAACGCGGCCAGTCACTCTGCGGAATGGCCGCGACACTGTGCGGATCGGCCAGCACGATCATCCGTGAGCCGGGCCGCAGCAGGCGCGCGGCATGATCCAGCGCGACCGCCAGTCCCTGATCGTCCGTGGGCGGACGCTCGTACCAGCGCACCAGCGCATCCAGCACGCGCAGCGCTCCCCGCGTTCCGGACGCCGGCGGCACCGGCGGCTCGGCGGCGGTACCGCGCAGCGCCGCGACGCGATCACCGTCGCGTATCGCGCTCCAGGCCGCCACCGCGCCGGCGCGCGCGGCCTGGGTGGATTTGAAGCGTACCCGGGTGCCGAAATACAGCAGCGGCGAGGTATCGGCCACGATCAGCGTCAGTCTTTCGCGTTCGGCCTGGAACAGCTTGGTATGGGTCCGCCCGCTGCGCGCGGTCAATCGCCAGTCGATGTGGCGCACGTCGTCGCCGGGCACGTACTCACGCGATTCGGCGTATTCCATCCCCCTTCCGCGCAGGGTCGACGCTGCCGGCCCGGTGATCGAATGCCGACCGTGGCGCGCCGGCTTGCGTCGCTGCGCGGTGGCGCGCAGCGCGACCAGTTCGGCCAGGGTCGGGGCGATGCCGTCGCCGTTGATCGCCATGCCGGTTCCCTCAGGGCAACGGCACGATGTCGAGCAGCGCCGCGACCAGGCGATCGCCATCCCAGCCTTCGGCGGTGGCTTCGTAGCTGGGCAACACGCGATGGCGCAGCACGTCCGGGGCGATCGCGCGCACGTCCTCCGGCGTCACGTAGTCGCGTCCGGCCAGCCAGGCGCGCGCGCGCGCGCAGCGTTCCAGCGCGATGGAACCCCGCGGGCTCGCGCCCCATGCGATGCGCCGCGCCAATTTCGGGTCGTAACGCGCGGCGTCGCGCGATGCGAGCACGAGTTCGATCAGGTAGCGCTCGAGTTGCGGCGCCACATGCAGGTCCAGCACCGCCTTGCGCGCGGCGAACACGTCTTCCTGCGGCATCCGGGTCAGTGTGGCCGGCACCGGTTTCAGGGTCTGCTGCGCGCGCTCGCGCGCCAGACGCAGGATTTCCGCTTCCGCGGAAGCCTCGGGATAACCGATGCGCACGTGCATCAGGAAACGATCGAGCTGGGCTTCCGGCAGCGGGAAGGTGCCTTCCTGTTCGATCGGGTTCTGGGTCGCCATCACCAGGAACAGCGCCGGCAACGGATAGGTGTGCCGGCCGACCGTGACCTGGCGCTCGCCCATGGCCTCCAGCAACGCCGACTGCACCTTGGCCGGCGCGCGGTTGATCTCGTCGGCCAGCAGCAGCGGGTGGAAGATCGGTCCCGGCTGGAATTCGAAACGGCCGTCCTGGGGACGCCACACCTCGGTGCCGGTCAGATCGGCGGGCAGGAGGTCCGGGGTGAACTGGACCCGGGCGAAGTCCGCCTCCAGCCGGCCCGCCAGCGCCCGGACCGCCGTGGTCTTGGCCAGGCCCGGCGCGCCCTCGACCAGCAGATGCCCGTCCGCGAGCAGCGCGATCAGCAGGCGCTCGATGAGCGCGGCCTGGCCGACGATGGTGTCCGACAGGTCCTGTCTCAGCGCGGTGAACGCGGCATGCAGGCGCCCCTGCTCGGGCGGCGGAAGCGGCGCGGAAGCGGAATTTTCCATCGGGAGCGGCTGTGCGGAATCGGAGGGCCATTGTGACCCAAGGAAAGATGGATTGGTTCAGCCAGCCCCATCCACCGGTTTAGCCCGCGTGCACGTGGTCCCCGCCGTCCCCGAAACGCGGACGGGGGCCGAAGCCCCCGTCGTCATTCCGATGGCGGATTGCGCGTGCTTCAGTTGGCCGCGCGCGACAGCGCCTGCTGCGGTGCCACCCGAAGGACCTTCGGGGTGACGAAGATCAGCAGCTCCGCCTTTTCCTTGTTGCGTCCCTTCTTCTTGAACAGGTTGCCCAGGAAAGGGATGTCGCCCAGGAACGGCACCTTGGCGATGCTGGTGCGATCGGTGAACTCGTAGACCCCGCCGATGACAACGGTCTGGCCATCGTCGACCAGCACCGCGGTGTTGATCTCGCGCTTGGCGATTTCCGGCACCGAACCGAAGTCGCCCATCTCGATGAACCGCAGCACTTCGTCCTTCTTCACGTTCAGCGACAGGAACACGCGATTGTCGCTGGTGATGGTCGGCACGACCTTCAGTTCCAGCACGGCTTCCTTGAACTGCACGGTGGGCGTCAGCACGCCGGTGCCGCCGCCGGTGACGGTCAGGTAGCCGACCTCGCGGCCCTGCTTGATGACCGCTTCACGCTGGTTGGTGGTGACCAGGCGGGGGTTCGAAATCACTTCGCCACGGCCCTCTTCCTGCAGCGCCTGCAGTTCGATGTCCAGGTTGAAATTGCGGCCCAGCAGCGTGTAGGCGATGGACGCGGGCGTCCCCAGGGTATAGGTCTTCGCCGGCAGGTTGACGTTGAGGCCGCGATTGGCCGGCGACGTCCCCGCATCCGGCAAGCCGCTGCCGATCGTGCCGGTGTTGTCGCCGTTGTTGTAGCTGCGGCGTCCACCGATGCCGAATCGCGCGCCCAGATCGCGGGCAAAGCTGTCGGTGGCGATCACGATGCGGCCTTCGATCAGCACCTGGTCGACCGGGCGGTCGATCACGCTGATGAGCTCGCGCATCTGCGCGATCTTCTTCGGGATGTCGTTGATCATCAGCGTGTTGGTGCGCTCGTCGGCAACGATGCGCCCGCGCGGCGACAGGAAGCTGTTTTCCTGTTGACCGCCCGGGCCGCTGCCGCCGGAGCCACCGCTGCTGTTGCCGATGCCCTTGGCTTCGGTGATGGCTTTGAAGATCGCCGCGGCGTTGTGGTAGTTGATCTGGATGTAGTCCGTGACCAGGTCCTCGCGATTCTCGATCGCGATGCGCGCGTCTTCCTTGTCCTGCTCGAACTTGGCCAGTTCCGGCTGCGGGGCCACCCACATCACGCCGCCATCGCGCCGCTTGTCCAGGCCCTTGGCGCGCAGGACGATGTCCAGCGCCTGGTCCCAGGGCACGTTGACCAGTCGCAGGGTCACATTGCCCTGCACGGTGTCGGAAGCGACGATGTTGAGGTTGGATTCCTCGGCGATCAGCTGCAGGACCGTGCGGACCGGCACATCCTGGAAATTGAACGTCACCGGGCGTCCCCCGTAGGCGCGGGCGTTCTGCGTGGCCGCCACCTTGGCCGCCGCGCTGGCGACCGTACCCGCCGCCGTACCGCCGGGCGCTCCCATAGCCGGCTTGTCCGCCCGCGGGGCGATTTCCACCACGTATTCGTTGCCGGTCTGGTAGGCCAGTGATTCGAAGGCGCCCTGGGTGCTGAGCACCAGCTGGGTACCCTTGCCACTCGGGCGGGCGTCAACCCGCTGCACCGGGGTGGCGAAGTCGACCACGTTCAGGCCGCGCTGCAAGGTGGCGGGAATCTCGGCATTGCCGACGTCCACCACCACGGAGGAGCCCAGGTTGCGCAGGTCGGGGGCCGCGCCGGCCCGGTCGAACTTGACCACCAGCCTGCCCGCGCCGTCGTCGCCGCGGCGGAAGTCGATATTGGTGATGGCGACCTGCCCGGCTGCCGGCGTGGCGGCCGGTGCCGTGGCTGGCGCGGTCGCCTGGGGTACCGGATTGGCCGCGCCGGCAGCGCCCGTGGCGACCAGCAGGCCGATGGCGAAACCCAGGCCCTGGATCCTGAGCGAAGCCAGGCGCCGGATCGGCCGCAGGCCATTAGCGTTTGAAGCGGTCATCGTGTTTCCCCCAATCATTGATCTTCAAGCGCAACCGAAGCGGGCCGTTCCAGCCAGCCGCCAGCGCCATCCGGCACCAGTTCGACCATTTCGATGCCGTCCTCGCGTACCGCGGTGACGTGACCATCGCTCTGGCCCATGTAATTGCCCGGCCGGATCCGGTAGGTCACCTTGTCCGGCGCCATCACCAGGGCAATCAGGCCCGGTCCTTTGCCGATGGTCCCCACCATGTCCAGGCTGTCCAGCGGATACTGCTCGAGGGTTTCCTTGCGGCGATTCGGGTCGGGCCGCAGGCCCCCATTGTCCACGTTGCTCCAGGCATTGCTGAATGGATCACGCAGGCTCTGCGCGGCATATTCGAAGGTTTCGAACTGCTGCATGACCGGCAGCGGATCCAGCGGAGGCGCGGGACGGGCGCGTACGTCCGCCACCCACTTCTCCAGGTTGGGCGCATCGCCCGGCGTACTGGTGACGCCACGCGCGCAGCCCGCCAGCAACACCATCAGGCAAGCCAGGAACAAGGGGCGGAAAGCGGAGTGCATGTTCTTCACTTCTTCCCAGCCTTTGCCGCATCGGCGGCGGCCTTCTCCTGGTCCTCGATTTCCTTCTCGTCGAGGTAACGATAGGTTTTCACCGTACCCGACAGTTCAAGCGCGCCGCGGCTGGTGATGGCGCCCTTGCCCTCCTTGGGCTTGAGCGAGATGTCGTGCATGGTCAGGATGACCACGCGCGGCAGCGAAGCCACGCCGCTGACGAAGGCACCGAACTGGTGGTAGCTGCCGACCATGCGCAGGGCGATCGGCTTCTCGGCGTAGAACTCCTTAGGCGTCTCCGGTCCGGGCTGGAACAGCTCGTTGGACAGGCCGCTGGACAGCGCCGTCTGCGAGATGTCGATGATCAGGTCCGGCATCTCGGTCTTGCTGGGCAGCTGGCGCAGCATCTGCTGCAGCACCTGCTCCATCTGCGCCAGTTGCTGCTTCAGCGGGCCCAGGTTGGCGGCACGCCCCTGCTTGTCCTCGAAGTCGCTACGCAGCGTGCTCTCCTGGCGTTCCAGTTGCACGAGATCCTGGCGCTTGCCCTTGATCACCAGCAGATAGGCCATCACCACGATGAACAGGCCGACGATCACGCAGAAACCGATCTTGGCGTTCTGCGGCCAGGCGCCGATGTTGTTGATGTCGAGATTCTTGAGCGATGTCTTTTTCTGGCTCATGACGCATTCCCCGGGCTGTTGGCGGGCGTCTGGGCCGGAGTCGAGGGAGCGGCCGGAGTGGTGGCTGGCGCCGCCGGTTGCGAGGCGGGCGCGGGAGCGGCGGCCGGTGCCTGCCCGTCGCCGGGAGCCGCCGGGGTGGCCGGCGTGGCGGTGGCGGAGGGTGCCTCGACCGCACTGGCTTCGGACAGCGCTGCGCTTTCCGGAGTCTGGCCGTCCTTGCCTTCCGGGGCATTCGGGTTGGCCAGCCGCACCTGCAGGTTGAATACGTAGGGCAGCGAACTGCTGATCCCGCCGGTCAACGCCTTGGCATCCTCCGCCTTGGCTTCGATGATCGCCAGGTCGGGCTTGGTCATCCAGCCGGAGCCTTCCAGGTTGCGCATGTATTCGCTGACCCGGGCGTTGGACTGCGCGCGTCCTTCCAGGGTCAGGACCTCGCCTTCCTGCTTGATGTTCGACAACGCGACGCCATCGGGGATGGTGCGCACCAGCGAGTCGAACAGGTGGACCATCTGCGACCGGTTGGCCTGCAGCTGCTCGATCACCTTCTTGCGCGCCAGCAGGCGGTCCTTCTGCTTGTCCAGCGCCTCGATTTCCTTGATCTGGGATTCGACCTTCTGGATCTCGCCGGTCAGGAAATCATTGCGCACCATCTGGCCGCTGATCTGGCGGTCGTAATGGAACCAGAGCAGGAATGACAGCAGCACGCCGCCCAGCGCGGCGAGGCCCAGCATGGCGTAGAAATCTCGCTGCCGCTGCGCGCGCCGTTCGGCCCGCCACGGGAGTAGGTTGATTCTTGCCATCAGTCGAAGCTCCTCAGCGCCAACCCGGTGGCAATCATCAGCGCCGGAGCATCCTGGGCCAGCGCATGGGCCTGGACACGCGGCCCGAGGGTCATCTGCGAGAGCGGATTGGCCACCACCGTCGGCACGCCGAGTTGCTCTTCCACCATTTCCGGCAGGCCGGACAGCGCGGCGCAACCGCCGGCCAGCACGATCTGGTCGACCCGGTTGAATTCGCTGCCGGCGTAGAAGAACTGCAATAGACGGCTGATCTGCTGCACCGTGGCTTCCTTGAACGGTTCCAGCACTTCGACTTCGTAGCTTTCGGGGAGCCCACCCTGGCGCTTGGCCAGGCCGGCTTCCTCGTAGGTGAGTCCGTAGCGGCGCATCACCTCGTCGGTCAGCTGCTTGCCGCCGAACACCTGTTCGCGGCTGTACAGGCTGCGGCCGCGACGCAGGACGTTCAGGGTGGTCATGGTCGCACCGATGTCGACCAGCGCCACCACGCCGTCCTGCGGAATCGGCAGTTCGTCGGCGATCAGCGCGAAGGCGTTCTCGACCGCGAAGGCCTCCACGTCCATCACCCTGGCGGTCAGCCCCCCGAGTTCCAGCGCCGACTGGCGAAGCTCGACGTTCTCCGAGCGCGAGGCCGCCAGCAGCACCTGCACCATCTCGGGATTGTTGGGCATCGGGCCGAGCACCTCGAAGTCGAGGTTCACTTCCTCGATCGGGTACGGGATGTAGTTGACCGCCTCCAGCTCGACCTGGGCCTCGAGATCACTCTCGTCCAGGTCGGCGGGCATCGGGATGATCTTGGTGATGACGGCCGAGCCGGCCACCGCGGCGGCAGCGTGCTTGACCTTGGTTCCCGCCCGCGTCACCGCGCGCCGGATGGCCTCGCCGACGGCCTCGACCTCGACGATGTTCTTCTCCACCACGGCATTGGGCGGCAACGGTTCGACCGCGTAGTGTTCCACGCGGTAACGGTTACCCACGCGGGAAAGCTGCAGGAGCTTGACCGCGGTCGAACTGATATCGACGCCGACCAGCGGCGCCTGGCTTCTTGGGATTAGCCCCACGGTCTTTCCCCTTCCGACGGGCACTGGACGGTACTTCTACCGGCCACATTAATAACCAACTCTTTACGCTTGGCAACCTGAGTTTTCGTGGCTGTGCGGCTTGTCACGGTTCACGAAGGTTGTCACCCAAGTTACTGTTCCCCCTAGGATCGCCGGTGGCAACCCCAGCCGTCATCTATACTCTGCCCTTGAGAATTCTGCAATCGGATCCCTCTGGATGCCCCGTTTCCGCCGCCTCTTCCGCTGGGCCCTGTTCGCCGGCCTGGCCCTGACCCTCGCCGGCCTGGCCGCCATCGGCATCCTCTATTACGTGGTTTCGGCCAAGGTTCCGGACATCCAGTCCCTCCGCAGCGTCGAGCTGCAGGAACCCCTCTACGTCTATGCCAGCGATGGCCGGCTGATCGGCCTGTTTGGCGAGACCCGCCGCTATCCGGTGTCGATCAAGGATGTCCCCGAGCCGGTCAAGCGCGCCTTCATCGCGGCCGAGGACTCGGATTTCTACAAGCACAACGGCGTGGACCTGACCGGCGTCAGCCGCGCGGTCTGGCAGATCCTCAGCCGCAAGGAAGGACGCGTCGCCGGTGGCAGCACCATCACCCAGCAGGTCGCCCGGCAGTGGTTCCTCAGCTCCGAATACAGCTACACGCGCAAGCTCGTCGAAATGATGCTGGCGATGCGCATCGAAAAGATGCTGAGCAAGGACGAGATCCTCGAGCTCTATCTCAACAAGAGCTTCTTCGGAAACCGCTCCTACGGCGTGGCCGCGGCCGCCGAGTACTACTACGGAAAATCGCTTGACCAGTTGACCCTGGCAGAGACCGCGACGCTGGTCAGCGCGCTGAAGTTTCCCTCCAGCGGCAACCCGATCAGCAACCCGGTGCGCAATCACCAGCGCAGCGTTTACGTCATCAACCGGATGCTCGAGGACCGCTACATCACCCCGGCGCAGGCGGCGGAAGCCAAGGCCGAACCGATGCACGCGACGCCGCACGAACGCCCGGTGGAGGTCTACGCGCCCTACGTCGCCGAGATGGTCCGCCAGGAAATGATCGCCCGCTTCGGCGGCGACGTCCTGACCAAGGGCTATCACGTCACCACCACCATCGACGCGACCCTGCAGGCCGCCGCCGACCAGGCGGTGCGCGAGGGCCTGCAGTTGTACGACCGTCGCCACGGCTGGAACGGCGTGGAGCGCCATTTCGATGTCGCCGCCGACGCCGATGCCAAGGCGCTGGCCGGGCAACTGTCCGGGATACCGCCGCAGGGCGGCATGCGCCCGGCCATCGTCGCCGCCACCGCCGCCGACGGCAGCGCCACCGTGGTCCTGTCCGACGCCAGCGAAGTGGTGTTGCCGCCGTCGGCCAGCCAGTGGACCGGCAAGGCGCCCGGCAAGCTGTTCAAGCGCGGCGACCTGGTCCGGCTGAAGGCCGGCAAGACCGAAGGCAGCTATATCGTCGACCAGGTGCCCCGTGCGCAGGCCGCGCTGGTATCACTGGACGCCGACACCGGCGCGCTGCGCGCGCTGATCGGCGGCTACAGCTTCGCCGGCAACAAGTTCAACCGCGCTACCCAGGCACGCCGCCAGCCGGGTTCCAGCTTCAAGCCGTTCCTGTACGCGGCGGCCTTCGAGAAGGGCTTCAACCCGGCTTCGATCGTGCTCGACGCGCCGGTGGTGTTCCGCGATCGCCGCGGCCACATGTGGCGCCCGCAGAACGATGGTGGCGGATTCCGCGGCCCGATGCGCCTGCGCGAGGCGCTGGTGCAATCGCGCAACCTGGTGTCGGTGCGCCTGCTCGACGCCATCGGCGTGGACTTCGCGCGCAAGTACATCAGCCAGTTCGGCTTCGAGGAAGCCGAACTGCCACCCAACCTGTCGATGTCGCTGGGCACCGCCTCGCTGACTCCGATGTCGGTGGCGCGCGGCTACGCGGTGTTCGCCAACGGGGGGTCGCGGGTCACGCCCTGGTTCATCGATGAGGTCAAGGACCGCGAAGGCAACGTGCTGTTCAAGGAAAAGCCGGCGGTCGCCTGCCGCGGCTGCGGCGGCACCTCGCTGGGTAACGCGGCCGCGCCCGCCAACGACGTGGTCGACGGTTTCAATTTCGGTCCCCAGCAGGCGTCCGCACCCAAGCCCGCGCCGGTCAAGCCGGCCACGCCCGCGCCCGCGCCCGCCAAACCGCCGATCCAGACGGCCGACACGGTGGCCGCGCCACGCGCCATCGACGAGCGCACGGCCTACCAGCTGGTCTCGATGATGCGCGACGTGGTCCAGCGCGGCACCGGCACCGCGGCCAAGACCCTGGGACGCGAAGATGTCGGCGGCAAGACCGGCTCCACCAACGACCACCGCGACGCCTGGTTCTCCGGCTTCGGCGGCACCTACGTCACCACGGTCTGGGTGGGTCGCGACGACTTCCGCTCGCTGGGTTACCGCGAATATGGCGGCAAGGCCGCGCTGCCGATCTGGATCGACTACATGCGGGTCGCACTGAAGGACAAGCCGATCGCCGCGAACGACCCGCCGGCCGGCATGGTCCAGGTCACCACCAACGGCGCGACGGAATGGGTGAAGGCCGAGGACCTGGAACGCATCGAGCAGTTCGACGACTTCGGTCCGGAAGACGCGGTGCCGGACGAGGAAGCCTTCGACATCTTCTGACGCCGCTTGCGGCCGGATCGGTGGATCACCCGGTGATCCACCGATTTACATTCACAATCCTTGGTGTACAGTCGCCGCTAGTTTCGACGCGGAGGCTCGCCATGCACCACGCCCGTCAGCACGCCGAAACCCGCACCCGCGAGCGCCGCCGGCGGCTTGCCCACGAGGCCGCCCGGCTGATGGCCGAAGGCGGCATCCGCGACTTCCACCAGGCCAAGCTCAAGGCCGCGAACCGGCTCGGCATCCACGACGACGCCTCGCTGCCCCGCAACCGGGAGATCGAAGACGCGTTGCGCGAGTACCAGCGCCTGTTCGTCGGCGAGGCGCATACGCTCGGCGTACGCCGCCGCCGCGAGGCCGCGCTGAGGGCGCTGGAATTCTTCAATGGCTTCTCGCCCCGGCTGGTAGGGCCGGTCCTGGATGGCACGTCCGACAACAACGCCGCCGTGCAACTGCATGTGCACAGCGATGATCCGGAGGCCGTGGCCCACTTCCTCGAAGAGAACCGCATGCCCACCGAATCCCGCACGCGCCGGCTGCGCCTGGATCGCGAGCGCAGCCTCGACGCGCCGGTATGGCTGTTCAGCGCGGAGGAGCTGAGTTTCGACGTGACCGTGCTGCCGCTGGACGCCCTGCGCCAGGCGCCGCTGTCGGGCATCGACGAAAAGCCGATGCGCCGCGCTTCCGCGACGCAGTTGCGGCAGATACTGGCCGAAGAGGAAATCGCCGGTTACGAGTCCGGCATGCAGGGCTGAGCGCGGCAGGGGGCGGCAGGGGGCGGCATCGAGTACCTGCTTCCCGCTTCCGCCGCGATGCGCCCCGGCAGGACGCGATCGATTCACCTTGCTGAAAAAGCAAACGCCCCGCGAAAGCGGGGCGCTGCGTTTCGGTGCGTCATCGATGCGGCGGATTGCTCAGCGCTGGTCGATGCCCTTGTAGTCGCGCACATCGTAGCCGGTGTAGATCTGGCGCGGACGGCCGATCTTGGCTTCCGGGTCGACCTGCTGTTCCAGCCAATGCGCGACCCAGCCGGCGGTGCGGCCGATGGCGAACATGACGGTGAACATCTCGGTCGGGATCTTCAGCGCCTTGTAGATGATGCCGCTGTAGAAATCGACGTTCGGGTAGAGCTTGCGCTGGATGAAGTAATCGTCCTTCAGCGCGGCCTCTTCCAGCTTCAGCGCCACTTCCAGCAGCGGATCGTTGACGCCGAGTTCGCCCAGCACCTTGTGGGTCATCTCGCGGATGATCTTGGCGCGCGGATCGAAGTTCTTGTAGACGCGATGGCCGAAGCCCATCAGGCGGAAGCCGGATTCCTTGTCCTTGGCCTTGGCGACGGCGCTGTCCACCTTGTCCGGCGTGCCGATCTCTTCCAGCATCTTCAGCACCGCCTCGTTGGCGCCGCCGTGCGCGGGGCCCCACAGCGCGGTGATGCCCGCGGCGACCGAAGCGTACGGGTTGGCGCCGGTGGAGCCGACCAGGCGAACGGTCGAGGTCGAGGCGTTCTGCTCATGATCGGCGTGCAGGATGAACAGCAGATCCAGCGCCTTGGCCACCACCGGGCTCAGTTCCAGTGGCTCGCTCGGCACTTCGAACATCATGTGCAGGAAGCGGTTGACGTAGTCCAGGTTGTTGCGCGGATAGCGGATCGGCCAGCCGATCGAATAACGATAGGCGGCGGCGGCGATCGTCGGCACCTTGGCGATCAGGCGGATGGCGGCCAGGCGGCGCTGTTCCGGATCCTCCAGGTCCAGGGTGTCGTGGTAGAACGCGGACAGCGAGGCCACCGTGCCGGCCAGCATCGCCATCGGATGCGCGTCGTAATGGAAACCGTGCAGGAAGTTCTTCAGCGACTCGTGCATCATCGTGTGATGCGTGACTTCGTGATCGAACTTCTCGAACTCCGCCTTGCTCGGCAGTTCGCCGTTCATCAGCAGATAGGCCACTTCCAGGAAGCTGGAATTCTTGGCCAGCTGTTCGATCGGGTAACCGCGGTACAGCAGCACGCCGTTGTCGCCATCGATGTAGGTGATGGCCGACTTGCAGCTGGCGGTGGCGGTGAAACCGGAGTCGTAGGTGAAGAGACCGGTTTCCTTGGTCAGCTTGGAGATGTCCACGCAGTTGTTGCCCAGCGTGGGTTTCAGGACCGGCAGGTTGACGGATTTGTCGCCGGCGGTCAGCGTGACCTGGTCGAGTTCGGACACAGTGTGCGCTCCTTCGTGGGGAAGCACCGGCCGCTTGCACGGGCGGTGTGTGACGGGAGTCCGGAGGGGGTTCTTCGGATAACGTCGATTATCGCACACGCGGTTTGGAGTCGTCGCTCGGTTCCAGACCAAACTCAGACCAAAGCATAAGACGCCGCGCAACGCGCGTTACGCGAAAGACGGAAATGCAAACGGCCGCGCACCTGGCGCGGCCGTTGCAGGACGAACCGACCGTTCGCTCAGCGCGCGTAGCGCTTCTGGAACTTGTCGATGCGGCCGCTGGTGTCGATGACCTTGTGCTTGCCCGTGTAGAACGGATGCGAAGCGGAGGAAATTTCAACCTTGATCAGCGGATAGTCGTTGCCGTCTTCCCACTTCGTGGTTTCCTTGCTGCCCAGGGTCGAGCGGGTCAGGAACTTGAAATCGGAGGTCACGTCGTGGAAGACGACTTCGCGGTAATCGGGATGGATGTCGGCCTTCATGGCGGGCACACCGTGTTGCGGGATAGGGAAGAGCGGCATTGTAGCCTGCCCTCCCGTCCCGGTGCAACCCAGCCCCTTGCCCGGCCTCAGCGGGCGGCCAGGGCGGCCTGGATCAGGGCCTCGAAGCGCTCCTGGTCGTATTTGAGCAGGATGTCGGCCTTGTCCGGCTTGCCACCTTCCCGGCGCCAGTCCACCACGCTGGCGCCCCGGCTGTGGGCGCCCTGCAGCTCGATGGCCAGCGGCCGTTCGGCCCGTTCCAGCGTCCCTTCCGGGGCCAGCGCGAAGGCCATGGCCAGGGCGTCGGCCGCGTACCAGTAGTCGCCCCGGCGGTCGATCGACCACAGCCGGGTCTTTTCCGAGATGCCGGCATAGAACCTGGCCCGGTCCGAATCGGCCCGCAGCCAGCCAACGACCCGGTCGTGGTGGAGGCCATGGGCGATGGTGGCCTCCCAGTCCGCGAGTTCGATGCGGTCGAACGCCTCGAACACCAGGTGGGCCGCTTCCGGATCGAAGTAGAAATTGAACTCCGCCGCCGGGGTGATGTTGCCGTGGCAGGTTACCGCGCCGCCCATCACCACGAAGCGCGCGACACGCTGCGGCAGGGTCGGATCCAGCTTCAGCGCCAGCGCGATGTTGGTCAGCGGTCCCAGCGCGACCAGCAGCAGCTTGCCGGCGTGTTCGTGCGACAGGCGCAGGATGGCCAGCGCGGCATGTTCGGCTTCGGCCTGCTTGGACGGTGCGTCGTAGCCGATGTCGCCGAAACCGTCGTGGCCATGCACGTAGCCGGCGTCCGGCGCCGGATGCAGCAGCGGTTCGGGTGCGCCCGCGAATACCGGGATGTCGGCGCGGCCACTGATCTCGCACAGCTTCAGCGCATTGCGCACGGTGTGTTTCAGGCCGACGTTGCCGGCGGCGATGGTCAGGCCGATCACGTCGTGGCGATCGTCGTTGAACGCCATCAACAGCGCCAGCGCGTCATCGACGCCGGGATCGGTATCAATCAGCAGGGGAATCCTGTCGCTCATCTTTTTTCATTCATGTCGGTTGGCCTGCGAGTCTGGCACCGATGGATGACGAACGAAAGTCGAGTGCTCAGGCACCCGCGTAGCGGACCGCCCCGCCCACCCAGCGCTGAACGATGCGGTCGGCCAGCGCCGGCGATTCGGCCAGCAGGCGATCGGCCATCTCGCGCACCTGCGGCAGCAGTGCCGCGTCGCGCGCCAGATCCGCGACCCGGAACGTCGCCAGGCCGGTCTGCCGCGTGCCTAGCAGTTCGCCGGGGCCGCGCAGTTCCAGATCCTTCTCGGCGATGACGAAACCGTCGTTGGTCTCGCGCATGGTCGCCAGGCGTTGCTTGGCCATCTGCGAGAGCGGCGCCTGGTACATCAGCACGCAGGTCGAGGCGGCCGCGCCGCGCCCGACCCGCCCGCGCAACTGGTGCAGCTGCGCCAGGCCGAGGCGCTCGGCGTTCTCGATGATCATCAGCGAGGCGTTGGGTACGTCCACGCCGACCTCAATCACGGTGGTCGCGACCAGCAGATCGCTCTCGCCCTGCTTGAACGCACGCATCGCCGCCTGTTTCTCCGCCGCCTTCATGCGTCCGTGGACGAGCGCGATGCGCAGTTCCGGCAGGGCGGCGGAGAGCTGTTCGTAGGTGGTCTGCGCGGCCTGCGCGATCACCTCGTCGCTGTCGTCGATCAATGTGCACACCCAGTACGCCTGGCGCCCCTCGGCGCAGGCGGCGCGGATGCGCTCGACCAGTTCGGGACGGCGCTCGGCGCTGAAGGCGACGGTATGCACGGGCGTGCGGCCGGGGGGCAGTTCGTCGATCGCCGAAACATCGAGATCGGCGTAGGCGGCCATCGCCAGCGTGCGCGGGATGGGCGTCGCGGTCATGACCAGTTGATGCGGCACCGACTTCCCGCTGGCCCCCTTGTCGCGCAGCGCCAGCCGCTGGTGCACGCCGAAGCGGTGCTGCTCGTCGACGATGGCCAGGGCAAGGTCCTTGAAGGTCACCGCTTCCTGCATCAGTGCATGCGTTCCCACCACCACTTGGGCCTTGCCGGTGGCGACCTCGTCCAGCACCTGCGCGCGCGCCTTGCCGGTGACCTTGCCGGCCAGCCACGCGACCCGGATACCCAACGGTTCCAGCCATTGCCGCAGGTTGGCCAAATGCTGCTCGGCCAGCAGTTCGGTGGGTGCGGCCAGCGCCGCCTGCCGGCCGGCTTCCACCGCCAGCATCGCCGCCATCGCGGCGACCACGGTCTTGCCGCTGCCGACGTCGCCCTGCACCAGCCGCAGCATCGGCGAGGGCAGCTTCAGGTCCTCGCGGATCTGCTTGAACACCCGTTGCTGCGCGCCGGTCAGGCGGAACGGCAGCGATTTCGCCAGTTGCGCGGCCAGGGTGCCGCGCCCGGTCAGCGCCGGTGCGTGATGGCGCTGCAGGGCGATGCGCTGGCGGCGCAGGCTGACGTGATGGGCCAGCAGTTCCTCCAGCGCCAGCCGCCGCTGGGCCGGATGCCGCCCCAGCGACAGGGCCTGCAGATCGGCGTCGCGCGGCGGGCGGTGCATGACCAGCAGCGCCTCGCGCAGCGACGGTAGCCCGGATTCGCGCAGCAGGGCTGTGGGCAGCAGTTCCAGCGCGACATCGTCCGGCAGGCGATCCAGCGCCTGGCCGACCAGTTTGCGCAGGCTGGCCGGCCCCACGCCTTCCACGGCCGGATAGATGGGATCCAGCGCCTCGCCGAGGGCGATCTCGGCATCGGCGTCGAGCACGCGATAGCTGGGATGGACGATCTCCAGGCCATGCTGGCCCGGCTTGGGCGTGCCGTAGCAGCGCACCCGGGTGCCCGGCGCGAACTGCGCCACCTGCGCCGCACGGAAATGGAAGAACCGCAGCACCACCGTGGCATGCGAATCGTCGCCGATCGCCACCCGCAACACCGGCCGGTAGCGGAAACCGCGCTCGACCGCCTCCACCCGCCCCTCCAACTGCGCGGGCACGCCTGGGCGCAGCGCGCGGATCGGCGTCAGCGCGGTGCGATCCTCGTAGCGCAGAGGCAGGTGCAGCCAAAGATCCTGCAAGGTCAGCAGGCCGCGCGCCGCCAGCTTTTCGGCGATGCGCGCGCCCACGCCTTTCAGCGACGCGATCGGAAGACGGGCCACCTCGTCGGCCCCGGGAATGGCATGCGGCATGGTGCAAGCATGCCGGGTATCGCGGTGCGATTGCCAGTCCGCGGCGGTTCCGGCGCACGGCCGGAACCGCCCGCCGTCATCAGAACCGGGCGCTGAACTCCACGCCGACCTGGCGCGGGGCCGAGATCGAGGCGAACGGCGTGCCCAGCACCGAGGCGGAAATGTTGTTCACCCCGGTCACGTAGCGCTTGTCGAACACGTTGTTGCCGTACACGCCGACGCCCCACATGCCATCGGCCGAGGACCACTGCACGCGCATGTCGGTGCGGTTCTGCGCCTCGCCGGTGCGGAACGCCGGGCTGGCCTGGCAGGTGCCCTGGGTTTCGGACTCGGCGTTGCAGCGGCTCTTGCCGCGGTAGGCGTGCAGCAGCGAAAAACGCACGTCGCCGCCGTCGCCCAGGTTCCAGGTATAGCCGGCGCCGAACGACGCCGACAGGTAAGGCTCGCCGGTCGGATCGCCGGAAATGTCGCGGCCGTTGGTGGACAGGCCATCCTTGTAGGTGGCGTCGATGAACGAGGTATTGAAGGTCAGGTCCAGGCCGGTGACCGGCCGCCACTGCAGGTCCACGTCCACGCCCCAGGCCTGCATGTCGCTGGTGTCGACGATATAGCGCGGCACGCCGGAGCCGGCGGTGTTCAGGTCCAGGCTGATGGCCTGGCGATCCTTGTAGATGTAGTAATAGCTGGACGCGTTGAGTGACAGCTTCTGTTCCGGGAATACGGTCTTGATGCCGAACTCCGCGTTCCAGACATCCTCGTTGTCGAACTGCGACTGCGGCTGCACGCTGTTGAAACCGCCGGCCTTGTAGCCCTTGGCCAGCGAGCCGAACACCATGGTGTTGTCGTTGACCGCGTAGTCGACGACGAAACGCGGGCTGAGGTCGGTCCACGACTTCTTGCGGCTGTTCTTCACGCCTTCCAACTCGCCGAAGGCGAACACGAAGTCCGTGTTGAACATGTCGGCGCTGACCGGATAGCCCATCTGCTGCAGCAACTCGAAGAAGCCCTGCTGATCCAGCATCGCCACGGTGGCATCCAGCGTCGCCGCCTCGCGCGCGCCGTTGAACCAGCTGAAATCCTTGCGGTCATGGGTCAGGCGCAGGCCGAAGGTCAGGTTCCAGCGGTCATTGACGTGCCAGATCACATCGCCGAACGCCGCGTAGGCTTCCGCCTTTCCGTGGTTGACCATGCTCTCGCGCCACGAATGGCCCTGCAGGCGCAGCGGCAGGCCCGCGCCTTCCAGCACCTGGTCCAGCAGCGCGATGATGTTGACGCCGCCAAAGTTGGGCAGGTTGCCCATCGCGGTGCCCACGCTGTCGGTGAACAGGTTGGTCTCGCTGGTCTGGTCGGCCTCTTCCTTGAACCAGCTGGCGCCGGCCACCCAGTCGAACTTGCCGGACACGCCGGAGAACTTGAACTCCTGGTAGTAGCTGCGGTTGCTCTCGATGTTGGCGGTGTCGAAATAGAGGTTGATGCGGTTGGTGCCGTCCTCGTCTTCGCGGTTCACGGTGTCGAAATCACGCACGGCGGTGGTCGACTGCAGGCTGCCCCAAGGGAAGGCGTGGTCGATCTGCAGGGTCAGGCCGTTGAAGGTGCGTGATTCCTCGTTGTGGACCACGTCGTTGAAAACCTGAGCCTTCAGCGGGTTCCGATAGGTCAGCGGATTGGCGGGATACGGAGCCGGGGCCGGATACGGGTCCAGCGCCACCAGGCCGACCGCCGGACGCGCCAGCTGGTCGATGTTCTCGTAGTCCCAGGACAGGTTGAGGGTGGTCGACTCGCCCAGATCCGAACGCCAGGCCGCGCGCAGCGCCATCGTGTCCTCGGGGTTGAGCCGGTCACCGGTCGCGGCATCGGTCATCCAGCCGTCGCTGTGGTTGGACAGTGCGCTGAAGCGCAGCGCGTGACGCTCCCCGAAGGGGACGTTGAACAATCCGGACAGATAGCGGCGACCATCCTCGCCCACCCGGATGCGGGCATTGCCTTCCGCCACGTTGCTCGGCTTGTTGGTGATGATGGACACCGCGCCGGCGGCGCTGTTGCGGCCGAACAGGGTGCCCTGCGGCCCCTTCAGCACTTCGATGCGCTCGATGTCGTTGAACGCCAGCATCGCTCCGCCGGTGCGGGCCGAATAAACGCCGTCGATATAGACGCCCACGGCCGGATCGGTGCCGATGCCGAAGTCGCCGGTGGAAATGCCGCGGATGGCGTAGCGCGGCTGGGTCGGACTGCCGTCGCTGACCTCCAGGCCGGGCACGAACATGTCCAGGTCGCCGATGTCGGCGGCCGCGACCTGGTCGATCATCTCGCCGTTGAGCACGTTGATCGCGATCGGCACGTCCTTCAGTTCCTGCTCGCGGCTCTGCGCGGTCACCTTGATGGTGTCCAGCGTGGTCGCATCGTCGGGCGCGGCGGCGGCCTGCCCCCATGCGCTACCCGACACGCCCAGCAACACACAGCTTCCGAACAGGGCGCGCCGCAGCCCCACCACCAGACACCGTTGATTCAACTTCATCACTCCCTCCCAGAAGCGTTGTGTTCCTACGGATGTTTCCCTCAAATGGACGCCGGTACCGCTTCTCCCCCCGGCGCCTCCCCATCGCAACTGCCATGCTGCGCGCGAATCCAGGCATCAATCAGTTCCACGCCTTCGCGATGCACCACCGAGCGCCCCAGTTCCGGCATCATCACCGCCGGATCGGCGCTGTCCATGCGGAAGCTGAGAATCGATTCGTCCGGCTTGCCCGGCTCGATGTCATGCCGCCGGTCGCCAGTGCCCTTGCCGGCGGCGATCGGCTGCTTGCAGAAACCCAGCTTCAGGCGTTCCCGGGTGCCCGCGTCCAGCCACAGGCCGGAAGTGATCGCCGGGCCGGTCGGGCTGTGGCAATGCCCGCAGTTGACGTCCAGGTAGGCGCGCGCGCGCGCGTCGAGGCCGGCGTTCGTGTCCATCCAATCGGCATCGCGCGGTGCCTGCGCAGGTGCGGGCGCGCCGGTCAGGTAGCCGATCCGGGCCAGGTGCGCGAGCTGGTTCTCGCGACCATCGCCATAGTCGAAATCCCGGTTCAGATGACGCGCCTTCGGCCCGATCGGCGACAGCTGCCGCGACCGGTTGTCGGTCATGTGGCAACCGCCGCACTGGTTCTGGTCGGGCACCTGGTAGGACGCTTCCTCGCGCTTGCCGGAAGCGTCGACCAGTTCCAGCGAGATCAGATCACCGGTGCGCTTGAGCGTGGCTTCGGTCTGGGCTTCGTTCCAGACGTACGGCATCGCCACCCAGCCCGATTCGCGCCGCACCAGCAGGCGGGTTTCGATCAGGCGCACCTTCGACAGGTCCAGCGACTCCTGCTTCAACACGCTGGCCGAGGGCGGGGTGCGCGCCACCGAGCGGCCATCCCATGCCTGTCCTTCCGGCAGCGGGTAGTAGAAGGTCTTGCTGATGATGGTGCCGACCGGGAAGTCGAACGCGGCGTCGGCCCGATAGGCCGCCGCCTTGCCCTTCGGCATCCAGATGGTGCGCAGCTTGTGCGCGTAGTCGCTGAACAGCGGGGTGTTGAGATCGTAGGGCACGACGCCGCCGTTCAGGCGCAGCCGGCCGTCCTCGATGCGCAGCACGTGCCAGTCGTCCAGGCTGGACGGCTGGCCCTCGGCGAAGAAAGTCACTTCCTGCTGACGCTTGCAGCTCGTGATCAACGCGGCGGCCAACAGCGCGCCGATGGCCATCCATGCGGCCCGGTACTTCCGCATCGTGATCAACCCCGCTTCAGGTCCACCGCCGGCAGGCGCGGCAGTTCGCACTGATGGGACCGGGTGTCCTTGCTCGGGCTCTTGTAGCCGCCGGGGCCGTCGGCGTTGATCACGCCGCTGACGTCACGCAGGCAGATCTCCGGCCCACGCGCCTGGCCATCGACCTTGCGGTCCTTGTTGAAATAGCCATCCCACAGCACGTCCGGGAAGTTGCCGCGCAACCCGTACATCGCCACCTTCAGCGCCTTCAGATCGAAACCGTCGGGCGAATCACCGCCGCCGGACAGGGTGTTGCCATGCACATAGATGCGCTCCGGATACGGATCGAAGGTTTCCGACTTGCTCGAATCCTTGTAGCCGGTGGAGTAGACGCTGGAGATGATGATGTTGGTGGTCGCGTTGTCGCGGATCTCGTTGCCGAAGATCTCGATGTCGTCGTTGGAATTGACCACGATGCCGGAACCGGCCGGCACGCTCGCCACCGGCGTGCCCTTGGCGCCGAAGTTCTCGTGGTTGTTGGCGATGACCTTGTTGTTGAACACGCGGATGTTGCCACCCTGCTGCTTCAGCCCGGGCATGTTGAACACCAGGATGCCGCCGGTGTTGCCGGTGGCGACGTTGTCGTGGACGTCGGCGTTGATGGTGTTCTCGATCTCGATGCCCGCCACGTTCTTCTCGGCGCGGCTGCGACGCACGATGACGCCGTCGGACTGGCCCACGTAGATGCCGGCATCCGAGGCACCGATGGATACCGAATCCTCGATCAGCACGTTCTTCGTCAGCACCGGATACAGCCCGTAGGCACCGTTCTTGGTGCTGGGACCGCCGGTCCATTCGACCTTCACCCCGCGAATGGTGATGTTCTCCGATTCGCTGATCTTCAGGCCATCGCCCTTGGAGTCCTGGATGGTCAGGTTCTCGATGGCGAAGTCGTCGCCGTTGACCAGCAGGCCCTCGGCGCCGGCCTTCTGGCCCTTGAAGCTGAGCACGGTCTTGTCCATGCCGGCACCACGGATCGTCACGCCGTCCGCGCGCAGGGTCAGGCTGCGATCGAAATGATAGGTGCCGGCGGGAATCTCGATGACCTCGCCGGGCTTGGCGTCGAGCAGCCGCTCGTGGAGTTGCCGGGCGAAGTCCGTGCTGGCCGCATCCGCCTTCGGTGCCTGTTCGTCGCCCTTCGGCTGGCAGGCGGCCAGCGCCAGTGCCAGACCCGCCATCAACATCGTCCGCTGCATCGCGTTCCCTCCCCGGTCCTCGCGCGGCGGCCGGCGGCCACCATACGCGTGCGAATTCAGTAATTGAGAGTCTTGTCCCACTGGTTTCCCTGAAGTAGGGCAGGAGCGGCATACTTGGGGGGGCAAAGCGGACAAGCTGGAGGGGCTTCGATGCGCCGTAAACTGGGCCTGGACGGGGGCAATCGCCTGTCCATCGCCAACCTGCCGACCAACATGCTGTGCAGCCTGGTGCTGCTGGCGGGCGAGTTGGGCGTGAACTGCGAGTCCTGGTTCAGCGGGCTCCGCCTGACCCCGCGCGAGATCCAGGATCCGCTGGCACGGGTCTCCTACCGGCAGGCGACCGAGGTCATCCGCCGCGCGCTGCCGACCCTGCCCATCGAGGACGTGGGCCTGACCCTGGGCGGCAACCAGAACGGCGCCAACTTCGGCCTGCTGGGCCTGGCGATGCGGATGGCGCCGAACTTCGGCGAGGCGGTCAACATCGGCCTGACCTACCAGCGCAACCTGGGGCCGCTGATGGACCTGCAGTTGCTGCAGGAAGATCCCGAAGTGGTGTCGGTGGTGGCGACCACGCCGCTGGATCTGCCGGAGATCCTGCCGTTCCTGTGCGAGGAGATGTTTTCCAGCGTGCTGATGCTGGCGCGGGAACTGGCCGGCCCGGAATTTCATCCGGTGCGGCTGGATCTGACCTACCCCGCTCCGGCCTATGCCAGCAAATACAGCCGGATGTTCGAATGCGAGGTGCGGTTCCGCCAGGGCCAGAACCGGATGCTGGTGGATCGCAGCTGGTTCTCGCTGCCATTCACCAGCTACAACCCGGTCGGCTCGCAGCAGGTGCTGGCGCTGTGCCACGCGCAGTTGGCGGCGGTGGCGACCTCGGGCGAGGCGACCGCGGCGGTGGAACGACAGCTGCGACCACGCCTGCGCGAAAATCCGCAGATGACCGAGATCGCGACCGCGCTGCACCTCAGCGAGCGCACCCTGCGCCGGCAATTGGCCGACGAAGGCCAGCGCTTCAGCGATATCCACGACCGGGTACGCACCGATCGCGCACTGGAATTGTTGCAGGATCGCGAACTGACCATCGCCTACATCGGCACCCAACTGGGCTTCAACGACGTGCGCGAATTCCGCCGCGCATTCAAGCGCTGGACCGGGCACACGCCCAGCGAGGCGCGCGATCGGATGGTGTGATCGCGCGCCGGGGTCAACGGCGGGCGGTCAGCCGACCACCATCACCGCGTCAACCTCGAACGCCGCGCCCTTGGGCAGGCCGGCTACCTCAATGGTGGAGCGCGCCGGAAACGGCGCCTGGAAGTAGTCCTGCATCACCGCGTTGACCTTGGCGAACTCGCCCAGGTCGGTCAGGTACAGGCCCAGGCGGACGACGTCGCCCAGCGAACCGCCGGCCGCCTCGGCCACCGCCTTGAGATTATCGAACGCGCGGCGCGCCTGCGCCTCGATGTCGCCCTCGACCAGGTTGCCGGTGGCCGGATCCAGCGGAATCTGCCCGGAGAAATACACGGTGTTGCCGGCGCGCACCGCCTGCGAATACGGGCCGATGGCGGCGGGCGCCTGTTCCGTGTGGATGATCTGCTTGCTCATGGGGCGCTCCTGACGGGAAAGGCGGGGATTTTAACTGAGGCAGCAATCCGGCACGGTACACGCCATCCCCTTGTGGGAGCGACGTGAGTCGCGACGGGATGTACCGGGCGACCGCAATCGCGACTCACGTCGCTCCCACAGGGCGAAATCCGGGCACCGGAAAGGCAGCGGAGCGAGCTCCGCTCTACTGGCGGCGGACGCCGTGGACGACGTTGAGGCGGCGCAGGCGGCGCATCACTTCGGCCAGGTGGTTGCGGTCGCGCACCTGGATGGAGAAGCGCAGCACCGCCACGTTGATGTCGCGCTCCAGGTATTCCACCCGCTCGATGTTGGACTGGCTCTTGGCCACCGCGGCGGCGACCTGGGCCAGGACGCCGGGGCGGTTTTCCACGTCGATCAGCAGCGAGGCGTCGTAGTCGCCAGTGACGTTGGCATCCCAGGCGATCGGCACCCAGCGCTCGGGCGACTTGCGGAATTCGGTGACGTTGGGGCAGTCCATCCGGTGCACCACGATGCCCTTGCCGGCGGTGTGGTAACCCATGATCTCGTCGCCGGGAATCGGCTGGCAGCAGTTGGCGAAGCTGACCACGCCGCGCTCGGTGCCCTTGATCAGGATCTTCTCCTGCGAGTGGCGCGAGTGCGCGCCGGCACGCAGTTCGGCGTGCGCGGTCAGTGCCTGCGCGGCCTGTCCCGGCATCCAGTTGCCGAGCGCGATGTCGGCCAGGAAGGCTTCCAGGCGCGGATAGCGGTGCTCGGCCAGGAAGGTGTCCAGCCGCTGTTGCGGCAACCGCTCCAGCGAACTGTCCAGTTCCTCCAGCGCGCGATCCAGCATGCGGTGGCCCAGCTGCACGGCGTCCTCGTGCTCCAGTTGCTTGAGCTGGTGGCGGATCGCGGTGCGGGCCTTGCTGGTGACCACGAACTCCAGCCACTGCGGCTTGGGCGCGGCGGACTTGGCGGTGATGATCTCCACGCTCTGGCCGCTGGCCAGCTTGGTGCGCAGCGGCACCAGCTTCTTGTCCACGCGCGAGGCCACCGCCTGGTTGCCGACATCGGTATGCACCGCGTAGGCGAAGTCCAGCGCGGTGGAGTTGCGCGGCAAGGACAGGATCTTGCCCTTGGGCGTGAACAGGTAGACCTCGTCCGGGAACAGATCGACCTTGACGTTCTCCAGGAACTCCAGCGACGAGCCGGCGGCGCGCTGGTTGTCGATCAGTTCGCTGATCCAGGCGTGCGCGCGGTTCTGCGCGCTGTTGGGCGAATCGGTACCGAACTTGTAGGTCCAGTGCGCGGCAATGCCGCGCTCGGCGATGAGATCCATCTCCTGGGTGCGGATCTGCACCTCGATCGGCGAACCGTAGGGGCCGAACAGCACCGTGTGCAGCGACTGGTAGCCGTTGGCCTTGGGAATGGCGATGAAGTCGCGGAAGCGACCGTCCAGCGGCTTGTACTGCGCGTGCACCGCGCCGAGGGCGTGGTAGCAGGAAGGCACCGAATCGACCACCACGCGGAAGCCGAAGACATCCATCACCTGGTCGAAGCTTTTGCCCTCCGCGCGCATCTTGTTGTAGATGCTCCACGGGGTCTTGATGCGACTCACCAGGCGATGTTCGATGCCCTCCTTGGTAAGTCGCTGGGACAAATGCGCCTCGATCTGCGCCATCGACTCGCGGCGCATGACCGGCTGGCTGCGGATGTGCTTGTCGATCACCGCGTGCCGCCACGGATGCAGCGCGCGGAAGCCGAGATCCTGCAGCTCCGACTTGACCAGGTTCATGCCCAGCCGCTGGGCGATGGGCGCGTAGATTTCCAGGGTCTCGCGGGCGATGCGCTGGCGCGCCTCGGCGCTCTGCGCGCCCAGCGTGCGCATGTTGTGCAGGCGGTCGGCCAGCTTGATCATGATGACGCGCAGATCCCGCGACATCGCCAGCAGCATCTTGCGGAAACTCTCGGCCGCGGCCTCCTGGCGGTCGCGGAACTTCAGCTTGTCCAGCTTGGTGACGCCGTCCACCAGTTCCGCCACCGACTCGCCGAACTCGCCGGCGATGGCCTCGCGGGTAAGCGGGGTGTCCTCGATGGTGTCGTGCAGGATCGCGGCGATCAGGGTCTCCGCGTCCATGCCCAGTTCGGCCAGCACGCCGGCCACCGCGACCGGATGGGTGATGTAAGGCTCGCCCGACTTGCGGGTCTGGCCTTCATGCGCGGCGGCGCCGACCTCCCAGGCACGGCGCAGCAGCGGCAGCTGTTCCTTGGGCAGGTATCGGGCGGTCTTTTCGAATTGGGCGAGATAGTCCGGCACGCCATCGTTGCGCGATGAAGCGGGAGTGCGGAGCGCCTTGGCGGTACGGCCTGGGTTCATGCCGCCAGCCTAGTGCAGACGTGGCGGTACGGCAAACCCGGAAAACGCGAAAAGCCCGCTCGCGCGGGCCTTTCCGACAAGTGTGACCTGGCGGTGCCGCCCCTCGGGTGACGGGCGGCGTCCGGCGTCAGTCGTCGCCCTTGGACATGTCGTCGTCGGCGACCACTTCGGCGGCAGCCCATTCCAGCGCTTCGCGCTCAGCGCGCTCGCGCTCGGCCTTCTCGACGCGATCGATCAGATCGTTGTCGATCTTGCGGGCGGCGATTTCACGCAGCGCCAGCACGGTGGGCTTGTCGGCGGTTTCGCTGTTGTCGATGGTGGACTCGACGCCATTGGCGAGCTGGCGGGCGCGCTTGGCGGCCATCGTGACCAGTTCGAAACGGTTGTTGACGACTTCCAGGCAATCTTCGACGGTGATGCGGGCCATGCGGGCTCCCGGCGACCCAAGGGTCGCGCGATGAATAGGGAAAGGGGCGGCGATTGTACGGCCTCGGCTGGCCCGAGGCAACCGTTTCTTTACAAATCAGTCAGTTAGCAGCCCACGTGGCCCCTACTCGGCCAGCAGCGCCCCGATCAGCGCCTCGTGCCGCTGCTGCTGGGCTTCCCGGCGCAGGCGGCTGGCGGTGAAGATGGCATGCATCTGGTCGCAGGCGGTGTCGAACACGTCGTTGACGATCACGTAGTCGAACTCGTCGTAGTGCGACATCTCCTCGCGTGCCGCCGCCAGCCGGCGCTGGATGACCTCCTCGCTGTCCTGGCCGCGTGCGCGCATGCGCTGTTCCAGGGCATCGCGCGAAGGCGGCAGGATGAACACGCTGACCGCATCGGGCACCTTCTCGCGCACCTGGCGCGCGCCCTGCCAGTCGATTTCCAGCAGCACGTCCTTGCCGGCGCACAGCTGCGGTTCCACCGACTGCCGGGCGGTGCCCTTCCAGTCGCCGTGGACCAGCGCGTATTCGAAGAAGTCGCCGGCGCGGATCATCGCCTGGAACTCGTCGGCGTTGATGAAGTGGTAGTGCTGGGCGTGGCGCTCGCCCGGACGCGGCGCGCGCGAGGTGAAGGAAATCGACAGGGCGATTTCCGGATCCCGCGCCAGCACGGCGTTGACGATGCTGCTCTTGCCGGCGCCCGAGGGCGCGGCAACGATGTAGAGGGTGCCGCGGCGGCTCATTCGATGTTCTGCACTTGTTCGCGGATCTGGTCGATCAGGACCTTCAGTTCCACCGCCAGGTTCGTGGTGCGCGTGTCCACCGACTTCGAACCCAGCGTGTTGGCCTCGCGGTTGAATTCCTGCAACAGGAAATCCAGCCGGCGGCCGACCGGCTCGGCCTGCTTGAGGACGCGGCGGATTTCCTTGACGTGGCTGTCCAGCCGGTCCAGTTCCTCGTCCACGTCCAGCTTCTGCAGCCACAGCACGAGTTCCTGCTCCAGCCGGCCGGGATCGGCGGGCTGGGACAGCTCGGCCAGCCGCGCTTCCAGCTTCTGCCGCTGGCCGGCGCGGATGATCGGCAACAGTTCGCGCACATCGGCGGCGCGGGCGGAGATCGCGTCGACGCGCTCCAGGATGGCGGCGACCAGCTTCTGTCCCTCGCGTTCGCGGGCGACGACGAACTGCTCGACCACCGCGTCCACCAGCGCCAGCGCCTCGGCCTGCAGGATCGCCTGATCCACCGCCTTGCTCTGCACCACGCCGGGGAACTGCAGCAGATCGGTGAACTCCGTGCGCAGGGCCGGGAACCGCGCATGCAGGTCCAGCGCCAGCTCGGACAGCTGGGCGACCAGCGCGGGATTGATCTGCAGCGCGCCCTCGCCTTCCGGCGCGCGCAGGCGCAGGGTGAAGTCCAGCTTGCCGCGCGACACCCGCGCGGACACGCGTTCGCGCAGCGCCGGTTCCAGCGCGCGCAGTTCCTCGGGCAGGCGCGTGCCCAGCTCCAGGAAACGATGGTTGACCGCGCGCAGTTCGCCGGTCAGCGTGCCACCGGAAGTGGCGCGTTCGACGGCGGCGAAGGCGGTCATGCTGCGGATCATGGGAAACCCGGTCGGATCGAAAGCGCGAATGGTACCCTAGCGCGCCCCGGTCGGCCGAATCGGCGGGCCATCCGGCCCACGCGGTCATCCGCTCCTTCCTCCAGTCGAGTTCCCTGCATGTCCGTCCTTCGTCCCAGCGGCCGCCTTCCCGATCAGATGCGCGAGGTCCGCATCGAGCGCGGCTACACGCGCCACGCCGAAGGCTCGGTGCTGATCCGCTTCGGCGAGACCCGGGTGCTGTGCACCGCCAGCGTCGAGAACAAGGTGCCCTCGTTCCTGCGCGGCAAGGGCGAGGGCTGGGTTACCGCCGAATACGGCATGCTGCCGCGCGCCACCCATACCCGTGGCGATCGCGAAGCCTCGCGCGGCAAGCAGGGCGGTCGCACGCTGGAAATCCAGCGCCTGATCGGCCGCGCCCTGCGCGCCTGCGTGGATCGCGCCGCGCTGGGCGAACGCACCATCACCCTGGACTGCGACGTGATCCAGGCCGATGGCGGCACCCGCACCGCCGCCATCACCGGCGCCTACGTGGCGCTGGCCGATGCGATCGGCTGGCTGCGCCAGCGCAATGAAATCAAGCGCGACGTGCTGCTCGGCGCGGTCGCCGCGGTCTCGGTGGGCATCTACCGCGGCGCACCGGTGCTGGACCTGGATTACGCCGAGGACAGCGACTGCGACACCGACATGAACATCGTCATGAACGATGGCGGCGGCTTCATCGAGTTGCAGGGCACCGCCGAAGGACACGCCTTCCGCCGCGACGAACTGGACGCGCTGCTGGCGCTGGGCGGGAAGGGCACCGCCGAGCTGTTCGCGGCCCAGCGCGCGGCGCTGGCGGGCTGACGCCCCGCGCAAGCATTCCCTCCCTCCACCGGTTCAATCCGATGCGCCAGACGCTCAGCCTGATCACCGTCGTGGTCGACGACTACGACCGAGCCATCGCCCACTACACCGGCGCGCTGGGCTTCGAGCTGCGCGAGGACACCGATCGGGGCGGCGGCAAGCGCTGGGTGCGGGTCGCACCGCCCGGCTCGCGGGAAACCTGCCTGCTGCTGGCCGTTGCCGGCAACGACGCCCAGCGCGCGCGCATCGGCGACCAGACCGGTGGACGGGTCGGTTTCTTCCTGGAGACCGACGACTTCCATCGCGACCATGCGCGGATGCTGGCGCAAGGCGTGGAATTCCTGGAAACCCCGCGCGAGGAAAGCTATGGCACGGTCGCGGTGTTCCGCGATCTCTACGGCAACCGCTGGGACCTGCTGCAGCTCAAATCCTGACTCCCCGAATCCCCCTGACGGATCCCCCCCCCCCGTGAAACTGGTACTCGCCTCCTCCAACGCCGGCAAGCTCGAGGAACTGCGCCACCTGCTGGCCGATACCGACATCGAGCTGATCGCCCAATCCGATCTCGGCGTCACCGACGCCGACGAAACCGCCACCACCTTCGTCGAGAACGCGCTGATCAAGGCGCGCCACGCCTCCCGCCTGACCGGCTTGCCGGCGCTGGCCGACGATTCCGGCATCTGCGTCGATGCCCTCAATGGCGCGCCCGGCCTGTATTCGGCCCGCTATGCCGGCGAGCACGGCAACGCCGGCCGCAACATCGACAAGCTGCTGGACGCGCTCAGGGACGTTCCCGACGCGCAGCGCGACGCGCATTTCTACTGCGTGCTGGTGCTGCTGCACCATGCCGACGATCCGCAGCCGCTGATCGTGGAAGGCGAATGGCGCGGGCGCATCCTGCACGAGCGCCGCGGCACCGGCGGCCACGGCTACGACCCGGTGTTCCTGGATCCGCAGCTGGGCCGCTCGGCGGCGGAACTGGAAGTGGCGCTGAAGAACCGCATCAGCCACCGCGGCCGCGCCCTGGCCGCGCTGCGCGAGCGCCTGGCCCGCGCTTGATCGCAAAACCGGCATCCCGCCGGCGGCGGGATGCGACAATGTGCCGGCCATGCTGATCCCGCCGCCGCTGTCGCTGTATGTGCACCTGCCCTGGTGCGTCCGCAAATGCCCCTACTGCGACTTCAACTCGCACCAGGGCAAGGGACCGCTGCCGTTCGACGACTACGTCGACGCGCTGATCCGGGATCTGGATTTCGACCTGCCGCTGGTCTGGGGCCGCACCGTGCATTCGGTGTTCTTCGGCGGCGGCACGCCCAGCCTGTTCCCGCCGGAGACCATCGACCGCTTCCTGCAGGCCGCCGCGGCGCGGCTGCGGTTCGCGCCGGGCCTGGAAGTCACCCTGGAAACCAATCCGGGCACCGCCGAGCACGGCCGCTTCGACCGCTACCTGGCCGCCGGGGTCAACCGCATCAGCTTCGGCATCCAGAGTTTTGATGATGGCTGCCTGCAGCGGCTCGGCCGCATCCACGACAGCGGCGAGGCCGAAGCGGCGGTGAAGCTGGCGCAGGACGCGGGTTTCGACAACTTCAACCTGGACCTGATGTACGCCCTGCCCGGCCAGACCCTGGCGATGGCCGAGCGCGATCTGGAACGCGCCTTCGCCCTGCAACCGGCGCACATCTCCCACTACCAGCTCACCCTGGAACCGAACACGATCTTCTTCGCCCGGCCGCCGCAGGGCATTCCCGACGACGATGGCGCCTGGGAGATGCAGGCCCATTGCCAGGCGCTGCTGGCCGGAGCCGGGTTCGGCCACTACGAGATCAGCGCCCATGCCCGCGAGGGCCGGCAGTGCGCGCACAACCTGAACTACTGGCGCTTCGGCGACTACCTGGGCATCGGCGCCGGCGCGCACGGCAAGATCAGCCTGGGCGCGGAGCAGGCGATCCTGCGCCGCTGGAAGGTCAAGCATCCCACCGCCTACCTGGCCGCGGCCGGGACCGCGCAGGCGCTGGGCGGCGACGATCGCATCGCGCCGGAACAGCGTCCGTTCGAGTACATGCTGAACCTGCTGCGCCTGCACGAGGGATTCCGCGTGGCCGATTTCGAACATGGCACCGGGCTTCCGCTGGCCGCCATGGAAGCGCCGCTGGCGCGGGTCGTGGCCGCCGGGTGGCTGCGGCGCGAAGGGGACCGGTTCATCCCGACCGAACTGGGCAGGCGCTTCACCAACGACGTCGTGTCGGCCTTCCTGGCCGATTGACGGCCCGCCATCACCCCTCCCCCACGCCGGGGCGGCCACGATTCCAAAATGTTGTGATAATTGTCGCCTCAGGGGAGATCCACCACGCCGTGACCGCGATACCACCACCACCGCCCAGCGCCGCCGCAGGCAGCCTCGCCGGCGCATCGCTGCCGCCGCGCGTGCGCAAGCTTCTCCGCGGCTTCTTCGATCACATCTCCAGCGACATCATCCAGTCGCTCAACGCGATGCTGCCGGAGTACGAGCAGGCCTTGTTCAAGCAGGCCGAACAGGCCCGCAGCGACAACCGCCAGGCTGAATTCTTCAGCAACCTGCGCGCGTTCCAGCGCAACCGCGGCGAGTTCGTCCCGCACTTCATGTTCGCGCTGGAAGCCGAACTGGCCGCCGTCCGCACGCCGCCGTCGCGCGCCCGCGCGCCCGCGCCGACCGGGCTCGAGTTCCGCACCCTGACCCTGGTGGAAGACGCCGCGATGGACGAGGAAATCGTCCTCAGCGACATCGCCCGCCGGCACGAGGTCCGTGCCTCCCAATCGCTGCTGCTGCTGGGCCAGCGCTTCGGCGCCCTCGGCGGCGCGCCCGCCTTCGACAACGAACGCCTGCCGATCGGACCGCAGGGCCTGTGCCGGATGCTCAAGCTGGCCGCGCGCACCCTGGAGCTGGATCTGGAGGAGCGCCTGCTCCTCTATCGCACCTTCGACCACAAGGTGATGGGCAACTATCAGGAGTGGGCGGAAACACTGAACCAGTACCTGTCGCAGGAAGGCGTGCTGCCCGGCCTGATCTACCTGCCCCGGCGTACCCGGGCGGTGGATGTGGCCTCGCCCGCGCGCGCCGGCGCCGATGCGGCCCGCGCCGCCGGGCGCGCCGACGCGAACAGGCCGCTCACCGGC
>NZ_JADHDV010000025.1 GCF_016820515.1 Pseudoxanthomonas beigongshangi | reverse complement strand
GCCGGCCTCGCCGCCGCGTGCGGAACCGCCGAAACCTCCCGTGGCCCGTGAACCGGCGGCGGCGCGGGTTGCGCCGACCCTCGATCCCGAATCCTCGCCCGCCCCGGAGCGCGTACGCGCCGCGACGCCGCGCTCCCGTCCGGCCTCGCGGTTGCCGGATCGCCTGCATTTCGCCCTGATCCGCGCGTCGGGCTGCAATCCGAACGCGGAAGGCGCCGCGGAGATCTTCGCGCAGTGGCCGGCCTCTTCGGAACTGCGCGGCAATCCGGCCGCCAAGCGTGCCCTGTGGCCGCGGCTGCGGGCATTGCGCAGGCCATCGGCACCGTGAGCGCGGTCAGCGTCGAGCCGGGCATCGTCCCGTCGGCCTCGTTGCGGCCGATGCGCGATGGCGATCTCGACGCGGTGATGGCGATTGAACAGCGCGCCTATCCGTTTCCCTGGACCCGCGGCATTTTCCGCGACTGCCTCAAGGCCGGTTATCCGGCCTGGGTGATGGTCGAGCATGGCCTGGTGATCGGCTATGGCCTGATCAGCATCGCCGCCGACGAAGCCCACATCCTCAATGTCTGCGTGACGCCCGAACGGCAGGGACGCGGCCTGGGCCGGTACTTGCTGCGCGCGCTGGTGAAGCAGGCGGGTGATCTGCGCGCGGGCCGCGTGTTCCTGGAGGTCCGCCCGTCCAACCTGGGCGCGATCCGGCTGTACCACAGCGAAGGCTTCAACGAGATCGGCCGGCGGCCGCGCTACTACCCGGCCCGCGACGGGCGCGAGGACGCGCTGGTGATGGCGATCGAACTGGTCGCCGGCGACATCGAGAAGATGCCGCCGCTGTAGGGCGGGCCTTGGCCCACTCCGTCGGATTACAGCTTGGCGCGCTGTTCGCGCAGGCCGTTGAGCTGGGTGGTCCATTCGGCCAGGCGCTGGCGCTCCTGCTCGACCACCGCCGCCGGCGCGTTCTGCACGAAGGTGGCGTTGCCCAGCTTGCCGTTGCACTTGCCGATCTCGGTTTCCACGCGCTTGATTTCCTTGTCCAGGCGGGTGCGCTCGGCATCCAGGTCGACCAGGCCCTCCAGCGGCACCAGCAGCTTCAGCTCACCGACCATCGCCGCGGCGGAGGCGGGAGCCGCGGCGTCCACCGCCAGCCATTCGATGGCTTCGAGCTTGAGCAGGAACGACAGCGAAGCGGCATGTCGCTCGATCCGCTGGCGATCCTGCGCGGTGCCGGCTTGCAGGAGCAGGCGGACGCTGCGCGAGGGCGCGACGTTCAGTTCGCTGCGCACGCGGCGCAACGCGGTGACCATGGTCTTGAGCCACTCGACGTCCGCCTCGGCGTGGCCGAAATCCTGGCCGGCGAAGTCCCCGCTCGCGGGATACGGGCGCAGCGAAATGGTCTCGCCGGCGATGCCCAGTCGCGGTGCCACCTGCTGCCACAGTTCCTCGGTGACGAAGGGAATCAGCGGGTGCAGCAGGCGCAGCAGCGCTTCCAGCACGTGCAGCAGGGTGTGGCGGGTGCTGTCGGCGGCCGCCGCGTCGCTGCCGTTGAGCGCCGGCTTGGCCAGTTCGACGAACCAGTCGCAGAACTCGTTCCAGGCGAATTCGTACAGGGATTGCGCCAGCAGATCGAAGCGGTAGTTGGCGAAGTGGGTTTCGGCTTCGGCGGTGGCCTTGGCCAGGCGGGCGAGGATCCACTTTTCGGCGTCGGTGACGGGATTGGGGATTGCGGTGCGTCCATCGGCACCGTTGCCTCCACCTGCCGGGCGGCCCCCATCTGCCCTTCGGGCATCTTCCCTCGCTTGCTGGGGAAGAGTAAGGGGAACGGTCCCCGCTTGCGGGGGAAGAGTAGGGGGCACGGTCCCCACTTGCGGGGGAAGGGTGAAGGTGGCGGTGTTCATCAGCACGAAGCGGCTGGCGTTCCACAGCTTGTTGCAGAAGTTCTTGTAGCCTTCGGCGCGGCCGAGATCGAACTTGATGTCGCGGCCATGGGTGGCCAGCGCGGCGATGGTGAAGCGCAGCGCGTCGGCGCCGTGCTGGGCGATGCCGTCCGGGAATTCCTTGCGGGTGGCCTTCTCGATCTTCTCGGCCATCTTCGGCTGCATCAGCCCACGGGTGCGCTTGGCGACCAGATCCTCCAGCGAGATGCCGTCGATGATGTCGAGCGGATCCAGCACGTTGCCCTTGGACTTGGACATCTTCTGGCCGTCCTTGTCGCGGATCAGGCCGGTCATGTAGACGTCCCTGAAGGGCACCTTGCCGGTGAAATGGTCGGTCGCCATGACCATGCGCGCGACCCAGAAGAAGATGATGTCGAAGCCGGTGACCAGCACCGAGGACGGCAGGTAGCGGTCATAGCCGCGTGCCGCCATCGCCTGCGGGTCCGGCCAGCCCAGGGTGCTGAACGGCCACAGCTGCGAGGAGAACCAGGTTTCCAGCACGTCGCTGTCCTGGGTCAGCGCCACGTCGGCGGATAGTCCGGCCCTGGCGCGCGCTTCGGCCTCGTCGCGGCCGACGTAGCAGCGACCCTCGGCGTCGAACCAGGCCGGAATCCGGTGGCCCCACCAGAGCTGGCGGCTGATGCACCAGTCCTGGATGTTCTCCATCCAGTGGCGGTAGGTGTTGATCCAGTTCGGCGGCACGAACTTCACCTCGCCGTTCTCGACCAGTTCCAGGCCGCGACGGGCCAGGCGGTCCATCTTCACGAACCACTGGTCGGTCAGGTACGGCTCGATCACCTGGCCGGTGCGATCGCCGCGCGGCACCTGCAGCTTGTGCGGCTTGGTTTCCACCAGCAGTCCGGCTTCCTCCAGGTCCGCCAGCACCGCCTTGCGCGCGTCGTAGCGATCCAGGCCGCGATATTTCTCCGGCGCGTTGTCATTGATGGTGGCGGTGGGAGTGAACAGGTTGATCAGCGGCAGTTCGTGGCGCACGCCCACCTGGTAGTCGTTGAAATCGTGCGCGGGGGTCACCTTGACCACGCCGGTGCCGAACTCGCGGTCCACGTAGTCGTCGGCGATCACCGGGATCTCGCGATCGGTCAGCGGCAGCTTCACCGCCTTGCCGATCAGGTGCGCATAGCGCTCGTCTTCCGGATGCACCATCACCGCGACGTCGCCGAGCATGGTTTCCGGACGGGTGGTGGCCACGGTCACGCTGCCGCTGCCATCGGCCAGCGGATAGGCGATCGACCACAGGAAGCCGTCTTCCTCGACGTTCTCCACTTCCAGATCGGAAATCGCCGTCTTCAGCACCGGATCCCAGTTGACCAGCCGCTGGCCGCGATAGATCAGGCCTTCCTCGTGCCAGCGCACGAACGCTTCGATCACCGCGCGCGAGGGTTCCGGATCCATGGTGAAAGTGCTGCGCGACCAGTCGCCGGAGGTGCCCAGGCGGCGCATCTGCCGCTCGATGATGTCGCCGGATTCGGCCTTCCACTCCCAGACCTTGCCGATGAAGCCTTCGCGGCCCAGACCGTCGCGGGTCAGGTTTTCCTGGCTCAGGTTGCGCGCCACGACCATCTCGGTGGCGATGCCCGCGTGATCGGTGCCGACTTGCCACAACGTGTCGAAACCGCGCATGCGGTGGTAGCGGATCAGCGCATCCATGATGGTCTGCTGGAACGCATGGCCCATGTGCAGGGTGCCGGTGACGTTCGGCGGCGGCAGCAGGATCGTGTACGGCTCGCCTTCGCCGCGCGGCTTGAAATGGCCGGCGCTTTCCCACTCGGCGTACAGGCGGGATTCGAAGGTTTTCGGGTCGTAGCTGGAGGCGAGATCGGTCATTGGGGACGGGATTCGGGATTGGGGATTTGGGATTCGTGATGGAGCGGGATGCGGCGAGCGACATCTCCAATCCCCAATCCCGAATCCCGGGCATCACATGTCGTACTTGTTCACGTCGAAGCCGCGCGCCTTGTACTGCTTCCAGCGTTCGCGCAGCGGGTCGCGCGCGGCCGGATCGGCGGGCACCACTTCCAGCACCCGCTCGCAGGTGCCGGCATAGGCATCGTCGCGCAGGTTGATCACCAGCGTGCGCGAGGGCGCGTCGAAGTCGGGCGTGGCGATCAGGACCGGGGTCAGATCGTCTTCCTCGTCGGTGCCGGCAATCTGGTGCGGGATGTAGGCATCGTCGTCGAACGACCACAACAGCTCGTCCAACGCTTCGGCCTGCTCGGCGTCACGCGCCAGGATCAGCGTCCAGTGGTTGCCGTCATAGGCCTTGCGCGCAAGCTCACACACCAGCCGCAGCGGCTCCTCGAGGAACCGGGGCTTGGCGATGAGGTAGAAATCGGCGCGCATGTGGGGGCTGGGATTCGTGATTGGGGATTGGGGATTTGCGGAAGCGTCTTCAGTGGATTCGGGATTCATGCCTGGCACGAATCCCGAATCTCAAATCCCGGCCCTGTCGAGCAACCACTGCGCCAGCAGGCCGACCGGGCGGCCGGTGGCCATGCCGCGCTTGCCTTCGTCGTTGGCGACGCCGGCGATGTCCAGGTGGGCCCAGCGCTGGCCTTCGGTGAAGCGGGCCAGGAAGCAGCCGGCGGTGATCGCGCCGGCCCAGCGGCCGCCGATGTTGTAGACGTCGGCGAAGGTGGAATCGAGCTGGGTCTGGTACTCGTCCCACAGCGGCAGGCGCCAGGCGCGGTCGAAGACGTGTTCGCCGGCGGCCAGCAGTTCGTTGGACAGATCGTCGTGCTTGCTCATAAGACCGGTGGCGTAGCGGCCGAGGGCGACGATGCACGCGCCGGTCAGGGTGGCGGCGTCGACCAGCGCCTGCGGTTCGAAACGCTGCGCGTAGGTCAGCGCGTCGCACAGGATCAGGCGGCCCTCGGCGTCGGTGTTGCCGACTTCGATGGTCTTGCCCGACATGCTGGTGATGACGTCGGACGGGCGGTAGGCGTTGCCGTCGATGGCGTTCTCGACCGCCGGCACGATCACCACCAGGTTCAGCGGCAGCTGCATCTTCACCGCCGCCACGAAGGCGCCGAGGACGCTGCCGGCGCCCAGCATGTCGTACTTCATCTCCTCGATGCCGCCCTGGGTCTTCAGGTTGACGCCGCCGGTGTCGAAGGTGATGCCCTTGCCGACCAGCACGAAGGGCTTGGCGTCGCCGCCGTTGTTCCACTTCAGCACGATCAGGCG
Organism: Pseudoxanthomonas beigongshangi; assembly: GCF_016820515.1. Taxonomy (GTDB): domain Bacteria; phylum Pseudomonadota; class Gammaproteobacteria; order Xanthomonadales; family Xanthomonadaceae; genus Pseudoxanthomonas_A; species Pseudoxanthomonas_A beigongshangi. Next base: position 50,711 of record NZ_JADHDV010000025.1, on the reverse strand, counting down.
CGGCCGGTTGGCCGAGCCGCGGGCCACCGCCAGCAGCGAACCCATGCCGAGGGTTTCCATCTGCGCCTCGTCCAGCACCTCGCATTCGGCGCCGTTGTCGGCGGCGAACTTCTGCGACTGCTCGGCCAGGTAGGCGGGATTGCAGATGTTCGGCGGCAGGTTGCCCAGCTCGCGGGTGAACTGCACGCCGGCCGCGATCGCCGCGCCCTGCGCCAGCGCCTGCGCGTCTTCGCCGGAAATGGCGAAACGGGCCAGGCCGGGTTCGTCGTTCTTCTTCTTGCCCAGGGTGGCGGTGTAGCGGTAGCAGGCGTGGTCGGCGGCGATCACCGCCTGGCGGATCTTCCAGGCCGCGTCGCGGTCCTTGACCTCGACTTCGGCCAGGGTGAACAGCGCGCTGGCCGAGGGGCCGGCCTTCAGCGTGCGGGCGGCGTCGCCGACCGCCTTCAGGTACTGCGGCACCCCGAACTTCGCCGCCTCGCCCAGTCCCACCACCAGCACGCGCGGCGCGGCCACGCCCGGCAGGTCGTGCAGGAGCGCGGTCTTGCCGGTCTTGCCGCTGATGTCGCCGCGCGCGACCAGGGCCGCCAGACGGCCGCCGCTGGCGGCGTCGATGGCCTGGGCGGCCGGGGTCAGGGTCTTGTCGCCATAGGCGCCAACCACCACGCAATCGACGCCGGCGCTGGCCGGGGCGTCATGGTTCAGGGTGAATTCCAGGGTCATTGAGCAGATTCCATGGCCAGTTCCGTACAATCGCGGGTCCTGTCGAAGGGCGGGCTTCCCGTGCGGAAGCGCAAGACCGCCGTCTGCCGACGCCAGCGAACGAACCCCGGATTGTAAAACAAGCACGATGCCGAAGCTGGACCGCTACCTGTTCCGAGAATTCACCCAGAGCTTCCTGGCCACCCTGATCATCCTGCTGATGGTCAGCGTGGGCGGGGTGATGGCCGACATCCTGGGCAAGGTGGCCGACGGCAAGGTGCCGGCCCGGCTGCTGCTGTCCCAGCTGGGGCTGCAGTTCCTGGGCTATCTGCCCTACATCCTGCCGCTGGCGCTGATGCTGGGGCTGCTGCTGGCCTTTTCCCGCCTTTATCGCGACTCGGAGATGGCCGTGTTCACCGGTACCGGGGTGGGCCCGCGCCGCCTGCTGAGGCCGCTGTTGCTGCTGGTCGTGCCGGTGGTGGCCGCGGTGGCGTTGTGCTCGCTGTGGCTCGGCCCCTGGGCCAAGCGGACCGCCGAGAACATGCTGGACCAGGCCAATCGCAGCCTGGTCGTGTCCGGGCTGGAGGCGGGCAAGTTCACCGTGCTGTCGAACGGCACCGTGGTCTACGTCAGCGGCATCTCCGCCGACGGCACCACCCTGAACCGCGTGTTCATGCACCGGCAGAAGGAGGATCGCCTGGACGTGGTCACCGCCCAGCACGGGCAGATGTTCTTCGAGGGCCTGCGCAAGCGCTATCTGCGCCTGACCGACGGATTCCGGGTCGAGGGCCCGGCCGGGGAGGGCCTGGACTACCGGCTGATGCGCTATGCCAGCAACGAATCGGCGCTGCCGGATCGCACCGACACCCTGGACCAGAACGATCCCGAGGTGCTGTCCACGCCGGCCCTGCTGGGTGACGACCGGCCGGGCGCCAATGCCCAGCTGCACGCCCGCCTGACCCCGCCGCTGCTGGCGCTGGCGTTCGCGCTGCTGACCCTGCCGCTGTCGCGCAGTTCGCCGAGGCAGGCGCGCTATGGGCGGGTCATGCTGGGGTTCCTGGCCTACCTGGTCGGCGTCAGCCTGATGTTCAACGGCACCCAGTTGCTCACCGACGGCAAGCTGCCGGGCTTCGTCGGCCTGTGGTGGCTGACCCTGCCGCTGCTGGCCGCGGCCATCTGGTTCTATCTGCGTGACGGCAAGCTGGGCCGTCCGAGGGCGCGCGCATGAGGCTGCGTCCGAATCTGCACGATCTGTATGTCGGCCGGGTGGTGCTGGCCACGGTGTTGCTGACCTGGGCGGTGCTGGTCGGCCTGGACCTGGTGATGGCGCTGTCCAACGAGGTCAGCGACATCGGCAAGGGCAACTACACCTTCGGCCACGCGGTGGCCTGGCTGGCCTACACGGTGCCGCGCCGCGCCTACACGATGTTCCCGACCGCGGCGGTGATCGGTTCGCTGATGGGCCTGGGCCAGTTGGCGGCCAGCTCCGAGCTGACCGCGCTGCGCGCGCTGGGCCTGTCGCGGCGACGCCTGAGCATCTCGGTGGCGGCCGCGCTCGGCATCCTGACCGCGCTGATGGTGTTCAGCGGCGAGACCCTGGGCCCGTGGGGCCAGCGCCAGGCCGACGTGCTGAAGAACAGCGCCCGCAGCGGCGACGTGGCGGTGGATCGCTTCTCCGGCCTGTGGGCGCGCGAGGGCAATACCTTCATGTACGCGCAGAGCGGCGAGGAGCGCAAGGAAGACGGCCGCAACTGGCTGCAGCTGCGCGATGTTCGCCTGTACGAACTGGCTCCCGACGGCCGCCTGGCCTCGATCGCCCACGCGGCGACCGCCGAGCATCTGGAAGGCCACTGGCTGTTGAAGAACGTGCGCCGGACCACCTTCCACGCGCGTTCGGTGACCCAGCAGCAGGTGCTGGGCGAGCGCTGGGAATCCAAGCTCGACGCGGCGGTGCTGTCGTCTGGCCTGACCAAGGCGCGCAACCTGCCGACCCGCGAGCTCGGCCAGAACATCGACTACCGCAAGCGCAACGGGCTGGATGCGCGCGAGTACGAGGATCTGTACTGGAGCCGCTGGTTCTATCCGCTCAACGTGCTGGCGCTGTGCCTGGCCGCGATCCCGTTCGCGTTCGGAAGCCTGCGCAGCGGCGGCATGGGCAAGCGCCTGTTCCTGGGCATCATCTTCGCGGTCAGTTTCTGGGCGCTGCAATTGCAGTTCGTGCGCCTGGCCAGCGCGTTCCACATGGACTTCCGCATCGCCTACGCGATGCCACCGATCCTGCTGCTGGCGGTGTCGGCCTGGATGTTCCGACGGCGCAGCGCATAGCGTCGCGCCGCGCCGCGACCCACTTCCGGTGACGGGGTATCGAACGCGCCGCAGCGCGCCGGGAAAACAATGCGTCAGCGCTTCTGCTTCGGCAATCGGATCATCCGCGTGCCGCTGAAGCGGTCATGCCGCGCCCCGACCCACTTCCGGTGACGGGGTATCGAACGCGCCGCAGCGCGCCGGGAAAACAATGCGTCAGCGCTTCTGCTTCGGCAATCGGATCATCCGCGTGCCGCTGAAGCGGTCATGCCGCGCCCCGACCCACTTCCGGTGACGGGGTATCGAACGCGCCGCAGCGCGCCGGGAAAACAATGCGTCAGCGCTTCTGCTTCGGCAATCGGATCATCCGCGTGCCGCTGAAGCGGTCATGCCGCGCCCCGACCCACTTCCGGTGACGGGGTATCGAACGCGCCGCAGCGCGCCGGGAAAACAATGCGTCAGCGCTTCTGCTTCGGCAATCGGATCATCCGCGTGCCGCTGAAGCGGTCATGCCGCGCCCCGACCCACTTCCGGTGACGGGGTATCGAACGCGCCGCAGCGCGCCGGGAAAACAATGCGTCAGCGCTTCTGCTTCGGCAATCGGATCATCCGCGTGCCGCTGAAGCGGTCATGCCGCGCCCCGACCCACTTCCGGTGACGGGGTATCGAACGCGCCGCAGCGCGCCGGGAAAACAATGCGTCAGCGCTTCTGCTTCGGCAATCGGATCATCCGCGTGCCGCTGAAGCGGTCATGCCGCGCCCCGACCCACTTTCGGTGGCGGGGTATCGAACGCGCCGCAGCGCGCCGGGAAAACAATGCGTCAGCGCTTCTGCCTGGGCAGCCGGATCAGCCGCGTGCCGCTGATGCGGTCATGCCACGTCAACCGTTCCCGGTCCACCCACGCCCACCAGAACCCCAGTCCCGCCAACCCCAGCGACAGCGTGGCGACACCAAACCGCACCCACAGGGCGCGCTTCGAGGGCGCGCCGTCCCGCGCGTCCACCACCTTCAGTCGCCACGGACGCATGCCCAGGGTCTGCCCGCCACGGGCCCAGCTGAGCGTCGCGTACAGTCCGGCCACGCTCCAGCAGCACAGCCAGAGCAGGATCTGCAGCGGACTGTAGGGAGCGATGTTCTCGCGCGCGGCGTGGTGGCCCAGGAAGGTGTAGCCCACGGTGAAGGCCAGTGAAATCAGCATCCACAGCGCCAGCACCGGCCACACGTCATAAAGCAGTGCCAGCAGGCGCCAGCCGATCAGGGCACGGGGTTTTTCGACGGATGCGGCGGTCGCGGTCATCGTGAAAGGATAGCGTGCCGCGGGTGGGCGCGTATCCGCATGCAGGCACGGAGTCGGCGTTTCCGCCGAACTGGCCTAAGCTTGCGCGATGACTTCCCGCACGCCCGCCGAGCGCCGCCAGCAAGTACAGGCGCTGCCCCCCGTTCCCGACGCCGACGCCGCGGTCATCGCGGCGTTCCTGGATGCCACCTGGGCCGAGAGCGGCCTGGCGCGCCCTTCGCTGGACAGCTACCGGCGGGATCTGGAGGGCTTCGCGCGCTGGCGCAATGGCGCGCACGGCGGCTTGGCGCAGGCCGATCGCGCCGCCCTGTTCGACTACTTCGCCTGGCGTACCCGCGAAGGCTACTCGCCGCGCAGCAACGCGCGGCTGCTGTCGTCGCTGCGGGCCTTCTTCGCCCATCGTCTGCGTCGCGGCGATCGCGGCGACGACCCGACCGCCTTGCTGGATCCGCCGAAGCTGCCGCGCTCGCTGCCCAAGGCGCTGGCCGAGTCGGAGATCGACGCGCTGCTGGCGGCGCCGCTGACCGATACGCCCGAGGGCCTGCGCGATCGCGCGATGCTGGAGCTGATGTACGCGGCGGGACTGCGCGTCAGCGAACTGGTCAATCTGCCGGCGACCGCGGTCAATCTGCGGCAGGGCGTGATCCGGGTGACCGGAAAGGGCAGCAAGGAGCGGCTGGTGCCGCTGGGCGAGGAATCGCAGCACTGGCTGGAAACCTATCTGGCGCAGGCGCGGCCGGCGCTCGCCAACAAGCGCAGCCTGGCGGCGCTGTTCCTCACGCCGCGAGGCGAAGCGCCAAGCCGGCAGCAATTCTGGACCCTGGTCAAACGTTACGCCGCCGTGGCCGGCATCGATCCGGTACGGATCAGCCCGCACGGTCTGCGCCACAGTTTCGCCACCCATCTGCTCAACCGCGGCGCGGATCTGCGCGCGCTGCAACTGCTGCTGGGCCACAGTTCGCTGTCCACCACCCAGATCTACACCCTGGTCGCGCGCGAGCATCTGAAGCAACTGCACGGCAAGCACCATCCGCGCGCCTGAGACCCGGTTAATCGAACTGACTCGGGGCTGTGCGAGAATTGCCCGCATCCTGACTGGCCGCCCCCGGCGGAATTGAAACGAGATGCCGATGACCCGCCTTCTTTCCATCGCGCTGCTGGGCGCTTTCAGCCTCACCGCATGCGCGCAGGCACCGCAGGCGCCGGGCGCCGACAACAAGTCCGCGCCGGCTTCCGCCAATGCGGCTTCCAGCGGCGGTCCTGCCGATGCCAAGGTGCGCGAGGCGATCAAGCGACTCAATCCGCAGATCAGCGTCGAATATGTCGGCGTGGCGCCGCTGCCCGGCTTCCGCGAAGTGATCGCCGGCGGCCAGCTGGTCTACATCAGCGACGATGGCCGCTACCTGGTGCAGGGCGCGGTGGTCGACCTGCAGGGTGGCAACCGCGAACTGATGAAGGGCAGCCCGGCGATGGCGCGCTATCGCGCCGATCTGCTCAAGTCGGTGCCGCACGCCGATCGCATCGTGTTCTCGCCGCCGAACGCCAAGTACACGGTCAGCGTGTTCACCGACATCGAATGCGGCTACTGCCGCAAGCTGCACAGCGAGATCGCCGAGATCAACCGGCAGGGCATCGCGGTGGAGTACCTGGCGTTCCCGCGCATGGGCCTGGGCAGCCAGGACCACAAGGACATGATCTCGGTCTGGTGCTCGACCGATCGCAAGAAGGCGCTGACGGAAGCCAAGTCCGGCCGCCCGGTGCAGTCGCGCGACTGCACCAACCCGGTCACCATGGAATACAACATCGGCCAGCGGGTCGGCGTGGACGGCACCCCGGCGATCTTCGCCGCCGACGGCACCCAGCTGGGCGGCTACCTGCCGCCGGCCGCCCTGCGCAAGGCGCTGGACGACCTGGCCGCCGAGCAAGCCAAGGCCGGCGGCGCGCCCTGACCGAAGCTCCCGTCTTTTGGGATGCCCGAAGGCCGGTCCCCTTGCAGGGGCCGGCCTTTTTCATGCCCGGGCGCCGGCCCGCGGGCGCCAGAGGTCCGGCCAGGAGCCGGATCCGGGCTGGGTCGGGTCCGGGAACCCGGCCTCCGTTACAATAGCGGGCCCCGTCCTGACGGCACGCTCCCACGGTTCCGGACATGATCGTCCTCGAAGGCCAGCCGGCCTTGTCGCAATTCCGCCGCGCGCGGCTCGAAAGCAAGCTCCAGTCCCTGGTCCCCCACGTCCGCATTCGCGGTGCCTGGCATGTCTATTTCATCGATGCCGATGCCTCGGCAAGCCTCGACGAAGCGACCCTGCGCCGCATCCTGCAGGCGCATGAACAGCCAGAGCCGCTGGCCGCGGGCGGGGTCTCCCGCTTCGTCGTGCCGCGCCTGGGCACCCTGTCGCCGTGGGCCAGCAAGGCCACCGAACTGCTGCGCGGCGCCGGCCTGGAACTGCACCGGGTCGAACGCGGCATGCGCATCGATCTGGAAGGTTGGACCGACGACATGCCCGCGCTGGCCAAGGCGCTGCATGACCCGATGACGCAATCCCTGCTGGCCGCCCGCGAACAGGCGGCGGCGCTGTTCACCACGCCGGCGCGCGGCGAGCTGGAACGCATCCCCCTGGACCAGTTGGAAACCGCCAACACCCGCCTGGGCCTGGCGCTGGCCGATGACGAGATCGCTTACCTGCGCGATCGCTACCGCGAGCTGGGCCGGGATCCGTCCGACGTCGAACTGATGATGTTCGCGCAGGCCAATTCCGAGCACTGCCGGCACAAGATCTTCAATGCGTCCTGGACCATCGACGGCAAGGAAATGCTGGTCAATGGCGGTCCGCAGTCCTTGTTCCGGATGATCAAGCACACCCACGCGCAGACGCCGCAGTACACGCTGTCGGCCTACCGCGACAACGCGGCGGTGGTGGAAGGCTATCCGGCCGCGCGCTTCCGCCCGGACGGGCAGGGCCGTTACCGGGTCGAGGCGACCCTGGACTCGGCGTTCTGCATCAAGGTCGAGACCCACAACCATCCCACCGCGATTGCGCCGTTCCCCGGCGCCAGCACCGGCGCCGGCGGCGAGATCCGCGACGAGGGCGCGACCGGTCGCGGCGGCAAGCCCAAGGCCGGCCTGAACGGCTTCAGTGTTTCCCATCTGCGCATTCCCACGCTGCCGCAGCCGTGGGAAGCCGGGCGCGCGCTCAATCCGCGCATGGCGCCCGCGCTGGAAATCATGCTGGACGGCCCGCTGGGCGGCGCCGCGTTCAACAACGAATTCGGCCGTCCCAACCTGCTGGGTTATTTCCGCAGCTTCGAACTGGCGCAGGGCGATGCGCTGGCGCGTGCCTACGACAAGCCGATCATGCTGGCTGGCGGCCTGGGCGCGATCGATCGCATCCAGGTGCAGAAGAAGACGCTGTCCGCCGGCGACGCGGTGATCGTGCTCGGCGGTCCGGCGATGCTGATCGGCCTGGGCGGCGGCGCGGCCAGTTCGGTGGCCTCCGGCGAGAGCGCCGAGGAACTGGATTTCGCCAGCGTGCAGCGCGACAACCCGGAAATGGAGCGGCGCTGCCAGGAAGTCATCGATCGCTGCGTGGCGATGGGCGAGGACAATCCGATCCTGTGGTTCCATGACGTCGGCGCGGGCGGCCTGTCCAACGCCATTCCGGAACTGCTGCATGATTCAGGCGTCGGCGGCGTGATCGATCTGGGCAAGGTGCCCACCGACGATCCCTCGCTGTCGCCGATGCAGTTGTGGTGCAACGAATCCCAGGAACGCTACGTGCTCGGTGTGCCGCAGGCGCGGCTGGCCGAGTTCGCCGCGTTGTGCGAGCGCGAGCGCTGTCCGTTCGCGGCGGTCGGCGTGGCGACGACGGAGGAGCGCCTGGTGGTGGCCTACGGCGCGACTGTCGACGCGATTCCCGCCGATGCGCCGATCGATCTGCCGATGGACGTGCTGTTCGGCAAGGCGCCGAAGATGCATCGCGAAGCCCGCCATCCCGCGCCCGCACCGTGGCCTGCGCTGGAAACGGCGAAGCTCGACCTGCATGAGGCCGGCCTGCGCGTGCTCGCGCATCCCACCGTGGCGGCCAAGCAGTTCCTGATCACGATCGGCGATCGCAGTGTCGGCGGCCTGACCGCGCGCGATCAGCTGATCGGTCCATGGCAGATGCCGGTCGCCGACTGCGCGATCACCCTGTCGGACTACAGCCGCTTCAGCGGCGAGGCGATGGCGATCGGCGAACGCACGCCGCTGGCGCTGCTGGACGCCGCCGCCGCCGCCCGCATGGCGGTGGGCGAGGCGATCACCAACCTGTGCGCCGCGCCGATCGAGTCGCTGGACCGAATCAAGCTGTCGGCCAACTGGATGGCCGCCGCCGGCCACGACGGTGAAGACGCGCTTCTGTTCGACGCGGTCCGCGCCGTGGGCATGGAACTGTGTCCGGACATCGACCTGAGCATTCCGGTCGGCAAGGACTCGCTGTCGATGCAGGCGCAATGGCAGGGCGCGGACGGCCCGCAGAAATCGGTGTCGCCGGTGTCGCTGGTGATCAGTGCGTTCGCGCCGGTGACCGACGTGCGCCGGCAGCTCACTCCGCTGCTGCAGCGCGAGGAAGCCAGCGATCTGTGGCTGATCGGCCTGGGCGCGGGCAAGAAGCGGCTGGGTGGTTCGATCCTGGCGCAGGTCCATCCGGAAGCTGGCCATCGCCACGGCCTGCCGGCGTTCGCCGGCGACGAAGCCGATGACGGCGTGCCGGATCTGGACGACCCGCAGCGGCTGCGTGATTTCTTCGCGCTGATCCGCGACGCGCGCGAGGCCGGCCTGCTGCTGGCCTATCACGATCGCAGCGATGGTGGCGCATTCGCGACCCTGTGCGAAATGGCGTTCGCCTCGCACCTGGGACTGGACATCAACCTCGATGGCTGGGGTGATGATCCGTTCCGCACCCTGTTCGCCGAGGAACTGGGCGCGGTGGTGCAGGTGGCCGACGAGGATCGCGCGGCGTTCGCCGATCTGGTCGAACGCCATGCGCTCACCGAATGCGCGCAGCGCATCGCCCGCCCGAGCACGGCCCCGGTGATCCGCGTGCAGCAGGATGGCGAGACCCTGAGCGAATGGCGTTGGGAAGCGCTGTTCGATGCCTGGTGGTCGGTGACCCATGCGATGCAGAAGCTGCGCGACAACCCGGAAGCGGCCGATCAGGAGCGCGACGTGGCGCGCCAGTTCACCGCCGCCGGACTCAAGCCGAAGCTCGCCTTCGATCCGTCCGAGGATGTGGCCGCGCCGTTCATCGCCACCGGCGCGCGCCCGAAGGTCGCGATCCTGCGCGAGCAGGGCGTCAACGGGCAGATCGAGATGGCGTCGGTGTTCGATCGCGCCGGATTCGACGCCTACGACGTGCACATGAGCGACCTGGTCGCCGGCCGTGTGTCGTTGGCCGATTTCAAGGGTTTCGCCGCCTGCGGCGGCTTCAGCTACGGCGACGTGCTTGGCGCGGGGCGCGGCTGGGCCACCTCGGTGCTGGAGCGGGCCGCGCTGCGCGAGGCGTTCGCCACGTTCTTCGCGCGCGGCGACACCTTCTCGCTGGGCGTGTGCAACGGCTGCCAGATGCTGAGCCAGCTCAAGGACATCATCCCCGGTGCGACGCACTGGCCGCGCTTCCTGCGCAACCGCAGCGAACAGTTCGAAGCCCGCACCTCGCTGCTGGAAGTGCTGGAGTCGCCTTCGATCCTGCTGCGCGGCATGGCCGGCTCGCGCATCCCGGTCGCGGTCGCGCACGGCGAGGGACGCGCCGAGTTCGACAGCGCGGTGGACCAGGCCGCGGTGCGGGTCGCGCTGCGCTACATCGACGGCGAAGGCAACGCGGCCACGCAGTATCCGCTCAACCCCAACGGCTCGCCCGACGGCATCACCGGCCTGACCAGCGACGACGGCCGCTCCACCATCCTGATGCCGCACCCGGAGCGTACCCCGCGCAGCGTCAACCTGAGCTGGGCGCCGTCCGACTGGCACGAGGACTCGCCGTGGCTGCGGATGTTCCGCAACGCGCGGGTGTGGGTGGGCTGAGCGAAGGCCTTATCGGGATGACGGAAAAAGCGGCGCTTCGGCGCCGCTTTTTTTTTCGGTACCGCACGATCCCAATGCCACTGCGGTGGCGGGATGGCGTTCGCGATACCGACGGAATGTCAATGTTAGTTGACGGCGCCATCCCGTCTGCAGACTATCCGACGGCACAGGTTTGAGGGTTCCGTTCCCGAGCCTGCAACGGAAGCCTCATCGACGGGTGTTTCCGTCCACCCGGGGGTCATCTCCAACCAAGACACCGACAACCGGCACATCCGGTGGTCGCGGGTTTTTTTTGCTCAGGAAAAGGGAGTCTCAAAGATGCGCCATTCCATGCCTGCCATCCGCAGGAACCGCACCACGGGCAATGACAGCCCGGTTTCCACGGCAAGGGCCCGCCGGTCGTCATCATGCCGAACGTGCAGGACCTCGACGTTCGCCATCGCGATCAACATCGCGGTCGCGTCGCTGTTGATGGCGGGGAACGCTTTGGCGACCGAAACTGAGGGCCGGACTCCGGAGTCGTCGCCGGTGCAGGGGAGCAACTCCCGGACAACCATGTTCGGTGCCGGCCCGATGGCGGTCGCGATTCAACATCACGTCCAGTCCAATGGGCCCGGCCTGGCCTATGCGGAAGGCGAGGATGCGGTGGCGTTGGGTTCCGACGCCGCGGCGCTGGGCGATTATGCGGTCGCACTGGGCGCAACCAGTTCCGCCTATGGCCAGCGCGCGTCCGCCTCCGGCAACGGTGCCAGCGCGCTTGCGGACGATGCCACCGCCACGGGTTACAGCGCCCTCGCGGATGGACAGGGTTCGATGGCGGCCGGCAGCCATGCCCATGCTTCCGGTATCGGCGCCGCTGCGATGGGAAGCGCCAGCCAGGCCAGCGGACACGGAAGCATCGCCATCGGCAATGGCGCGTGGAGCCTGGCGGAGAACAGCGTGGCCCTGGGAGCCGGTGCCGTCAGCGAGCGCGGCAACAGCGTGTCGGTGGGACGCACCGGCCAGGAACGCCAGATTGTCCACGTGGCGGCGGGCGTCGTGGAAACCGATGCCGTCAACAAGGGCCAGATGGACGCCGGCCTGGCGGACACGCGGGCGCACGCCGACGCGACGGGAGCGCGGGTGGAGGCGAATGCGAACAGCTACACCGATGCGCGCGCGGCGCGGACGCTGGCCGATGCGAACGCGCATGCCGAAGCGACGGGAGCGCGAGCAGAGACGAATGCGAACGCCTACACCGATGCGCGCGCGGCGCGGACGCTGGCCGATGCGAACGCGCATGCCGAAGCGACGGGAGCGCGGGCGGAGACGAATGCGAACGCCTACACCGATGCGCGCGCGGCGCGGACGCTGGTCGATGCGACCACGCATGCCGACGCGGTGGGCGCGAAGGCGGAGACGAATGCCAACGCCTATACCGACGCGAGTACGACGAAGGCGCTGGCCAATGCAAACGCCCATGCCGATGCCACCGCCGCGAAGACGCTGGCCCACGCCAATGCCTACACGGACACCCGGTTCGCGGCGTGGAACGACGACTTCACCCGGTTCAAGGGCGATCTGGAACGCCGCCTCCATGCCCAGGACCGCCGCATCGACCGGCAAGGCGCGATGGGCGCGGCCATGCTCAACATGGCGATCAGCGCCGCGGGCATTCGCACCGACAACCGCGTCGGCGTGGGCGTGGGTTTCCAGGGTGGCGAACGCGCGCTGTCCGTGGGCTACCAGCGCGCCTTCGGCGAGCGGGCCACATTCAGTCTGGGCGGCGCGCTCAGCGGGGACGAACGCTCGGTCGGCATGGGTGCCGGTTTCGGCTGGTGACGGTGATGGATGCACGACACCGCGTCGGGCGATTAATCAAAGAAGGAACCACGAACATGAAATGCAACGGAAAGGGGATGATGACCGCCATGGCGCTGCTGGTCTGGGCGATCGCGGTGGAGTCGAGCCTGGCGGCGATTCCGCTGGCGCGGACGGCGGAAGTCGAGTCGACGCCGCCAAGGCGCATCGAGGGAGACCGCATCATCGTGCGCCAGCGTATCGCCGGCACGCGCAGCCACGACAAGGCTGCGGTCGTGCGCGCGGCCGTGGCGCGCGCGCGCTTGTTGGATACGCCGCCACGGCAGCGCGGGAATGGCGGCATGCTTGGCGTCAGGATGCTGCATCCATTGGCCAGCGGCGGCGACGCGTTCTCGCTCTCGCGTGCGCTTTCCCAGGCGGAAATGGCGCGGTTGCTGGCTGAACTCAGATCCGATCCCGGCGTGCTGCTCGCGGAGGCGGACGAACGCATGTACCCGCTGTACGCGCCGAATGACCTGCTGTTCGACCTCCAGTGGCATTTCCATCATCCGGTGGGAGGCATCGGCGCGCCGAGGGCCTGGGACATCGCGCAGGGTGAGGGCGTGGTGGTCGCGGTGCTCGATACCGGGGTGCTGACCGATCATCCGGATTTGTCCGCGAACCTGTTGCCCGGCTACGACTTCATCAGCAATGCCTGGATATCGCGCAGACCCACCGACGCCCGGGTGGCGGGAGCGCTGGATCTGGGGGACTGGAGTCCGGTGGCGGGCGAGTGCTACGGCGGCTCGCCGGTGCGCAACAGCACCTGGCATGGCAGCCACGTGGCCGGCACCATCGCCGAAGTCACCCACAACGGGCTGGGGGGGGCGGGCGTCGCGTACCGGGCCAAGGTGCTTCCGGTCCGGGTGCTGGGTCGTTGCGGCGGCCTGACCTCGGACATCGCGGATGCGATTGTCTGGGCCTCTGGTGGGCGGGTTCCGGGTGTGCCCGCCAATCCCCATCCCGCCGAGGTCATCAACCTGAGCCTGGGCGGCAATCGCTCGTGTCCGCGCATTACCCAGGACGCCATCGACATCGCGACCGCCAACGGCAGCGTGGTGGTGGTGGCGGCGGGCAACAGCAACGTGGATGCGGCGGATGTCAGCCCGGCCAGCTGTCGTGGCGTGATCACCGTCGGCGCCTCGCGCATCACCGGCGGCAAGGCCTATTACTCAAACTTCGGCGCGGCGGTCGATATCGCGGCGCCGGGTGGTGGCGGGGGGGGAGGACACTGGCAATTCCGGCTGGGACGGTTATGTGCTCCAGGCCGGTTCCTCGAGCAAGACGGACCCGGCCTCGGGCGAGTTCGGTTATTTCGGCAAGATCGGAACCTCCATGGCCACGCCGCACGTCTCCGCAGTGGCGGCCCTGGTCCAGGGCGCGCGCGCGCAGGCGGGTCGGGTTCCGTTGACACCCTCGGAAATGGAGAGCCTGCTGCTCAGGACCGCGCGCCCGTTTCCCGCGCGGATACCGGCGACAACGCCCATCGGGATCGGTCTGCTGGATGCGCGTGCCGCGCTGGATGAGGCGCTGAAGCCTGCGTGCGTGGACTGCGGACCGCAGGCCAGCCCGGTGCGGAACCGGGTGCCGGTGACCGGCATGAATGGCGGTGCCGGCAGTCAGTGGCTGTACCGCTTCGAGGCGGCGCCCGGGCGGTTGATCAGCATCATGAGTTACGGTGGGCAGGGCGATGTTTCGGTGTACGCGGGCTTCGACCGGGTGCCGACCGCTAGCGCGCACCAGTACGGTTCGCGGCGTCCCGGCACGGTCGAAACCATCCGTATCGCGCCCGCCGAAGCCCGCGCGGGGACCTACTACGTCCTCGTGGTGGGTGAAACCCCTTTCAGCGGAGTCAACCTGCAGGTCCGCCAGTAACCCGCCCCGAAGGATTGCCGTCGTCGGTTCCCGGTCACGCGGGCGACTCCGGTCGATGGTAGACATTGGTAAAGTGGACGCCTGCAACGGGAGTGCGACGTGAACGCCCTGATTGAATCCCAGACCACCGAAGTCGGCGCCGAGGAGCGGATGGTCGACGCGCTGCTGTCGCGTGGAAAGCTCAAGGAGCCCGATCTGGCGCGGGCGCGGCGGGTGCAGGAGGAAACCGGCGGCAGCCTGTTGTCGCTGCTGTCGCGGCTGGGGCTGGTGTCCGAGCGCGATCATGCCGAGACGGCCGCCGACGTACTGGGCCTGTCGCTGGTCAGCGTCAAGGAATTGCCCGAACTGCCGCCCGAGGCGACGCCGTTGTCGGTGCGCTTCCTCAAGCAGTTCCATGTCTGCCCGGTGGGCGAGGACGAGGCCGGCGTGGATCTGCTGGTGGCCGATCCGCAGGACGGTTACCCGGTCGAAGCCGTGCAACTGGCGACCGGCAAGGCGGTACGCCAGCGGGTGGCGTTGCGTTCGGAGATCGATGACCTGATCGAGCGTTACTTCGGCCAGGGACGCAGCGCGATGGGCGCCATCGTGGAGAACGCCGACGGCGAGACCGCCGGCGACCTGGACGACGTCGAACACCTGCGCGACCTGGCGTCCGAGGCGCCGGTGATCCGCCTGGTCAACCTGATCATCCAGCGTGCGGTGGAACTGCGCGCTTCGGACGTGCACATCGAGCCGTTCGAGAACCGGCTGAAGGTCCGCTATCGCGTGGACGGCGTGCTGGAGGAGGCCGAGAGTCCGCCCGCCAACCTCACCGCCGCCGTGATCAGCCGCATCAAGATCATGGCCAAGCTCAACATCGCCGAACGCCGGCTGCCGCAGGACGGCCGCATCATGCTGCGCGTGCAGGGCAAGGAGCTGGATCTGCGCGTCAGCACCGTGCCCACGGCGCACGGCGAGAGCGTGGTCATGCGTTTGCTGGATCGCGAGACCGTGGTGTTCGATTTCAAGCGCCTGGGCTTCACCGACGCGTTCCTGCCGCAGTTCCAGAAGGTGCTGGAGCAGCCGCATGGCATCCTGCTGGTGACCGGGCCGACGGGTTCGGGCAAGACCACCACGCTGTACACCGCGCTGAGCAAACTCAACACCAGCGACGTCAAGATCATCACCGTCGAGGATCCGGTCGAATACCAGATCGAGGGCATCAACCAGATCCAGGCCAAGCCGCAGATCGGGCTGGATTTCTCGCATGCGCTGCGCAGCATCGTCCGCCAGGATCCGGACATCATCATGATCGGCGAAATGCGCGATCTGGAAACCGCGCGCATCGCCATCCAGTCCGCGCTGACCGGCCACCTGGTGCTGTCCACGCTGCACACCAACAACGCCGCCGGCGGCATCACCCGCATGCTCGACATGGGGGTGGAGGATTATCTGCTCACTTCCACGATCAACGGCATCCTCGCCCAGCGCCTGGTGCGCCGGCTGGAGCCGACCCACGCCGAGCCGTACCGCGCCTCGCCCGAGGAGATCGAGAAGTTCGGCCTGCGCCGCTTCCAGCCGGAAGGCGACATCGTCCTGTACCGCCCGCGTCCGTCGGCCGTCGCGCCGACCGGCTACCTGGGCCGGACCACGATCATCGAATTCCTGGTGATGAACGACGAACTGCGGCGTGCGGTGATGCGCCACGCCGGCATGGGCGAGATCGAGGAGATCGCGCGGGCGGGCGGCATGCAGACCATGTACGAGGACGGCATCGCCAAGGCGCTGGCCGGGCAGACCACGATCGAGGAAGTCCTGCGGGTCACCGAGGAAGCCTGATCGCCGACGACGGGCAGGGTGTCCGCGGCGCCCGGCGATGGAATGGCCGCATGGGGCAGGGACGCCATGCCGCGCGTTCCGGGACGAATCCTGGGCGCCTGACATCCGAGCTTCAAGCAAACGACGTTTCGCTGCACTGCGGCTTTCCCGCGGGCGGACGGGAGGCAATACTCCGGGGACTGAAAACGTTTTCAGTGGACCGTTCCTGGAGGAGTCGTGGCGCGCACCGTTTCCCGCCGGCTGGCCGGCGCCCTGCTGTTTTCACTGGCCGCGGCGGCCCAGGCGACCGGGTCGTCCCCGGCGCCCGAGGGGAGGAAGACCTATGCCAATCCGATCGACATCGATTACCGCTACAACTTCGAACAGTTGAACCAGGAGATCTCCTATCGCACCGGCGCCGATCCGGTGGTGGTCCGGCATGGCGATGCCTACTACCTGTTCCAGACCCTGGCCGACGGCTACTGGCGCTCGACCGATCTGGTGGATTGGCGTTTCATCGAACCCAGTCGTTGGCCCTTCGACAGCATGGTCGCGCCGGCGGCGATTTCCGATGGCGACCGCCTGCTACTGATGCGCTCGATGTTCGGTCCCGGCGCGGTGCTGGTCAGCCGTGACCCGGAACATGGCGTTTTCGATTTCTTCACCCGCCGGACGCCGGAGCTTCCCAACGCGGTGCGTCCCGGCATGGATCAGTTCATGCAACCCTGGCGCGTCGGTGACCCGCAACCCACCGAGGTTCCGCCTGGACCGTGGGATCCGTCGTTCTTCAAGGACGACGATGGCCGCTGGTACCTGTACTGGGGATCTTCCGATACGTTTCCGCTCTACGGCATCGAGCTCGACATGGATCGCGGCATGCGCTACATCGGCAAGCCACGCGCGCTGATCCTGCTGGATCCGAAGCGGCATGGCTGGGAGCGTTTCGGCCAGGACCATCGCGAGGAGAACAGCCCCACCTACATCGAGGGCGCGTGGATGAACAAGGTCGGCGGCCGCTACTACCTGCAATACGGCGCGCCCGGCACCGAATACAACGCCTACGCGACCGGCGTCTACGTCGGCGACGGTCCGCTGGGGCCGTTCGAGTACGCGTCCTACAACCCGGTGGGCTACAAGCCCGGCGGGTTCGTGCATGGCGCCGGACACGGCTCCACCTTCCAGGATGCGCATGGCAACTGGTGGAACACCGGGACGCCCTGGATTGGCTACAACTGGACCTTCGAGCGGCGGATCGCGATGTTCCCGGCGGCGTTCGGCGCGGACGGGCAGATGTCCGTGTCCACGCGCTTCGGCGACTTCCCCCACTATGTGCCGGATGCCGCCAACGCCGATCCGGAAAGCCTGTTCACCGGCTGGATGCTGTTGTCCTACCGCAAGCGCGCCAGCGCGTCGTCGGTGCACAAGGATTTCGCCGCGGCCAACGCCACCGACGAGAATCCGCGCACGTTCTGGGTTGCCGCGGACAATGCGGCCGGACAGACGCTGAGCGTGGATCTGGGCGGCGAGCGCAGCGTGCGCGCGGTGCAGGTCAACTTCGCCGACTACCAGTCCGGACTCTATGGCGATTCGGATGACATCTATACCGAGTTCCGCCTGGAGTACTCGCTCGACGGCCGCCACTGGCAGCCGCTGGCCGCCACCGACGGACCGCGCCGGGATCGGCCCAACGCCTACCTGCCCCTGGCCGCGCCGGTGCGCGCGCGGCACGTGCGCTACGTGCATGGCCACGTCGGCGCCGCGCACCTGGCGATCAGCGATTTGCGGGTGTTCGGCAATGCAGACGGAAAATCCCCCGCGACCCCGCAACGCGTGCAGGCCAGGCGCGACGCCGATCCGCGCCAGGTGACCGTGCAATGGCATCCGGTGACCGGCGCGGTGGGCTACAACGTGCGCTGGGGAATCGCGCCGGATCGCCTGCATTCCACCTACCAGGTGTTCGCGGATCAGCCGACACGGCTGGAGGTCCGGGCACTGAACGCGGGCGTTTCCTATCACGTCGCGGTCGAGGCATTCGATGAGAACGGGGTCTCTTCCCTGAGCGAAACGGTTCCGATCCCGTAGCGCGGAAATCCTGCGCGCGTATGCTTAGGGGCTCGGACGCCAAGGAAGCCCCTGCCGATGCCCCTGTACCGCTACAAGGCCCTGAACCCGCGCGGCGAATTGCTGGAAGGCCAGATGGAGGCCAGCAGCGACGCCGAAGTGGCGACGCGCCTGCAGGAGCAGGGGCATCTGCCGGTCGAGGCGCGCCTGGCGGCCGACGTCCGCGGGGGCACCTCGCTGCGCGGACTGCTGCGCCAGCAGCCACTGGCCGGGGATCGCCTGGTCCAGTTCACTCAACAGCTGGCGACCCTGCTGGGCGCCGGGCAGCCGCTGGATCGGGCATTGTCGATCCTGCTGGACATGCCGGAAGAAGGGCGCGCGCGCGACATCATCGCCGACGTGCGCGACGCGGTCCGCGGCGGTGCGCCGTTGTCGGTGGCGCTGGAACGCCAGCATGGCGTGTTCAGCCGGCTCTACATCAACATGGTTCGCGCCGGCGAAGCCGGTGGCAGCCTGCAGGACACCCTGGCCCGGCTGGCTGACTACCTGGAACGCAGCCGCAACCTGCGCGGTCGCGTGATCAACGCGTTGATCTATCCGGCCATCCTGGTGGTGGTGGTCGGGTTCGCGCTGCTGTTCCTGCTGGGCTACGTGGTGCCGCAGTTCTCGCAGATGTACGAGAGCCTGGACGTCGAGCTGTCCTGGTTCACCCGCGGGGTGATGGCGACGGGTGCGTTCGTGCAGCAGGCCTGGTTCGTGCTGATTGCCGTGCCCGCCGTGCTGCTGCTCTGGTTCGACCGCAAGCGCCGGGATCCGGCGTTCCGTGATCGTTTCGATCGCTGGATCCTTGAACGGAGACTGGTCGGCCCGCTGGTGGCACGGCTGGAGACCGCCCGCCTGGCGCGCACCCTCGGCACCCTGCTGCGCAACGGCGTGCCGCTGCTGGCCGCGCTGGGCATCTCCCGCAACGTGCTGTTCAACCGGGCGCTGTGGGCGGACGTGGACGCCGCCGCCGACCAGGTCAAGAACGGCCACGGGCTCGCCGCCTCGCTGGGCAAGGGCAAGCGGTTCCCGCGCCTGGCGCTGCAGATGATCCAGGTGGGCGAGGAATCCGGCGCGCTGGACAGCATGCTGCTCAAGACCGCCGATACCTTCGAGCAGGAAACCGGGCAGGCCATGGAACGACTGCTGGCGCTGCTGGTCCCAGTCATCACCCTGGTGCTGGCGCTGGTCGTGGGCCTGGTCATATTGGCGGTGCTGTTGCCGTTGTATGGTCTGACCAACGCCATCGGCTGAGCCCGGTTGGCCGAACAACCGGTTCAGGCACCATCCACCAGACTTTTTCCCCTCACTTCATCAACGCATACGACAGGAATACACCGATGCGCCAGCCCTTCCGAACCCGTTCCGGCCCCCGCTTCCGTTCGCCGGCCTCGCAGTCCGGCTTCAGCCTGCTGGAAATCATCATCGTGCTGATCCTGATCGGCGGGATCATGGCGCTGGTCGGCAGCCGCCTGCTGGGCGGCGCCGATCGCGGCAAGGCCAATCTCGCCAAGACCCAGATCCAGACCCTGGCCGGCAAGGTCGAGAACTACCAGCTCGACACCGGCAGCCTGCCGTCGCGGCTGGACGATCTGGTAACGGCGCCGACCAATGCGGCGGGCTGGCTGGGACCCTACGCCAAGCCGGCGGAACTGAAGGACCCGTGGGGCCATGTGATCGAATATCGGACGCCGGGCGAATCCCAGCCGTTCGATCTGATGAGTTACGGCAAGGACGGCAAACCCGGCGGCGAGAGCTACGACGCCGACATCCGGTTCCAGTAAGCCGGATACGGCGCGATGCGCGGCCTTCGCACTTCCTTCCGAGCGCCGCGCGATGCCCGCGGCGTTTCGCTGTTGGAAATGCTGCTGGTGGTGATGCTGATCGCCATCGCCGGCACGCTGGCGGCGATGGTGCTGACCGGTGGACTGGATGGCATGCGCCTGCGTTCGGAGGCGCGCGAAATCGCCGCGCAGTTGCGCTACACGCGGGCGCAGGCGATGGCGACCGGCAAACCGCAGCGTTTCGTCATCGATCCGGAAAATCGCCGCTGGCAGGCCCCCAACCGGCATCGCGGCACGGTGCCGGCGTCGCTGGGCATCGCCTTTGTCGGCGCGCGCCAGGTCCAGCCCAAGCCGGGCGTGGGCGCGATCATGTTCTTCCATGACGGCGGTTCCAGCGGTGGCCAGATCCGGCTGAGCAGCGGCCAGGCCGTTTGGCGCATCGACGTGGCCTGGCTGACCGGCGAAGTGCAGGTGGTCCGCGGGGGCGGCGGCACATGAGGCGTCCGCACGGTTTCACCCTGCTGGAGGTGATCGTGGCGTTCGCGCTGATGGCGCTCGCGCTGACGCTGCTGCTGGGTTCCCTGTCCGGCGCCACCCGCCAGATCCGCGCGGCCGACGACGCGACCCGCGCCTCGCTGCACACCCAGTCGCTGCTGGCGCAGATCGGCGTGGGCGAGTTCCTGCAGCCGGGCCGCCGCGAGGGCGAGTTCGAGAACGGCCGCTACCGCTGGGAACTGGAGATCGCGCCGTATGACGATCCGATCAAGGCACTGACGCCGATTCGGGATCCTTCGGCGCCGGAACTGCTGCGCCTGCGCCTGATCACCCGCTGGGGCGACGAGCCACGGCAACGGATCGTATGGGACACGCTGCGGCTGGTGCCGCCGGATCCCAATCGCAGCCGGAGCGTGCCGTGAGCCGCCGCGCGCATGGATTCACCCTGCTGGAGATGCTGCTGGCGCTGGTGCTGCTGGCGGCGGGACTCGCGCTGGCCTTCGCCACGGTGCGCGCATCGACCACGATGGTCGAGCGCGGCGAGATTCGCGCGCAGCAGAACGAACGCGCGCGTGCGGTGGAAGGTTTCCTGCGCCAGCGCATCGGCACCGCGTTGCCGGTGGTGTTCGCCACCGATCCGGCCACGTTCCGGCAGTCGCGTTTCCTTGGCGAGCCGAGGCGCATCCGCTTCGTCGCGGATCTGCCCAACTATCTCGGTCGGGGCGGACCGCACCTGTACGACCTGACCTTCGACGAACGGGGACGCCTGATGGCACGGTTCGCGGTCGTGCAGGCCGGCCAGACGGTGGAGACGCCGGACCCCATCGCCCCCGAGCTGATGGCCGACGGCCTGCGCACCGCGCGTTTCCGCTATCGCGGCCTGGACGAGAAGGGGCAGCCCGGCCCGTGGCAGGAAGCCTGGCGCACCGCGGAAATCCTGCCCTTGCAGGTGGCGGTGGAGGTGGAAACCGAGGCCGGCGCGCGCTGGCCGGAACTGATCGTCACCCTGGTGCACAGCGAGGGCGGCGCAGGGGGCGGCGCGCAGCCGCCGGGAGGCCTGTGATGCGCGAACGCGGCGCGGCGCTGTTGCTGGTGCTGTGGCTGACCGCCTTGCTGGCGGCGCTGATCGGCGCGTTCGCGGTGACCGCGCGGATGGAATCGCTGCAGGGCCAGGTTGCGCGGGATGGCACCGTCGCCCGCGAACTGGCCCGCGCCGGCATCGACTACGCATTGGTGCGGATTGCCGATCAGCAGCCGCAGACCCGCTGGATGCCGGATGGACGTGGCTACGACTGGATGTTTTCCGGCAGCCGCCTGCGGATCAATGCGATCGACGAAAGCGGCAAGGTCGATCTGAACCAGGCCGACGTCCGCCTGCTGGAACAACTGCTGCGGGTGCGCGGCGTGCCGGAGGAAACCGCACCGCAGCTGGCCGCCGCGATCCTCGACTGGCGCGATGCCGATTCGCTCGGACAGCCGCGCGGTGGCGCCGAGGATCCGGATTACGCCGCGGCCGGCCTGGAATACGGCGCCAAGGACGCGCCGTTCGAGAGCGTGGCCGAACTGCAGCAGGTCCTGGGCATGACATCCGAGTACTACGAGCAGCTGGCGCCCTACCTGACCCTGTACTCCGGCCGCACCTTGCCGGATGCCAATTACGCGCCCGGACCGGTGCTGGTCGCGATGGGCCTGGATGCCGAACGGATCCTCGCCCAGCGTGCTTTGCCTCCCGATCAGGCCGGGGCCCAACTCGTCGGCGGCGGAAGCGGCACGTATAGTATCGAGAGCCACGCGACGCTTCGCGATGGACGGGAAGCGACGTTGCGCGCGGTGATACGGGCCGGCGGCGGTCCCGTGCCGGGGATGGCGTACACCGTTTTGCGCTGGGAAGAGGGAACTGCACCGCCATGAGCACGATCCGCGACAGCATGGACAGCCTGCGCGCGCGCCTGTTGCCGGGAGCCGGTGGGCTGCTCGGATGGTGGGGCAGGGCGCTGGCCAGTTGGCTGCCGCACCGCTGGCGCTCGCTGCTGGGCCTGACCCAGGATCGCCTGCTGCTGAGCCAGCAGGAGGATCAGGGGGTACTGGCGTGGCAGAGCACGGAAGGCGTGCGCGAGCTGGCCCGCCTGCCGTTGCCGCTGGAGGCCGGCGATCTCGACGGCCTGCTCGGCAAGCGCATGGCCGGCCTGCCGCGCTGGCTGCTGCTGCCGGCCGACGCGGTGTTGCGACGGCCGTTGGTGTTGCCCGCGGCGGCGGCGGACAGACTGCGCGACGTGGTGCGATTCGAGATCGATCGGCAGACGCCTTTCGGCGCGGACGATGTCTGCTACGACGCCAGCCTGCGCCAGCGGCGCGAGGATGGCCAGCTCGAAGTCGATCTGATCGTCATCCCGAGGGCGCGCTTCGACGCCGCGCTGGCGCCGCTGGGTGGCCTGGCCAGTGAACTGGCCGGCGTGGACGTCGCTGCCCTGCAGGGAACACCGCTGGGCGTGAACCTGCTGGCGCCCGCCGAACGCCGGATACGGCAGGCGCCGATGCGCGGCTGGCACCTGATCCTGGCTTCGCTTGCGTTGGTGGCGGTGGTGTTCGCCGCCTGGACGATACTGGACAACCGGCGCAACGCGGCCGACGAATTCGAAACCGCGTTGCGCACCCGCACCGAACAGGCGCGCCGGGTCGCCGCGCAGCGACAGCAACTGGTGGACCTGGTCGAGGGTATGAACGCGCTGGAGCGTACGCGCGCGCAGCGCCCGACCGCGGTCGAGGTACTGGATGAACTCAGTCGCCGGCTGCCGGACGGTACCCATCTGGAAAAGATGTCCATCGAAGGTGATCGGCTGGTCGTGATCGGCCTGAGCCAGGAAGCTTCCTCGCTGGTCGCCAAGCTGCAGGGGTCTCCGCTGTGGCGCTCGCCCGCGCTGAGTGGCGCCCTGCAGCCGGACCAGACCCGCCGCCGTGATCGCTTCACCCTCACCGCACAGCTGGTCGGTACCACGGCCCCTCCCACCCCCGGCACCGGAGATCAGAATGGCAAGCGCGCTGACTGATCGCGAGCGCTGGCTTGCATTGGGCCTGCTGGCCGCCGTGCTGCTGCTCGGCTACCTGATCCTGGTGCATCCCTGGTGGACCCAGCCGATGCTGGAAGTGAACGAACGCATCCAGGCGCTGCGCGAGCGCGAATTGCGCGTGCGTACGCAATTGCAGCAGGCGCCCGCGGTGGAGAAGCAGTTGGCGGCGGCGCTGGCCCTGCAGGCGCAGCGTCCCGGTTTCCTCGGCGAAGCCAGCACCGAACTGGCCACCGCCGGCCTGGTCCAGCGCCTGGAAGCCGTGGTCAAGGAAGCCAGTCCCGGCAACCGCAGCTGCGGCATCGCCAACCAGTCGCCGTTGCCACAGGCCACCGGCGAGCGCTTCGCGCGGGTGGCGGTGCAGGTACGCCTGCGCTGCGGCACCCCGGAACTGGCCGCGGTGCTGCATGCCCTCGAATCCGGCAGCCCGCGCCTGTTCGTGGACAATCTCAACATCCTCTCCAGCAACTACGCCTACATGGCGCCGGAAGGCGGCACGGGCGGGCTGGACGTCACCTTCGATCTGTACGGCTACCTGAAGCCCGGCGTGGTCGCGCCGACCGCCCCCGCCGCGCCCGCGGCGATGACGATGCCGGAGGGCGGCGATGCGCCTTGATTCGCTCGGTCCGCGCACCTTGTTGCTGGGCACGGTCGCCGGCTGGGCCGTGCTGGTGGCGATCCTGGCCCTGGCCGGCCTGGGCGGCCGCATCACGCCGCTGGCCGACGATCCGGGCAGCGCCCCGCGCCTGCCCACCTTGCCCAAGGCGGCGCCGGAGCGCCTGGGACCGTTGGCGCAGTACTCGGAACTGGTCGCGCGTCCACCGTTCTACGAGGCCCGGCGGCCGCAGCCGTTCTACCTGACCAACGACGCCGAAGCGCAGGCGCCGAGCTTCGACTATGTCCTGACCAGCGTGCTGATCACGCCCGGCTTCCGGATGGCGATCCTGCAGCCCAGCCAGGGTGGCGAAGGCGTTCGGATCAAGCAGGGCGAAGCGGCCAGCGCCGCGCCGCAATGGACGCTGGTGGACCTGCAGCCGCGTACCGCGGTGTTCGAAGGCCCGGAAGGGCGGCGCACCCTGGAACTGCGGGTGTTCGACGGCACGGGCGGCCAGCCGCCCAGCGTATCGGGGACACCGCCGCCGATCGCCGCGCCGGTTCCCGTGCCGCCGCAGACCGGTGGCAACGCGCCGCCAAAACCCGCTCCGGGCAATGCGCCGGCCACGGGCCAGGTGGTGCCGGTCCAACCGGCGCAGGAACCGGCCGAGCAGCCGGCGATGACCACCGAGCAACAGATGGAAGCGATCCGCAAACGCATCGAGGCGCGCCGCGCGCAGATGCGCCAGCAACAGGGCCAGGCGGTTCCGCCGCCCGCGCCACCACCCAATCCGAATCAGTAGAGTGCCGGCATGAAGTCACGCCTATTCCTGTTCTCCGTTTGCCTGGGCCTGCTGGCGGGTTGCGCCACCGCGCCCACGCCGGACGTCCGGCGCGCCGGAGAAACCCCGGCCACCCCGGGTACCGCCCAGACCTCGCCGCTGTCAGAAACCGAGGAACCCGAAAGCGGTCCCCGGCCGGTGATCCGCCGCGGCAGCGGCCAGATGATCAACCGTGGCGCGGCGGCGGCGCCGATGCCGTCGCTGGGCGGTGCCAGCTCGGGTTCGGCCAGTTTCAACTTCGAAGGCGAATCCGTGCACGCGGTGGTCAAGGCCATCCTCGGCGACATGCTCGGCCAGAACTACGTGATCGCGCCCGGCGTGCAGGGCACGGTCACCCTGGGCACGCCCAAGCCGGTGTCGCCCGCGCAGGCGATGACCCTGCTGGAACAGGTGCTGGCGCAGAACAACGCGCGCATGGTCTACAGCGACGGCCGCTACAACATCATGCCGGCCGACCAGGCGATGGTCGGCACGGTCGCCCCGCGCACCGGCGGCGCCGCCAACGCGCGCGGCTACGAGGTGCGGGTGGTGCCGCTGCGCTTCATCGGCGCCACCGAGATGAAGAAGGTGCTGGAGCCGTACGCGCGCCCCAACGCCATCGTCAACATCGACACCACCCGCAACCTGATCACCCTGGCCGGTACCCGTTCGGAACTGGAGAACTACCTGCGCACGGTCGAGGTGTTCGATGTCGACTGGCTCTCGGGCATGTCGGTGGGCGTGTTCCCGCTGGAAACCGGGCAGGCCACCAAGGTGGTCGCGGATCTGGAAAAGGTGTTCGGCGAAACCAGCAAGACCCCGAGCGCCGGCATGTTCCGCTTCATGCCGCTGGAGGGCGCCAACGCCGTGCTGGTGATCACCCCGCAGCCAGCCTACCTGGATCAGATCCAGCAGTGGCTGGAACGCATCGACAGCGCGGGCGAGGGCGCGCGACTGTATTCGTACGAACTGAAGTACATCAAGGCCAAGGACTTGGCGCAGCGGCTGGCGGAGGTGTTCGGTTCCGGCAGCGGAAACCGCGGCGATACCACCGGCGGCAACGGCAATGCCTCGCTGATGCCTGGCGCGGATCCGACGCAACTGGGTGACAGTAGCTTGCTGGGCCAACAGAGCGACGGTTTTGATACTGGCAGCGTGACCGGTGGCAATAGTGGCGTTGGAGGCGGTTCGGGAAGTGGGCTGGGTAATGGTGGCTTCAGTCTGAATCCGCGTCGCGACGGCAATGGTTCGGTCACGCTGCAGGTCGAGGGCGACCGGGTGGGCGTGGCTGCGGTGGATGAGACTAATACGCTGCTGGTGCGATCCAGCGCCAGTGCATGGAAGTCGATCAAGGATGTTATCGAAAAGCTCGACATCATGCCGATGCAGGTCCATATCGAAGCACAGGTGGCCGAGGTCAAACTGACGGGGAAACTCAGTTACGGCGTGAACTGGTTTTTCGAGAATGCGGTGGTGAACGAGGCTCGCCTAGCCAGTGCAGCTGGTCGGCGCATCTGGGGTGATATCAGCGGCAGCATCCGGGGCGATGCAAACGCGCCGGGTCTGGGCTGGACCTTCCTGGGCAAGAATGCGGCCGCCATCATCGAAGCACTGGAGGACGTTACGGACGTTCAATTGCTGCAGACTCCGTCTGTCCTGGTGCGCAACAACGCAGAAGCCACATTGAATGTCGGCACCAAAATTCCGATCAATTCGGTCAGCATTACTCCGGACCAAACTTCCAACACATACAGCCAGGTTCAATACCTGGATACGGGTGTGATCCTGAAGGTGCGTCCTCGCATCACCAAGGACGGGATGGTGTTCCTGGACCTAGTCCAGGAAGTCAGTTCACCTGGTGCGCGACCGGCTAGCTGTGACGACACCACCACCGGATGCAATGTGCCCATCGATACCCGACGCCTGAAGACCGAAGCTGCTGTCCGCACCGGAGATACCATCATGCTCGCGGGCCTGATCGGTGACTCGGTCGACAATGGATCGCGAGGGCTTCCTGGTCTTACCAAGCTGCCAATTATCGGTGGTCTGTTCGGCAACAAGCGCCAGAACACGGATCGACAGGAGGTGATCATTCTATTGACGCCGACCATCGTCAGGGATCCCCAGGATGCGCGGAATCTCACCGATGAATATGGCCGCCGATTCCGTTCCATGAAGCCCTTGTACGCACCTGAAAAAAAATGACCGGCGCCAGCGCGTTGCAGTTGCCCATCATCCTGCTGCCAATCGGCGTGGACGATGATGCACTGGACGCATGTCTGGGGTCGCTAGACGCGGGCACACCTGATGGGACGCGTATCTGGCTAGCCGATGACGCACAGGCAAGCCCACGTGGGCTTGCCATCGTCGAACGTTGGCTGCAGCGCACGCGACTGCAGGCGGACTACACCCGACGTCCGCGCCCGGTCGGCGAAGTCGCGCATCTAGACGAAATGCTCCGTGCCTGCGGCGATGCCGATGTGGTGATCCTCGCGCCGGATGCACAACCGCTACCGGGCTGGCTTCAGCAAATGGTTGCCTGTCTCGCCCGTGATGCATCCATCGCTACTGCCACGCCGTGGTGCAATGCAGGCGAAGCTGCATCCTGGCCACGTCTAGGAGAAATATCACCTCCGCCCGCTGACTTCGAGCGCACGGCGCGTGCGTGTGCGGGGATGCCGCCGGCACATCCTGAACTACCCGCTGCGGTAGCACATGCCGTCGCTCTTCGAGGCAGTGCCCGCAAGCGTGCTGGGGGTTTGGATGCCAGCAGCTATATGTCTTGGTATGCAGCGCTGATCGATTTATCGCTGCGTCTCGCCGGTCTGGGCTGGCGAAATGCCTTGTGTGAAACTGCTTTCGTCGCGCGTGGCGGCGAAGGCCTACCCGCCGATGGCGATATGGACACTATCAATGCGCGTTGGCCTGCTTGGCACGCGAGACTCGCGGGTTGCTTGATGGAAGATCCACTACGGCCTTATCGGGAGAACTTGACAAGGATCTACATGGACATTGGCTCGCCAGAGCCACAGCGCCAATTGTTCCAGTGATTCTCGGCACAAAAAGACCCATATTTCAATGTTAGTTGAACTCGCTGTTGTCTAGGCATAGAAGCAAGATGCTGCGCTATTGCAGCAATGCCGTTAAACACAGGGAGTTCAACTCATGAAGGTGAAGTCAATTTGTCTCGGTGTGCTGATGTTGGGATATGTTCTTCCCGGAATCCGGGATGCACGGGCTACGGAAATAACGGCTAGTTTCACGGCCACTGCGGAATGGGGCTCAGTCGAATCAGCCCTTTCAAAGGCCATGTGGACAGCGAGAACCATGGCGTCAAGGCAAGGCTACAGAGATTGTGTGCTTGCGCGGTATGTGTACTGGCGGCCAAGAGGCGGTTTTTGGCAGGTCACTGCGATAATGACCTGCAAGAAGACACTCAGGTAGCCTTATCCGCGTACGAGCCCATGGCTCGTGTCATGGGCTCGTCAGAAAAGGAAGAAGATTTCGAGCTTTGCAGGAAGGCTGTCTCGGAAATTGTGCCGCCAAATGCTGGGTGATGATATTGATATACAGAATATGAAAATCCCGGAGCACGAAACGGCCATCGCCGCGATCGTCGTCACCCACGAAAGCGCCAGCACCATCGACGACTGCCTGCAGCGCCTTCGCGATGCGGTGGACGTGGCGGAAATCCGGGTGGTGGACAATGCATCCAGCGACGACACCGTGAGCGTGGTCCAGCGCCATGCGCTGGCGGATCCGCGCGTACGCTTCGTCGCCAATCCGGACAATCCGGGCTTCTCGGTCGGCTGCAACCAGGGCGCGGACGATTCGGCATCGCCCTGGCTGGCGTTCGTGAATCCGGATCTGCAGGTGTTGCCGGATACCCTGGCCCGATTGCGCGATCTGGCGGCCGCCACCGGTGGGGAAGCGTTGCTGGGTGCGGATCTGGTGGACGAAGCCGGGATTCGAGACACCGCCGCGCGTCGCCGCGATCCGGATTTCGCCGCGATGTTGACCGCGCCGGGCGCCGCCTCGCGATTGGGCGTGGAGGTGGACGATGCGCAGGCGCTGCAACCGCTGGAAGCACTCTCCGGCGCGCTGATGGTGATGCCGCGTTCGCTGTTCCGCCGGCTTGGCGGGTTCGACGAGGGCTATCGGTTGCACGCGGAGGATCTCGATCTGTGCCGGCGTGCGCGTATGGCCGGCGCATTGGTGGCCGTGGCCAACCGCGTGCGCGTGGTGCATATCCGCGGCGTCTCCAGTCGCGCGCGGCCGTTCTTCGTGGAATGGCACAAGCATCGGGGCCTGTGGCGGTATTTCGGCAAGTTCGAGGCCAGCCAGCGTGGCGTGGGAGTGCGCATCGGAGTATTCGGTGCGATCTGGGCGCATTTCGCGACGGTGGCGCTGCGGTTGCTGTTCCGTCGTCGCTGACCCCGCCGGGGCCTGTCGTCGCGGCGGCGGACACGGCGCATGCGCCTGGAACGCGTGGAGTATGCTGACGGCGCTCCCGCACGGCCCGGCCCGATGATCATCACCTCGCTGCTCGATACCGATCTCTACAAGTTCACGATGATGCAGGCGGTCCTGCATCACTATCCAGCCGCGCAGGTGCAGTACCGCTTCAAGTGCCGCACGCCGGGCGTCCCGCTGGCGGACCATCTCGATGAGATTTCCGCGGAAATCGATGCGTTGTGCACGCTGCGCTTCCGGACCGATGAACTCGATTATCTGCGCGGGCTGCGTTTCATCAAGTCGGATTTCGCCGATTTCCTCGGCCTGTTCCACCTGGATCGCAAATACATCCGGTTGCGGGCCTCACCGACGATTCCCGGGGAAATCGAACTCGACATCGTCGGTCCCTGGCTTCACACCATCCTGTTCGAGGTGCCGCTGCTGGCGATCATCAACGAGGTCTGGTTCCGCCATGCGGGCGTTGCCGACGTCGCGGAAGGCGAACGCCGGCTGGATGCCAAGATCGCGCGTCTGCGCGAAGGCGGCGAGGATTGCGTCATTGCCGACTACGGCACCCGGCGCCGTTACTCGCGGGATTGGCATGCGCGCGTGCTGCCGATTCTCAAGGCTGGGCTGGGGGCGCAATTCGTCGGCACCAGCAATGTGTACTTCGCGCGCGAATACGGCATGACCCCGCTGGGCACGATGGCGCACGAATGGCTGCAGGCATTCCAGGCACTGGGTCCGCGCCTGCGCGATTCGCAGGCGGTGGCTTTCGATATCTGGGCCAAGGAATATCGCGGCGATCTGGGGATCGCGTTGTCGAACGTGGTGGGCCTGAGGGCGTTCCTGCGCGATTTCGATCTGTACTTCTGCAAGCTGTTCGACGGCATGCGCCACAATTCGGGAGAGCCGCTCCAATGGGGTGAGGAAATCCTCGCGCACCTGGAAAGAATGCGCATAGATCCGCGCACCAAGACGCTGGTGTTCAGCGATGGCCTGGACGTCGAGAAAGTGCTGCGGCTTTACGAACGCTTTCGTGGCCGCTGTCGGCTGGCGTTCGGCATCGGCACCAACCTGACCAACGATCTGGGGCCAACCCCGTTGCAGATTGTCATCAAGATGATCCGCTGCAACGGTCAGCCGGTCGCCAAGCTGAGCGATTCGCCCGGCAAGAGCATGTGCGAGGACGAGGGCTACGTGCGTTATCTGCGGCAGGTGTTTGAACTACCGAACGTGGAGGAAACGGCATGATTCATCCCATCCTGAAAATGGGTGACCCGCGGCTGTTGAAGGTTGCCAACCCGGTGGAACGATTCGATACCCCGGAACTGCAAGCACTGATCGCCGACATGTTCCAGACCATGGCCGCGGCTGGCGGCGTCGGCCTGGCGGCGCCGCAGATCGGCGTGGACCTGCAACTGGTCATCTTCGGCTTTGACAACAGCGATCGCTATCCGGATGCGCCGCCGGTGCCGCGCACCATCCTGCTCAATCCGGTGATCGAGCCGCTGTCCGACGAGATGGAGGATGGCTGGGAAGGTTGCCTGTCGGTGCCGGGCCTGCGCAGCGTGGTGCCGCGCCATCGCGCGATCCGCTATCGCGGTTTTGATCCACAGGGCCATCCCATTGATCGCGAGGCCGAAGGCTTCCACGCGCGGGTGGTGCAGCACGAGTGCGACCACCTGATTGGCCGGTTATATCCCTCGCGCATCCGCGACTTCAGCCAGTTCGGCTATACCGAGATCCTGTTCCCCGGTTTGCAGGGTGACGACTGAAGCAAGGGGGCCGGGATATCCGCCAAAGGCTCGCGCCGGGACGGCGCTCCTACACCGCGAAGGTAAAACCCAGGGTAGGAGCGGCCTCCGGCCGCGAGCTCTTCCGCCGGTTTCCGCAAAACAACATCGTCACCCTACGCCAACGCGTAGCGCAGGATGAACAACCCGGCCACCAGCCACACCGCCGGATGCACTTCGCGCCAGCGGCCGGTGCCGAGCTTGAGCGCTGCGTAGGCGATGAAGCCGAACGCCAGGCCGTTGGCGATGGAGTAGGTGAACGGCATCGCCAGCGCGCACAGCGCGGCCGGCACCGATTCGGTCAGATCGCTCCAGTCCACGTCGACCAGTTCGCGCAGCATCAGGCCGGCCACGTAGAGCAGCGCGGGCGCGGTTGCGTAGCCTGGGACCATCGCCGCCAGCGGCGAGAACAGCAGGGCTACCAGGAACAGCAGCGCCACCACCAACGCGGTCAGGCCGGTGCGTCCGCCGACCTGCACGCCGGATGCGCTTTCGGCATAGGCGGTGGTGCTGCTGGTGCCCAGCAGCGAACCGGCGATGATGGCGCCGCTGTCGGCGAGCAGTGCGCGGCCAAAGCGCTTCTGCCCATCCGGCAGTTTCAGCAAGCCGGCGCGTCCGGCCACGCCGTAGAGCGTGCCGGTCGCGTCGAACACTTCCACCAGCACGAACACCAGCACCACCTGCAACAGCACGGCGATCGGCGTGCCGTCGTCGCGATGCAGCAGGCCGGGCAGATCCAGTTGCAGCCAGGTCGGCGCCAGGCTGGGCGGTGCCGCGACGATGCCCTGGTAATCGACATAGCCGAACAGTCCGGCGAACGCCGTCACCACCAGGATGCCGATCAGGATCGCGCCGCGCACGCCACGTGCTTCCAGCACCGCGATCAGCAGGAAGCCGCCCAGCGCCAGCAGCGGTTCGTGCGAATGCAGCGTTCCCAATGCGACCAGCGTGTCCGGATTGCCAACGATGACCTGCGATTTCTGCAGCGCGATGATCGCCAGGAACAGGCCGATGCCGGCGACGATCGCCGCGCGCAGCGACGGCGGGATGCCGGCGACCAGCCAGGCGCGTACGCCGGTGAGGCTGAGCAGCAGGAACACCAGGCCGGAGATGAACACCGCCGCCAGCGCCTGCTCCCAGGGCAGGCCGGCCGTACCGACCACCGTGAACGCGAAGAACGCGTTCAGGCCCATGCCCGGCGCCATGCCGACCGGGAAGTTCGCGGCGAACGCCATGATCAGCGATCCGAGCGCGGCCGCCAGGCAGGTGGCGACGAACACCGCGCCCGCATCCATGCCGGTGGTCGAGAGGATCTCCGGATTGACGAAGACGATGTAGGACATCGTCAGGAACGTGGTGGCGCCGGCCAGCAGTTCGGTGCGGACGCTGGTGCCGTGCTCGCTCAGGCGGAACAGGCGATCAATGGACATGGGGCTACCTCTTCATCCGGGGGCAGGGTACCGCAGCGCGTGCCGCGACGGATGCCCGGCGAGCCGGGATGAAAAAAGAATGGGCCGGATTCGGGGGAATCCGGCCCTTCGGGATTTATTGCCGGTGGACGATGGATCCCCGCTTTCGCGGGGATGGCGGTTCGGCAAAACCGTGGCCGTTGCCGGCCACGGGCCGAATCGTCACTTCAGTGCCTTGAAGCGCAGGCGATGCGGCTGCGCGCCTTCGGCGCCGAGGCGGCGCTTCTTGTCTTCCTCGTACTCGCGGTAGTTGCCCTGGAAGAACTCCACGTGCGAGTCGCCCTCGAAAGCAAGGATGTGGGTAGCGATGCGATCCAGGAACCAGCGATCGTGCGAGATCACGAAGGTGTTGCCGGGGAATTCCAGCAACGCGTCTTCCAGTGCGCGCAGGGTTTCGATGTCCAGGTCGTTGGACGGTTCGTCGAGCAGCAGCACGTTGCCGCCCTGCAGCAGGGTCTTGGCCATGTGCAGGCGGCCGCGCTCACCACCGGACAGCGAACCGACCAGCTTCTGCTGGTCCTGGCCCTTGAAGTTGAAGCGGCCGATGTAGGCGCGCGACTGGATTTCCACGCCGTTGATGTTGAGGATGTCCAGGCCGCCGGAGACCTCCTGGAAAACGTTGTGGTTGCCTTCCAGCTTGTCGCGGCTCTGGTCGACGTAGGCCAGCTTGACGGTCGGACCGATGTTGATGGTGCCGGAGTCGGGCTTCTCCTGTCCGGTGATCATCTTGAACAGGGTCGACTTGCCGGCGCCGTTCGGGCCGATGATGCCGACGATGGCGCCGGCCGGGACCAGGAAGCTCAGGTCGTCGATCAGCAGGCGGTCGCCGAACTTCTTGGAGACGTTCTTGAACTCGATGACGCTGTTGCCCAGGCGTTCGCCCGGCGGGATGAAGATTTCGTTGGTCTCGTTGCGCTTCTGGTAGTCGACCGACTGCAGTTCATCCAGGCGGGCCAGGCGCGCCTTGCCCTTGGAGCGGCCGCCCTTGGCGTTCTGGCGCGACCATTCCAGTTCCTTGGCGATCGCCTTCTGGCGCGCCTTTTCCTGGTTCTCTTCCTGCTTCAGGCGCTCTTCCTTTTGCACCAGCCAGTCGGTGTAGTTGCCCTTCCACGGAATGCCGCGGCCACGATCGAGTTCCAGGATCCACTCGGCCGCGTTGTCGAGGAAGTAGCGATCATGGGTGACCGCCACCACGGTGCCGGTGTAGCGGGCCAGGAACTGTTCCAGCCATTCCACCGACTCGGCGTCCAGGTGGTTGGTCGGCTCGTCGAGCAGCAGCATGTCCGGCTTCTGCAGCAACAGACGGCACAGCGCGACGCGGCGCTTTTCGCCGCCGGACAGCTTGCCGACGATGGCGTCCCACGGCGGCAGGCGCAGCGCGTCGGCGGCCACTTCCAGCTGCTGTTCCAGCATGTGCGCGTCACCGGCGGCGAGAATCGCTTCCAGGCGCTGCTGCTCGGCGGCCAGCTTGTCGAAGTCGGCGCCTTCCTCGGCGTAGGCGGCATACACCGCGTCCAGCGCGGCCTGCGCCTGCAGCACTTCGCCGACGCCTTCCTCGACCGCTTCGCGCACGGTCTTGTTCGGATCCAGTTCCGGTTCCTGCGCCAGGTAGCCGACCTTGATGCCCGGTTGCGGACGCGCTTCGCCCTGGAAGTCGGTGTCCACGCCGGCCATGATCTTCAGCACGGTGGACTTGCCGGCACCGTTGAGGCCCAGCAGGCCGATCTTGGCGCCTGGGAAGAACGACAGCGAGATGTCCTTGATGATCTGGCGCTTGGGAGGAACGATCTTGCTTACACCGTTCATGGTGTAGATGTATTGCGACATGGGGCTCTCCGGAACCGGGACGCGCCGAGCCCGGCCGGATGGCCTGGGACAGGGCGGGAAGACAGGGATTATCCCGCAGGGTGGGGGCGCGTTGCCAGCGCGGAAGGGGCCGGCCGGGCTTTCCCCGCCGGCCGTTCAGGCCGGGAACGGCTGGAGCCGGCGGCGCGGAAACGGCCGGGGCCGGCTCAGATCCAGATGATCAGGGCCACCACCAGCGCCACGCCCAGGTACTTGAGCGTGTAGTACAGGCCCTTGCTGCGCTCGCGCAGGGCCTTGCTCTTCAGGCGCAGGGCGTAGAAGTACTTGAAGGCCCGGTTGAAGCCGCCGGTCTTGTCGCCTTCCTGGTTGGGCGAGGCGCCCGCGGCAATCAGGTTGCGGGCGACGAAGCGGTTCAGCGCCGCCGCCCAGCGGTACTTCATCGGCCGCTCGATGTCGCAGAACAGGATGATCCGGTTGCCGGCGCTGTCGTTGCGGGCGCTGTGGATGTAGGTCTCGTCGAACATGGTCCATTCGCCGTCGCGCCAGCTGTAGCGCTGGCCATCCACGTCGATGAAGCAGGCATCGTCGTTGGGGGTTTCCAGGCCCAGGTGCAGGCGCAGCGAGCCGGCGTAGGGGTCGCGATGCGGCCGCAGCTCGCTGCCCGGCGGCAGCTCGGTGAACATGGCGGCCTTCACCCCCGGCAGCTCGCGCAGCAGGGCGGTGGTGACCGGGCACAGCTCGGCGGCGGACGGATGGGCGTCGTCGTACCACTTCAGGTAGAAGCGCTTCCAGCCGCGCCGGAAGAACGAGTTGAAGCCGACGTCGGTATAGCCGTCGGCGGCCTTGATCTGCTGCATTTCACGCAGGTGCCGGGCCTCGGCGCGGATTTCCTGCCAGCGGGCGCGCAGCGGTGCCAACTCGGGAAAATGCTTGTCCGGGTCCAGGAACGGGGTGGTCGGCACCCGCGAGCAGGCGTACATCAGCACGTTGATGGGCGCCATGAAGGTCGAGTGGTCCAGCAGCTGCCGGCCCAGGCGATGGCGCACGCGTCCGCGGAAGTGCACGTAGACGGCGCAAGCGACGAACAGGAAGACGAGAACCCATTTCACGGTCGGGGGCATCCAGTGGGGAGGGGACCGGCTGGCGGAGGGGCTGGCGGGTCGGGCGGCGGGGTCGCGGTCGGGCGAATCCGCCCATTGTCGGGCAGAACGGGCCTGGTGGCACCTGTCCGAGTTGGCCGCCATACGCCCGTGGGCTAATATTTCAAGTCTTATCCCGACCGCCTGAACGCCGGTCCGCCGGTTCGGCCTGGTCTCATCTTTCCTTCAGCTTCCCCTTGCGAGGCCCCGCGAATGTTCCCCAGCACCACCCGTATTGCCGGATTCGATGACGAACTCGCCCAGGCCATCGCCGCCGAGGCCCGTCGCCAGGAGGACCACGTCGAGCTGATCGCCAGCGAGAACTACGCCAGCCCGCGGGTGATGGAAGCCCAGGGCAGCGTGCTGACCAACAAGTACGCCGAAGGCTACCCGGGCAAGCGCTACTACGGCGGCTGCGAGTACGTCGACATCGCCGAACAGCTGGCGATCGACCGGGTCAAGCAACTGTTCGGCGCCGACTATGCCAACGTGCAGCCGCACTCCGGCTCGCAGGCCAACCAGGCAGTCTATTTCGCGCTGCTGCAGCCGGGCGACACCATCCTGGGCATGTCGCTGGCGCATGGCGGCCACCTGACCCACGGCGCCAAGGTCAATGCCTCGGGCAAGCTGTTCAACGCGGTGCAGTACGGCGTCAACGACCAGGGCCTGATCGACTACGACGAAGTCGAGAAGCTGGCGCTGGAGCACAAGCCGAAGATGGTGGTGGCCGGTTTCTCCGCCTATTCGCAGGTGATCGACTGGGCGCGCTTCCGCGCCATCGCCGACAAGATCGGCGCCTACCTGTTCGTGGACATGGCGCACGTGGCCGGCCTGGTCGCCGCCGGCGTGTATCCGAACCCGCTGCCGCACGCCCACGTGGTCACCTCGACCACCCACAAGACCCTGCGCGGTCCGCGCGGCGGCATCATCCTGGCCAAGGGCGCCGGCGAGGACATCGAGAAGAAGCTGCAGAGCATCGTGTTCCCGGGTATCCAGGGCGGTCCGCTGATGCACGTCATCGCCGCCAAGGCGGTGGCGTTCAAGGAAGCGCTGGAGCCGGAATTCACCACCTACCAGCAGCAGGTGGTGAAGAACGCGCAGGCGATGGCCGCGACCATCATCCAGCGCGGCTACAAGATCGTCTCCGGCGGCACCCAGAACCACCTGATGCTGGTCGACATGATCGGCAAGGGCATCACCGGCAAGGCCGCCGAGGAAGCGCTGGGCAAGGCGCACATCACCGTCAACAAGAACGCGGTGCCCAACGACCCGCAGAAACCCTTCGTCACCTCGGGCCTGCGCATCGGCACTCCGGCGGTGACCACCCGCGGCTACAAGGAAGCCGACTGCGTGGCCCTGGCCAACTGGATCTGCGACGTGCTGGACGCGCCCGGCGACGACAAGGTCATCGCCGGCGTGCGCGAGAACGTCACCCTGCAGTGCCGTCAGTTCCCGGTCTACGGCTGATCGGCTGACCATCGCCGCCATCGCCACGATGGCGGCGCTGCTGGTCCGGCGGCGCCGTGGCGGCACGGCTTTTTCCGCCATCCCGTCGGGCTCGCCGCCCGCGGGCCCGGGCGGATCGTGACCGGGAGCGGCAGCGGCAGTACACTCAGGCGTTCGGGTGGAGTTCCCGCCCATTGCCGCCGCTCCCCGCGGCGGAAAGCCCCAGAGCCGATGCACTGCCCCTTCTGCCAGCACACCGACACCCGCGTCATCGATTCGCGCGTCTCCGAAGACGGCGCGACGATTCGCCGTCGGCGCGAATGCGAGGCCTGCGGCGAGCGCTTCAGCACGCTGGAGAACATCGAAATCAAACTGCCCGCGGTCATCAAGAGCGATGGCCGCCGGGATGCGTTCGACGCGCGCAAGCTGCGCGCCGGCTTCGATCGCGCGCTGCAGAAGCGCCCGGTCTCGGAAGAACAGATCGAGGCGGCGGTGCGCGCGGTGGTGCACAGCATCCGCATGAGCGGCGAGCGCGAGATTCCCTCGCGGCGGATCGGCGAGTTCGTGATGAACGAACTGCGCAAGCTGGACCACGTGGGTTATGTCCGCTTCGCCTCGGTCTACCGCAGCTTCGAGGACGTGGCCGACTTCCGTGAGGAAATCGAGAAGCTCGAGCGCGATCTGCCGGCCGGTGCCGGCCAGCTTTCGCTGCTGGGCGGTGAAGTCGTGCCCTTCGACAAGAACCTCGACAAGCACAAGAAGCGCTGAGCCATGCGCATCGAATGGATTGGGTGCCACCCGCAGCACGTGGCCGTGCTGGCGCGCTGGCATCACGCCGAGTGGGGGGCGCTGTACGACGATTGGACCCTGCCGGTGGCGACCGCCGAACTGGAAGACCACACCCGTCGCGCATCCCTGCCGACCACGCTGGTGCTGCTGGATGGCGACACCCTGCTGGGTTCGGTCAGCCTGCTGATGGAAGACGCGCCGGAACTGCAGGATCGCGGCAGCCCCTGGCTGGCCAGCCTGTTCGTGTCGCCGGAAGCGCGCGGACGCGGGGGCGGCAGGCACCTGGTGGAGGCGGCCGTGGCGCATGCGGCGGCGCAGGGGGTGGAACGGTTGCGCCTGTTCACGCTCTGGCACGAGGACTTCTATTCCGGGCTCGGCTGGGAACTGGAGGAACGTGCGCAACTGCACGGCGTGCCGATCAGCATCATGGGCATCGTCCCGGCGCGCCACGTGGCGGAGTCGCCGCCGCCTTCCCTGCCGTATCCATTCCAAACCACGGGAACCCGGGCATGACCGATACCGCCGCCTTCACCGCCACCGATCACGCGCTGATGGCGCAGGCCCTGCGCCTGGCCGAGCGCGGCGCCTACACCACGAGACCCAATCCGATGGTGGGCT
Source organism: Pseudoxanthomonas beigongshangi (assembly GCF_016820515.1). Taxonomy (GTDB): domain Bacteria; phylum Pseudomonadota; class Gammaproteobacteria; order Xanthomonadales; family Xanthomonadaceae; genus Pseudoxanthomonas_A; species Pseudoxanthomonas_A beigongshangi. Next base: position 12,464 of record NZ_JADHDV010000025.1, on the reverse strand, counting down.
GCGTGCTCGCGAAGGACGGCGAAGTGGTGGGCGAGGGCTGGCACCAGCGCGCCGGCGAGCCGCATGCCGAAGTGCTCGCCCTGCAGGTGGCCGGCGAGCGCGCCAGGGACGCGACCGCCTACGTGACCCTGGAACCGTGTGCGCACACCGGTCGCACCGGTCCCTGCGCGGATGCGCTGATCGCGGCGGGCGTCACCCGCGTCGTCGCGGCGATGCGGGATCCGTTCCCGCAGGTCGACGGAGCGGGCTTCGACAAGCTGCGCGCCGCCGGCATCACCGTGCAGTCCGGTTTGCTGGAGGCGCAGGCGCGCCAGCTCAATCGCGGCTTCCTGTCGCGCGTCGAGCGCGGCCGGCCGTTCGTGCGGGTCAAGCTGGCGACCAGCCTGGACGGACGCACCGCGATGGCCAACGGCGATTCCAAATGGATCAGCGGTGATGCCTCGCGCCTGGACGTGCAGCGCTGGCGCGCGCGCGCCGGCGCCATCCTGACCGGCGCCGGCACCGTGCTGGCCGACGATCCCTCGCTGACCGTGCGGCTGGAGGACGACACCCCGTTCGTGCCGCCGCTGCGGGTGGTGCTGGATCCGGGACTGGCGACCATCGCGCGCGGGCGGGTGCGCGAAGGCGACGCGCCCACCCTGTACATCCACACCGCCGACGCCAAGCCGCCGCGCGAAATCGCCGCGCAGCGCGCGGTGGCGCCGGCCGATGGCAGCAACTTCGATCTGCGCGCGGTGCTGGAGCTGCTGGCCGCGCGTGGCGTCAATGAGGTCCAGGTCGAAGCGGGCGCGACCCTGGCCGGGGCGTTCATCGCCGCCGGCCTGGCCGACGAAGTCCTGCTCTACGTCGCGCCGGTGCTGCTGGGCGACCAGGCCCGGCCGCTGTTCGCCGGCCTGGGCATCCAGAGCATGGCCGAGCGCGCGCGACTTAAGATTGTCGACGCGCGCGCGATTGGCGAGGATCAGCGCCTCCTCCTGCAACCCGTGCCCGCCACCTGAGCCAGCCCCCGACCATGGCCGCCTTCAAGGATCATTTCTCGGCGCTCGCCGACACCTACGCCAGTTCGCGGCCGACCTACCCCGACACGCTGTACGACGCGATCGGCGCGGTGGTGCCGGCCAGCGCGCGGGTATGGGAGCCGGGCTGCGGCAGCGGCCAGGCGACCCGAGGCCTGGCCGCGCACTTCGCCCACGTCCACGCCACCGATCCCAGCGCGGCCCAGATCGCGCGCCACTGGGCGCAGCGTGAGCCGATCGGCAACGTGACCGTCGCCGTCGAACTGGCCGAAACGCCCTCGCTGGCTGATGCCAGCGTCGAGCTGATCGCGGTGGCGCAGGCGCTGCACTGGTTCGACCGGCGGGCGTTCTTCGCCAGTTGCGAGCGGGTGCTGGCGCCGGGCGGCGTGCTGGCCGCCTGGACGTACCAGGACATCGTGTTCTCCGACGATCTCGCCGACGTGGCCGAGGCGGTGCGCGACGACATCGATCCGTACTGGCCGCCGGAGCGCAACGACGTGGACGTCGGCTATACCGGCTACGACTGGCCGTTCGAGGCGATGCCGGCACCGGCCGACCTCTGGCTTACCGCGGACTGGACCCTGCCGCAACTGCTGGGCTACTTCGCCAGCCTGTCCGCGACGGCGTGCTTCCAGGCCGCCACCGGCCGCGACGCCATCGAAATCCACGGCCCCGAACTGGCCGCCGCCTGGGGCGATCCTCAGCGCGTGCGGCGGATGCGCTGGCCGCTGGTCCTGCACCTGCGACGCAAGCCCGCCTGAATCCGGCCTCGCGTCGTTGCGGCCGGCGCGACACAGCGTCCGGCCGGGCGCGACGGACGGCGGTGCTACAATGCGCGCGCCGGTTTGCCGGCAACCAAGACGTCTTCAGGGCGGGGCGAAACTCCCCACCGGCGGTAGGTGCGCAAGCACGAGCCCGCGAGCGCCTCCGGCCACGCCGGAGGGTCAGCAGACCCGGTCCAATGCCGGGGCCGACGGTCACAGTCCGGATGAAAGAAGACGGCAACGCGGGCACCGCGAGGTGTGCGATGGCCTGCGCCTGCCTCAATGCCTTGGGGCGTTTTTCGCTTTTTTCATTTCCGCGAGAAACGTTCATGCTCCCAGTATTCCCTGTTGTTGTTCCCGTCCCGGCCGCGCGCGCGGAGGTGCCCTGATGTTCACTGGCATCATCGAGGGCGTGGGCGCGCTGGCCGCGTCCGAAATCCGTGGCGGTGACGTCCGCCTGACCATCCAGGCCGGAACCCTGCCGTTCGACCACGTGCAGCCCGGCGAAAGCATCGCGGTCAACGGCGTCTGCCTGACCGTGATCGATTTCGACGCCGGCTCGTTCCAGGCCGATGCCTCCAACGAGACCCTGGCGTTGACCACCCTGGGCCGGCTCAAGCCCGGCGCGCCGGTCAACCTTGAGCGGGCGATGCGGCCGACCGATCGCCTCGGCGGCCACCTGGTCAGCGGCCACGTCGACGGCATGGGCCAGGTGCTCGACATCCGCGAGGACGCGCGCGCGCAGCGCTGGCGCTTCGCCGCGCCGTCCGCGCTGCTGCGCTACATCGCCAAGAAGGGATCGATCTGCGTCGATGGCGTCAGCCTGACCGTCAACGAGGTCGACGACGCCGGTTTCGAAGTCGCGCTGATCCCGCACACCGTCTCGCACACCGCCTTCGCGCAGACGCGGGTGGGCGATGCGGTGAACCTGGAAATCGATCTGGTCGCGCGTTACGTCGAGCGCCTGCTCGGTGCGCGCGACATGGAGGCGCAGGCATGAGCTTCGCCACCGTCCCCGAACTGCTGGAAGAAATCCGCAACGGCCGCATGGTCGTCATCGTCGATGACGAGGATCGCGAGAACGAAGGCGACCTGATCATGGCGGCCGAACTGGTCAAGCCGTCGGACATCAATTTCATGGTCACCCACGCGCGTGGCCTGGTCTGCCTGTCGCTGACCCGCGAGCGCTGCCGGCAACTGGGCCTGCCACCGATGGTCCAGGACAACACCTCGCCGCACCACACCAACTTCACCGTCAGCATCGAGGCGGCCGAAGGTGTCACCACCGGCATTTCCGCCTACGATCGCGCGCATACCGTGCGCACCGCCGTGCGTCCGGATGCCAAGCCGCAGGATCTGGCCCAGCCGGGCCACATCTTTCCGCTGGCATCGCAACCCGGCGGCGTGCTCAATCGCGCCGGCCATACCGAAGCGGCCAGCGATCTCGCGCTGATGGCCGGGCTGGAACCGGCCGGCGTGCTGGTGGAGGTCCTCAATCCCGACGGCAGCATGGCGCGGCGCCCGGAACTGGAAGCCTTCGCACGCGAGCACGGCCTGAAGATGGGCTCGATCGAGGAGCTGATCCGCTACCGGCTCAGCACCGAGCACACGGTCGAGCGCGTGGACGAGCGCGACATCCAGACCGAGCACGGTCCTTTCCGCCTGTTCACCTATCGGGATCGGTTGAGCCACGGCCTGCACTTCGCGCTGCTGCGCGGCGCTGCCGTGGCTGACGTGCCCACGCTGGTGCGCGTGCACATGCAGAACCCGCTCGCCGACGCCCTGCATTGGCGCCGCGCCGATTTCGGCCCGGCCATCGGCGACGTGCTGCGCCGGATCGCCGCCGAGGAGCGCGGCGCGCTGGTGCTGCTGGGCGACGCGGCGACCCCGGACGCGTTGCTGGATCGCATCCGGGAGTGCCCGGAGGCTCCGGCCAGCCGGGCCGGCGCGCTGGCCGAATGGCGCCGCAACGGCGCCGGCAGCCAGATCCTGGCCGATCTGGGGCTGGGTCGCCTGCGCGTGCTCGGCACGCCGCGCCGCCAGGTCGGCCTGGCCGGTTTCGGCCTGGACGTGGTCGAGTACGTCGAACCCTGATGCCCGTGACCCGGCCGGCCCCCGGCGCGCGGGGCCGGCCCTGCTAAACTTCCCAACCCCCAAGGAAACCCTGCCCATGGCCCACTACGAAGGCGATCTGCGCGCCCCCGAAGGCGCCCGCTTCGCGATCATCGCCAGCCGCTGGAACGCGCGCATCACCGACGTGCTGGTGGCCGGCGCGCGCGAAAGCCTGGCTGGCAACGGCGTGGGCGAGGAAGCCATCGACGTCATCCGCGTGCCCGGCGCCTGGGAAATCCCGGTGGCCGCCGCGCGCGTGGCCGCGGGCAGCGGGCATGCCGCGATCATCGCGCTGGGCTGCGTGATCCGCGGCGATACCCGCCATTACGAGCATGTCGCCGACAGCTGCGCCGAGGGCCTGATGCGGGTGCAGCTGGATTTCGGCGTGCCGGTGCTCAACGGCGTGCTGGCGGTCGAGCGCATCGAGGACGCCGAGGCGCGCGCCGGCGGCAGCCATGGCAACAAGGGCGAGGAGGTCGCGCTCGCGGCCGTCGAGATGGCGCAACTGCTGGAACAGTTGCCGTAACCACATTCAGGCTGGAGAACCCGTGAGCCGACAGTACCGAAAAGATGGCGTCGATCCCGTGACCCGCGCGCGTGCGCGCCGTCGCGCCCTGCAGGCGCTGTACGCGTGGCAGCTGTCCGGTGGCGAGGTCGGGCAGGTGATCGCCCAGTTCGCGCACGAGCAGGCGCACGAGATCGCCGATCTCGGATATTTCGAGGACCTGGTGCGCGGCGTGGTGAAGCATCGCGCGCAGCTGGACGAGGCGCTGGCGCCGTACCTGGACCGCACGGTGGAGGAGGTCGACCCGATCGAGCGCGCGGTGCTGCGCATCGCCGCCTACGAACTGCTGCACCGCCTCGACGTGCCGTACCGGGTGGTCCTGAACGAGGCCATCGAAACGGCCAAGCGTTTCGGCGCCGAGCACGGCCATACCTACGTCAACGGCGTGCTGGATCACGCCGCGGTCGCATGGCGTCCGGCCGAGACTTCGGCGAAGGCGCGCTGAGTCCGACGCGATGCGGAGCGGATCCGCATCCCGAAATCCCCGCCCCGTGGACACCGGCGAATTCGATCTGATTGCCCACATCCGCGCGCGCGCCGGCCAGCGCGCGGACGTGGTGCTGGGCATCGGCGACGACGCCGCGTTGCTGCAAGCGCCCGCCGGCCGGCAACTGGCCGTCACCGCCGACACGCTCAACGCGGGCGTGCACTTTCCCGAAGCCACCGCGCCGCGGGACATCGGCTGGAAATCGCTGGCGGTGAACCTGTCGGATCTGGCCGCGATGGGCGCGGAACCGGCCTGGTGCACGCTTTCGCTGTCGCTGCCGGCAAGCGATCCGGCATGGCTGGACGCGTTTCTCGATGGCTTCCTGGCGCTGGCACGGCGGCATGGCGTCGCGCTGATCGGCGGCGATACCACCCGCGGTCCGCTGGCGATCGCGGTGACCGCGATCGGCACGGTCGAAGCCGGTCGCGCGCTGCGGCGCGATGGCGCCAGGGTCGGCGATGACGTCTGGGTCAGCGGCACGCTCGGCGAGGCGGCGGCCGCGCTGCATCTGTTGCCCACGCCGCCCGCCGACCTGCGCGAGCGCCTGGATCGTCCGGAGCCGCGAGTGGAACTGGGCCGCCGCCTCGCCGGTCTCGCGCACGCCGCACTGGATGTCTCCGATGGCCTGCTCGCCGATCTGGGCCATATCTGTCGCGCCAGCGGCGTGGGCGCGGAGGTGGACCTGGATCGCCTGCCGGCCTCCGCCGCGTTGGGTGCGCATCCGGCATCGGAGCGCTTCGCGTGGCAGGCGACCGGCGGCGACGACTACGAACTCTGCTTCACCGCCCCGGCCTCCGCCCGGAACGCATTGGCCGAACTCGGCGTGTCGCTCGCCCTGCCGTTGACGCGCATCGGCCGCGTCGTGGACGGCGCGGGCGTGCTGGCCCTCGACGCCGAAGGCCGCCCCTGGCAACCGCCACGCGCCGGCTATACCCACTTCTGAACCAACACGCGTAGAGCGGAGCTCGCTCCGCTGCTTTTCCAACACCGCACACCGCAGAGCAATCCCGGCGCGACAGGAAACCCACCCGGCGCCCGCGTAGAGCGGAGCTCGCTCCGCTGCTTTTCCGACACCGCACACCGCAGAGCAAGCCCGGCGCGACAGGAAACCCACCCGGCGCCCGCGTAGAGCGGAGCTCGCTCCGCTGCTTTTTCCAACACCGCACACCGCCGAGCAAGCCCGACGCGATAGGAAACCCACCCGGCGCCCGCGTAGAGCGAAGCTCGCTCCGCTGCTTTTCCGACACGCACACCGCCGAGCAAGCTCGGCGCTACAGATCCGGTTCCGCAGCCTCCAGCAAGGCAGGCAATTCGGCGGCGCCGAGGGTCACCGGACGCACCTGCGCGTTGAGCGCTTCATTGCGCTCAAGCGGCAGGTTGTCGTCCATGCGACTGCCGGGCGGCAGCAGTGGGAAATCCAGGCGCAGGTCCGCCGCGCGTGCGCCGTGGCCGGCCATCTCGCGATACAGCGCCGCCGTCACGATCAACGATGCGCGCAACGAAGGATGCAGACTGTCGTCGGTGAACAGGACGACGTCGCGATGTTCCTGCTGGTAGGCGCGCAGGCGATGGCCGGCGAACACCGGCACGGCCTGCGTCACGCGCGCGGCCTGGCGCAATCCGCCATCCAGATTGTCCTGCCAGGTCGCATCCGGTCCCCAGGTTCCCAGCAGCAGCACCCGCGCGCCGGCCTTTTCCGCCAGATCGGCGAACTGCCGGTGCGCGCGCAGGCTGTTGCGGCAGACATCCTCCTCCTTCTGCGCGGGACTGGCGGCGCAGGCCAGCACACCGCCGCGTTCCTGCAGCACGACCACGTCCCAATGGCTCCCTTGCAACGCTTTCGCCGCGGCGCCGCGCTTCCAGTGCTGCGCCAGCTCGGCCCCGGGCATCACGTAGGTTTCGGTTTCGATCAGCGGGCCATCAGCCTGCGCGCGCGCCAGGCTGCGCAATAGGCCGGGCAGGTTGTTGACGTAGATCAGGCTGTTGCCGACCAGAAGGACCCGCAGGGTGGGGCGTTCTGTCGGCGCGTTGGCGGGAGACTGCGCGGCGGCGTGGGCGATGCTCGCGCCCGCCAGCACAAGCAGCAGCCCCAGGCGCTTCACGGCGGCAGCACCTTGCCCGGGTTGAGGATGCCGTCCGGATCCAGCGCGCGCTTGACCGCGTGCATCGCCGCCAGCGTCGCCGGCGTGAAGGCCTGCGGCATGAAATCTCGCTTGGCCACGCCGATGCCGTGTTCGCCGGACAGGGTGCCGCCGAGCGACAGGGTCAGTTTGAACAGGCGCGGAAGCGCCAGGCGCGCGCGCGCGGTCTGGGCCGGGTCCTGCGGGTCATAGAGGATGTTGACGTGCAGGTTGCCGTTGCCGGCATGGCCGAACGCAACGATGGGCAGGTCGAATTCCGCCGCCATCCTCTCGACTCCACCGACCAGATCCGGGATGCGGGAAACAGGCACGACGACGTCTTCGTTGATCTTGCCGTCGGCGATCGTGCGCAATGCCGGAGAGAGCGATTTGCGCGCCGCCCACAGGCGTTCGCGCGCGATTTCATCCGGCGCTTCGTCAAGCGCGATCAGTCCGTCGCCCGCGGCCGCGGTGGCAACGGCCTCGAGTGCGTGCGGGAGGGTTTCGCGTTCGCCATCGACCTCGATCATCAGCAGTGCGCCAGCGTCGGGAATGTCGGCGCCGCCGACCTCGCGCGCCAGCCGGATACAGGCCCGGTCCATGAACTCCAGCATCGCCGGCGCGACCGGCTGCGCCATCACCCGCGATACCGCCGCCGCGGCCTGGGTGACGTCGTGATAGAGCGCGCGCAGGCTGGCGCGGCGCGGCGGCCTGGGCAACAGGCGCAGGGTGGCCTCCACGATCAGCCCCAGCGTGCCCTCGCTGCCGACCAGCAGATGGGTGAGGTCGTACCCGGTCGCGTCCTTGGTGGTGACGCTGCCGCAGGCGATCAGATCGCCGGTGCCGGTCACCGCCTGCAGGCCCAGCACGTTGTCGCGGCTGGTGCCGTACTTCACCGCGTGCGGGCCACCGGCGTTGCAGGCGAGGTTGCCGCCGATGGTGGAAACGTCGGCGCTGGCCGGATCCGGGGCCCAGAACAGGCCATGCGGCGCCAGCGCGGCTTGCAGTTCGCCGTTCAGCACGCCGGGCTCCACCACCGCATAGCGATCGCCGGCCTCGATGCGCAGGATCCGGTTCATCCGTTCGAACGACACCGCCACGCCACCGGCATATGGAATCGCCGCGCCGGTACTGCTGGTGCCACTGCCGCGGGCCACGATCGGTACGCCGTGTTCGCGGCACGCCCGCACGATCGCCTGGACCTGTTCACGGGTGCGCGGCAGGGCGACCGCGTCGGCGAGGGCGAAACGGCGCGAATTGTCTTCGCCGTAGCGGCGGCGGGCGTCGGCGTCGGTCAGCCAGCCATCGCCGAGCAATTCGCCCAGCGCGGCATCCAGTGAGGCGGGAAGGGAGGGATTCACCCGCCCATTCTAAGGGAGCGGGCCGGCCTGGGATTCAGGCATCGTCGGCGCGGAAGGCGTCCGCGATCCAGTCCAGCCGCGGGGAATCCGGATCGCCGCGGGCATCGACCACGTCAAAACGGCAGGGCAGGTCGGCATAGCGGGGATGGGCGGCGAGAAACCGCGAGGCGGCATGGATCAACCGGCGACGCTTGCCGGCATCGATCGAGCCGGCGCCGCCGCCGAATGCATCTGAACGGCGATGGCGCACCTCGACGAACACCAGCACCGCCTCGCCGCGGCGTTCATCGCACATCACCAGATCCAGTTCACCGCCGCGGTAGTTCACGTTCGCAGCCAGCGGACGCAGGCCGGCGCGGATCAGGAACCCGCGTGCGGCCAGCTCGATCCGCGCACCCTGTGCGCGGCGATCAACCGCCATCGGCGATGGGAACCACCGCGCCGCTGCGGAAGGTCGACCAGGCCGGCGAGCGCAGCACGTTGCCGAAGCCGTCCAGGCGCAGGACGCCGGTGGCGCCACGCAGGCCCTCGTTGGTGTCGTTGGTCAGCTTCTCCAGATACGCGGTCAGCAGCCAGGCGTCGTAGCCGAACGCGAACAGGCGCGCGGCCGGACCGCGCGCGGTCGCCAGGCGTTCGCCGGTCACGCTGGCCGGCGGCAGGCCGGGCACGCCGCGGGTGGTCCAGGCTTCGGTCGGGAACACGATGCCGTCCAGCGCCACGTCATCCAGTACCTTGCCGGTGCCGGACAGCAGCTGCGAGGTGGCCACCCGGCTCTTGCCGCCGAGGCCGGCAAGCGCCAGTTGCGGCGCCAGCACGCGCGCGGTCGCGCCCTTCACCGCCAGGAACACCGCATCCACATTGGCCTGCGCGGCCGAGGCCAGCGCCGCCGACAGATCGCCGGGCGTGTCGCCGACACTGAGGTTGGCCGCGACCTTGCCGCCGCGCTCGCTGAAGCGTTCGGCGAACGCCTGCGCCGCGCGCCGGCCGTTGTCGTCGGCGCCACCGATCACCAGCACGTTGCGGCGCTCGCGCTCGAGCAGGTACTCGGCGGCCATGATGCCGTCGTCTTCCGGGGTCAGCGAGAAGCCGGCCATGCCATTCGGCGGCGGCACGTTGCCGCGGTTGAGCACCAGCGTGGGCACCTTGAGCGCGGGCTCGCGGAACAGCGCGCTGACCTCGTCGCGGCCGAGCGGGCCGATCACGAAATCGGCGCCGGCGGCGACCGCGCGGCCGTAGGCGGCAATCGCGCCACCGGCGGTGCCGCTGGTGTCGAAGAACTCCACTTCCGGCCGGCGCCGGCTCTCGCCGTAATAGCCGGCCATCAGGCCGTCGCGGACCGGCTGCGCGGCGGTGGCCAGATCGCCGGACAGCGGCAGCAGCACGGCCAGCTTCACCGGCGGACGGTAGCCGTCGCGCTCGGCCGGCGGACGGTTGCCGAATTGCCATTGGTCGCGATCGAACGGACGGGGCAGCGGCAGGCCGCGCCGCAGCAGGGCGCGACCGGCGAACTTGTACAGCGGATCGCCGGCCGGCAGGGCGGCGGCGTCGCGCGCCAGGGTGGTGTCGTCCAGGCCGGACAGCAGCCGATCGATCTCGCGCGCGTTGTCGGCGCGGGCCTGGCCGGTGAGGACCGCATCCTGCCGCGCCAGCTCCGCGGCACGGGCGATGGCGGCGGAGGCCTGTCCCTTCGGCGTGGTCGGGCCGCTGACCTGGGTGGTGGCGCAACCGGCGAACAGCACGGCCAGCAGCAGCGGGGCGAGAATCCTTGCGAAGCGCATTTCCATAGGCATCGGCGGCGACAGGACGGAGGAACCGGCTACGATTCTACCCCTGCCGAAGGATCCCCACTGAATGCCCGTCGGAACCCTGTTCATCGTCGCCACGCCCATCGGCAACCTGGCCGATCTGTCGCCCCGGGCGCTGGAGACCCTCCGCCAGGTCGCCGCCATCTGCGCCGAGGACACCCGCCGCAGCGGCCAGCTGCTGGCGCATTTCGGCATCGAGCGGCCGCTGGTTGCCCTGCACGAACACAACGAGGACGCACTGGCCCAGCGCATCGTGGCGCGCCTGCAGGCAGGTGAATCGCTGGCGCTGGTCAGCGACGCCGGCACGCCGCTGGTCAGTGATCCCGGCTATCGCGTGGTGCGCGCGGCGCGCGCGGCCGGAATCCCGGTCAGTCCAGTGCCCGGCGCCTGCGCGGCGATCGCCGCGCTGAGCGTGGCCGGATTGCCGAGCGATCGCTTCGTGTTCGAGGGATTCCTGCCCGCCAAGGCGTCGGCGCGCCGGGATCATCTCGCGCAACTGGCCGGCGAAACCCGCACGCTGGTGTTCTACGAGTCCTCCCATCGCATCGCCGAGTCGTTGGCAGACATGCGCGCGGCGTTCGGCGACGAGCGCCCGGCGGTATTGGCCCGCGAGCTGACCAAACTGTTCGAGACCGTGCTGGACGGCAACCTGGCCGATCTGCAGCGGAAGGTCGACACCGACGACAACCAGCGCAAGGGCGAGTTCGTGGTCATCGTGCAGGGCGCCGGCGAGGACGCCGATGCGCAGATCGCCGAGGGACGCCGCGTCTATGCGCTGCTCAACGCGCACCTGCCGCCGTCGGCGGCCGCCAAGCTGGCGGCGGAAATCACCGGCGCGCCGCGCAAGGCGCTGTACGGACAGAAGGACTGAGGAGACTCCGGCGGGGAGCGTCGTCCTGTGGTCGCCGGGAAACTGCTAACGTGCGTGCGACTTCCGGGGAAGCCGCCATGATCAGGATCCGATCCGCGTTCGCGACGCTGGTGTTCTGCCTTGCCCCATGGACGGCGCACGCGGCCGAGCCGGCTCCCCCGAAGCAACACTTCGTCGACATGGAACAGGGCCAGCGCCTGCGGCTGGATATGTTCGAACCGCAGACCGGATCCGCGCCACGCCCGGCCATCGTGCTGTTCCATGGCGGGGGCTGGTCCGTGGGCGAGGCGTCCTGGATCCATCCCACCGCGCGCCTGCTGGCGGAGCAGGGCATGGTCGCCATCTCGGTGGAGTACCGGCTCTCGGATCAGAAGACGGTCACGCCATTCGACGCGGTGGCGGATGCGCGCGCGGCCATCCGCTGGGTCCGCGCCAACGCCGCGGAGCTGGGGGTGGATCCGGCACGGGTGGCGGCGGGCGGCATTTCAGCGGGCGGCCATCTGGCGGCATCGACGGCCGTGTTCGACGAGCCGGGAGGCGCATCGATGTCCGCGCGCCCGGATCTGCTGGTGCTGTGGTCACCCGCCGTGGCGGTGGCAAACGATGGTTGGTTCACCCGGCTCAGCGGCGGCCCCGCGCAGGCGGCGGCGCTGTCGCCGGATCGGCATGTCCGCGCCGGGCTGCCACCGGCGATCCTGCTGCAGGGGGCGGAGGACAGCGTAACGCCGGCCGCGGGCGCGGCCCGCTTCTGCGATCGCATGCGGCAGGCGGGAAACGTCTGCGAGCTGGTGATCTACCCGGCTGTGGGGCACTTGTTCACCCGCAACCTGCAGCAGCAGGAGGAGCCCGACTACAAGGCGATCGACATGGCGATCGACGCCGACGCCGACCGCAAGGCGATCGCGTTCCTGCAACAGCACGGGTTCATCACCAAACCGCGCGCGCCATGAGACAATGCGCGCGGCGGAGCCGGCCAGACAGTCGCGTCATGCGCAAGCATGCCGAGGAAAGTCCGGGCTCCACAGGGCACGGTGCCAGGTAACGCCTGGGCGGCGCGAGCTGACGGAAAGTGCAACAGAAAGATACCGCCGAACGGCTCTCCGGAGTGCGTGGCAAGGGTGAAATGGTGCGGTAAGAGCGCACCGCGAGTCCGGCAACGGACCGGCACGGCAAACCCCACCGGGAGCAAGACCAAATAGGGAGGCTATGCCGCGGCCCGCGGTGCCTCCGGGTAGGTTGCTTGAGCGTAGCGGTGACGCTGCGCCTAGAGGAATGACTGTCCAAGACAGAACCCGGCTTATCGGCCGGCTCCGCCTCATGTTTACTGGGCTTGTGCCCAGTAAACCCCAAAGTTCGCTGCGCG